>NZ_JBUEQS010000001.1:0-1154246 GCF_054969005.1 Homoserinimonas flava
GCGAACGGGGCATTAGCGTGAGTCACGAAGACCTCCGGTTGAAGATGCGAGTGTGGTAACCCACATCCTGCCCGGAGGTCTTCGCTATCTCACCCGATCACAACGTCCCGAGGAACTACAACTAGTCGCGACTGCACACTCCGAAAGCCCCGCTCATGTGAGCGGGGCTTTCGTCGTTCCAGCAGACGGCGCTTCTGCTGCGACGCCGACGTGGTTCAGGTGGGCTGCGGGGCGAGCCCGTAGTCGCGCGGGCCGACGACGGGCGGCAATTCGGCGAGGCGCTGCAGCGCATCCTGCACCGCGGCAGCATAGACGAGGCCGCCGGCGTCGCCGGGGTGGATTTGGTCTCGCGCGAGGAGCGTCAGCTGCGGGCTGATCGAGTCACGCCAGTTGGCGAGTTCGACATCGCGGTACTGCTGAGCGAATGAGGTGAGGGTGCCGTTGACCCCCTCGGTCCAGTGACGGGGCGCGTAGACGTTCACGAGCACAAGCTGGTGCTCCGTGCCGAGCAGCTCGCGCACTTCGCTCAGTGTGGCCTGATCGACTGGCCCGTTGGTGCCGAGCCCGAGGAGCACGATCGGTCGGAGTGTGCCGGCGTCGATGCGGGCCTCGATAAGCTCGGGCGCACTCGAGAACTGCCGCGACACCGCGGCATCGATGTCGATCCCAGGGAACACACTCTGGAGCGACACTGCCGACGCGAGCATGACTGAGTCGCCGATCGCCGTGATCTGATCGCCCCCTGGGATGACGGGCGCTGGCGGCTCAGCGTCAGCGCCAGCGTTGGGGTCAGCGTCGGCGTCCGGCGCTGCCGAGGGGGGAGCCGCGGCATCCTCGATCGCGTCGCTACCCGACTGGATCTGCTGCTGCACGGTCCCCGTGCCGGGGTCAGCCCCGATGGCACCAGCCGTGCCTGCGACGAGTGCAGCAACCGCGAGAACGGATGCTGCAGCCGCAACGATGCGCCGGGCTCGCTGGCGCCCGCCCGCCAGTCGCACACCGTTCCACGCCGCGCTGAGGGCGCCGCGGAACCCGAGCTGTCTGATGGGCTGCTCGACGAGGGCGTACGAACACTGTGCGGCGATGACGGTGATCACGAGCGCCACGCCGGCAACGACCCAGCGGCCGACAGGGTCATACGCGAACCCGGCGGTCGCGGCCACCGTGAGCACGAACACCGGCCAATGCCAGAGGTAGAGCCCGTACGATCGTTCGCCGATCCAGGCCAGGGGCCGGATGTCGAGCGTGCGGGCGAGGCGCGACCCGGGTTGGATGGCGGCGAGAATCGCGACGGCGGTGAGTATGGCGACGAACGGTAGGCCGCCGAGATAGGTGAAGGCGTCACCATCGTGCATGAGCGCCGAGGCGATGAGCAGCCCTGAGACGGAGATCCATCCGAACGCCTGGAGCAGGCGGGTGAGCGCCGTGCGCTTGCTCATGGTGGTCGCACCGAATGCGAGAGCGGCGCCGAGGGCGAGCCCGAAGCTGTGGGTGTCGGTGCCGAAGTACACCCGTGTGGCGTCGCCGGGGGTCACGATCACTGCCATGGCGATGGCCGAGGCGGCCGCGGCGCCGAGGAGCGTGCCGACGCGCATCCACCGTCGCGGCAGCAGCACAATGGCGAGAAGAAGGAGGGGCCACACGACATAAAACTGTTCTTCGACGGCGAGTGACCAGAGGTTGCGGAAGAGCTCCGGAGTCGCGTCGTCGAAGTAGCTCTGGCTTGCGGCGACCGCGATCCAGTTGCTGCTGAAGGTTGCGGCGCCGAGCACCTGGAGGCCGAGTCCGACGAGGACGTCGCCCCCGATCATCCACGCGGCCGTGCTGCACACGATGACGAGAAGGACGATGGCAGGAAGAAGCCTGCGCGCCCGGCGTACCCAGAACTGCCCGAGGTGGATCGAGCCGGTGCGCTCGCGCTCGCGAAGGAGCAGCGCTGTGATGAGGAACCCGCTGATGACGAAGAAAATGTCGACGCCGATAAAGCCACCGGGAAGGATGCCCGAGCCGAGGTGGTAGACGATGACGACGAGCACCGCAATCGCCCGAAGCCCGTCGAGTCCGCCGAAACGGGTTCCCCCGGGCCCGGCGGTGCTCGTCTCGGTCGTGCTCGGCGTGGCGGTCATGGCTCAAACGATGCTAGCCGGGGCTCGTAGAATCGGGGCTGTGGATTCTGGAGACTCGAGCGAGCTGACGCGCCTCCGCCTCGACATCGCGTACGACGGTTCCGGGTTCAGCGGCTGGGCGCGCCAGACCGCTCTGCGCACAGTGCAGGGCGAGATCGAGTCGGCCATCGGTGTGCTCTTGCGCCGGCATCCGCCGGCACCGCGCCTTGTCGTTGCCGGTCGCACGGATGCCGGGGTGCACGCGACCGGGCAGGTGGCCCACATCGACCTGACTCTGGAGCAGCTCGCATGCCTGTCGCTGCAGCGTCGGCCGGGCACGCGCGGATCGGCCGCCGCGCGGACTGGCGATGCGGATGGCCCCGAGTCGCTCGCTCGCCGGATCAACGGCATCGCCGGCCTCGAGAGTGACTTTGTCATCCACAGGAGCGCTGTCGCGCCCGAAGGTTTCGATGCGCGCTTCTCGCCGATCTGGCGACGCTACGAATACCGGGTGGGGGATGCCGCGGTGCAGCGCAACCCGCTGGTGCGCCACAACACGGTCTGGATCCCGGCGCGGCTCGATGAGCGCCGCATGAACGAGGCCGCCGCTGAGCTGCTCGGCCTCCACGACTTTGCCGCATACTGCCGGCCGAGGGAGGGTGCGACGACGATCCGCACGCTGCAGGAGTTCTCGTGGGAACGCAACGCGGAGGGGGTGCTCGTCGCGAAGGTGCAGGCCGACGCCTTCTGTCACAGCATGGTTCGTTCCATCGTCGGGGCCTGCGTCTCGGCGGGCCAGGGCGCACTCGAACCAGGCCGGGTGGGGGGCATCCTCGCCGAGCGTGAGCGGGGGAGCGAGTTCAAGGTCATGCCGGCGAAAGGTCTCACCCTCGTCGAGGTCGGGTATCCGCCCAACGACGAGCTCGCGGCGAGAGCGCAGCAGACGAGGGCGCGTCGCGAAGCGATCGACTGAGCGGTCGGGCGCACGTCGACCGAATTGACCGGATGCTGCGAGCTCGACTACAGTAGACCCTTGGTGTCTGCGTCTCCGTGCGCGGCACCCGATCATGAGCCCTCCACCGGCCCGTTCACGTGTCATCGATGCGCGAACCGACCACCGGAGTGGGATTCACGAACACCTCACTCGATCAGAAAGCAGCACTCCTGTGACTCGCACATTCTCACCCACGCCCAACGATGTCCAGCGCGAATGGATCATCATTGACGCGACTGACGTCGTGCTTGGCCGTCTCGCCAGCCACGCAGCGACCCTGTTGCGCGGCAAGCACAAGCCGACCTTTGCTCCTCACATGGACATGGGCGACTTCGTCATCATCATCAACGCCGACAAGGTGGCGCTGACCGGTTCGAAGCTTCTGCAGAAGAAGGCCTACCGCCACTCGGGCTACCCGGGCGGCCTCAAGGCCACCAGCTACGCAGAGCTCCTCGAAACGCGCCCAGAGCGCGCCGTCGAGAAGGCGATCCGCGGCATGCTGCCGAAGAACTCGATCGGTCGCGCGCAGCTCACCAAGCTCAAGGTCTACTCGGGCCCAGAGCACCCCCACGCTGCGCAGCAGCCCAAGACCTACACCCTCGGCCAGGTCGCGCAGTAGCGCCGGCCGTCAGAAATAAGGATTTCCAGATAATGGCGAAGATCGCAGACTCCATCGACCAGGCTCCCGAGAGCTTCTCGACCGAGACCCCCGCTTCTGAGGCGCCCAAGGCTCCTCGCGCAATCCTCAACGTGCCCGGCGCCGCCGTCGGTCGTCGCAAGCAGGCCATCGCCCGCGTGCGCATCGTCCCGGGCAGCGGCACCTTCGTGGTCAACGGCCGCGAGCTCGCTGACTACTTCCCCAACAAGCTGCACCAGCAGCTCATCAACGACCCCTTCAAGGTGCTCGACCTGCTCGGCAGCTATGACGTGATCGCCAAGGTCACGGGTGGTGGCCCCTCGGGCCAGGCCGGTGCCGTTCGCCTCGCGATCGCGCGCTCGCTCAACGAGATTGACCGTGAGAACAACCGTCCCGCGCTCAAGAAGGCCGGCTTCCTCACGCGTGACGCTCGCGTCATCGAGCGCAAGAAGGCCGGTCTCAAGAAGGCCCGCAAGGCGTCGCAGTTCTCGAAGCGCTAATCCCGCTCCGGAAACGGGCAACGGAATGGCTCGGCTGTTCGGCACTGACGGCGTTCGAGGACTCGCGAACCGCGACCTAACAGTCGAGCTCGCGCTCGGTATCGCGCAGTCGGCTGCCGTCGTGCTTGGCAAGGGCAGGGTGGCCGACGGTCGCCGCGCCTCCGGTCGTCGACCCGCCGCCGTCATCGCGCGCGACCCCCGTATCTCGGGCGAGTTCATTTCAGCCGCTGTGGCTGCCGGGCTCGCGAGTTCGGGAGTCGACGTGCTTGACGCCGGTGTCCTCCCGACGCCCGCCGCCGCCTTTCTCATCGCCGACATCCGCGCGGACTTCGGCGTCATGATTTCGGCATCACATAACCCTGCGGATGACAACGGCATCAAGATTTTCGCCGTCGGTGGCGTCAAGCTACCGGATGTCGTTGAAGATCGGATCGAAAGCGCATTCACGAAGCAGAAAAAGCTGGCACCGACGGGCGTTGAGGTGGGCCGCATCCGTCGCTTCGCCGACGCTGAGGACCGCTATGTGCTGCATCTGCTCTCCACGCTTCCGGCGCGCCTTGAGGGCATCCATGTCGTGCTCGACTGCGCCCATGGTGCGGCATCCGGTGTCTCGCCCCAAGTGTTCACGGATGCGGGTGCTCGCGTCACCGTGATCGGTGCAGACCCAGACGGCTACAACATCAACGATGGTGTGGGGTCGACGCACCTCGAACGTCTCTCGGAGGCTGTCGTCGCCCACGGTGCTCACCTCGGCATCGCGCACGACGGCGATGCCGACCGCTGTCTCGCGATCGACCACACGGGCGCGACCGTCGATGGCGACCAGATCATGGCGATCCTCGCCCTCGCTCTGAAGGAGCGCGGCCTGCTCAAGAAGGACACGCTCGTGGCGACCGTCATGAGCAACCTCGGTCTGCGCCTCGCGATGGAGGAGCACGGCATCGATATGGTGCTCACGGCGGTCGGAGACCGTTACGTGCTCGAAGCACTCGACGAGCATGGCCTCAACCTCGGCGGCGAACAGTCCGGCCACGTCATCATGAGCGATCATGCGACGACCGGCGACGGCATCCTCACCGGTCTGCAACTCGCGGCCGAGATGGCGAGAACGGGCAAATCGCTCGCCGAGCTTGCCGCCGTCATGACGGTGTATCCGCAGGTGATGATCAACGTGCGCGGTGTCGACCGCGCGAAGCTCGCGGGCAATGCGGGCGTGGCCGCGGCCGTAACGGCGTGGGAGGAGCGCCTCGGCGCGACCGGACGTGTGCTGCTGCGCCCCTCTGGCACCGAACCGATGGTGCGCGTTATGGTCGAGGCGGCCGATCAGGAGACCGCACAGCAGGCGGCCGAAGAGCTGGCTGAGACGGTGCGGCAGGAGCTTGCGGACATCTAGCGTTCCGGGTTTCGATACGGCCCTGGCGGGCCTACTCAACCGGCGGCCTTGTTCAGATCTTGCGGAGCAGGATCTTGTGCACGCGGTGCTGGGCGTCTTTGCGCAGCACGAGGGTGGCACGTGATCGTGTCGGCCGGATGTTCTCGGCGAGGTTCGGCAGGTTGATGCGGTTCCAGATGTCGGACGCGGTCGCCCGTGCCTGCTCCTCATCGAGGCTCGCGTAACGATGGAAGTACGATTCGGGGTCGGTGAAGGCCCCGCGCTGCAGCGTGAGGAAGCGCTCCTCGTACCACCGGGTGATGTCGGTGGTGCGGGCATCCACATAGATGCTGAAGTCGAAGAGATCGCTCACGGCAAGTTTGCCGCCGGACTGCGGTGGCTGCAGCACGTTGAGCCCTTCGACGATGAGGATGTCAGGGCGACGCACAACGACTTCAGCGCCCGGAATGATGTCGTAGGTGAGATGCGAATAGACGGGCGCCCTGACCTCATCGACCCCGCTCTTGACCTGCGTGACGAAGCGGAGGAGACCGCGTCGGTCGTATGACTCGGGAAAGCCTTTGCGTTGCATGAGCCCGCGGCGCTCAAGCTCGGCGTTTGGCAGGAGAAAGCCGTCGGTGGTGAGCAGCGCGACCCGCGGGGTGGTATCCCAGCGGGAGAGCAGCACGCGGAGCAAGCGCGCGATCGTCGACTTGCCGACCGCGACCGAGCCCGCGACGCCGATCACGAACGGGGTGCTGGGGGAGCGTTCGCCAAGAAACGCGCTTGTCGCAGAGTGAAGCTGTTGCGCCCCGACGGCGTAGAGGTTGATGAGTCGACTCACCGGCAGGTAGACGTCGGAGACCTCGTCGACCTCGAGCATGTCACCGAGTCCGCGCAGCCCGACGATCTCCTCGGGGGTGAGGGGGAGGGGGGTCGATGGGGCGAGTTCTGCCCACGCGGCCCGCTCGATCTCGACGAAGGGGGAACTGCTGGGCGCGCCCGAATTGGGATCGGACATCGCCTTGAAGCCTACCGGCAGTGTGGGCGGGCCTTCGCGCAGCCCGGCTGGCATAGAATCGGGCCCATGTGTGGAATCGTGGGCTATGTCGGAACCAACAAGAGCATTGAGGTGCTGATGGGCGGTTTGCGCCGCCTCGAGTACCGGGGCTACGACTCCGCGGGCGTGGCCGTGCTTGGCGTCGATGGCACGCTCGACACCCGCAAGAAGGCGGGCAAGCTGCAGATGCTCGCCGATGAGTTGGAGCAGCATCCGCTTGCCAACGGTGCGACCGGCATCGGCCACACGCGCTGGGCGACCCACGGCGGGCCAACCGACAGCAATGCGCACCCGCACCTCGGCGACGAGGGAAAGCTCGCGCTCATTCACAACGGCATCATCGAAAACTTCGCCGAGCTCAAGCAGGAGCTCATCGACGAGGACGCATCGACCGTGTTCCTGAGCGAGACCGATAGTGAGGTCGCGGCCCTGCTCGTCGGCCGCGCCTATGCGCGGACCGGCAACCTCGCCGAGGCGCTGCGCTCGGTTGTCGCGCGCCTCCACGGTGCCTTTACGTTGCTCGTCATGCACGTCGATGAGCCAAACGTCGTCGTCGGTGCCCGTCGCAATTCCCCGCTCGTCATCGGTCTCGGTGACGGCGAGAACTTCTTGGGTTCGGATGTCGCAGCATTCGTCGAGCACACCCATCGCGCCATGGAGATCGGGCAGGATCAGCTCGCGATCATCACGCCCGACAGCGTCACCGTCACCGATTTCGACGGCAACCCGGTCGAGGCAAAGGCCTTCGAGGTTGCCTGGGATGCTTCTGCCGCCGAGAAGGGCGGCTGGTCGAGCTTCATGGCGAAGGAGATCACCGAGCAGCCGGAGGCGGTCGCCAAGACGTTGCTCGGCCGTGCGGTCGACGGTGCCGTGCATCTCAGCGAACTCGATGAGCTCGGCGACGGGGCGCTCCGCGGGATTGACCGCATCGTTATCGTCGGCGCCGGCACGGCGAACTATTCCGGCATGCTTGCCAAGTACGCGATCGAGAAGTGGGCCAGGGTGCCTGTCGATGTCGAGTTGGCGCACGAGTTCCGCTACCGCGACCCGATCCTCACCCCGACGACCCTCGTTGTGTCGATCAGCCAGTCTGGCGAAACCATGGACACCCTCATGGCGGTGAAGTACTCGGGCGAGAATGGCGCGCGCACCGTCTCGGTGTGCAACACGCAGGGGGCCACCATCCCACGCGAGTCGGATGCCGTCATCTACACGCACGCGGGGCCGGAGGTCGCGGTCGCATCGACGAAGGCGTTCGTCGCCCAGGTCGTCGCGCTCTACCTCCTCGGCCTGCACATCGCGACCGCGCGTGGCTCGCTCTCCGCGAGCGAGATTGCCGATGCTGTTGCCGAACTGCAGGCGCTGCCCGAAAAGATGTCGACCGTGCTTGAGGAGCACGAGACGATCAAGCAGCTCGCCGGCTGGATGGCCGACACGCGCTCGGTGCTCTTTCTCGGTCGCCACGTCGGGTTTCCTGTCGCCCTCGAGGGTGCCCTGAAGCTCAAGGAAATTGCCTACATTCACGCTGAGGGGTTCGCCGCCGGTGAGCTGAAGCACGGCCCCATCGCGCTCATCGAGCCTGGCGTGCCGGTGTTCGTCGTGGTGCCGAGTCCGCGCGCGGCAGACTCACTGCACAAGAAGGTCGTCTCGAACATTCAGGAGATTCGTGCGCGCGGTGCGCGCATCCTCGCGATCGCTGAGCAGGGTGACGCAGCGGTGCTGCCCTACGCCGACGTTGTGATCCCGGTGCCGCTCGCTGACACGCTGTTCGAGCCCTTGCTCGCGGTCATCCCGTTGCAGATCTTTGCGCTCGAGCTCGCTTCGGCGAAGGGGCTGGATGTCGACCAGCCGCGCAACCTCGCCAAGTCCGTCACGGTGGAATAGCCGGTGATCCTCGGGGTGGGGGTCGATCTCGTCGACCTGGCCCGCTTCGAGCGGGCGGCGAGCCGCACCCCACGTTTGCTTGACCGCCTGTTCGCCGAGAGCGAACAGTGGGATCGTGACCGCCGGCGACCTCTGCGCTCGCTCGCGGCGCGCTTCGCCGCAAAAGAGGCACTCATCAAAGCCGTCGGCGACTCGACCGGCATGCGGTGGCACGACATGCGCGTTGTCTCCGATGAACACCGAAACCCATCGTTCGAGCTGCACGGCAACATCGCCGCGATTGCGGGTG
This sequence comes from Homoserinimonas flava, assembly GCF_054969005.1. Classification (NCBI taxonomy): domain Bacteria; kingdom Bacillati; phylum Actinomycetota; class Actinomycetes; order Micrococcales; family Microbacteriaceae; genus Homoserinimonas; species Homoserinimonas flava. The sequence continues at coordinate 8,842 of NZ_JBUEQS010000001.1, forward strand.
CCCGCGGCATCACAACCTTCCACCTCTCGATGAGCCACGACGGAGGACTCGCCATCGCCTACGTCATCGCCGAGGGCGGTGCCCGGTGAGCGGGGTGCTGCGTGAGGCATCCGTGTCGCTCTCGGCGATCAGTGCGAACGTCGAGCGGCTCCGTGCCCTCGCGGGCGGCGTCCCAGCCATGGCGGTCGTGAAGGCCGATGGATACGGGCACGGCGCCGTCGCATCGGCGCGGGCGGCGATCGAGGGCGGAGCCGAGCGACTCGGAGTCGCCGACATCAGCGAGGCTCTCGCACTGCGGGAGGCGGGCATCACCCAGCCGATCATGGCCTGGCTGCACGCGCCCGACGAAGACTTCGCTGCCGCGGCCGAAGCGGGCATCGAGCTGGGGCTCAGCCGCCCAGAGCAACTCGAGCGCGTGGCGGCGACGGATGCCACGCCCACTGTGCACCTCAAAGTCGACACGGGTCTCGGCCGCAATGGCGCCGAGCGGGCCCTGTGGCCCGGGCTCTTCAGTCGTGCCGCCACGCTCGAACGCCAGGGCCGCCTCCGTGTCGCCGGGGTGTTCTCGCACCTGGCGAACGCGGGCCGACACGAAGACCTCACGCAGGTCGCCGCATTCGAAGAGGCGGTGGCCGCTGCGCGCGATGCGGGCCTCGCACCCGAATGGCGCCACCTCGCCGCGACGGCTGGCGCAATCGACGTGCCCGAGGCGAGATTCGACCTCGTGCGGCTTGGCATCGGCATCTATGGACTCTCGCCGTTTGATGATCGCGACGCTGCGACCCTCGGGCTCGTGCCCGCCATGCGGCTGTCAGCACCGGTTGCCGCGGTCAAGCGCGTTCCTGCCGGGTCCGGAGTCTCATACGGCTTTGCCTATCGGACGCGCGCTGAGACGACGCTCGCGCTGGTGCCGCTCGGCTATGCCGACGGCATTCCCCGCCAGGCCTCGAATGCTGGGCCAGTGATGATCAACGGAGCACGCTTCACGGTGTCTGGCCGCATCGCGATGGATCAGTTCGTCGTCGATGTTGGCGCAGCGAGGGTCGAGATCGGTGACCGTGTGGTGCTTTTCGGCGATCCTGCCGAGGGGGTTCCGACGGCGGACGCCTGGGCTGCCGCCGCTGGCACCATCAACTATGAGATTGTGACGCGCATCGGCCCGAGAGTCACCCGCACGTGGCAGTCATGATCGAGCGCACCATCGAGACGCCCGAGGCGATGGGCGAACTCGGTGCCCGCATCGCACGCGAACTCCGCGCCGGTGATGTCATCGCCCTCAACGGTGAGCTTGGCGCCGGCAAGACGACCTTCACGCGGGGTCTCGGTGAGGCGCTCGGCGTGCGGGGGGCAGTGACGAGCCCCACCTTTGTGCTTGCCCGCACCCACCCGAGTCTCGTGGGCGGGCCACCGCTCGTGCACGTCGATGCCTATCGCTTGGGCCACCCGGCCGAGCTTGACGATCTCGACATCGACTTTGCGGCATCCATTGTTGTCGTCGAGTGGGCGGCCGGGATGCTCGACGCGGTGGTCGACGAGTGGCTCGAGATCGGCATCCGGCGCCCCATCGGCGGGGTCGAATCGGAGGAGGGTGTCGAGCCACGGGTGGTGCGCATCGAGGGCCGTGGCGCGCGGTGGCGCGACATTAGGCTGGACTGATGCTCCTCTCCATCGACACCTCTGGCGGCACGACGGTCGCCGTTGTCGACCGCGACCTGGGCGTGATTGCCGAGCACACCGAGCCAGACACACGTCGGCATGCTGAGGTCATCGGCGACCTCATCACCCGCGCCCTCACCGACGCTGCTGTCGCCGTAACCGACCTGTCCGGTGTCGCAGTGGGCATGGGTCCTGGCCCGTTCACTGGTCTCCGCGTCGGCATCGCAGCAGCGCAGACGTTCGCGCTCGGCGCTGACCGGCCGGCCGTGCGGGTGAACAGCCACGACGCCATCGCCTACAGCCACTACGCACGCGGTGGCGACGGCCCGCTGCTGGTCGTGACGGATGCGCGCCGCCGAGAGGTTTATTGGTCGGCATATTCCGGCGCCGACCCCGAGGGCATCCCCGTGCGCGCGGCAGGCCCAGGTCTCACCGCCCCCGATGGGCTGCCTGCGGCGGTCGATGCGTTCGGGAGCTACGAGCGCCTCGACGATGCGCCGGTGTCGGCGGGCGACCTCGGCATGCTTGCAGAGCTGCTCCACGCGCACGGTCGCGAACTCGCGGGCAGGGAGCCGCTGTACTTGCGCTCGCCGGATGTCACGCTCGCGAGTGCACCGAAACGTGTGAGCTCATGACCTGGCTGTTGCGGCGGGCGGGCGCCGACGACCTTGCAGCGATCATGCAGCTCGAGACTTCGACCTTTGCGAGGGATGCCTGGTCGGCGTCCGCGATGGCGGCGGAGCTGTCGAGCCCGCACACCCTCTATTTCGTCGCGCTGCGCGATGACGAGACCGGTGACACCATCGACGGCTATGCCGGACTCTTGGCCCCCGTCTCGGCGCAGCAGGCCGACATCCAGACCATCGCGGTGGCGGAGCATGCCCGACGTTCCGGGCTCGGCCGCACCATGATGCAGCACCTCATGACGGAGGCGCGGCAGCGAGGCGCGAGCGAGGTGTTTCTCGAAGTGCGGGCCGACAACCCGGGGGCGCAGGCGCTCTACGCCCTGCTTGGTTTCGAAATCATCGGGGTGCGACCCCGCTACTACCAACCGGACGGCGTCGACGCGATCGTCATGCGCTGCCAGCTCACCGAGCCCAGCGCCGCCTTCACGACGGGAGCGAGCCATGAGCACTAAAACCGCGGGGCCACTCGTGCTCGGCATTGAGACGAGCTGCGACGAGACCGGTGTCGGCATCGTGCGCGGCACGACTCTCCTTGCCAACGTCATTGCATCGTCGATGGATGAGCACGCGCGCTTCGGCGGCGTCGTTCCGGAGATTGCAGCACGAGCCCACCTCGAGGCGATGACCCCGACCATCACCGCTGCGCTCGCCGAGGCGAACGTCACCCTCGCTGAGCTCGACGCGATCGCCGTCACGAGCGGGCCTGGCCTGTCCGGCGCCCTCATGGTCGGTGTCGGCGCGGCGAAGGCACTCGCGATTTCGCTCGATACCCCGCTCTACGCCGTCAATCATCTCGTCGGTCATGTCGGTGCCGACGTGCTCGCGGGCCACGAGGTCGAGTATCCGACCGTCGCGCTGCTCGTGTCTGGTGGCCACACGTCGTTGCTGCTTGTGCGCGACCTCGTGAGCGACGTCGAGCTTCTCGGCGAAACAATCGACGATGCCGCCGGTGAGGCATTCGACAAGGTGGCACGCCTGCTCGGGTTGCCGTATCCCGGGGGCCCAGAAATTGATCGCGCCGCGGCATTCGGTGACCCGAAGGCGATCAGGTTTCCGCGAGGGCTGAGCCTGCCAAAAGATATGGAGCGGCACCGCTACGACTTTTCGTTTTCCGGGCTGAAGACGGCGGTCGCCCGCTGGGTCGAGCAGCGGCGCGACGCGGGTGAGGAGGTGCCGGTGGCGGATGTCGCGGCCAGCTTCCGCGAGGCGGTCGCCGATGTGTTGCTCACGAAGGCGGTCAATGCCTGTCGCGATCTTGGCGTGCCACGGCTCCTGCTCGGCGGTGGCGTCGTCGCGAACGCCCGCGTGAGGGCGCTCGCCGAGGAGCGTTGTGCGGCTGCGGGGATCGCCCTCCGGATTCCGCCGTTCTCGCTCTGCACCGACAACGGTGCGATGATCGCCGCGCTCGGGGCGCAACTCGTCTCGGCCGGACGGCCCCCCTCGGGGATGGGATTCGGCGCGGATTCGACTCTCCCTGTCACGAGCATCCAGGCGTAACGTCGGGAGACGAAGGGGTGTCGCGATTGACACTCGGATGGGCACGATGCCACGATGGCACCGCACTCAATCAGGACTGCCAAATTATCAAGGAGACTCTCGTGTCTGAATCCACCCCGGCCGCACCCCCGGAGCCCACGCCGTACTCCGCAGCCCCAGCCGGTGGCGCAACCGGTCAGAAGGCTCCCGTCCTCAGCATCATCTCCCTCATCACCGGTATTCTCGGCCTTCTCGGCTCGTGGATTGGCTTCCTGTCGCTCGTCGGCCTAATTGGCATCTTCTTGCCGATCGCCGCGATCGTCACCGGCTTCCTCGGCAAGAAGAAGGAGCCGCAGGCGGCCAAGGGTCTCTGGCTCACCGGCCTCATCACCGGATTCATCGGCCTCGCGCTGACGCTGCTGTTCGTCATCATCAGCACGATCGCGGTCGTCGCGCTCGGCGAGTACAGCACGAGCTACTCGTACTGATTGCTTTAGAGCACAGGGTCCGCGCCGCTTGGTGCGGACCCTTTGTTGTTGTTGGGCTCCATCAGACACAATGGCTTCATGACGACCAACGAGCCTGAGAACGTTCCTCCTGTGCCGAACCCGCCAACGGATGCCGGCCACCCGGCGCCCGAGGCCACTCCGGCTGCACCCGCAACATCGACCCCGCCGGCCGCTCCCGCGGTGCCCGCCTACGGGCCGGGCACGCCGCAGCAGCCCTACGGCGCCTCCGAGCAGCCGGCGCAGCCTGCCTACGGCGCTCAGCAGCCATACGGCGGCCAGCAGCCTTATGCCGCCTCCCCATACCAGTCGGGGCCTGTCCTGCCCAAGGGGCTTTCGCTCACCGCGATGATCACGGGCATCATCGGTGTCGTGCTCGGCACCTTCGGCTGGGGTCTGCTTCCGGCCATCGCCGGTGTCATCTTCGGCCACCTCGGCCAGCGCAAGGAGCCGCACGCGAAGCCGCTCTGGCTGACCGGTATCATCACCGGCTACGTCGGCCTCGGCCTCAACCTGTTGTGGTTGCTGTTCTGGGTCGTCATCTTTGTCCTGGCGTTCTCAGACTCGTCATCGAGTTTCTGAGCTTCCGCGCTCTGACGCTGAGCGCTTAGCGCTGAGTGATCTGACGCTCGGCGAGCAGCGCCACGCGGCGACCGGCCACCCTCGTGAGCACGAGGGTGGCTTCGCCATCTCCCCGCGGTGCTAGGCGGCGCCGGAGGGCGGCCGGGTCGATGTCGACCCCGCGCTTCTTGATTTCCACGCGTCCGATGCCGCGCACCTGAAGCTCACGCTTCAGTCGGCGTTCGTCGAGGGGAAACTGCGCGACGATGCGAAAGCGGGCTGCGAACGGTGTGTCGACCGCGAGATCGCTCGAGATGTAGGCGATATCGTCGCTCACCATGCGGCCGTCAAGTTGCCGGGCGAGATCGCCGATCAGCCGGGCTCGAATGACCGCACCATCCGGCTCATAGAGATATTCGCCGAGTGCGCCAACCTCGACATCGGCACTGTCAGCATCGGCCGTCATTTCGGCGGCACCGTGAGCGGCGACGACGAGCGCGGCGCGCCGCACCTCCGGCCGTGCTGCCGCACCGAACCACACACCGAGCTCGACAACGTCACGATCGACCGAGACCCACTGCGCTTCGGCCTCGGCGGGGATCACCTCGCGGTCGACGCCGGGCCCGAGCTTGACCCCCACCGGCATCCGTTCGGCGAGCCCGAACGCGAAGTCGAGTGACGGTGACCAGTCGGCCGGGTCGTGAAGGCGCCCGCGATCGTTGCGCCTCGCCGGGTCGAGCCACGCGGCATCGACATCGTCGAGCGCGGTCGACTCTGCGTCGGCATGCCGTACGGTCACGGATGACCACGGTGCGAGATTGTAGGCGGCGATCGCGGCCGTCGGCTCGTCTCGCTCCACCGCGAGCACCCCGAGGTCGAGGGCGGCCAGCGCAAGCGAGTCGGCGCCGATGCCGCAGCCAAGGTCGGCGACCCGACGCGCGCCCGCGGCGCGGAAACGCTCGGCGTGCCGCGCGGCGACGCTCAACCGGGTCGCCTGCTCGAGACCGGCCTCGGTGAAGAGCATGCGCTCGGCGAACGGCCCGAACTTTGCCTGCGCGCGGCGCCGCAGCTTCGACTGGGTGAGCACGGCGGCGACGAGTCCGGGGGAGTGGCCAGCCCCGCGCAGCTCGCTCACGAGGCGCACGACATCCGTGGAGTTCTCGTATGCGGGGAGCGAATCGAGCAGCCGGAGACCCTCGGGGGTGAGCAATTCGGCGAGCTCCGCAGCATCCATCTGTTCATTATTCAGGACCGCCTGTCGTGAAGGTGACGGGGTGGTCTTCGGGCGGCGGATTGGCACTCGGATTGCAAGAGTGCCAGTGCGACCGGTACAGTTGTTCTGGCACTCTCCCCGTGAGGGTGCTAACCCCAAGTTTCTTCACGTACTTCAGAAAGAGGTCAACCGTGTCGGTGTCCATCAAGCCGCTCGAAGATCGCATTGTCATCAAGCAGGTCGAAGCCGAGCAGACCACTGCTTCTGGTCTCGTCATTCCTGACACTGCCAAGGAGAAGCCCCAGGAGGGCGAGGTTGTGGCGGTCGGCCCCGGTCGCATCGACGACAACGGCAACCGCATCCCGCTCGATGTCGCAGTCGGCGACAAGGTGATCTACTCCAAGTACGGCGGCACCGAGGTCAAGTACGGCGGCGACGACCTGCTCGTGCTCTCGGCCCGCGACGTGCTCGCGGTGGTCGTGCGCTAAAGCGCATTTCTTGCACGAAGGCCCGCTCGGCTCACGCCGGGCGGGCCTTCGTCGTTGTGCGGCGGTTAGCATTCATGAGTGAGCCCAGCACCCGCCCAAGCCGACCCGCGGATGCAACGGCGCTCCGGTCTGCTCTACGCGGCAGGTGCCTACGGGCTCTGGGGCTTCATGCCAGCGTTCTTTCTTCTCCTGGCCCCGTCGAGCCCGTTCGAGATCGTTGCGGGTCGCATCCTGCTCTCGCTCGGTTTCTGTGCCGTGCTGCTCACCGTGACGCGCTCGTGGCCGAGTGTTGTCGCGGTCGTGACCTCGCCGAGACTGCTGCTCATCATGGGGGTCGCCGGGGCGCTCATCGCGGTCAACTGGCTCGTCTTCGTCTTCGCTGCCCTCGATGGGCAGGTGCTCGCGTCGTCGCTCGGCTACTTCATCAATCCGCTCTTCACGGTGCTGCTCGGGGTGCTGCTACTCCACGAGTCGCTGCGGCCGCTCCAGTGGGTGGCGGTGGGCCTCGGCGTCGTCGCGATTGTCGTCCTCGCAGTCGGCTATGGGGAGATCCCCTGGATCTCGCTCGTGCTCGCGGTGACGTTCGGGCTTTACGGGCTCATCAAGAAGCAGGCGGGTCCCCGCATCGGCGCACTCGCCGGCCTCACGGTCGAGACGCTCTGGCTCGCGATTCCCGCCGGCATCGTCATCGGCGTCATCGCAGCCGGCCCGGGCATCGAAGTGGGGAGTAACGGCACCGGGCATGCGCTGCTCTTCGTGCTCTCCGGAGCCGTCACCGCGGTGCCCCTCTTGCTGTTCGCTTCGGGCGCCCGGCGTCTGCCGCTCGTCACCATGGGGCTCGTGCAATACCTTGCCCCCGTGCTCCAGTTCATCCTCGGCGCCTTCATCCTGGGCGAGTCGATGCCGCCGGAGCGCTGGGCGGGCTTCGGCATTGTGTGGCTCGCGATCACCGTCCTGACGGTGGACATGCTCAAGGAGGGCCGGCTATCGCGCCGCGCCTTGCCGGAGCTCGGCTGATCTCTCGGTAGGGTTCGTGGTGCTTGCGGCGCCCACGAGAGCGTCGGCCAGGGCGTAATTCGAGAAGAGGAAGAGCCATGTCACGCGTGCGTGCTGCGGTCTGCACGGTTGCCGCCATCATGGTGCTCTCGTCGTGTTCTGCTGACCCGATCGTCACCCCGACGGCATCGCCGCGGCCAAGCCCACCGGCGGCATCCGGTGACGGTGTTGTGCGCATCGGCACACTCATGCCGACCTCTGGTGAGCTTGCCTTCCTTTCGCCTGCGCAAGTCGCGGGCGTGGAGCTTGCGGTGCGGGAGATCAATGAGGCCGGCGGGGTGCTCGGCGTGCCGGTCGAGGTGTTCCACCGCAACTCCGGCGACGCCGACACCACCACGATCGAGACGTCCTATGCCGAACTTGTCGCGCACGAGGTCGATGTCATTATCGGCCCGGCCTCGTCGGTGCTTTCGGAACGCATCCTTCCCCTTGCGATGGTTGACGGCATCGCACTGATTTCACCCTCCGCGACAGCGCCCGTGCTCTCCACGCTCGACGACAATGGTCTCCTGCTGCGCACGGTGCCGTCGGCGGCCCTGCAGGGTCGTGCGATTGCATCCGTGCTCGCCGAAGAGGGTGTCGAATCCATCGCATCAGTCTCGTTCGACGATGCGAACTCGTCCGCCGTCGGCGCGGCCCTCATCGATGCAGCGGGCGACATTGTGACCGTCGACGAAACCTTCACCGCCGAGACGGATGTCGCGGCGCTCGTCGATCTCATCGCAGAGTCGGCCCCGCAGGCCGTCGTCGTGTCGAGCCCGTTCTCCGTCTCCGAGACGACCGCCGCGCTGCTCGCCGGCCTGGTGGGAGCGGGCATCACCGCCGACGCGCTCTGGCTCACGAGCTCCAACCTTGCTGATTACTCGCAGCTCCTTGCGGCCGGCACTCTGGAGGGTGCCCGCGGGCTGCTCGATGGTCGCGCTGTCGATGAGGGCTTCGCGGCGCGAGTGCGCTCCATGGACCCAGGGCTCGCCGACGTGCGGTACGCCGCTGAAGCATACGACGCGACCGTGCTCGCGGCACTCGCGAGCGTGACGGCCGACGACGATGGCGGTCGTTCGATCGCCTACTCTGCGCTCGACGTCTCTGGCGGAGGCATCAAGTGCCTGAGTTTCGGAGAATGCCTCAGTGTTTTGGAGTCTCGTGACGACATCGACTACGACGGTGTCTCTGGCCCGCTCGACCTCGATTCGAACGGCGATCCGTCAGCAGCGGTGTATCGCCTCCACACCTATGGAGCGGACAACCGCCCAGTAGCGACGGGCGACATCCTGACGGGGTAGAAGGTGCCGGAACGATGTTCGCGCTCCCATAGCGGCGATTACGGGGCTTTTGAGCATGTTACCGCCCCGTAACACGGAGGTATTGTGCGGGAACCTCGCTGGACATACCGTTGCAAGACGGCAGTTTTCTGCCGTGTTTTTCATCACATTCACAACGCAAGGAGCAACATGAGCGTATTCGCGAAGGCAAAGGCCGGTTCGCGCGGGCGCAGAGCCCTCTACGCCGGAGTCGCAGGCCTGGGCGCTATGGCACTCGTGCTGAGCGGCTGTGCCGCCGAGGACGGCGGCACCGGTGGCGGCACCGACGGTGAAGACCTCACCCTCAAGATCGGCACTGCGCTCCCCATCACAGGCAACCTCGCCTTCCTCGGCCCGCCCGAGGTTGCAGGTGTCAAGTACGCCGCGGCACAGATCAACGAGGCAGACCTTGGCATCCAGGTCGAGATCGTCGAGGGTGACTCGGGAGACACCGACAACAAGGCCTACGAGACCGAGATTCCTCGCCTCCTCGGCGAAGACGTGTCGGCCATCATCGGCGCCGCGTCGTCTGGTGTCTCGCTGCAGTTCATCGATCAGGTCGTCGCAGCCGACACGATCCTCTTCTCGCCGGCGAACACCTCTGACGCCTTCACCTCGTACGACGACAACGGCCTGTACTTCCGTACCGCACCGTCTGACGTTCTGCAGGGTGAGGTCCTCGGAAACCTCATCGCAGAGGACGGGCACCAGACGCTCGGCCTCATCGTGCTCAACGACTCGTATGGCACGGGCCTCGAGAAGTACACCACGGAGGCCTTTGAGGCCGCCGGCGGTGAGGTCGTCGCAACGTCGTCGTACAACACTGGCGACACGAGCTTCGACGCGCAGATCAACGAGGTCCTCGCTGCTGACCCGGACGCGATCGCACTGATCACGTTCGAGGAGGTTAAGACGATGCTTCCGAGCATCCTCAGCTCCTTCGATGCAGAGAACCTCTACTTCGTCGATGGCAACCTTGCCAACTTCGGTGAAGAGTTCGAGCCCGGCGCCCTCGCCGGTGCCAAGGGAACCTTCCCCGGCACCAACGTCGATGACCTCGCGGACTTCACGACCGAGCTCAACGACTTCTGGGTTGAGGACGGCAACGACGAGCTCAGCGAGTACACCTACGGCGCCGAGTCCTACGACGCCGTGATGCTCCTTGCGCTCGGTGCTTTGAAGGCGAACTCGACTGAGGCCACCGACATTGCTGCCGCGCTGCAGGAGGTCTCAGGCGGCAACGAGGAGCCGGGCGAGAAGTGCACGACGTTCGTCGACTGTGCCGAGCTGCTCAACTCTGGCGAGACCGCCGACTACGACGGCATCTCCGGCCCGATCACGTTCGACGAGGTCGGCGACCCGACCGAGGCGACGATCGGCATCTACCAGTTCGGTGAAGACAACACCTACTCGGCCTACACCGGCTGAGCACAGTGAACGAAGGGCCCGGGTGCATCCGCACCCGGGCCCTTTGTCATTGACTGGCGTTTAGTCCTGGCCGAGTGTTCCCAGGTAGAGTCCGATGACCTTGGGGTCGTTGAGCAGCTCACGACCGGTCCCCGTGTAGGCGTCGCGGCCCTGATCGAGCACGTATCCGCGGTCGCAGATCTGCAGGCAGCGGCGCGCGTTCTGCTCGACCATGATGGTCGTCACCCCGGCCTTGTTGATCTCGGAGACGCGGATGAACGCCTCATCCTGGCGCACAGGCGAAAGTCCGGCAGAGGGCTCGTCGAGCAGCATGACGTGCGGATCCATCATGAGCGCGCGCGACATCGCCACCATCTGGCGTTCGCCACCGGAGAGCGAACCGGCGCGCTGCTTGAGGCGCTTGCCGAGCTCACCGAAGATGCTCACGACGAACTCGAGGCGCTCCTTATAGATTCCAGGGTTCTGATACAGCCCCATCTTGAGGTTGTCTTCGATCGTCAGGCTCGGGAAGACATTGTTGTTCTGCGGCACGAAGCCGACACCCTTGGCGACAAGCTTGTTGGCTTTGAGCCCCGTGATCTCTTCTCCGTTGAGTGAGATTGATCCGCCACGGATCTTCACCTGGCCGAAGATCGCCTTGAGCAGCGTCGACTTGCCGGCGCCGTTGGGGCCGATGATGCCGATGAGTTCGCCCTGGCGTGCGATGAGGTTCGCGTCATTGAGGATGTTGACACCGGGCAAATACCCGGCCGTGAGGTCCTTGACTTCGACGACGATCGCTCCTGTTGGCGCGGCAGCCGGTGTGCTCTGGTCGGTCGTTGGGAGGCTCATTCGGTGCCCTTCCGCTTGTTATGTGCTGCGGCATCCGCCTCGTGCTCCTGCTTAATCTCGGCAGCGAGCTTCTCGGCGGTCTCGGCGGCGGCGGCGGTCTCCGCCTCGTCGCCCGCGTAGCGACCCGTGACGACGCCGAGGTCGACGTCCTGGTGGGCGCCGAGGTAGGCGTCGATGACGGCGGCGTCTTTCATGACATCTTCTGGCGGACCCTCGGCGACGACCTTGCCCTCGGCCATGACGACGACCCAGTCGGCGATGTGCCGCACCATGTGCATGTCGTGCTCAACGAAGAGCACGGTCATGCCCTGATCTTTGAGGTCGAGGATGTGCTCGAGGAGCGACTGCGTGAGGGCCGGGTTCACACCGGCCATCGGCTCGTCGAGCATGACGAGGGTGGGGTCGCTCATGAGAGCACGAGCCATCTCGAGCAGTTTGCGCTGGCCACCGGAGAGGCTTGCCGCGAAGTCATCCTTCTTCGTGTCGAGCTTGAAGCGCTTGAGTAGTTCGAGGGCCTTGACCTCGAACTCCTCCTCCTGCTTGCGCCAAATCCACGGGAAGAGCCCCGCGAAGAACGACTCACCACGCTGGCCCTTGGCTCCGAGCTTCATGTTCTCGAGCACCGTGAGCAGGCCGAGCGACTTGGTGAGCTGGAAGGTGCGCACCTGGCCCCGCTGCGACACTTTGAACGCTGGGACGCCCGAGAGGGACTTGCCCTCGAACGTCCACGTTCCGGCATCCGGCTTGTCGAAGCCCGTGAGGAGGTTGAAGAGGGTCGTCTTGCCAGCCCCGTTCGGGCCGATAAGGGCCGTGATGGCGTTGCGGGGGATCTCGAGGTGCTCGACGTCGACCGCGGTCAGGCCGCCGAAGGTGCGCTTGACGCCGTCGGCGACCACGATGGGATCGACCTTGGCGACACCGGGCCGGATCTCGCCCGAGTGGAGCCCGGTTGATTTCACTCGAGCCGTTGGCGTGGTTTCTGGAACAATCGCGTCACTTGACAAAGGTCAGCTCCTTCTTGTTGCCGAGGATGCCCTGCGGTCTGAATATCACCAGCAACATGAGGGCAATACCCACGAGGATGAAGCGGAGCGTCTGCGACTGGCTCGTCGTCATGAAGGGCAGGAGCCCCGCCGTCACGAGCGCCGGAAGGATGTTGCTGAGCAGGGTCTGCACGACCCAATACAGCACGGCGCCGAGCACCGGTCCGAAGATCGTCGCAGCGCCACCGAGCAGGAGCGCGGTCCACACGAAGAAGGTCAGCGAGGTCACGTAGACGCCAGGGTTCACCGATGACGGGAGTGCGTAGACGATCCCGCCGAGCGAGCCGAAAATGCCACCGAGGATGAGCGCCTGCATCTTGTATGAGAAGACGTTCTTGCCGAGCGAGCGCACGGCGTCTTCGTCTTCGCGGATGCCGCGGAGCACGCGGCCCCAGGGGCTCCGCATGATGGCCCAGACGATGAGCACGGCGATGAGCACGAGCGCGATGCCGATGATGCGCACCCACCAGCCGTTGGCGTTGTACTCCCACGGGCCGAACCCGTACATCCCCTCCGGGATGGGGTTCGATTCTCTGAAGCTCGTGTGGTAGCCGCTGAGGCCATCGGCCGAACCCGTGTACTCGTCGAACGTCGTCGAGAGGAACAAGAGGCGCACGATCTCGGCCGCGGCGATCGTCACGATCGCGAGATAGTCGCCGCGAAGGCGAAGCGTTGGGATGCCGAGGATGAGCGAGAAGAGCACCGAGCAGACCATCGCGATAAGCACACCTGCCCACCACGGGAGCCCGAAGGTGAGGATCGAGATCGCGTAACCGTAGGCGCCGATGGCCATATAGGCCGCGATACCCATGTTGAGGAGTCCGGCGAAGCCGAAGTGCACTGCGAGGCCGATCGCCGCGAGGGCGTAGCCGAGCGTTGCGGGCCCGATGAGGGAGGAAGCGGTGTTTCCGAAGATTGTCAGCCAGTCCATGATGGGCCCCTTAACCTATTCTCTCTCTGCGACCGAGGATGCCCTGCGGTCGGAAGAGCAGCACCAGGATGAGCACACCGAGCGCGCCGACGTACTTGAGGTCTGACGGAATCCAGAGGCCGATGATCTCGACCATGACGCCGACGATGATCGCGCCGATGAGGGCTCCGAATGCGGTGCCGAGCCCGCCGAGGGTGACGGCGGCGAAGACGAGGAGCAGAATCTGTGCCCCCATGTCCCACTTGATGCCGGGCCGGAAGTAGGCGTAGAGCACGCCGGAGAGGCCGGCCATGGCCGCGGCGACAATCCAGACGATCCGCACCACCCGGTCGACGTCGATGCCGGATGCCGCGGCGAGCGAGGCATTGTCGGAGACCGCCCGTGTCGCCTTGCCGATGCGGCTCAGCATGAGCCATGCCGCGAAGGCGATGATGACGGCGACGCTCACCCCCATGCTGGCCATGTCGATCCACGAGAGTTGCACCGTGCCGAAAAGGGTGATCTTCGCCGTGTTTGAGCCTGGCAGCTGGAGCGTGCCGCCACCGATGTAGTACTGGAAGATATAGCGCAGCGCGAGCGAGAGCCCGATGCTCACGATCATGAGCTGCACGATGCCGAGCCCTCGCGTTCGCAAGGGTTTCCATAGGCCAGCATCGAGCGCCCACCCGAAGGCGGCGCTCACGATCACGGCGATGGGGATCGCGGCCCACATCGGCAGCGACATGGTCACGCCGAAGAGGAGCGCCATGACGGCGCCGAAGGTCACCATTTCGGCGTGGGCGAAGTTCGAGAGGCCAGTCGTGCCGAAGACAAGGGAGATGCCGACCGCGGCAAGCCCGAGCATCAGGCCGAAGTTGAGGCCGTTGATCGTGCGGGAGATGAGCTGGTCGGCGAAGCTCGTGACGTTGCGCTCGCCCTCACCGATGAAGAAGTTCATCGTGACGCGGCCGCCTGGCCCGATCTCGACCTCCTTCTCGTTCGGAGTCTCATCGGCCCCCGTGTCGTCAACGACGGCGATGCCGTCGGGCAGGGTCGACTCGTCGAGCGTCACGGTGTAGGTATCGCGCTCGGGAACGCCCGCGCGCCACTGCCCTTCGGCATCCGTGTCGACCTCGAGGTCAACGCCGTCGCCCGTGATGGTGAGGCGAACATCCTCAAGCGGCTCGCCGTCGAGTTGCACGTTGCCGCTGATTTTGTAGGGGTCGTCTTCACCGACCTCGTCGGCCATGGCTGGTGTGCCCAGCAGCATGAATGCCCCGACGAACGTGGCGAGCGTTACGACTCTCCATCGTGCGCGGCGCGGACGGGGCCTGCGGGTGAAGCTCATTGATCCTCCAAGGCAGTGGCATCTCGGGACGGGTTATCCCTAGGTCACGCACCGTCGACGCTGACGTTACCTGGCGATTGTGACGCGGGTGTTTCTGGACCCGGCACATCGCTGTTGGGTAATTATGGCCGCGGAATACCGGCAGCGCGAACCCGTTAAGATGAATCACCGGGAATCGTTGCTGCTTCACCGGCACCCCTCGCCCGCAATTCCGGGCGTTTTTCGCCGACTCTCAAACAAAAGGGGAACCATGGACCAGCCGGACCCGTTCGGTTTCATCGGACTCACCTACGACGACGTCATGCTGCTGCCAGGGCACACGGATGTGATCCCTAGCGAAGTCGACACCTCCTCGCGGCTCACGCGAAACATCCGGGTCAACACGCCCCTCATCTCGGCCGCCATGGATACCGTCACTGAAGCGCGTATGGCAATCGCAATGGCGCGCCAGGGCGGACTCGGCGTGCTGCACCGCAACCTCTCGATCGCCGACCAGGCTGCATACGTCGACAAGGTCAAGCGCTCAGAGTCGGGCATGATCACGAACCCCGTCACGACGACACCGGATGCCACCGTCGCCGAGGTCGACGCGCTGTGCGGGCAGTTCCGTGTCTCTGGCCTCCCCGTCGTCGAGGGTGACGGACGCCTCGTCGGCATAATCACCAATCGCGACATGCGGTTCGTCTCGCCGTTCGAGAAGGCGAGCACCCTCGTCCGCGACGTCATGACGAAGATGCCGCTCATCACGGCGCCCACCGGAATCGACCCGGACGGCGCCATCGCGATCTTTGCGCAGCACAAGCTCGAGAAGCTGCCGCTGATCGACGAGAGCGGACGCCTCACGGGTCTCATCACCGTGAAGGACTTCGACAAGACCGAGCAGTATCCCTACGCGACCAAGGATGAACAGGGTCGCCTGCGGGTCGGAGCCGCCATCGGCTTCTTCGGCGATGCCTGGCAGCGGGCCGGTGCGCTCGCTGAAGCGGGAGTTGACGTCATCGTCGTCGACACCGCCAACGGCGACTCCAAAGGTGAGATCGACATCATCCGCAAGCTCAAGGGTGACTCGGCCTTCAATGGCATCGACATCATCGGCGGAAATGTCGCGACCCGCTCTGGCGCCCAGGCGCTCGTCGATGCGGGGGCTGACGCGATCAAGGTTGGTGTCGGGCCTGGCTCGATCTGCACGACCCGCGTCGTCGCCGGCGTCGGTGTGCCCCAGGTCACCGCGGTCTACGAGGCATCGCTCGCCGCACGTGAGGCTGGGGTCCCCGTGATCGCCGATGGCGGCCTGCAGTACTCGGGTGACATCGCGAAGGCGCTCGTCGCGGGTGCCGAGACCGTCATGCTCGGCTCGCTCCTCGCCGGCACCGACGAGAGCCCAGGCGACATGATCTTCGTCAACGGCAAGCAGTTCAAGAGCTACCGCGGCATGGGGTCGCTCGGGGCCATGCAGACCCGCGGCAAGAAGACGTCATACTCACGCGACCGCTACTTTCAGGCGGACGTTCCGAGCGACGACCAGCTCATCGCGGAGGGCATTGAGGGCAAGGTCGCCTACCGCGGCCCCGTCGCCACGGTCACCTACCAGCTGCTCGGCGGCCTCCGCCAGTCGATGTTCTACGTCGGTGCCCGCACGATCGACGAGCTGCGCCACAAGGGCAAGTTCGTGCGCATCACCGCCGCGGGGCTCAAGGAGTCGCACCCCCACGACATCCAGATGGTCGTGGAGGCACCGAACTACCGGAGCTAGGTTCGCGCTCAGCTGCGACTGCGAGTCGCCGCTGCGATGAGCCCGACGATCACGACGACAACGCCGAGCCCGGTGACGCCCCACGCGACGGTCTGCACGGGATCGACGAGGTCGAAGTCGACGAGCAGCCCCGCGGTGTATAGCGCGGCGATGACGAGCAGAAGCATGCCCCACGTGATCGTCGACCCGCGGGCCGGCCGGGTCGCCGGTGCGGCCGCCTCTGCGGACAGGTGTGCGGTGGAGGTGGTGGTGTCGTCCATGATTGGCTTCGATTCTGTCTGGGCCGCGTCGGCCTCGGGCTGTTCGCTGGGGTGTTGTTCGGTGGTCATCAGTCGGCCTGATTCACGGTGACGTTGCCAGAGACGACGTAGACATCGACCGTGAGCCGACGGTTGTCGCCACCGGTGCGCGACTCGTAGTCGACGACGGTGCCGGCGAAGGCGCCAGCGTCGTCGCGATCGTCATCGACGCTGATGGCACCACTCGTGACGTCGACCTCAACGCGGCCATCGGCATCCGCCGGCATCACGATGTCGACATTGCCGCTCACGACGAACAGGTCGATCGAGCCGCGCTGCACCGTGCCGTCGGCGAAGTAGTCGCTGAGATCGAGATCGACGTCACCGCTCACGACCGTGCGCGAGGCCGATTGACCGTCGTCGGCGACGGGAGACCACGCGATCGTGCGGTCGGAGACGATCGGACCCCGGATCCAGCCGCCCGCCCCAGTGAGGAGCAGGGAGATCACGATGATGATCGCGGCGGCACTCGAACCGCCGCTGCGACGACCGCGAACGCCGTTGACGATGATGGCGAGCGCGAACACCGCCAACGCCGCAGCAAGCGCAGCCATGATGCGTGACGTGCTCGAAATGTCGGCATCGAGCAGCGCGAGCACCGTGGCGCCGGCGGCGAGGAGGGCAACGCCGAACGCGATCAGCGTGAACGCCGAGCTGGGGCGCGTCCGCTCCTCCTTCTCGCGATAGATGCGATTGCGCTCGGCAGCCTCCTCCTGGCGGCGGCGGCGATCCTCCGCCAGTTTCTGCTGCTGCACCGCCCGCGTATCCGCAGCCTGCTGGGCCCGCCACGCGTCATGCTCGCGGCGCCACTGCGCCTGCTGCTCGCGCCACGACGCCAGCTCGGCATCATCCGCGCTCGACGGTGGTGCCGGTGGGGCCGCAGGTTCGGCGCTGCCAGCGGGCTGGGCGGCCGTGGTTGCGCCGTACGCGGCACCCGCGGGGGCGGATGCTGCGGCGAAGGGTGACGCGGTGGCGGGAGCCGCGGCATCCGACGATGCCTGCTCGCTCGACGCCGCCGGCGCAGCGCTGGTCGATGGCCGGTTCGCGAGCCACACGATGAGCCAGATCCCGGCGCCGACGAGCACGATGGTCCAGGTGACGGTGCCGATCACCGTGCCGACCGACCACGGTCCGTCATCGAAACCCCACCACGGCGAGCCGCTACCGAACGGCAGCGCCGACAGGATCACGAGCACGGCGATGCCAGCGATAGCCCGGTCGAAGGTGCCGCGCAGCACCTCTTGGAGATGGATGCGGCCGACAGAGTCTGGCAGCAGGAGCCACGCGACAGCGTAGAGAAAGAGCACGGGCCCGCCCAGCACGCCGAGCACGACGATGACGCCGCGCACGATGATGGGGTCAATGCCGATGCGTGCGGCGAGTCCGGCCGCGACGCCGCCGAGCCAGCCAGGCTCACGCACGATGCCGAGGCCGCGAAGCCAGCCAAAGAAGCCGGCGTCGGGGGCCGGGGCTGCCGAAGGAGTCGGCGGGGTGGGAGGGGTGTCGTTCGTCATGCCCCCATCGTGGCGACCCAGGCCAAGGTCGTGCCATGGGGGACCACCCTGACCGCACCCTGAATTCGGGCCCGACGTGGGCCGGGGGTTGCCACCGTCTGATTGGATGCAACTGTGGACGACGAGACGAACGACGTGAACGCGGTGCGACCTGCGCTCACCCGACCGCGCCGCAGTGTTGTCGCCGGGGTCGCCTCTGGTCTCGCCAGGCACTTGCGCTGGCGCATCGGCCTGGTGCGGTTTGCGTTCGTGCTCGCGGCGATCGCCGGTGGGTCCGGCCTGCTCTTCTACGTGTGGCTCTGGGTGCTCGTGCCCCTCGACCCCAAAGCGGGCGACGCAGACGCGGAGGCTGCTGGTGGGCCGCGCCGCGAGGCCCCCGTCGCCGCCCTCCTCCTCGCGGGCGGCATGATCGCCGGCATCGTCGCAGTCGCGCTGGCCAACATTGATGGCGGCGCGAACATTGCCATCACCCTCACGTTGCTCCTCGCCGGCGGTGCCGTTGCGTGGAGCCTCGCCTTCGATGAGCTCGACCCGCTGCGCTCACGGCGCTACGGCATCGTCGTGCGGGCACTCGGTTCTGCCACCCTCCTCATCGTTGGGCTCCTCCTGCTCGCGTCGGGCGGCGGCCGCCCAGAGGCCGCGACGGCGGTGCTCGCGATCGGGATGCTTGTGCTCGGTGTCGGTGTCGCGGCAGCCCCCTTCATCCTGAAGCTCTGGACCGAACTCATGCGCGAACGCTCCGGCCGCATTCGCGAAGAGCAGCGCGCCGAGATCGCCGCCCACCTGCACGATTCCGTGCTGCAAACTCTGGCGCTCATCCAGAACCGGGCGGGCGCCTCGACCGACATTGCCCGGCTCGCCCGTGCGCAGGAGCGCGAACTGCGCGAATGGCTTTTCGCCGGCAGCGACGCCCCCACCGCCGACCTTGCGCAGGAACTCAACGACATCGCCAGCGTCATCGAGCTCGAATACCCCGCGCGCATCGACGTCGTCACGGTGGGGGAGTCGATCCCGGCCGGCTCCGCCATCGTCGCCGCGGCGCGTGAAGCCATGCTCAACGCCGCACGGCACGGTGGTGGTGAGGTGTCGGTGTATGTCGAGGCCGCGGCATCCTCAGTCGATGTCTTTGTGCGTGACCGCGGCCCCGGTGTCGACCTCGATGCCCTGCCGCCAGACCGGCTTGGCGTGAGAGAGTCGATCATCGGGCGGATGCAGCGTGCCGGCGGCAGCGCGACCGTGCGGCCGGGCGCCGGCGGTGTCGGCACCGAGGTGCACCTGCAGCTCGACCGGCGAAGCAACGGAGGATGACATGACCAGTGTCGTGATCGTGGATGACCATTCGATCTTCAGGTCGGGGCTGCGGGCGTCGCTCGACCCCTCCGTCGAGCTGCTCGGTGAGGCGCCCGGCGTCGATGAGGCGGTCGCCATCATCACCGACCTGCGGCCGCAGGTGGTGCTGCTCGACGTGCACCTGCCGGGTGGTGCCGGCGGTGGCGGCGCCGAGGTCATCAAGCGGTGCAGCGGCCTCCTCGACACGACGAAGTTCCTCGCCCTCAGCGTGAGTGACTCGGCGGAGGATGTCGTCGGCGTGATCCGCGCCGGGGCCCGCGGGTACATCACGAAGGGCAGTTCGGCCGACGATGTGAATGCGGCGATCGCCTCGGTGGCGGGCGGCGACGCCGTCTTCTCACCGCGCCTCGCCGGCTTCGTGCTCGACGCCTTCGGTGCGGCCGCAGGTGAGCAGGCCGTCGCCGACGACGAACTCGACCGCCTCTCCGCCCGCGAGCGCGAGGTCATGCGGCTCATCGCCCGCGGCTATGCCTACAAGGAGGTGGCCACAGACCTCTTCATCTCCATCAAGACGGTCGAAACCCACGTCTCGGCGGTGCTCCGCAAACTGCAGCTCTCGAGCCGGCACGAGCTCACGGCGTGGGCGCTCGAGCGCAAACTGCTGTAGCGGGCGATCGCCGCTTCGGCTGGGTCAGTGGGCGAAGGCGAGGGATGCCGCGAGGGTGAGCATGATCACGGCGATCACACCGTCGAGGACGCGCCAGGCGCGCGGTGAAGAAAGTTGCTTCGAGAGCAGCTTCGCCCCGAAGCCGATGAGCGTGAACCACGCGAAGCTCGCGACAATCGCCCCGATGCCGAACACCCAGCGATCCGGGTCGCCGTGCGAGTTTGCCACCGAGCCGAGCACCACGACGGCGTCGAGGTAGGCGTGCGGGTTGAGCCACGTGAACGCGAGAGCGGTGAGGATCGCGGTCGCGAGAGTGCCACGCGCCGCACGCGGCTGCTCACCCGGCGGTGCCACCTCCAGCGTGAGTGTTGTGCCGTGAGCGGGAGCGTGCTGGGTCGGGGTCGCGGGAGGCATCGCGGCCGGGGCATCCGCATGGCGAGCGGGGCCTTCGGCATCGTCGACCGTGAGCCCACGACCGGCAGGTCGCCAGGCGCGCTTCGCTGCGAGCAGCCCGTAGCCGGTGAGAAACGCGACGCCCAGCCACCGGATGAAGGTCACCACGAGGGGCGCGTGCTCGAGCACAGCGCCGATGCCGAGGATGCCGCCGAAGATGAGTGCGAGATCGGAGATGGCACACACGAGCACGACGGCGAGCAGGTGCTGCCCGCGCACCCCCTGGCGCAGAATGAACGCGTTCTGGGCGCCGATGGCGGCGATGAGCCCGAAGCCCAGCACGAAGCCGGAGAGCGCGGTCGGAAAGCTGAGCTGGAGGGCGTTGAAGTCGATCATCACCCTCCGACGGTACGAGCCTTGGCGGAGACAGTCCAGCTAATGATTCTTAGGGTGCATTAGCCTAGCTTTATGCAAATCCCACTCGATCTCGCCCGCACTGTCGCCGCTGTTGTCGACGCTGGCAGCCTGGAGGGCGCGGCGCGCACCCTCCACATCACCCCCTCGGCGGTGAGCCAGCGTGTGAAAGCGCTCGAACAGCGGCTCGGCCGCGTGCTGCTCGTCCGTGCCAAACCCGTCCACGCGACAGAAGCGGGCGAGGCAATCGTGCGACTCGCGCGGCAGATGGCATTGCTCGAACACGACGCGCTCGCCGACGCCGGACTCGACGACGATGGGGCGCGCCTCACCCCCGTCGGGATCGCCGTCAACGCCGACTCGCTCGCGACCTGGTTGCTGCCGGCGCTCGCCGAGGTTGCTCGTGAGCATCCGGTCGTCTTCGAGCTTCACCGCGAAGACGAAGAGTTCACCACCCGCCTGCTCGAGTCGGGGCAGGTGATGGCGGCGGTCACCTCCCAGTCGGCGAGCGTGCCCGGCTGCGTGGTGACGCCACTGTGCACCGTTCGCTACCGGGCCGTCGCGAGCGCGGCGTTCGTCGAGCGCTGGATGCCCGACGGGGTGAGTGGGTCGGCCCTCGGCCGGGTGCCGCGCATCGACTTCGACCGTCGCGACGACATGCAGGCAGCGTTCTTGCGCTCGATCCGTGTGCGCACCGTGCCGCCAGTGCACTATGTGCCGGCCTCGACGGAGTTCGCGTCTGCCGTGCACCTCGGGCTCGGCTGGGGGATGCTTCCGGCCGAGCAGGCGAGCGGCGCAGGGCTTATCGACCTCATGCCGGGCCACCCGTTCGACGTGCCCCTGTACTGGCAGCAGTGGAATCTCTCATCGCCGCTGCTGCAGGCGGTTTCGGATGCGGTGTCCCGAGCGGCACGAACGGTAGGGCAGCCCCGCTGAACCCCACGCTGCTGGGTTCAGTCGCGCCCGATGGCCCTCTCTGGTGGGGCGTGAGGGCGTGGCGAGTTACGCGAAGAGGCGCTGCAGACGTCGCACGCCCTCGAGCAGTGGCTCGTCGCCGAGCGCGTAGGAGAGCCGGATGTATCCGCTCGGCCCGAAAGCTTCGCCCGGCACGACCGCGACATCGGCCTGCTCGAGGATGAGGTCGGCGAGCTCGAGCGACGTGGTGGGGGTGACCCCGTTCCATTCGCGATTGAGCAGCCCCGTGACATCCGGGTAGACGTAGAAGGCACCCTGCGGCGTCGGTGTGATGACGCCGGGGATCGTGTTGAGCTCGGCGACGATGAGCTTGCGGCGTCGATCGAAGGCGTCACGCATTGCGAGCACGTCGTCTTGCGGGCCGGTAAGGGCGGCGATCGCGGCGTGCTGCGAGATGTTGGAGACGTTCGACGACAGGTGCGACTGCAGGTTGCCGGCAGCTTTGATCGCGCGGACGGGGCCGACCATCCAGCCGAGACGCCAGCCCGTCATGGCGTAGCTCTTGGCAACGCCATTGACGAGGATGGTCTGCTCGGCGAGCTCCGGCACGACCTCGACGATTGAGGGGGCGTGGGCCGAACCGTCGTATACGAGGTTCTGATAGATCTCGTCGGTGATGACCCACAGGCCGTGCTCGAGCGCCCACTCGCCGATGGCCTTCGTCTCTTCGACCGTGTAGACGGCGCCGGTCGGGTTTGAGGGGGAGACGAAGAGCAGCACCTTGGTGCGGGGGGTGCGGGCCGCCTCGAGCTGCGCAACCGTGACCTTGTACTCCTGGTCGGAGCCGGCGAACACCTCGACGGGCACGCCGCCGGCGAGCTTCGTGACCTCGGGGTAGGTGGTCCAGTACGGGGCGGGGAGGATGACTTCGTCGCCCTCGCTGACGACGGTTGCAAAGGCCTGATAGACGCCCTGCTTGCCGCCGTTGGTCACGATGACCTGACTTGGCGCAACCTTGAGGCCGCTATCGCGGAGCGTCTTCTCGGCGATCGCTTCACGCAGCGGTGCGAGCCCGGCCGCGGGCGTGTAGCGGTGGTTCTTGGGGTCGAAGGTGGCGGCGGATGCTGCCTCAACAACATGCTGCGGCGTGCTGAAGTCAGGCTCGCCAGCGGCGTAACTGATGATGGGCCGGCCTTCGGCTTTGAGTGCCTTGGCCTTGGAGTCGACCTTGAGGGTCGCTGATTCGGCGATGGCGGCGATACGGCGTGAGATTGCGGGAAGTTCGGTCACGCTCTCAGGCTAGTGGAAGGTGATTCCGGCAGGCTGGTGCTCTCAGCATTTCACCACCGCCCGCAGCGAGGGTCGCCAGCTTTACAGCCCCCGGAGCGTGACCTACACTGGTGCGAGGTGGTTGAAATCCGCCAAGCTTTTCTATGCCCATTTCGAGGCGTGAATCCTTCAAATCTGCTGGAGAAGCTGGCGCGTTCGGCCCCGAAGGGCGGTGGCTCAATTGGTAGAGCAGCGGTCTCCAAAACCGCAGGTTGCAGGTTCGAGTCCTGTCCGCCCTGCAGCGTGACCAACGCGATTTGCGCGTTGGCAGGCGAATAGCCGAGGGCCTTGTGGTTCCTCGGTCCATGTCCGGAAGGTAAGTAACTGTGGCGAGAAATGTGACCGACGAGCCGAGTGAGGATGTCGTCGCCAACGCCAAATCGGAGCGCGCGACGCGTCGCGGCCCGTTTGGGCGTCTCGCGTTGTTCCTGCGCCAGGTGGTCGCCGAGCTGAAGAAGGTCGTCACCCCGACGCGCAAAGAGCTCATCAGCTACACCGCGGTTGTGCTGGTCTTCGTGGTCATCATGATGGCGATCGTCTCCGGGCTCGACCTCGTGTTCGGCTTCGCCGTCTCGTACGTCTTCGGCGACGGCTCGCTCTAACCGGCGCCAACGCCACCACCGCCCTTTTTGCCGGCCATGCTGCCGGATCGTCTTGAGAACAATGGAATGAGAATCAGTGCCTGACACAGAACGCGACGAAATCGAGCGCTCCTCCGAGGAGGAGATCGACCTGTCCGCGGCCGCAGAGCAGTCGTCCGAAGAGGATGAGGCGCTCGGTGGCCCTGTGCTGGCCGACGAGATCGACTCCGTGATCCCGGCTGAGGCTGCGGCAGTGCACGTCATCGAAGAGCCCGACGCGGAGAGCGCCCTTGCGGCTGCCCTCGACGCGCAGTCCGCTGTTGACCCTGAGGCTGACGCCGTCACTGAGGATGCGCTCGACGAGCTCGCCGAAGAAGGCGCGCCGGTTACCGGCGAGGCGAGCGATGAAGAGCCGGCCGAAGAGGTCGAGGTAGACCCGTATGAGGAGTTCCGCACTGAACTGCGGTCGCTCCCCGGCAAGTGGTACGTCGTGCACTCCTATGCGGGCTTCGAAAAGCGCGTCAAGCAGAACATCGAGAACCGTCGTGTGTCGATGACCATGGAGGACTACATCTTCCAAGTCGAGGTGCCGATGGAAGATGTCGTCGAGATCAAGAACGGCCAGCGCAAGCTCGTCACCCGTGTTCGTATTCCGAGCTATGTGCTCGTGCGCATGGATCTCAACGAAGACAGCTGGTCTGTTGTGCGCCACACTCCCGGCGTGACGGGCTTCGTGGGCAACGCCCACAACCCAACGCCGCTGCGCTTTGAAGAGGCCTTCAGCATGCTGAAGAGCCTCGTGCAGATCGTGGAGGCCCCCGCGAAGGCTGGTGCGAAGGGCGGCAAGGCCGTGCAGCGCAGCATCCCTCAGGAGGTCGACTTCGAGGTGGGCGAGACCATCACGATCAAGGAGGGCTCGTTCGCTGGTCTTCCTGGTTCGATCAGCGAGATCAAGCCGGAGAGCGGCAAGCTCACCGTGCTCGTGTCGCTCTTCGAGCGCGAGACCCCGGTCGAGCTCAGCTTCGACCAGGTCACCAAGATGTAGTTGCAGTTCGCTGCACACCCTATAAAACCACCGCGGCTCGGATAGGCCGAGCAGGCGGAAGAACATCTGGCAACGGATGCTCGAACACGAAAGAAGGAAACAATGGCACCGAAGAAGAAGGTTACGGGTCTGATCAAGCTTCAGATCCAGGCCGGCGCCGCCAACCCCGCGCCGCCAATCGGCCCCGCGCTGGGTCAGCACGGCGTGAACATCATGGAGTTCTGCAAGGCGTACAACGCCGCGACCGAGTCGCAGCGCGGCAACGTCATCCCGGTTGAGATCACCGTCTACGAGGACCGCTCGTTCACGTTCATTCTCAAGACCCCGCCCGCCGCTGAGCTCATCAAGAAGGCTGCTGGCGTGAAGAAGGGTTCGGGAACGCCGCACACGGTAAAGGTTGCGAAGCTCACCAAGGAGCAGGTCCGCGACATCGCCGAGCAGAAGATGGCCGATCTCAACGCGAACGACATCGAAGCCGCATCCAAGATCATCGCGGGCACCGCTCGCTCGATGGGAATCACGGTCGACGCGTAGTCACCCCCAGTCGTATTGGCGACCTCGGTCGCCGCAGTGGAAGAGCCCGCCTGGCTCGCTACCCACGAACTCATCTTTAGGAGAACATCATGGCAACCAAGTCCAAGGCCTACCGGGCCGCTGTAGAGAAGATCGAAGAGGGCAAGTTCTACGCCCCCTCCGACGCCGTCGAGCTCGCTCGTGAGACCGGCTCGAAGAAGTTCGACTCGACCGTCGAGGTCGCGCTCAAGCTCAACGTCGACCCCCGCAAGGCCGACCAGATGGTGCGTGGCACCGTCAACCTGCCGCACGGCACGGGCAAGACCGCACGCGTGATCGTGTTCGCAACGGGCCCAGCGGCCGAGGCAGCTATCGCCGCCGGCGCCGACGAGGTCGGTGGCGACGAGCTCATTGAGAAGGTCGCCGCTGGTTGGACGAACTTCGACTCGGCCGTCTCGACCCCCGAGTTCATGGGCAAGGTCGGTCGTCTCGGAAAGGTGCTCGGCCCGCGTGGCCTCATGCCGAACCCGAAGACCGGCACGGTCACCCCCGACACGGCGAAGGCTGTGACGGAGATCAAGGGTGGCAAGATCGAGTTCCGCGTCGACAAGCACGCCAACGTGCACTTCATCGTCGGCAAGGCGTCGTTCGACACCGACAAGCTCCAGGAGAACATGCGCTCGGCGCTCGACGAGGTCGTGCGTCTCAAGCCAAGCTCGGCGAAGGGTCGCTACATCACCAAGGCGACCGTGTCGACCACGTTCGGCCCCGGCATCCCCGTGGACGTCAACGCGATCTAGGTTTCACTTTGAGAAGGGGGTCCGCTTCGGCGGGCCCCTTTTTTCCATGGCCGCGGATGCTTCAGTCTGCGACGGCCGCGCGCAGGGCCGCGATGACTACGGCGACGGTGGGCGAGGCCTCCATGCTTTCTCGATGCAGGGCTGTGATCTCGCGGGTCGAAACGGGCGCGCGGGTTGGCACCGCGGCGAGGTCGTCTGGCAGCGCCGAGCGGCCGAGTCGCGGCACGAGCGCGATGCCGAGACCGGCGCGCACGAGGGCGATCTGCGACTCGAACTCCATCGATTCGTGCGCGACGCGTGGCAGCTGGCCCGTGCCATCGTGCATCCGCCGCAACCACTGCCGACAGATGGTGCCCTCCGGTGTCGCGATCCAGTGGTCGTCGAGCAGTTCGGATGGTGCGATCGCAGTGCGGCTCGCCAGAGGATGTTCTCGCGGCATGATCACATCGGCGACATCGAGCGTGAGGTGTGTGCGAACGAGGTGGCCCGGAATCGCGAGCGGAACATCGCCCCAACTGTGAACGACCGCGAGGTCTGCGCCGCCCGTCGCGACAAGGTCGATCGAATCCCATGGCTCGCGTTCGACGATGGCGAGGGCAAGGTCGGGGTGGGTGGCGGCGAGGCTGCGGACGGCGGGGGCGAGGAGACCGCGCGTTGAGGTCGAGAAGGCGGCAATTCTCACTGTGCCGAACACGCGGCCCGCCGCGCCGTGAAGGGCCGACTCGACCTCTTCGAGATGGCTGAGAAGCACGCCACCAGCCTCGACGAGGTGTCGGCCAGGCGCAGTCAGCACTACGCCGCGCCCCACACGCTCCAGCAGCGGCAGACCGACCTGGCGCTCCAGACGCTTGACCTGTTGCGAGATGGCACTCGGTGAGTACCCGAGCGCGGCCCCGGCGGCGACCACAGAGCCGGTGGCGTTCACGGCGCGAAGCGCAGTGAGGGCATCAAGATCGATCATGAAGAGAAACTACATGGTATTGGGCAAAACCCTGCGCTGGTGCTGCATGATCGACTCGGCGAGGATGGTGCAGTGCACCCTCGTCACCGTCTCCTTGCCGCGCTCGTCGCCCTCATCTGGGGCTGCAACTTCATTGTCATCGACTGGGGGATGGAGGGTATCCCGCCCCTACTTTTTCTCGCAATCCGCTTCATTTTTGTGATCGTGCCCGCCATCTTCTTTGTGCGGCGACCGGATGCCCCGTGGCGTTTCATCCTCGGCGTTGGCGCGTTCATGTCGCTCGGTCAGTTCGGTCTGCTCTACACCTCGCTGCACCTTGGAATGCCGCCCGGGCTCGCCGCGCTCGTGCTGCAGGCGCAGGTGATCTTCACGATGCTGATCGCGGCCGGTGTGCTGCGAGAAATTCCGGCACCAGCGCAACTCGCCGGCGGCATCGTCGGCTCAATCGGGCTCGCGATCGTCGCGCTTGGGCGGGAGGGATCCGTCACCCTTCTTGCGCTCGTGCTGTGTCTGGGCGCGGCGCTGTCGTGGGGTATCGGCAATGTGATTTCGCGAGCATCCGGCGTGAAGGGCGGCCTCGCCCTCACCGTGTGGTCGGCTCTGATCGTGCCGGTGCCCCTCGTGGTGCTCGCCCTCGTCATCGACGGACCCACCGCGGTGGTCACGGCGCTCGGCGCCTTCGGCGTTGAGGCGGTCATCTCCACGTTGTACACGACGGTGCTCGCAAGCCTCGTGGCCTACGGCATCTTCAATTCGCTGCTCTCCCGATATCCCGCAGCAGCCGTGGTGCCGTGGATCTTGCTCGTGCCCGTCGTCGGCATCGCGGCCGCATGGCTCGTCGTCGCCGAGGTGCCGAATACCGCCGAGCTCGCCGGCGGTGCACTCATGTTGCTCGGGCTCATCGTGGCGCAGGGCGTGCCGGTGCGCGGCGTCAGCCGGGTGCGGGCTGCAGCGCAGCGCGCACCGTCGAGTGAAGCGCCGTGAGGTACCGCTGCAGTCCCTCGTCGCGTGCCGGCAGCATCTCGAGCCGAGAGCCGCGGATGCCGCGCTGCCAGAGTTCCGCGACCGCCACCGGATGCACGGGGTCGCGTGGGGCGGCGACGATCGTCGTTGGGGTGTCGATCACGGCGAGCTCGTCGAGCGTGTGGAACGCGCGGTTGCGGGGGACCTCGACGAGCCGTACGGCGCGCGCCGCAGCATCCGGAGCCCTGAACTGCTCAAGCGACAGGGCGGCCATGCGCTGTGAAATGAGCGAGATGGCGTAGTAGAGGTTTGAGCCCTTGAAGCGGTGTTCTGCCTCGATGGGCCCATGGCGCTGGAGCAGCTCGCCCATGACGGGGAACGCGCGGAGGTGTGCGGGGAGGGGCGTGTCGGTGAACGCTGGGCGCACGAACACGAGCCGATCGATCTCGAACTCCTGTGAGAGGGCAATGCGCAGGCCGAGCGCTGCACCCATCGAGGTGCCGACGATCGCGAGGGGAGCGCGGCCGAGACCCCCCGAGCGCGCGGCCGCCACGACCTCAGCGCTCAGCGCGTCGAAGGTGAAGTCGGCCGGAGCGCCGACCATGGTTGACGCGCCGTGCGCCCGCACATCGGGGGCAACGATTCGCGAACCCTCCGGCAGTGCTGGCCGCAGTTGCTCCAGCGTCTGCGCCGCCGAACCGCCAAGACCGTGCAGCAGGAGGACATCCATCGCTCAGCTGCGGCGGCGCGAAGCCAGAGCGTCGAGAACCCGATCGGCGAGCTGCACGAGCATGTGGATCTCGTTGTCGTCGCGATCGATCCAGCGGTACTGCGGTTCAGCATCGACGGGCACAAAGTCACGGTGCTGCTCCCAGACGAGGAGGGTTCGCTCCGCCCCGAGCACATACTGCTGCCACCACACCTGACGCAGATACCCGCGGGGGATCGAGCGCCAGGGTGAGCTGGTCGTCTTGATCTCGGCGAGCTCCACCGTGTCAGGTCGCGCGACGACACCGTCGGGGGTCGCAAGGTGCTCGCGGCTGCCATGGGAATGGAACAGCGCATCACTCGGGGCGATGCCAAAATGCTGCTGCACCCAGCGCGCAATCTCGGGCTCGCGTTGCCGACCATGATCGGTGAAGGCGTTGCCCGAGAACCTGCCACCGTGCCACTTGTCATCGACGACGGCTCGCACCGATCGTTCGCTCGCGAGCTTCGCAACATCCGTCGCGGTGATGCCACGGCTGCGGGCACGGAGCCAGGCGACCCGGTCGGAGGACCTGGCGAGGATGCGGGTCGTGTGATCTGGCTGCGGTGGAGTCGGGTCGTCCCAGAGCGAGAGCATGGGCTGGGCGACGGTCACCTGATCATTCTCTCGGATGCCAACGGCATTCGGCGCCCTCGGGTGGGCGGGTCGTCACCATGGCGCTTGGTTCGACTGGCGCCGAGGTTTACCCACAGTCGACGCATAGGAAGCACCAAGCTACGGTAAGCATGATGTCTCCTATGACCGACACGCCCGCCCAGCCGACCATGCAGCACCTCGACGGCTCGCCAGTTCGCGCGCTCGTCGTCGACGACGAGGACACCCTGTCTGAGCTCATCGGCATGGCGCTGCGGTATGAGGGCTGGGAGGTGCGCACGGCGGCCGACGGCCAGTCCGCCCTCAAAGCCATCCGCGAGTTCAACCCCGACGTGGTCGTCCTCGACATCATGCTGCCCGACATCGACGGTCTCCAGGTGCTCTCGCGGGCACGGGCCGACGGTCGCGACGTGCCCATCCTCTTTCTCACGGCCAAGGATTCGCTCGATGACCGGATCGCGGGCCTCACCGCTGGCGGCGACGACTATGTGACGAAGCCGTTCAGCCTCGAAGAGGTCATCGCGCGGCTCCGCGGGCTCATCAGAAGGTCGGCCGCGCTCGTGCCAAGCACCGCCGACCCCGTCGTCCGCGTCGGCGACCTCGAGCTCGACGAAATGAGCTACGAGGTGCGACGCGATGGCCGCGAAATCGAGCTCACCGCAACCGAATTCGAGCTGCTCCGCTTTCTCATGCGCAACCCCCGACGCGTGATGAGCAAGGCGCAGATCCTCGACCGCGTCTGGAGCTACGACTTCGGCGGCAGGTCCAGCATCGTCGAGATCTACATCTCGTACCTTCGCAAGAAGATCGACGCCGGTGAAGAGCCCATGATCCACACGGTGCGCGGCGTCGGCTACATGATCAAGGCACCCGGGTGACCTCGTGGACCCTCCGGCGGCGCCTCGTCGTCGGCATCGTCGCCCTCCTCGCGGCGGCGAGCATCATTGTGGGGCTGGTGAGTGTGCTGGCCCTCCGCAGCGTGCTCATGGAGCAACTCGACGACGATCTCGACTCGGCCATCACGCGAACGCAGAGCGCGTCAACCGGCGAGTGGGGTGATGCACCGACCCCGAGCCCGCCCGATGAAGGGTTCGCGACGCTGAGGTTCGGGGTGCAAGGCCCCCTCACCATCACCGGTGTCGTCGTCGACGATTCGGCGCGCGCCGGCGTCGTGACCGAGAACGGGCAGATCGCCCTGCTCGACGACACGCAGACCTCGGTGCTGCTCGACGTTCCCGATTCGGGTGAGGCCGTCACCGTCGACTTCGGCGGCGACCTCGGCAGGTATCGTGCCGCCGGCGAATACATCACCGACGGCGTCTTCATCGTCACGGCGCTGCCACTCACGAGCATCGACGAGACCGTCGGGCAGCTCATCGTCG
The DNA here is from genome assembly GCF_054969005.1 of Homoserinimonas flava. Taxonomy (NCBI): domain Bacteria; kingdom Bacillati; phylum Actinomycetota; class Actinomycetes; order Micrococcales; family Microbacteriaceae; genus Homoserinimonas; species Homoserinimonas flava. The sequence continues at coordinate 39,527 of NZ_JBUEQS010000001.1, forward strand.
TGGTCGTCGCCATCGGCCTGGTCGTCATCATCGTGGCCGCCCTCGTCGGGCGTGCCGTGGTGCGGCTCGCGCTCCGGCCGCTCGACCGTGTCGCCGCGACGGCGTCAGCCGTCACCGATCTCCGACTCGACCGCGGCGATGTCGACCTCGAGGCACGGGTCGACACGGTTGACGCAGACCCCACAACCGAGGTCGGCCGGGTTGGTGCTGCCATCAACCGGATGCTTGACCACGTCGCATCCGCACTGGCCGCGAGGCAGCAGAGCGAGAATCGCGTGCGTCGCTTCGTCGCTGACGCGAGTCACGAGCTGCGCACACCCCTCGCCTCGATCCGCGGCTATGCGGAGCTCACTCGACGCTCCGGCCACAGTCTTCCCGACGATGTCGTGCACTCGATCGGCAGGGTCGAGTCGGAGGCGGTGCGCATGACCTCGCTTGTCGAAGACCTCTTGCTGCTCGCACGCCTCGATGAGGGCCGCGATCTTGAGCGACGCGAGGTCGACCTATCGCGCATGCTCATCGAGGCGGTCGGCGATGCGAGCGTCACCTCACCAGATCACACGTGGGAGCTCGACCTGCCGGAGGAACCGGTCACGGTGATCGGTGATGACGGGCGGCTTCGTCAGGTCTTCGTCAACCTGCTTGCCAATGCGAGAGTCCACACCCCGCCCGGGACGACCGTGCAGACCGCGCTCGTCGTTGCGGGCGACGAGGTCCTCGTGACGGTGCGGGATGACGGGCCTGGCATTCCTGAGGAGTTCGTCGGGCAGTTGTTCGAACGCTTCGCCCGCGGTGATGGTTCGCGGTCGCGCACAGCCGGGAGCACGGGGCTCGGGCTTGCCATCGTGCGGGCGGTCGTGGATGGGCATGGCGGGCAGGTGACGGCCGACGGCACCACGGGGGCGACAACGTTCACGGTGCGGCTCCCCGCCTTCAACTGAGCGGGCGGCGTCGTTGCCGCCTCGACGGGGCGGTGCTAGAGCACTGCGCGCGTGCGAGAATAGTTCGATTCCCGAACGAGCGAAGGACCCGACGTGCCCAGTGCCTGGAGGCGCGCTCGCGCTCCACTCGTGCTGACGCTTCTTCTCCTGTGCGGGTTCGCTTCGGCAGCGCTGTCGGCAGCGCCCACGGTCGCCGCTGACGAGCGAACGCCAGACCAGGTTGCCGACTACTTCGAACGCCAGCTCGTGCCCCGCTTGGCAGCGCTGTACGCGCCTGGCGCTGACGGCGCATCCGGCATCGACTTCGATGACTCGACGACGGTGGGCGAGGTGGTGCGCGTGCGGGAGTGGCGGGCGAGCTTCATCGAGGGCACACGTGAGGGCTCGGACACGGGGCCCGTCACGAGAGACACCGCGGTCGCGCTCACGAACCGCTGGGTCGCTCCCGTCTCAGTTGCCGAACGCCTCATCGGCGTTGCCACGGTGTGGGTGAATACCGGCAGCGGCGCGGTCGAGTTGGCGGAGTTCGACCTGCGACCGGGGCTCGCGGCCGCTATCGCAACATTGTCTGCCGATGAAGTGCTGGTGTGTGATGAGTCGACAGCATCGTGGTTCGCGGTGACGGATGCCGAGGCCACGCCGATCGACGCCGGCACGACGGGGGTCACCGGCCCCCTCGCGCTCGAAGATCTCGCGTCGGCGTTGGAACGCGGCCAGGAACCGCAGGAAAGTCACGCCGGCCCCGCGCTCCTGCCGATGATCGTGTTGCTCGTCGCCCTTCTCGGGGTGATCGGGCTCGTGGTCTCGTGGAGGGGGCACAAGCACCGGGCGTCGCCGATCGGATAGGAGCAGACGCCATTGCCTGCGGCGTCAGCACGAGCGTGCATTTGCCACTTCGTCTCGCATGCCATACCCTTATCGAAGCCAAAGACCGCTGGTTATCGTCACGCACGCAAGTGAGTGAAGATCGAAGGCTTGCTCTCGAGCAGGGGCCCGCGCAGGTGTGTGAAGTCTGATTCCGGTTCAACCGGGTTTTCCAGCTCCGTGCGCTTGCGCCGGAGCTTTTTTCGTGAGTGGGATTGGGGCGACTCGCCCCGAGGCTGAGCCCGGCACCTGCCGGGCTGCCCGCCGGTCTGGCGCAATGCACAAACGAAATTTGAGGAGCCACATGGCGAACAAGGAAGCTTCGGTCGCCGAGCTTACGGAACTCTTCCGTAACTCGAGTGCCGTACTGCTCACCGAGTACCGCGGGCTCACGGTCGCACAGCTTAAGCAGCTGCGCACGAACATCCGTGAGAACGCGTCTTACGCCGTGGTGAAGAACACGCTGACCAAGATTGCGGCCAACGAGGCGGGCATTTCGTCGTTCGACGATGAGCTTGTCGGTCCGTCTGCGATCGCATTCGTGCACGGTGACCCTGTCGCCGTCGCGAAGGGCCTGCGCGACTTCGCCAAGGCAAACCCTCAGCTGGTCATCAAGGGGGGTTACTTCGACGGTAACCCGCTGACCGCTGCCGAGGTCACCAAGCTGGCCGAACTCGAGTCGCGGGAGGTGCTGCTTGGCAAGCTTGCCGGCGCCTTCAAGGCTTCGCTGTTCGGCGCCGCCTACATGTTCAACGCGCCGCTCGCGCAGGCGGTTCGCACCGTCGACGCGCTGCGCGACAAGCAGGAGTCCGCGAGCTAGTCACCCTCGCAGGTGCCTGCACAGCGGTTCATAGAAGTTCAAACAAGGAGAAAAACAATGGCAAAGCTTTCAAGCGACGAACTGATCGAGGCGTTCAAGGAGCTCACGCTCATCGAGCTCAGCGACTTCGTCAAGAAGTTCGAAGAGGTCTTCGAGGTCACCGCTGCCGCTCCCGTCGCGGTTGCCGCGGCCGGTGGCGCTGCTGCTGCCGCCGAAGAGGTCGAGGAGAAGGACTCGTTCGACGTCGTCCTTACCGCGGCTGGCGACAAGAAGATCCAGGTCATCAAGGAGGTCCGCGCGCTCACGAGCCTCGGCCTCGGCGAGGCGAAGGCCGTCGTCGATGGCGTCCCCTCCAACGTCCTCGAGGGCGTCAACAAGGAGACCGCCGAGAAGGCGAAGGCTCAGCTCGAAGAGGCCGGCGCCAGCGTCGAACTCAAGTAGTCGATTGGGGCTGCGCCCACCGGCGCAGCCCCAATAACCACAAGAACGCCCCCGGTCATCGACCGGGGGCGTTCTTTGCGTTGACCCTACTGCGTGATGGTGACGCTCCCGCGCCTCCGCAGGGTCATGAGCACACCGCCTGCTGCGAGGAGCAGCGCGGCGAAGGCGGCAAGCCGCTCGGCGTCGCCCGCGCCGGTGAGGGCGAGCGTTGGCAGCTGTGTTGTTGTCGCTGCCGGGGTGACGCTGGTGGGCTCGAGATCGACGGTGGGCGTGACTCCGGGGTCTGGCAGCGTCGGCAGGATGCCGCCACCCTCGACACAGGGCACGACGTTGGCGAGATCGACGGAAGTCGCCTCGGTCGTGCCACCCGGCTCGACCTGCAGGATCGCGGCGTAGCTCGCCGGCGCGGCGAGGTTCTCGAAGATCACGCTGTCGTTGACGACACCGGTGATGGGCTGGCTTGCGACGGATGTTCCGCCGGCGTCAAGCAAGACGACCTGGTACGACAGCGTGGCGTCGAGCCCGCTCACGCCGACCGAGACGGTTGGCGTGGTGACGTCGCTCGAACAGTCGACTGGTGTGATGACGAGACGCGGGGTCGACACTGGCGGATCAACTGGATCAATTGGTTCAACCGGCTCGACCGGGTCGGTGGGGGTGCAGTCGGCGATCGTGACCGTCTGTGAAAGGACGGGATCGCTGCCGTACACGGTCACCTCAGCCTGGTAGTCGCCCGGTGCGAGATCGGGGAACGAGGTCGACACGGCATCGCCAGTGCCGATGTCGTTGATGTAGGCCACCGACGTCTGGCCCGAGTACAGCTCGACCGTATATGGCGTGCCGGAGGCGATGCCAGAGATCGTCGTCGAGACACTCCCCAGTGCTGCGTCACCGCTGTAGACGCAGGGTGCGGCCGTGATCACGACCGTTGGCGTGATCGGCTCACCCGGCTCTTCAGGATACGAAGGCTGCTCGGGATAGGAGGGCTCGGTCGGCTCCTCTGGCTCCGTCGGCTCTTCTGGAGTGGCCGGGGCACACTCGCCCGCAAACGCGTACGGGGTGACCTGGCCGCTCGACTCTGCCGTCACATTGCTGGAGGGCCAGCTGCCCGTGACGGTGAGCGTGCGTTCGGTGGGGGCAGCGACGGTTTCGGTCGCGACGAACGTGCCACCAGCCGCGATCTCGGTGCCGACCGGCACGACCGCCGGGTTGCTGGAGCTGGTGATCGTCTCAGCCTTGTCGGCCTCGGAGTTCTGGATGGTCCAGGTGATGGTCCACGCGGACTCAACGCAGGACACCGTAGCGGTCACAGTGTTGTGGTGAGCGAGCGCGGCGCCAGCGGGTGAGAGCACTGTGATGCCGGCGGCAGCGAGGAGGGTTGCGAGCGCGAGCGTGAGGGCACGCCGAACTCGCATGAATTCGGGTTTCATGGTCGTTCCTATTCGGGTAAGCGCGAGCCACCGTGTCGGCACGGGGGATGCAGACGGTTTCGGGGAGAGTGGGTCGCTCACAAATAAAACCACCCAAACGGGGGGTATGTAAACCCATGGAGCAAAGATTCATCACAGAATTCACCCTCGACCACCTGTGGAGGAGTCGTCATCTACTCGCTTGCGCAAACGCTTGCATGAGTGGTTCTGCTTGCCGTACCTTCAAGATCGAGAGTGTCCCCCGACCAGGGGCCACCCATGCCCGCGGGTGCCAGCACGTGGCCCGCGGCCTCAACGAGGAGGAAGCACATGAGATCACACCTGCACCGGAGAGTCACAGCTCCCATCGCCTTCGCCGCCGTCGCGGGACTCGCCTTGGCTGGCTGCACCGGCGACATCGCCGCTGAGGGCCCCGACGATTGTTCTGACTACGAGCTGTACGGCACCTTCGAGGGCAGCGAAGTCAGCATCTACGGCACCATCGTCGAAGCCGAGGCCGAGCGCTTGGAGGAATCGTGGGCCGATTTCTCTGCCTGCACCGGCATCGAGATTGTGTACCAGGGCACCCAGGAGTTCGAAGCCCAGGTTCGGGTGCTCGTCGAAGGCAACAACGCCCCCGACCTCGGCATCTTCCCGCAGCCGGGGCTCTTCGCCGGTTTCGCCGACAGCCTTGTCGCCCCCTCCGCCGAGGTGGAGGCCAACGTCGACGAATACTGGTCGGAAGACTGGAAGGCCTACGGCACAGTCGACGGCACCTTCCTCGGCGCTCCGCTCATGGCGAGCGTCAAGGGCCTCATCTGGTACTCACCGAGTGTGTGGGAAGAAAACGGGTGGGAGGTTCCCGAGACCCTCGACGACCTCACCAGCCTCACGGAGGACATCGCGGCCGACGGCACAATGAAGCCGTGGTGTGCCGGGTTCTCGTCCGACGCCGCAACAGGCTGGCCCGGCACCGACTGGATTGAGGACTACGTGCTTCGCTTGAGCGGTCCAGAGGTCTACGACCAGTGGGTAGAGCACGAGATCCCCTTCAATGACCCAGCCATCGTCGAGGCATTCGACGCGGCCGGTGAGATCCTCAAGAACGAGGACTACGTCAACGGCGGCTACGGCGACGTGCGGTCGATCCTCGACATCACGTTCCACGAGGGCGGTTGGCCCGTGCTCGAAGACCAGTGCGCCATGCACCACCAGGCCTCGTTCTATGAGGGCATCTGGCCAGAAGGCACGACCGTCGCAGAAGATGGCGACGTGTGGGCGTTCGTGATGCCGGGCACTGAGGCGGATGCCGCAGCGGTCACCGGCGGCGGCGAGATCGTCGGCGCGTTCCGCGAGGCAGAAGAGGTCGACGCCGTGCAGCGGTTCCTGTCGAGTGCCGAGTGGGCGAACATCCGCGTCTCCCTCGGTGGCACCGTGAGTGCCAACACTGGCGTGGACCCTGAGAACGCGTCGAGCGATCTGCTCGTCTCGGTCATCGAAACGCTGCAGGACCCGAACACGACCTACCGCTTCGACGCCTCGGACCTCATGCCAGGGGCTGTCGGGTCGGACTCGTTCTTTAAGGGCATTGTCGCGTGGATCGGTGGCCAGGACTCGCAGACCACGGTCGACAACATCGAAGCCAGCTGGCCCTCCAGCTGAGCGAGTGAACGCACTGAGGGGCCGTCCGTCTGACGGGCGGCCTCTCAGCCTCCTGAGATTCGACTCGAATAGAACGGGGTCCGTCGATGACGACAGCTGACCTTATCGGCAAGATCGTGCAGGTGATTCTCGCACTCTCGCTCTTTGCGGTGGTGGTGGGGCTCATCCTCTTTCTCATCGATCGCGCGCCACGCCGCGGTCGCGACTATTGGCAGCTGGTGTTGTTTCTCGCCCCAGCGATCCTGCTGCTCGCAGTCGGGCTCGTGTACCCGGCGGTGCGGACGACAATCCTGGCGTTTGCGAACAACGCCGGTGACATCATCGGCTTCGACAACTTCGTCTGGGCGTTCACCCAGCCGGCCGGACTCATCTCGCTGCGGAACACCTTCATCTGGGTGTTCCTCGTGCCGCTCGTCTCGACGGCTGTCGGTCTCGCCTATGCCGTGTTCATCGACAAGTCGCGCGGGGAGCGGGTCTTCAAGGCCCTCGTGTTTATGCCCATGGCGATCTCGTTCGTGGGTGCCGGCATCATCTGGCGCTTCATCTATGAGTATCGGGGCCCGGGCAATGAGCAGATCGGTCTGCTCAATGCCGTCGTGACCTGGTTCGGGGCCGAACCAGTGCGATGGCTGCAAGAACCACCGTGGAACACCCTCTTTCTTATCCTCGTCATGATCTGGATCCAGACCGGATTTGCGATGGTCGTGCTCTCGGCCTCGATCAAGGGCGTGCCGACCGAGCAGATCGAAGCGGCCCAACTCGACGGCACCAGCCCCTGGCAGCGATTCGTTAATGTCACCATCCCGGGCATCCGGGGTTCGCTCGTCGTCGTGGTGACAACGATTTCGATCGCGACGCTCAAAGTCTTCGACATCGTCAGGACGATGACCGCGGGCAACTACGAGACCAGCGTCGTCGCCAACGAGATGTATACGCAGGCGTTCCGTGCGGGCGAAGCGGGCCGGGGTGCGGCGCTCGCCGTCGTGCTCTTCATCATGGTGCTGCCCATCGTCATCTACAACGTGCGCGTCCTGCGCCAGCAGAGGGAGATCCGATGACTTCGACCACCCCTCCGATGCCAGTGGGTGTCGCGCCAACCGAAGAGCCAAAGACGAAGCGCGTCAAGCGCCGGCTCACCTCCCGCACCGCGACGATCGCGGCGCTCGTCATCGCCGTGCTGTGGACGATGCCGACCTTCGGTCTGTTTGTCTCGTCGTTCCGTCCGGAGGAGGAGATCAAGACCACCGGATGGTGGACGATCTTCGAGAACACGGGATTCACCCTCGATAACTACGCCGAGGTGCTGCTTTCGCCCTCGTCGTCGTCGCCGCAGCTCGGGCAGTACTTCGTCAACTCTTTGGCGATCACAATCCCCGCGACCATCTTCCCGCTCGTGCTCGCGACCATGGCCGCCTACGCATTCGCGTGGATCAAGTTCAAGGGCAGCAGCGCCCTGTTCGTGCTCATCTTCGCCCTCCAGGTCGTGCCGCTGCAGATGGCACTCATCCCGCTCCTGCAGCTGTTCTCGGCGTTTCTCCTGCCGGCGCAGCGACAGCTGCACGACATCATCCCCCTCATTCCCGACACGACGTATGCGCCGGTCTGGATCGCCCACACGATCTTCGCCCTGCCGCTCGCGATCTTCTTGCTCCACAACTTCATCTCCGAGATTCCGCGCGAACTCATCGAAGCGGCGAGGGTCGACGGCGCGACGCACGGGCAGATCTTCTACCGCATCGTGATCCCGCTCGCGATGCCCGCGATCGCATCATTCGCGATCTTCCAGTTCTTGTGGGTGTGGAACGACCTGCTCGTCGCCCTGATCTTCTCCGGCGGCACAGCGGATGTCGCACCGCTGACCCAGCGCCTCGCCGAACTCACCGGCAGCCGAGGTCAGGAGTGGCAACGACTCACGGCGGCAGCGTTCGTGTCGCTGATCGTGCCGCTCATCGTGTTCTTCAGCCTGCAGCGCTACTTCGTGCGCGGGCTGCTTGCCGGATCGACGAAGGGGTAGCCGGGCATCCGGAATATGGGCGCCCCACCCGTCGTTAGGGTGAGGTGATGAGCGCGAGCGGGCACGGGCACGGGCAAACCGGCAGATACGGAAAGCAGCGCACCCGTATTTCGAGTGCCGATGCTGAGGCGCAGCGGCGCGCAAACGCTGAAGCACCCCAGGTGCCAGATCTCCTGCGGCGCATCGGCGGGCTCTTCGCCCCCCACCGCCGCACCCTCACGCTCACCATCACCCTCGTGCTCATCGGCGCTGGCATCAGCGTCATCCCGCCGTTGCTCACCCAGCAGGCGTTCGACCGGGGTCTCTTTCCCGAGAGCGGCACGCCGGATGTGCCGGTGCTCGTCGAGCTCGTGCTCATCATGATCGCCCTGTGGGTGGCCTCTGCGGCGCTCGGAGTGTGGCAGACGTGGCTCACAGCATCCGTCGGCAACAGGGTGATGGGGGAGCTGCGCATTCGCCTCTTCGACCACCTGCAGCGCATGGAACTCGCGTTCTTCACCCGCACCAAGACGGGCGTCATCCAGTCCCGTCTGCAGAATGATGTCGGCGGCGTTGCCGGAGTGCTCAGCAATACCGTCTCGAGTGTCATCGGCAATACGGTCACCGTGATCGCCGCCTTCGTCGCCATGCTCCTCCTGAGCTGGCAGATGACGATTGTCGCCGTCATCCTCATGCCGCTCCTCGTCGTCGCTCAGCGCCGCATCGGGGTCGTGCGCGCTCGCATTGCTGGCGAGACCCAGGAGTCGTTGAGCAATCTGACCGCGATCACGCAGGAGTCGCTCAGCGTCAGCGGCATCCTGCTCGCGAAGAGCTTCACCCAGCAGGGGGGCGAGGTCGGTCGGTATACGGCCGAGAATCACCGGCAGGTCGACCTCCAGGTGCGGCAGACCATGAGTGGGCAGTGGTTCTTCGCCACCGTGCAGGTGTTTCTCTCGATCATCCCCGCGATCATCTATCTCGTGGCAGCGTGGCTCATCATCGGCGATGTCGGTGACGTCACCGCCGGCACGATCGTCGCGTTCACGACGGTGCAGGCTCGGCTCATCTGGCCGCTCATGGGCCTCATGCGTGTCGCGCTCGACCTGCAAACCTCCTCGGCCCTGTTCGCGCGCATTTTCGAGTACCTCGACCTCACGCCGGCCATCACCGATCGCCCCGACGCCCGGCCCGTCTCGGGGGAGGAGCTCGGTCGCATCGAGTTCGACGATGTGGTCTTCCGCTACCCCGACGCCCCCGACACCTCACCGGCGACGCTCAAAGACGTCTCGTTCTCGATAGCGCCCGGCCAGTACGCGGCATTCGTCGGGCCCTCCGGCGCGGGCAAGACGACCGTGTCGTACCTCATCCCGCGGCTGCATGAGGCCACGTCAGGCACCGTGCGCTTCGCGGGTGCCGACGTGCGCGAGCTCGATCACGAAGACCTCATGCGCAATATCGGCATCGTGAGCCAAGAGACATATCTCTTTCACGCGACGATCGCCGAGAACCTGCGCTACGCGCGACCGGATGCCTCCGACGACGAGCTCGAAGCGGCCGCCCGCAAGGCGAACATCCACGACACGATCGTGTCGTTTCCCGACGGCTACTCCACCGTCGTCGGCGAACGCGGCTATCGGCTCAGCGGTGGCGAGAAGCAGCGGGTCGCCATAGCGCGGGTGCTGCTGAAAGACCCCGCCGTGCTCATCCTCGACGAGGCGACGAGCGCGCTCGACAGCGTGTCGGAGGCCATTGTGCAGTCCGCCCTTGACGAGGCGGCCAGGGGCCGCACGACGGTAGCGATTGCCCACCGCCTCTCGACCGTCGTCGGGGCCGACGTCATCTTTGTGCTTGACGGCGGCCGCGTGGTTGAGCAGGGGCGGCACGACGAGCTCATCGCCCTCGACGGGGTGTACGCGAGCCTGTTCCAGCGCCAGGTCGCGGCGCCGGAGCATCCGTAATCGCTCGCTAGCTGCGCTCCTCGAGCATCTCGGTCATGAGATCAATCTCTTTCTCCTGCACCGTGACCATGCCGCCAGCGAGCTTCGTGACCACGCCGTTTTCGCTGCGGTCGAGGATGGCCTCGGCCATTTCGACGCCGCCAATGTGGTGGGCGATCATGAGCTCGAGAAAGTAGGCCTCGCCCTCAACGCCCTCGAGGGACTTGAGCGTGGTGAGCTGCTCGCTCGTCGCGAGCCCCGGCATGGGGTCGCCAGGAACGTGGGACGATTCACCGTCACCCTCGTCGTGCTCGTGACTGGCCCCGTCGAGGGTTGGCCGGGTCATCCAGGTCATCGACGGCTCTGCCGCGGCCTGCGGCAGGCCCCACACCTCAAGCCAGGCGAACATCTGGCCGGCCTGCTGCTGCTGTGCGGTGGCGATGTCGTAGGCGAGCAGGCGAACCTCCTCATCGTCGGTGAGATCGCGGATGATGAGCGACATCTCGACGGCCTGCAGGTGGTGAGTCTGCATGTCGCGGGCGAACCCCGCCTCGGCGCTCGTCGTCGACGGCGTGCTCTCTGCCGTCGGCACGGTCACGCGGCCGATGCCGAATGCCACCGCGACCAGCAGAGCCCCGCCGAGGATGAGCGCGACGATGAGTCGCGTCGAAAGGTGCGAGCGCCGAGTCTCAGTCGGCGCGACGGAATCAGGATAGCTTGCCTGGGCCATCCAGCGCTCCACTGCAGCTCGCGCCAGCCTCGGGCACATCGCTCGACTGCCAGTACTTCTCGATGAAGTCGCCGAGGCGCTCGTCGTCGACGCCATCGAGCTTCACCTGGGTGCCCCAGCCGGAGGCGACGACGGGAGCGTCGAGGTCAGCGATCGGGGAGAGGATGATGTAGCTGCTCGGCATCGCGTCGCGGAGCGTGTCGAGATCGTCGCCAGTCACGATTGCCGGGTCGTAGGTGATCCAGAGCGCGCCGTGCTCGAGCGAGTGCACCGCGTGCTCGGCAACCTGCTCCTCCTCGTAGATGCCGCAGTTCAGCCAGGTCTGATTGTGGCTGCCGCCGGCGGGAGGATTCATGCCGTAGGTGCCCTCGTAGTCGACCGTGGTCTCGACGTGGGAGTAGTCGATGTCCGACCAGGTCTCGACGTCCGCGATGTCGATATCGTCGGGGTCACGCTGCGGCTGAGCGCTCGTCACGACGATCGCCACAATGACAGCGACAACGGCGAGGGCTGCGACCGAGCTCAGCGTGATCGCAATGATGCGATTGCGCTTTGCTTTGGCCTGCTGCTTCTTGAAGGCTTCGACTTTGGCGAGCCGACGCTGCTCACGCTCCTGCTTGACGGTGAGCTTCTTCGCGCCCGGGGGCACAATAGGTTCGTCGGGAGTGTTCTGGTCGCGTGGTGGCACGGGCTGTTGGTCCTGTCGGTTCGTCGGCAAGGGTGCGCAGGGTCGAGCCTACTGAGGCCTCCCTAAGGAAAACATGAATGCGCATCCATTATTCCGCGCCGGTAACACGGAGACGGCCGCTGGTAGATTGGCCCGACCATGAAGTACGCAAACACCGTCCTCGATCTGGTCGGAAACACGCCCCTCGTCAAACTCAACTCGGTCACGGAGGGAATCTCGGCGACCGTGCTCGTCAAGGTCGAATACCTCAACCCCGGCGGCTCGTCGAAAGACCGCATCGCGGCGAAGATCGTCGATGCGGCAGAACGCTCCGGTGACCTGAAGCCCGGCGGCACCATCGTCGAGCCGACCTCGGGCAACACGGGGGTGGGGCTCGCGCTCGTCGCCCAGCAGCGTGGGTATCGCTGCGTGTTCGTCTGCCCAGACAAGGTGAGCGAAGACAAGCGCAACGTGCTGCGGGCCTATGGCGCCGAAGTCGTCGTCACACCCACCAGTGTTGCGCCAGACAGCCCAGAGTCGTACTACTCGGTGTCTGACCGGCTCGCTCGCGAGATTCCCGGTGCCTTCAAGCCAAACCAGTACGCGAACCCCAATGGTCCGCTGAGCCACTACGAGTCGACCGGGCCAGAGATTTGGCGCGACACCGACGGCCGCCTCACAGTCTTCGTCGCGGGTGTCGGCACCGGCGGCACCATCAGCGGCACCGGCAAGTACCTCAAAGAGGTCTCTGACGGCGCCGTGCGCATCATCGGCTCCGACCCCGAAGGCTCCGTGTACTCGGGTGGCACCGGTCGCCCCTACCTCATCGAGGGCGTGGGCGAAGACTTTTGGCCAAGCGCGTATGACCCCACCGTGGTCGACGACATCATCATGGTGACGGATGCTGAAGCCTTCGACATGACGCGACGCCTCGCGCTCGAAGAGGGACTGCTCGTCGGTGGCTCAAGCGGCATGGCCGTCGTGTCGGCGCTCGCCGCGGCCCGCGAACTCGGACCAGACGATGTCGTCGTCGTGCTCCTGCCCGACGGCGGGCGCGGCTACCTCGGCAAGACGTTCTCCGACAGCTGGATGCGCAGCCACGGCTTCATGGCATCGGCCACGCCGGGCACCACGTTCGGCGAGGTCGTCGCGACAGCGCCAGAAGCGCTGCCGCACGTGCGCACCGACCACGCCGTGCGCGACGCGGTGCGACTGCTCGCCGAAAGCGGACTTGCCGCGGTGCCAGTGCTCGCCGCCGCCCCACCCGTCGTGCTCGGTGAGGTCGCAGGCCGCGTGTCTGCTGCCGCGCTCGCCGAGGCCGTCGCGAACGGACACACCTCACTCGATGCGCCAGTGACCGAGGTCATGGGCGAGCCATTCGGCCTCGTCGGAGCATCCGAAACCATCGACGACGTCAGCCAGCGCTTGGCGATGTCCGACACGCTGCTCGTGCTCGACGCGGGCAAGCCCGTCGGCCTCGTGAGCCCGCGCGACGTGCTCGCGCACCTCGCCAAGTAGCGCACCCCAGCAAGTAAGGAACCACCAATGAGCGACTTCAGCACCAGGGCAATCCACGCCGGCCAGGAGTTCGACCCCACGACGGGCGCCGTCGTGCAGCCCATCTACCTGTCATCGACGTTTGTGCAAGACGGCATCGGCGGATTCCGCAATGGCTACGAATACGCCCGTGGCGGCAATCCGACGCGCGACTCGCTGCAGACCCTCCTCGCCTCGCTCGAAGGCGGTGCGCACGCCTACAGTTTTGCGTCTGGACTCGCAGCAGAGGATTCGCTCCTCCGCGCCATCCTGAAGCCCGGCGACCACGTGCTCATGGGCAACGACGTCTACGGCGGCACCCATCGGCTCGTCAACCGCCTGCACGTGCCGTGGGGTGTCGGGCTGTCCACCGTCGAAATGAGCGATGTCGACGCTGTGCGCGCGGCCATCCGGCCCGGCGAGACCCGCGTGCTGTGGCTCGAAACCCCGAGCAACCCGCTCATGAAGATCACCGACATCGCCGCGCTCGCCGAGATCGGGCACGAGGCCGGGGCGGTCGTCGTCGTCGATAACACCTTTGCCACCCCGTACCTGCAGCAGCCGCTCGCGCTCGGCGCCGATGTCGTCGTGCACTCGACGACGAAATATCTCGGCGGGCACTCCGATGTGCTTGGTGGCGCCGTCATCCTCAACGACGACGAACTCGCCGAGCAGGTCGCCTTTCTCCAGTTCGGCGTCGGCGCCGTGTCGTCGCCCATGGAGGCATGGCTCACGGTGCGCGGCATCAAGACGCTCGCGGTGCGCATGGACCGGCACTCGTCGAACGCGCACACGATCGCCGCGACGCTCGAGCACCACCCCGCCCTTGAGCGCGTCTACTACCCGGGTCTCGCGTCGCACCAGGGTCACGAGATCGCGAAGCGACAGATGACCGACTTTGGCGGGATGCTCTCGATTGCGCTTCGGGGTGGCGAGGCGGCGGCGAGAACGGTTGCCGAGAGCACGAGCGTCTTTCAGCTCGCAGAATCGCTCGGTGGCATCGAGTCGCTCATCTGCTACCCGACCGAGATGACGCACGCTTCCGTGAAGGGCACCGAGCTTGCTGTGCCAGAGAATGTGCTGCGGCTGTCGGTCGGCATCGAAGGCATCGACGACCTGCTCGCCGACATCACTGAGGCGCTCGACCGCCTGTAGGAGCCGCTCCGGACGCGTGCATAATGGAGGGCGTCACGCAGAATGTGAACGTACACATCACGACAGGCCCGGAGACCATGGAACCAGAGAAGGTTCGCGCGCCGAACATCCGAGATGTCGCGCGGCTCGCCGGGGTGTCGTACCAAACCGTGTCTCGCGTGCTCAACGATTCTCCCAACATCCGCCAGAGCACCAAGGAGCGCGTGCTCGAGGTCATCGAGCAGTTGGGTTATCAGCCGAATCAGGCGGCGAGGGCACTCGTCACCAACCGCAGTCGCACCATCGGCGTGCTGTCGGGAGAGACCGCGCACTATGGGCCAACGACGAGCGTGCACGCGATCGAGGTCGCCGCTCGGCAGTCCGGCTACCGCGTCATGATCACGAACACGGCCGCCGACTACGAGTCGATCCGTGACGGACTCTATTTTTTGCGCCAACAGGCCGTCGAGGCGATCGTCATCGTCGCGCCCCACGTGAGCGTGTTTGATGCCATCGCCGACATGAGCCTCACGATCCCCTTCGTGACACTCGATTCCACGCAGCGCGACTCGAGTCACAGCATGTCGGTCGACCAGGTTGCCGGTGCGCGCCTCGCGACGCGACACCTCATCGATCTTGGGCACCGTGAGATCGAGCACCTCGCGGGGCCGCAGGACTGGATCGAGGCGGATGCCCGCATGCGCGGGTTTTTGCAGGAGATCAACGAGGCCGACCTGTCAACGAGGCCGCCGATCCTCGGCGACTGGACGGCAGACTTTGGGTTTCATGCGGGGAGGGAGTTGCTGCGGCATCCGGATTTCACCGCCGTATTCTGCGCGAACGACCAAATGGCGCTCGGCCTGGTGCACGCACTGCACGGCGCTGGCGTGCGGGTGCCGCTCGATGTGAGCATCGTGGGGTTTGACGATATTCCGGATGCGGCACATTTTTGGCCGCCGCTCACGACCGTGCGGCAGGACTTTCCTGAGATCGGTCGGCGGTCGCTCGCAATCTTGCTTGATGAGATCACGGGCTCGTCTGACGCGAATCATGAGCAGGTGGCGCCGCAACTCGTGTTGCGGTCATCGACAGCCGACCCGAGGGTTTGATGCTTCGCGGTTGTCACGATTTGCTCAAGGCTTGACACAGATTCCCCGAATAGGGTTAGCATTGCCTCTAAATTGTGAACGGTCACACGAGCGGTCACATTTCTGTCACACAGCGCCGTGATCGCGAGGTCGCGGAGTGGCAATCTGCACCATCCCTGAACCGACCGAGCAAGAGCTGACGAAGGAGTCGCCGCGGTGAGTGTGCCCGAGCCAACCGTCGATCGCCACGTCATCGGCGTCGACTTCGGCACCCTGAGCGGCCGAGCGGTCGTCGTGCGGGTCTCCGACGGCGCCGAGCTCGCCTCAGCTACGCTCGACTACCCGCACGCGGTAATGGACACGACCCTTGCGGCCACGGGTGCCACGCTGCCGCCCGAGTGGGCGCTCCAGGTGCCAGCCGACTATGTCGCCGTGCTCTCGACCGCCATCCCCGAGGCCGTCGCGACGGCGGGCATTGACCCGGCATCCGTCATTGGCATCGGCACCGACTTCACGGCATCGACTCCCATGCCGGTGCTCGCCGACGGAACCCCGCTCAACGAGGTTGCCGGGTTCGAGGGCCGCCCGCACGCCTACGTGAAACTGTGGAAGCATCATGCGGCGCAGGGCCAAGCCGACCGCATCAACGCCCTCGCCGCCGACCGGAACGAGTCATGGCTGCCGCGCTACGGCGGGTTCATCTCGAGCGAGTGGGAGTTTGCCAAGGGGCTCCAGTTGCTCGAAGAAGACGCCGAGCTCTATGAGCGGATGGACCACTGGGTTGAGGCCGCTGACTGGATTGTCTGGCAGCTCACCGGGCGCTATGTGCGCAACGCCTGCACGGCCGGCTACAAGGGCATCCTGCAGGATGGCGCTTACCCGAGCCGCGAGTTCCTTGCCGCGCTCAACCCCGGCTTCGCCGGCTTCGCCGACGAGAAGGTCGCGCACGAGATCGGCCAGCTCGGCGACGCCGCTGGAACGCTCTCGCCCGAGGCAGCCGCCTGGACGGGCCTTCCAGAGGGCATCGCGGTCGCGGTCGGCAATGTCGACGCGCACGTGACGGCCCCCGCAGCACAGGCGGTCGAGCCGGGCCAGATGGTCGCCATCATGGGCACGAGCACCTGCCACGTCATGAACTCGGATGTCCTCGCCGAGGTTCCAGGCATGTGCGGCGTCGTCGACGGCGGCATCGTCTCGGGTCTCTACGGCTACGAGGCCGGACAGTCGGGCGTCGGCGACATTTTCGCCTGGTACGTGAAGAACCAGGTGCCCGCACGCTACACGGAGGCGGCGGCGCGGGCCGGCCAGAGCATCCACGAGTACCTCACGGATCTCGTGAAGGACCAGCCGGTCGGCGGTCATGGGCTCATCGCGCTCGACTGGCACAACGGCAACCGCTCGGTGCTCGTCGACACGAATCTCTCCGGCACCGTGCTCGGCATGACGCTGACGACGCGCACGGAGGAGATCTACCGCGCGCTCTTCGAGGCGACCGCGTTTGGCACCCGCACGATCATCGAAACCTTCAACGCGAGCGGCGTGCCAGTGACGGAGTTCATCGTCGCGGGTGGCCTGCTGCGCAACCCGTTCCTCATGCAGACCTACAGCGACATCCTGCGCCTGCCGATTTCGACGATTGCGAGCGAGCAGGGCCCGGCGCTCGGTTCGGCGATCCACGCCGCGGTCGCCGCGGGGGCCTACGCGGACATCCGTGAGGCAGGCACCGCGATGGGCAAGCTCAACCGGGCGGTGTACACGCCGAACGCTGAGGCGGCCGACGCCTACGACGCGCTCTATGCCGAATACCAGCGGCTGCACGACTATTTCGGGCGCGGCGCCAACGACGTTATGAAGCGGCTCAAGGCGCGTCGCCGTGAGGTGCTCGGCGGCGAGGCGACGACGATCCCGGCAGTCGATGCCGCAGAGCGGGAGGTGCGCGTATGAGTGCCTTCAGCGCCGAGATTCAGGCGGCCATCGACGCGGTGCGCGCGGATGTCGCATCCCTCCACGCCGAGCTCACACGCTACGACCTCGTGGTGTGGACGGGCGGCAATGTCAGCGGGCGGGTGCCGGGCGCCGACCTCTTCGTGATCAAGCCGAGCGGCGTCGACTACGACGAGCTCAGCCCCGAGAACATGATTCTCTGCGACCTTGACGGCTCCGTCATCCACGGGACCCCCGGGAGCGACCGCAGCCCCTCGAGCGACACGGCGGCACACGCCTACGTCTACCGGAACATGCCGGAGGTCGGTGGCGTCGTGCACACGCACTCGACGTATGCGACCGCGTGGGCGGCCCGCGGCGAGTCGATCCCGTGCGTCATCACGGCGATGGCCGACGAATTCGGCGGCGAGATCCCCGTCGGCCCCTTCGCGATCATCGGTGACGACTCGATCGGCCGCGGCATCGTCGCGACGCTCAAGGGCCACCGCTCACGGGCCGTGCTCATGCAAAACCACGGCCCCTTCACGATCGGCAAGCACGCCCGCGACGCCGTCAAGGCGGCCGTCATGGTCGAGGATGTCGCGCGCACGGTGCACATCGCCCGGCAGGCGGGGGAGCTCATCCCCATCCCGCAGGAGTCGATCGACGCTCTCTTCACCCGCTATCAGAACGTCTACGGCCAGCAGCCTGAAGGAGCCATCTAGTGCCAAAGCTCGTCACGTCGCTCGACCACTACGAAGTGTGGTTCGTCACCGGCAGCCAGAACCTCTACGGCGAGGAGACGCTGCAGCAGGTGGCCGAGCAGTCGCGCGCGATCGCTGAGACGCTCGGCGAGGCATCCGATGTGCCCGTCAAGATCGTGTGGAAGCCGGTGTTGAAGGAGAGCGAGTCGATCCGTCGCCTCGCGCTCGAGGTCAACGCGGCCGACAACGTGATCGGCGTCATCGCCTGGATGCACACCTTCAGCCCGGCCAAGATGTGGATCGCCGGGCTCGACGCGCTGCGCAAGCCGCTGCTGCACCTGCACACGCAGGCCAACGTCGAGCTGCCCTGGGCTGACATTGACTTCGACTTCATGAACCTCAATCAGGCCGCCCACGGCGACCGCGAGTTCGGCTACATCCAGACCCGACTCGGCGTCGCGCGCAAGACGGTCGTCGGCCACGTCAGCAACACGGATGTCACGGCGCAGGTCGGCACCTGGCAGCGAGCAGCGGCGGGCTGGGCTGCGACCCACACGCTGAAGCTCGCCCGCTTCGGCGACAACATGCGCTACGTCGCCGTCACGGAGGGCGACAAGACCGAGGCCGAGCTGCGCTTCGGCGTGCAGGTCAACACCTGGGGCGTCAACGAGCTCGCCGACGCGGTGCACGCCGTGAGCGACGAGAGCATCGATGCGCTTGTGGCGGAGTACGACGAGCTCTACGACGTGGCATCCGAACTGCGTCGCGGCGGTGACCGCCACGAGTCGCTGCGCTACGGTGCGGCGGTCGAGCTCGGCCTGCGCTCGTTCCTCGAGAATGGTGGCTTCGGCGCCTTCACGACCAGCTTTGAAGACCTCGGTGCGCTGCGGCAACTGCCAGGCCTCGCGGTGCAGCGGCTCATGGCCGATGGCTACGGTTTTGGCGCCGAGGGCGACTGGAAGACCGCGATCCTCGTGCGTACCGCCAACGTGATGGGCGCAGGCCTGCCGGGCGGCGCGAGTCTCATGGAGGACTACACCTACCACCTCACGCCGGGCGACGAGAAGATCCTCGGCGCCCACATGCTCGAGGTGAGCCCGTCGCTCACGACCTCGAAGCCCACCCTCGAGGTGCATCCCCTCGGCATCGGTGGCAAAGAAGATCCCGTGCGGCTCGTCTTCACCGCCGACCCTGGCCCCGCCCTCGTCGTCGCGATGAGCGACATGCGCGACCGGTTCCGCCTCGTGGCGAACGTCGTCGAAAACGTGCCGCTCGATGAGCCGATGCCCAAGCTTCCCGTCGGCCACGCGCTGTGGAAGCCGGCGCCGGACTTCGCGACCTCTGCTGCAGCGTGGCTCTCCGCCGGCGCAGCCCACCACACCGTCATGACGACGGCGGTCGGCATCGAGGTCTTCCGCGATTTCGCGGACATCGCTGGCGTCGAGCTGCTCACGATCGACGACGACACGACGCTCCGCGACTTCCAGCGCGAAGTGCGCTGGAACGCCGCCTACTACCGGCTCGCCCAAGGGCTATAACCGCACCCAAGGATCCCTGTGACGAAGAAGTCCCAAACCACAACGAAAGGAACCACAGTGAAGATAAGGAAGCAACTCGCCGGCATCGCTGCCGCGAGTGCACTGATCCTGGCCCTCGCGGGCTGTTCAGGTGACCGTACAACCGGTGGCGGCGACGGCGACACCGAAGGCGCCCTCGTCGGCGTCTCGATGCCGACGCAGCAGTCGGAGCGATGGATCGCCGACGGCGAGAACGTGCAGTCCTCGCTCGAGGAGCTCGGCTACCAGGTCGACCTCCAGTTCGCCAATGACGACATCCCCACGCAACTGTCGCAGATTGAGAACATGATCACGAGCGGCGCCCAGGCGCTCATCATCGCCTCGATCGACGGCACGACCCTCACAGAGGTGCTGCAGCAGGCTGCCGACAACGACATCCCGGTCATTGCGTATGACCGCCTCATCAATGGTTCGGAGAATGTCGACTACTACACGACCTTCGACAACTACGAGGTCGGCGTGCAGCAGGCAACATCGCTGCTCCAGGGCCTCGGCATCGTCGATGCGGCTGGTGAAGACCTCGGTGCTACTGGTCCGTTTAACATCGAGCTCTTCGCGGGCAGCCCGGATGACAACAACGCCAACTTCTTCTGGGATGGCGCGATTGACACCCTCCAGCCCTACATGGACAGCGGCGTACTCGTCGTCCCCTCGGGTCAGACCGACTTCGAGCAGGCGGCGATCCTTCGCTGGCTGCCCGAGACGGCGCAGGAGCGCATGGAGAACCTGCTCACCGTCATCGGCAGCACGCAGCTCGACGGTGTGCTCTCCCCGTATGACGGCCTGTCGATCGGCATCATCTCCGCCCTCACGTCGGGTGGCTACTCGGCGAGCGACCTGCCCATCATCACGGGCCAGGATGCCGAGGTCGGTTCGGTGAAGTCGATCATCGCGGGCGAGCAGTACGCGACCATCTTCAAGGACACCCGCCTCCTGGGCGAGCAGGCCGTCGAGATGGTTGACGCTGTGCTCAATGGGGAGGAGCCAGAGGTTAACGACACCGAGACGTACGACAACGGCGTCAAGGTTGTTCCCTCATACCTCCTCGAGTCGACCATTGTTACGGCCGACAACTACGAAGAGGTTCTGATCGACAGCGGCTACTACACCGCTGAAGACCTGCAGTAACCAGCGGGGCCCCATCACTGGTGGGACGGCCGGGTGCGGGCGTACACTGCACCGCATCCGGCCGTTCCGCCGTCCCATCGACCACACAATGAAGCGAGGCAGGGAATGGTCGCCAACATTCTCGAGATGCAAAGCATCACCAAGACGTTCCCGGGCGTCAAAGCGCTGCAGGACGTGAGCCTGGCCGTCGAACGCGGCGCAGTGCACGCGATCTGTGGCGAAAACGGCGCCGGAAAGTCCACCCTTATGAAGGTGCTTTCGGGCGTCTACCCACACGGAACCTACGAGGGCGACATCGTCTTCGAGGGCGAGACCGTGAGCTTTCGCGACATCCGCGACAGCGAAAAAAGCGGCATCGTCATCATCCACCAGGAACTCGCGTTGAGCCCGTTCCTCTCGATCGCCGAGAACATCTTCCTCGGCAATGAGATCTCGCGTCGAGGGTTCATCGACTGGGATAAGACCAATTTTGAGGCGGCCAAACTTCTCGCGCGTGTCGGCCTCAGCGACGACCCGACGACGGTCATTAACGACATCGGAGTCGGCAAGCAGCAGCTCGTCGAGATTGCAAAGGCGCTCTCCAAAGAGGTAAAGATTCTGATCCTCGACGAGCCAACAGCGGCCCTCAACGATGAGGACTCCGCACACCTGCTCGACCTCATCAAGCACCTCAAGGGTCAGGGCATCACGTCGATCATCATCAGTCACAAGCTCAACGAGATCAAGGCGATCGCCGACAAGGTCACGATCATCCGTGATGGCCGCACGATCGAGACACTCGACATGCGGGCTGACGAGGTTTCGGAAAACCGCATTATTCGGGGCATGGTGGGGCGCGACCTTGAGCATCGCTACCCTGACCGCACGCCACACATCGGCGAGGAGGTGTTCCGCATCGAAGACTGGACGGTGCACCACCCGACCGAGACCGAGCGGGTTGTCATTCACGGCGCAAGCATTAACGCCCGAGCTGGGGAGGTTGTCGGTATCGCGGGGCTCATGGGCGCCGGGCGCACGGAGCTCGCGATGAGTGTGTTCGGTCGCTCGTACGGCTCGCACATCACGGGCCGCGTGTATATGCACGGCTCCGAGGTGAAGACCAAGAGTGTGTCCGACGCCATCAAGGCGGGCATCGCCTACGCGACCGAGGACCGGAAGCGCTATGGCCTGAACCTGCTCGACGACATCAAGCGGAACATCTCCGCCGCCGCCCTCGGCAAACTCGCGAAGCGCGGCTGGGTCGACGGCAATCGCGAGCACGTCGTCGCGGGCGAGTACCGCAAGAGCATGAACATCAAGGCGCCCTCGGTCGAATCGATCACGGGCAAGCTCTCGGGCGGCAATCAGCAGAAGGTCGTGCTATCGAAGTGGATGTTCTCCGACCCCGACGTGCTCATCCTGGACGAGCCAACACGAGGCATCGACGTCGGCGCTAAGTATGAGATCTACACCATCATCAACAAGCTTGCCTCAGAGGGGAAGGCGATCATCGTCATCTCCTCCGAATTGCCTGAACTTCTGGGAATCTCGGATCGCATCTATGCGCTCTCCGAGGGACACATCACGGGAGAGATGGACGTCGCCGAGGCGACCCCCGAGGCGCTCATGCAATACATGACGAAAGAGAAGGAACAGTAATGGGTGTCCTGAGTCAGTCCATCGAATTCTTGGCGGGCCGAATCCGCCAGATCGGCATCTTCCTCGCCCTCATCGTGATCGTGGTGCTGTTCCAGATCCTCACGGACGGGCGCCTGCTCACGGCGGGCAATGTGTCGAACATCATCGTGCAGAACAGCTACATCCTGATCCTCGCGATCGGGATGGTGATGATCATCATTGCGGGGCATATCGACCTCTCGGTCGGCTCGGTCGCCGCATTCGTCGGTGCTATGTCGGGCGTGATGATCCAGTCGTGGGGCATGGAATGGTGGCTTGCGATCCTCGGCTCGCTCCTCATTGGCGCCATCGTCGGCGCGTGGCAGGGGTTCTGGGTGGCCTACGTCGGCATCCCGGCGTTTATCGTGACCCTCGCTGGAATGCTCATCTTCCGCGGCCTCACGCAGATTGTGCTTGGCAACCGCCAGATCACGCCGTTTCCCACGGAGTACCGCCAGCTCGGTGGTGGCTACCTCTTTCCAGGGCTGTTCCCGGCGAGCTCGTCGCCGGCCGAGTGGATCACGGTCGGGCTCGGCGCCCTCGCGCTGCTGATGCTCATCGGTTCGCAGCTCAAGTCGCGTATCGCGCGATCGAAGACGGGTCTTGAGACCGAACCCTTCGCCTGGTTTATTGTGAAGCTCGCCTTCACGGCGACACTCGTTGTCGGGATGACGTACCTCCTCGGCATCGCGCCAGGCTCGCGCGGCACTCCGATCGTGCTCATCGTGCTCGGCATCCTCGTCGTCGTCTACACCTCGGTGATGAACCGCAGCGTCTTCGGCCGTCATATCTACGCCCGCGGTGGCAATCTTCACGCGGCCCAGCTTTCGGGCATCAAAACGCAGAAGGTCGACTTCTACCTCTTCGTCAACATGGGCGTGCTCGCGGCACTCGCCGGGATCGTCTTCACTGGCCGACTCAACTCGGCTGGGCCGGGTGCCGGCAACCTGTTCGAGCTCGACGCGATCGCCGCCTCCTTCATCGGCGGAGCGGCGGTTACCGGCGGCGTTGGCACCGTCGTCGGGGCGATCATTGGTGGCCTGATCATGGGTGTGCTCAACAACGGCATGTCCCTGCTCGGCGTCACGACCGACTACCAGCAGTTCATCAAGGGCATGGTGTTGCTGCTCGCGGTCGCCTTCGACGTCTTCAACAAGCGTCGCTCAGGCGGGCGTCGCGCCAACAAGGCATCGGTGCTCACTGAGTCGATCCGGGTCGAAGAGGCCAAGGCTGAGGCCACGAAGGCCGACAGCACAGCCGGTCCGGCAGGCACGCCCGAAAAGTAGGCGTTACCCCGCGCGATGACGCCGGTCGCCCGCACTGCGGGCGGCCGGCGTTCGTGTGTGCGGACTCCTCCGTGTGTGCGGACTACTTCGGCGCTGCCGTCGAGCCGCGCGTCACGAGGGTCGGCACGGCGTGCGCGACGGCATCCGGCTCACCCTCACTGTCGTCGAGCAGCTCGAGCAACGCGGCCATAATGTCGCTGCCGAGGCCCGCGAAATCTTGGTGCACGGTCGTGAGTGGCGGCGTGAAGAACGCCGCCTCTGGGATGTCGTCGAAGCCCACAATGCTCACATCCTCTGGAACCCGGATGCCACGCTCCCGCAGCGCGAACATCAGGCCGAGCGCCATCTGGTCGTTGCCGCTGAAGACTGCGGTGAAGCCGCCAGTGTCGGCGAGTTCGAGTCCGAGCCGGTGGCCGCTGCCCGGCGACCAGTCGCCGACGAGGGGTGCCCGCGCGAGCAGCCCGGCCCCGTCGAGTGCTGCACGCCATCCGCGGGTGCGTTCGGCGGCATCCATCGAGTGTTCCGGCCCGGCGAGGTGCACGATGTCGGTGTGGCCGAGCGCGATGAGGTGATCGGTGGCGAGGCGAGCCCCATGAAACTGGTCGATTGAGACGCTGTGGAAGCCGGGCCTGGCACTGCTGTCGACGGCGACGAGCGGCACCCCGAGGTCGAACCCCTGAATCGCGTCGAGGGCGCCGCGGTGGGCGGCGATGAGGACCATGGCCTCGATGCTCTGGGAGAGGAGCGTTTCGACGGCGGTGCGCATGGAGACCGGATCGGCTTCGAGCATGCTGGTGATGCTGATGTTGTAGCGGGCGTCGCGCGACGACTCGGTGAGAGCTTGCAGCGTCGACGATGGCCCGTAATCTGGGCTCCCAGTTGTGATGACCCCAATGGTGCGCGATCGCCGCGTGACGAGTGCGCGAGCATTCGTGCTCGGGCGGTAGCGGAGCTGGCGGATGGCGTCTTCGACCCGTTTGCGGGTCGCCGGTCGCACATTGGGAAGGTCGTTGACAACGCGGGACACCGTCTGGTGCGAAACCCCGGCGAGCCGCGCGACATCGAAGATGTTTGCGACGCGGGCCTTGTCGTCCCTCATATGCGGTGTGGGTCCCTCGGGTCAGTCACGATGTCACATCGTGTTCTTGCATTATGCCGGTGCGCACGGGTGCGCTCAGCGCGGACGCGTCGAGAGCAGGCGCTGCAGGATGATGAACAGCAGCAGCAGACCCCCGATGACAATCTTCGTCCACCAGGAGCTGAGCGTGCCCTCAAAGCTGATCATGGTCTGGATGATGCCGAGGACGAGCACCCCGAGCAGCGACCCCAGCACGAACCCGTAGCCGCCCGTGAGGAGGGTGCCGCCGATGACGACGGCGGCGATGGCGTCGAGCTCCATGCCGACGGCGGTGAGGCTGTACCCGGAGAGTGTGTAGAGGCTGAAGAGGATGCCGGTGACCCCCGAGCAGAATCCGCTGATGACGTAGACGAGCACTTTTGTGCGCACGACGGGGAGGCCCATGAGGTGCGCGGACTGCCCGCCGTCGCCGATGGCATAGACGGTGCGGCCGGTGCGGGTGAAGTGCAGCACGATAAACGCGACGATCACGACAGCGAGCGCAATGATGACGGTCGGGGTGATGCTGAGCCGATCGGCGAGCGGGATGCGTGCTTGCGCGAGCGAGACGAAAAACGGCTCGGTGATCGAGATGGAGTCGAGGCTGATGACGTAGCAGAGCCCACGCGCGAGAAACATGGCGGCGAGGGTGGCGATGAACGGTTGGATGTCGAAGTAGTGGATAACAAGTCCAACGAGCAGCCCGAGCGTCGAGGTGACGATGAGCACAACGATGATGACGGCGATGGGGTTCCATCCGTCGCGGAGCAGGCTCGCCGCGATCATGGTGGAGAGGGCGACGACGGCACCGACAGAGAGATCGATGCCTCCCGTGAGGATGACGAAGGTCATGCCGACGGCGAGCACGATCAAGAAGGCGTTGTCGATGAAGAGGTTCATGACGACCTGGCCAGAGGCAAAGCCGCGGTACCGTGCAGAACCGACGCCGAACATGGCGATGAGCAGCACGAAGGTCACAATGACCGAGGTGTAGCGCGACGACGGGATGAACCGTGCGAGGCGACCGCGCGGAGCAAACGTCTTCACGGGGGGCAGTGTTGTTGTCATGATGCGACCGCCGTTGCTGTTGTCGGGGTGGTTCTCGAGCGTCGGCGGAGCCGCTCCTGCATAGTGGGCGACTGCAGCAGGCAGACGGCGATCACGACGAGGGCCTTAAACACGAGTGTGATCTCGGGGGCAATCCCGACCGTGTACACCGTGGTCGTGAGGGTCTGGATGATGAACGCACCAACGAGGGTGCCCGTGAGCGAATACCGTCCGCCCGCGAGGGATGTCCCGCCGATGACGACGGCGAGGATGGCATCCATTTCGATCCAAAGGCCCGCGTTGTTGGCGTCGGCCGCCGTGACATTCGAGCTGATCATGAGCCCGGCGATGCCGGCGCAGAGCCCGCTGAAGATGTACACCGTCCAGGTGATGCTGCGGGCCCGCACCCCGGCGAGGCGACTCGCTACAGGGTTGATGCCCACCGATTCGATGAGCATGCCGAGCGCCGTGCGCCGCGTGAGCAGCCCAGCGACGATAAACATCGCCCCGGCGATGATGATGGAGGCGGGGAGCCCAAACCAATACCCGCCGCCGATGACCTTGTATGGCGCACTCGTGATCGTGATGATCTGCCCCTCGGTGATGAGCATCGCGATGCCCCGCCCCGCGGTCATGAGGATGAGCGTCGCGATGATGGGCTGGATGCCGAGCACTGAGACGAGAAAGCCGTTCCAGGCTCCGAGCACGAGCGAGAAGGCGAGCGCGACGCCGACAGCGGTGAGCACGGTGCCGAGGCCGCCAGGGTCTGGGGAGTCGGCGATGATCGTGCAGGCGAGTGCGCCGGCGATCGCGACGACCGCGCCAACCGAAAGGTCGATGCCCCGCGTCGCAATGACGAGCGTCATGCCGAGCGCGACGAGCAGCGTCGGAGCACCGTTGCGGAGGATGTCGACGAGACTGCCGAAGAGGTGGCCGTCGTGCACCCTGATAGAAAGAAACGAGGGTGACACGGCGACATTGAGTGCAAACAGCGCCACAAGGGTGACGATGGGCCAGAACAGCCGGCTGTGCAGAACCCGTGTCGCGACACCGGAGCGCCCGTTCATGCGCCGGCCCCGACCGTGGTGGCAACAGCATCCGCATCGTCGTCGGAGCCGCTCGCGATCAGCGTCATTATCTCGCCGACCGTGACGTCTTCATTGACGAAGTCGGCGACTTTGCGCCGGTCGCGCATCACGGCGATGCGGTGGCTGAGGCGCAATACCTCTTCGAGCTCGGCCGAGATGAAGACGACCGACATGCCCTCCTCGGCGAGATTCGCTACGAGACGCTGAATTTCGGCCTTCGCGCCGACATCGATGCCTCGCGTGGGTTCGTCGAGGATGAGGAGCCGTGGGGCGACGGCAAGCCAGCGCGCGAGCAGCACCTTCTGCTGGTTGCCGCCGCTGAGGTTGCGCACGAGTGCATCTGGGTTCGCCGGGCGGATGCCGAGTGCCGAGATGTAGCTCGCGGCAAGTTCGTCTTGTCGCTTGCGGGGGATGGGGCGGAACCACCCTCGGTCGCTTTGGAGCGCGAGCACAATGTTGTCGCGCACACTGAGGTCATCGATGATGCCCTCGTGCTTGCGGTCTTCAGACGAGTAGGCGATGCGGTGCGAGAGGCCGGCGCGCGGGGTTCTCAGCCGGCGCAGCCTACCGGCGATGCGCATGGTGCCGGACTCGGCACGGTCGGCGCCGGCGAGCAGCCGCGCGAGTTCGGTGCGACCAGAGCCGAGAAGGCCGGCGAGGCCGACCACCTCGCCGCGCTGCACACTCAGCGTCGTCGGTTCGATCGACCCCTTGCGGCCGAGGTCGGCGATCTCAATGTACGGCTCGGCGGTCGGGGCATCCGGATCGATCACCGATTTCGTGCGCGTCTCGAGCTTTTCGAGCAGCTCGATGTCTTTGCCGATCATCTTGTGGACGAGCTCGATGCGCAGGATCTCGTCGGTGCGGTATTCGCCGACGAGCGCGCCATTGCGCAGCACCGTGAGCCGGTCGGCGATCTCGTAGACCTGGTCAAGAAAGTGGCTCACGAACAAGATCGCGACCCCGGACTCTTTAAGGCGACGGATGATGCGAAAGAGTTCGGCCACCTCATCGGCGTCGAGACTCGACGTCGGCTCGTCGAGGATGAGGACTTTGGCGTTGATGTCGATAGCTCGCGCGATGGCGACGAGCTGCTGCACCGCAAGGGAGTGGGAGCTGAGGGCGGATGCCGGGTCGATGTCGAGGCTGAGCCCCGCGAGCACGTCGGCCGCTCGCCGGTGCGTCGCCCTCCAATCGATGAGACCGAAGCGGCGGAGCTCGCGGCCCAGCATGATGTTTTCGCCAACCGACAGGTTCGAGAGGAGATTCACCTCTTGATAGACCGTGCTGATGCCGGCATCCTGTGCCTGGGCCGGCCCCGAAACGGTGAGAGGGCTGCCGTCGAGCGCGATGGTGCCGGAGTCGATCGAGTAGACGCCAGTGAGCGCCTTGATGAGGGTCGACTTGCCGGCCCCGTTCTCGCCCATAAGCGAGTGGACTTCGCCGGGGAACATGCGAAAGTTCACCGCGTCGAGCGCTTTCACCCCCGGAAAGGCGATGGAGATGTTCTTCATCTCGACCATCGGGGTGGCGTGCGGCTCGCTCATGGATCTCCTCATTGAGAACGTGCGGTGGGGGATGCGCCCGGCCTACGACGGCCGGGCGCATCCGGGTGTGGTGCCTGGTGCCTAGTACTGACGGTCTGGCAGGGCTTCGATCGCCTGCTCCTGCGTGAACGTCGTTTCTTCGGTGACGATGCGGGCCTCGACCTCTTCGCCGGCCACGACCTTCTCGACGATCTCGACGAGCTGTGCCCCGAGGAGGGGCGAGCACTCGACGATGAAGTTGATCTTGCCATCGGCGAGCGCCTGCATGCCGTCTTTTACCGCATCGACCGTGACGATCTTGATGTCGACGCCCGGCACCAGCCCGGCGGCTTCGATCGCCTCGATCGCGCCGAGACCCATGTCATCGTTGTGGGCGTAAACAAGATCGATGTCGGGGTTCGACTTGAGGAACGCCTCCATGACCTGCTTGCCGCCAGCGCGGGTGAAGTCGCCGGTCTGCGTTGCGATGATCTCGAACTTCGGGTCGGTGACGACGGCGCGGAACCCTTCGGCCCGGTCATTCGCTGGGGCGGCACCCGTCGTGCCCTGCAGCTCGACGATATTCACCTGATCTGCATCGGCGAACTCTGTGTTGACCCACTCGCCGGCCCGCTCGCCCTCGAGCACGAAGTCGGAGCCGAGGAATGACACGTAGAGCGACTCATCCTCTGAATCGACCGCGCGGTCGGTGAGCACGACGGGGATGCCGGCGTCTTTCGCCTCCTTCAGCACGGTGTCCCAGCCAGACTCAACGACGGGTGAGAATGCGATCACGTCGACCTGCTGCTGGATGAAGCTGCGAATCGCCTTGATCTGGTTCTCCTGTTTCTGCTGGGCGTCAGAGAACTTGAGTTCGATGCCGGCCTCTTCGAAGGCGGCCTTGATGTCGATCGTGTTGGCGGTGCGCCATCCGCTCTCTGCGCCGACCTGGGAGAAGCCGACGACGATGTCGCCATCGCCGCCATCGCTACCACCAGTGGTGCCGTCGCCAGCGCAACCGGTGAGTGCGAGGAGTATGGCGGCGGTCGCGGCCACACCCGTGAATTTCTTGATCAACCTAAACTCCTTTGTTCAGTGATCCCGCGTTGCCGTGATGGTGCGGGCGACATCCGGGCTCCAGTGCGTTCTGGATGACCAGAATGTTAGCGCTCACAACTTGCACGAGGCAACGGTCAAATATTACGGTACGGTAACGACGCCGTTCCACGCGCTGGTATGCAGCGTCAGGCCGTCCACGCGGTCAGAATTGCGTCACTGTCGAAATGTGAGGGTTCTCAATGCCCGATGCGGTTGTACTGTGACCACAGCGTCTGTGAGTCCACGCGCGAACGACACTGAAAGCATCGAATGCCCAACGCACACCTCACCATCGACCCGCACTTCACCGTAGGCGCCATCAACCGGCGGCTCTTCGGCGGATTCGTCGAGCACCTCGGCCGTCACATCTACGACGGCATCTATGAGCCGGGCCATCCCGAGGCCGACGACGAGGGCTTTCGCAACGACGTCATCGCGCTCATGCGGGAACTCGGCGTGAGCACCATCCGCTATCCGGGAGGCAACTTCGTTTCAGGGTTCAAATGGGAGGACAGCGTCGGCCCCAAAGCGGAGCGCCCCCGGCGCCTCGATCTCGCCTGGCACTCAACCGAAACCAACGAGGTCGGGCTGCACGAGTTCGCATCGTGGCTGCGCAAGGTCGACAGCGAGCTCATGCTCGCAGTGAATCTGGGCACGAGGGGCACCGCCGAAGCGCTCGACCTGCTCGAGTACGCCAACCACAAGGGCGGCACGGCGCTCTCGCAGCGGCGAATCGACAACGGAGCGCCCGACGCGTTCGGCGTGCGGATGTGGTGCCTCGGCAACGAGATGGACGGACCGTGGCAGCTGGGCCACCGCAGTGCCGATGACTACGGCACGCTCGCCTCGCAGACCGCGAAGGCGATGCGGCAGCTCGACCCGAATCTCGAACTCGTCGTCTGCGGATCGTCGAGCGCCCAGATGCCGACCTTCGGTGAGTGGGAGCGCATCGTGCTCGGCCACACCTACGACGATGTCGACTACATCTCGTGCCACGCATACTACGAGGAGCGCGGTGGCGACCTGGCCAGCTTTCTTGCGAGCTCCGTGAACATGGACCACTTCATCGAGTCCGTCATCGCAACGGCCGACCACGTCAAGGCGGTCAAGAAAAGTTCGAAGACCATCAACATCTCATTCGACGAGTGGAACATCTGGTACATCGATCGCTATCACGCTGACGACAAGGTCACGGATGTCGACGACTGGCCCATCGCGCCACGACTGCTCGAGGATGCCTATTCGGTGGTCGATGCTGTCGTGTTTGGCAGCCTCCTGATCTCGCTGCTCAAGCACGCCGACCGCGTGACATCCGCCTCGCTTGCCCAGCTCGTCAACGTGATCGCCCCGATCATGACAGAGCCGGGAGGCCCCGCATGGCGGCAGACGACCTTCTTTCCGTTCGCCCTCACCTCCAAGCTCGCGCAGGGGGTCGTTCTCGCCCCGAAGCTCGAGTCCGACACGTACACGACAAAGGAGTACGGCGCGGTGCCGCTGGTCGATACCGTGGCGACCCACGATGAGGCGACAGGGCGCTCGGCCGTGTTCCTCGTGAATCGCTCGCAAGACGAGGTTGCAACGGTCACGATCGACGGTGCCGCGCTCGGCGCCCTCACGATCGAATCGGCTCAGACGCTGACAGACGACGACATTCGTGCGCGCAACACCCTCGCCGACCCAGACCGTGTCGGGCTTGTCGATAACGACACAGCGGTGCTCAACGGCGCGACCATCACCATCACGCTCCCACCCGTCTCCTGGACGGCAATCGCACTCGGCTAACCGGCAATCGCGCGCCGTGCCGCGCCGCGCCGCGCCGCGCCGCGCGCGCCGGCTCGCGCCGGCTCGATGGATGACCCGTTTTCGGCGGGATGAGTTTGCCACGGCAGTGTCATCCCGCCGAAAACACCTCATTCGCTCGGGATGGTGGGTTTGGTGGGCTTCGGGGGCGTCGTGGTTGCGCGGGCGCGGCGAGCGGGCGAAAACTGGGGCTAGGTTTACCGGTAAACCATAGGTAAGTGCAGGCGCGCGAGTCGACGGGGCCAGCACCCCACGAATGACCCACTTTCGGCGGAATGAACGCGCCGCGGCGGCCTCATCCCGCCGAAAGCGCGTCATTCGCTCAGGCTGATGCCGCGGCATCCCGTGCCCGCGCATACCGCGACCGGATCTCGGGGCGATAGTCGCTTGGGAGCTCGCGTGAAATCGCGAGGGGCCACGTCGGTCGCACCCCCGTGAGCGCCCAGGCGGCCTGCCTGGCCATGCCGTCCGCGACATACTCGCCCGGCGTCGGCACCGTGATGGGCTGACCGAAGACCTGTGCGGCGATCGCCTGCACGCCTGGGTTGCCCGCCGCACCGCCGATCAGCAGCACCCGCTCGGCCGGCACGCCCAGGGCCAGCACCGCATCGAGACCTTCGGCGAGGCCACACAGCATGCCCTCGATGGCGGCGCGCGCGAGACCCGCCCGCGTCGTCGTCGCCAACGTCAGCCCGCTCAGCGTTGCCGTCGCCGACGGCAGGTTGGGCGTGCGCTCGCCCTCGAACCACGGCACGAGCACGGGGGCCGGCTCGTTGGTGCTGAGGGCCAGGCGGCCGAGCTCCGCGTGGTCGACGTCGAGCAGTGAGGCAATCGCATCGAGAACCCTGGCCGCATTGAGCGTCGCCACGAGGGGGAGAAAGTTGCCGGTGGCATCGGCAAAGCCGGCGACGGTGCCAGTGGGGTCGACGACCGGTGTGGGGGAGACGGCAAAGACCGTGCCGCTCGTGCCGATCGAGACGATGATGTCGCCGGGTGTGGCGTCGAGCCCGAGCGCTGCCGCGGCGTTGTCGCCCGCCCCCGCGCCCACCACGAGCCCTGGCGGCGTGTGCACACCCCCGCCACCCTCCACCTCGCTCGCCTGCGGAAATTCAGGAGAACCTCCCGCCATCGGCCGAGATTCGTGCGGTTCGAGCACGGTCGGCAGCGTGATTCCTGAATTTCCGAGGGCGAGGGCGAGCAGTTCGCGGTCGTATTCGCCCGTCGCGGGGTTGAAATAGCCCGTGCCGCTCGCGTCGGAGCGGTCGGTGACGAGCTCGTCGAGCTGAGGATTGTCTGGCCCGAAGCCGCGCAAACGCCACGTGAGCCAATCGTGCGGCAGCGCGACCGCGGCGACCCTGGCGACGTTCGAGGGCTCGGCGTCACGCAGCCACCGCAGTTTAGTCGAGGTGAACGACGCGACGGGCACGCTGCCGGTGCGCGCCGCGATCTCGGCGTCACCGAGTTCGGCGCGCAGGGCGAGGGCAGCGTCGGCACTCCGGGTGTCGTTCCAGAGCAGGGCGGGCCGGATGACGCGACCGTCGGCATCCAGCGCGACAAGCCCGTGCTGCTGCCCTCCGATCGAGATGGCCGCGACATCGTCGAGTCCGCCGGCGGCCGTGATCGCCTGGCGCAGTGCGAGCCACCACGCCTCAGGGTCGACCTCGGTGCCCTCCGGATGCGGCGCGCGACCGTAGCGCGCGAGGGCGCCGGTCGCGGCATCCCTGATGACGACCTTGCAGCTTTGGGTCGACGAGTCGACTCCGGCGACGAAGGGCATTGTGGTCTCCATGTCTCTCCGCTGTGCGAGTCCGTATTGGGGAGCGTCCGGTGGTCTGCCGCGGCACGCCGTCGGCGCAGACGCGCCTCTGGGCTGCGGCTGCCGCCCTGGGGGGGGGGGGGGGCCCGGGCGAANTTGTGGTCTCCATGTCTCTCCGCTGTGCGAGTCCGTATTGGGGAGCGTCCGGTGGTCTGCCGCGGCACGCCGTCGGCGCAGACGCGCCTCTGGGCTGCGGCTGCCGCCCTGCGCGAGGCTAGCGCCTCGCGCCCAGAAGGTGCTCGGTCGCGAGCTGTTGCAACCGCACGAATCCGAAGCCTTTGGCGTTGAAGTAGGCGTCGGTGTCGAAGTCTTCGTAGGCGGCGCGATCGGCGATGAGGTCGTCATAGCTCTCGCCCTCGCTGAGGGTGGTCTGCGCGAGTTCGCTGACGCGGGCGGCGGCGAGGGCCTCCTGCACCTCCGGGTCGGCGCGGAACGCGGCTGCCCGCTCTTTGAGCAGCAGGTAGGTCTGCATGTTCGCGGCGGCCGAATCCCAGACCCCCGTCTCGTCTTCGGTGCGCGAGGGCTTGTAGTCGAAGTGGCGTGGGCCGTCGTAGGCCTGACCGCCGCCGGGGCCGCCGTTTTCGAGCAGGTCGACGAGCGCGAACGCGTTGTGCAGGTCGCCGTGCCCGAACACGAGGTCCTGATCGTATTTGATGCCGCGCTGCCCGTTGAGGTCGATGTGGAAGAGCTTGCCGCAGTCGAGCGCCTGTGCGATGCCGGCGGCGAAGTTGAGCCCGGCCATCTGCTCGTGCCCGACCTCGGGGTTGATGCCGACGAGCTCAGGTCGGTCGAGCGTGTTGATGAACGCGATGGCGTGACCGAGGGTGGGCAGCAGGATGTCGCCGCGGGGCTCGTTGGGCTTCGGCTCGATTGCGAAGCGGATGTCGTAGCCCTTGTCGGTCACGTAGTCGCCGAGCAGGTTGACGGCTTCGCGGTAGCGCTCGAGGGCGCCGCGGATGTCTTTGGCGGAGTCGTATTCGGCACCTTCACGGCCGCCCCACATGACGAAGGTTTTGGCACCGAGCTCGGCGGCGAGGTCGATGTTGCGGATGACTTTGCGCAGCGCGAAGCGGCGAACGGCGCGGTCGTTGGAGGTGAATCCGCCGTCTTTGAAGACGGGGGCGGAGAAGAGGTTGGTGGTGACCATGGGCACGATGAGGCCCGTGTCGGCGAGCGCCTGGGTGAGGCGGTCGATCTGGGTCTGGCGCTCGGCATCCGTTGAGCCGAAGGCGAAGAGGTCGTCGTCGTGGAAGGTGAGGCCGTATGCCCCGAGTTCGGCGAGTTTTTCGACGGCGTGGACGACGTCGAGGGGGGCGCGGGTTGGCCCTCCGAACGGGTCGGCCCCGTTGTATCCGACGGTCCAGAGGCCGAAGGAGAATTTGTCTGCTGGGGTGGGCGTGAGTGCCATGATGCTCCTGCTTCGACGGGGTCGAGGTTTCGACGCTGAACTAAATGTTGCTTATAACAACATATAGCACCCTGGGTGCTCGCGAAAGGGGTCGCGCAGCGCCTCGCCGGCGGAGACCCGCGCTAAAACTTTCGGGGTTTCAATCGAAAGTCGTCTAGCCTCGTCCCATGTCAGCACCATCCTCCGCTCCGTCAACGACCCCGCGGGTCACCCTGTCCGATCTTGCGCACGAAGCCGGCGTCTCCCTCGCAACAGCCTCAAAAGTGCTCAACGGACGACCGGATGTCGCTGCCGCAACCAGAGAGCGCGTCGAGGCGCTCCTCGAGCGCAACGGCTATCAGCGACGGGTCGCGACGGCGGCACGGTCGCGGCTCATCGAGCTCGTCTTTCACGAGCTGGAGAGTGCCTGGTCGATGGAACTCATCCGCGGCGTCGAAGACGTCGCCTCGAGCCACGGCATGAGTGTCGTGCTCACCGAGAGTGGCACGCGCCACGCCCCCGGCCCCGAGTGGCTTGAGGGCGTGCTGAGCCGTCGCCCGGTCGGCGTTGTGCTCGTGTTCTCTGATCTGCCTGAGCAGTTCCGCTCGGCACTCGCGGCCCGCAGCATCCCGTTCGTCATCGTCGACCCTGCCGGCGACCCATCGCCCGACGTGCCGGCCGTCGGTTCGGCCAACTGGGCGGGCGGGCTCGCTGCCGTGCGCCACCTCATCGAGCTTGGGCATAAGCGCATCGCGGCCATCACCGGGCCAGAAGACATGATGTGTTCGCTGGCTCGCATCGACGGCTACCGTTCGGCGATGAATGCCGCCGGGCTGCCCATTCGGGAGGAGTGGATCCGGTTCGGCGACTTTCACCTCACGGGCGGCGCGCACCATGCCGCCGAACTGCTCGCACTCGATGACCCACCCACCGCGATTTTTGCTGGCAGCGATTTGCAGGCGCTCGGGGTGCTTGAGACGGCGCGTTCGCTCGGGCTCCGCATCCCCGACGATCTTTCGGTCGTCGGCTATGACGACATTCCGCTCGCCAACTGGGTGAGCCCACGGCTGACAACCGTGAACCAGCCCCTCAAAGAGATGGGGCGTGAGGCGGCTCGGCTCGCCATCAGGCTCAGTGAGGGGCCGCTCGCGAGCACACCGCGCATGGATCTCTCGACGAGTCTTGTCGTGCGCGAGAGCACCGCGCCGCCCCGGCCCGAGACCCGCCGCCGAGGTCGTGCTGGCTGACGGAGCTGCCCGCTGACGCAGCTGCGACGGCAGGCCCTACCCGCGCGAAACCGTGACGCGCGGATGCAGCGCCCTCGTGTGGTCGACGACAACGGTCGGCCCGGTGAGCTCCACCCTGGAGACGTGCGGGATGTCGCCGCTGGAGTGCCCGAAGCCGAGGTCGATGCTGCCCGGCTCGACAATGCGTTCACCGTTTCGCCCCGTGAAGGATGCGAGTGCCGCCGGCACCTCGAAGTGCACTTCGGCGCGCTCTCCGGCCGCGAGCTCAAGCCTGGCGAAGCCGATGAGCCGCTGCACGGGCCGCACGACGCTCGCGACGGGGTCGTGCAGGTAGAGTTGCACGATTTCTGCGCCCCCGCGGGTGCCGGTGTTCGTGACGGTGATCGAGGCCGTGACGGTGCCGTCGGTGGCGACCGTGCCGCTCGTGGCAGCGCCGGGGTGCCATTCGAAGGTCGTGTAGCCGAGGCCGTGGCCGAACGGAAACGCCGGCGTCGGGTCGATGGTTGAGACGCCGCTGCTGCGGGCGAGCGGTGAGGCGAGATAGGTGCTCGGCTGGGCCCCCGGATGCGCGGGGACGCTCACGGGGAGCCTCCCGCTGGGGTTCACCCGTCCGCTCATGACGCCGGCGATCGCACCGGTGCCCTCCTCGCCGGCGAAAAAGGTCTGCACGATCGCCGCCGCATCATCGACCGCGCGACCGAGCGCATACGGACGGCCGGCGAGCAGCGTGACAATGGCGGGGGTTCCGCTGCCGAGCACGGCGTCGAGCAGCAGGTGCTGCGCGCCCGGCAGCTCGAGGGAGTGCGCGTCGCAGCCCTCGCCACTCGTGCCGCGGCCGAAGAGCCCGGCGCGGTCGCCGAGCGCGAGCACCGCGACATCCGCTGCCCGTGCGGCCGCGACGGCGGCGTCGATCCCGTCGGTGTCGCCGCCGTCGATGCTCGTGCCGAGCACATACTCGATGTGGGCGTCAGGGAACTCGGCGCGAAGCGACTCGAGGAGCGTCGGCAGCTCGATGCCGACCGGCACCCCAGGATGCAGCGCCCCCACGTGACTCGGAAACGAATAGCACCCCAGCACGGCAGAGGGGTCATCAGCGTTCGGGCCGATCACCGCGATCCGCGTGGGGGCCGCCAGCGGGAGCGTGCCGTCATTGCGCAGCAACACGATGGCGCGTTCGGCAAGATCGCGGGCGAGCTCGCGGTTCGCGGCAGAATCCAGTTCGATGCTCGCGCGCAGACCCGTGAGGTCATCGAGGTCTGCCGTGGCGAGTGCGGGTGGCACGGGCGACCAGTCGGCGTCGAGGAGCCCCAGCTCGACCTTCTGCAGAAGCACGCGGCGGAGGGCACGATCGACGATGGCCTCGTCGGCACGGCCCGCGCGGATTGCCTCGGCGAGGGGAGCCCCGAACGCCTTCACGGTCGGCAGCTCGACGTCGATGCCGGCGTCGAGGGCTGCGACCGCGGCATCCGCCCAGGTCTCGGCGGTGCCGTGGAGCAGTTTGAGAAAGCCGACGGCGAAGTAGTCGGCGACGACGGTGCCCTCAAAGCCCCAGGTGTCGCGAAGGAGCTCGGTGAGCAGGCTGCGATCGGCGGCAGACGGGATGCCGTCGAGGTCGGTGTAGGCGTTCATGACGCTCCGTACTCCGCTCTCCCTGATCGCCATTTCGAAGGGCGGCAGCAGCACATCGGCGACCTCGCGTGCCCCGACCGAGACGGGGGCAAGATTGCGCCCGGCGCGCGACGCGGAGTAGCCGACGAAGTGCTTGAGCGTGGCGACAATGCCGGCCGATTCGAGCCCCTGCACATACGCGGTCGCGATCGAGCCGACGAGGTAGGGGTCTTCGCCGATGGTTTCTTCGACCCGGCCCCACCTGGCATCGCGCACGACGTCGAGCACGGGGGCGAGGCCCTGGTGCACCCCGACCGAGCGCAGGTCATCGCCGATGCGCCTGGCCATGCGTCGCACGAGCTCGGGGTCGAAGCTGGCGCCCCACGAGAGCGGCACGGGGTAGGCGGTTGCACCCCACGCGGCGAACCCGGCGAGGCACTCCTCGTGGGCGACAGCCGGGATGCCGAAGCGGCTGCTCGCGACGATGCGCTCCTGGGTGCGCAGGAGTGAGAGCGCCCCGAGTGCCGGGTCGACGGGGGCGGTGCCGAATGGTCTCGTGAGCTGCCCGAGGCCGAGGGGGAGCAGCTCGTCGAGGTTGACGGTGTCGGTCATGTCGTGTTGGTGCGGGGCGACCTCGCCTCCCTCGTCTGATGCGCCCACCCACACGCCATAGAGCTGGGCGATCTTCTCTTCGAGGGTCATCTCGGCCATGAGGGCGGCGACCCTCGCAGTGGGCTCGACGCTCGCATCGCGCCACAGGGGCAGGGTGCTGACTTCGTTGGTCACTGGTGGACTATCCCTTCACGGCGCCGCTGAGGCCGCCGACGATCCGCTTCTCCGCGAGGAGGAAGAAGGCGAGTGCCGGCACCATCGAGAGCGAGGTGTATGCGAGCACCGCGCCGGTGTCGGACGAATATTGGGTGGAGTACTGCTGCACGCCGAGCGGCAGAGTCCACAGATCCTGTGGCATCCCGCCGGCGGCAAGGATGAGCAGCGGCAGCAGGTAGGCGTTCCAGCTGTTGATGAAGGCGAGCACGCCGACGGTCACGAGCCCTGGGCCGGAGAGGGGCAGCATGATGCGCCAGAAGAAGCCGATGCGGCTCGTTCCGTCGATTGCCGCAGCCTCTTCGAGTTCTGCCGGAATCGCCCGGAGAAACGGCACCAGGATGATGATGGTTGTCGGCAGCGCGAACGCGATCTGGGGAATGATGAGGCCGAGAAAGCTGCCGTGCAGCCCGAGGTCACGCAGCAGCACGCTGAGGGGGAGTGCCGCGACCGTGACGGGAAACATGAGCCCGGCCGCGAAGAGGGCGTAGAGCCCGCCGCGGCCCTTGAAGTTGTAGCGCGCGATCGCGAAGGCCGCCATAACTCCGAGCACCACAACCCCCGCCGTGGTGCCGAGGCCGACGATCGATGACGAGAAGACCGATCCCCAGAAGCGGGTCGATGTGAGCACCCGGATGTAGCTGTCGAGGGTCCACGGATCTGGCCAGCCCGCGGGGTTGGCGTTGATGTCCGGTGTCGTGCGGAAGCCGCCGATCCACACGTAGACGACGGGCGCGATCGCGGCGAGGATCACGATGAACGCGACGAGGTACACCCACACCTGCGACCAGGTGAGGGGCTTGCGACGCCGCGTCGCTGCTGCGCCGGTGCCGCGGGGCATGGTGGCGGTGACGGCCATCAGCGCACCCCTCCCGTGATAGAGCCGGCGAGGTCGCGACGCATCGCGAAGCGCTGGTAGACGAGGGCAATCGCGAGCGAGACGACAAAGAGAATGACGGCGATGGCGCTGCCGTAGCCGGTTTGCCCTTGCCCGTACTGGACCATGTAGACCGCCATGGTGTTGGTGGCCCCGACGGGCCCGCCCTTGGTGGTGACCCACACCATGTCAAAGAGCTGGAGCGAGCCGATCATCGAGAGAAAGACCCAGATGCGGATGGTCGGGCCGAGCAGCGGCAGGGTGATGCGCCACTGGGTCTGCCACCAGCTCGCGCCGTCGATCGCGGCCGCTTCGTGGAGTTCTGCCGGCACCCCCTGCAGCCCGGCGAGCATGAGGAGGATGGCGAAGCCGAGGTACTTCCAGGTCAGGATGCTAAACATCACCCAGAGCGCAATGTCGGGGTCTGCGAGCCAGGGTTGGGCGAGTGCCCCGAGGCCGATGGCGTCGAGCAGCGCATTGACGCCACCGTTTGGCGCCAACAGGAGTTGCCACGAGAGGCCGGCGATGACTTCGGCGAGCACGTAGGGCACAAAGATGAGGGCTCGGATGACGGTGCGCCCGCGGAGCCGTCGGTTGAGGAGCAGCGCGACAGCGATGGCGAGCGGCCCCTGCACGAGAATCGAGGCGATGACGATCGTCGCGTTGTTGGTGATCGCTTTGATGAAGAGCGGGTCGGCGAAGGCGCGCTCGTAGTTGTCGAATCCGATGAAGCGCTCGAGGGGGCCGAGTCCGTTCCAGTTGTAGAGGCTGTAGATGGCGGCCAGCACGACGGGCAAGATCACGAACATCAAGAACACGATGAGCGCCGGCCCGACGAAGAGCGCGATTTCGAGTCGCCGCCTGGTGTCGCCGGATCGAGACGTGGAGCGTTTCGGGGCTCCTGGCCCGGTTGCGAGCTGTGGCGGAGCGTGAGTTGTGGTCATTCGCCTGTCCGTTGAAGGGTCTGGCGGTGCCCGCGTCCGTTGCCGCGGGCACCGCCAGACGGGAGGGTCACTGCGATGCGGCGGTGTCTTCGAGTGCCGAGACGATGTCCTCTGGCGTGCCTGTGCCGCCGAAGACGTTGACCACGGCTTGGTTCAGCGGTGTTCCGAAGGCCGGGCCGAGCGCGCTGTCGAGCCAGAGCTGCACATAGGTCGCTTCGGCGAGGCCGTCAGCGATCGCGGCGAGGTTCGGATCGGTGAGTGCATCGGCAGCACCAGGATGCGTGGGGATGCCGGCGCCGGTCTCCGCGAATCGCCGCTGCACATCCTCACTCATGATGTACTGCAGCAGCTCGACGGCCTCGTCGGGTGCATCGGTGTGCACGCCGAAGCCGTCGCCTCCGCCCATGGCAATGCCGGGGTCACCGTCGGTGCCCTCAACGGTCGGGAACGGGAACCAGCCGAGCCATTCCGGGACCTCACCGTCGGCGGTGAGGGCTCCGATCGTGCCGGAGTTCCAGGGGCCCATGAATTCCATTGCCGCCTGGCCGTTGGCGATGAGCCCGTTCGA
This sequence comes from Homoserinimonas flava, assembly GCF_054969005.1. Classification (NCBI taxonomy): domain Bacteria; kingdom Bacillati; phylum Actinomycetota; class Actinomycetes; order Micrococcales; family Microbacteriaceae; genus Homoserinimonas; species Homoserinimonas flava. The sequence goes on from NZ_JBUEQS010000001.1 coordinate 79,971, forward strand.
GCTGTTCGCGCCGGTCTGCGCTGGCGTGGCGAGGAACCCCTCGTTGAACGGCTCGGTGGCAAGGAACTCTTCGAGCAGTTCGCCCGCTTCGATCCAGCACGGGTCGGAGAAGTCGAGCGCCGGGATTGCGGTCTCGAGCGTCTCGGTCGAGCAGGCGCTGATGGCGAACTGATACCACCAGTGCCCGGCCGGCCAGAGATCGCCGGCGCCGACGGCGATGGGGTCGACTCCGGTGTCTTTCAGTGCGGCGACCGCGTCGTTGAGTTCGTCAAGGGTCTCTGGGGTGCCCTCGATGCCAGCAGCCTCGAAGTGCTCTTTGTTGTACCAAATCCCGGTGATGCCGAAGGTGTACGGCAGCGCATACTGCACGCCGTCGACTTCCCACGGCGTCACCGCATTGCCGAGCTCGTCGATCGTGTCTGCGGCGACATCGCTGAGGTCTTTCAGGTGTCCGGCTTCGGCCTGGGAGCGAACCTCGCCGCCTGGCCAGACCATGAAGACGTCGGGAGCGTCGCCCGACTGGAGGGCGTTGGGGATGAGGGTGCGCTGGAGGTCTTCGTTCTGGTAGCCGGTGACCTCGACGGTCACACCGGGGTTGGCTTCTTCGAACTCTGCGGCGACGTCGACCCACAGGCTCTGCAGCGGGTCTGAGGTGGCGTTGTGCCACCAGGTGATGGTGGTGTTGCCGTCGCTGTCCCCGTCGCCAGAACTGCAGGCGACGAGGCCGAGTGCGAGGGCGGAGACCGCGGCGGCAGCGGTGACCCGCGCTGTGCGGGATTTGTTCATCATTGAACACCTCTCGAAAGTTTCGACGTGTTTGTCGAAAGTGATTGGGATGTCTGGATACTACGCAGTCGAGGATTTGAGGTCAATAGCAACAAATTCACGATCTGGATGCGATGAGGCAGATCGTGAGCGACGCATCCGATAGCGTGCTGTCACCATGACACCCCGCCCACGCGCCGCCAGTCTCGACGATGTTCGACGTCACAACCTCGGCCGCATCATCGAGATCGTCCACCGCGTCGGGCCGGTGTCGCGGTCGGATCTCACCCGACTCACCGCCCTCAACCGCTCGACCATCTCGGCCCTGGTCGCTGAACTCGTGGCGGTCGGCCTTGTGTCTGAGTCGGTGCCGGTCGGAGATAGGCGAGTCGGAAGGCCGTCTCCCATCGTGTCGGCCGGGCCGTCAGCGCTCGCCTTCGCGGTGCATCCGGAGCTCGACTCCGTCACCGTCGGGCTCGTGCAGCTCAGCGGCCACGTCATCGAGCGTGTGCGCATCTCGCTCGACGAGGTGCCATCGGTCGACACCGCCGTGGCGCTCGCCGCCGGGGTCATCGCCCGCCTCGCGGCCGACCACGGGGCCACGCAGTCTGCCGGGGTTGGGGTGGCGGTTCCAGGACTCGTTCGCGCGGCCGACGGAGTGGTGCGCCTCGCGCCACACCTCGGCTGGATCGACGCCCCGTTCGCCTCCAAGCTCGCCGAAGCGACGGGACTCCCCGTGGCGGTGGCCAACGATGCAACGCTCGGTGCGCGGGCCGAGCGCACCTTCGGCGCAGGCCGCGGTGTCGATGATCTCGTGTATCTCAACGGCGGCGCGAGCGGCATCGGTGGCGGCATTGTGCTCGGGGGCCGCACGCTCTCGGGGGCGAGCGGCTACGCCGGCGAATTTGGTCACACCTTCAGCACGGATGCCGGCGATGCTCTCGAAGACGTCGTCAACCGGGCGGCGCTCACGGCAGCGCTCGGCGTTGCGGCACCGAGCGATGCCGAGCTGGAGCGTGCGCTCGCCGAATCAGACGATCCGGAGGTGCAGCGACTCGTCGAACACCAGGTCCGCACGCTCGGTCGCGGCCTTGCGGGCACCATCAACATCTTGAATCCGTCAGAAGTGGTGTTGGGCGGGTTCTTGGGCGTCATTTTCGACCGCCGCCGCGAGGTGCTCTTGGCGGCGGTGCGTGAGCGAGCGCTCGACCCCTCGCTTGCGGATGTTCGCATCACGCGTGCCGCGCTCGGCCCCGATCTCCTCATGATCGGGGCGGCCGAACTCGCGTTCGACCGCGTCATCGCGGCACCGCTCAGCGCGCTGCAGGCGATCGACTGACTCCCGGTGGGCTCACGGTCTCGGCTTAACGCCCCGGCGTGGGGGCGCTCCCACACCGGCCGATCGGAAGAGTAGAGTCCAAGGCATGATCTCCGGCACCCCCGACTACCGCGACCACGGCCTCGAATTTCCCAAAGACTTCGTCTTCGGATCTGCGACAGCGTCGTACCAAATCGAAGGGGCCCACGACGAAGACGGACGTGAGCCGTCCATCTGGGACACCTTCAGTCGCGAACCCGGTCGCGTGCTCCACGGCCATACCGGTGATGTTGCCGACGACCACTACCACCGCCTCGACCAAGACCTCGACCTCATGAAGCGGCTCGGCCTCGAGTCATACCGCTTCTCCGTCGCGTGGCCCCGCATCGTGCCACCCGGGAGTGGAGCGGTGAACGCGAAGGGGGTGGCGTTCTACTCGCGGCTCGTCGATGGGCTCCTGGCCCGCGGCATCCGGCCCATCGCCACCCTCTATCACTGGGACCTGCCGCAGCCGCTCGAAGACCTCGGCGGCTGGACCTCGCGCGACACCGCCCACCGCTTTGCCGACTACGCCGAATCGATCGGCTCCGCACTCGGCGACCGTGTCTCGGCATGGACGACCCTCAACGAGCCGTGGTGCTCCGCCTACCTCGGCTACGGCTCGGGCGCACACGCGCCCGGTGTCACGAGCGGCCGGGCTGCTCTCACCGCCGTGCACCACCTCAACCTCGCCCACGGTCTCGGCGTGCAGGCGCTGCGATCGGTCGTCACCAACGATGCGCAATACTCGGCGACCCTCAACTTCCACGTGCTGCGACCAGGCGACGACCGTGCCGACGATGCCATGCGACGCATCGATGCGCTCGCCAATCGCGCGTTCACCGGCCCGATGCTCCGCGGCGAATACCCGGCCGACCTGCTCGACGACACCGCGAAGGTCACCGACTGGCAGTTCGTGCGTCCAGGTGACCTCGAACAGATCACGCAGCCGCTCGACTTTCTCGGCGTCAACTACTACTCCACCGCGACAGTGCGCACCTGGGACGGCCGCCGACCCCGCCAGACCGCCGACGGCCACAAGAGTGCCGGCGGAACACCCTGGCCCGGCAGTGAGATTGTCGAATTCGTCGAGCAAGCGGGACCCTACACCGAGATGGGGTGGAACATCGCGCCAGACGGCCTCGAAGAGCTCTTGGTGTCGCTGCACGAACAGTTTCCCGCCCTGCCGCTCATGGTGACCGAAAATGGGGCCGCGTTCGCCGACGAGGTCGTCGACGGCGCAGTGCACGACGACCGCCGCATCGACTATCTGCAGCGGCATTTCACGGCCGCCCACCGCGCCATGCAGCGCGGTGTCGACCTCCGCGGCTATCAAGTCTGGTCACTCATGGACAACTTCGAATGGGCCTACGGCTACACGAAGCGGTTCGGCATCGTGCACGTCGACTACGACACCCTCGAGCGCACCATCAAAGATTCTGGCCACTGGTATTCCAGGCTCATCGAGTCGCGAAGCATCCCGGCCGGTCCGCTCTCACCCCGGTAGACGCGGGCCAGGTGCGCGCCGCGGCCCGGCAACCCGGTTGACGGCAACCTCTGGAACCGCTGGATGCGCGGGCGTGCGGCGCAGCATACGGTCGACGGATGGAAACTCGCACCGCCCGCAAGGTCACCCGCCGCTGGCCACTCATCAGTGCGGTGATCGCCATCGGGTTGGCGGCCGCGCTCGGCGGGCTCATCGCCCTCCGAGCCGGCAACTCGCCACTCGAATCCGACGCCGAGTGGCTCGAGGACATCCTCGACGAGCGCGCCGCGTGGCTCGACACCCCGGCGCTCCTGCTCGATTGGCTCGGCGGGGGAATCGTCGGCGTCGTGGCTGTTCCGCTCCTGATCATCGCCGTCCTCTGCGTGCTCCGCCGCTTCTGGGCCGCGCTGTACTTCACGATCGCCTCCGTCGTGAGTGCCGGGCTCGTGCAACTGCTCAAGGGCACCTTCGAGCGCCCGCGCCCGCTCGAAATGATGGTGATGTCCGATGCGGGATCCTTTCCCTCCGGCCACGTCGCCAACGCGGCAACCATCGCGGTGACCATCGGCATCATCGTTTCGCGCGTATGGGTGTGGGCGGCGGGCGTCGCCTACACGATTCTCATGCTGCTCAGTCGCACCTACCTCGGCGTGCACTGGCTCACCGACACCATCGGCGGCGCACTCCTCGGCGCTGGTGTCGCGGTGCTCGTGTGGGCCCCGTTTGCGATCACCATCGAACGCGAACGACATCGTCTGCGCGGCGATCACCCCCGAATGGGCGTCAATGGTTAGTCTTCTCCCATGTCGGCCGAAGTCCCCATCCAGCGTGCGACGCGCAAAGACGAACTCGTCCAGGTCGCCCTCACGGTGCTCGAACGTGACGGCTTCGCGCATCTCAGCATCGGCGAGGTCGCCAGGCTTGCGGGAATCAAGCCACCGTCGCTCTACAAACAGTTCGCGAGCAAAGCCGACATCGAGGTGCAGCTCATCGCGTTCGGCCACGAGGTGCTCGCCGACGAGTTCGAGCGACCATACGCCGAGGGGCTCGACCAGGCGCAGCTCGACTATCGCGAACGAGTCGAGGTCACCTTGGCGAGCGTGCGCCGATTCGCTCACGAGCATCCGCAGCTCTACCTGCTCATGAACAGCAGGCCGTTCCCCACGCAGGAGCTCGGCGCCGAGCTGCAACAGCGCGCCGGCGCACGGCTCCTTGAACTCATCCCCGACCGCGCCTACGCCTCGACCGTCTGGGCTTGGGCACACGGCATCCTCAGCCTCGAGCTCGTCGGCCGATTGCCACACCTCGGCGACCCGGAGGCACCGTGGCGCGAACTCCTCGAAGTGGTCGTCGCTCGCGGCGCGACCCGCTAGGGCTTGCGGATGCCGCGGATGGCAACGACCGCGCCGACGATGGCGAACACGCCGATCGCGAGCAGAGCGGTGAGCCAGTCCGTTCCCGTCGAGGTGCCGAGCGCAAGGCTTCGTGCGGCGTCGACCGCGTAGGTCATCGGGTTGACCGTCGCGACTGCCTGCAGCCAGGTGGGCAGGCTCTCGACCGTCACGAACGCGCTCGACGCGAACATGAGCGGGAACATGATGATCATGCCGAGCGACTGCATCCCCTCGGCATCGCGGATGACGGTGCCGAGGCCGAGAAAGAGCCAGCCGAGCCCCCAGCCGAGCGCGAGCGCAAGCAGTGAGGCGAGCACCATACCGGCGATTCCGCCGTCAGGACTGTAGTCAAAAACGAGGGCAGCAACAACCGTCATGAGCGCCAACTGCACGGCGCCGCGAGCGAGGTCGGAGAAGCTTCGCGCGACCAGCACTGTGCCCATCTGGATCGGCATCGCGCGGAACCGCGCGATCACCCCGTTGTTGAGATCCTGAGTGAGGCCGACGCCGGTCTGCAGTGCCGACATCATTCCCGTGTTCACAAGGATGGCCGGGATGAGGTAGTCGATATACGAGACGCCCTCGGGCAGCGCGCTGGTGTCGATCATGCTGCCGAACACCTGACTGAACAGGATGAGCATGATCAGTGGCTGCACGACGCCAAACACAATGGTTTGCGGATTGCCAATGAGGGTTCGCAGAGAGCGAGCGGTGAGGACCCGAATCTGGGTCCAGGTGCTGCTGCCGTTCCAACCGCGACGGTGTGGCGCGGCGCCGCCCGAAGACGGTGTGGGAGTGGTCGCGGCTGTGCTGCTGGTGTTTGTGGTCATGGTTGCCTCTCAGGCCGCGGCGGGCGCCGCGGGGGCGGAGCTGGTGAGCGCGAGGTAGACGTCGTCGAGGGTGGGTTCGGTCAGGTCGTAGCCGGTCGCCTCGACCCCAGCGTCGCTGACGGCGGCGACGACACGGGCGAGGTCGCGGGAGGCAAGGATCGGCACGATGACCGAGCCCTTCGCGGCGCGGTCGGATGGCTCGAATCCCGCAGCTCGAAGGAAATCTGCTGCGCGCTGGGTTTCGCCGTCGGTGCTGAAGGTCACCGTGACCGACAGGGTCCCGACCTCGGCCTTCAACTGTTCGCTTGTGCCCGACGCGACAACGGCCCCATCGGCGAGCACCATGATCGAGTCGGCGAGCCGGTCAGCTTCGTCGAGGTACTGGGTTGTGAGCAGGATTGTCGTGCCGTCGTCGGCGAGTCCCTGCACGATCTCTTGCACGCTTGAGCGCGCTTTCGGGTCGAGCCCCGTCGTCGGCTCGTCGAGGAAGATGACCTCGGGGTGGCCGACAATGCTGGCCGCCAGGTCGAGCCGGCGTCGCATTCCACCGGAATAGGTGCGGGCCGGTCTGCCTGCGGCTTCTGTGAGCTGAAAGACGTCGAGCAGTTCATCGGCGCGCGCGCGGGCCTCGGCGGAGGTTGCCCCGAGGAGGCGGGCGATGAGCACCAGGTTCTCGCGGCCGCTCAGATAGTCATCGACCGAAGCGAACTGGCCGGTGAGGCCGATGAGTGCCCGGACCCGGGCCGGATGCTCGGTGACGTCGAACCCGGCCACCCGCGCGCGGCCCGAAGTGGGCGGCAGCAGCGTGGTGAGGATGTTGACCAGGGTGGTCTTGCCTGCGCCGTTGTGACCGAGCAAGCCGAGCACGGTCCCACGCTCAACAGTGACACTCACTTCTCGCAGGGCTTGCACGCTGCCGAAGCTGCGGCCGACATGCTCGACCTCGATCATGGCCGAGCCAGTGTGCGTGCTCATGAGATGCTCCAATCGCTCGCCGACATGCGTCGACTGTACGAGTGAACTCTATGAGTCGGCTATGACTCAGCTGGGCCCGGAGGAGCGGAGAATGGGGGATTCGAACCCCCGAGGGCGTTAACCCAACACGCTTTCCAAGCGTGCGCCATAGGCCACTAGGCGAATTCTCCTGACGAACGATCCCGGTCTCCCGGCATCGGCCTCACAGAATCTTACGCGATATCCGGGGCATCGATATTCGGGGCAGCGCCGGGCGCTCGCGGCTGTGGGAGGGCTTCAGTGTCGTCACGTACACTCGCTCGCACCTCGCCATGTGCTGATGCCCTGACGCGCTGAGGCACGCACGCACGCTCGCTACAAAGGAGTACTCATGACACTGCTCGACACCGCCACCTGGCACGGCAAGATCAACATCAACGGCTGGACTGAGGGCGGCGGTGAGGCCATCGCCGTCATCGAACCCGCGACAGGAACCACCATCGGCAGTGTTGGCGGGGCGAGTGTCGCCGACGTCAACCGGGCTGCCACCGCGGCGGCCGACGCCCAGAAAGAGTGGGCGCTCCGCACACCCGAACTGCGCGCAGCGGTGCTCCGCAAGGCCGGCCAGCTCTTCGAAGACCACGCCGAGGAGATCCACGATTGGATCGTGCGCGAGGCAGGCTCCATCCCGGGCAAGGCCGCCCTCGAAACGCACATCGCGGCAAACGAATGCTTCGAGGCATCCGCCCTGCCGTCGCATCCGCACGGTGAAGTGCTCACCTCGAACGAGCCACGCTGGTCGCTCGCACGCCGACGCCCAGCCGGGGTCGTCAGCGTCATCGCGCCGTTCAACTTTCCCCTCATCCTCTCGATCCGCTCTGTCGCCCCGGCGCTCGCGCTCGGCAACAGTGTGCTGCTCAAGCCAGACCCCCGCACCGCCGTCTCCGGCGGCGTCGTGCTCATGCGCGTCTTCGAAGAGGCAGGCCTGCCCGCCGGCGTGCTGCAACTGCTCCCAGGTGGGGCGGATGTCGGCGCCGCCGTCTGCGAAGCCCCCGAGGTGCGCGTCATCTCGTTCACCGGTTCAACCGCCGCCGGCCGCAAGGTGGGCGAATCCGCCGCGCGCAACCTGAAGCGCGCCCACCTCGAGCTCGGCGGCAACAACGCGCTCATCGTGCTCCCGAGTGCCGACCTCGACGCTGCCGTCGCCGCCGGCGCGTTCGGCTCCTACATGCACCAGGGCCAGATCTGCATGACCACTGGGCGCCACATTGTCCACGAGAGCATCCACGACGAGTACGTCGCGCGGCTCGCGGCGAAGGCCGACTCGCTTGCGGTCGGTGACCCTGCCGCCGGCCCCGTGCACCTCGGCCCCATCATCGACGAGAAGCAGCTCGCCCACATCGACTCCGTCGTGAGTGACGCCGTCGCCGCCGGCGCAACCCTCTCGGCCGGTGGCACCGCCGAGAACCTCTTCTACCGCCCGACCGTGCTGAGCGGCATCGACCGCGACAACCGCGGGTGGACCGAAGAAATCTTCGGCCCCGTCGCCCCCGTCATGAGCTACAGCACCCTCGACGAGGCCATCGAGCTCACCAACGCAAGCGAATACGGGCTCGCCGTCGGCATCCTCGGCGACGTGGGGGAGGCCATGACGGTCGCCGACCGCATCCACTCGGGCAAAATCCACATCAACGAGCAGACCGTCTCCGACGAAGCCAATGCACCATTCGGCGGGGTCGGGGCATCCGGCACCGGTTCGCGCATCGGTGGTGCGACCGCCAACATCGAGGCGTTCACCGAAACCCAGTGGCTCACCCTGCGGCCGGAGATTGCGCCCTACCCGTTCTAGTCCGCAGTTCGGTTGCGGTTCGGCGGGCGTCGGCGGTTCGGCTGCGGTTCGGCGGGCGTCCGCGGTTCGGTTGCGGTTCGGCGGGAGAATTGTGTGAGGGCGGGCAAAACTTCGCCCGCCCAGACACAAAACTCCCGCCGAACGCGGCTGCGAGCATCCGCTAGACTCGACGGTGGCTCCTCGCGTGGCGCCATCCAGGCCAACTCCCCCAGGGCAGAAATGCAGCAAGGGTAACCAGGCTCTGGCGGGTGCGCGAGGGGTCCTTTGCATTTTCGGGCAAGCTCGCTGCGCTCGCGCCCGATGCCTCGCTTCGCTCGGCCTTCTGCCGCGAAAGTGGGAGGGTGCGTCATCCTGGGGCGGCGCACCGCGCAGTCAGGCGCCGGGCATAAGGTTGCAGCGTGGCCCGGAGCATCTACATCACGTCCGTTGAAGGACACGCAGGCAAATCCACCATCGCGCTCGGGCTACTCGACACCCTGAGCCACGAGGCCCGCAGCGTCGGGGTGTTCCGGCCTGTCGCCAGGTCAACCCACGAGCGCGACTATGTGCTCGAACTCCTTCTCGCCCACGACGGCGTCGACCTCCCCTATGAGGAGTGCGTGGGCGTCAGCTACGAAGATGTGCACACTGATCCGGATGCCGCGCTCTCCCGCATCGTCGAACGGTACAAGTCGGTCGAGCGCCAGTGCGATGTCGTTGTCGTGCTCGGTTCGGACTACACGGATGTCGGCAGCCCCACCGAGCTCTCGTTCAACGCCCGCATCGCCGCCAACCTGGGGGCGCCGGTGTTGCTCGTGCTCGGAGGCCAGACGATCGACGGCGCCAGTCGCACGCCCGACGAGGTTCGCCAGGTGTTCGGGCTCGCCCATCAGGAGCTCGAAACGGCTCACGCTCACGCGGTCGGCGTGATCGCCAACCGGGCCGACCCCGAGCAGCAGACGGAGATCGTCGCCGAGCTGCAGGATGCCGCGGGGCCCGACGTCCTCGTCTGGGCCATCCCAGAAGACCCCTTCCTTATCGCGCCGAGCATGGCGCAGCTCCTCACCGCGGTTGATGGCGAACTCATCAAGGGTGATCCCGCGTTGCTCGCCCGCGAGGCCCTCGGCGTCGTCATGGCGGGCATGTCGATGGAGAACTGCCTCACCCGCATCACGGAGGGTGCGGTTGTGGTGGTGGCGGGCGACCGCAATGATGTGTTGCTCGCGCTGCTGATGGCGCATGCATCCGACACCTTCCCGTCGCTTGCCGGCATCATCCTCAACGGCGGGTTCGAGTTGCTGCCGCAGATCGAGCACCTCATCGACGGGCTCGGCTCGAGCCTGCCGATCGTGCGCACCGGCCTCGGCACCTATGACACGGCGCGGCGGGTGACGCAGACGCGCGGGCGGATGGCGGCCGACTCCCCGCGCAAGTTCGACACGGCGATCGCCCTCTTCGAGCAGCATGTCGATGGCGAGGCGCTCCTCGAGCGGCTTGAGGTGTCGCGCACCGACACGATCACCCCGCTCATGTTTGAGTATGACCTGCTCGACCGGGCGCGCTCCGAGCAGCGACACATTGTGTTGCCGGAGGGGAGCGATGACCGCATCCTCAAGGCCGCGAGCACCCTGCTGCGGCGTGGTGTCGCGAAGCTGACGATTCTCGGCGACGAGGGCGAGGTGCGGTCGCGGGCAACGTCGCTCGGCCTCGATCTTTCGGCAGCGAGCATCCTGAGCCCGTTCGATGAGGAGCTGCGCGAACGCTTCGCGGTCGAATATGCGAGCCTCCGTGCACACAAGGGCGTCACGGTTGAGGATGCCCGCGACATCATCACCGACGTGAGCTATTTCGGCACCATGATGGTGCATCTTGGGCTCGCCGACGGCATGGTGTCTGGTGCCGCGCACACGACGGCGCACACCATCCGCCCCGGGTTCGAGATCATCAAGACGAAGCCCGAGACCTCGGTCGTGTCGAGCGTGTTTCTCATGTGCCTCGAGGATCGCGTGCTCGTCTACGGTGACTGTGCCGTCATCCCCGACCCCGACGCCGAGCAGCTCGCCGACATTGCCATCTCCTCGGCGGCAACGGCGAAGCAGTTCGCGATCGAACAGCGCATCGCCATGCTGTCGTATTCGACGGGGGAGTCGGGCAGCGGTGCCGACGTTGAGAAGGTGCGCCGGGCGACAGCCCTCGTGAAGGAGCGTCGCCCAGACCTCCCGGTGGCTGGCCCGATTCAATACGATGCGGCGGTCGACGCCTCGGTCGGCAACTCGAAAATGCCCGGCTCAGATGTGGCTGGGCGCGCGACGGTGTTCATTTTTCCCGACCTCAACACGGGCAACAACACCTACAAGGCGGTGCAGCGGAGCGCCGGCGCGGTCGCAATCGGGCCGGTGCTGCAGGGCCTCAATAAGCCGATCAACGACCTTTCGCGGGGGGCGCTCGTGCAAGACATCGTCAATACGGTCGCGATCACGGCGATCCAGGCGGCGGATGCCTCGTGAGCCTCGTATTCGTCGTCAACTCCGGGTCATCATCCATCAAGTACCAGCTGGTGGATGTCACCACCGAACAATCGCTCGTGAGTGGTCTCATCGAGCGCATCGGTGAGGCTGGCGAGGTCCCCGACCACACGGCCGGAATGCAACTCGTGCTCGATGCCCTCGGGCCCGATCGCGACATCGTGGCCGTCGGGCACCGCGTCGTCCACGGTGGCCCGCGCTTCTCGGCGGCAACCCTCATCACGGACGAGGTCGAGCGCGCAATCGATGAGCTCTCGGCGCTCGCCCCGCTGCACAACCCTGCGAATGTGCTCGGCATCCGTGCCGCGCGGCTCGCGCTGCCCCAGGTGCCGCACGTCGCCGTCTTCGATACGGCGTTCCACCAGACCCTGCCGCCAGAGGCCTACACCTACGCGATCGACGCCGCCCTCGCGGCCGAGCATCAGGTGCGGCGCTACGGGTTTCACGGCACGTCGCACCAGTATGTCTCTGAGCAGACGGCGAAGTTTCTCGACCGGCCGCTGGGCGAACTCAAAACCATCGTGCTGCACCTTGGCAACGGGGCATCCGTCACCGCGGTCGACGGTGGTCGATCGGTTGACACTTCGATGGGGCTCACCCCGCTTGAGGGGCTCGTGATGGGCACGCGTTCTGGCGACATCGACGCTGGGGTCGTCTTCCATCTCGCGCGGCAGGCGGGGCTCGGCATCGACGAACTCGACACGCTGCTCAACCGCCGCAGCGGGCTGCTCGGCCTCACCGGCACCGGCGATATGCGCGACGTGCAGGAGGCGGCGTCGACCGGCGACGAGTCGGCGCTTGCCGCGCTCGCCGTGTGGCGGCATCGCATCCGGCACTACATCGGGGCGTACATCGCCGCCCTCGGCGGTCTCGACGCGCTCGTCTTCACGGCCGGCATCGGCGAGAACAACGCGCTGCTGCGCCGCCGTGCGCTTGCCGGTCTCGAGTTTTTTGGCATCGAGATTGACGACGACCGCAACGAACTCGCCTCCCGAAGCGCGCGCTACATTTCGCCGGAGGGCGCCCGCGTCGCGGTGCTCGTCGTCCCCACCAACGAGGAGCTCGAGATCGCGCGCCAGTCGGCCGCCCTCGTCGCTGAGTAGTTCGCGGGCCCTGCCTCCCTTCAACAGGAGAAATTCGTCGACGCGCCGCGAGTTGCCTCCGGTTGGTCGGTGTGTCGTCAGTTCATCCTGTTGAGCCAACGCCGTCGCGAGTCCACGAGCAGCTGGCGCAACGCCATCAGCACTATGGGCCACTCGTCATCAGCCAGATTCTCGGGCCCGAGGCGCAGTGTCGGGATGCTGTAGACCTGCGCCAGCAGCGTGCGGCTTCGATCCCGGCGGCGCGCCTCGGGCCTCGAGTGGAACGCCTCGCTGTCCATCTCCACGACCACTGCGCCCTCGACGAAGAGGTCGACGTGTCCGATCCCCGGGAAATACCACTGGGGCTCGACACGAAGCCCCTCCGAGCGAAGCCGTAGCCGCACGATGCTCTCGTTTCCGGAGCCCGCGCGGCCATCAAGCGACGTGTCCATTCGTGCCAGGCGGTGGGGTAGCGAGTCGTGGATCTCATTCCACTCCGACTTCGAGATCACATCGAGCGCCAGCGAGGAATCGACCGCGGCGACAGCATGCTCGAACGACTGGCAGAGGATTGCCTGAGCGAGTGCATCCTTCGCAGAGACGATCCAGTCCAGCTCGGGCTCCGGCCAACGCTGGGTTCGCCAATGGGTGACAGGCGGCCCCGACGCTGCCGCCCTGATCGGCTCCATCTCGTGTGCCCTCGTGTGGCGGAGCGATGGATGGGGCTCGGGCCTGGATGCTGCAGGTCTCGCGGATGCTGCACGTCTGGTGGGCGCGAGATCGAGCCGTGAAGCGCTCGGGGGCACGTGCAGGTGCAGGGCGTCTCCCTCGCCGGACCAGACTCCCAGTCGGCGCAGGGCGCTGACGCAACCGATCCGTGCGCCGGCCGAGATGGCGCGCATCTGGTCTGCGTCGGCCCGCGCGGTGGCGAACCAGCCCCGGATGGGCCGTGTAAGATGGCCCGAGGCGAGCGCTTGAGTAATGTGCGCTCGGGTGACACCGTACCGGCGCAGGGTTGCGAGGCGGGCGATATACCCGAGATCGCGCATCACAGATGAGAGGGTGCTATCCATGCCCGAATGGTCTCTTTCCTGAGCGAGACGGAGCGCCGAGTTGGCCGCCTGGGTCAGCAGTGTTGCCGGACAAGGAGGGTGGAGGAGGGGTGTTCGAGCGTTCGTGGTCGGCAACCCACGTAGCCCAACAGGAGGAATCTCACGCCACGCCGTGCGCGCCGCACGATCTCTCGGAGTGTTGCTGAATGCATCCTGCTGGATTACCTGACGGCGAGTGTGTTGATGTCGAGCGCACCGAACAGCGCGACCGACTCCGCCTGTCGGTCGCCGCGACTACCATTGACCCCGTGGTTACCGCCCTCTATCGCCGCTACCGGCCCGAGACCTTTGCCGAACTCATCGGCCAGTCGCAGGTGACCGATCCGCTGACGACGGCACTCCGCACCGACCGGGTTAACCACGCTTACCTCTTCAGTGGTCCGCGCGGCTGTGGCAAGACGACATCCGCCCGCATCCTCGCCCGCTGCCTCAACTGTCACGAGGGGCCCACCGACACCCCGTGCGGAGTCTGCCCCAGCTGCGTCGAACTGAGTCGTGACGGTGGCGGTTCGCTCGATGTTGTCGAGATCGACGCCGCGAGCCATAACGGTGTGGATGACGCACGTGATCTTCGCGAGCGTGCCGTGTTTGCCCCCGCGCGTGATCGCTACAAGATTTTCATCCTCGACGAGGCCCACATGGTCACGCCGCAGGGGTTCAACGCGCTCCTCAAGATCGTGGAGGAGCCGCCGGAGCACATCAAGTTCATCTTCGCGACGACCGAGCCAGACAAGGTCATCGGCACGATCCGTTCGCGGACGCACCACTACCCGTTCCGGCTCGTGCCGCCAGCGCAGATGCTCGACTATGTCGGACACCTTTGCGAGAGCGAGGGTGTCAAGGTCGAGGCCGGCGTGCTGCCGCTCGTCGTGCGTGCCGGTGGGGGTTCCGTGCGAGACACGCTCTCCCTCCTCGATCAGCTCATCGCCGGTTCCGAGGGCGACACTGTCGTCTACGGGCGCGCGGTGGCGCTGCTCGGGTACACGCACGGCGCCCTCCTCGGCGAGGTCATCGATGCACTCGGCGCGAAGCATGCCGAGAGCGCCTTCGAGACGATCGATCGCGTCATCCAGACGGGGCAAGATCCGCGCCGGTTCGTTGAGGATCTGCTTGAGCGGCTCCGCGATCTCATCGTCGTGAGTGCGTTCCCTGCGGGCAATCATCAGGCGGCCGCCGCGGTCCTCCGTGGGGTGCAGCCTGACGAACTCGACACGATGGCGCAGCAGGCGGCCCGATTCGGCCAGGCCGAGCTCAGCCGCACCGCCGATCTTGTCGCCAACGCTCTCACCGAGATGACAGGTGCAACGTCGCCGCGGCTGCATCTCGAGCTCATGGTCGCGCGAGTGCTGGTGCCCGCCTCTGACGAAACCGAGCGAGGTGCTCTCGCACGCGTAGAGCGGCTCGAGCGCCGCGTCGGTGTCTCGGGCCCGCAACCGGCAAGTGCCGCCTCCGCAGCCCTCGCCACCTCGACGCCCGCCAGCCCTGCCTCCGGCGCCTCGGTGCCCGCCAGCTCAGTGCCTGCCAGCTCGGCCGCCGCCGCGCCCTCGGTGCCGCCCGCCCGTGCCGCAGCGACGCCGGTCGCGAGTCCGCCACCCCCGGTCGCGAAGACTGACGCGGCCCCAGCAGCGTCAGCACCCCCAACAGCATCAGCACCTGCTTCCGCGACCCCGCCACCAGCACCTGACGACCACCAGCCCGACCCCGCTGTGACGCAGGCGACCCCGGTCGGCCCGGTCACCGTGCAGCAGGTTCGGGATGCTTGGCCACAGGTGCTCGAACACGTGCAGCAGACGAAGCGCACGGCGTGGATGGTGCTGTTCACTGCCCAGGTGCGGGAGTTGCGCGATGGCGAGGTGCTCGTGCTCGAGTTCCCAAGCCAAAAGGATGTCGAGATGCTCAAGGCGCCGTCGGCACCCGGCGAGGGTGTCGGCGACTACTTGAAGCGGGGTGTCGCAGAGGTGCTGGGGTTCACCCCGAAGCTCGTCGCGCGCGTCGCAGTGGTGGGCGCACCGTCGAGCGATCCCGCGCCGCAGGCACCCCCAACTCCAGCGGCGGAGGCTTCAGCGGCGGATGCTCCAGCACCAACCGCAGCGGCACCAACCGCAGCGGCACCAACCCCAGTAGCACCAACTGCCGAGGCAGCCGCCTCGCCGACGCCGACCCCGGCCAGTTCCGATGCCACCGCGGATGCAGCTCCAGGCGGCTGGGCCACCGTCACCATCCCCGGCGCGTCGGTCTCGGGAGCTACAGCGCCAGGCGCCCCATCTGCCACCGCCCCAGTTGCCACCGGCCCATCTGCTACGAAGCCAGCTGCCACGAAGCCAGCTGTCCCCGCGGCCGCAGCACCGACCGCAGCAGCGCCCGCGAGTGATGAGCCGCCATTCGACGACGAACCTCCCTACGACCCCGACTACGATTCAGCCCCACCGCCGGCCGACCGGCCATCCTCCAAAGCGCCAGCGAAGGCAGCGAAGCAGCCCCCGAAGCAGGGCTCCAGAGCAGCGTCGCCACGCACTGAAGGCACACCGAAGGCCGGCGCCCCAAACGCAGGCACCCCAAACGCAGACACTCCGGCGCCGCGCACCCAGTCGGGTGGCGGTCAAAAATACGGCGAGGCGGTGGTGCGGCAGGTGCTCGGGGCGACGTTCATCGAAGAGCAGCCGCACGATCCGCGCGTGACTCCTGGAGCAAGCTGACATGTACGAGGGAATCGTTCAGGAGCTCATTGATGAGTTCGGCCGTCTTCCGGGGATCGGTCCCAAGTCGGCGCAGCGCATCGCGTTCCACATTCTCCAGACGGAGTCGTATGACACGACCCGGCTCGCCGAGCTCCTCACGATCGTGCGCGAGCGGGTGCGGTTCTGCGGTATTTGCGGCAATGTGACCGAGCACGAGACCTGCAGCATCTGTCGTGATCCGCGCCGCTCGCCCGCGACGATCTGTGTCGTCGAGGAGGCGAAAGATGTTGTGGCGATCGAGCGCACGCGTGAGTTCCGTGGTCTCTACCATGTGCTCGGTGGCGCGATCAGCCCGATCGATGGCATCGGCCCAGACGACCTGCGCATCCGCCAGCTCATGCAGCGCCTCGCCGACGGCACCGTCACCGAGGTGATTATCGCGACCGACCCGAACCTCGAGGGGGAGGCGACTGCGACCTACCTCTCGCGGCTGCTCCAGCAGCCAGGGCTCTCCGTCTCACGCCTTGCCTCGGGCTTGCCTGTCGGCGGCGACCTCGAGTACGCCGACGAGGTTACGCTTGGGCGGGCGTTTGAGGGGCGAAGGCTCGTCGAGAACTAGCCACTACAATTGGATGCTTGCGCGTCACCCGACCGCGCACACCACAGACTTCGGGAGTATTTTCGCGTGTCCCTGATTGTGCAGAAGTATGGCGGCTCGTCCGTGGCGGACGCCGCGGGCATCAAACGCGTTGCAGAGCGAATCGTCGAGACACGGCGTGCTGGCAACGATGTGGTGGTCGTCGTCTCTGCCATGGGTGACACGACGGACGAGCTTCTCGACCTTGCGGATGCCGTGTCGGGTGAACCCGCTGGTCGCGAACTCGACATGCTACTCACGGCGGGGGAGCGCATCTCGATGGCCCTGCTCGCGATGGCGATCCGCGACTTCGGTGAAGAGGCGCGCTCCTATACCGGCTCCCAGGCGGGCATGATGACCGACGAGAAGCATGGCGCTGCCCGCATCGTCGAGGTGTCACCGCAACGCGTGCGCGATGCGCTCGATCACGGGTACATCGCGATTGTCGCGGGCTTCCAGGGCTTCAACCGCGATTCCGGCGACATCACGACGCTCGGGCGCGGCGGGTCGGACACGACTGCGGTCGCCCTGGCCGCGGCCCTCAATGCCGAAGTGTGCGAGATTTATACCGACGTCGATGGGGTGTTCACGACTGATCCGCGTATGGTGCAGAGCGCCCGCAAGATCGACCGCATCACCGCCGAAGAGATGCTTGAGCTTGCGGCAGCCGGCGCGAAGGTTCTCTATATTCGCGCAGTGGAATATGCCCGACGCCATGGCGTCACACTGCATGTCCGATCCTCGTTCAGCCGCAACGAGGGCACCCTTGTGGTGAATCCGAAAGAGGGAGAGACCGTGGAAGAACCGATTATCACGGGTATCGCCGCTGATCTCAGCGAAGACAAGATCACCGTCGTCGGCGTGCCCGACGTACCGGGCACGGCCGCACGCATTTTCACGATCGTCGCCAATACCGGCGCGAACATCGACATGATCGTGCAGAACACCTCGACGGTCGACACTGGTGTTGCTGACATTTCGTTCACGCTGCCGAAGTCGCAGGTGCGGGCTGCGCTCGATGCGCTTGAGGCCGGTCGCGAGGAGGTCGGTTTCACCCGCCTGCAGCACGACGACGGCATCGGCAAGATCGCCCTCGTCGGCGCCGGTATGCGCACCAACACGGGTGTTTCGGCGAAGCTGTTCACGGCGCTCTCTGAGGCGGGCATCAACATCGAGATGATTTCGACGAGTGAGATCCGCATCAGCGTCGTCACGAGGGCCGACATTGTGCCGGCCGCCGTGCGCATCATCCACACCGCCTTCGACCTCGATGCCGAGGACGAAGCCGTCGTCTACGGAGGGACCGGTCGATGACCACATCAGGAATCAACATCGGCGTCGTCGGCGCCACCGGCCAGGTCGGCACGGTTGTGCGGCAGCTGCTCGAGGAGCGTGACTTTCCTGTCGCGAGCATCCGGTTCTTCGCTTCGGCGCGCTCGGCGGGGACGACGCTCCCGTTCAAAGGCGAGCAGATCGTGGTCGAAGATGCTGCGACGGCAGACCCCAGCGGTCTCGACGTTGCCATTTTCTCTGCCGGCGCAACCCTGTCGAAGGCGCAGGCGCCGCGGTTCGCTGCGGCGGGCGTCTCGGTCGTCGACAACTCTTCCGGTTGGCGCATGGACCCCGACGTGCCCCTCGTGGTGAGCGAGGTCAACCCTCACGCGCTCGACGACGCGTCGAAGGGCATCATCGCGAACCCCAACTGCACGACCATGGCGGCCATGCCGGTGCTCAAGGTGCTGCACGACGAGGCCGGCCTCGAGCGACTCATCGTGAGCACCTACCAGGCGGTGTCGGGTGCCGGGCTCAAGGGCGGTGTCGAGCTGCTCGAGCAGGCGCGCGCCGCGGTCGAGCAAGACGCCCTCCAGCTGGTCCACGATGGCTCAGCCGTCACGATGCCGGCACCGTCGGCCTTCCCCAAGAACATCGCGTTCGATGTCATCCCGCTCGCTGGCAGCATCGTCGATGACGGCCTCAATGAGACGGATGAGGAGAAGAAGCTCCGCAACGAGAGCCGCAAGATCCTTGAGATCCCGGAGCTCCTTGTGAGTGGCACGTGCGTGCGGGTCCCCGTGTTCACTGGGCATTCCTTGTCGATCAATGCCGAGTTCTCCCGTGCAATCTCGCCTGAGCGGGCCGCCGAGCTGCTGTCGGATGCTGCGGGCGTCGTGCTCACCGACATCCCGACGCCGCTCGAGGCCGCAGGCCAAGACCCGAGTTTTGTCGGCCGCATCCGTCAGGATGAGGGCGTGCCCGGTGGACGGGGCCTCGCGCTGTTCATCAGCAACGACAACCTCCGCAAGGGTGCCGCGCTGAATGCCGTGCAGATCGCCGAGCTCCTCGCCGCGCGCCTCTCGGTGTCGGCGACGTCGGCGTAGTGTTCGGCAAGATCGTCAGATCTTTCGGCCAGCGTAACGCCGAGCATTGTGTGCGCCCCGTTGTGGCGGGTGCGCTGATGTCGGCGGCGTAAACTTAAGCGTGTGAGTGCTTCCGCGAATTCTTCATCCCAGCCCCTCGATGTTGCCCTGATCGGCGGCGGCATCATGAGCGCGACGCTCGGCGCAATTCTCAAGCAGGTCCAGCCCGACTGGAGCATCGAGATCTTTGAGGCGCTCTCCGAGACGGCGCTGGAGAGCTCAAATCCGTGGAACAACGCCGGTACTGGCCACGCGGCGCTCTGCGAGCTGAACTACGGCAAGGAGCAGGCCGACGGCAGTTTCGAGATCGAGACGGCCGTCAAGGTGAACGAGCAGTTCCAGGTCTCGCGCCAGTTCTGGTCATTCATGGTGCGGGAGGGGCTGCTGCCTGAGCCCTCGTCGTTCATCAACCCTGTGCCGCACATCAGCTTCGTGTGGGGCGACGCCAACGTCGATTACCTCCGCCGTCGCTTCGAGTCGCTTGCGGGGCATCCGCTGTTCAGCGAGATGGAGTTCAGCGATGACCCCGCCGTCATCCGCTCGTGGGCACCGCTCCTGATGCCCGGCCGCGCCAAGTCGCAGCCGATCGCCGCAACTCGGGTCGTTGGCGGCACGGATGTCGATTTCGGCGCACTCGCCAAGTCGCTGCTCTCGTATCTCACCGACAATGACGCCAAGCTCACGCTCGAGCGCAAGGTCACGGGCCTCAAGCGCCAGCGCGATGGCCTCTGGCGCATCACATCACGCCACGTCGTCGGTGGCACCCCCGCGGTGCGTCATGCCCGCTTCGTTTTCGTTGGCGCCGGTGGTGGCGCGCTCTCGCTGTTGCAGAAGTCCGGCATCCCTGAGGCGAAGGGCTACGGCGGATTCCCCATCAGCGGCCAGTTCCTCCGCACCGACAACCCGGCGGTTGTCGCGCGGCACCGAGCGAAGGTCTACGGCAAGGCGTCGGTGGGTGCGCCGCCCATGTCGGTGCCGCATCTTGATGCTCGCGTCGTCGACGGGCAGGGCAGTCTCATGTTCGGCCCGTATGCGGGCTTCTCTCCCAAGTTCCTCAAGACCGGCTCATGGTTCGACCTGCCGTTCTCGCTGCGGCCGAGCAATATCATCCCGATGCTCGCCGTCGCCAAAGACAATTTCGACCTCGTGAAGTACCTCGTGACGGAGCTCGTCGCCACGCGTGAGAAGAAGTTCTCGGCGCTTCGCGACTTCATGCCTGAGGCAAAGCCGGAGGACTGGCGCCTCATCACGGCCGGCCAGCGCGTGCAGGTCATCAAGAAGGATGCCAAAAAGGGTGGCGTGCTCCAGTTCGGCACCGAGGTGGTGGCGGCGCAGGACGGCTCGATCGCCGGGCTTCTCGGCGCGTCACCTGGTGCTTCTACCGCCGTGCCAATCATGATCTCGTTGCTCGAGCGCTGCTTTCCCGACCGGATCGATGGCTGGAAGCCGCGACTGAAGGTCATGATCCCGAGTCTTGGCACGCGTCTTTCTGATGATCCCGAGCTCGCGAAGCAGACGATGGCATCGACCTCAGCGGACTTGTCGCTGGCCTGACAATCAGCGCCTCGTGAGGTAACCGGGGCACAGGCCGCCCCGCGCGTCTCGTCGGAGACTCGTTCTACCCCGAAAAACGGGGTACAGGGCACTGCGTCGACCTGCCATACTCGGACTTATTCATTCTTCGGAGGGGTGGTTCCGTGTCAGTCGGCCTGCCCGCGAATCTTGCAGTTCGTGCCCTCAGTCGTGCGCTCGCTCGCGCGGCGCACGGCATGGCGTTTGCCGCGCTCATCTGCGGTGTGGTCATTGTCGTCGGATTCGCCGCCGCGTACCCCGATCGCATGATCTTGCCAGCCCTGCTCGCGCTCGCGGTCATGTTTCCGATGCTGCGGCTCGTCAGCGATTCGCAACGGGCACTGACCGGGCTGGCCTATCTTGCGGTAGGTGCCGCCGCGACGTTCGTGTACACCTATACCTTTGCCGCTCAGCTGCCAGAGGTCATCCTCGCGGCCGTACTGTGGTTGGCGCCGCCGAAGATTGCCCTCGTCTTGGTGGCGGGGGTCGGCACGGGCCTCGCCCGGGCCCTGACCTGGACGTTCAGCGGCTACCTCGTCGCTGAGGTCTCATCGATCCTTGCCCTTCGCCTGGCAGGTCTGCCACTTGTGCTCGACTTCCTCACCCTCGCCATCCTCGCCGAGGTGGTCGCAGTGTGTCTCCTTGCCTTCATTTCGTCACGGAATGCCAGTCGCACGCATCCGAAGTTGCAGCGTGCGGCCCGTGACGAACTGCTTGATGACATCCGTTCGCGCATGGAACTGCGGGCTGCTGCACTAATGCATGACACCATCCTCAGCCATCTCGCTGCGATCGCGAGCTCATCGAGCGACACACTGAAGCCGAGACAGAAGGAGGGCATTGAGCGCGATCTCAAGATCCTCGTCGGACAGGAGTGGCTGATCGGCGGCGAGCATGAGAGCCACGGCGACGGTGCTGATGAGCGCGCATCTCCGCTTCGTCAGGCGATCAGTGAAGTCCGTGCGGACGGCCTCGAAGTCATCGGTACGGGTGATTTCGCGTCGATCCAGCGTCTCGGCTTCGAGCAGGCCACTGCGCTCGGCCTTGCTGCGAAGCAATGCCTCGTCAACGTGATCAAGCACTCCGGAGTCATGAAGGCCGAAGTTGCCGTGTACGCCTCAGACGATGAGGTGTCGGTGATGATCATCGATGCGGGGAAGGGCTTCTCCGATTCGGCTGTGGGTTCTGACCGCCTCGGACTGCGTGCGTCGGTGCAGGATCGCATCCAGGCGGAGGGCGGAACAGTGCAGGTGTGGTCGACCCCCGGAGCGGGAACGTCGATCCTCATCCAGATCCCCGTCAGCGCCTCCCCAGATTCTGCGAGCCGTCCGGCTCCAGCCCTGGGCTCGCAGTCTGTCGTGTCGGGGCCGCTGCCCACGATCGACGACGCATCGGACACCCCCGGTGGCTCGGAGCCACGGCAGTGAGGCCTCCAGAGCGCACGCGACAGGAGCTCGACCCGCTCGGGGCATTCTCGACTCGCATCATCACCATCGGTGCGGCTCTCGCGGCATTCAGCTACGCGGCCGGGATGGTGGTCACAAACCTGGACCTCATTGCGCTGCCGGGAGTCGCTCTTCTCGCACTTGTTGCCTTCGGCATTGGATCCGTGATCGTCACCTCGGCAACCGACCCGTACCGCGGGCCCTTCCACCGGGTCCGTCACACGTGGGTGGTGGTGCTTTCTGTAATCGGAGCCGCGTTGCTCACGGCGTCGAGTTGGGAGTCCGCCGACTATTTCTCGCTCGGCTGGGTCGGGCCGGTAGCGCTTGGGCTGTTCTCGATTGGGATGTCGTCGTATCGGCCGGTGCGCGAGTTGGTCGGCTATACGACCCTGGCCGCAGTGCTGATGGGGTTCGTCACCATGCTCCAGGCGCTGGACAACCCGCTCGAGGGCGTCCCTGCGCCAGCGCTCGTCGGTATCATTTTGCTGCCCCTGCTCGCCCTCAATTTCAGCGCCGCCGCGTTTACGAACAGCATGATCGCGTCGGTTGAGCGTTGGCGCAACAAGGCGAGCGAGGCCGTCGACAGGATTTCTGAGGCGCAAGAGCCTGGCATCGCTCGTTCGGTGCAGCAGGATCGTGTGATAATCCTCAATCGCGAGGTGGTGCCGTTTTTCGCGAGCGCACTCGAGGCAGAGGAGATCACTCCGGAGGTGCGCGATCGCGCTCGCGCAATCGCCGAGGCGATCCGTGCGGTGATGGTGGCCGAAGTCGATCGCACGTGGCTCGAAAACCTTGTAGACCACCTTCGGGCACGGGTTCGGCGCGACGGCGAGGTTCCTGACACGACGCCGGTCGTGTTCGACGACGACAATGTTGCGAACCTGATGAACTACGACCAGCGCACGGCACTTCGGGCCCTGCTCGTCGCAATCTTCGACCAGATGGACAATCGGCCGCAGGGTTTCGAGATTGTGCTCGCCCGTGCTGGTGATCGCTACCAGGGCTTTGTCGCGGTGCACGTCGAGATGGTCGACGGCGTCGTGAAGTCACGCTTCGGTCCGTACCTCGCCGTCATGCGGGTGGTGTTCCGTCGGCTTCGCGCTGAGTACCTGCAGTCTGTGCTGACAGTAAGATTCGTCTATGACCAGCGATAGCCAAGGGGGGTCGGAGTCAGGGGACGACACTGTCGCACTGAACTCCGAGGGGGCGACGCGACGCATTCGACTTGCGCTGCTCGACGACCATGAAGTTCTGCTCGACAGTTTGTCGAGCTGGATTACGACGAATGCGACCGACTTCGATCTCGTGTTGAGCGCCCACACGTGGCTCGAGCTCGTGCACAGCGAGAACTTTCCCACCGACCTCGTCTTCATCGACTTCCAGCTCAAAGAGTCGGTGTCGATCGAGGCCCGTGTCCGCACCTGCCGTGCCGCGGGTGCCAAAGTTATTGTGCTCACGAGCCTCGACACCCGAGATGCCCGTGATCGTGCGCTCAGCGCCGGCGCAGCCGCGTTCTTGTCGAAGTCGCTGCCGATGAACGAGGTAATGGATGTCGCGCGCCGCGTGATGGGACTCGACCGCGGGGTCACCCCGCAGCAGAGCTGGCGTCCATTGCCCACCGGCGCAATGAATCAGGCGCGGCCCAAGCTCAGCCAGGGCGAGATCGATGCACTCAAGCTTTATGTTTCGGGTCACAGCACGACCGAGGTCGCGCGGCAGATGAACGTGCAGTATGAGACGGCGAAGACGTATTTGCGCCGCGTGCGCGAGAAGTATGCGAAGGTCAACCGGCCGGCGAGCAAGAAGGCGGAGCTCATCCGTCGTGCGGCAGAGGACGGGTTCTTGCAGTAATGGCGAAACTGTATTTCCGCTACGGAGCCATGAACAGTGGCAAGAGCACGGCGCTGCTCCAGGCCGCCTACAACTATGAGGAGCGCCACCAGCACGTGCTCCTCGCGAAGCCTCGCGTTGACACCAAGGGTGACGACCAGATCATCTCGCGTTTGGGGGTGACGCGCGGGGTGGATTTTGTCATCGAGCCTCGCGATGACGTCTACGTCCTCTTCGCGGAGGAGCGCGCGAAGGTGCGTCAGCGCACGGGTGACGATGTGAGCTGCCTCCTTGTCGATGAAGCACAGTTCCTCAGTGAGCGACAGGTTGACGACCTGCTCCGAATCTCGATTCTTGAGGGTGTGCCGGTGCTCGCCTATGGCATCCGCACCGACTTTCAAACGGTCGCGTTCCCCGGCAGCCGGCGCCTGCTCGAGGTTGCTCATTCGCTTGAGGAGCTCAAAACCATTTGCCGCTGCGGACGCAAAGCCGTGTTCAACGCGCGCAAGGTGGGCAACACGTTCACGTTCGCCGGTGATCAGGTCGCAATCGACCAATCGACGGATGCCATGGCCTCACGCCCCCGCAGTGCGCTCGGCGCCGGCGGTGCCTTCAGTGTGAGCTACGAGTCCCTCTGCGGCGCCTGCTATCTCGAGGAGAGCGGTGGCGCGCTCAGCAGTGGGCGCGAAACCACCATCGAGTCCGTCTACGATTCGGCGCCAGACCCCGACTTCATGTAGCCGCCACGGCTGCCATGCAGAAGGCCCCCTCCGATGGAGGGGGCCTTCTGTGCTGTCGGGGTAACAGGATTTGAACCTGCGACCTCTTCGTCCCGAACGAAGCGCGCTACCAAGCTGCGCCATACCCCGAGCAATCCACAGCAGCGTGCAGCTGCCGCAGGACCTCGTCAAGAATAGCCGATATCCGCGCCCACCAATGTCACGAGCACGGCTTCGGGCGGGCACGCGAACCGCACGGGAGCGTAGATCGAGGTGCCGATTCCGGCGGAGACGTTGAGGAATGCGGTGCCGAGAGCGTGGTGCCACAGGCTGACCCCGCTCGCCTTGTCGTGCGGCAGATCACAATTGGTGACGAGGGCACCGATGCCTGGCACGCAGACCTGGCCGCCGTGGGTGTGGCCGGCAAAAACCACTTCGGCACCGTGCGTCACGAAGGAGTCGAGCACGCGCTGGTAGGGGGCATGCGTGATACCGATCATCACCGCCTCGCGGTCGGCAGGACCATCATCTGGTTCGATCTGCTCGCGAAGCTCATCGATTGCCCCTGGCAGCACTTCGAGGTGATCCCAACCACGGTGGGCGTCGCCTGTGCCAATGAACTCGAGTGGCGACTGCTTGATCGTGAGCCAGTGCGCCGCATTGTTGAGACCCACCCAGCCGAGTGTGTCAAAAAACGACTCCAGTGCGCCAATGTCAAGCTGCTCCGCCGCTGCGGAGTGGCCTGATGGCGCCGTGAAATAGGTGAACGGGTTTTTGCCTGAAGGGCCGTAGTAGTCGTTGGAGCCGTGCACATACAGCCCTGGCGTGCCAGCGAATGGTGCAAGCGCGTATTGCACACCTTCGAGGCCATCGCGGTGGCCGAGGTTGTCGCCAGTATTGATGACGAGGTCCGGCTCGAGTTCTGCGAGGCTGCGCACCCATTCCTGCTTGCGCCGCTGCCACGGTGCCATGTGCAGGTCGCTGATGTGCAGAATCCGGATCGGGTCTGCTCCGGCGTCGAGCACGGGCAGCACCTCGCGGCGCACCTGGTAGCGATTGCGCTCCACGAGCGTGCCCCAGGCGAGGAGCGCCGCCCCGGCTGCGGCCGTCGCCGCGAGTGCGACGCCGACCGCACGGCCGTTGGAGGTGTCGTGGGTCACGAGCAGTCGTATCGCGCCACAGTCAGGGTGACGGTCGTCCCTGGGAAAAGATCAGCACTCGCGGCGGGGTTCTGTGCCGTGACCTTGCCATCATCCGCTGGTGGGGAGTCCTCCGGCAGCGTCTGGCACGACTCAACGACATCGTATGCATTGCCAATCTCGATTCTGGCTTCATCCGGGCGCATGCCGACCACGTCCGGCATCTCGATCCCGTTCCCGAGGCTCGTGTACACCATGACGGTGCTGCCGCGGGGGATCGTCGCGCCCGCACCGGGATCCATCGACGCAATCTGGCCGGCGGGCAACCTGGACGACACCTCGCCGCCGTAGGCATAGGTGAAGCCGAGGCTCTCGATGAGCACCTTCGCCTGCTCCTGCGACTGCCCGATCACATTCGGCACCACGGCACCCTGACCGCTGAGGAGCGATGCCGGCGGGTCGGCGAACGGGGCCCCACCGTACTGACCGTTGAGTGCAGACATGACAGGCTGGAAGATGCGGTGGCGCGCTGACGCGCCGTTGCCGCCGGGGAGGCTGACGCGATTGAGGTTCACCTCGCCGACGATGTTGCCGACCCAGACGGCGACCGCGTTGGTCGAGGTCGTGCCGATCATCCACGTGTCTTTCGACCCGTCGGTGGTTCCTGTCTTGCCGGCGACCTCGATGCCGTCGCGGGTGTTCGAGGCCGTGCCAGAACCACTCGTGATCACTCGCTTGAGGGCGTAGGCCATGGCCGACGAGACTTCGGGGCTGAGCGACTGCGTGCATTCACGGGCCTGGCCGCCAAGCTCGGTGCCCGAGGCATCCACGACGTTGTCGACCGCGACCGGCTTGCAGTACAGGCCGTTCGCACCGACCGTGGCGATCGCGGCCGCCATCGTGAGGGGCGCGATCTCGTTCGTGCCGAGGATCGTCGCCGGTGTGTACTCGAGGTCGTTGCCGTCAGCGCGGTGCGAACCCATCGACTCGGCGGTGTCGCGGATGGTGCAGAGGTCGAGCTTCTGCGCCATCGCGATATACGAAATGTTGTACGAGTTGATGGTCGACGCAAGCACGGTCGTGCTCGATGAACCGGTAGCGCCGCCATAGTTCGGAGGATTCCATGTGCCGCCGAATTTCTCCTCACAGGAGTTCGGGAATGACGCGAGATCGAATGTGCGCTTTGCACCGTTGACGACCTCGTTGAGACCGTGGCCCGCATTAAGCCACGCTGCGAGCGTGAAGATCTTGTAGGTCGATCCGGTCTGGAAGCCGCTCGAACCGCCATACGCCTTGTCGGTGTTGTAGTTGACCGCAGTGGCGGCCGCTCCGCCGCCCTCCTGCGTGTTATTGAAGTATTTGTTCTGCGCCATCGCCCTGATGCGCCCAGTGCCCGGCTCAACCACGGATACCGCTGCGCCGAGTTGCAACTGCGTATCCTCTGCGGGCGCCTGGGCTCGCACCACCGACTCCGCGTGATTCTGCTGGTTGATCTGGAGGCTCGTGTAGATGTGGTAGCCGCCGCGGTCCCAGTTGGTCTGGCGCTCCTCGGCGGTCGCACCGAGCATCTCGAGTTCTGGCACAAGCTTTGTGATGTAGTCGCAGAAGTATTGACCCGACGTGGCCGCCATGCAGCCGTTCTGCGGTTCGCTGTAGACCACCTCGATCGGGGTGGCGATCGCTTCGTCGTACTGCTCCTGGGTGATTGACCCGAGATCGAGCATGTTCCACAGAATGAAGTCGCGACGCTCTTTGTTCGCCTCGAAGTTGTCTTCCCAACGGAGGCTGTGCGACGCCGGAGTCTGCACGATCGCGATCAAGCTTGCGGCCTGGGCGAGCGTGACATCCGCCGCCGAGACCGAGAAGAACTGCTGCGCGGCCGACTCGATGCCATAGGTCGAGCCGCCGAAGCCAGCGATGTTGAGATAGGCGAGCATGATCTCGTCTTTGGTGTATTTCTTTTCGAGGCCGATCGCGAGCTTCGCCTCTTCCAGCTTGCGCTCGATCGTCTGCTCTTGCGCTTCTGCGAGCTTCGCCTCCTGCAACGCCTCCGACGGCTCTTCGAGCGCGGCCTGAATACGGATGTTCTTCACGAGCTGCATCGTCAGCGTCGACGCTCCACTGCCGATTTCGCCACCCTGGACGTTGCCGACCGCGGCACGAATCACCGAGGCGACATCGACTCCGCCGTGCTCATAGAATCGGCGGTCTTCACCAGCGAGCGTGGCGTCCTTGATGTACTGCGAGACCCCATCCCATTCGACCTCTTCGCGGTTCTGCTTGAACACCTGTGCGATCGGAACGGCCGTGACCATGTCGTCAGCGAGGCCGTAGATGGTGTTCTTGGTTGCCAGCTGGTTGAGTTCGAGATACTCAGGCAGGCTGTTGAAGATGTCGATGGATGCCTTGGCGGTCATCCCCGTCACCGCAAGTGCGGGGGTGACAAGGGCTGTCACCAATACGCCGGCGAGCACACTGAGGCCGACAAGCCCAGCAAAGGCGCCGAGGACACCGGAGGGCTTCGAATTCTGGGCAGACATACCCATAGAGTAGATGATCGACTCTCTCGCCAAGCTGAATGGACGCCCGAGATGCAAGCCTGGGAATACCTCACCACCCCGCTGATGATCCACAACACCGCCGCCATCCTCAATAACTGGGGTTCGGAAGGGTGGGAGCTTGTGCAGGTCATCACTGGGCCAGAAGGCGGCCTCGTCGCCTATCTCAAGCGCCCGGTTGCGGGCTGAACGGAACACCGTGAGCATCGAACAGCGCCTGCATGAACTCGGGCTGAAACTCCCTGAGGTGGCGGCCCCTGTCGCCGCCTATGTGCCAGCGGTCGTGACTGGCAATCTTGTTTTCACCTCCGGTCAGCTGCCCTTCGTCGAAGGTTCGCTGCCGGCAACGGGGAAGGTGGGGGACGGGAGCGGCTTCATCGACGCGGCCTCTGCCAAGGAGTATGCGCGGCAGTGTGCCCTCAACGGGCTCGCCGCCGCGGCATCCGTCATCGGGTCACTCGACCGTGTCACCCGCGTCGTCAAAGTTGTTGGCTTCGTCGCCTCCGACCCCGACTTCACGGGGCAGCCGGGTGTGATCAACGGCGCGTCAGAGCTGCTCGGTGAGATCTTTGGTGAGATCGGTCAGCATGCCCGCAGCGCCGTCGGTGTTGCCGTGCTGCCCCTGGACTCTCCCGTCGAGGTCGAACTCATCCTCGAGTTCGCGTAAGCACCGAGCGCTACCCCTTCGACACCCCACCGCTCAGGCGATCACTGATCGACTGCATCACCGACGTGTCGGCGAGGGTCGTCGTGTCGCCCACCGCGCGCCCTTCGGCGACGTCGCGGAGGAGCCGGCGCATGATTTTGCCTGATCGGGTTTTCGGCAGTTCGCCCACGACGAAGATCTGTCGCGGGCGTGCGATGGCGCCAATCTGCTCGGCAACGTGGGCGCGGAGAATGCCGGATGCCTCTTCTGGTGTTTGGTTCTCGACCTGGTCTGCGCGCAAAATCACGAAGGCGACGACGGCCTGACCGGTCGTTTCGTCGCTTGCGCCGACAACGGCCGCTTCGGCAACCATCGGATGCGAGACGAGCGCCGACTCGATTTCTGCCGTCGAGAGGCGGTGACCCGACACATTCATGACGTCATCGACACGACCAAGCAGCCAGATGTCGCCGTCTTCGTCGAGCCGCGCGCCGTCGCCAGCGAAGTACATGCGGCGATTCTTCGTGCCGGGCACGTCGAACTTCTCCCAGTAGGTCTCGATGAAGCGCTCCGGGTCTCCCCAGATGCCCCTGAGCATCGATGGCCATGGCTTCGACACGACGAGGAGTCCGCCGCTGCCGTTGCCGACCGGCTCCCCAGCGTCGCTCAGCACGTCCATGCTGATCCCAGGGAGGGCGACCTGGGCAGAGCCCGGCTTCGCCACCGTAATGCCGGGGAGCGCCGACACCATGATGGCGCCCGTCTCGGTTTGCCACCATGTGTCGACGATGGGGGCGGTGCCCGCACCGATGACGTCGCGATACCAAATCCACGCCTCCGGGTTGATGGGTTCACCGACGGAGCCGAGCAGCCGGATGCTCGAGAGGTCGAAGCCGTCTGGCACGTGCCGCCCGATCTTCATGAATGAGCGGATGGCGGTTGGCGCCGTGTAGAAGATGCTCACCTTGTACTTCTCGATGAGCTCCCACCAGCGGCCGGGGTGGGGGCTGTCCGGTGTGCCCTCATAGAGCACCTGGGTGGCGCCGTTGGCGAGCGGGCCGTAGACGACGTAGCTGTGGCCGGTAATCCAGCCGACGTCTGCCGTGCACCAATAGACATCCGTCTCTGGTTTGAGGTCGAAGACCATCTTGTGGGTGAACGCCGTCTGGGTGAGGTATCCGCCACTCGTGTGGAGAATCCCCTTCGGCTTGCCGGTCGTGCCGGAGGTGTAGAGGATGAAGAGCGGATGCTCCGCCTCGAATGCCTCGGCGGTGTGCTCTGGCGACGCGGCCTCCATCTGATCGTGCCACCACACATCGCGACCCTCGTGCCAGTCGATCGCGTTGTCGCCGCGCTTGACAACAAGAACGTGCTTCACGGAGTGTTCGCCGCTCTTGGCGAGGGCGTCATCGACGGTGGGCTTGAGGGCCGAGACTTTGCCTTTTCGCCATCCGCCGTCGGCGGTGATGATGAGCTTCGCGTCGGCATCATCGACACGAGCGCGGATGCTGTCGGCGCTGAATCCGCCGAACACCACGGAGTGCACGGCACCGATGCGGGCGACGGCGAGCATCGAGACGACGGCCTCGGGGATCATGGGGAGGTAGATGGCCACACGGTCGCCGGCACGCACGCCGAGTTCCGTGAGCACGTTGGCTGCCTTCTTGACCTCATCAGTGAGCTCCGCGTAGGTGACGGTGCGGGTGTCGCCGGGTTCGCCCTCCCAGTGGAATGCGACGCGGTCGCCGAGGCCGGCTTCAACATGACGGTCGAGGCAGTTGTATGCGACATTGAGTCGGCCGTCTGAAAACCACTTGGCGAACGGAGCGTTGTCCCAGTCGAGGGTGCGGGTAAAGTCCTTCTCCCAGTGCAGCAGGGTGCGTGACTGCTCTGCCCAGAACCCTTCGGGGTCTGCGCGTCCCGCATCGTAGAGGTCGGTGGTCGCGACAGAACTGGCCGCGAATTCTGAGCTTGGGGCAAAACGTCTGGTCTCGTGCTGGAGGTTGTCGATGTGCTCGCTCATGATCCTTGTGTGCGCTCCTTTGCGTAACGGGATGACCCCAGTACGGGTGTCAACCGCAGGTTCTCTACGAGACTATAGGCCCGTGAAATTTCTTGTTGTGCTCGTCTGCCAAAGGAGTACACTGGCAGAACCGGATGTCAATTCGGCTTGCGACGCATCTGTGATTCCCCCCAATCACGCGTCGCTGTGGCGGCGCCAGTTCCCCCCAACAGGCGCCGCCCCTCTTCTTTTAACCGTCGGACTTTTACCGTTGGTGCTCCGTGCCGGACAGGGCCTTCCTGGCAGTGATCTGGGTGTTCCTGGTAGTGCCCTGAGTGTTCCTGGCAGTGCTCTGGGTGTCTCCTCCACAGGCGCGGGTTCGCCGCAGCTCGCACCCACTCAGAAGTCACTTGCGGATGCTATGGCACGCGTCACTATCGTCGCTGGCATGATGCTGCAGCCCACGACCGAGCCCGTTGCCCCGGAGCGTGAGAGCGTCTGGGCCCCCGCCACCGAACGACAAAGGGAAACACCGGGCGAGCGATTCGTGCCGCGACGCAGCGGCGAGAGCGGTGCCTGGAGTGCGCGACATGGTGCCGGCATTGGCACGGTGGCGTCGGCTCCAAGCGCATACCGCGACACCACTGTGTTCGGACCGCTCGCCGCGTATGTTGCCGACCCGACCGTGACAGATGTGTTCGTCGCTGCGCGGGGCGCCGTTTGGGTCGACCGCGGCGACGGCGCGGTCGCCGCGGCGCCGCTGTTGCTGGGTGACGGGGCACTGCGCGAGCTCGTGGTGTCCCTCGTTGCGCATGGCGGTCGGCACATCGATGAGTCCAGCCCGTGCGTCGATGTTCGCCTCAGCGACGGCATCAGAGTGCACGCAGTGCTTCCCCCAATCTCGCCCCACGGCACGTTGCTGTCGATCCGCATTCCGCGTCGTCAGCGGCTGGGGCTCACTGAGCTTGCGAATGCGGGATTCTTCGACGCCGTTCCCGTCGAGCGGGTGCGCGCGCTTGTCGACTCCCGCGAGAACCTGCTCATCAGTGGCGCCGGTGGCAGCGGCAAGACGACACTGCTGGGAGCGCTGCTCGGCGCGGCCGCACCGGGTGATCGCATCATCGCGATCGAAGACGTCGGTGAGCTGAGGGTGTCGCATCCGCATTTCGTGTCGCTCGAAGCGAGGCAGGCGAACATCGAGGGTGCCGGCGCAATCGGGCTCGAGCGACTCGTGCGGGAGGCACTGCGCATGCGCCCGGATCGGCTCGTGCTGGGGGAGTGTCGTGGCGCCGAGATCCGCGAACTTCTCAGCGCGCTCAACACCGGGCACGACGGCGGCGCGGGCACGATTCATGCAAACTCGCTTGCCGACGTTCCCGCGCGGTTGGAGGCCCTCGGCGCTCTCGCTGGGTTGACCCCGGACGCCGTCGCGCGCCAAGCGGTGAGCGCCATCGGCGCCGTGCTGCATGTCTCGCGCCGGCACGGCAGACGCCAGCTCGAGCAAATCGGCAGGTTCACGCTCGACGAGCGTGACCGACTGGCGATGGTCGTGGAGCGCGCGGTGGCGGAGTGAGCACGGGAGGTCAGTCGAGCGAGACAGAGGTCGCCGCGGTCGCCACGATCGTGCACCGGCTCAGCGTGATGCTTGAAGCGGGCACTGCGCCAGCGTCGGCCTGGCACCATGTCGCGGCATCACCGGATGCACCCCGCGCCGTGATTGCTGTCGCAGCGCGCATCGGCGACGGCGTGCCGATCGCGCAGTCGCTCTTGGACGCGGCGGCGGCGTGTGCGCCGACGGAGGCGTCCGCGTGGCGCGGAGTCGCCGCAGTGTGGCTGGTCGCTACCGAGGCCGGGGCGCCCATCTCGCTCGCACTCACCTCGGTCGCCGAAAGCCTTCGAGATGTCGACCAGGTGTATCGAGAGACCGCCGCAGCGCTCGCCGCGCCGGAGGCGACCGCTCGGCTCGTGATGGTGCTCCCAGTGGTCGGTGTGCTCTTCGGTGCCGCCCTCGGGTTCGACACCTTCGGTGTGCTCGCCACCAACCCGATCGGTTGGGCGTGCCTTGGGATCGGTGCGGCGCTGCTCTTGGCCGCACGTCGATGGAACCGTGGACTCATCGCGGCGGCGCGCCGCACCGTCGTGTCGCCTGGGCTCCAGCTCGACCTGCTCGCGGTCTCGGTGTCAGGCGGGGGTGCCTTCGACCGCTGCAGTCGTGCGGTCGAGAGGGCGCTCGCCGACTGCGGCCTCGCGGAGGCGCTCGGCGACTCCGCCGACGCCACCCTCGATCTCTCGCGCCGTGCTGGGGTCCCGGCGGCCGCGCTGCTTCGCGCCGAAGCCCAGCAGCAGCGACGACAGGCGCGCAGCAACGGCGCGAAACAGGCTGCGACGCTCGGGGTCAAGCTCATGTTGCCCCTTGGCCTGTGCGTGCTGCCCTCCTTCATGGTGCTCGGCGTGATCCCGCTCATGGTCGCCGTCATCGCCGGCACCGTCACCTCGTAGGTCGCGCACACCGTGCCGATTCGTCACTCGTACCGAAGCGACTCAACCGGGTCGGCATTCGCCGCTCGTGCAGCGGGCAGGGTTCCAGCGAGGAAGGCGATCGCCATCACAAGCAGGATGATGCTGGCAATCGAGACCGGGTCGAAGGCGATCAGTGAGAGCCCAGGCAGATCAGAGAGCAGCGTCTGTGAGAGCACGGAACTCAGCGCGGTGCCGGCAGCGATCGCTGCGAGCGCCCCGATCGCGGAGCCCAGGAACCCGATGAAGGTCGCCTCGAGGCTGAAAAGGCCAAACACCTTGCCGCTCCCGGTGCCCATCGCCTTCATGAGGCCGATCTCGCGAGTGCGTTCCTGCACGGACATGTAGAGGGTGTTGACGATTCCGAACGCGGCTGCCAGCAGGGCGATGACGGCGAAGGCATTGAGCACGAGCACGATTCCGTCGATCACTGAGGTGACCATGCCCAACTGATCGGCGGTCGTCGTGCCGGTGAACCCGGCATCTGCAAGCCGCTCCTTCAGCGCGCTGACCGCTTCGTCGTCTGCATCGGCAGCGAACCAGACGTTCGCTGAGGCATACCTGTCGGCCTCCTCGGCAGGGATCCCCGTGGATTGCGCATCGAACAGGGCGTCATTCAGCGCAGTGTTGACGAGCACGCTCGAGCCGGTCGTCGACGCGAGCGCCTCCTCCGTGACTCCCACGACAGTCGCCTCGACGAGATGCTCGGTGCGGAGTGCATCCGAGATGCCGATCGTGACCGTCTGTCCGATGGCATCGGCGTCGCTGTCGAACCCGAGGGGCTCGACGTAAGACTGCGGCAGGGCGACCTCGAACTCTGCAGCGTCGTTGTCAGGGTCGTCGCCCTCGGCGAGGACGGTGGTCTGGCCCTCTGCAAGGCTGTCGACGCTCGCCGTGTACTGCGTGCCATCGTCGAGCTGGATGAAGTCGGGGGTGATGGTGCGCTCCGGGTCGACCCGCTCCACCCCGTCGATGTCGCTGATGGTCTCGATGTCGTCGGGGGTGAGGGTCGTGACGCTCACGCCAGGAACGCCGGTCGAGACCGAGTCGGGGTCATATTCTGCCGGCCCGCTGTCGCCAGCGAACGCGTCGGCGGTAGTCTCACTCGCCTTCGTGACGGTCATGGTGTCGGAAGCACCGATGCCGGAGACGGTCGTGTCGATGTAGTTGTTGATGCCGGTGCCGAGGCCGCTGGTGATCGCCAGCGTGAAGGCGCCGATAAAGATCGACGCGATGGTCAGCGCGGTGCGCGTCTTCGAGCGGAACGTGTTGGCGATCGCCGACGAGACAAGATCGGTGGTTCTCATGCCGCCACCCCCCGTGTGTCCTCGATGAGGAGTCCGTCGCTGATGCGGAGTTGCCGGTCGCAGCGTGACGCGAGGTCTTCATCGTGCGTAACGATGATGAGCGTGATGCCGTGCTCGCGGTTGAGGGCGAAAAGGATGTCTTCGACCACGGCGCCGGTCTTCGAGTCGAGGTTTCCCGTGGGTTCGTCGGCGAAAATGATGCTCGGGTTGTTGACGAGGGCGCGGGCAATCACGGCACGCTGCTTCTGGCCACCCGAAAGGTTGACGGCTTTGTTTTTCGCCTTGTCGGCGAGTTCGAGCTGCTCCAGCGTCGCGAGCCCGCGGCGCCGACGTTCGGCGGCGCGGACACCGGCGATCTTCAGCGGCAACGTCACGTTGTCGAGCACGGAGGCGTTCGGGATGAGAAAGAACTGTTGAAACACGAACCCGAATGTCTTGTTTCTCGTGCGGTTCAGTCTCCGGCCCTTCAGCGTGCGGGTGTCGACATCTTCGAGCGTGATGCGACCGCTGGAGGGTGCGTCGAGGAGGGCGAGGATGTGCATAAGCGTGGACTTGCCAGAACCCGACTTGCCGAGAATCGCGATCGACTCGCCTTTCGTGATCGTGAAGCTCACCCCTCTGAGGGCGTCGAACTTGGTGTGGCCTCGGCCGTACGATTTCTGCACGTCCACCGCCGTGATGATCGGGGTGCTCATGTGGGTGCTCCTGGATGCTCGGGAGATGGATGCTCGGGACGGCGATCGTTCGGGGTGACTTCACTCTTCCCGTCACGCCCTTGCCCCGCGTCCCGCAGGCGCGGTCACTCGTGTACTGCGCCTGCGGTATCTCTTGATCCCGCGGGAAGGCGACTCGTGAACGGGCGGATGCGCGGCAGACTGTGAGGA
Organism: Homoserinimonas flava; assembly: GCF_054969005.1. NCBI lineage: Bacteria > Bacillati > Actinomycetota > Actinomycetes > Micrococcales > Microbacteriaceae > Homoserinimonas > Homoserinimonas flava. The sequence goes on from NZ_JBUEQS010000001.1 coordinate 115,655, forward strand.
TGAGCCGCGACGGGAGCCGAGCAGACTCGGTCGTCGACGTGCCGTCGCCGCCGCATCAGGTCATGCCGCCGTGGATTGGCGACCTTCTCGCGGCGACGCTGATCGTGGCGTTCGCGTTGGCGCCGTTTCCGCTCGATGAGCTTCGTCCAGATGGGTGGGCGACAACGATTCTGGTGATTGCGCCAGCAGTGGCCCTTCCGCTGCGCCGGCGATGGCCCGTCGGGGTGCTCGCGGTGTGCCTGACGTTGTTCGGTGTGGGTGCGTGGCTCGGGCTGCTGTCACCAGGGATCGCGCTCGCGGTGACGATCGCCATGTTCGGGGTCGCGAACCGCACGACGCGCCGCCGCACACTGATCATCGGTGGGATCTCGGTCGTGGTTGTGTTCGTGGCGATCCTCCCTTCGGCAGTGCAGGGCGTCTCCGATCCCCGGGTTGTGCAGGTCGTCTTCGCGGTCGCCTTCGCGGCGGCCGCTGGGGATGGCGCGCGGTCACGCCGGGCATACATTGCGGCGATCACCGAGCGTGCCGAGCGTGCCGAGCAGACCCGCGACGCGGAGGCGCGTCGCCGGGTGACGGAGGAACGACTCCGACTTGCTCGCGACCTCCACGATGCGGTCGCGCACCAGATCGCGGTGATCAGCCTCAACGCCGGGGTGGCGTCATCGGCGCTCGACGACAATCCAGAGCGGGCAAAGGAGGCGCTCGGCACCATCCGGCAGGCCGCCCGCACCGTGCTTGGCGAGATTGGCAACCTGCTGTCGATGCTTCGCGCCGACGATGCCGATGGTGCGGTTATGCCTCCGCAGTACGGGCTCGATCAGCTCGACGAACTCGCTGACGGGTTCCGCGCGAGCGGGCTCGAGGTGACCGTCCGCATCGAGGGTGAGCTGGGCGAGGTTTCGGGGGCGGTCGGGCTCGTGGCGTATCGGGTTATTCAGGAGGCGCTGACGAACGCGCACAAGCATGGCGTCGAACACCGCGCACGTGTGCTCGTCACCGTCACGGCGGAGGCGGTGCAGATTGTCGTGACCAACCCGGTCGCCGAGTTCTCGGGCGGCGGTGCGCCAGTCTCAGGGGTCGGATTGATCGGGCTTCGTGAGCGCGTCAGCTCTGTTCGCGGGGTGGTGCAGGCGGGTCCGGCGCCAGGCGGATGGAAGACGAGCGCCACGCTGCCGCTGAACGAGGCGGATCCGCGATGACCCGAGTGTTAATCGTCGATGACCAGGCGCTGATCCGCCAAGCCGTGCACGACATCCTCAGCGGTCAGGATGGCGTCACGGTCGTCGGCGTCGCTGTCGATGGAGCGGATGCCGTCGCTCAGGCAGAGGCCGTGCATCCGGATGTGATCATCATGGACATCAGGATGCCCGGAGTCGACGGCATCGCAGCCACCGAGATCATCCGCGCAAACCCTGATCTCGCCGATTCGCGGGTGCTGATCTTGACCACGTTCGAAGAGGATGAGCATCTGCTGGCGGCGCTCCGTGCTGGGGCAAGCGGTTTCATCGGCAAGGGCGCGGAACCCGATGAGATTGTGCGGGCGGTGCGCGCGGTGCATGCTGGCGACGCGCTGCTCTCGCCGAACGCCACCCGCAGTCTCATTACGCGCTACCTCAACGTTCCGGCGCAGCCACCCCGTGAGGAGATTCCGGAGTTGGCCGAGCTGACCGAGCGGGAACGCGAAGTGCTGCTGCTTGTGGCGCGGGGCCGATCGAATCAGCAGATTGCTGACGAGCTGTTCATCTCGCCGCACACCGCGAAGACGCATGTGAATCGGGTGATGACGAAGCTGCACGCGCACGATCGCGCCCAGCTGGTGATCATCGCGTACGAAACAGGGCTGCTCGCGCCGGGAGGGTAGCCCGCGCCTCTCGTTTGTGGCCCGTGTTCGTGGCCGTCGGCTCGTCCACAGGCCGCACGGCTGAACCCTCTGCACCGTTCGGCGGTCGAGGCCGCCGCACCGGACCCGAACCGGCGAGGGTGGGAGTCGCGCAGCTCGCGCAACACGCGACGCCTTCGGGCCTGAGAGGAATGCCATGAACGAGATCATCAGCATCACCGGCCGCACGGCGGGGCTTCGGTCGGCGAAAGAGAATGCCGCCGGGCCCCCTCACGATGCGGATGCTGCGGCGCCACCCGCGCGCACCGCGCGCCGCCGACACCTGCGCCAACGCCTTCGCCGCCGCTGGTGGGCCGCACGCGAATGCGGCGCCGCGACGGCTGAGTATGCAATTGTGATTATGGCGGCGGTGGGGTTTGCCGGCCTGCTCGTCGTGATCATGCGGAGCGACGAGGTGAGGAGCATTCTCACGAACCTCGTGCAGAGCGCCCTCACCTCGGGCGGGTGATGCTCCGCGGGCGCGAACGGGGCAGCGTCACCGCTGAGCTCGTCGTGGCGTTGCCCGCCGTCATCGTCGTGCTCGCCGCGTGCCTTGGCGGCGTGCGGGTCGGCATGCAGGCAATGCTCGCGCACGATGCGGCGGCGGTCGCAGCGCGATCCGCTGCACGCGGGGATGGCGAAGCGGTCGCCGCGGCACGGGCCTCGGCGGTGGCGGCGGGGGTCAGCGTGAGCTTCAGCCGGCGCGATGGACTCGTCTGCGCGAGCGCGGTCATCGAGGGGAGTGTCGCAGCGATCCCGTTCACCGTGAGCGGTGCTGCCTGTGCGCTCGAGGGACCTGCATGAACGCGCAAGCGAGAGAGAGGACGCACGGCCGGGTGTCGAGCGCCGCGCAATCCGAGCGGGGTGCCGGTTCGATCCTCGTCGTCGGGATCATCGCCGCCGTCATGATGCTTGCGCTGCTCTCGGCACCGCTCGCAGCGGCCCACCTCGACCGCCGGCGTGCGGCATCCGCAGCGGATGCCGCGGCGCTCGCCGCAGCCGACACTGTGATCGGCATCATTCCCGGTGAGGCATGCGCCAATGCGGCACAGACCGCCGAGGCGAACGCGGCAGCGCTGACGGGCTGCACCATCGATGATCTCGTGGTGACCGTCAGCGTGAGCCGCCCGAGCGGGTTCTCCAGCGTCACGGCCGTCGCGACAGCTGGTCCGCCCGGTGCGCAATGAGTGGGGACCGAGTGAGTGGGATCGAGAGAGCGCCTCGCGCTATGCCTGGCGGGTGCGGATGCCGTGGCGCCCGCGCTTCGCCTCATACATCGCCGTGTCGGCGAGCTGCACGAGCTGCTCTGCCGTGAACGGTTCGGGAGCATCCGCTCGGGGCTGCCCGGTGACCACGCCGATGCTCGCCGAGATTGCCGAGTTCGCGAGTTCACCCGGCAGCGGGTCGGCCGCCGCCTCGCAAAGACGGGTCGCAACCGCCATCGCGGCGTCGGCATCCGTCTGCTCGCACAGCACCACGAACTCGTCGCCACCGAGTCGCCCGACGACGTCCTCTGTGCGCACCGCGGCGGTGAAGCGTTCGGCGACGACCTGCAGCGTGGTGTCGCCGGCCGGATGCCCCAGCGTGTCGTTGATCGCCTTGAACCCGTCGAGGTCGAGAAACAGCACCGACAGGGGAGTCCCGTGACGATGTGCCGACGAGACGGCCTCGGCGAGTCGCGTCATGAGATGCACCCGGTTCGGCAGCCCCGTGAGTTCGTCGTGCATCGCCTGATGCTCGATGCGCTCGAGCAGGCGCACGCGATCGAGCACGAGGGCCGCCTGCTGGCGAAGCGCCGTGAGCAGCGCATCGAGGTGCTCATCGATCTCGATGGCGCCCTCGAATTCCCAGGACACCAAATGTTCTGGGTCTGGGCCGAGATGCGCAGTCGCGGCAACCCCGGTGGCGCTCGATGCAGCGTGGGCGAGCGCCGATTCGATCGCATCCGTCGTCGTCGCCGAAGTGAGCGCCGACGCTGCGCGCTCAAGCACGGTCACCCGGCGGAGCGACTCCTCGGCTTCGCGGCGTGCATCGCGCAGGTCACGCTCATACTCGACGCGCGTTGTCGCATCGAAGACGGCGGTCCGGATGATCGGCACTTCGCCAGAACGATCCATCGCCGCGGTCACGAGCACTGGTTGCGGTTCGAGCCCCGGCCTGGCAAGATGCAGCACCGCTTCGTTGACCTCGCCGTTGAGTCGCAGCAGCGGCTCGAAGTGGGCCTCATAGTAGAGGCGCGAACCACGCGTGAGCAGTCGCACGAAATACTCGCCGACGACATCGGATTCTTCGCGGCCGGTGCGCTGCACGAACCTCGCATTCGCGGCGAGCACGATGCCGTCGTTCGTCATGGCGAGCAGGCCGCACGGCGCGGATCGAGCGAGATCATCCACGATCCAGTCGTCGGTCACTCGGTGAACTCCAGAAGGTGCGCCTCGATCTCGCTCGGATTTGCAAGATGCGCATAGTGGCCGGCCGTGTTGAGCCACACGCGACGGCTGCCGGGGATGTGCGCCGCGAGATAGTCGCCGACCTCCTGCGGTGCGACGGCATCATCGACCGAGTGGAGGATCAGGCTCGGCACTGTGACCTCGCCGAGCCGGTCACGGACATCCGAACGGAAGGTCACCTTCGCGAAATGCTTCGCGATCGCCGGGTCGGCCCGCGTGAAGCTCTCGGTGAGCTCCGTGACGATCTCCGGATGCTCAGGGTCGCCCACGAAGGTCGGCGCCATCGCCACGGCCCACCCCAAATAGTTCGCCTCGATCGCCTCGAGCAGGGCATCCACATCGGCGGCATCGAACCCGCCGACATAGTCGCCGTCATTGATGTATCGCGGCGATGCGCCGAGCAGCACAAGGCGCGAGATCGCTTCGGGGTCGCGCCCGGACGCAAGCACGCCGATCATGGCGCTCACCGAATGCCCGACATAGGTGACGTCGCGCAGGCCGAGCGCCCCGATGATCTCCAGCAGGTCGCTCGCGTAGCCATCGAGCGAGTCGTAGCGCTCGGTCGAATAGGAGGAGACGTCCGACTGGCCGGAGCCCACATGGTCGAAGAGCACGACGCGGTGGCGGTCGGCGAAGGCGGGGGCGACAAGGCGCCACATCTGCTGGCTCGTGCCGTAGCCGTGTGCGAATACGATCGCCGGGGCATCCGGGTCTCCATACTCGGTGATCGCGTGTCGCCGCGAGACTACGGATGCTGCCGGAGTGATGTCGTGCACAGTGGTGTTGACGTCGCTCATAATGCTGCGGGCCCGCCGCAAAGCAATGGCGGCCCGTGCCTCCTCCCCATTCATATCGACCCTATCGGTGCCACTGTTGCATGCTGCGGATAACGGATGCCAAGGATTCTCTGTGTATGGTGTCGGTTGTCGGCCCATGACTGTGGCCGGAGACCGGTGCGCAGCGACAGCTGCCCGGGTGTTGCGAATCGTGCGAGGAGTCCGGTGTCCGGAACCAAGAAGCTTGTCATCGTCGAGTCCCCGGCGAAGGCGAAGACCATTGCCCAGTATTTGGGTGATGGATATGAGGTCCAGGCCTCGGTTGGGCACATCCGTGACCTCGTCGAGCCCCGCAATCTTCCGCCCGAGCTGAAGAAGGGTTCCCTCGGCAAATTCTCCATCGACGTCGAGAATGACTTCCTCCCCTATTACGTCGTCTCCGACCAGAAGAAGAAGACGGTCGCCGACCTCAAGCGCGCACTGAAGAACGCCGACGAGCTCTACCTCGCAACTGATGAGGACCGCGAAGGGGAGGCTATCGCGTGGCACCTGCTCGAGGTGCTCAACCCCAAGGTGCCCGTCAAGCGCATGGTGTTCCACGAGATCACGAAGGAGGCGATCCAGCGTGCGCAGGAGAGCCCCCGTGACCTCGACACCGCGCTTGTTGACGCGCAGGAGACCCGCCGCATCCTCGACCGCCTCTACGGCTACGAAATCTCCCCGGTGCTCTGGCGCAAGGTCGGGCCGGGGCTCTCCGCCGGCCGCGTGCAGTCTGCCGCGACCCGACTCGTCGTCGACCGCGAGCGCGAACGTCTCGCCTTCGTCGCCGCCACCTATTGGGACCTCACCGCGCAGCTTGCCCCGCAGAGCGAAGGCCAGATGTTCGAGTCCCGCCTCGTGCGCATCAACGGCGAACGCATCGCGACCGGCCGCGACTTCGACGACCGTGGTGTCGCGAAGGCCGGAGTGCGCACCCTCGACGAGGCGTCGGCCACCACCCTGGCCGACGCGCTGCGGAGCGCCGAAGCATCCGTCGTTGTGAGCTCGCTTGAGTCGAAGCCGTACACGCGGCGACCGGCCGCCCCGTTCAGCACGTCGACGCTGCAGCAGGAGGCGGCGCGCAAGCTGCGTTTCTCGGCCCGCCAGACCATGAGCGTGGCGCAGGGGCTGTATGAAAACGGCTACATCACCTATATGCGCACCGACTCGCTCAACCTTTCGCAGCAGGCGGTGGCGGCGGCGCGCTCGCAGGCGAAGGCCCTCTACGGTGCCGACACGGTGCCCGAGAAGCCGCGCACCTATGCGAGCAAGAGCAAGAACGCGCAGGAGGCGCACGAGGCGATCCGCCCGTCGGGTGACACCTTCCGCACACCGTCGGAGCTTGAGGGTGTGCTCCGCGGCAACGACTGGAAGCTCTACGACCTCATCTGGAAGCGCACGGTTGCCTCGCAAATGGCCGACGCGAAGGGTGTGACGGCGTCAGTCTCGATCACGGCGACGGTGGCGGATGGCACGGTCGCCGAGTTTGCCGCATCCGGCACGGTCATCACCTTCCGTGGCTTCATGCAGGCGTATGAGGAGAGCCGCGACGAAGATCGCAACGCGAGCGCCGATGCGAAGGAGGCGAAGCTTCCGCCGCTGACCGAGGGTCAGGCGCTCACGGTGGTCGAGGCGGAGCCGAAGGGCCACGAGACGAGCCCGCCACCGCGCTACACCGAGGCGAGCCTCGTGAAGACGCTCGAAGAGCTCGGTATCGGTCGCCCATCGACGTATGCCGCGATCATCTCAACCATCGTCGACCGTGGCTATGTCACGCCCCGCGGCACGGCGCTCGTGCCGAGTTGGATCGCCTTCTCCGTCGTTCGACTGCTTGAGCAGTACTTCGGCGACCTCGTTGAATACGATTTCACCGCGGAGATGGAGAACGACCTCGACCGCATTGCCGACGGCGAGCAGAACCGGGTCGAATGGCTCAAGGGCTTCTACTTCGGCAATGACGAACACCGGGGTCTTCGCACCGTCATCGACAACCTCGGTGAGATCGATGCGCGCGAGATCAACTCGATCGTCATCACCGACGGCATCACACTCCGCATCGGCAAGTACGGGCCATACCTCGAGGTGCCGGGTGAAACGCCGGAGACCCCGCGACGGGTGAACCTGCCGCAGGATCTCGCCCCCGATGAGCTCACGCCGGGCAAAGCGCAGGAGCTCATCGACGCCCCTGTCGCGGTCGACCGTGTCATCGGCGTCAACCCCGACAACGGCAAACACATCGTCGCGAAGGACGGCCGCTTCGGCCCCTACGTCACCGAGCTCGAGCCAGAGCCCGAGGCGGAGGTCGTGGTCGACACCGCGACGGGCGAAGTGACGGATGCTGCATCCGAGACGAAGAAGCCAGCCAAGAAGCCGGCAAAGAAGGCCGCGCCGAAGCCCCGCACGGCGTCGCTCTTCAAGTCGATGGACCTCGCAGCGATCGACCTCGAGACGGCGCTGCGTCTGCTCGACCTGCCGCGCGTGGTGGGCCTCGACCCCGAGTCGGGCGAAGAGATCACCGCGCAGAATGGTCGCTACGGGCCATACCTCAAGAAGGGCACCGACACCCGAACGCTGCCGAGCGAAGACCAGATCTTCGACATCGACCTGGCCGGTGCCATCGAGCTCTATGCGCAGCCGAAGTACGGTGCCCGCAAGGCGTCGAGCGCGCTGAAGGAGTTTGATGCTGACCCCGAGAGCGGCAAGCCGATCAAGGTCAAGGACGGCCGTTTCGGCCCGTATGTGACCGACGGCGTGACGAATGCGACCATCCCGCGCGGCGAGACGGTCGAAGAGGTCGACTTTGAGCGCGCAGTGCAGCTGCTCGCCGACAAGCGGGCGAAGGGGCCGGCCAAGAAACCGGCGAAGAAACCTGCCGCGAAGAAGGCGCCGGCAAAGAAAGCACCCGCGAAGAAGGCACCCGCCAAGAAGCCGGCGGCGGCGAAAGCGACGGGCACGACGACCGTGAAGAAGGCGGCTTCGCGCCGCCCCGCGCCCAAGACGGGGCTGCCGTCGGAGTCGACGGAGTCGTGACCGGTTGCTTCATCACCTTCGAGGGTGGCGACGGGTCCGGCAAGTCGACGCAGGCTGAGCTGCTCGCGGCGTGGCTCGAAGGCGAGGGTCGCACGGTCGTGCGCTCACGCGAACCCGGCGGCACCGATCTCGGCCTCGAGCTGCGCGAGATCGTGTTGCACCGTCGCGGACACATCGCCCCGCGCGCTGAGGCCCTCATCTATGCGGCCGACCGCGCGCACAATATTGCGACGAAGGTGCGGCCGGCCGTCGACGCCGGGCAGGTCGTCATCCAGGATCGCTACCTCGACAGTTCGGTCGCATACCAGGGTGCCGGGCGGGTGCTCGACGGTGCTGAAGTCCGCGGCATCTCGCTCTGGGCAACCGAAGGCTTCTTGCCGCACCTCACGATCCTCCTCGACCTCGATGAGACCGTCGGCAGGTCCCGGCTCGATGAGGCGCGCACCCGCTTCGACCGGCTCGAGGCCGAAAAGGCAGACTTCCACGCCAGAGTGCGGGCCGGCTATCTTGCGCTCGCGGAGGCCGAACCCGAACGCTTCCTCGTGCTCGACGCGACGCGCCCCGTCGACGAGCTGGCCGCTGCGGTGCGCGAGCGCGTCGCTGCGCTGCTCTGACGGCTGATGGATGCGGGAGCCGGGTCGGCGGGTCACCGTAGGCTTGAGCCCATGAGCGTGTGGGACGAGCTGACCGGCCAATCGGAGGCCATCGAGGTCTTTCGGGCCGCCGCGGCATCCGCTGCCGACTCCGGCACCACCGACAATGCCATGACCCACTCGTGGCTCATCACGGGCCCGCCAGGCAGTGGTCGCTCCAATCTCGCGTACGCCTTCGCGGCGGCGCTGCTCAGCACCAACCCCGACGGCGATGAGGTGACTCGGCGGCAGGTCGACGCCCGCACGCATCCAGATCTCGCGGTGCTCACGACTGAGCGCGTCATCATCACGATCGACGAGGTGCGCACGCTCGTTGCGAGCTCCCAGTTCTCGCCGTCGGTCGCGCGCTACCGCGTCATGGTGATCGAAGACGCCGACCGCATGACGGAGCGCACCTCCAACCTGCTGCTCAAGTCGCTTGAGGAGCCGCCGCCGCGCACCGTGTGGCTGCTCTGTGCGCCGAGTGAGGCAGATCTCATTCCCACGATTCGGTCGCGCGTGCGCTCGGTGCGGCTGCGTGTGCCCGCCGTTGCTGAGGTTGCGCGGCTCATCGAACGCCGCGACGGGGTCAGCGCCGACCGTGCGCTGCAGGCCGCACGCGAAGCGCAGAGCCACATTGGCATGGCCCACCGGCTTGCCACCAACGACGACGCTCGTCGGCGACGTGAGGTGACGCTGCGCACAGCCCTCGGCATCCGCTCGGTGGGCGAGGCGGTGCTCGCTGCCGCAACACTGCTCGAGCTCGCGGGCGAGGATGCGAAAGCGATCACAGAGGAGCGCGACGCCGAAGAGCGCGAGAGTGCGCTTCGCTCGCTCGGGATCGAGCCGGGTGGCACCATCCCTCCGGCGCTGCGGTCGCAGCTCAAGTCGCTTGAGGAGGATCAGAAGCGCCGGGCGACGAGGAGCCTCCGTGACGGTATCGACCGCATCATGGTCGACCTGCAGTCGCTGTTCCGCGACGTGCTGCTCCTGCAACTCGGTGCATCGATCGACCTCGTGAACGTGAGCATCCACGATGAGCTGCGACGCGCAGCCGATGCCGCGCGACCGGAGCAAACGCTCGCGGTGCTCGACGCGATCGCCACCGCTCGCCGTCGCATCGAATCCAATGTGGCTCCGGCACTCGCCCTTGAGGCGATGCTCGTTGCCGTCACCCGAAAGGACCCTTCGTGACACCGTTTCGCACTGTCATCGTGTCGATCATTGCGGCATCGTCGCTGCTGCTCTCGGGGTGTTTTCTCGCCTCCGGATCGCCGACCAAGCGCGAGTCGACCCCGACGGGTGAGCAGGTGGCGCCGGAGCTGCAGGAGTTCTACGACCAGGTGCTCGTGTGGGAGTCGTGCGGTGACAGCTTCGAGTGCGCCACGGCGAAAGCACCGCTCGATTGGGAAGACCCGGAGCGCGAATCGATCGATCTTGCCCTGATCCGCCTGTCAACGGATGGCGACGCACTGGGGTCGCTGCTCCTTAACCCGGGCGGCCCCGGCGCGTCTGGTGTCGAGTTCGTGCGGAGCAGTGCCGCCTCTGCCACCTCAGGCCAGGTGCGTGAGAACTACGACCTGGTGGGCTTCGACCCCCGTGGTGTTGGTGCATCCTCGGCGGTGGACTGCTACGACGACCCCGATGAGCTCACGGACTACATCTACGAGCTTTCTCCGAACGAGACGGGCAGCGAGGCCTGGATCGATGACCTTGAGCGCAGCAGTGCAGAGTTCGGTGCGGCCTGCCTCGAGCACACGGGGGAGCTGCTCGGCTATGTCGACACTGTGAGCGCTGCGCGCGACCTCGACATGCTGCGCGCGGTGCTCGGTGACACGACCCTCAATTACCTCGGCTACTCCTACGGCACGCTGCTCGGCGCGACCTATGCAGACCTCTACCCGGAGAAGGTGGGCCGCATGGTGCTTGATGGCGCCATCGACCCGGCGACGACCGATTTTGAGGTGACGGCGACGCAGGCGCAGGGGTTCGAGAGCGCCATGCGTGCCTATCTCGCAGACTGCCTCACCTCCTCAGAGTGCCCCTTCTCCGGCGATACGGTCGATGAGGGAATGGACGAGCTTGCGAGCATCTTCGAGCGGCTCGATGAGAGCCCGCTGCGTGCAGACGACGGACGGATGCTGGGCAGCAGCGCCATGTTCACCGCGGTCATTCTGCCGCTCTACAGCGCCGAGACGTGGAGCTACCTCGGTGAGCTCATCGCCGACGTCAATTCGGGCAGCGCCGAGGTCGCGTTCTTTCTCGCCGACGCGTACTACGCGCGCAACGCTGATGGCACGTTCTCCGACAATTCGACCGAGGCGTTTATCGCCATCAACTGCCTCGACTACACGTCGACGAGCACGCGGGAGACGCTCGCGGCCGAGGCGGCGGAACTCGCCGAACTGGCCCCAGTGTTCGGGCCGCAGATGTCGTACGGCGGCACGTCGTGCGACGACTGGCCGTTCGAGCCGACCCGCGACCGGCAGCCGATCACCGCCGAGGGTGCTGACCCGATCTTGGTGGTCGGCACAACGAATGACCCGGCGACCCCATACAAATGGGCGGTGGCGCTCGCAGATCAGCTTGAGAGCGGGCAGTTGGTCACCTACGACGGTGAGGGGCACACGGCGTACAACAAGTCGAACTCGTGTGTGAACGATGCGGTCGACGGCTACCTGATCGATGGCGTTGTGCCAGCATCCGACCCCCTGTGCTGAACCGTGCTCGTGCTGAACCTGCGCATCCGCGGAGTTTGCTGCACTTTTGCATTGCTGCAACAATGTGCGCATGACTGCGGAGACTGAGCCCGGCCTGCGGGAGCGCAAGCGTCGCGCCACGAGGATCGCGATCCAGCGCGCCGCGCTGCAGCTTGTTCTCGAGCGGGGGAGTGGAGTCACCGTCGAGGAGATCAGCCATCGCGCGGAGGTGTCGGCGCGCACGTTCTTCAACTATTTTCCGACGAAAGAGGATGCTCTGCTCGGTTCGGTGCCGTCGCTCCCGGCCGGCGAGGCCCGAGAGCGGTTCGTCACCGCGGGGCCCGGCGCGGACCTGGTCGACGGGCTTGCCACGATGCTTGCGACGATGACCGACGATGTGCCGGCCGACAGTGACGTGTACCGCCTCCGTCGGGAGCTCACGAGTCGCGACCCTGAACTCGCCGCACGGCGGCTGCTCTCGACACGCACGCTCGAGTATGAGCTTCTCGCGATCGTCGAAGAGCGACTGACAGCGGATGCATCGCCCCCCGTTGATGGGGACGTCGATGCCGACGAGATCAGGTCGCACGCACGCCTCGTGACCTTCGCCGCATTCGGGGTGGTGCGCAGCGCCTGGATGCGCTGGGTGGACCTCGACGGTGCGACATCCATGAGTGAGTGCATCCACTCGGCATTCACGGATGCGCGGGCGCTCTTTGGGCAGAAGTAGGGGCGCGCATCGGCTAAGCTTTCATGCTGTGCGCACGAGCTTGCTCGGGCCCACGCCGCCTTAGCTCAGTCGGTAGAGCATCTCACTCGTAATGAGAAGGTCGTCAGTTCGATTCTGACAGGCGGCTCCACTTTGGAAGCCCGCAACTGCAGCAATTTTGGCCGTCGAGCATTCCCGTCTTTCTAATCATGCATCGAAATCCGTCTCCAATCGGTACCCACCGCAGCCTCTCCAACTTGAGGTCTCGCCCCGGATAGTCCCTGCGGTCGCGAATTTGGCACCGCATTCGAACTTAACGTACTTCTCGTCAATACGCGGGGTCCCCCTTTCTGCCGACTAGACGGATTGGAGCGCACAAGCCAGCCTGAGGAAACAAAGACTTCTTGGGGGAAAATTGAACAAGTTGCGAACAATGTCGACGGCCATTTTGAGCGTCCTTGCGCTCATGTTGGTTGAAGGGGCAGAACCGGCTCGCGCTGACCCAACCCAGGCAGTCGAACAGGCATGTGCTGACAGAGCAGCCGAGATGATCCCGGACTACAGAATGGAACACTCTCTGAGCTCCTCTGAGCGCGTGTTTGCGCTCTGCTTCAATGACATGGCTTCCGTGATTGCTTACACGTCAGACGGGTCGGCGTACCCGTCGAAGACCGAGGTTAAATCTGAGGAGGGGGAGTTGAGGTCCTTCGACACGGCTGATGACCCTCCCCAGACCGGGTGTGACATTGTTAGCCACATCGAGGTCTTCTGTTCCTGGCGGCTTCAATACTCCAAAATGAACGGCGAAACTGGAGAGCGGGAGTGGACTCGCTACGTGACCACGAACTACACCGCATATCTTCAGTCGACAACGGCGTCCGTCCAGGCTCAGATCGTCCATGACGACTACATTCACATTGGCGGGCGAGGCCTGGTTCGTTTCTGGCAGATGCAGGGGATATTGCCGCCAACATCTAGCGGCCGCGGCCATGTTTGGTACAAAGTCAACAACAACTCGTCGGTGATAAATTTCAACCTCACGACAAGCCGAGCACACTGGCATGAGGCAAAATTTGCTCTTGAGTTCGGAGTTGGCATGATTCACGATGGAGACGAAGGCGTCGACATTCCTGTCATTGGCGGCGAAATGAGTCCGCGTTTCCAGTGCTACAACGTGGCTTGGCCATCCGGAATCGGTGACCAATGCGAGTTCCCAAATGGGGAAGAAGCCGGGATCTTCTAAATGGCAAACGCGCGAATGTCCCATGATTCGTCTCGCTTGGTCCGAGAGATTCTCGAGTCCAGCGGTCCCGAACGATTTCATGCCAGAGTCACGCATCAAGCTGGCGGCTCATTGGAAGAATTTCACGTTGAGGTCGATCGGATCGCGAGCGCTTGGTTCATGCATCGGCTTGGAAGTGACCTCGTCGTTGAGCACATGGGTGGCCAAACCTTTCTCCCGGAAGGACCGCAGCCGTATCCGTTCGAGCAGCCAGCCCCTTGGCCAATGCACTTCGCATTCCCCAAGGTTCTGACGCATTGGGGCCGCCCTGGCGACGAGTTTGAGCCAGTCCTCGCCGACGAGCTTGGAAATCATTCGATCCTCGTAACGGTCCAGCACCTCAGCGATCCTGCCGTGCGTGGGACCCTCGTATTTGACCGGACGTACAACCTTATTCGGAAGGTGATCACTCCGTTTGGGATAACCCAGATTGATCACGTTGAAGACGGAATAGGACTTGCTCGGGACAAATCGCGAAGTCCGTCCAATGCGGGGTATGTCCCTCCGGAATACTGACCTTCGGCGTTGCGCCTACTTCTCCAGCCATGCTGGAGGGTCCGCCGCTGAGAATGCGATTCATTCGAGCGACGCCTGCGGAGTCTGCATCGCTGGGGACTGCTGAAGGTCTTGGTGACTCTTTGACCTGCCCTATGGGTTAGTTACCACTTTCGCTGTGGTGATCAGTGCCTGAACCCTCAGCAGCCCCTGCATAGCTGACGTGAAGTTGTCGATCCGTAACGGATAAGGCAAGACTAAGTCGGTGTTCAGCTTCGACTGGTCGATGGCAGCCTTCTTGATTTCTGGCATTCTGACTCTCCCCAAGAGATGCGCTCGATGCCCCCCCCCGGACACCATGCCGAGAACATTTCACGGATATGTAGCGCCGGCCCGTTTCTGCTCCAACCCGCCAGCAGATTCTCCGTACCCTGCCGCCGAACCAGTGTGGCCGCGATAACTTCGGCCACAGTTGTCGCTGCAGCTAGGGCTTCTGGATTCAAGGCTTGAACACTATCTGGATAGGCTCGGCCCCGTGGAGATCGGTGATGTGACGACGAGCGAGTGGATTGCAGTGGGTGCTGTCGCTGCTTCTGTATGGGCTGCGCTTGCGGCATGGCGAGCCAATTCGCACTCCAAGCGCGCTGTGATGATCTCAGCTGATGCCAACGAGATCGCTACCGCGGCGCACAACCTCGCAGAAAAGATAGACGGTCGTGCCACTGAGATTCATGACGTCGAGTGGGAGTCGAACGTGCTCCCCAGCGGAGTCGAGATACTCATTTCGAACGTCGGCGTCGACACCGCCAAGTCGGTTCGCTGGCGGCTGGTCTTGGAGGGAGGACACCTCGGCATAGTCACTGGCACCGAGGCGGAGGTTCCTTCGTTAGGCCAGTTCCGGATCAACGTCTTCGAAGAGGTGAAGAACTCTGGGCGAGTTGGAGGCGGGCTCGGCTACTCGCTGATCTTGTACTGGCAGTCCCCGGCAGGCGTGGTGCAGAAGTCAGAACTCAGCGAGCGAGGAATGCAGGTCTTCTAGCAGGAGAGGGGCGCTGGCATTCGCCCCCCATCCGCCCCCCTAGCCGGAAACCGGAGCCTTCACGCGGTGCCTCGAGCACCGGAAACGCGGGCCTGCAACCATAGAAAAATAAGTGCCTAAGCGCTCCGGTTCACTCGTAATGAGAAGGTCGTCAGTTCGATTCTGACAGGCGGCTCCACTTCAGGCCCCTCTCTCCGCGAGTTCGGTGACGTGCGTCAAATGGCCCCCGGATAGCTCCACACGGGGCTACTTGCCGCAACTCAGCAACCCGCAATGCCCAAGTTGCTGAATGCGCCCGCATAGTGTGCACTCGACTACGGGTGTGCGGGCGACCGCACGGAGAGAGGTGAACTGTGAGCACAAGCGAACGTGTCGTCATCGTCACTGGTGGCGCATCCGGAATCGGGTACGGGATCGCGAAGGCGTATCTCGAAACCGGTGCGAATGTGGTCATCGCCGATGTCGAAGAGCCGGCGCTCACGCAGGTCGCCGAGGAGCTCGGGGTGATGGCCGTCAGGGTGGACGTGTCAAAGCTTGAGGACATTGAGAATCTCGCCGAGCGGGTGCTGGAACGCTATGGCCGAGTCGATGTCCTGTGCAACAACGCGGGGGTCGGCAGCCTCAACTCGTTCGACAATCTCACGCTCGACGAGTTCCGCTGGGTGATGGATGTCAATGGCTGGGGTGTCGTCTACGGCATGAAGGTGTTCTTGCCGATCATTGAACGCACGTCGCCGAATGGTCGCATCCTCAACACTGCGTCGATCGGTGCACTCATCAATGCGCCCGGCATGGCGGCATACGCCTTCTCAAAGGCGGCTGTGCTCGGGCTGACTGAGGCGGTCGCCGGTGATCTTGCCGCGCGGGATTCGAGCGTCAAAGTGTCGGTCCTGCTGCCAGCGCAGGTGCGGAGCAATCTCGCTGAGAGCGCGCGGAACAAGCCAGACGGTGCTGTCGTGTCGCGGCTGCGCACCGAGCACCTTCCCCCTGGTGAATCGCTTGAGCCGATCGATGTTGGTCGTTCGGTGGTTGCCGCTGTCGACCGGGGTGATCTGCACATCCTCACCCACGGTCACCTCCTCGGCGCGGTCAAGGACCGTCACCGTCGAATCGAGGACGCGTTCGCCGCTGACCACGTGGTCTGAGTTCGGGCCGAGTCGGCCGAGCGATCAGGTGGCGAGTTCGCGCCGCACGCGCACGACGGTGTCGCTCAGCGTCACCGTCGTCCCGTCATGCCAGACGGCCGACCGTTCGACGACACCGTTCGTCTCAACAACCCAGCCCTCGGGCAGTTCGAGCGATTGGAGCACCTCGTCGGCCGTTGGCAGCGGCACGGCGTCGTGGTCGTGTTCGCCGCCAACCCCTGGCGGGAATCCGCCGTGCCCGACGATGAGGAGTCGCCCGCCGGGGGTCACGGCGGTGGCCGCGCGCCGCAGAATTTCTTCGCGTGGGAGCTCGACGGGGGAGTGAAGAAACGCGGCCGTCACGAGGTCGAACGTCGCTGACGGCCGCCACTCGGCGAGGTCGGCCCGCACCCAGCTGATCCGATGGGCGAGCCCGCGCAGCGTCGCCTTCTCGGCGGCGACCGCGAGTGCGTTCGCCGAGATGTCGATCGCCGTGACTGTCCAGCCGTGTGAGGCGAGCCACATCGCATCGCCGCCCTCGCCGCATCCGAGCTCGAGGGCGCTGCCGGGGGTCAGGCCGGCGACCTCGTGTTCGACCGCAGCGTTGACCCGCCCGCTCCACACCTGACCGCTGTCACCCCGGTTCGCGATGTAGCGCGCCTCCCAGAATTCCGCAGGGTCGGTGATCGGGGCATCCGCCGGGCGCGTCATGACGTGCCTTCTGCGTCGAGCACGCGAGCGGATGCCGCGGCGACCTCGTCGGCAACAAACTCCCCGTTGATGGCGAGGGCGGCGGTGGCACCGGCCCCCGCTGCGATGGGAACGAGCGCCCCAGGGTTTGCGGAGTTTCCGACCGCCCAGACGCCGTCGACGCTCGTCTTGCCGAAGGCGTCGACGGCGGTCCACTCGCCGAAGGGTGTCTCGGTGCGGTCGACGCCGAGCTGCCGCAGCGGCGCGTCGAGGGCGACGGGTATCGGCTCGGCGAACACGACGTCGACTGGGGCGACGGTGCCGTCGGCGAGGCCCAGCCCGGTGAGGGTGTCGCCGTCAACGACAACATGGGTAACGGGGCGGTCGTCCAGCCGGATTCCGCGGGCTTCAAGCACGAGCCGCTCGGGCTTAGGGATGGGGCCCGTGAGCGCGGTGAACACGGTCACGTTGGCCGAGTATGACCGCAGCATGTGCGCCTTGTGCAGCCCCATCACTGACCCCGCGAGCACAGCGATCGCTCGCCCGGCCGCTTCATATCCGTCGCAGTAGGGGCACGCGACGACGCCGCGGCCCCACTGCTCGGCGAGCCCTGGGATGTCTGGCAGGTCGTCGCGGGTGCCGGTTGCGACGATGAGTCGGCGCGCGGTGGCGCGAGCACCGCTGTCGGTCACGACCTCGAACCCATCCGCCGTCGCGCGGGCTTCGGTGACGCGCGCGTGCTCGATCACGCCATCGACGGCGCGCACCTCACGGTAGCCGTCGGCGACGAGATCAAGCGGCGAGTAACCGTCGCGGCTCAGCACGCCGTGCATGTGCGGGGCGAAGCGGTTGCGTGGCTGCTGCGCATCGAGCACGAGCACGCGGCGGCGGGCGCGCGCAAGAATGAGGGCGGCGCTGAGCCCGGCGGCACCACCGCCGATGATGATGACATCCCAGAGCTCGTCGGAGCGAGCCGGGTCGAGTGCTGGGGCGGATGCTGCGGTGCGAGGCGCTTCGTTCGTCATGCCTCCAGCGTGCCCAACTGCTACGCTGATAGCAACTATCAATGCCGAATTGGCAAGATCGGAGCCCCATGCACGACGACAGTCTCGCCCTCATCGGCCCGCGGCTGAAGAGCTGGCGCGAGAAGCGGAGCATGACGCTCGCTGAGCTTTCGCGGACGACCGGTATTTCGTCGAGCACACTTTCGCGTCTCGAGGCCGGCAAGCGGGCGCCGAACCTCGAACTCGTCGTGCCGATCGCGCGAGCGCTGCGACTTGAGCTTGACGACATCGTGCCCAGGGCGGCGCCCGATCCGCGGGTGGCGCGCACCACGAAGCGCATAGGGGAGACCCAGTACGAGACGCTCTCTCCGGAGTCGAGCCCGGTGCAGACCTACAAGGTCACGTTTCCGGCGAACCCTGGAGGCGCGACCGTCGTCCCCGAGCTCAAGGTGCATGACGGGCAGGAGTGGCTCTACATTCTCTCCGGCCGCCTGCGGCTTGTGATCGGCGAGCAGGAGGTGACGCTCGGGCCCGGCGAGGCCGCCGAATTCGACACTCGCCTCCCGCACTGGCTGTCGGCGACCGGCGCTGAGCCCGTCGAGATGCTGTCGATCTTTAGCAAGGAGGGCAAGCGCATCCACCTCCGGGCGCGCCCCGCTGGCCGTGACTAGCCCAGTGCATCTCCGGCCGAGCGACACCGGGCCGGCGCCACCCCCGTCCGGGGGCAAGCGCCGGTGAGTCCGATTTCGATACCGTAGACACGGTCCGTATCCCGACGGATCATCCCGAACACCCGAGGCTTACCCTTTGCATTCACGCACGCCCGAAATCGTCTTGTCGCGCCCGAACGACAGTGCCCGCATCCGTCATCCGCGTCGCGTCCTTGCCGCAGTGGTGTCGTTGGCGCTCGTCGCCTCTGGCCTGCTGCTCGCGCCAGTGTCGGCTGCGGCCGTTGTCACCGCCGGCCAGCCCGTCATCATTGATGGGTTCGACGGCACCCGGCACGGCACCCGCACGGTGTCGACCCTCCCGGCTGCTGGCACCTCAACCACAGCGCGCGGAACGTTCACCGAGTCGAACGGCGCCGCGTTCATCACGGCGGGCGGCAACGGCAACGCCGCGGCGGGCGTGCGGCTGGCCTACACGTTCGCGTCGAGTGACC
This sequence comes from Homoserinimonas flava, assembly GCF_054969005.1. Classification (NCBI taxonomy): domain Bacteria; kingdom Bacillati; phylum Actinomycetota; class Actinomycetes; order Micrococcales; family Microbacteriaceae; genus Homoserinimonas; species Homoserinimonas flava. The sequence goes on from NZ_JBUEQS010000001.1 coordinate 134,665, forward strand.
TCACCGCTGGCGGCAACAACACCCAGCTCTTCTTCGAGTTCGACGACATCGCACGCACCCCCGTGCAGATGCTCGGTGAGACGGCGATGTCGGTGACGGCGACGATCACCGATGCGAACGGAGTCACCGGAACCTACAACACGGGCATCTCCAACACCGGCGCGTTCAACATTGTGCTGAACTTCCGTTGCGTCGACGGGCCGCCCTGCTTCAGCCCCCAGCCCGACTTCACCAGGGTCACCGCGCTCACCGTGAGCATCATGTACCCGAGCAACTACGACTCGGTGGCATCCCTTGCGACGACCCTCAAAGTCATCCGCACGACGCCGACGGGTGGTGCGGCCCCCGCAGCGCCCACGCCCGCGATCTCGACCGCGACGACGAACATCCTCACCGCTGGCACGCCCAGCGTCGACTACGTGATCGGGTTCTACGCCGACGGGCGCCAACTCGCGCCGAGCGGCTTCGACGCGAGTGACATCACGCTCGATGGCAGCACGGCGGGCGGCGCGACCGTCACCGGCTTCGTGCAAGAAGGGTCGAACTACCGTGTCACGGTCGGCCCGCTCACCTCGACGGGCACCGTGAACCTCGGCGTTGTCGCCGGGGTGTACCTCGACAGCTGGGGCCAGTCTTCGCTCGCCCGCACCGCCCCGGTCGTGAACTTCACGAAGGCGGTGCCGCCCGTCATCACGGCACTTCCGGATGCCACGTTCCATGTCGGCACGGCGGCATCGACTTCGGCGGCCGCAACGGGCGTGCCGACTCCGACGCTGTCGGCGACGGGTCTGCCGCAGGGGCTCACGATGTCGGGTACCGGTGTCGTTTCGGGCACGCCGGCGGCGGGGAGTGGAGGCATCCACCAGGCCACTGTCACGGCGACGAATATTGCCGGTTCTGACAGCGAGCCGCTCACCGTGACCGTGACGGAGGCCGCGACCGTGTCGGCTCCGGCCGGCGCGGCGTTCACGATCGGCAGTGCCGGCAGTGCGGCACTCACCCTCGGCGGATACCCAATACCGACCGTCGCGGTCAGTGACGGTGAACTCCCGACCGGTCTCAGCCTTTCGACAGCGGGTGTGCTCTCCGGAACTCCGAGCGATGGTGCCGGTCTGCATACCGTCGTGGTGACCGCAACGAACGCCCATGGCTCCGCGAGCGCGACTCTGAGTTTCACGGTGACGCTCGCACCGTCGATCACGAGCGCCGACGACCTCACGCTTCAAGTCGGAGAGGCCAGTACCTTCGAGGTGACGGCCGCCGGCTATCCGGCCCCCACCTTCTCGGTTGTCGGCGCACTCCCAGAGGGGCTCACCCTCTCTTCTGCCGGTGTGCTCAGCGGGAGTCCAGCGGCTGGCACTGGCGGCGAACACAGTGTCCGTGTCCGCGCCGAGAATAGTGTCGGCTCCACGGAACAGGTCATCGCGCTTGTCATCGACGAAGCACCGACCGTCTCCGCTGCGCCAACGATCAACAGCCGCGAAGGCGTCGCGCTTGCTCCGGTGACCATCACGGCGGCGGGTCACCCAGTGCCGAGCCTGGCGCTCCAGTCGGGATCGACCCTGCCGAGCGGGCTCGTCTTCACAGACCTCGGCGACGGCAGCGCGACGATCACAGGAACGCCCGCGGCCGGCACGGGCGGCGTGCACGACGTGGTCGTCGTCGCCACGAGTCCCGACAGCGCACTCGGCTCGCACACGGCGTCCATCTCGATTGTCGTCGGCGCGTCGCCGCAGATCACGTCACCCGGCGCCCAGACGTGGCAACTCGGCACGCCCGTCGACCTGCAGCTCGTGGCATCCGGCTATCCAGCGCCGACCTTCACCGCCGGCACCATCGTGCCCGGCGTGACGATCGACTCTGCCGGCCACATCACGGGCACCCCGACAACACTCGGGTCGAGCGCCGCGAGCGTGCTCGCGATGAACACGTGGGGGGCGTCGAGTGGTTCCTTTGCTGTTTCGGTCACGGATGCCCCGGCCTTCACCAGCACGTCGAGCGCGACCTTCGCGGCCGGCGAGGCCGGGTCGGCGTCGATCGTGGCGAGCGGATTCCCCGCGCCATCCATCACCGTGAGCGACGCGTTGCCCGCCGGGGTGACCCTCATCGATGCCGGCGACGGCACCGCGGCACTCTCCGGCACCCCCGAGGCGGGCACCGGTGGCACCTACGAGATCGAGCTCATCGCAACGAACGCGCTCGGATCATCCACGCAGGCGTTCACCGTGACGGTGACCGAAGCGCCGGTGATCGATGCGCCGACCTCCGGTCCGCTTCGGCTCACGGTCGATGAGTCCGGCTCGCTCTCCCTTGCCGGTGGAGGATTCCCCGCGCCGGTGTTCACTGTTGTCAGCGGTGATCTGCCGGACGGTGTGACGCTCGCGGCTGACGGTCGTCTCCTCGGCGCTCCTGCACCGGGCACCGGTGGTGTTTATCAGCTCACGGTGTCCGCGAGCAACGGCTCGGGCACACAGTCGCTTCAGGTGGAGCTCGTTGTGAACGAAGAGGCATCGTTCACCTCTCCGACCGTCGATCAGGTCACCGCCGGCGCCCCCGTCTCCATCACCATCACCACATTCGGCTACCCGGTACCGATCCTTGAGATCGTGGGCGGCGCGCTGCCGGAGGGGCTGACGCTCGTCGACAATGGTGACGGCACCGCAACCATCTCGGGCACAGCGAAGCGGGGGAGCGGTGGCGTGTACACCGTGCTCCTCGGCGCGAGTCAGACGGTGCCGGTCGCGCTCAGTGGCACAGCGTTCTCAGCGCTCGCGAGTGCGGGGTCCGTCGCGAATGCCGCGACGCAGCATTCCCTGACCCTCACGGTCGAGGAGGCGGCAGCGGTCGACGCCGCCCCACGGCAGCAGGCCACGGTCGGCGATGCGGTGTCGTTCGAGGTCGAAGCGCTCGGGTTCCCGCGTCCGACGATCACCGTGACGGGGCTGCCCGACGGTCTTCGCTTCTCCGACAACGGTGACGGCACTGGCACCGTGTCGGGCACGCCGACATCGGCCGGTTCGTTCACGCTTCAGGTCGCAGCCGCGAACAGTCTCGGCAGTGCGGACGGGACGATCGCGCTCACCGTGGCTGCGGCTGAAGCCGTGCCCACCGTTCCTGGCTCCGGGGTCGCCGCGGGTGCTGGGGGTGCAAATGCGCTGCAGCTGACTGGCTCGGATGCGACGCCGTTCGCCCTCGCTGGGCTCGGTTTGCTCCTGCTCGGGTTGATGGCACGCGGCGCGGCCCGACTCCGCCGTTCGTAGCCGCGCCTCGTAGCGACGGCTCGCGATGGCGCGCATCGCCGCGGCATGCATTTCGGGGTACGAATCCTCGGCGCCTCATAGCCCCATTCTTTGGTAATATTTCACATTTGTCCCCCAATTACGCCCCAGTACGGGGCACAATCCGCCAATTTGTACCCCGAATCGCTTGAGCATGTACCCCCCGCGGACTTAGAGTCAACGCACGCCGAACGACAGGTTTGGGGTACATGCAGGGGTGCGGGGGGAGCTGACATGAAGCGATCAGCCACACTCGTCGCCGCCTTCAGCGTCGTGCTCACGATCGCCCTCCCCTTCGTCGGTGGCAGCGGCCCCTCGCTTTTCGGCTCCGAACGGGCCGAAGCGGGCATCGTCTCCGTCCCCACCTTCGCCAGCAACCCCACCGCAGCCAGCACCGCAACCGCCGCAGACACCGCCGCCGCGCCCGCCGAGGTGCAGGCGCCACGGGATGCCGCGGTGCTTACCGCCGACTCCGAGCACCTTGCGCAGCGTCCGGTCCCGGCGAGCACCGCACCTGACGCCGTCGAACGGCGCGACGCCGTCGCATCCGCAGGTCTCGCCTGCCCGACGGCGCTGAGCGGTGTCACCGGCACGGCGCCCGCTCGCACCGCAGGGGGTGGCGTCATTACCGGCACCACGACCTCCGACCTCGCCTCGTTCGCCGACCAGTACAACGCGATTCGGGTCGCGAACTGCATGCAGCCGGTGCCGCTCGAGAATTTCCGCTACGACGAGTGCATGGAAGACCGCCTCATCTGGATGGCAGAAGACCCGAGCGACGACCCCCTCAGCGCGTGGGGCCACCTCGGCTCGGTGCGCAGTGACGGGCAGCCGAGCGTCGGATGCGACGGCAACCTCGCTGGCGGAAGCGGCGACACCGGAGCATCCGTCGCCGACAAGTGGTGGGAGTCCGACTCGCACCGAGCCTCGCTCTTCAAGCCCGACTACGCGGGTGCTGTCGCCGGCATCTGCATCTACTTCGCCGCGACACACGGCGGGGTCGGCACGACCTTCAACGAAGCACCAGACTTCACCAGGGCATCGGCGCGCTGGGCGAGCTGCTGAGCGGCTACCCTTTCTTGAGACCCCAACGCCGGGGCAGGAGAGGACACGCATCATGACACTTCGCTGGGGAATCCTTGGGCCAGGTCGCATCGCCCGCGCACAGACGAATGACCTCCTCGCGAATGGGTTCACGGTGACCGCGGTGGGGTCTCGCACGCTCGCCACCGCAGAGGCCTTCGCGTCGGAATTCGGCATTGCGAAGGCGCATGGTTCGTATGAATCACTTGTCGCAGATCCCAATGTCGATGTCATCTACGTCGCGACGCCACACCCGTTCCATGTGACCGCTGCGAAGCTTGCGCTGGAGGCCGGCAAGCACGTCCTCCTCGAGAAGCCATTCACTCTGAATGCTCGTGATGCTCGCCTCCTCGTCGACCTCGCGCGCGATCGGGGGCTCATTGTGCTCGAGGCCATGTGGACCCGCTTCTTGCCGCACATGGTGCGCATCCGCGAGAGCATCGCGGCTGGAGACCTTGGCGAGGTCAGGACCCTCCTCGTCGACCACACCCAGCTTCTGCCATCCGATCCCACGAATCGTCTCTACGACCCCGCACTTGGCGGCGGCGCGCTGCTCGACCTCGGCATCTATCCCATCTCGTTCGCGCACGATCTCTTCGGCGCGCCGACAGCGATTCACGCCTCCGCGGTCTTCACCTCGACGGGGGTCGACCGGCAAACCTCCGCAATCCTTGAGTTCGAGGGAGACCGCCGAGCTGTGCTTCACGCCGCACTCGACACACGGGGCCCCAACGTGGCGTCGGTGATCGGCACCCTCGGCCGCATCGACATCGACCCGGTGTGGTACACGCCCACCTCATTCACCCGCTACGACAGCGCCGGCGCGGTCGCAGAGCGGCACGAGATCGACACCGACGACCGCTCGGCACCCGGCAGCCGCGGCATGCAGTGGCAGGCGTGGGAGCTTGAGCGGCTCGCCGCGGAAGGCCAAGTCGTCTCCGAAATCCTGCCAGGCGACGAAACCGTGACCATCATGCAGACGCTCGACACCATTCGTGAGCAGATCGGCCTCGTATATCCGGGCGAGACCGCGCAATAACCCCCCATTTTGGTGCCACGAAGCGCGCGGCTACGATGAGCGGGTGATCGAGCAGGAGACACCCCCGAGTCGCCGCGACAGCGCCAGGCAGCATGCTGCCACGGCGCCCGGCATTGTCGACCGTGTCTCGGCGTGGTTCTCGCGACACCCGCGCGCCATGCTCGCGGCCGGTGCCGGCGTGATCGTCGTCGCCCTTGGCGCCGGTGCGGTCGCGGCTGGTGCCGCCGCGAATCGTGGGCCAGTAGCATCCGTCGCGATCGACGAAGAAGAGACCGAAGCCCGCACGGTGCCCGAGCTCGCCGCATCACCCGTGCGCGCCCGCACCTGCGCTGTCGATACGACAGACCCGGCGTTCGCAACCCTGTCGGCCTCCGTGGTCAACGCGGTCACGGGTGAGCAGCTGTACTCGCGTGCCGCCGACGAGCCGGTGGCGTCGCTCTCGCTGCACAAGGTGCTCACTGCCGCGGTCGCGCTGCACGTGCTCGGCCCCGATACCCGCATCGCCACGCGGGTCTACGAGGGCAGCGTCAAGGGCAGCATTGTGATCGTTGGGGGTGGGGATGCCACGCTCAGCGCGCTCCCCGCTGGCACCGAGAGTGTCTACACGGGTGCGCCGAAGGTCAGCGATCTCGCGGCGCAAACGACGGCCTCGCTCGATCGGCTGTACCCGAGCACGCAATCGGGGCCGGATGACGACGACGACGACCGCGACGACGACCGCGGCGATGACGACCGCGGCGACGACCGCGAAGCAGACGAGCGACCCGGCTCCGACGACGAGCGTGCCGCGTCGTCGTGGGAGGTCACCGAGATTGTCGTCGATGCCGGGCTGTGGAGTTCCGGTGACATGTGGGATGTCGGCTGGGCGTCGAGCGAGCTGAGCACGGGCACGCAGGCGAACATCACCCCCCTCATGGTCGATGGTGACCGAGAAGACCCGACGTCGGCGACGAGCCCGCGCGGTAGCGACCCCATCGCTTCGGCGACGAGCGCATTCGTCTCGAGCCTTGACCTGTCGTCGACACCGAAAATCACCTACGGTTCTGCCCTCACCGATCGGCCCCTCCTTGCGGAGGTGTATTCGCAGCCTGTCTCGGTGCTCGTCGAGCAGATGCTCCACCTCAACGATCACACGCTTGCCGACACGCTCGCCCGGCTCTCATCGAAGGCCGTTGGGAGCGACGGGTCCGCGGCATCCCTCGACCAGCTGTACCGCTCTGTGCTCACCGAATATGGCGTGTCGACCGAAGGGCTCGTTGTCAAGGACGGCTCGGGGCTCAACCCAGAGACGGCGGCGAACCCCGACTATGTCGCCCGGCTATTCTCGATCATCGTCTCGGGTGAACCGACACTCCACCGCATCCAGGCGGCCCTGCCCGTCGCAGGCGTCTCGGGACCGCTCATGCATCGCTTCAGCGGTGAGCTTTCGACCGTGCACACCACCTTCATTGGCACGGGCTCGGCCACCGACGACGCGACGGCGCTCGGTGGGCTCATGACGGCCGCCGACGGCTCCATCATCGCCATGGCGCTGCAGTCGACCGGGTCGGTGACGAGCGCCACCAGTCTCGCGCTTGAGTCACTCGTCGCCGAGATTCATACGTGCGGCGACAACCTCGCAAACGCCGACGCGCCACCCGGCGACTGAGGCTGCCCGGGCCGGGCGGCGTGCCCCCCGCCCTCCAATAGGATGGGGGCATGGCTCGCGCACTGTTCATCATCGACGTGCAGAACGACTTCACCGAGGGTGGGGCGCTCGGCGTTGATGGGGGCGCAGCCGTCGCGGCCGGCATCACGCGATATCTGGCGCAGCATCCCGGCCGCTATGACGAAGTGTTTGCTTCGCGCGACTGGCATGACGGTGCGGGCGACAATGGCGGCCACTTCGCGACGGATGCCGCACCAGACTTCGTCACGACGTGGCCGGTGCACTGCGTTGCCGGCACAGACGGTGCCGAGTATCACAGCGCCCTCGACACCGCTCCCGTCACGGTGCACGTGCGCAAAGGGCAGGGGGTGCCCGCGTATTCGATCTTCGAGGGCACGACCGAGACGGGGCAGCCGGTGCCAGAAGTGCTCGCCGCCCGTGCCATCTCCGAAATCGATGTTGTTGGCATCGCGACCGACTACTGCGTGCTCGCTTCGGCGCGCGACGCGCTCGACGCCGGCTACACCGTCAGTGTGTTGCACGACCTGGTGGCGGGTGTTGCGCCCGAGTCGAGCGCTGCCGCGCTCGCCGTGCTCGCCCAGTCGGGTGCCGCCGTGCACGCGTCTGCGTGAGTGATGCAGTACCCACCACCACAACCGTTGTCAGAAAGGAACCATCACTGATGGACAAAACCTGCGCATCCGCAGCGGAGGCCGTGAGCCGCATCCCCGAGGGGTCATCCCTTGCTGTGGGCGGCTTCGGGCTCAGCGGTGTCCCCATGGCCCTCATCACCGCCCTGCGCGACCAGGGCACCGGCAGCCTCGAGGTGGTCTCGAACAACTGCGGCGTCGATGGGTGGGGTCTTGGCGAGCTGCTGAGCAACAAGCGCATCCGTCGTGTGATCGCCTCGTACATCGGTGAAAACAAGGAGTTCGGCCGACAATATCTCGCTGGCGAGATCGAGGTCGAGCTCACGCCGCAGGGCACGCTCGCCGAGCGTCTTCGCGCGGGCGGCGCCGGCATCCCGGCGTTCTACACCGCCACCGGTGTCGGCACGGCCGTCTCCGAGGGCGGGCTTCCGTGGCGTTATGACGCGGAGGGCAACGTCGTCAAGCACTCGCCCGTCAAGGAGACGAGGGTGCTCGGCTCGCTCGGCACCGAGCGTGAGTATGTGCTTGAGGAGGGCATCCGCACTGACTTCGCGCTGGTGCGCGCAGCGAAGGGCGACCGCCACGGCAACCTCGTCTTCGAGAAAGCCACCCGCAACTTCAATCCGCTTGCGGCGATGGCCGGCCGCGTCACGATTGCCGAGGTCGACGAGCTTGTTGAGCCGGGAGAAATCGACCCGGATGATGTGCACCTCTCCGGCATCTTTGTCGACCTGATCGTTGCGCTGACGCCAGAACAGGCAAATGACCTTCCCATCGAGAAGGTCACCGTGCGTGACCGCCAGGAGGAGAACTGACATGGCCCACCCCAATGCGCTGACCCGTGACCAGATGGCATTCCGGGCGTCACTCGAGCTTGAGGATGGCTCCTACGTCAACCTGGGTATCGGCTTGCCCACCATGATTCCGAACCACATTCCCGCCGACAAGACGATCGTGCTCCACTCGGAGAACGGCATCCTGGGTGTCGGGCCGTATCCATGGCGCGGTGAAGAAGACCCCAAGCTCATCAACGCGGGCAAAGAGACGGTCACGACCCTGCCGGGCGCCTCGTTCTTCGATTCCGCGCAGAGCTTCGCCATGATCCGCGGCGGCGCGATTGCCGCAGCAGTGCTCGGCGCAATGCAGGTCTCCGAAAAGGGCGACATCGCGAACTGGGCGGTGCCGGGCAAGATGGTCAAGGGCATGGGCGGGGCGATGGACCTCGTCAACGGGGCCGACCGCGTGATTGTGCTCATGGAGCACGTCGCCAAAGATGGCAGCGCCAAGGTGGTCCGCGAGTGCACCCTTCCGCTCACGGGCAAGGGCTCAGTCGAGCGCATCATCACCGACCTCGCCGTCATCGATGTCACCGACGACGGGCTCGTGCTGCGCGAGCTCGCCCCCGGTGTGAGTGTTGACGATGTCGTTGCGGCGACGGATGCCCCGCTCGCCGTGCCAGAGGCCCCGAGCGAGATGCGGGTGTCCTAGCTCGCACAGCGCTCGATTAGGCTTGAACGCGCAGCGGAGCACTTCGGGGGAGAACATGGCAGACAACGCTCCGCGCCATCACGGCGCGGTCGCCTGGGCAGAACTGGTGACGCCAGACTCCTCGAGCGTACGCGAGTTCTATTCTTCCGTGCTGTCGTGGGATTTCGATTCGAGCGCCGAGCTCGGCGCTGTCACCGTCGCGCTGGCCGGCGATTCTCCCGTGGCGTCGATTCGTCAGGGCGTTGAAGGCCTTGAGTTCTCCGCCGTGTGGAACGCCTATTTCGCGGTTAGTGACCTCGTCGGCAGTGTCGCCAGGGCGCGGGCGAACGGCGCGGTCGTGATCGTTGAGCCCTTCCAGGTCGATGGTGCCGAGGATTCGATCGGCACGTTCGCGTTTCTCATGGACCCGAACGGTGCCGGCTTCTGCCTCTGGGAGGCGCCGCGCGGCGTCGCACCGGCCGCGCGCGCCGAGGCGGGCTTCATTACCTGGACGGTGCTCTACGCCGACGACACCATCGCGGGCTCGAGCTTCTATGCCGACACCCTCGGATGGCAGCTTGACGAACCGAGCCCGGTCGACGGGTATCGGCTCGCGAGGCTCGCCGACGGCTCCCGCGTCGCGGCGGTCCGACGACTCCCCGAGGGCAGTCTGCCCGGCTGGCGCACCTACTTCTGCGTCGCAGACCTGGATGCGGCGGTTGCGGCGACCCGCGCAGGCGGTGGGTCCCTCATTGACGCCCCCACCCGCATCGGGAACGGCCGCCCGTTTGCGATCGTCGCCGATCCGCTCGGGGCACGCTTCGGAATCGTGCAGGCCGACTAACAGCGGCCCCGTCGGTTGAGCCTGTTGAAGCCCGGCCCGCGCGACCCCGCTGGTTGAGCCTGTCGAAGCCAGCCCCGCACAATCCAGCTCTGAGAGAATCGTCGGATGCCGGTTATCCACGTCGACTCGCTCGACGACCCCCGCCTCAGCGACTTCGCCCATCGCACTGATGTGGCGCTCCGCAAGGCCGGGCACAATGGCGACCCGAGCGGTGAACTCGGGCTCTATATCGCCGAGTCCGCGCTCGTGCTCGAGCGGGCGCTCCGTGCCGGGCACTGCCCGCGCGCAGTGCTCGCCCTTGGGGGCGCGGCGGTCGATGAGGCGGTCGCGCTCGTCGGCCCCGACATCGACGTATTCACGGCGCCGGGCAAACTCCTCACACAGCTCACCGGGTACGTCCTCCACCGCGGACTCATCGCCTCGATGGAACGCCCGCCGCTGCCCGCAGTAAGCGACCTGCTAGCGGAGACCCGGCGCATCGTCATCATCGAGAACGTCGTCGACCCCACCAATGTCGGGGCAATCTTTCGCTCAGTCGCCGGAATCGGCGCCGACGCCGTGCTCATCACCCCCCGCTCCTCCGACCCGCTCTACCGGCGCGCGATCCGCGTGAGCATGGGCACGGTGCTGCAGGTGCCGTGGACCCGGCTGCCCGGCAGCGGGGGCGTTGGCGACTGGGCGGCGATACGCTCGGTGCTCGTGGCGTCCGGGTTCCATATCGCGGCGCTCGCCCTCAGCGACGATGCCGTGCCGCTGCGCGCGTTTGCGGCGGACGCGCCCGAGCGCGTCGCCCTCGTGCTCGGAGCGGAGGGGGAGGGGCTCACGGCGGAGGCGATTGCGGCCGCCGACACGGTCGTGCAAATCCCCATGCGGCACGGCATCGACAGCCTCAACGTGGCGGCAGCGGCTGCGGTCGCGATGTACGCGCTCGCGCTGTAGCGGCTCGAGCGTCAGGCACACTCTCACCTCACCTCGCCTCGGCTTCTCTCGCCTCACCTCGCGCGAATGACGCGGTTTCGGCGGATTGACGGCGCCGCGGCAGCGTCATCCCGCCGAAAACCCGTCATTCGCCGCGCGACACCTTCGGCGGCCGCCCACGTTTCGGCGGCTCGGTGTCGAAGGGCACGGCGAGCGTCTCCCCAGCGGCTCGCGCGGCACGGATGCGCTGGGCGACGTGGTCGAGCCAGCGCACCTCCGTCTCGGCTTCGAACACGATGGCGTCAGCGGCAAGCTGCGGGCCGAGGCCGGCCGTCGACGCCGGGGTGGCGCGCGTGAGGTGCTGCAGGCGTTCGATCGCCGCCTGACGCTGCACCACGAGGATACGATCGACATCGATGCCGGGCAGCGTCGAGGCGATGGCAACCTTCACCGCGAGGTCGCTCCTCGTCGGTGATTCCGGGCGCTCGGCGGTGGCGAGCCAGCGCTCCACGGCGGCGCGACCGGCGTCGGATGCTTCGTAGAAGACGTGCCCGTCAGCATCCGTCTGGGCGCTGCGTGTGGCGAGGCCGTCGCGTTCGAGCGTTTCGAGCACCTTGTAGACCTGGCCGACGTTGAGGGGCTTGGGAGCTCCCGTGCGGCGGTCGAACTCGGCGCGCAGCAGATACCCGTAGCTCGGCTGCTGTGCCAGCATCGCGAGGATGCTCATCCGCACCGACATGGCGACCCCCTATGTATGCCGTGTATATGAATACCGACCATACAGATATGACGATGCGGCGTCAACGGAAATTCAGGAGATTTGCCGCCCACTCCCGCATATGGGTGCGAGGGAGGGGTTGTGGCGCCGAATCTCCTGAATTTCCGCGCGCGGGAGGTGCGCGGTGTCCGCGTGGACAGCGGGCGCGGTGCGCACAACCATGCGCGCGGCGTTGTCTGTAGCCGAGCAGCCGCCCAGCCGGCCCCCTACACGAGCAGCTGGTGCTTCGCGAGGTCGCGGTAGAGCGGTGTCGAGACGATCAGTTCCGAATGCGTGCCCTCGCCGATGACCCGCCCGTTCTCGAGCACGACAATGCGGTCACTATCGACGACCGTCGAGAGGCGGTGCGCGATCACGATGAGGGTGCGATCCTGTGCGACCGCATCGATTGCCTCCCGCAGCAGCTGCTCGTTGAGACCGTCGAGTGACGACGTCGACTCGTCGAGCAGCAGGATGGGCGGGGCGGCGAGCAGGGCGCGGGCGATCGCGAGCCGCTGACGTTCGCCGCCGGAGAGCATGACGCCGTCTTCGCCGACTTGCGCACCCAGTCCGGCAGGGTCGCGCTCAAGCACGCTGCTGAGGTTGACGGATGCGAGCACCTCGACACATTCGGCATCTGTCGCATCCGGGGCGCCGAGGGTGAGGTTGTCGCGCAGGCTGCCGGCGAGCACGGGTGCATCTTGCTCGACGTAGCCGATGCGGGAGCGCAGCTCATCACGGTCGATCGATCGGATGTCACGCCCGCCCATGCGCACGACGCCAGCCGTCGGGTCGTAGAACCGCTCGACGAGGGCGAGGATGGTGGACTTGCCGGCGCCGGACGGGCCGACGAGGGCGATGCGCTGCCCGCGCGGCACCGCGAAGTTCACATCGACGAGCACGGTGCGGTCGTGGGCGCCTGGCACGCCCTCGCTGACGGCAGCCTCGCCGAGTTCGGCCGCGAGGAGCTTTTCGGCTTCGGTCTTGTGGGCGGCTTCGGGGTAGGTGAAGTGCACGCCCTCGAAGGCGATGGCATCATCACCGGCCGAGACGCCGTCGAGGGCGGGTGCGGCGGTGATTGCGACATCCTCTTCGAGTTCGCTGGGAATCCGGATGATCTCCTGGATGCGGCCGAGCGCGCCGAGTGCCTGGTTGACCGAGGTGACGGCGCCGAATGCCACACCGAGCGGGCTGATGAGCATGAACAAGAAGATGATGAACGTCACGAGCGAAGCGATGGTGATGTCGCCGGCGGCAACACGGTAGCCTCCGACGCCGAGCACCGTCAGCAGTGACACCTGCAGCGCGATGCCAGCGACGGGCACGACGAGCGCCGACACTTTGGCGACGTCGAGGCCGCGGAGGTAGGCCCCGTGAGACTGCTCGTCGATGACGTCATTCTCGCGCTCGGTCGCGTTCGCGGCACGCACGGTGCGGATGGCGCCGAGCACGCGTTCGACGGAAGCTGCGACATCACCCACCTTCTCTTGTTGCGCCAAGCTTGCGCGACGGATGCGGCCGGAGAGGAGGCCGACGATCACCACCGAAATCGTGATGACGAGCATGGTGAGGCCCAGCAAGACGGGGTCGATGATGAGCATCGCGATGATCGAACCGACGAAGATGAACGCGCCGCCGATCGCGTCGATGAGTCCCTGTGTCAGGACGGCGTAGAGGAGGGTGGTGTCGGAGCCGACACGTGAGACCAGGTCGCCGGTGCGGCGGGTGTCGTATTCGCGAATGGGGAGCCGAAGCATCCGCGAGACGAGCCGTTTGCGGGCCGAGAAGACGACGCCGGTGCCGGTGCGCTGCAGCAGATAGTGCTGGAAGCCGTTGAGCAGGGCCGCCACCACGACGAGGGTGACGAGGATGGCGACGAGCGGGCCGAGCGCGTCTCCTGTCTCGACCGCAACGATGACCTGGTTGACGAGGAGGGGCTGCGCGAGGGATGCGGCCGCGCCGAAGATGCTGAGCACGACCACCCACCCGAGCACACGTTTGTGCTCAAGGAGGTAGGGGAAGAGTTCGGAGAACTTCGCCTTCGGGCCGTCGTATTTGGGTTTGCGGCCTGGGCGCGGTGGGGTGGCGTCGGGGGCGGGCGTGGTCGGGTTGGTGGTGCTCATGGGATGCTCTGCTCCGGTCATCTACGGCCGTACTTCTTGTGTACGGCCTGCTTGCTCACATCGAGCGCGAGGGCGATGAGCTGCCAGGAGTGGTTCGCGTTGCGTGCACGACGGACAGCTGCCGCCTCGGCGCGATCAAGCTCCTGTCGTAGTCTACGGATCGCGCGGAGTGCCGTGTACGGGTCGTCGGACTCTGCCTCGCCCGCAAGCGTGTGGAGATCGCTCATGCGTCAACGCTAGTTGACGGATGCACCATCGTCAACCAACGTTGACGCGGCGATCGTTCGACAGCTTAGAGAAAGATCGACCCGACGAAGACGGTGTAGACCCAGGCTGCGAAGAGCCCAGTGGCAACGATGACGACGGTCCACGACCAGAAGGTGACGGCGCCGCGGGCACCATTGCGAGTAGTCATGCTCTCATCCTACCGACGCTCGTGGGTGGCAACGTCACGCGCGCTGCCCACCAGCCGCGCCGTGTCAGCCGCGCAACTCCCGCAGCACGACGGCTGTCGCGAGCGCCGCCTCGGCCGCCTCGGCGCCCTTGTCTTCTTTCGACCCCGGCAGCCCGGCCCGATCGAGGCCCTGCTGTTCGTCATCGAGCGTGAGGAGGCCGAACCCGACCGGCTTGCCCGTGTCGAGCGCGACCCGTGTGAGGCCGTCGGTCGCCGCGGCAGACACGTACTCGAAGTGAGGGGTGCCGCCCCTGATGATCACGCCGAGGGCGACGACAGCATCCGCACCGCTCTCAAGCGCTGCTTTCGAGGCGACGGGCAACTCGAAGCTGCCTGGCACCCGCACCTCGGTCACGCTGGCACCGGATGCTGCGAGCACACGCCGCGCGCCATCGAGCAGTCCGTCCGTGATGATCTCGTGCCACCGCCCGGCAACAATCGTCACCGACAGGCCGCGGCCATCGACCTCAACGTTTGGCGATCCTTCTCCGCTCACAGGGCCTGCTCCTTCCGGCTCTGACGAACCATTTCATCCGCGTCGACTTCGAATTCACCGAGTTGCTGCGGCAGCAGATGCCCCATCCGGTCCCGTTTTGTCTCGAGGTACTGTTCGTTGAAGTTGCCGACCCCCACCACAATCGGCACCTGCTCGGTCACGGTGATGCCGCGATCGGTGAGCTGATTGACCTTGTCTGGGTTGTTCGTGATCACCCGCACCGAGCAGATGCCGAGATCCTCGAGGATTGCCACCGCGGCACCATAATCGCGACCGTCGGCTGGCAGGCCGAGCGCGACATTCGCATCGACCGTGTCGAGGCCGTCGTCTTGCAGGCGGTAGGCCTTGAGCTTGTTGACGAGGCCAATACCGCGGCCCTCATGCCCGCGCATGTAGATGACCACACCCCCTTCGGCCTGAATGAGGCGGAGTGCCGCCTCGAGCTGGGGCCCGCACTCGCACTTGAGCGAACCGAAGACCTCGCCGGTGAGGCATTCCGAGTGCACGCGCACGAGGCATCCATCGACCGGTTCGCCCGCGATGATCGCGACGTGGTCTGCCCCGCTCATCCGGTCACGATAGGCGCGGACCGTGAGCGCACCGTGCGTCGTTGGCAGCAGGGTCTCGACCTCGAACAGCACGCGCGAGGTTTGCGGAATCTGCACGCCGAGCGGCGCGGCCACATCGTCATCGAGATCGTTGAGGTAGTCGATGAGCGCCTCGATCGTGATCGTCACAATGCCGTGGGCGCGACCGAGCTCGAGCAGCCCAGGCAGGCGCATCATCTCGCCCGAATCCTCCACGATCTCCGCAATCGCACCGACCGGCTCAAGGCCAGCGAGCTTCATGAGATCGACCGTCGCCTCGGTGTGCCCAGCACGCTCCCGCACACCGCCCTCAACGGCCCGCAGCGGCAGCACATGCCCAGGGCGAATCACGCTCGCTGGCGTTGCCGTCGGATCGGCGAGCACCCGGAGGGTGGTCGCACGGTCCGAAGCGCTGATGCCCGTCGTCACGCCCTCGGCCGCGTCGACCGAAACGGTGTAGGCCGTGCCCCGCGGGTCTTCGTTGTTGAGCACCATCGGCGGAAGATCGAGCCGGTCGGCAATCTCACGCGACATGGGAGCGCACACATAGCCAGAGGTGTAGCGCACCATCCAACCAATCCACTCGCGGCTGGCGAGCTGCGCCGAGATCACGACATCACCCTCGTTTTCGCGACCCTCGTCATCGACAACGATGACGGGTTTGCCGGCGCGGAGTTCCGCGACGGCGGTGGGGATGTCGGCGAGGCTCATGGCTCGCTCCTCTCGGTGGTGGCTGCGGCCGACGTGAAGCGCAGCATCCGCTGCACGTGGCGAGCCACAATGTCGGTTTCGATGTTGACGTGGTCGCCGAGCGCCCGGCGACCGAGGGTTGTTGCCGTGAGCGTCTCGGGGATGAGTGACACCTCGAACCAGTCGTCACCCACCGCAGAGACGGTGAGCGAGACACCGTCGACCGCGATGGAGCCCTTATCGACGACGAGCGGCGCAAGCTCTGGCGACAGGCTGAACCGCAACACCCGCCAGCTCTCACCGGGGGTGATGCTCAGCAGTTCGCTCGTGCCGTCGATGTGTCCCTGCACGATGTGGCCGCCAAGACGACCGTGCACTGGCGCGGCACGCTCAAGGTTCACGGGCTCACCCGACGTCGGGTGCGTGAAGGTGCTCATCGCGATCGTCTGCGCCATGACATCGGCGGTGAACCAGTCCTCGCCCTGATCGACGACGGTCAGGCACACGCCATTGACCGAAATGGAGTCACCATGACCCGCGTCGGAGACCGCCTTCGGGGCGCGCACGGTGAGGCGCGCGGCATCCGTCGTTGGTTGCCAGGCGAGCACTTCGCCGATCTCCTCGATAATTCCGGTGAACATCAGCGGGGTCCTTCCTGTGCTGGTCGCGCGACGACGAAGAGGTCGCTGCCGAGAAGCTCGGCACTGTGAATCTCAAGCCGCTTGGCGTCGCCGATCGTGTCGACGCCGATGCCGTCGATCGCGGTGCAGCCCGCCCCGAGCAGTTTCGCCCCGAGGTAGATCGCGTACTCGTCGACGAGGTTCGCGGCAACGAAGGCGCTTGCGAGCGTTGGCCCTCCCTCAACGAAGAGGCGACGGATGCCCCGGGCAAACAGTTCAGCGAGCGCTGCGTCGAGGTCGTGGCTGGTGATGATGATGGCGGGTCGCGGGTGGTGGAGCACGCGCGATGAACGTGGCACGAGGGTTTCGCCGATGATGACGGGCACCGGCTGGTGCTCCATGAGCTCACCGGCGTCACCGCGAGCCGTGAGCGACGGGTCGTCGCTGAGCACAGTGCCGGTGCCGACCGCGATCGCATCGCTCGTTGCCCGCAGTTCGTGCACATGCTGGCGTGCCGCCGCGCCGGTGATCCACTGGCTTGTGTTGTCGCTGGCGGCGACCCTGCCGTCGAGCGTCGACGCCCATTTGACGGTGACCCAGGGTCGGGAGCGGCGCACAGCGACAAGCCACGGTTCGATGGCGGCCTCGACTTCGTCAGCCAGAACGCCGGTGATGACCTCAATGCCGGCAGCGTGGAGCTGCTCTGCCCCGCCGCCGGATATGACCCCTGGGTCGTCGACGGCGTAGACGACGCGGGAGACGCCAGCGGCGATAAGCGCCTCGCTGCAGGGGCCGGTGACCCCCGTGTGGTTGCAGGGTTCGAGGGTGACGACGGCGGTGAGCCCTTCGGCGCTTCGGCTCCCGAGGTTGGCGAGCGCATCGGCTTCAGCGTGGGCGGTGCCGGAGCCGCGGTGCCACCCTTCGGCGACCGGTGTTCCTTCAGCGTCGAGAAGCACGCATCCGACCTGCGGATTGATGCCCCACGACGGCCCGCGAGTCGCGAGCGAAAGGGCGTGACGCATGGCGCGGACGAGATGCTCGTCTGTGGGTCGCGCGGTGCTGGTCATTCGTTCCTCGGTTCGACGGTGGTCGACTCCGAGGCATGCCGCGCGGTGGCGGCCGTGGTCAACGCGGACCACGTGTGCTTCCTCTCATCCGGACTGAGAACTCGCAATATTCTGCAAACTCATTACCGTCGGTGCCGGAATTTCACCGGCTCAACCGCCTTCCTGCTTTCGCAGATCAGCGGGTCGCGGACTATCACCGCCGGTTCGGATTTTCACCGACCCCGGAGCACGTACTTTTCACAGTCTATCAACCTGCCGCACCCGCAGTTATTCCTGGCGTCATACTCGACACGAATGCCGGCTATACCCCGTCTGGCCAGCCCGGCTTCAGGTCGCGGGAGTCGCCGATGTGGAGATGCCCTCGCCACGATCGCGGGCGCACTCCGTCGGCAGCTACCCTTCGACTCTCGCCGAGCCCGTCAAATGTGAAGCCGGTCTTGCGCGCCACCGACGCCGACGCCGTGTTGCCGACGAGGCACTCCCAGCCGACCGACGCCACCCGCAGCGGGTTCGCCTCGGCAAACGCCCAGTCGAGCACGGCACCGACCGCCTCCGGCATGATGCCCCGACCCCGGTGCCGGGCACCAAGCCAAAACCCGATGTCGTCGGCCGTCACCCGCCGCAGCGAGACCACCCCAAGCAGCCCTTCGCCGGGTGCGCGGATGCCCCAGGTGAGTTCGTGCCCAGAAGCCCAGCCATCGTCGGCAAAGGTAACGAACTCCCGGGCATGCTCGAGCGTGTACGGCTGGCTGATCGCTGGGATGTAGCGGCTCAGCACGGGGTCTTGGCAGTGCTCGACAAGTGCCTCGGCGTCTGCCGTCGTCGGCGCCGAAAGTGTGAGCCGAGGTGTCAAAAGTTCGAATGGTCGCATGGGCTGTGGCTCGGTGCCGGGGCGCGCGGTGTCCGTGTGGGGTCGGTCGGGCTCAGCGGCGGGGGAGCATGCCCATGCGGTCGTAGACGCGGGTGAGCGTGGCATCCGCTATCGCGGCTGCCCGGTCGGCGTTGCCGGCGAGAATCCGGTCGAGCTCGGCGGGGTCGTCGAGCAGCTCCAGCACGCGCGCACGGATGGGGGAGAAGGTTTCGGTGACGACCTCGGCGAGGTCTTTCTTGAAGTCGCCGTAGCCGCGGCCCGCATACTGCTCCTCGAGCGCGGGAATGATGGTCCCCGTGAGGGCGGAGTAGATCGTCAGCAGGTTGGAGATGCCAGGCTTCTCGGTGACGTCGAAGCGCACGGTGCCGTCACTGTCGGTCGTCGCCGACTTGATCTTCTTCGCCGTGGCGGTGGGCTCGTCGAGCATCCAGACGACACCCTTCTCGCTCGATGCCGACTTGCTCATCTTGTTGCTCGGGTCTTGCAGGTCGTAGATCTTGGCAGATGCCTTCTGGATCTGCGCCTCTGGCACAACGAAGGTCTCGCCGAACCGCGAGTTGAAGCGCTCCGCCAGGTTGCGAGTGAGTTCGATGTGCTGACGCTGGTCTTCGCCGACCGGCACCACCTCGGCGTCATAGAGCAGGATGTCGGCGGCCATGAGCACGGGGTAGGCGAAGAGACCGACGGTCGTGGCATCCGCCCCCTGCCGCGCCGACTTGTCCTTGAACTGGGTCATGCGGCTCGCCTCGCCGTAACCCGTGATCGTGTTGAGTGCCCACGCGAGCTGCGGATGCGCCGCCACATGCGACTGCACAAACAGCGTCGAGATTTCGGGGTCGATGCCGGCTGCGATGTACTGGGCCGCCGTGCGGCGAGTGGCCTCCCGGAGCTGCGCCGGGTCTTGCGCGACCGTGATCGCGTGCAAGTCGACGACGCAAAACACGGCGTCGTGCGTCTGCTGCATTTGCCGCCACTGCAGGAGCGCCCCGATGTAGTTGCCGATCTGGAGCGAGTCGGCCGAGGGCTGCATGCCGGAGAAAAGGCGGGGCTTTGCGGTCATCCGACCATTCTCCCAGCTTTCGCACCGCCCGCGCGCCCTGGCAGCCGCGCGCGCACTACACGTCGTAGTCGACGACGACGGGCGCGTGGTCAGACCAGCGCTCCTCGTAGGAGGGGTAGCGGTCGACCGCATAGGCGGCGACCGTCTCGGCGAGGGCTGGGGTGACGAGCTGGTAGTCGATGCGCCAGCCGACGTCGTTGGGGAACGCCTGGCCGCGGTTCGACCACCAGGTGTAGGGGCCCTCGACCTCGCCGGCATGGCGGCGGCCGACGTCGACCCATCCGAGACCGGTGCCGCTTGTGCCGTCTTGACACTCGACCTCCTCGCCCTGAGCCCCGAGAAAGCGGTCGAAGTAGGCGCGTTCCGTGGGCAGGAACCCCGCCTTCTTCACGTTGCCCTTCCAGTTCTTGATGTCGAGCTTGGTGTGCCCCACGTTGAGGTCGCCAAGCACAACAACATATTTCGAATGCTTCGCGAGCTCCGGCAAGCGCTGCTGCATGGCGTCGAGGAACTTGTACTTCTCGACCTGCTTCGGCGTGCCGTCTTCGCCCGAGTGCACGTACGTACTCACGACCGTGACTATCTCATCGCCAACCTCGTAGTCGGCCTCAAGCCAGCGCCCCGCGCTGTCGAAATCGGATGCCCCGAGCTCGACCCGATGGATTGTCGCTCCGCGGCGCCCACGATCACCGGCACGGCTCGCGATGGCGACGCCGGCCCGACCCTTCGCGGTCGCTGGATCGTGCAGCACGTCCCATTCGTCGCCGAGCAAGTCGGTGATGTGCTCGGTGTCGGCGCGGACCTCTTGCAGCGCAAGGATATCGACGTCGCGCGCAGCGAGCCAGTCGCCCATTCCTTTGCGGTAGGCGGCACGGATGCCGTTGACGTTGACGGAGGCGATTCGGAGCGGCTTCGGCATGATTCGACCCTAGCGGGGGCCACCGTCACACAGCTGCCAAGGGTCGGCCAGCATCCGTCACCGTCAGTGCTGCGGGCGTCGCCCGAACAGCCATCCCCAGCGTTTGGTTCGACGAACGCGACCGAGCCGTCGCTCGGCCTCTTGGCGCACTGCAGCTTCACGTGCCGCCGCAAGCTCACGCTCTTTGCGGCGCTCCGCCTCGATGCGCGGGTCGGCGGCGAGGCCCCGGTCGAACATCCCGACGGCGATCCACGCGGCCGAAAGCAGAATCACCTGGCAGAGAAGGTTGAACCAGATGAGCAGGCCAATGATGACGGCAAAGGATGCGAGGAGGGGGTTGCTTGAGGCGCCGCCAAGGAGTGATGAGCCGAGCACTTTGAGTACTCCGAGGCCCGCCGCGCCGATGAGCGATCCGACAACGAGTGGTCGGAATGGGACGCGCAGGCCCGCGAGGAAACGGAAGAGCGCAGCGAGGGTCACAGTGTCGATGATGAACATGAGCAGCAGTCCGATCGCGCCTCCGACGATCTCCGCCGCGGCCGCTTCGGCGTTGATGCCGATAACGCCGAGCACGGTATCGACGAGGTGTGTGCTGAAAAGGAGCAGGCCAGCAGAGACGAGGAGGGCAACGCCGAAGGCGAGGCCAAGACCGGCGTCTTTGAGCTTGAGCAGCACGGGGTTGAGTCGTTCCGGCGGCAGGTT
Organism: Homoserinimonas flava; assembly: GCF_054969005.1. Classification (NCBI taxonomy): domain Bacteria; kingdom Bacillati; phylum Actinomycetota; class Actinomycetes; order Micrococcales; family Microbacteriaceae; genus Homoserinimonas; species Homoserinimonas flava. The sequence continues at coordinate 155,938 of NZ_JBUEQS010000001.1, forward strand.
GAAGAGAAGCCGCACGGAGTCGCGACTCGATGCGAGCCACCCAAGCGCGGTGAAGAGGAGTCCGACGAGGGCGATGGCGCCGGTCCATCCGAAAATGCCGGCCTCGGTGAGGTCGGCGGGGTCGATCGCGCCATTGCCATCGCCCGTGTCGATGAGGCCGGGTACGGAGGTGCTGATGACGTTGAAGAACGACTGCATAAGCTCGGCGTTGCCCGTGATGATGAGCCCGGCGACCGAGAAGGCGACCCAGATGGCGGCGAAGACGGCGAAGATCGCCTGGTACGAGAGCCCTGACGCGAGAATCGGGCCGCGACTCTCCCCATAGTGCTGCAAAACGCGCACGGGTCGCGACGCCACGATCTTCGCGATGAGGTTTTTGAGCAGTGCCACCCGTCCACCCTAGGTCGGGATGTTGCCCAGCGGGAGGGGCGAGCTGCCCGGTGCTGAGCTGCCCAGTGCTGAGCTACTCCGTGTCGAGCTCCGAGGCGATGAGCCCTGCAAGCTCGTCGGCCTTCGCTTCGGCATCGTCGCCGCTCACGGTGAGGGTGAGTTCATCGCCCTTGCTCACGCCCATCGCCAGCAGCAGCAGCACGCTTGCCGCATTGGCCTTCTTGCCTTCGGTCGACTCAAGGGTCACAGTGTGGCCGCTCTCGGCTGCCGCTTTTGCGATGGTCGATGCGGGTCTTGCGTGTAGCCCGACGGCTGACCCGAATGCGACGGTGCGCTGTGCTTCTGCCATGTCGTGTTCCTCCCGTGGTGGTGTGGTCATGCTACTGCTGCGGCCCCTGCAGATCCGGCGAGAATCACGTCGGGGCCGGAGGCTTCAACCTCGTGGACGAGCTCCGCGTTGGCGCCGACGTCGGTGATGATGGTGTCGATGGCCGCGAGCGGGGCGACGCGGCCGAACTCCTCGCGGCCGAACTTGCTGTGATCGGCAAGCACGATGCTGCGCCGACTCGCCTTGATGATGGCGGACTTGACGGCCGCTTCGGCGATGTTGTGGGTCGTAAGGCCGCGCTCCGGTGTGATGCCGTTGATGCTGATGAAGGCGACATCGACGCTCACCATGCTCACCATTTGGTGGGTCCAGGTACCAACGGTCGCGCGGGAGGAGGAGCGGACGAGCCCGCCGAGCATGTGGAGCTCAATGTTGTCGCGGCCCGCGAGGGCGATGGCGACGGGGAGCGAGTGGGTGAGCACCGTGAGGGCACGGTCGGTCGGCAGCAGCTCGGCGAGCTTGATGGTGGTCGTGCCGGCGTCGATGATGATGGATCCGCCGTCGGGCAGTTCGTCGATTGCCGCGGTGGCGATGGCGAGCTTTTCGGCGATGAGCACTTCGTTGCGGTCGGCGACGGCCGGGCCTCCGAGGGTACGTTCGACGGGGATGGCGCCGCCGTGTGCACGTCGCACGAGGCCGCGTCGTTCGAGGCTCGTGAGGTCGCGCCGGATGGTCTCTGGTGTCACGGCGAGCAGTTCGGCAAGCTCTCGCACTTCGACCCGACCGTTGGCGCGCGCCTGCTCGAGGATGGCCTGGTGGCGTTCCGGTGCGTACATACGTGACTCCGTCGTTCACAAAGCGCTGTGGCATCCACAGTAAAAAACATCACAAACAAATGTCTGCTTCGGTATTTTTATCTTTGATTTCGTTTGTTTGTCAATCGAGTTCAGGGTACTCTCTGACACACGTCACCACCGCCACACGTCAAGGGAGTCTGTGATGCGAGAGCTTCGAGGAGTCGGCGTCGGCCGCGGAATCGCCGCAGGGCCCGTACTTCGGATGCCCGATCCACTCCCCGAACCGGTCGCAAGCAAGCGCACGGGCGACGCCGAACACGAGAAGCAGACAGTGACGGATGCGCTCGCCGCCGTCGCATCCGAGCTCACCGAGCGCGGGCAGAAGGCCGGCGGTGACGCCCAGGCGGTGCTCGACGCGCAGGCGATGATGGCGCAGGACCCGGGCCTTGTCGATGACGTCAACGCCCGCATCGATGGTGGCAGCACGGGCGAGCGTGCCGTGTTTGAGGCCTTCGCGGCGTTCCAAGAGCTGCTCGCCGGCATGGGCGGATACATGGCGGAGCGCGCTGCCGACCTCGGGGACGTGTCGCAGCGCATCATCGCGCGACTTCGCGGGGTCCCGGCCCCGGGAGTCCCCACCTCCGACTCGCCGTTCGTGCTCGTGGCGCACGATCTCGCGCCAGCCGACACGGTGCTCCTCGACCTCGAGAAGGTGCTCGCGCTCGTGACCCGCGATGGCGGACCAACCTCGCACACGGCGATCCTTGCCCGGTCGAAGTCGATCACGGCGATCGTCGGCGTTGCGGGCGCTGAAGAGCTGAACAACGGCACCATGGTGCTCATCGATTCGGCGGCCGGCACGGTCACGGTCGACCCGAGCTCCGCGCAGCTCGCCGATGCCGAAACCCGCACGGCCGAACTCAGGGCCATCGTCAACGCGCCCATCACCGACGGTGCCCTCTCCGACGGCACCAAGATTCCGCTGCTGGCCAACCTCGGCAGCCCCAACGATGCCGCGGCCGCCGTCGAACTCGGCGCCGAAGGTGTCGGGCTCTTTCGCACCGAGTTCCTGTTTCTCGACGCCACCGAGGCGCCGACGGTCGAGCAGCAGGAGGCCGACTACACGGCCGTGCTTGCCGCGTTCCCCGGCAAGAAGGTCGTCGTGCGCTGCCTCGATGCCGGCGCCGACAAACCCCTCAGCTTCTTGAATGACGCGAAGGAGGAGAACCCCGCCCTCGGGCTGCGCGGGCTCCGCTCGCTCCGCGCCAACGAGCAGATCCTTCGCGAGCAGCTCACCGCCCTTGCTCGGGCCCAGAAGGCAAGCGATGCCGAACTCTGGGTCATGGCCCCCATGGTCGCCGATGTCGAGGAGACCGAATATTTTGTGTCCCTTGCGCGAGAGCTCGGCATCACGGTGGCGGGTGTCATGGCGGAGATTCCATCACTCGCCCTCATGGCAGACCAGGTGGCGCTCGCGAGCGACTTCGTCAGCATCGGCACCAACGACCTCACCCAGTACACCCTCGCTGCTGACCGCATGCTCGGCTCCGTCGCCGCCTACCAAGACCCGTGGCATCCGGCAGTGCTTCGCCTTGTCAAGATGCTCGGTGATGCCGGCCGCGAGGCGGGCAAGCCGGTCGGCGTGTGTGGCGAGGCTGCGGCCGACCCGCTGCTCGCGGTCGTGCTCGTCGGGCTCGGGGTCACGTCGCTCTCGATGACCCCTGCTGCGTTCGCCGACGTGCGCGCCGAGCTGCTGAACCACACGGCAGCGGATGCCGCGGCGCTCGCCGAGGTGGCGCTCGCGTCACACGGTGCCGCTGCTGCGCGTGACGCGGTTCGCACCGCTGTCGCCCATCGCTGAGAGAACACAACTTCATAGACCGAAGCGTCAGAGAACCACCCGCCTGAAACACCCCAACCACTCGAACGAAGGAAGAGAACGATGACAACGGAGTCAACTGCACCTCCCGCAGCTGCAGGCGCCAAGGGAGGAGCGAGAGTCGGAGTCCAACGCTTCGGCACGTTCCTCAGCGGCATGATCATGCCCAACATTGGTGCCTTCATTGCCTGGGGCCTCATCACGGCCCTGTTTATCGAGACCGGCTGGACGCCGGTTCCGGCCCTCGGTGGATTTGGCGAGGATGCCGATGGCAATGCCTATACCGGCCTTGTCGGACCCATGATCAACTACATGCTGCCGCTGCTCATCGCCTATACGGGCGGCAAGCTCATTTACGGCACCCGCGGCGGCGTCGTCGGTGCGATCGCCGTGATGGGTGTCATCGTCGGCACCGACATTCCGATGTTCCTTGGCGCGATGATTATGGGGCCGCTCACGGCATGGCTCATGAAGCTGGTCGACGGACTCTGGGCTGGCAAGATCAAGCCCGGCTTCGAGATGCTCGTGGACAACTTCTCCGCCGGCATCCTTGCGGCGATTATGGCGATTGCGGGGTTCTTCGCCTTCGCACCGGTCGTCACCGCGATCAGCAATGCACTTGAGGCCGCGGTCGACTGGCTGGTCGGGCTCGGTCTTCTGCCGCTCCTGAGCATCGTCGTCGAGCCGGGCAAGATCTTGTTCCTCAACAACGCCATCAACCACGGCGTATTCACGCCAATCGGCACGCAGCAGGCGACCGGTGAAGCGGGCAAGTCGATCCTGTTCCTCGTCGAAGCGAACCCCGGCCCAGGGCTCGGGCTGCTCCTCGCCTTCGCTGTGTTCGGCATCGGGGTGGCACGGGCGAGCGCACCTGGTGCGATCATCATCCAGTTCTTCGGTGGCATCCACGAGATCTACTTCCCCTACGTGCTCATGAAGCCGATTCTCGTGCTCGCCGTCATCGGTGGAGGCATGACCGGTGTGCTCACCAACGTGATCTTCGATAGCGGCCTCCGAGCCCCGGCGTCACCCGGCAGCATCTTTGCCGTGCTGCTGCAGACCGCGAATGACAGCTACCTGGGAGTCATCCTCTCGGTGGTGCTCTCGGCTGCCGTTTCGTTCACGATCGCTGCGATCATCCTCCGTGCCAGTCGCAAGAAGGACCTCGCCAATGGCGGTGGCGACCTCGATTCCGCTGTGGCCCAGACTGAGTCGAACAAGGGCAAGTCGTCGAGCGTGCTCGGCGGGCTCGCGGGCGGTGCCGCTGCTGCGTCGACCGCGGGCACTCCAGCGACTGCGACTGCGACTGCGACCAAGCCCATCCACACTGTGGTGTTCGCCTGCGACGCCGGCATGGGTTCGAGCGCGATGGGTGCTTCGGTCTTGCGCAACAAGGTGAAGAAGGCTGGAATTGAGGGAGTGACGGTCGTCAATAAGTCGATCGCCAACCTGGACGGCACTGAGGATCTGGTCATCACGCACCAGGACCTCACCGAACGGGCCTCGCAGAAGACGCCGAACGCCACACACCTGTCGGTCGACAACTTCATGAACAGCCCCAAGTATGACGAGGTCGTCGACCTGCTCAAGCGGCAGTCCGGCAGCTGACCCTCACCTCTACCGGTCGACAACGAAAGGCACGGGAGTTCCCCATGACGTCACAGGTTCTTCAGCTCAGCCAGATCCGCACCGATGGTGAGGCCACCACCAAGCTCGAGGCGATGCGGGAGGCCCACGACATCCTGGTCGAGGCGGGCGCCGTGACGGCCGCCTACCTGCCGGCGATGCTGGAGCGTGAAGAGTCAGTCTCGACGTATATGGGGAACTTTCTCGCCATTCCGCACGGCACGAACGAGAGCAAAGACGCGATCCTGTCGTCCGCGCTCTCGTTCGTGCGGTACGCCCAGCCGATTGACTGGGACGGCAACCCCGTGCACTTCGTCGTCGGCATTGCTGGTGTTGAGAACCAGCATCTCGACATCCTGTCGAAGATCGCGATCGTCTTCTCTGACGAGGATGAGGTCGACGCGCTGCTCAAGGCGGGTGGGCCTGAGGAGATTCTCGACATCCTCTCGGAGGTCAACAACTGATGAAGGCAGTCCACTTCGGGGCCGGCAATATTGGTCGCGGATTCGTGGGGCTGCTGCTGCATAAGGCCGGCTACGAGGTCGTGTTTGTCGATATTGCAGCCGAGCTCATCGACAGCCTCGCCACCGCCGACCGGTACACCGTCCATGAGGTGGGTGCCGGCGCGAACGATCACGAGGTCACGTTCTTTCGCGCCCTCAACAGTGCGGATGCGCCTGATGCCGTCATCGAGGAGCTTGCCGCGGCCGAGATTGTCACGACCGCCGTCGGCCCCAATGTGCTGAAGTTCGTGGCGCCGCTCATCGCGAAGGCGCTCCTCCGCCGCAATGTTGCCGCACCGATCGCAATCATGGCGTGCGAGAACGCCATCAACGCCACTGATCTGCTCCGGCAGTCGATCGAAGAGGCTCTTGCCGATAATGCCGAAGCTCCGGATGTCGCGGCCGCCCTTGGACAGGCCGTCTTCGCCAATACCGCGGTCGACCGCATCGTGCCGGGTCAGGCGCCGGATGCCGGCCTCGATGTCACTGTCGAGGCCTACTACGAGTGGGCAATCGATCGCACGCCGTTCGGGGGAGCGGAACCGAGCATTCCAGGCGTCACCTGGGTCGATGACCTCGCTCCGTACATCGAACGCAAACTTTTCACGGTCAATACGGGCCATGCCACGATCGCGTACTACGGCTTCGTCGCCGGCGCGCATGGCATCGCCGATGCTCTCGGGAGGCCAGAAGTCGAGACGGCGGTGCGTGCCGTGCTTGACGAGACCAAGCGGCTGCTCGTGGACAAGCATGGTCTCGACGCTGGCGAACAGCAGACCTACATCGACAAGATCCTCGCGCGATTCGCGAACCCACACCTGCCCGACACGGTCGAGCGTGTGGGCCGCCAGCCTCTGCGCAAACTCAGCAGGCACGAACGCTTCATCGCGCCAGCCGCCGAACTCGCCGAGCGGGGGGTCACCCCGTCTGCGCTGATCGACGCCGTCGCGACCGCACTGCGTTTCGACGTGCCAGACGACGAACAGTCGGTAGCGTTGCGCGAGAAGCTCGCGACCCTCACCCCTGAGGAGTTCGTGCAGGAGGTCTGCGGCATCGCGCCGGGGCATCCGCTCTTCGACGGACTCGTCGAGGTCGTTCCGACCCCCGCCGGTTGAGCAGCCCCGCCGATTGACGATACCGCCGGTTGAGTAGGCCCCTCAGGGCCGTATCGAAACCAGAACCTCTCGGCCCGGTTTCGATACGCTCCTTCGTCGCTACTCAATCAACGTGGGTTTAGGGCTTGCCTCGCATGATGGCCTGCTTGACCTCGGCGATGGCCTGCGTGACCTGGATGCCGCGGGGGCATGCCTCGGTGCAGTTGAAGGTGGTGCGGCAGCGCCACACGCCTTCTTTGTCGTTGAGGATGTCGAGTCGCGTCTCCGAGCCTTCGTCGCGCGAGTCGAAGATGAAGCGGTGCGCGTTGACGATCGCGGCGGGGCCGAAGTACTGGCCGTCGGTCCAGAAGATCGGGCACGATGAGGTGCACGCGGCGCAGAGGATGCACTTGGTGGTGTCATCGAAGCGCGCGCGCTCGGCGACGGACTGCGGGCGCTCCTTGCCCTTCTCTGGCGCGCTGCCAGAGATGAGGAACGGCTGCACATCTTTGAAGGAGTCGAAGAACGGCTCCATATCGACGATAAGGTCCTTCTCCAGCGGCAGGCCCTTGATGGCCTCGATGTAGATGGGCTTCGTGATGTCGAGGTCTTTGATGAGGGTCTTGCAGGCGAGACGGTTGCGGCCGTTGATGCGCATGGCGTCGGAGCCGCAGATGCCGTGGGCGCACGAGCGACGGAACGTGAGCGAGCCGTCCTGCTCCCACTTGACCTTGTGGAGGGCATCGAGCACGCGGTCGGTCGCGAACAGTTCGACGTCGAAGTCCTGCCAGCGCGGCTCGTCGTCGACCTCGGGGTCGAAGCGGCGGATGATCACGGTGACCGTGAACGACTCGATCGTCTCGGGGGCGGCTGGGGCGCCTTCAAGTGTTGCCGTGGACATCAGTACTTCCTCTCCATGGGCTGGTAGTTCGTGATGACGACGGGCTTCCAGTCGAGTCGGATGTGGTCGGCGGCGTCGGCCGACAGCGGGTCGCCCGAGAGGTACGCCATGGTGTGCTTCATGTAGTTCTCATCGTCGCGATCTGGGTAGTCGTCGCGCATGTGGCCGCCGCGGCTCTCTTTGCGGTTGCGGGCGGAGAAGACGACGACTTCGGCCAGGTCGAGCAAGAACCCGAGCTCGATGGCTTCGAGCAGGTCGGTGTTGAAGCGCTTGCCCTTGTCCTGCACGGCGATGTTGCGGTAGCGGCCGCGAAGCCCGTGAATGGTGTGGGTCACCTTCTCGAGCGACTCGTCGGTGCGGAAGACCTGGGCGTTGCGGTCCATCTCCTCCTGCAGCTCTTTGCGGATCGCGGCGATGTTCTCGGTGCCGGTCGATGCCTGGAGCATCTCGATGAGTCCGCGGATCTCGGCGGTCGGGTCTTCGGGAAGGGGAGGGAACTCAGCGGTCTTGGCGTAGGCCGCAGCGTTGGTTCCCGCGCGCTTGCCGAAGACGTTGATGTCGAGCAGCGAGTTGGTGCCGAGACGGTTTGAGCCGTGCACCGAGACGCACGCGCATTCGCCGGCGGCGTAGAGCCCCGGCACGACCGTGGTGTTGTCCGAGAGCACCTCGGCGTTGGTATTGGTGGGGATGCCGCCCATCGCGTAGTGCGCGGTCGGCATGACGGGGACGGGCTCGAAGACGGGGTCGACGCCGAGGTAGGTGCGCGCGAACTCCGTGATGTCGGGGAGCTTGGTTTCGAGCACCTCGGCACCGAGGTGCGTGCAGTCAAGGTAGACGTAGTCCTTGTTCGGCCCGGCGCCGCGGCCTTCGGCCACCTCCTGCACCATGCAGCGCGCGACGATGTCACGCGGTGCAAGGTCTTTGATGGTGGGGGCGTAGCGCTCCATGAAGCGTTCACCTGAGGCGTTGCGCAGGATCGCGCCCTCGCCGCGGGCACCTTCGGTGAGGAGGATGCCGAGGCCAGCGAGGCCGGTCGGGTGGAACTGGAAGAACTCCATGTCTTCGAGGGGGAGTCCCTTGCGCCACACGATGCCGACGCCATCACCCGTGAGGGTGTGGGCGTTGGAGGTGGTCTTGTAGACCTTGCCGAAGCCGCCGGTCGCGAAGACGACGGCCTTGCCGTGGAAGACGTGGAGGTCGCCGGTCGCGAGCTCGTAGGCGACGACGCCGGCCGGCTTGCGGTCGGCACCCTCACCGCTCATGACGAGATCGAGCACGTAGAACTCGTTGAAGAAGTTGATGCCGTGCTTGACGCAGTTCTGGTACAGCGTCTGGAGAATCATGTGACCGGTGCGGTCTGCTGCGTAGCACGCGCGGCGCACCGGTGCCTTGCCGTGGTCACGCGTGTGCCCGCCGAAGCGACGCTGGTCGATCTTGCCCTCTGGCGTTCGGTTGAAGGGCAGGCCCATGTTCTCGAGGTCGATGACCGCGTCGATGGCCTCCTTCGCGAGGATCTCGGCCGCGTCTTGGTCGACGAGGTAGTCGCCCCCCTTGACGGTGTCGAAGGTGTGCCACTCCCAGTTGTCGTCCTCGACGTTCGCCAGGGCGGCGGCCATGCCGCCCTGGGCCGCGCCCGTGTGGGAGCGAGTCGGGTACAGCTTGGAGATCACTGCCGTGCTGACATTCGGGCCAGCCTCGATGGCGGCACGCATGCCAGCCCCGCCGGCGCCGACAATGAGCACGTCGTACTGGTGGTAGTGCACCCCATCACGGAGGGTGGTCTCGCCTACGGCGGGCTTGGCGTCGGCGAAGAGGGATCCCCCGATGTTGCGTTCGTTCAATTGATGTCTCCACAGAAGTCGGGCAGGAGGTCGGCGTAGTCGCCGACGGGGCACGGGTCGAAGGTGTAGATCACGAGCGTGCCGAGAATGAGCAGGACGACCGTCGCGCCGAGGAGCGAGAACGTGAGGATGCGACGGAGCGCCGGCTTCTGCGCGTAGTCATTGATGAGCGTGCGCATGCCGTTGGCGCCATGGATGAGGGCGAGCCAGAGCAGGAGGGTGTCCCACACGACCCAGAAGGGGTCGGCCCATTTGCCGGCGACGAAGGCAAAGTCGATTGCCTTCACGCCGTCACCGACGAGGAGGTTGACGAAGAGGTGCCCGAAGATGAGCACGACGAGCACGACGCCACTCGCGCGCATGTAAATCCAGCCCCACTTCTCCCAGTTGACGCCGCGGCGCTCGGGCAAGGTGCGGGGGGAGTCGATAGTGACAGTCATCATCAGCCTCCGAAGACGTTCATGAGGTGGCGGGGTGTAAAGCCGATCATGAGCACGAGCCACAGCACGAGCACGAGCCAGAACATGAGGCGCTGGTGCTTGGTGCCAACCGACCAGAAGTCGATGAGGATGATGCGCAAGCCATTGAGCGCATGGAACCCGATTGCGGCGACGAGGCCGACCTCGCCGAGCCCCATGATGGGCGTCTTGTAGGCACCGATGACCGCGTTGTAGGCCTCGGGGCTGAGGCGCACGAGCGCAGTGTCGAGGATGTGCACCAGGAGGAAGAAGAAAATGCTCACGCCGGTGATGCGGTGGAGCACCCACGACCACATGCCTTCGCGCCCTCGGTACAGCGTTCCCGCTGGTGGTGTGATCTTGCCGCGTGGCGTCGAGCCCTCGTGTGGGGCATCGGCCAGGGCTCCCGCCGACTTCTCTGGCACGAGCAACCCTCCTTGCGATGTGGTTGAGCCCCTGCTCGGGGCATGGGAATGTGTTGCACTGCAACAGACCTCAGTCTATTGCCCTCAGCGGAGGGTCGCCGCCAAGGCATACCTAACCATCTCGATATCGAGACATCTGCTGCGCGTTGGCCGAGACTATGGTGGTGCGCATGACCGAATCTTCCGCGCTCGAGCGCTTCTATAGCGTTATCCCGGCCGGCGGCATCGGCTCGCGGCTCTGGCCACTCTCGCGGGCAGACGCGCCAAAGTTCTTGCACGACCTCACCGGCACCGGCAAGACGCTCTTGCGCGGCACGTGGGATCGACTTGTCCCCGTCTCCGGCGCGCAGCGCATCATGGTGGTTACGGGGCGTGCGCACCGTGCTGCGGTCGAAGAACAGTTGCCAGACCTCGCCGACCACAACGTCGTGCTCGAGAGCGAGCCGAAGGATTCGACCGCCGCGATCGGGCTCGCCGCTGCGATTCTCGAACACCGTGAGCCGGGCGTCATCATCGGCTCCTTCGCAGCCGACCATGTCATCAGCGACACTCGCAGCTTTAAGCGGAGCGTTATCGAGGCGGTGGCTGCGGCCGACGCCGGGTATATCGCCACGATCGGCATCACGCCAACAGAGCCGGCAATCGGATTCGGCTATATCCATTGCGGGCAAAAGCTCGACATCCCGGGCGCGCCCAACGCGTTCGCAGTCGATTCGTTCGTCGAGAAGCCGAGCGTCGAGGTTGCTCAGGAGTACCTGGCACACGGCGGTTACCTCTGGAACGGTGGCATGTTCATTTCTCGTGCCGATGTGCTGCTGGCACAGTTGGGCGAGAGCGAACCGGAACTGCTCGAGGGTTTGCAGGAGCTCGCCGCCGCGTGGGATACGACCCGTCGCGGTGCCACCGTCGACCGGGTGTGGCCGCGGCTCCGCAAAATTGCGATTGACTACACGGTGGCGGAGCCCGCGGCAAAGGTCGGCAAGCTCGCGGTCGTCCCGGGCGACTTCGACTGGGATGATGTGGGTGATTTCGCCGCCATCGGCAAGCTGCACTCCGGTGGGCGGGCCAACAATCTTGCAATTCTCGGCGAGAATCCACTGGTACTGTCCGACGCTTCGACCGGTGTTGTCGTGAGTCACTCGAAGCGCCTCATCTCCCTTATCGGCGTGGAGGACATCGTCGTGGTTGACACCCCCGATGCCCTCCTTGTCACAACCACGGCGAACGCCCAGCGCGTCAAGTCGGTCGTTGATGCGCTGAAGCTCTCCGGTCGCGGCGACGTCTTGTAGCGGCATCCGGTGCTGTTGGCAGCGCCGCGGGTGTCTTAGGTTCGAGTCATGACAGCGATTCGAGACATGACAGCCTCACATCGTCGCCGTATCGGCCTCGCAGCGCTTGTCGGTGTGCTGGCGCTCGCCGGCTGTGCACCGGCGCCGGAAGGTGACGGCGACGCGGATGCCGGCTCCGACTATTGCGCCCGCATGGTCACAAACTCCGGTGGGCTCGAAGACCGCTCGTTCAACCAGTCGAGCTGGGAGGGGTTGCAGCTCGCGGCCGAAGAGTTCGACATCGAGGTGGATGCGATCGTCTCGACAAACGAAACCGACCTCGCCCCCAACGTTGATCAGGCGGTCGGCACGGGGTGCGATCTCGTGCTCACGGTGGGCTGGGAGCTCGCCGAAGCGACGGCAGAGCAGGCAGCAGCGAATCCCGACCTGCATTTCGCGATCGTCGATGAGGTCATCGAGGCAGACAATGTCAAGCCCATCGTCTTCGACACGGCCCAGGCTGCCTATCTTGCGGGGTATCTCGCGGCAGGTGTCTCGCAGACCGGCATCGTCGGCACGTTCGGCGGCGACGCGCAGCCTCCCGTCACCCTGTTCATGGACGGCTTCGTCGATGGGGTGGCGAAGTACAACGAAGCTCGCGGCACCACGGTGCGGGTTCTCGGGTGGAACAAGGAGACCCAAAACGGGCTCTTCACGGGCGACTATGAGAACGTGACCCTCGGCAAGACCACGACGGAAGGCCTGCTCGATCAGAACGCTGACGTCATCCTCCCTGTCGCGGGTCAGGTCGGCGAAGGCGCAGCGGCAGCGATTCTCGAACGGGGTGTCGGCTCGCTGATCTGGGTCGACAACGATGGCTATGAGACGCTCCCTGAGGAGTACGGCCCGATCGTGCTCACGAGCATCCTCAAAAACACGCAGGATGCCGTGGTTGACATCGTGCGAAACGACCTGGCGGGCGAGTTCGACTCAAGCCCCTTCATCGGCACCCTTGAGAACAGCGGAGTTGGCATCGCGCCGTTCCACGATCGCGCGTCCATGGTGAGTGACGAGTTGCAGGCGGAGCTTGACGCGCTCACGGAGGCCATCATCGCGGGGGAGATCGTCGTGGAGTCGCCGTCGAGCCCTCGCTAGCCCGCGACATCCACTGGACATTTCGCATTCATTTCCTTGCGGCCCCGACTTGGTAACTCTTCAATGACGGATGCCGGGCGAAGCGCTGGCGAAATCGGAATATTGGGTACTGTGGTGCCCACAGTCCCGGCTGACCAGTCGGGCTCGTTTTGGAGGACATCTTGAAGACCATTTCTCGCAAGGCCACGTTGAGCGGCCTCGCCCTGATCGGCACGAGCGCGCTCGTGCTCACCGGTTGTGCTTCTGCCCCGGAGGACGAAGGCGACGGCAACGCCGAAGCCATCGACTTTTTGCCATGCATGGTGTCGGACGAAGGCGGATTCGATGACCGCTCGTTCAACCAGCTCGGATTCGAGGGCATGGTTCAGGCCGCCGACGAGCTCGGTACCGACTACATCGAGGTCGAGTCGAACTCAGAGACCGACTACGCGCCGAACCTCACCAGCCTTGTTGACCAGGGCTGTGACGTCATCATCACGGTCGGCTTCGCGCTCGCCGAGGCTGCGGCCGAGTCGGCTGGGGCGAACCCGGACGTCAACTTCATCTCGATCGATGACATGGTTGATAACGACTTCGATGGCGTGACCGACCACGAGAACATCAAGCCGCTGGTGTACGACACGGCTCAGGCCGCATTCCTCGGTGGCTATGCCGCCGCGAGTGTGTCCGAGACCGGCGTCGTTGGCACCTTCGGCGGCCAGCCATACCCCACCGTCACGGTCTTTATGGACGGGTTCAAGCAGGGCGTCGAGCACTTCAATGAGGTCAACGGCACCGCAGTGTCTGTGCTCGGCTGGGATGGCGAGAACGGCTCGTTCACGGGAGGCTTCGCGGCTGGCACCGAGGCGCAGACCATCGCGCAGGGCCTCATCGACCAGAACGTCGATGTGCTGCTGCCCGTCGGCGGCCCGATCTACCAGAGCGCTGCGGCAGCGATCCGCGACTCCGGTCGCGACATTGCGCTCATCGGCGTTGACGCCGATGTGTACGAGACCGACCCGTCGGTTGGCGACCTGCTCCTCACCTCGATCCGCAAGGGCATGGATGTCTCGGTCTACGAGGCCGTGCTTGCTGCGGGCAATGGCGAGTTCTCGAACGAGGCCTACGTCGGCACGCTCGAGAACGAGGGCGTCAGCATCGCCGAGTTCCACGACTGGGAGAGCAAGGTCGACGCCGGTCTCTGGGATGAACTCGAGGCCCTCAAGGCCGAGATCATCGCCGGCGATGTCGTCGTCGAGTCGTATCTTGCGGAGTAAGTAGCACCACGTTCGGCCCGGGGAGGCCAGCTTCGGCTGGCCTCCCCGTTCCATTTCTCTCGAGGGTGCGCGTCGCTGCATTCTCTTGCTCAAATGAGCAAGGCCTCGCCCCTCTCTCAGCCCGCCCCCGTCCGTAGAATCGGGAACCATGAAGCTCGAACTTCGAGGAATCACCAAGCGATTCGGCGCCCTCGTGGCCAACGACCACATCGACCTCGTCGTCGAGCCAGGAGAGATTCACGCGCTCCTTGGCGAGAACGGCGCAGGCAAGTCGACCCTCATGAACGTGCTCTACGGCCTCTATCGTGCCGACGAGGGCGAGATTCTTCTTGATGACACCGTGCAGCACTTCGCGGGCCCCGGTGATGCGATGGCGGCCGGCATCGGCATGGTGCATCAGCACTTCATGCTCATCCCAGTGTTCACGGTCGCCGAGAACGTCATGCTCGGCCACGAAGAGACCAAGGTTGGTGGCCGGCTTGACCTGCCTGCTGCCCGGGCAAAGGTGCTCGAGATTTCTGAGCGCTTCGGGTTCGACATCGACCCGGATGCGATGGTGGGTGACCTGCCCGTCGGCGTGCAGCAGCGGGTCGAGATCATCAAGGCGCTCTCGCGCGACGCGAAGGTGCTCGTCTTCGACGAACCGACGGCGGTGCTTACACCGCAAGAAACCGACGAACTCATTGTCATCATGGGGCAGCTCAAGGCCTCTGGCACCTCGATCGTCTTCATCACCCACAAGCTCCGCGAGGTGCGGGCCATTGCCGATCGCATCACGGTCATCCGCTTGGGCAAGGTTGTCGGCGAGGCATCGCCGACCGCGACCAACGCCGAGCTCGCATCGCTCATGGTCGGTCGGGCCGTCGAGCTCACGGTCGAAAAGGGCCCGGCCCGACCGGGGGAGCGATCCCTTGTGGTCGAGAATCTCTCGGTCATCGATCCGCGCGGCAACATCGTCGTGAAGCACGTGAGCTTCGATGTGCGGGGCGGCGAAATCCTCGTCATCGCTGGCGTGCAGGGCAACGGCCAGACCGAACTCACTGAAGCGTTGCTCGGCCTGCAGGAGCGGGTGACAGGTTCGATCAGCCTCGACGGCAGGCCGCTTACCGGGCGCAGCGTGCGGCAGATCCTCGACGCCGGTGTCGGCTTCGTGCCGGAGGACCGCATGGCGGACGGGCTCGTCGCGGAATTCACGATCGCCGAAAACCTCATGCTCGACCGCAGCACGGGCGAACCCTTCGTCAAGCGCGGCACCCTTCAGCGCGAGTTGCGCGACGAGTTTGCTCGCGACAGAGTCTCGGAGTTCGACATTCGCACCCAGGGCATCGACACACATGCCGGACGACTGTCGGGCGGCAACCAGCAGAAGGTTGTGCTCGCTCGAGAGCTCAGCCGGGATCTCCGCCTCTTCGTGGCCGCGCAGCCCACTCGCGGCCTCGATGTGGGCTCGATCGAGGTCGTGCACGAACGCATCGTCGAAACCCGAGACGCCGGGATTCCCGTCATCGTTGTTTCGACCGAGCTCGATGAGGTGACCGCTCTCGCCGACCGCATCCTCGTGATGTATCGCGGCGGCATCATCGGAATTGTGCCGGGCGATACACCGAGAGATGTTCTAGGACTCATGATGGCCGGCGAGGTTCCGGCAGGAACGGGGGCCGCCGCGTGAGCGACAGCACCAGCACCCAGAACCCCGAGCCGTCGCCAGAACAGGCCGCCCGCCCGGCGCCCGGCAGCGACGACACCCGGTGGAGTCAGGCCGCGAGAGACATCATGGGCGGCTCGGCCATGATCTCGGTACTCTCGGTCGTCGTCGCCCTCCTCGTCGGTGCCGTGCTCATTGCGTGGACCGATGAGCGCGTGCAAGAGACGGCAGCGTACTTCTTCGCGAGGCCAGGCGACTTGCTCGGTGCGATCTGGCAGTCGGTATCGGGTGCATACAGTGCGCTCTTTCAGGGGGCCGTCTACAACTTCCGCCGCGAAGGATTCGCGGCAGGCATCAAGCCGCTCACGGAAACCCTCACGTTCGCAACGCCGCTCATTGCCGCCGGCCTCGGAGTCGGCCTCGCGTTTCGGGTCGGCATGTTCAACATCGGTGGCCGCGGCCAGATGCTTATGGCTGCCGCGGCTGCGGGCTGGGTGGGGTTCGCGCTCGACCTTCCCGCCGGCATCCACCTCGCCGTTGCCGTCATCGCCGGAATGATTGCCGGCGCGATCTGGGGTGGCATCGCCGGTCTCCTCAAGGCCCGCACAGGCGCCCACGAGGTGATCGTGACGATCATGCTGAACTTCGTCGCGCTGTACTTCATCGCCTACCTGCTTCGCACTCCCGGGCTCCTTCAGGCTCCGGGATCGAACAACCCGAAGACCGCCCCGATGAAAGAGACGGCGATCTTGCCAGACCTTCTCGGTTCGGGCTACAACCTGCATGCCGGGTTCATTCTCGTGATCGCCGCGACGATCTTCGTCTGGTGGCTGCTCAACCGATCGAGCCTCGGCTTCCAATTCCGCGCCGTCGGTGAGAATCCCGACGCCGCTCGCGTTGCCGGCATGAACGTCAAAAACATCTACCTCTACGCGATGCTGATCGCGGGTGCTCTCGCCGGGCTTGCCGGCGTCAACCAGGTACTTGGCACCGTCACGACCGGCTTCAGTCAGGGCATCGACGCGGGCATCGGCTTCGAGGCGATCACCGTCGCGCTGCTCGGCCGTTCGCGCCCGTGGGGCATCTTCGCCGCCGGCATCCTGTTTGGCGCGTTCAAGGCTGGAGGCTTCTCGATGCAGGCGGCCGAAGGCGTGCCGATTGACATCGTTACCGTGGTGCAATCGCTCATCGTGCTCTTCATCGCAGCACCGCCGCTCATCCGCGCAATGTTCCGTCTGCCCACACCTGGTGTCGCCCCACGCCGCACCGTCACGCCGAAGGAGGTGGCTGCAAAGTGAGCATTCTCGCCTCGCCCGCGCAGACCGCCGATGATTCCCCAGACAAGGCGGTCATCACCGGATGGAAGGTGCCGATCGCGCTCGCGATCTTCTCGGTGCTCGCCGTCATCCTCTTCGTCTTCAACCGCCGCCCAGACGATCAGAGCACCTTCAGGCTCTCAATGCCGAGCGATGTCATTCAGCTGCCGGAGATTGTGCTGCCGACGTTCGCGACGGGGCTCGTCATCACGGCGCTGCTCGTCGCGCTCACCGGGTTCGCCGCGTGGACTGTGCGCGAACAGCGGCGGGTGCCGCTCTGGGTATCGATCGTGTTCGCGGCGCTCTTCTTCACTGCCTTCCTCGCGTGGGCGGGTGCTGGCGAATCCATCCCCATCTACGGCCTGCTTGTTGGCACGGTCGGGCTGAGCGTGCCGCTCATTTTCGGTGCCCTCGGCGGTGTGATTTCTGAGCGCGTCGGCGTCGTGAATATCGCGATCGAAGGGCAGCTGCTCGCCGGTGCGTTCGCCTCAGCGGTCATCGCCTCCATCACGGGCAATCCCTATGCGGGACTCCTTGGCGCTGCCGTCGCCGGTGTGCTCGTTTCGCTCGTGCTCGCCGTGTTCGCCATCAAGTACTTCGTCGATCAGGTGATCGTCGGTGTTGTGCTGAACGTGCTCGTCACGGGTCTCACGAGCTTCCTGTTCTCCCAGGTGCTCGCGGCAGACCCTGAACGACTCAACAGCCCCCCGCGGTTCGAACGCATCGCGATTCCGATCCTCAGCGAGATCCCCGTCATCGGGCCGATGCTGTTCCGTCAAACCATCATCGTCTACGTCATGTATGTGGCCGTCTTCCTCGTCTGGTTCGGCCTCTTCCACACGCGCTGGGGTCTCCGCCTGCGTGCGGTCGGCGAGCACCCGCAGGCTGCCGACACGGTGGGCATCAAGGTTGCGTCGACGCGCTTCTGGAACGTTTCACTCGCAGGAGCCATCGTTGGGTTCGGCGGCGCGTACTTCACGCTGGGGTCGGTAGGCGCTTTCAATAAGGAGATGACCGCGGGGATGGGATTCATCGCCCTCGCCGCCGTGATCTTCGGGCGTTGGCATCCGATTCGTGCGACCCTCGCGGCGCTGCTCTTTGGTTTCGCCTCGAACCTGCAGAACGTGCTTGGCATCATCGGCTCGCCTGTGCCGAGTGAGTTCATGCTCATGCTGCCCTACGTCATCACCATTTTCGCGGTCGCAGGTCTGGTCGGAATTTCGAAAGCTCCTGCGGCCTCCGGCAAGCCGTACATCAAGTCGTGACCGAACACTCTTCGGCGGACTCGGTCGACTGGGTTGCGCTCCGCGCCGTCGCGACGGCGGCCATGAAGAAGGCCTATGTGCCGTACTCCAAGTTTCCGGTGGGCGCGGCCGCGATCGTCGATGACGGTCGCATTGTGAGCGGCTGCAATATCGAGAACGCGTCGTATGGCATCACCCTCTGCGCCGAATGCTCCCTCACGAGTGACCTCATCATGGGCGGTGGTGGTCGGCTGGTCGCCTTCACCTGCGTCGACGGCAACGGCGATGTGCTCATGCCGTGCGGGCGATGCCGACAGCTCCTCTTCGAACACTCGGCGAGCGGGATGCTCCTCGAGACGGTCTCGGGCATCCGCACCATTGACCAGGTGATCCCCGATGCCTTCGGCCCCCGCCAACTTGAGGAGTACGCCACATGAGCGCGATTGAACCATTCGACGCCGTCGACCTCATCCGCACGAAGCGTGATCGCGGCGTGCTGTCGACCGCTGAGATCGACTGGCTCGTTGATGCCTACACGCGGGGCTACGTTGGCGATGAGCAGATGGCAGCCATGACGATGGCGATCTTCCTCAACGGCATGGAGCGCCGTGAGATCCGCGACCTCACACTCGCCATGATCGCGAGTGGCGAGCGGATGAACTTCGATGCGCTTTCGAAGCCGACGACCGATAAGCACTCCACGGGTGGGGTGGGCGACAAGATCACGCTGCCGCTGGCGCCGCTCGTGGCATCCTTTGGCGTCGCGGTGCCGCAGCTCTCGGGGCGCGGCCTCGGCCACACCGGCGGCACGCTCGACAAGCTGGAGAGCATTCCAGGCTGGCGCGCTGACCTCACGAATGACGAGTTCTTCGCCCAGCTTGAGGAGGTCGGTTCGGTCATCTGTGCCGCCGGGGCAGGCCTCGCGCCCGCCGACAAGAAGCTCTACGCGCTGCGTGATATCACCGGCACGGTTGAGGCGATTCCGCTGATCGCGTCGTCGATCATGTCGAAGAAGATCGCCGAGGGCACCGCATCGCTCGTGCTCGACGTGAAGTTCGGCTCGGGGGCATTCCTGCAGGATCCCGCCCGCGGTCGCGAGCTCGCCGAGACGATGGTCGCCCTCGGCAAGGACGCCGGTGTTGCGACAGTCGCGCTCCTCACGAACATGAACGTGCCGCTCGGGCTCGCGATCGGCAACGCCAATGAGGTGCGCGAGTCGGTCGAGGTGCTTGCCGGCGGCGGCCCGGCCGATGTCGTCGAGCTGACGATCGCCCTCGCCCGCGAGATGCTTGCCCTCGCTGGGCAGCCGGATGCCGATGTCGAGGCCGCGCTCAACGACGGTCGCGCGATGGACACCTGGAACGCCATGATCACGGCGCAGGGCGGCGACCCGGATGCCGCACTCCCGGTTGCTCGCGAAACCCATGTCGTCACGGCCGACCGTGACGGTGTGCTCGTGCGGCAGGATGCGCTCCCGTTTGGCATCGGTGCGTGGCGCCTCGGTGCCGGGCGCGCCCGCAAGCAAGACCCGGTGCAGCACGCCGCTGGCATCGACCTGCACGCGAAGCCTGGCGATACCGTCACGAAGGGGCAGCCGCTGTTTACCCTTTCCGCCGATGAGCCGGCACGCTTCGACCGTGCGCTCGACGCAGTCTCGGGTGCATGGGAGATCGCACCACGCGGCACCGCATTCGTGCCGGACCCGATCGTCGCCGACCGCATCGCCTGAGCCACGGCATCCGGAGTTCACGTGGACTCTCGAATCGTCGGGGGTTGTGGGTGGCCGAGACGGTAGATTTGTCCACATGAACACTGCGCCTGACGACCTGCTGCTGCCCGGCGGGGCCGCCGACATCACGACCCTGCCCAAGGTGTCGTTGCATGATCACCTCGACGGGGGGCTTCGGCCGCAGACGATCATCGAGCTCGCGGACGCGATTTCACTCGATCTGCCGGCGTCGGATGCCGCAGCGCTCGGGTCGTGGTTTGTTGAGAGCGCCGATTCGGGCTCGCTCGTCGACTACCTCAAGACGTTTGATGTGACGACCGCGGTCATGCAGACCAAGGAGGGTCTCGAGAGGGTCGCCAGGGAGTTCGTACACGATCTCGCAGCCGACGGGGTCATCTACGGGGAGATCCGATGGGCCCCCGAACAGCACCTCACCCGGGGGCTTACCCTCGATGAGGTTGTTGAGGCCGTGCAGGAAGGTCTTGAGGCCGGCGTGGAGGATGCCGCGCACACCGGCCACACGATTCGTGTCGGCCAGCTCGTGACCGCGATGCGGCACGCCGACCGCTCCCTCGAGATCGCCGAACTCGCGGTGCGGCACCGAGAGCGTGGCGTTGTCGGCTTTGACTTCGCGGGTGCGGAGGCGGGGTTCCTGCCGCGCCGCGCTCGAGCTGCATTCGACTATCTCGCGGCCCAGAACTTTCCCGTCACAGTGCATGCCGGCGAGGCCGACGGTCTCGAGAGCATCAGCAGCGCTCTTCTCGACGGCCGCGCACTGCGTCTGGGTCACGGGGTGCGTATCGCCGAGGACATCGAGATCGACAGCAGTGACGATGAGGCAACCTATGTCACCCTCGGCCGACTCTCGCAGTGGGTGAAGGACCGCGAGATCGCACTCGAGCTGAGCCCGTCGAGCAACCTGCAGACCGGTGCGATCGCGGCCTGGGGCACCGAGCTCATCGACCACCCATTCGACCTGCTGTACCAGTTGGGGTTCCGAGTGACGGTGAACACTGACAACCGGCTCATGAGTGACACGACACTGAGCCAAGAACTTTCGCTGCTCGCAGCGGCCTTCGGCTACGACCTCACCGACTTCGAGGTGTTTCAGCGCAACGCGGCAGCAGCCACCTTCTTGCCGTTCGAAGAGCGCCTCGAGCTCGCCGACGCGATCAGCGCCGGCTTTGAGGATGCCTGATGCGCCTCCCGTCCCTCACGGCTGACGGCATCGTTATCGGCGTGGACGCGGGCGACTGGCGCGACGCGGTGCGGGCCGCAGGGGGAGCGCTCGAGGCATCCGGTGCGGCGACCGCGGAGTATGCGGACGAAATGATTCGCATGATCGAAGAGCACGGACCCTACGTCGTCATCGCGCCCGGACTGGCGCTTGCCCACGCTCGCCCAGGCCCAGAGGTGCTCGCCGACGGTCTCGCTGTCGTGACGCTGAATACGCCCGTGCCCTTCGGCCACCCGCACAACGACCCCGTCACAGTGGTACTCGGACTCGCCGCGGTGCGGGCCGATACGCACCTGTCATCGATCGCCGCAATCGCGAACATCTTCAACGATTCGAATGCGGTGGCCGCGCTCGTCGGGGCACGCTCGGTGGAGCAGGTGCTCGACATTATGGGCGCCGACACATGAGCCGCGCATGAAGATCGTGGCGATCTGCGGTGCCGGCATCGGCTCGTCCGGCATTCTCAAGGTCAACGCGGAGCGGGTGCTCGCGCGTCTCGGCATCGAGGCTGAGGTGACGGCGGCGGACATCGCTTCAGTCGTCGAAGTTGCCGACGATGCCCAAGTCATCTTGACGTCGGCCGAGTTCGTCGAGGCAATCGGCAGCACCTACGCCGAGGTCATTGTCATCGAAAACTTCTCCGACACCTCAGAACTCGCCGCGAAGCTCTCGGCCGCACTCGCCTGAGCTTGCTCTGGGCCCGCTCTGAGCGCGCTACGCGATCAGCGCTCGAACGGCGTGCTCGAGCTCGTCCACGAACCCCTGTGCCGTCGCTCGGCGCGCCTCGGAGGGGCCGTCGAGTACCGCCGCGTCGATATACGCCTTGAGCTTGGGCTCCGTGCCGCTCGGGCGCACGATCACGCGGGAACCCCCGGCGAGGTTGATGCGCAGAATGTCGCTCGGCGCAAACTGGCCGACGCCGACGGCGAAATCATCGATCGACTCGACCGCGAGCGAGCCGAGGCGTGCTGGGGGAGATGTGCGCAGCGACGCCATGATCTCGGAGATAACGCTCGTGTCGGTAACCCGGAGTGATACCTGTGATGACGCGAATGCACCGAACTCGCGGTCGAAGCGCTCCAGGTGTTCGGCGAGCGTCGTGCCGCGCTCGGCGAGGTCTGACATGAGGGCGAGAAAGTCGAGCGCCGCAGAAATGCCGTCCTTGTCGCGGACCTTGCCGGGGTCAACGAGATACCCGAGCGCCTCCTCGTAGCCGTAGGCGAGATTCTCGACCCTGGAAACCCATTTGAACCCCGTGAGCGTGTCGGTGTAGTCGAGCCCGGACTGCTCCGCGATGCGTCGCAGGGCAGGGCTGCTCACGACCGAGGCGGCGAGGCCGCCCGAGGTGCCGCCGGCCGCGATGCGTTCAGCCGCACGCCAGCCGAGCAGCGAGCCGACCTCGTTGCCGCTGAGGCTGCGCCATCCGTCGCCGTGCGGCACTGCAACCGCGAGACGATCGGCATCCGGGTCGTTGGCGATGATGAGGTCCGCGCCGACCTCGACGGCCTTCGCAAACGCGAGATCCATCGCCCCCGGCTCCTCAGGGTTAGGAAACGCCACGGTCGGGAACGCGGGGTCAGGATGCGCCTGCTCCTCTACGAGCACGGGCTCAGCGAACCCGGCCGCAGTGAAGACGCGGCGGGCCACCTCAAGCCCGACCCCGTGCATCGCGGTGTACACGTATTTGAGGGGCTGCGCGGTGCGGGGTGCGAGCTCAACCGTGCGGCGCACATATTCATTGACCACCGCATCATCGGCCGTGACGAACGCGGTGGACCGGGGGAGATCGTCAAGCAGCCGCTCTGCAGCGATGCGGTTGATGTGTGCTTCGATCTCGGCGTCCACCGGCGAGACGATCTGCGAGCCCTGCGATTCGTCGCCGAGGTACACCTTGTATCCGTTGTCGTTCGGCGGGTTGTGTGACGCCGTCACCATGACGCCGGCACTCGCGTCGAAGTGCCGCACAGCAAATGCGAGCACGGGGGTCGGCAGCATGCGCGGCAGCAGGATGACGTGCACCCCAGCGCCCGCCATGATCTCAGCCGTGTCGCGTGCGAAGACGGCCGAGTTCTTGCGGCCGTCATAGCCGATCACGATCGACGGCTCATCGACGTGACCGAGAAGGTAGGCGGCGAGCCCCGCGGCGGCCTGCGACACAAGCACACGATTCATGCGGTTCGGCCCGGCGGCGAGTTCGCCCCGGAGTCCCGCCGTGCCGAACACGAGCCGGGCATCGAAGCGGTTGTGGAGTTCGGCGATGGCGTCGGCGTCGGCCTTCTTTGCACGCTTGATGAGTGCATCGAGTTCGGCCCGCGTCTCTTCGTCTGGGTCTTGGCGGCGCCAGGCCTTCGCTGCGGCGATGAGATTCGCTTCTGGGCGTGACTCGCTGCGGCTCTCGTCGCCGTCGTCGGGCAGCAACGACTCGTCAGGCAGCGAAGACTCCTCGGGCCGTGACGGCTCGGCGGCGCTCACAGGGCGCCGACGATCTCTGCGAGGAGTCGGCTGATTACGGGCTCCGCGGCGCGGCCGGCTTCGATGACCTCATCGTGACTCAGCGGCGTCGACTGGATGCCAGCGGCGAGGTTCGTGATGAGTGACATGCCGAGCACCTCCATGCCGGCCTGGCGGGCCGCGATCGCCTCAAGCGCCGTAGACATTCCGACGATGTGGCCTCCGATGGCCTTCGCCATCTGCACCTCGGCAGGGGTCTCATAGTGCGGACCGCGGAACTGGCAGTACACGCCTTCGTCGAGCCCAGGATCGATCCCCTTGGCGATCGCGCGAAGCCGAGCCGAATACAGGTCGGTGAGATCGATGAACGTCGCGCCCTCGAGCGGCGAGTCGGCCGTGAGGTTGAGGTGGTCGCTGATGAGCACCGGGGTGCCGGGGGACCAGTGCTCTTTGATGCCGCCTGCGCCGTTCGTGAGGATCATGGTCGTTGCACCCGTCGCGGCGGCGGTGCGCACGCTGTGCACGACGCGGCGCACCCCGTGCCCCTCGTAGTAGTGCGTCCTGGCACCGATGACGAGGGCCCGTTTGCCGCTTGGCAGCAGCACGGATCGGAGCGAACCGACATGGCCCTCAAGGGCCGGGCGGCTGAATCCGGTGACGTCCTGGGCGGGGATCGTGGCGGTCGTCTCACCAATGAGGTCCGCGGCCTTTGCCCACCCGCTGCCGAGGGTGAGGGCGATGTCGTGGCGGGCGACGCCGGTCTTCTCGGCGATGTCGGCGGCGGCAGCGGCGGCGATCTCGAACGGGTCGACTGCAGCGTCGTCGAGAGGGTTGCTCTGTGTCATCCGTCCACTCTATTCGGCACCCGCGGCAGCCTGTGAGCGCTGGTGATCGCGCATCGGCGCGGCATTCGGCTGGCGATGGGCGAGAATGTTTGTCATGGCCTATAAATTCGAGCGCAAGCAGAGAATCGCGATCATCGGCGGCGGACCGGGCGGCTTCGAAGCAGCCCTCGCTGGCGCCCAACTGGGTGCAGAGGTGACCCTCGTCGAGCGAGTCGGTGTCGGCGGCAGCGCTGTGCTCACCGATGTAGTTCCAAGCAAGACCCTCATCGCGACGGCTGAGGCGGCAAACGCGATCGGCGAGGCCAGCGACCTTGGCGTGCAGTTCTTTGCGAAGGGCGAGGGAGGCAGACCGGTGCGCCCCGAGGTCGCCGTAAACCTCCGGGCAGTGAACCAGCGGCTCCTGCGCCTTGCCCGCCAGCAGTCGGAGGACATGAAGTCGCAGCTTATTCGCGAAGGCGTCACCATCGTGCAGGGCGACGGCCGTCTCGATGGCGCGAACCGCGTCATCGTTTCGGCGGGCAAAGGGCGTGCCGCGAAGGACTTCGACGAGATCGACGCCGACACGATCGTTATCTCCACCGGCTCTCGGCCGCGCGAACTCGCTTCGGCGCTGCCCGACGGCGAACGCATCCTCACCTGGACGCAGCTCTACACTCTCGACAGCGTGCCCGACCACCTCATCGTCGTTGGCTCGGGTGTAACTGGCGCCGAGTTCGCTTCTGCCTACCTCGCACTCGGCGCCGAGGTCACGCTCATCTCGAGCCGCGATCAAGTGCTCCCAGGTGAAGACGCGGATGCCGCTCGGGTGATCGAAGACGTCTTTACGCGCAACGGCATGAACATCATGAACAAAAGTCGCGCCGAAAGCGTCAAGCGCACCGCCGACGGTGTCATTGCCACGCTCGACGACGGGCGCACAGTCGAGGGCAGCCACTGCCTCATGGCGGTCGGCTCGATCCCGAATACCGCGGGCATTGGTCTCGAGGAGGCGGGCCTGCAGCTCACCGAGTCCGGTCACATCCGGGTTAACCGCGTGGCCCGCACCTCGATGCCGAGCATCTATGCGGCCGGTGACTGCAGCGACTTCTTGCCCCTCGCATCCGTCGCCTCGATGCAGGGCCGCACGGCCGTCTATCACGCGATGGGCGACGCCGTGAATCCGACCGAGCTGCGCAACGTCACCTCGAATATTTTCACGCAGCCGGAGATCGCGACCGTCGGATGGACGCAGCGGCAGATCGAAGACGGCATTGCGCAGGGCGAGATCTACAAGCTGCCGCTGGCGCAGAACCCGCGCGCGAAGATGATGGGCATCAAGCACGGCTTCGTGAAGCTTTTTGCGCGCACCGGCTCTGGCACCATCATCGGTGGTGTCATTGTCGCGCCACGGGCATCCGAGCTCATTCTGCCGATCTCGATCGCGATCGAGCACCGACTCACGGTCGACGAGGTGGCACAGGCGTTCGCGGTCTATCCCTCGCTCTCCGGCAGCATCACCGATGCGGCGCGGGCGCTGCACATCGTGCACTGATGGTCGGTATCGAGAGTTCGAAGCTTGCCATTGTCGGCGCTGGCAGCGTGGGTGCGAGTCTCGCTTACGCGGCGCTCATCCGCGGCTCGGCCAGGCGCGTGGCGCTGTATGACATCAACAGAGCGAAGGTCGACGCTGAAGTTCTCGATCTCGCGCACGGCACCCAGTTCACCGGTTCGAGCGAGGTTGAGGGTGGCGCCGACCTCGCCGTTGTGGAGGGCGCGCACGTCGTCGTCATCACGGCGGGTGCCAACCAGCGTCCGGGGCAGACGCGAATGGATCTTGCCGGCACGAATGCCCGCATTCTCGAAGACCTGATGCCGCAACTGCTTGAGCGCGCGCCGGATGCCGTCTTCATGCTCGTTACCAATCCGTGCGATGTGCTGACGGTCGTGGCGAGAACGGTGTCGGGGCTGCCCGCCGAACGGGTGTTCGCGTCAGGGACGGTGCTCGACACATCGCGCTTGCGCACGCTCTTGGCGAGGCGTGCCGGCGTTGCAACATCGAGCGTGCACGCGCACATCGTCGGCGAGCATGGCGACACCGAGTTCCCGCTCTGGTCGTCGGCGATGATCGGCTCCGTGCCGATCCTCGACTGGGCCCGAGGTGAACCGGTGCACCGAGACGAGCTCGACCGCATCGCCACGCAGGTGCGGGAGGCCGCCTACAAGGTCATCGAGGGCAAGGGTGTGACGAACTATGCGATCGGTCTCTCCGGCGCTCGCATCGTGGAGGCGGTCCTCGGCGACGAGCAGGCAATCCTGCCGGTGAGCACCGTGCTCGGCAGCTATCGAGGCATCGGCGACGTTGCGCTGTCGGTGCCGAGCTTGGTCGGCGCCAAGGGCGCGACGCCGATCGTGGAGACACCGTTCTCCGACGCCGAGGATGCGCGGCTGCACGAATCGGCGAGCGCCATCCGGGGCGCCCTCGCGCAGATCGGATACTGAGCCGTCTGACTGGTGTGGCGTTCGGGCTGGGCGAGGCGCCTGGCTAGGCGATCGAGAGCAGCAGGTGGCCGGATGACACGGTCGCCCCGACTGCGGCGTTGATCCCGGTCACGACCCCGTCCTTGTGGGCGACGAGTGGCTGCTCCATCTTCATCGCCTCGAGCACGAGGATGAGGTCGCCCTTGACGACCGCATCGCCTTCGCCGACAGCAAATTTGACGACCGTCGCCTGCATGGGTGCTTTGACGGCATCGCCGGTGGCCGACGACACCGTGCCGCTGCCGGTGCGTCGTCGTGGTGCTGGGGGAAGGATGGCGGCGCCCGCGGTGGGGATGACGCGGCCCGGCAGGCTCACCTCGACGCGCTTGCCGTCGACCTCGACGGTGACGGCGCGACGTTCCGGTGCAGGCCCTGCCGTTTCGAGTTCGCCGCTCCACGGTTCGAGTTCGCCCGCGAACTCGGTTTCGATCCACCGCGTGTAGACGCTGAACGGGTCTGAGGTGAAGGCGGGGTCGTTGACGATCGCGCGGTGGAAGGGAAGCACGGTGGGCAGTCCGGCGATCTCGAATTCGTCGAGGGCACGGCGAGCGCGCTCGAGTGCGTCGGCGCGGGTCGCCCCCGTGACGATGAGCTTGGCGATCATGGAGTCGAACGCGCCGCTGATGACGTCACCGGTCGTGACGCCGGAGTCGACGCGCACGCCGGGGCCGCCAGGCACTCGGAACACGTGGATGGGGCCGGGGGAGGGCATGAAGCCGCGACCGGGGTCTTCACCGTTGATGCGGAACTCGATCGAGTGTCCGTGCGCGACGGGGTCGGCGTAGTCGAGCGTGCCGCCTTCGGCGAGACGGAACTGCTCACGCACGAGGTCGATGCCGGTGACCTCTTCAGAGACCGGATGCTCGACCTGCAGTCGCGTGTTCACCTCAAGGAACGAGATGGTGCCGTCCTGCCCGACAAGAAACTCGCAGGTGCCGGCGCCGACATAGCCAACCTCGCGAAGGATGGCCTTCGACGCGGTGTAGAGCAGTGCGTTCTGTTCGTCGCTGAGAAACGGCGCTGGTGCCTCTTCGACGAGTTTCTGGTGGCGGCGCTGGAGGGAGCAGTCGCGGGTTGAGACGACGACGACATTGCCGTGAGCATCCGCGAGGCACTGGGTCTCCACATGGCGCGGCTTGTCGAGGTATTTTTCGACGAAGCATTCGCCTCGCCCGAAGGCGGCGATGGCTTCGCGGGTGGCGGAGTCGAAAAGCTCTGGAATCTCGTCGCGCGTGCGGGCGACTTTGAGCCCGCGCCCGCCGCCGCCGAACGCGGCTTTGATTGCGACGGGGAGACCGTGCTCATCGACGAAGTCGAGCACCTCGTCTGCGCCGCTGACGGGGTTGAGTGTGCCGGGGGCGAGGGGAGCCCCGACCTTCTCGGCGATGTGTCTGGCCGAAACCTTGTCGCCGAGCTTTTCGATGGCGTCTGGTGATGGACCGATCCAGATGAGTCCGGCGTCGATGACGGCGCGGGCGAAGTCGGCATTCTCGGCGAGGAACCCGTAGCCGGGGTGCACGGCATCGGCACCGGAGCGGCGGGCGATCGAGAGGATCTTCTCGACGACGAGGTAGGTCTCCGCGCTCGTCGCCCCGTCGAGCGAGTAGGCCTCGTCGGCGAGGCGCACGTGGCGGGCATCGCGATCCTGGTCGGCGTAGACGGCGACAGAGCCGAGACTGGCATCTTTCGCTGCCCGGATGATGCGCACGGCGATCTCGCCGCGATTGGCGATGAGGACCTTGGAGATACGGGGCATAGTTGATTAGCCTATTCGCCTCGGGGGCACTCCTTTTGGCTATTCACCACAAAAATCGACAGTTCATTCAGATCGTTGTCGACAAGCCTCGATGATCAGCGGTTCCAGAGCTGATGCCAGGCGACGCCGAAGCCCTCACCGAGCAGTCGTCGGAGGGCCGGGATGGAGAGCCCCACCACGGTGCTCGGGTGCCCTTCAATGCGGCGGATAAAGGCCTGGCCCCGACTGTCGATCGTGAACGCGCCCGCGACGGAGAGGGGCTCGCCGCTTGCGATGTACGCGTCGATCTCGGTGTCGGGTATGCCGTCGGCAAACTCGACGACCGCATCCTCTACGAGGCCGATGCCACGCCCCGGGACGCCCAGGCGATGGTCGATGATCCAATGCCCGGAGTGGAGAACGCCGCTGCCGCCGACCATGTGCCGCCACCGCGCGCGAGCAACCTCGGGCGTGTGGGGCTTGCCATAGACGACCCCGTCGAACTCGAACGCGCTATCGCCGCCGAGAATGAATCCGTCGATGGGGTCGCCCTCGACGAGCTGCCCGACGACGGCTTCGGCCTTCGCGCGAGCGAGCTCACCGACCATTTCGGCGGCGCTCAGTGGGCCCCTGGTCGCGGTGAGGGTTTCGACGAGCGCGTCTTCATCGACGCCAGGGCTGATGAGTCCCGCTGGTTCGATCCCGGCGGCGCGGAGCGTGGCGAGCCGCGCTGGCGAGGTTGATGCGAGGTAGAGGCGCACAGTGGCATCCGAGTTCGCGGTCATGGGGCAGGCTCCTATGCTCAAGGGATGGCTGATTCGCACGGCGCCGACTCGCGGGGCACTCAAGTTGAACTCGACGTTACCAACATCGCTCATGGCGGCGTCGGGGTGGCGCGCCTCGATGGCCGTGTTGTGTTCGTCGCCGATGCGATTCCGGGAGAACGGGTGCTGGCTCGCATCACTGATGACTCCAAGAAGTCGTTTTGGCGTGCCGAGACGCTCGGCGTGCTCGACGCGTCAGAGCACCGTCGCGAGCACGTGTGGGCGGAGGCGTCGATCGACCGGGCTCCAGAACAGCGTGCCGGCGGCGCCGAGTTTGGCCACATTGTTCAGGCGCACCAGCGTGAGCTGAAGCGGCAGGTGCTCGCTGATTCGCTGCAGCGCATGGCGTCGATCGAGTCGGATGTCACGGTCGAGGCGATTCCCGGCGAGCCCGACGGCACCGGCTGGCGCACGCGTCTGCGCCTGCACGTGGCCGCTGACGGCACCCTGGGTCCGTATGCGGCGCGCACGCATCACGTGGTGTCGGTGGCGAGCGTTCCGTTGGCGACGCCGGAGGTCGCAACGATCACGCCGCTCGATGAGCGGTTCACTGGCTCGACGCACGTCGACATCGTCGCGCCGTCACGTGGCAACGCCTTCGTGCTCGCCGGCGATGCTCGCGTGAAGGGGCGCCCGAAGGCGCAGCGCATCACCGAGGTGGTGGGCGAGCGTGAGTTCCGTGTCGATGTGCGGGGGTTCTGGCAGGTGCATCGTGCGGCGGCGGAGACGCTCTCGCACGCCGTGCAGGATGCGATCGACCCGGCACACTTCGATCCGCGCGCGGCGAACCAGGATCTGTATGGCGGCGTGGGGCTCTTCGCCGCGGCGGTCGGTGACCGCTTCGGTCCGACGACCCGCATTACGACGGTCGAGGGTGATTCGCTCGCGACCGATCATGCGGCGGAGAACCTCGTGGAGTGGATGGGGGCTCGCGCGGTGACGTCACGCGTGGATCGCTATCTTCGGGAGCTGGCGCAGTCGGGGGTGCGGCTTGACGGGGCGACGGTCGTGCTCGACCCGCCACGCTCTGGGGCCGGGCGCGAGGTGGTCAATGCACTCGCTGGGCTTGGTGCCGCTCAGCTCGTGTATGTGGCGTGTGACCCGGTCGCCCTCGCTCGCGACCTCGGTCTGCTCCAGGAACGCGGGTATGCGCTGGTCTCGCTCCGTGCGTTTGATTTGTTCCCGAATACGCACCATGTCGAGGCGGTCGCGTCACTCATTAAGGTCGAATAATCATCAGCGACATCCTCGCGGTACGCCGTCATGCCTCCCGAGTTGGGGGCATCTGACGGCTAAGCTGTGAGGCGCAGCGGCGATGTTTGCCGCGAAGACACTATGTTGCAGAGCGAAAGACCGGTCCCGATGAATGGAACTGCCGCCTCCAAAGTGAGGGTCTCGGTTGTTGACGATCATGAATCGGTGCGGCTCGGTCTGCGCTCGGCGTGCTTGGAGGCGGGGTTCGACTTCGTCGTCGCCGCCGCGTCGGTCGGCGAGTTCGAAGAACAGCTCGAAGGTCGCGAGAACGACGTTGTCGTGCTGGATCTCTCCCTCGGCGATGGTTCGACCGTCACCGAAAACGTGAAGCGGGTGCAGGCGACCGGTTCAGCGGTGCTGGTGCACAGCATTGCCGATCGCGTCGCGTTGGTCCGCGAGGCGCTCGCGGCCGGTGCCGCCGGTGTAATCCCCAAGTCGGCCGCCACCCAGATCGTCATGACGGCCGTCGAGACGGTGGCTCGCGGTGATGTGCTCAACAATCTCGAGTGGGCGACGGCGATCGACGCCGACAGTGACTTTGCGAAAGCCCAGCTCGGGCGGCGCGAGCGCGAGATCCTCCATCTCTACGCCTCCGGGCTGCCCTTGAAGCTCGCCGCCGAGAAGCTCGGGATCGGGTACTCGACGGCACGGGAGTATCTCGACCGCATTCGTATGAAATACGTCGAGGTCGGTCGCCCGGCACCCACCAAGGTGGCACTGCTGCGTCGCGCCGTCGAAGACGGCATCCTGCCGAGCATGGACGTCGACGCGGTCGATGACGCCTAGCCTGCCGCGGCTTCCTCTCCGGACTCCCCTCCGGGGGCTCCCCGCGCGGTCGTCGCGGCGCCCTATCAGCGTCGCGAGTCTCGAGGTGGTGATCGCGCGCGCCGTGGCGCTCTTTGGGCTGCTGTTCGGCGCTCAGGCCATGCCGTCCGCGCTCGGCCAGCGTGATCACCTTGAGCCGCTGTGGTGGCTCGTGACCGTCATCGCCCTCTCCGGATGCCTCGTGGCGAGTGCCATCGCGTCGGTGGTGCGTCGCGGCACCGTTGTTGCGAATGCCTCCATCGCGATTGTCTTCATCCTCGCCCTCGTCTTCTGGGCGCCCAGCGTGACCGAATCGGGGTGGAGCAGCGACGATCGGCCCTGGTTGTGGTTCATGATCACGGTGGCGACCGCCGCAGCGGCAGTTGCGTTTCCGGTCTGGATCGCTGCCCTGTACCTGCTGGTCACCCCGACGCTCTACGGGTCGCTCCGGTTGACGGAATTCGGCGGCAGCGCAGAACTCGGCATCACGATTCTTGACGTTGTCTTCTCTGTGCTCCTCGGGGGTGCCGTACTCGTCATCATTACGATGCTTCGCCAGGCTGCGGCGGCGGTCGACGCTGCGCAGGCGACCGCACTCTCGAGATATCTCGAGGCGGTGGGAGAACATGCGCGCGAGGTCGAACGCGTCCAGGTCGACGCCATCGTGCACGACACTGTGCTGAGCGCATTTCTCTCGGCAGGCCGAGCCGAGAACGACGAGCAGCGACTGCTCGCGGCGACGCTTGCCCAGAACGCGATCGTTCACTTGAAAGCGGCGGAGGTCGCGCCATCCGGTGACGACTCAAGTGTGCCTGCATCGACGGTCGCACAGCGCATCGCCGAGGTGCATGCGACCATGCGCACAAAATTCGCGCTCGATCTTGAGGCCGCCGGTGACACGGTGCTGCCTCCGACGGTCGCCGAGTCGATGTATTCGGCGACGTTGCAGGCGATGGTCAACAGTATCCAGCATGCCGGTGCCGATGGGGCAGTTCGCCGCTGGGTGTCGATGGAGCGGCGAGACGACGGCGGTGTGCACATTGAGGTGGGCGACGCGGGCGTCGGCTTTGTTGTCGATGAGATTCCGGAGGGGCGCCTCGGGGTGCGCGTATCCATCATCGAACGGATGACGCGGGCCGGCGGCGAGGCAGCCATCGATTCAACCCCTGGTGGCGGGTGCGTTGTGCACATCAATTGGCCCGCCGCTGGGTTCAACCCCGCCGAGGTGGACGGGGTTGACGAAGTTGAGAGCGCGCTCCGCAACAGCGAATGCGGTGAGCGATGAACATCGTCATTCCGAAGTACGTCATCATCGCGCTCGGCGCGATCTTCTCGGCGTATCAGCTGGTACTCGCCACGTCGTCGTTATCGATCGGCACCAGGCCGGGTCAGGTCATCCTCGCGATGGTGCTGTATGCACTCGCGACGATCGCGAGTCTTGCGATCAACGATCGGCGCTTCACCGGGTGGGTCGCCGTTGGCAGCGTCGTCGTCGCCGTGCTGCTCCCGCTCCTCGTGGTGGGTCAGCTGCCCGCGAACCACGAGATTGGCTCCGACTATTCGACGTGGCATGTCGGCGCAATCGGCGTGCTCATGGTCATCACGTCGGCCAGGGGATACGTGACGCTCGCCTGGATCGGCGTCGGGATGCTCGTGCTCCACTCCGTCATTTGGGAGGGTGTCGGCTCCCTCGGCGCGCTCGGTGTCATCGGCAGCGTGCTCTGGGTGGGCGTCTCGCACATGCTACAGCGCTCGCTCGCGAAGGCGGATCGTGATGTGAAGGCGTACCTGCTGGCGGAGCGCGAGGCGGCCGAGTGGCAGACAGCGCAGGAGGCGCACCTTTCGGAGCGGCGCTTCCGACTCGGGCAGACGGGCAGGATGGCGCTGCCGATGCTGCGGCACATTGTGGCGACGCGAGCGCAGCTCACCGAGGGCCAGAAGCGCGAATGCATCTATCTCGAGGCAGGTATCCGCGATGAGATCCGCGGGCGAACGCTGCTTGACGACGCGGTGCGTGAGCAGGTCATGGCGGCGCGTCGCCGCGGTGCGACCGTGAACCTGCTCGATGAGGGCGGCCTTGACGAGCTTTCTGAGCGTGAGCTCGCGCGCATCCACCGTGAGATTGCGGCAGCGATGCGGGATTCGAAGGCTGACACCATCATTGTGCGCACGGTCTCAGAAGATTCCGAGATGGCGGTGACCATGGTTGGCCTCATCGCGAGCGGTGTCAACCTGCTGGGGCACTCGGATGCTGACACTGAAGACACCGAAATTGACCTGTGGTTGGAGATTCCACGCTTCGCTGTCACCGCCGTGGAGTCGTAACGAGCGAGGCCGTAACGAGCGGGGCCCTAATGAATTAACGGGAAAAGGGCCGGAACGTATTTGTTCCGACCCTTTGAGACCCCGAGTCAGGGCGATAACCCGAATATCGCCCTGACTCGCCCCCAATGCATTGGCCCGCTTACCCTAGTCGGCCAATGAATGGTGGTGTGACTCTTGGAGTGACACCTTGCATGATCAATACTGCATGCACATCAGGATACAGCAAAGTCGTCATTTCGGGGGACGAATGGGGGACAATTTCGCCAAGTTTCGACGCGGATAGTCATATCGCGGGCTCACGGCCTCCGGTTGCGGGGTACAAAGCGGGGTACAGATCAGCTAGCGCTGGCCAGTGAATCCCCGCCAGGCGCCGTGGGCGAGTGGCTCCCGAAGCCCGCGCCGACTCCGATCCCACGCGTTCGGTGCTGGGGTCTGCGCCACATCGACCTCCAACCGCAGGTCATCGAGCGCGGCGGCAACGACAGCCACGACGCCTGCTGCCTCGGACGGGGTCGGCTTGCCTCCGCGCACCGCGATTTCGGCGGCGACAGAATCGGCGGCGTCTGCCGCACCATGCTCCGAGGTCACAGCGGGATGTTCCCGTGCTTCTTCGGCGGCATGCTCGCGCGCTTCGTCTTGAGGGTTCGCAGCGCCTTCGTCACGATGATGCGTGTT
Source organism: Homoserinimonas flava (assembly GCF_054969005.1). NCBI lineage: Bacteria > Bacillati > Actinomycetota > Actinomycetes > Micrococcales > Microbacteriaceae > Homoserinimonas > Homoserinimonas flava. The sequence continues at coordinate 190,460 of NZ_JBUEQS010000001.1, forward strand.
GCGGCAGGTTCGATGACGCCGTCGAGTTCGCCCCGCTCGGCGGCAAGGAAGGGGCTCGCAACGTTGTAGGTGTATTCGTTGGCGAGACGAGTGCGCACTGCCGCGACATCCTCACCGTTCGCCTCGGCGGCTTTGAGTTCGCTGCGGTAGAGGATGTTCACGGCGCCCTGCCCGCCCATCACCGCGATCTCGGCGGTCGGCCACGCATAGTTGAGGTCGGCACCGAGCTGCTTCGAGCCCATAACGATGTAGGCGCCGCCGTAGGCCTTGCGCGTGATGACGGTTACCAGCGGCACGGTCGCCTCGGCGTAGGCGTAGAGCAGTTTGGCGCCTCGACGGATGACCCCGGTCCATTCCTGATCGGTGCCCGGCAGGTAGCCCGGCACATCGACGAGGGTGAGGATGGGGATGCTGAAGGCGTCGCAGAATCGCACGAACCGTGACGCCTTTTCGCCGGCGTCGATGTTGAGCGTGCCGGCCATGGCGTTCGGCTGGTTCGCGATGATGCCAACCGAGCGACCTTCGACGCGGCCGAAACCGATGACGATGTTCGGGGCGAAGAGCGGCTGCACCTCAAGAAACTCACCCTGGTCGACGATGTGCTCGATGATCGTCGTGACGTCGTAGGGCTGGTTGGGGCTGTCGGGGATGATCGTGTTGAGCCGGCGGTCGTCGTCGGTAATCTCGAGCTCGACGTGGCTCGCGAACTGCGGCAGCTCGGCAAGGTTGTTGTCTGGCAGGTATGACAGCAGCGTGCGCGCATAGTCGAGCGCGTCGTCTTCGTCGCTCGCGAGAAAGTGGGAGACACCAGAGACGGAGTTGTGGGTGAGGGCTCCGCCGAGCTCCTCCATGCCGACATCCTCACCCGTGACCGTCTTGATCACATCGGGGCCCGTGACGAACATCTGGCTCGTCTTGTCGACCATGATGACGAAGTCGGTGAGCGCGGGGGAGTAGACGGCGCCACCGGCCGCCGGGCCCATGATGATCGAGATCTGGGGGATGACGCCGGAGGCCATCGTGTTGCGGCGGAAGATCTCGCCGTACTTGCCGAGGGCGACGACGCCCTCCTGGATGCGTGCGCCACCCGAATCGAGCATGCCGATGATGGGGATGCCGAGGCGGAGGGCGAGCTCCATGACCTTGATGATCTTCTCGCCGGCGACCTCGCCGAGCGAACCTCCGAAGATAGTGAAGTCCTGCGCGTAGACCGCGACCTGGCGGCCGTGGATGGTGCCGGTGCCGGTGACGACGGCGTCGCCGTAGGGGCGCGACTTGTCCATGTCGAACGCCGTGGTGCGGTGGCGCACGAACTCGTCGAGTTCGACGAACGACCCTGGGTCGAGCAGTTGGGTGATGCGCTCGCGCGCCGTCTTCTTGCCCTTCTTGTGCTGCTTCTCGATGGCGGCCTCACCGCTCGCGGTGACCGCCTCGTGATAGCGCACCTTAAGATCGGCGAGTCGCTCGGCGGTCGTCATGGGGGTCACGCTGGTCTGGGGCGGCGTCGAGGCGTCGTTGTCGGCAGTCACCCGCATCACTTTACCGGCAGGCCCACGCCGCCCTTGGGAGGTTTGCGACAAATCCGGCGTCGATACGCTGCCCCGGTACGCTAACCGGATGCTGCTGCCACTGAGCCACGCCCACGCCCCGCTCCTCGAGGTGCTGCCGGAGTGCGAGTCGACCAATTCGGAACTCGTCGCCCGAGCATCCGACGGTGAGGCTGGCGCCGCACCGCACTGGAGTGTGCTCGTCACGGACACGCAGACGGCGGGTCGCGGCCGGCTCGGGCGGGTGTGGACTGCACCGCCCGGGTGCACCATCGCGGTGTCGGTGCTCGTGCGACCGTCGTTTGGCCCCGAGGCGTGGGGGTGGTTGCCGCTCGTTGCGGGGCTTGCGATGGCGCGTGCAGTGCGCGAGGTGCTTCCCGCCCCGCGCGCCGAGCACGTCGCCGTGAAGTGGCCAAACGATGTGCTCGTGAGCGAGCGGAAGGTTTCGGGGCTCCTCGCCGAGATCGCGCCGGACCGGGCGGTCGTGCTCGGCGCCGGCCTCAACCTCACGATCCCGGCAGACGCCCTCCCCACCGAGACCTCAACCTCGCTGACGCTTGAGGGCGCCGACGGGGACGCGCTGCTCGATCGCGCGCTCGCCGCGTACCTGCGTGAACTTGCGGCACTGTATTCCGCCCTGGAGCGGCACGGCGGCGATGCGATGGCGAGCGGCATCCGACGGGCTGTGACGGCGGAGTGCGCGACGATCGGACGCCAGGTGCGGGTGATCTTGCCGCCCGATGAGACGGTCATGGCGCGAGCGGTGGAGATCGACAACGCAGGCCGACTCGTCATTGAGCGCGACGGGAGTGGCGCGCGCGAGGCTGTCGCAGCGGGCGATGTGACCCACGTGAGGTATGAATGAGTCATGTCCGCTGAGTTCGCAGAGCCCGGGGCCGTGAGCGAACGCGTTGTGGCGCGCCTCAGGCCGCACGCTCGTGCACTCTTCTGGCCGAGCCTGCTGCTCATCGTTGGCGCAGGGGCCCTCGCCTATTTCTCGACCGTGTTCGCCGAGGAGTGGCAGAATCTCGCCCTTGTTGGTGGAGGCAGCCTCCTGCTCGCCCTCCTGTGGCTTGTGCCGCTGCTCCGCTGGCTTTCGAACCGCACCGTGATCACGACGCGACGCATCATCATCCGTCACGGCATTGCGACGCGCACGCGCCAAGAGTTGCTGCACAGCCGCGGCTACGACGTCACAGTGCAGCAGGGTGCGCTGCAGTCGATGTTCGGCAGCGGCGATGTGCTCATCAACTCTGGGCTTGAGCATCCGGTGGTGCTTCGCGATGTGCCGGGTGCCGAGCTGGTGCAGAGTGCGCTCCACGACCTGATGGAAAAGAGCATGAATCCGATCGCGGCGCGCCGGCAGCACGATCTGGTGCGACCGAATGATGAGACGACCGCCTGGGGCACTCGCTAACTCCGAGCCGCCCTGCGATAGCGTTGGCGCGTGAAGATCTCGGTCATTGGATGCGGGTACCTGGGCGCCGTTCATGCTGCCTGTATGGCGGAGCTGGGGCATGAGGTCATCGGCATCGACGTTGACCAACACAAGATCGACCTGCTTGCGGCGGGACGGCCACCGTTCTATGAGCCGGGACTCCCCGAACTGTTGACATCGGCGACGGCGACCGGCCGACTGCAGTTCAGCACGGATGTCGCAGCGATCGCCGACGCACGCGTGCACTTCATCGCGGTCGGCACGCCACAGCTCGCCGACAGCAACGGCGCCGACCTCACGTTTGTGAAGTCGGCCATTGACGCGCTCCTCCCACACCTGCAGCCCGGTGATCTTGTGGTCGGCAAGTCGACCGTGCCCGTCGGCACGGCCGCGCAGATGCTTGAGCGCATCCGCGAGACCGTGCCCGAAGCATCCCTCGCCTGGAACCCCGAGTTCTTGCGCGAGGGTTTCGCCGTGAAGGACACGATCGCGCCGGATCGGCTCGTGTACGGCCTCGCACCCGACGACACGACGGCGGAGGGCCTCCTCGACGAGGTGTATGCGGGCGCCCTCGCGAACGGCACGCCCAAGGTCGTCACCGATTTCGCGACGGCCGAACTCGTGAAGGTGTCGGCGAACGCGTTTCTTGCGACGAAAATCTCGTTCATCAACGCCATGGCCGAAGTCGCCGAGGCGACGGGGGCGGATGTCACGGCGCTCGCCGACGCGATCGGCTACGACGTGCGCATCGGCCGTCGCTTTCTCAATGCCGGCCTCGGGTTTGGTGGAGGCTGTCTGCCAAAAGACATCAGAGCCTTCATGGCGCGTGCGGAGGAGCTCGGGGTCGACCAGGCGCTCTCGTTCTTGCGCGAGGTCGATGCCATCAACCTTCGCCGCCGTGAGCGCATGGTCGATCTCGCGAAGGAGGTTGTCGGCGGTGACGTGAGCGGCAAACGCATCGCCGTGCTCGGTCTCGCCTTCAAGCCGGACTCTGACGATGTGCGTGATTCACCGGCCCTCGATGTTGCCATCCGACTTGCGGAACTCGGTGCCGTGGTCGTCGCGACCGACCCGCAGGCGATAGACACAGCACGCCGGCGCGAGCCAAGCCTCACGGTCGCGCTCACGGCGGCCGAAGCGGCAGAGGGGGCGGATGCCGTGCTCCTGCTCACCGAGTGGCGAGAATACCGCGAGCTCGACCCGGAACTGCTCGGCTCAGTCGTGCGCGCGCGCGCGATCGTCGATGGGCGCAACTGCCTGGATCCGGTGCAGTGGCGCGCTGCCGGATGGCATTACCGGGCGCTCGGTCGCCCCTGAGTTCGAACCTGATCGAGGGGGCGGTCGAGCGATCGCCAACTATCGGAGACCTGCATCCTGAAGCCGATCGAGAAGGGCGGGGGCAAGAGTTCGGGCGTATGTCGCAGTAAAGTGGTTCGAATCACGGTACACCGTCACCCCGCCGATCGCCGCGTGACAGTTCCCCGACCAGCAGAAGAAATCGTTCATGTCGATAGCTGTCGCCCCTTCCATTGAGTTCGCAGCTTTGACCATGAGATCGTCCGCCGCGACGGCCTCTTCCACGGGATGCTTGCATTCGTCGGGAGAGTCGGAGTCGACCAGGCATTGGTTGATGTCCTCGGGCATCAACGGTATGTCTCTCAAGACGATGATGTTGGCACCTCGCTTGATTTGTTCTTGCCAGGCCTCTTGGAATCCGGCAACAGCATCTTCGGCGCTCGCATAGTTCGCTCGGAGCACGCTGTAGGCGACGATGATGAAATCGAACGGGTCAGACGCGCGGAGCTCGTCTGCGAGGTCAGCATTCCACTGGCGGCACGACGTCGTACTTGCTTCGATCTCCTGAACGTTCTCGGCCGAGGACTGCGGGCACGCGGATTTAAGGTAGGTGGTCAGGGACCAGTCGCGTTCGTCGGCGAGGGGAACAAGCGCTGGTGCCCATTGTGCGGCGTGGGAGTCTCCGATCAGTGCAATCGAAATCTCGCCGTTCAGGCTTCCGAAGTGGCACTGTGTGACTTCGGCAGATCGGGTTTCAGTGACGCAGCCGTCTGCATAGACGGCCGGGTCGTCATCCTGGGCAGAAGCTGGATCTGGTGTCAAGGTTGTGTGTAGATCAGTGTCGCAGTCAGCTCCGACAGAGGCGGCTCCAAGGCAGGCCTCTTCGCTTGCCGCCCGCTCGGCTGCGTCTCGTTGTTCCGAGCTTGCAGCCTCGGCGGAGGAAATCCAAGCGATCGCAGGTGGAGTCCCTACGATCAGCATCGCGACCAGGGCCGTGACCAGTGTCTTCCGAGTCTCAGTGAGGAGTTGCCAGCGTCGTTCGCGTACCGGCAGTTCGACATACCGCGTCGTGACGTGGGCGAGAATCAGTGTCATTGAAATGATGAGTGCTTCGGTCCACCACGTGCCTTCGACAACGACGTATCCTGCGAACACGAGTACGGGCCAGTGCCAAAGATAAATCGAATATGACGCATCTCCCAAGAATCGGATGGGTCGGCTCTCGAAAAGTTGTGAAGGCCAGCGCCCCGCCACAGAACCCGACCAGATCACCGCCGCTGTCCCGAGAACCGGGAGGAGCGCAGCGACTCCGGGAAATGGCGTTGCGGCGGAGTACGCAAAGGTCGACACCGCGATTGCCCCCCACCCGAGTAGCGCGAAGGCGGCTGCAGTTCGAGAGTCTGGCGACCTGCACGTACCGAACAGCGCGAGGATACCGCCGACCGCGAACTCCCAGGCTCGAGTGGTGGTGATGAAATATGCCTCCGTCGGGCTGGTGGAGGTGATAACGACCGATCCCGCGAGCGAAATCGCTGCAATCACTGCGAATAGTCCAAGTCCAGCAGGGCGCAAGGGGATGTTGAGTTTGGCAGCGAGCGCGGCGAGGGCGAGCACAAGCAGTGGCCACGCCAGGTAAAACTGCTCTTCGACGGACAATGACCAAAAATGCTGGGCAGGCGATGGTGACGATGTCGACGCGAGGTAGTCGATGCTATCTGCCGCCAGAACCCAGTTCTCAATGTAGAAAACACTCGCGGCGAGCTCCTTGAAAAACTGCTGCCGGAGCGTTTCGGGAGCGAGTAGACCGACTGCGACACTGGTCGCGGCGAGGACAAGAAGCGCCGCGGGAAGGAGCCGCCTGGCGCGACGCGCCCAGAACGCGCCTAGGCGGAGTGTGCCCGTAGTGGTGGCCTCTCGGACCAAGTGCATGGTGATGAGGTAGCCCGAAATCACAAAGAAGACGTCGACGCCAACGAACCCGCCTGGAACCTGTTCGGGCCAGACATGCCAGCCGACCACCAACGACACGGCCACCGCGCGGAGGGCGTGAATCTCGGCTCGGAACTTCGGAGCGTCGGCGCCGTGTTGCACGCTGCGATTGATGTCGGACGAGACGTGCGAGTCGACTGCCTTCACTGCTCTTCAATCATTCGGGGCAGCGAGATCGAACTGTTCGATGGTGGGCGTCCCCCAAGGCGCTCGGTTGTGCCATGCGACGCGGACACGTCGACAAGGACAGCGACCGGAGCATCCGCGAACACCCAGGTGCGGTAGAGCCAGAACCTGAACACCATCCCGAGGATGAGCCCGACCCCGTTGCTTGAGACGTTGTCGGCGAGCAGGCTCGTGTAGCCGAGCACATAGTGGGAGACCCAGAGGCACGTGAGGGGAATCGCCATTGCGGTGACGCTCACGGCCGCGAAGCGGAGTCCCTCACCCACCGGATGCGCGCGCTGCTCACGGTGGAAGGTCCAGTAGCGGTTGCCGATCCAGTTGGCGGCGATCGCAACAGAGGTCGACACGACCTTCGCGATGACGGGTCCCTCGTGCACGATCTCCGGCGCGAGCACAGTGAGCCGCAGCAGGTTGAAGAGCACGACATCGATGACGAGTCCCACCGAGCCGACGACCCCGAATCGCGCGAGCTGCGCGACGAGGCGAGTGCGCAGCATCCGGACCACTCTCGTGGTGGTGCTCGATTCGGTTCGCAAAGGGTGACCCCTGGGATAGGCAAAGATAGGGATAAAGCGGTTCGCAGTCTAACCGCCATGATCCGCTCGTTCACTGCAGGCGGCGTCCGCTGCAGTGCCGGGGCATCCGTCGACAGATCCGGGAGATTCGCATGACCCTCACCGTCGGTGTTATCGGGGGCGGCCAGCTGGCCCGCATGATGATTCCCGCCGCGACCCACCTCGGCCTTCGGCTCCGGGTGTTCGCCGAGAATGAGGGCAGCCCATCGGCGATCGCTGCAACAGCGGTCGGTGACTATCGGGACCTCGATCAGGTGCTCGCGTGGGCCAAGGGGGTCGACGTCATCACCTTCGACCATGAACATGTGCCCCAAGCGGTGCTGACGGCGCTCGTCGACGCCGATGTCGCCGTGCGGCCAGGTCCGCACGCGCTGCTGTATGCACAGGACAAGCTGCTCATGCGTGAACGGCTTGGCGCACTCGGACTGCCGATGCCGCAGTGGGCGGCGGTGTCGAATGAGGCGGAGCTTGACGCCTTCATCGACGCAAACGGTGGCGCTGCGGTCGTGAAAACCCCGCGCGGCGGCTACGACGGCAAAGGGGTCAAGGTGGTGCGCCGCGGCCACGAGGCGATCGCCTGGTTCGAGGACGCGGGGGTCGGGCCTCTGCTCGCGGAGGAGCTCGTCGAGTTCAAGCGCGAACTGGCGCAGTCGGTCGCGCGGCGCCCCTCCGGCGAGATTTTGCCGTGGCCGGTCGTTGAGAGCGTGCAGCGCAACGGCGTGTGCGCCGAAGTCATCGCCCCGGCACCGAAGTCGGCCGGCAAACTCGCTGACGTTGCGGAGGAGATCGCCGTCACCGTCGCAGAAGGGCTCGATGTCACCGGCGTGCTCGCGGTCGAACTCTTCGAGACCGTCGATCACCGACTCCTCGTCAACGAACTCGCCATGCGCCCCCACAACAGCGGCCACTGGAGCGTCGAAGGGTCGACCACGAGCCAGTTCGAGCAGCACCTGCGCGCCGTGCTCGACCTTCCCCTCGGCTCAACCGGATGCCGCGACCCATGGTCGGTCATGGTGAACGTGCTCGGCGGCCCTGCGGGGGCCGGCCTCGATGCTCGATACGGGCGGGCGATGGCGGAGCATCCGCTCGTCAAGTTTCACTCCTATGACAAGGAGTCGCGCCCAGGGCGCAAGGTCGGCCATGTGACGATGGGCGGCGACGATCTTGACGACGTCGCGTATCAGGCGCGCGCGGCAGCGGATTTGCTGAGCGACTAAGCACTACTATCGTCACCATGCCCTCACCGCTCGTGTCGATCATCATGGGCTCCGATTCCGACTGGCCGGTCATGGCCGAGGCGGCAGCCGTGCTCAGCGAGTTCGGTGTCGCCCATGAGGTTGAGGTCGTGTCGGCCCACCGCACCCCCGACAAGATGATCGCGTTCGGTCGTGAGGCTGCGGCCCGCGGCATCCGCGTCATCATTGCAGGCGCCGGGGGAGCAGCGCACCTGCCCGGCATGATCGCCTCGGTCACAACGCTGCCCGTCGTCGGAGTGCCCGTGCCGCTCGCGAAGCTCGACGGGCTCGACTCGCTGCTCTCGATCGTGCAGATGCCGGCGGGCATCCCCGTCGCCACCGTGTCGATCGGCGGGGCGAAGAACGCGGGGCTGCTGGCGCTTCGCATTATCGGATCCACGGATGCCGCGATCGCCGAAGCACTCGCGAAATACTCGCGTGACCTCGAAGCCCTCGTTGAGGAGAAGAACGTCGCGCTGAAGGCCCGCCTCTAGGCCGTGGCAGGCGAGCGACGACCGGTGTACCTGACGACACCGACGGTGCGGAACCCCGATGTGGGTTCCCGCGACGTGATGACGGCGCGCGCCTGGTGGCTCGTCGCCCTCAACGTGGTCATCCCTGGTTCGGCGCAGCTTCTCGCGGGCAGTCGCCGCCTTGGGCGATTCGGGGTTGCTGCAACGTTCGTGCTGTGGGGGCTCGCGCTCGCTGTCGTTGCCGTGTATTTCATCGACGACGGGATTTTGATCGGGCTCGCCACCAACCCCATCGCGCTCACGGTGGGCCAGGTGATTCTTGTCGCGTATGCCGTGCTGTGGGTGGTGCTCACCCTCGACGTGCTGCGCATTGTCAGATTCGTACGCACGAAACCCGCTGCTCGGCCGTTCGTCGCGGCTCTCGCGGTGGTTGCGGTCGTGGTGACCGCCGGTGGCGCTGCGTATGCCGCGTATGTTGCCGGCGTGACCCGCGACACCATCAACGCGGTCTTCCAGAGCGGCGACTTCGCCGACCCGGTAGACGGTCGCTACAACATCCTGTTGCTCGGCGGCGATGCCGGGGCTGACCGTGAGGGTCTTCGCCCCGACAGCATCTCGGTCGTGAGCGTCGACGCCGAGACCGGGTCAACGACGATCATTGGCCTGCCGCGCAACTTTGAGCGCGCCACCTTCTCCGAGGGTTCGCCTATGTTCGGCCTGTACCCGAACGGCTATGACTGCGGTGATGAGTGCCTTCTCGGCTACATCTACACCGAGGGTGAGAATCACGCGGAGCTCTACCCAGACGCCGAAGCAAACGGCAGCACCGCGGGCGTCGAGGCGATGAAAGATGCGGTTGAGGGCATCACCGGCCTCACGATGCAGTACTACGTGCTGGTCGACATGCAGGGCTTCCTCGACCTGGTTGATGCGCTCGGGGGTGTCGAGATCGAGGTGGCCGAGCGTCTTGCCTATGGCCCGGTGACGAGTTCGGTGCCCGTCGGCTACTTCGAGGCCGGCGTGCAGCGGATGAACGGTGAACAGGCCCTCTGGTATGCGCGGTCCCGCTTCGATGGCAACGACCTGCAACGGATGGAACGTCAACGCCAGGTGCAGCAGGCCATCATCACCCAGATGGAGCCCACAAACCTCGTCGCAAAGTTTCGGGCTGTCGCAGAAGCTGGCACCCGCACGATGAAGACCGATGTGCCCTCCGTCATGCTCAGCTATTTTGTTGATCTCGCGGCGGATGCGCAGCAGCTCCCCATTAACACCCTTGAGCTGGTGCCCGAGAATGGTGTCGACACGCTCTACCCCGACTATCCGTCGATTCATCAGATAGTGCAGGGATCGTTGCTCAGCCCGGAGCCCGAGGAGTAGCTCCTACAACTCGGCGTGCAGCTGCCAGATCTCGTGCGCTGCCGACTCCCAGGTATAGGCGCGCGCCCGATCTTCGCCGAGAGTGCCGAGCCGCGCCGCGAGGGTGGAGTCGTTCGCCACGCGCGCGATCGCTGCAGCGAGCCGTGACGGGTATTCGCCCTCGTCCGCGCTTTCGACGGCGATGCCTGCATCTGCCGTGAGCTCAAGGACGGATGGGTCGTCGGAGTGGACGACGGGCACGCCGAAGCTGAACGCCTCGATGACGGGCAGCGCGAAACCACCGGCGACGCTCGGGTAGGCGAACACCGTGGCGCGATTGAGCACGACGGCGAGGTCGGCGTCGGGCAAGAACCCGAGCACACGCACTCGCTCGGGTGCGAGACCGTGCTCCGCGGCGACCGCAGTGACATCGATGCCGCCCCAGCCCTCCGGGCCGGCGATCAGCAGCGGAAGGTCGGCGGAGTCGGGGTGGGCAAGCGACGCGATGAGCGAGGCGAGCCGTTTGCGTGGCTCAAGGGTGCCGGCGCTGAGGATGTAGCGCTCGGGAAGGTCAAGCCGCTCCGCACGCTCGTCGGCATCGACCGGGGTGACGAGTTTGGTGCTCACTGCGCCGCCGATGACCCGGATGCGGTCGCCAAAGTCGTGGATCGCATTGAGCTCGTCGGCAACGGCGTGGGTGGGGGTGATCACGGCATCGGCATGGCGATGGGCGCGCTTCACCATGGCGCGCACGAGCCCTGCCCTGCCCGGTGGCAGGGCTTCTGGATGCGTCCAGGCCGCAACATCGTGCACCGTGACGACCACCTGATTGCCGACATCGTTGAGGCGGTCGTGTTTCGTCAGCGGCGCGATCGCGCTCGTGGCATGCAGCATCCCTTTGGCGCTGCGGATTTCGCCGTCGAGCGTGCGCCCCGGCAGTGTGACGCCGGCGCGCCAGGCGAGCTGCAGCTCGCGGCGAGGCAGCGGCATCCGGATGATCTCTTGCAGGCCAGGAAACAGCGTCGCCAGTCGCTCGAAGTCGTCAGCGGGGCCATTTGCGGTGACGCCGGCGACCGCACACTCGGGCGGTGCGAGTTCGATGAGTTTGCGGGTGAGCTCCTCGGTGTATCGCCCAACGCCTCCGGGCACCGTGGCGGTGACCGGGTCGAGCACAACGCGGAGGGTGGTGGTCATGGTGTGGTGGCGACGCCGTTCGCCAGGGCGTCGTCGAGCGCCGTCTTCCAGTCGCGCATTGGCTCCAACCCTGCCTTTGCCCAGCCGTCATGGCCGAGCACCGAGTACGCGGGCCGGGGTGCCGGACGCACGAAGGAGGCACTGTCGGTCGGGTGCACGCGCTCAGGGTCGAGGCCTCTGAGGCGGAAGATCTCGCGGGTGAAACCGAACCAGCTCGTCTCGCCGCTGTTGGTGCCGTGGTAGGCACCGGCGGGAGCATCAGCATCGATGAGGGCGACAATCTGGCGGGCGAGATCGAGGGTCCAGGTGGGCTGGCCGACCTGATCATCAACCACGCTCAGCGTCTCACGGTCGGCCGCGAGCTTCAGCATGGTCTTCACAAAGTTCGGGCCGTTCTGGCCGTAGAGCCACGCCGTGCGCACGATGAGGGTCGCATCCGGGTTGTTGGCGACCGCGAGGCGCTCACCCTCGGCCTTCGTGCGACCGTAGGCATTCTTCGGGTCGATCGGGGCGTTCTCCGCATACGGCTCGCTCGCATCGCCTGCAAAGACATAGTCGGTTGACACCGTGACGAGCCTCGCGCCGTGCTCGGCGGCAGCGGTGGCGAGGTTCGACGTGCCGGTCGCATTCACGGCATACGCGTCGCCTTCATGGGTCTCGGCGTCGTCGACCTTCGTGTACGCCGAGGCATTGATGATGACGTCGTGACCGGCGGATGCTGCCACCACGGCGTCAAGGTCGGTGACATCGAGCGCGGCCCGGCCGAGCGCCGTGACATCCCTGCCGTCGAGCACCGTCTGGAGGTCGCGACCGAGCATGCCGGTGGCGCCGGCGATGAGAATCTTCGCCATGGCTACTGCCCCTGGGCCTTGTAGCGCGCCTCGGTGGTGTCTTTTTGTGGAGCCCACCACGATTCGTTGTCGCGGTACCACTCGATGGTGGCGGCGAGGCCAGCCTCGAAGTCGGAGAAGCTGGGAGCCCAGCCGAGCTCGGTGCGAAGCTTGGAGGAATCGATCGCGTAGCGCAGGTCGTGGCCTGGCCGGTCGTTCACATGGTCGTAGGCGTCCGAGGCCTGACCGAGCTGGGTCAGGATGAGCTCGACGACCTCCTTGTTGCTTTTTTCGCCGTCGGCACCGATGAGGTAGGTGTCGCCGATGCGGCCGCCTTCGAGGATCGTGAGCACGGCGGAGGAGTGGTCGTCCGCGTGAATCCAGTCGCGGACGTTTTCGCCCGTGCCGTAGAGCTTGGGGCGCTCGCCGCGAAGCACATTCGTGATCTGGCGGGGGATGAACTTCTCAACGTGCTGGTAGGGGCCGTAGTTGTTTGAACAGTTCGAGATCGTCGCGTTGACGCCGAACGAGCGCACCCAGGCGCGCACGAGGAGGTCGCTGCCGGCCTTCGTCGACGAGTACGGGCTCGAGGGATTGTAGGGGGTCTGCTCGGTGAAGCGGTGCGGGTCGTCGAGTTCGAGGTCGCCGTAGACCTCATCGGTCGAGATGTGGTGGAACCGGGTGCCGTGGCGGCGGGCAGCCTCGAGCAGCGTGTAGGTGCCAATGATGTTCGTGTCGAGAAAGGGGCGCGGGTCGTCGAGCGAGTTGTCGTTGTGGCTCTCGGCGGCGTAGTGCACGACGGCATCGTGGCGCGCGAAAAGCTCATCGACGAGTTCGGCGTCGCAGATGTCGCCGTGCACGAACTCGAAACGGTCAGCGGGGAGGCCGTCGAGGGAGGCGCGATTGCCGGCATAGGTGAGCTTGTCGAGCACCGTGACCGAGTGGGTGGTCTCACGGAGTACGTAGTGCACGAAGTTCGAGCCGATAAAACCGGCGCCGCCGGTGACGAGGATGTTCATGGGGATTTCTTGCCTCCTTGGCAGGTCCCAAAGATTCTATCGTCGGGGCGAAGTAGCCGGATGAGAGTCCGCAGTGGAGGTGGACGCTAGGATCGTCGTCGTGCAGCCTGGGCAGAACGATGTGATTCGCCCGGCATCCCACCCGATCGCCTCGTCACAGTCGATCCCGAGCAAGCGCGGGTTTCGCACCGACGTTCAGGGGCTCCGTGCGGTTGCCGTGGCGTTGGTGGTGGTCTACCACCTGTGGCCGTCACGTCTGAGCGGCGGCTACGTCGGCGTCGATGTTTTCTTCGTCATCTCTGGCTTTCTCATCACCTCGCACCTTCTCGACGAGGTGCAACGCACCGGCACAATCGCGCTAGCGAAGTTCTGGGCCCGACGTATTCGTCGCCTGCTGCCCGCAGCACTCGTAGTCCTTGTGGCAACGCTGATCGCCACGGTCATCTGGGCCCCTGATTCGCTGGTGACCGGGGTTTTGCGGGAGACTTCGGCGGCCGCCCTCTACGTCGTTAACTGGGTGCTGCTGTCCAGCTCGATCGACTACCTGGGCGGTGGCGGAGTTGACTCGCCCGTGCAACACTTCTGGTCGCTCTCGATCGAAGAGCAGTTCTATTTTGTGTGGCCGATCCTGCTGGTCGGGGTGCTGGCGCTCCTCGGTCTGGTTGCCCGTCGACGCGGGGTCGATGTCACCGGCCGTCGGCGCACGGCAACGATCTTTGCCGTGCTGACCCTCGTCTTCATCGCGAGCCTCGCGTATTCGATCCTCCTCACCCGCTATTCGCAGCCGGCGGCCTATTTCAACACGCTGACCCGCACGTGGGAGTTCGCGGCCGGCGGGCTGGCGGCGACCGCGATGGTGCTGTGGCCCAGGCTCGAGTGGCGCCAGCGCAGACCGGCGGGTGCCGCGGTCGCCATCGCAGCCACCTGGATCGGCCTCGCCGTGATCGTGTGGTCAGCGTTCGAGTTCACCGACGCCTCGCCGTTCCCCGGCTGGATCGCGCTGTTCCCTGTGGCCGGTACCGTCGCAGTGCTTCTCGCGGGTGGAGTGTCCGGTCGGGGCTCCGCCCACAACCTGCTCTCGCTTGCGCCGATGCAGAAGCTTGGCGACTGGTCGTATTCGATCTACCTCTGGCATTGGCCGCTCATCTTCTTTCTCCCCTACGCCCTCAATACCGCTCTCACCACCCCAGTGAAGATTGCGATCGGAGTGGCGAGCATCGCGCTCGCGGCGGCGACCAAGCGCCTGGTCGAAGATCCGATGCGGATGGCCCGAGGCATCCGTCTTTGGCACGCCTTCTTGATTGCGCTGCTCGGACCCGCGCTCATCGTGGCATCATCGTTCGCGGTGCTCGCCATCGACGAGTCGCGCTATCGGGCTACGGCAGCCTGGGTCGAGGAGCAGTTGGACACCAAGGCAGAGTGCTTCGGTGCCGGTGCGATGAACCCAGCCGGCGACTGCGGAGATCCGACCGAGCAGTCACGTGACGCAGACCTCACATTCGCGGCAGCGGACCTCGACCCGGAGTGGTGCGTCGCCGAGGCAGACGGGCCGCTTGTCTCTTGCGAATACGGAGAGCGTGACGCTTCTGAGTTCACTGTGGCTCTGGTCGGCGATTCGCACGCGGGGGCGATGGCCCCCGCCCTGCAGGACATCGCAGAAGATCGCGGCTGGCGGATGGTTACCTACATGAGGGTCGGATGTCCCGCGCTCTCGACCGAGCCCATTGCGCTGTCGGGCCGGGCAACGTGGGAACAGCAGGAGTGCGCCGAATGGAGCGCGGAGGTGCAGCGGGAGTTGTTGGTGCGCGATGACATCGATGCCGTCGTGTACACGAACTTCTCAAGTCGCTACCACGACCCGTTGGTGCCAGAGGATCAGCGGCTATCAGCAGGCACGATCGCGGCAACGTGGACCGAGGTCGAGGCATCGGGCAAGCAGGTCGCGCTCATTCGCGACGTTCCAGACCCGCAGCGGGTCAACATTCCGCTCTGTCTGTCGACAGCGTCGGATGCCTCGGAGTGCGCTATCCCCCGCGCTGCTGCCCTGCCCGACGACCAGGCAGTTGCCGCAGCGGAGGCAACTGGCGTGGCGGTCGTCGACCTCTCGGAGCACTTCTGCAGCGAGCTCGAATGCCACCCGGTGATTGGTGACGTCGTGGTCTACGCCGACGACAACCACATCAGCCGCACCTTTTCGCGCTCTCTCGCGCCGCAGTTGGGAGAAAGGCTCGCGGCGACGTTCTCGCGCTAGTCCCGACGGACGCGACGCCGAATCATGTTGGAGCGGAGCGACAGCCCGGCACGCAGGCTCAGCCGAATAGGCCAGAGCAGCGGGCCGGAGTACTTCTTGTCGAGGAACCGTCTCGCGCTGTCGTGATGCGCCTGGATCATGGCGGAGGAGTCGGATGTCGTGGAGTGCGCACCCGTGTGGGTCACGACGGCAGCGGGCTCGTACACGTTGCGGTAGCCGTGTCGACCGAGCCGATAGCCGAGGTCGACGTCTTCGAAATACATGAAGAACTGGGGGTCGAAGCCGCCGACCAGGTCCCACGCCGTCCGGCGCACCAACAGGCAGGAGCCGGACAGCCACCCAGCGTCGCAGCGCTCACTCGTGCTCACGGTCTGGTTGCGATACGCCTTCGTCCACGGATTGCCAACCCAGAGATTGGCGAACAGCGCGTGACCGACCCCCGTGCGAAGCGAGGGAACCGCTCGTGCTGAGGGGTAGAGAGCACCCTCGGCGGTGAGGGTCGCCGGGCCGACCGCGCCAATGTGTTCGTCTTCATCGCCCGTCGCCACAAGGGTGTCGATCGCGCCGGGGCTCATCACGAGGTCGGGGTTGCTCACGAGCACCCACTCGACTTCTGGCCCGAGTGAGGCGACGGCCGCATTCACCGCTGAGCCGTAGCCGAGATTGCCCGACATGGGCAGGTGATTGGCGCCATGCGCGGAGGCGAGCGCCGCGACATCCGCAGGGCTGCCAGCCTTATTGTCGGCGATGACGACCTCGACGGGGGAGGCGCTCGCGGCGGGCACCGAGTCGAGGAAGGTCGGCAGCACATCGCCCGAACCGTAGCTCACCGTGACAACGGCGACGCGCGCGCCGGGGGTGCGTGGGGTGCTGGACATGACCCGCCCCATCTTAGTTCTAGGCTAGATTGTTCGATGGCCGCCCGGGCCGTCTGGTGGGGAAGATGAACTATCTAAAGGAGATGCTCGCGTCACGCGAGCTGCTCGTCAACCTCACGATGCGCGAGGTGAAGGGCAAGTACAAGCGCACGGTGTTCGGCCAGCTGTGGTCGCTCGCCAACCCGCTCGCGCTCATGCTCATCTACACGTTCGTGTTCTCGTTCATCATCAGAATTGAGTTGGCACCCGGCGACCCGAGCGGGCTCAATGTCTTCGCCATCTGGTTGCTCTGCGGTCTGCTGCCGTGGATCTTCTTCGCCAACGTGCTGAATTCGGGCGTCACGTCACTCGTCTCCAACGCGGGTCTCATCCAGAAGGTCGCCTTCAGCAGGGTCGTGCTTCCGTTGTCTCAGGTCGCGTCGGCGGCCTACAACTGGCTGTTCGAGATCGTTGTGCTCGTCGTCGTGCTCAGCATCCTCGGCGCCTTCGTATTGCCGTGGCTCCCACTCGTGCTGGTCGCGATGGTGCTCCTGGCAGTGTTCGCAGCCGGGCTCGCCCTCATGCTGTCGATCGCGAATGTGTACTTCCGCGACACGCAGTGGTTCCTTTCGATCGTGCTGCAGCTCGGCATGTACCTGAGCCCCGTCATCTACCCGGTGACAATGGTGGCGAATGCTTCGGCTGGCGTCGGTGGAATCTGGGGTACCTCGGTGACGATCCTCGACCTCTATCATCTCAACCCCATGGTCCACTTCCTCGAACTGTTCCGTAACCTGCTCTATGACAACCGCTGGCCGGACCCGATGGCGTGGCTCATCTGTCTCGCGTGGGCGCTCGGGGCGCTCGTGATCGGCCTCTGGGTGTTCCGACGCAATGAGAAGAACCTGGCGGAGGCACTGTGAGTGACGTGGCGGTTCGGGTGGACCATGTGAGCAAGAGCTTTCGCATGTACCACGAGCGCAACCAGACGCTCAAAGCGGCGATCATGCGGGGGCGCACGTCGGTGCACGAAGACTTCTGGGCGCTGCAGGATGTCACGTTCGATGTGCCGCAGGGGTCGACCTTCGGGCTCATCGGCAGCAACGGCTCCGGCAAATCCACCCTGCTGAAGTGCCTCGCCAAGATCTACCACCCTAACAAGGGCGCGATCACGCATTACGGCAAGCTCGCCGCGATGCTCGAGGTCGGCTCCGGCTTTCACCACGAACTTTCCGGTCGCGAGAACATCTATCTCAACGGTTCCATTCTCGGCATGTCGCGCAAAGAGATTGAGGGCAAGTTCGACGAGATCGTCGCCTTCTCGGGTGTCGAGCAGTTCATCGATCAGCCGGTCAAGAACTACTCCTCCGGCATGTATGTGCGCCTTGGCTTTTCTATTGCGATCAACGTCAACCCCGACATCCTTGTCGTCGATGAGGTACTCGCGGTGGGCGATGCGGAGTTCCAGAAGAAGTGCTTCGACAAGTTCGCGGAGTTCAAGCGGGTCGGCAAGACCGTCATCCTGGTGAGCCATTCGATGGAGTCGGTGCGCTCGATGTGTGACCACGCCGCCTGGCTCAACAAGGGCGAACTCAAGGCGGTCGGCGGGGCCACCGAGACGATCGCCGCATACGAGGCATCCCTCAACCACGGCTAGCGGCCAGGGCGGCGCAGACGGCCCCCGCTAGGATCGTCTGGTGCAGATTCGCGAACTCTCGATCCCAGACTCCTACGAGATCACCCCGAAGCAGTTCGGCGACGACCGCGGGGTGTTCCTCGAGTGGTATCGCTTCGACCGGCTCGAAGAGGCGATCGGGCACCCCATCGACCTGCGTCAGGCGAACACTTCGGTGTCAAAGAAGGGTGTTGTTCGCGGCATCCATTTCGCCGATGTGCCGCGCGGCCAGGCGAAGTACGTGACGGCGACGCACGGCGCCGTGCTCGACTATGTCATCGACATCCGCGTGGGTTCGCCGACGTTCGGCCAGTGGGATTCGGTGCTGCTCGACGACAAGGACCGCCGCGCGATCTACATTGCAGAAGGTCTCGGCCACTGCTTCGTCTCGCTGACGGATGACGCGACCGTGAGCTATCTCGTCAGCGACGTGTTCAACCCCACCAAAGAGCACGGCATCAACCCGCTCGACGAGCAGGTCGCCCTCGTGTTCCCGCCCGAGGCGGGGGAGCCGTTGCTCTCTCCCAAAGACACGGATGCCCCTACTCTTGCCGAGGCGGCCGAGCAGGGTTTGCTGCCCCGGTTTGATGACATCCGTCGCTTCTACGACTCGCTCAACACCAAGGACAACTGATGCGCGGAATCATTCTCGCCGGCGGCTCTGGCACACGGCTGTGGCCCATCACCAAGGGCATCTCGAAGCAGCTCATGCCGATCTTCGACAAGCCGATGATCTACTACCCGCTCTCGACGCTCATGATGGCGGGCATCAACGAGATCCTCATCATCACCACCCCCGAATACAACGCGCAGTTCAAGGCGTTGCTGGGGGATGGGAGCGACCTTGGCATCCGTCTGGAGTATGCGGTGCAGCCGTCGCCTGATGGGCTCGCGCAGGCGTTCATCATCGGCGAGGAGTTCATCGGCGACGAGAGCGTCGCGCTCGTGCTCGGCGACAACATCTTTCACGGCGCCGGTCTCGGCTCATCGCTGCGCACGCACGGTGAGGTCGACGGCGGGCTCATCTTCGCGTATCACGTGTCGAACCCCACCTCGTATGGTGTGGTCGAGTTCGATGACGAGATGCGGGCCGTCTCGATCGAGGAAAAGCCAACGAAGCCCAAGAGCAACTACGCGGTGCCCGGGCTCTACTTTTATGACAACGACGTCATCGAAATCGCGAAGTCGATCGAGCCGAGTGAGCGGGGCGAGCTCGAGATCTCGACCGTCAACGAGCGCTACCTCGAGGCCGGAACGCTGCAGGTGCAGGTGCTCGACCGCGGCACCGCCTGGCTCGACACCGGAACGTTCGAATCAATGATGCAGGCCTCCGAATACGTTCGGGTCATTGAGGACCGCCAGGGCTTCAAAATCGGATGCATCGAAGAGATCGCCTGGCGTGCGGGATGGATCGACGGCTCGCAGTTGAGGGCCCTCGCCACGCCGCTCGTGAAGAGCGGGTATGGCACGTATCTGCTTGGGTTGCTTGCCGCAGCTGAGGATTGACCACGAAGATTCTGCTTTGCCTTCCGCGACATCGGTGAGGCCCTCAGTTACTCTGACTTGAGTGCTCTGGGTGGGCACGGTTGGGGTGTGTTGGTGTGCGTCGTGTTTTGAATCGTCTTCGTGTTCGTCTGATCGCAGCGTCGGTCGCGATCGGCATTGTCGCAACGGGTCTGGTTGTCGGGGGTGCTGCGGAACCTGCCGAAGCGGCGAGTGTGCCTTTTGACCCCGGATACATCATCAGCGACGCGAACTTCTACAACGGCGCTGCGATGACGGAGGCGGAGATTCAGGCCTTCCTCGTGTCGCAGGGAAGCGTGCTCGCAACATACCGCTCCAGCGTCGCCGATCGTGCGGCACGGCCATCAACGGACATCCCAGGTCACACGTATTGCAACGCCTTTCAGGGTGGGAGCTCGCTGCTCGCTTCGACGATCATCTACCGGGCGCAGGTGGCGTGCGGTGTCTCTGCAAAGGTGATACTCGTCACGCTGCAGAAGGAGCGCACGCTCATCACCAAGACGACCGCGCAGGCCATACCCAACGACTTTCTTGTGGCGATGGGCTACGGATGCCCCGACACGGCGCCGTGCAACGAGCTCTACTACGGCTTCGGGAATCAGGTCTACATGGCCTCCCTGCAGTTCAAGTTCTATCAGCGCGCAGAGAATGGCTTCAACTATCAGCCGGGTGTGCGTTTCATCCAGTACAGCCCCACAGCGTCGTGCGGGGGCTCCAACGTCAACATTGTGAACTGGGCAACCGCCGCGCTCTACAACTACACCCCATACCAGCCGAATGCTGCGGCCCTCGCAGCGTACCCGGGCGCGGCCGCCGGCGGATGTGGTGCCTACGGCAACCGAAACTTCGCAAACTTCTACACGGAATGGTTTGGGAGTCCGACCGGGCCGATCAACCCTGTCGGAAACCTTGAGAGTGTGAGTTCTCCGGCGCCGCAGCGAGTTCGCATCGCTGGATGGGCCTTTGACGCGAACACACAGGATTCAATCCGACTCCACATATACGTGAACGGCGCGTTCTCGACGTCTGTTCTCGCTAATGTTGCTCGAGGCGATATCAACCGCACATACCCGAGTCAGACCGGAAACTATGGCTTCGACAGCACTATTGCTGTTGGAAGCGGTCGACAATCAATTTGCGTGTATGCCATCAACGACGGCGCCGGGCAAAACACTTCGCTCGGATGTCGCACCGTTACTGTGGCGGTCACCCCTGTTGTCGAGCCTGCGGCGACCGACTTGGGTGCGGTCTACCGCTTCTGGAGTGACACCTATAACGGCCACTTCTACACTCGAAGCGTCGCCGAACGTAACAAGCTCATCACGCAGTATCCAGATCATGTATGGCGCTACGAAGCCGTCTCTTTCGGCGCATTCGGGTCTCAAGTCGCAGGGACGGTGCCCGTGTATCGCTTCTGGAGCGCTACATATAACGGGCACTTCTACACGACGAGTGCGGCTGAACGAGACAAGGTAATCGCGCAGTATGACGACTCAGTGTGGCGGTACGAGAATGTCGCCTTCTACGTCTACCCGTCTTCTGCGACAGAACCGGGCCTGCGAGTCATGGCGCGCTTCTGGAGCCCGACGTACCTTCACCACTTCTACACTGCGGACGCTGCTGAGGCCGAAAAGGTGCGCACACAGTATCCGAGCAACATCTGGACTTATGAAGGCTCCGTGTTCAAGGTGCCGACTGCGGTGCCCGCAGCCGCATCCATGCCCTAGCCGCGAGAGTTTCGGCGAATTATGTCCCGCACGGGCAATGTGATCGCGCTCAGCCCGCGCGCGAGCCGGTAGGCGGCACTCGTGCCGATGCTTCGGAGTTGCGTAGCCGCTGCAATGTGGCTTCTGTGCTCTTCTTCCCAGAGCAGGGCCACATCGCGGACGGCTCGGTCTCGGATGTCCAGTGCCGCGGCATCAACGAGTGCATCAACCGACTCGCTGACTGCGTCCCAGAATGTCGAACTCGACTGCGCAGACACGGTTCGCCCCGTGTGCTCCAGTGCGAGCCGGGTGATGTAATCCTGGCCCGGCTCGGCGCTTCGTCGCGACCAATAGGGTGTCGGGGTCGGTTGGTGCTCGGCGATCGCCCATCGGAGACAGTACCTATTGAGCGTGAGGAGGGCTTCTGGAGCTGTTATAGGACCGATCGCTACGCCTAGATCGAACAGCTCGCTGATCTCGGAACGCTCGAGGGTTCGATGCCCGAGCTTGCGAAGCTCGTCTTCCTGCCCGGGAGGCGTGCCGAGGAGCGTAATTTCGGAGGGCTGGCTCGCCTCCGGATGCTCGGTGAGCGCCTGGAGTATCGGGGTCACCGCCTCCTCGTTGCCGTCGCTGAGGTCGATGAGAATCTTCTTCGGCAACTCAGGGGAGCGCTGCACGATTAGATCGGCGAACCGGTCGAGCGCTGCGTAGTCATTCTGAATGAACGTGACGACGCTGCTGGGGTAGAACGGGTACCGCTGGTGAAGAATGGCAGCGTTCGTTGCTTCGAGACTCGCGCGCTGCTCACTGCCGAAGCTCGTGCTTCCGACGTGAAACACGAAGGCATGATTGGCAATGATCGATGAGTAGCCCTCGGCGTTGATCCTCAAGCAAAAGTCGTTCTCTTCGTTGTATCCCTTGCCGAATACTTCATCAAACAATCCGAAGCGATCGATTAGCGACCGTCGGATGAGAAAGCAGAAGCCAACGGCGACGGGAGCGATATAGAACCTCGGCAGTTCGCTGCTGATCGCGGTAAACACCTCGAACGCTCGATTGGCGTCTCGCTCGGCGTGGTCCCTGCGGTGGAAGGGGATCGACGCGATCGTTGCGTCGTTGCTGCGCGGGCACGCTACGCCATGCTCGGGCGACGAGAGCAGCACATCCCGAAGCTCCTCGAGCGCGCCAGCGGTGACTTTGGTGTCGCTATTGAGCAGCAGGATGTGGTTACCGCTCGTATCCAGCTCAAGTGCGGCGCGGTTGCAGGTCTTTACGAACCCGAGATTCTCGGGGTTCCGCTCGTATCGAAAGTTCGGGCGGTTGAAGATCAGGCCGCGAATGCCGGCTTCAAGAGCGTCGGCCTCTGGGCCGCAGTCGTTCACGATCAAAATGTCGAAGACGGCGGGATCGGCGTGGTCGATCAGGGACTGCACGCAGTCCTTCAGCGATGGCCAGTGCCCGTAGATGGGCACGACGACAGTGACGCGGTGTGATGAAGAGGAGGGGCGGGTGTCGCTCACGCGGCGTAGTTTCCTTACGGTCGACGGTGCTCACGAGCCTACCGGCGGCGGTGCCGGTGAGGCGTTGTTCTGTCTAGTCTTAGGGGGTGAGAGTCCTCGTTTTTTCGCACAGCTCCGCAGTGGACAACCTCGGCGGCGCCGAACGATCCCTCGTCAACTTTCTCGATGCGTGGGGAGAGAGTGCACCCGGGCTCGAGCTGTTCGTGATCTCGCGTGCTCCCGAAGGGCACCTCCAACCCGAACTGGATCGGCGCGGTATTCCGTGGATGAACCTGACGTTCCACTCCTTGGTGCGCCACAGACGGGCCACGCGTCCCGATGAGATCTACAGTTCTGCGCGCGATGACTTCGTGGCAGTACGAGCCATAGAGCGCTTCATTGTGGAGTTCAACGCCGATCTCGTGTTGACAAACACGATCGTGGCGCCCTGGGCGGCCATCGCGGCGAAACTGGCAGGCGTACCTCACGTCTGGTTTGCGCGGGAGTTCGGCGACGGGCACGAGTTCCAGATTCCCAAGGAGCACGTCTTCGAGGACATCGGAATACTCTCAGATCGGGTCGTGACCAACTCAGAGGCACTCCGCGATTACCTCTCGACGTGGATCAGTCCGGACAAGATCAGCGTGCTCTACCCGCGGCTGGAGGTTCCAGCGACGCCGGCACGCTCGGGAATTTGGCCGTTCATCGCTGACGACGAGGTGGATGCCTTGCGCCTTGTCTGCGTGGGTCGGATAGCCGAGTCGAAGGGGCAGGCACGGGTGGTGCGCGCAGTTGCAGCACTCAAAGCTGACGGCGTTCGCGTCGAGCTGGCCCTGGTCGGCTCTGCCGCTCCCACGGATCTCCGGCACATCGAAAGTCTGATCGACCAGCTAGGGGTGCGTGATCGTGTCGCGCTCACGGGGGAGAGGCCCGACCCTGGGGCTTACATAGCGTCGGCACATGCAGGAGTCGTGGCATCCGACAGCGAGGGTTTCGGACGTGTAACGGTCGAGTACATGGCAGGTGCCCGGCCGGTAATCGGCGCCGCAACGGGTGCCACGGTCGAGCTCGTGGAGGACGGAGTCAGCGGGTTGCTCTTTGCTCCCGGAGACGTTCTGTCGCTCACGGAAGCGATACGAACGTATGCGGCAGACAGGAACTTGGCGACGGCACACGGAGTCGCCGCGGAACAGGCACTGCGAAACGACATTGTCGGGAGGCACACGTTGGAGCGGTTGGTCCCTCTTCTCAGGGAGACGGCCGCGGATGGGTCACAGCCGTTGGAGAAGCTTCCCAACATCTACAGGTCATGGATGACCCTGCCCGCCACAGTCGTCGAGTTGCTCACGACATCCGGCTCCATGGTGGATCCCCGCACCTCTCGGACCTGGAAGGTCGGCGATATCGCGCTCTCACTCCCGCGCAAGCTCGCCTCGCTACTGCCAGGAAACGGGGCGCGCTCGTGAAGGTAATGCTCGTCTCGCATAGCTCCGCAGTGAACAATTTCGGTGGCGCCGAACTGACGCTCTTGCAGATCATCGACCATTGGCGCGCACTCCGCCCCGATGTGGAGTTCTTGGTTGTCGCCCGCACTCCTGAGGGTTTGATGCAGCCAGAGTTCGAGAGTCGCGGGTTGGAGCATCGCGCAATCGATTTCGACTCGTGGGTGCTGCCACTCGTGAGAGAACGCCCGATAGACGTCATCATGACCGCACGCATGGACTCACACGCAGTTAGCCAGATGGCGCAGTGGATGCGAGAGTTCCAGCCTGATTTGGTGGTGACAAACACGATCGTGTCGCCATGGGCGGCGATCGCTGCCCGGCTCGAGGGTGTTCCGCACGCGTGGATGGTGCATGAGTTCGGCGACCTCGACCACGGCCTGGGATTCAGGATCGGGCGAGCCGAGACATTCGAGGACATCGATCTTTTGTCGGATGTCGTTGTCGCCAACTCAGAGACGGTGCGTGACCACATCGCACAGTGGGTAAGCCCAGGTAAGTTGGCGATCGCCTATCCAGCCATGGATCTCGTCAGAGCACGAGAACTGGCGGAGCAAACTCCTACGTCGCCCGTCAGGACTGACGGCGAGCTCAACACGGTGATGGTCGGCCGCCTGTACGAGACGAAGGGCCAGTGGCGGTTGCTGCGCGCAATCGCCCAGCTGAAGACGGAGGGACTCCGTGTCACTGCGACGCTCGTGGGGCGCGCAGACGCGGACGACGCTGCGGAAATCCACGGGCTCATCGACATGCTTGATATCGCAGACCTGGTCACGCTCGTTGACGAGACTCGCAATCCGTTTGCCTACGGTGCCGCGGCCGATGTCGCAGTCATGGCCTCAACAGCCGAAGCATTCGGGCGAGTGACGGTGGAGTATCTCGCGCTGGGCACCCCAGTCATAGCCGCACGGTCGGGCGCGAACCCTGAACTTGTCATGGAGGGGGAGACCGGCTGGCTCTTCAACCCCGACGACATCGGCGACCTGGCCGGCGCACTGCGGGAGGCCGCACGCAATCCGGCTGAGGTTGCACGCCGGGGGACGGCGGCGAGGGCCTCCGTGGACGAGCACCTGGCCAACGCCTACCCGATGAGCGAGATCGTCAAGCGCTTCGAGGAGGTCAGCTCTAAAGGGCCGCAACGGATGGCCCGACTGCCTCACGTCACCAGGGAATGGCTCGAACTGCCGCAGTTCGTGGAGAGCTTCCTCAGCGACATGAACGCGATCCGTACCGCCGCCCATGCTTCGACAACATGGCGTGTGGGACGGCTGTTGACAGCTCCACTCCGCATCGCTTCCCGCTGGCGCACCTGACCAATCCGGCTTCGCGTATGCTTCCTCTGATGTCCTCTCCCCCCGGCCCTCGCGAGCACTCGTCTTCGACAGGGTTCAGCCACGGGCGGTGGGCCAACCATGACTGGCTGGTGACCGCAGTCGCGGCATTGGGGCTCGTTGTGTTGACGCCCCTGTCAGCCGTGGCCACGATGTACTCCGGGCTGGAGGCGTCATTCGGTCTTCTGGTGCTCGCCGCGCTGGTAGCGATGAGACGAATGTCTGCATCGCGATCGGTTCCGGTGCCGACAGCGCTTGCTGCACTGCTGCTGCTGATGGTCGCATCCACCCTGTGGAGTTCTGCCTCAGTCTTCACGCTTAGGGATTCCCTGGCCCATGTAGCGCTCGCAATTGCGGCGTGGCTGCTCGTTCGCCATGGCTCCCCACGGGACATCGGCGTCGGGATTGTGGGAGCTGGCGTGCTCATACTCCTGGCATCGGTGGTCTTTTGGCTCGTCGATCCTCTGCATGCCCTGCAGTGGAGCTCAAAGGCCCTGGAAGGCGTGTACTCCAACCGAAACCAGCTCGGGTTCACGATGCTACTGTGCATCCCCGCGACCGCGCTTCTGCCGCTGACCGGTGTACGGGGAAGCATTATCAGGTGGATTTTCGTGGGGGTGTTCGTTGGGGCGATCGTTGCGAGTCAGTCACGCACCAGCCTCATCTCCGCAGCCGCGGCGATTGGTCTCTGGATACTGATCATCTTGGTGAGAAAGTCTGCCTGGTTCGCCCTCCTGTTCGGGGCCCTCGCTCTGGTGGCTGTCACCGCGGCGGCAGTGAACTGGTCGGCGGTGCTGAACTTCCTAGGCAAGGACGCGACATTGAACGGACGCACCCCGGTCTGGAGCGCGGTGTGGGACCTGGTCAAGGAGAGCCCTCTAGTGGGATTCGGATTCCTAAGGGAGTGGCCAGGTGGCTCTGCACAGAGCGTTGCAGTCGCCGAGCAGTTGGGCGGGCTGCAGATGATTCATGCCCACAACGAAATCCTGAGTTGGTGGTCTGGCGTCGGTGTCATCGGCCTGGTTCTTGCCCTGACGCTGTATGTCTTCGCCTATCGAGCGGGGCTCTCGCTGTTGCGCGGTGGACTGGGTCCGGTCGGTATCTGGGTAATCTTGGCGATGGTGGTACTGAACGCCAACGGACTGACTTCCACAAGTGAGACCAAGCCCCAGGGCTGGTTCGTCTTCGCCCTTGTCCTGTTTGTCAGCGCGAGATACTTGACTGAGCATTCAACCCGTCCTATCTCCCGCTTAGATCTCCTGGGGCGTCGCCCTGTCAGCCCCGGTGCAGTGCCGGTCAGGGATTGACCGTGTTTTTGCGAGTCTGCACCGCTGACTAAGCTTTAGATGTTCACGGAACATCGCGCTATTTGATCGAGCGACTCCACCAATCGAACTGAGGATGAGCAAGAGTATGCATTTGCGAGCTGACGGCAGAGTTGTCGTGATCGGTCAAGGATATGTTGGACTTCCCGTTGCGATGCGCGCCGTCGAACAAGGCTTTCACGTGGTGGGAATCGACCTGGACGAGCCGCGGGTGGCCAGTCTGACGGCGGGAACCTCGTACGTCGGAGACGTTGCTGACGAGCGCCTACAGGATGCGCTGGCATCGGGGCGCTATAACGCGACGACAGAGTACGACAGCGCCGCCGGCTTCGACGTCGCAGTCATCACAGTTCCTACACCGCTCCGCGAGAGTCTCCCGGACCTTACATTCATCGAGGACTCGGCCCGCTCGCTCGCACCGCACCTGCGCAAGGGCGCCACAGTCGTCCTTGAATCCACCACCTACCCCGGAACCACGGAGGAACTCCTCGTGCCCATCCTCGAAGAAGGGTCGGGCCTTCAGGCTGGGGCAGATTTTCACGTCGGGTACAGTCCAGAACGTATTGACCCGGGCAATGAGACATGGGGTTTTGTGGAGACCCCGAAAGTGGTTTCGGGCATCGACGCGGACTCGCTTGAGGCAGTGCGAAGTTTCTATGATGCACTCGTGGACACCACGGTGCCTGTCAGCTCTCCCAAGGAAGCAGAGCTCACGAAGCTGCTGGAGAATACCTTCCGTCATGTGAATATCGCGCTCGTGAACGAACTCGCGATCTTCGCCCACCAGCTTGGCGTCAATGTCTGGGAATCGATCGAGGCCGCCAGCACGAAACCTTTCGGCTTCATGAAATTCACTCCGGGTCCCGGTGTGGGGGGCCACTGCCTTCCCGTGGACCCCAGCTACCTCTCTTGGCAGGTGCGCCGCAAGCTCGGTCAGAACTTCCGATTCGTCGAACTTGCGAATGACGTCAACGACCACATGCCTGACTATGTCGTGCAGCGACTTATGCTTGTTCTCAACAAGCGAGGCAAGGCGATTAATGGGTCGCGCGTGGTCCTTGTGGGACTCGCTTACAAGAAGAACACGGGAGATATCCGCGAATCGCCGTCACTCCGAATAATTGAAATCTTGCGGGAGTATGGAGCGGTCGTCGTCGGTGTGGATGCTCATATCGAAGATGCTCGCTGGCCGACGGGAGTCAGCCGGGCAGACCTTTCAACCGAGACGTTGGAGAACGCGGACGCCGTCGTGCTCATCACCGATCACGACGACATGGACCTCAGGCTCATCGAGCAGACTGCGGTCGATGTCCTCGATACCAAGAACAGGCTGACAGGTTCGCATATTGAGCGACTCTGAGTCGCCCGCGCGAGGCTCCCGGGAGCCTTGACGTGAAGACGATGCTGCCTAGTCTGGCGAACGCCGCTCACGTCTTGGCGATCCAGGTCATTGCGCTGGTAACCCTCGCCCCCGCCCAGTTCGGCGCATTCTCCATCCAGTACCTGCTTTTCGCACTCGCTTCGTCCCTCGCACTGTCGCTCATTAGCGAAGCGTGGATTCGCGTGGATCTGAGCGGCGCCGAACGCTCCAGTTGGCGTGAGTATTCTTCCGTGTCCCTCTATCTCGCGATCGCGGCCGGAGTGGTCACCTTTGTCGTCTCCCTGGCGATAGAGCCACTTCGGAGCGTCGCGGGTGTGGGCGCGATTGCCGTTGCTGCTGCGAGCTATAGGGGGTCTGCGAGGTACCACGCAGTTCGAGTGGGTGCGCGCGGCGTGCTCGTGGGTGACGCGGCAGGTTTCACCGTTGCAATCGTCCTGTGGCTGGCGTGGTTTGCCGCAGGGGGCAGGGATCTTTTCATGATCACCACGGTCTGGGCGGCGGCTGCCATTGCATCCACACTGTTCACTCCCGCTCCACGGCTCATGGTCCCGTCGTCGGTCTCTCACTGGCTGCAGCGACATTGGACGCACACGCGCGTGCTTCTGAGCGACTCCCTACTGTCGAACGTCAGCTCGGTCGGCACGCCATACGTGCTCGCCCCCATGCTTGGCTTGAGCAACTTCGGCATCTATCGTGCTGTATCCAATGTCGCGGCGCCAGTCCGATTGATGCTCACGCCGCTGGCGCCGCAGCTCGCAGGCAAATCATTGGCCTGGCACCGTGAGCGGCGACAGATCGCGATCATGCTGGCCGGCAGCGTGGCCTTCGGCGTGCTCGCCTATCTTGCGCTGCTCCTAATCGGTGCCGTGGACCTAAACCTGGGGGCGCTGTCAGCTCTCGTGCCGTTTGCGCTTCCGACAGGCGTGTTCGTTGCCGCAAACTTCGTCGGACACTATCTCTCCATCGTCGCGCGCGCCCATCTGCGCGGCAGGCCGCTCATTGTGGGGAGAACGGTCCATGCACTGCTGGGAACGGTACTTCCGATCGTCGGTGCCATCCTGACGGGGCTCCCTGGCGCCATCTGGGGATTAACGGCGAGCATCGTGATAGCCGGTGCCATGTGGATGGTCTTGGTGCTTCGGCCGCCACGCGGTGCTCAGGCCCCCATGAGGTCCTGATAAAGAGCGAGGTGTGCGGTCGCCGAACGGGAGATCGAGTACTCTGCACCCACAGAGATGGCGCGACCTGCGAACGACTCGTAGTCAGCTTCCGAGTCCCGAAGTCGCGCAATCGCAGCTGACGCATTCTGGGCGGCGTCGCCATCACGGGGATACAGCAGACCAGTCTCGTCGTGTCGCACGACCTCGTTCAGTCCTTCCACATCCGGGCCGATGACGGGGCACCCTCGCGCCATGGCTTCAGCCGCGACCAGGCCGAAACCTTCGTATCTGGACGTACTGAGGAGCACATGGTGAGTGTCGAGCAGGTCCACGACGTCGGAGCGCCTGCCTAACAGTTGCACGCGCGAGTGCAGGCCTGCGGCAGTCACCTGCTGACCGAGTGACTC
The DNA here is from genome assembly GCF_054969005.1 of Homoserinimonas flava. Classification (NCBI taxonomy): domain Bacteria; kingdom Bacillati; phylum Actinomycetota; class Actinomycetes; order Micrococcales; family Microbacteriaceae; genus Homoserinimonas; species Homoserinimonas flava. The sequence continues at coordinate 220,219 of NZ_JBUEQS010000001.1, forward strand.
CCGTTCCGGCCCGTCTCCGACGATGGTGAGCTCAACGCCATCGGTTGCGGCAACTGCCGCTATCGCCTCGCTGAAGTTCTTTCTCTCATCAAGGGAACCGATGGCAATCAGACGAAGTGGACTATCTCCTCGAGGCAGCATCGCCACTGGTGGGCGAAAGAACTCGCTTCCTATCCCGTTGAGGACCGTCTCCACGTCGACGGTGACTCGGAGATCGGCCAGATAAGTGCGCAAGCTCTCCGTTACACCCCCGCTGATTCCGATGAGTCTGGTATACCGCCTGTATGCCCACTTCTCGAGTGGTCTGAAGGCACGGCTGCCTCGGCGGCGATTATGCGTGCTGTGCTCCGTGTAGACCAGTGGCTGGGCAAGGTTGGCGGCTGCCACGTAGTAGAGACTGGGGAAGAGGTGAGCATGGACCACGTCATAGCCGCGCGTCGCGGCGCGGAGGCGCGAGATGGCGCGCGGGTCGCGCGCTGAGTCACCCAATTCAGTCACGCGGATGCCAAGGGAATGAGCCCTCTCTCGGGGCACGCCGGGGGAGCCAGCGAATGTCACGATGTCTGACTGCGCGCCTTCGGCACCGAGGGCGTGTGAGAGATTTACGACGAGGCTCTCGGCCCCACCGGTGCCAAGAGTCGGGATCACATGGCAGACGCGCATGTCAGGGCGCTTCGATCGAGTGTGGCACTGGGTCCGTCGGCGAGGGCCGGGATGCCAGCATCACGGTCGCAATCATGAACGGCAGAAAGACCGGCCACATGTGGCCTGGTGCTTGAATGTACGGGTTCGTGGCGTTCCCGATGAGGGTTGCGACTGCGCCTGCTGATGCGATGAGCAGCACCCCGCGGAGCGAGACGTCCTGTCGGTAGGCCTTCCGAAGCGCACGGATTCCAAGGACGGTGGTAGCAGTGAGGAATCCCAGTCCGATCAGTCCGGTCCAGTAGTACATCGCGTGGTACTGAAGTTCTGTCTGCCATGGCTTCATATCCCGCTCGAAGGCACCGCGATCGATGGACGCTCCGAACCCTCGCCCTGCCACGAGGTCTGCGGTGGAGTCCACGGTGGTGAGGCTTCTGAGTTCGTTCTGGCGGATCCTGTCGGCGAGCGAGTCGTCCTCTGCGATTGTGTCCACGTCCGTGACATCCTCATTGGAGAGGGTTGGGGACTGGCCGAATATGGTCCCGACTGATTGGAGGAGGCTCCCTGCCATAGAAGCGGTCTGCGGCTGGACCCCGAGAGAGATGACTCCTGCGATGGCAAACGCGGCGGCCATTCTGACAGCGGCGATGGGGATGGACGTGCTCCGGGGGGCGGTCGGACGGTTCTTGATGCGGAGGATGAGCCACACGGCAAAGGCGATGAGCGGACTCAGCACGAGCACGAGCAGGATTGCCCGGCGCCAGGAGATTATGGATGCTGATATTGCTAGCGAGGCGGCCAACATCCGCACCCACATCGGCGGCAGGTACGCGTTATGACGCCCGCATGCGAGGGATGCGACCCACATCGCGCCCCACCAGAGCACGGGAGGAAGGCTGTGAGACGACAGTGCTATGGCACCTGTGTCGTCCACCACATACCTGAGGAAGATGGGCGCCGAGAGCCACCTGGGTATGCCCGACAACGGCAGTACATCAAGTTCGACGAGAGCGCCGAAGATGAAGATCGCTGCGATGAGGATTGTTACCGCCGCGCCGACAGAAAACAGAATCTTTATGACGAAACGCTTGAACCCGACGACGATGACGAAGTAGACGACCGGCAAGAAGAGCAGGAACACCAGGGTTCGGGCCCACGACTCGGCGTCGCGAACGACCGCGACGACAACGCCGAAGAGCACGTAGATGAGCCAGACGGCCGCCGGTGCGGCGAGCGCCCGATCGATGAGCGGTCGCTCTTTCCACACACCGTATCCTGCGATGGCGGCGAGACTACCGATCAACGGGTAGAGCAGGAAGTTATTAGATACGGGGATCAGGGATATGTATCCGATCGCCAGTACCAACCAGACGGTCAGGGCAGTCACCGTGGGGCTGGTCTTGTGCGGGTGGCTCATTTCACACCTTGTCCGGTCATGCTGGGGCCCTCTCAGGCGACCCGTTACGCTACCACGCTCGTGTTGAGTGTTCGCCGATGGAGGGGTGCTGGTCGCTGGCGGGAGCTGTCGCGGTTTCGACACCTCAGGCGAGGAGTTGAGAATAGAAGTGTTCCGTTGCGTGCCACACTTCCGGTCGGTTGAAGTTCCGTGCTGCATGCTCGCGCGCAGCGAGCCCGAAGCGCGAACACAATTCGCTCGACTCCAGTAGTTTCTGCAGCGCGTCAGCCAGCGCATTGCTTTCGCCAGCGGGCACCACGATGCCTGTCTCGCCGTCGATCACAGAGTCCACTGCGCCCGTCGCGTCGGTTGTCACGCTGGGTAGCTCCGATGCGGATGCCTCAAGTATGACGTTGGGAAATCCCTCGCGGAACGTTGGCAGGCAGTGCACATCCATCAGATGGAAGTACGGGCGAGGATCAGGAACATGCCCCACGAGGATCGCGGGCCGTCCGACCGCCATCAGTTTCTCCACGACGTCCTGCTGTCGACCGCCGTCCACCCCTCCCACGACAAGAAGCTGGTGGTCCACGCCCCTTCTGCAGAGTTCTGATCTGGCCTCGGCAAGTACGGTGAGCCCCTTGTCGACGGTGAGCCGGCCCACGAATCCAATCACAGGCACGTCCGGCGCCAGGCCTGTGCCACGGCGGAGATCCTCGACGGTGGCCTTGGTAATGACAGTCGGTGAGAACGCCTCAAGGTCGACGCCGTTCGAGCTTCCGGCCCCCAGGACGACGACCTTGTTCGAGGGGGCGAGGTTCAGATCTATCACGCGCTGTCGAAGGCTGGGGCTGACAGCTATGACGGAATGCGCAGACCACATGGCGAGCCGCTCGAGAAGCGCGAGAACTCTTCGCCCCGCTCCGGATGCGGTCTCCAAGCGTAATCCGCGGAGCAGATATACGCGGTGAGGAACGCGAACCGCAGCTGCGGCCAGCCCACCGAGTAGCCCCGCCTTCGGCGTTCCCACCGAGATGACGTCCGGTCGCACTGAACGGAGAAGACGAATCCACTTCGCCAGCGCACGGAGATCCCGAAGTGGCGATGGCTCCCGAGCCATGTCCAGGGGGTGCGTGGTCACACCAGTGACCGTCCCGAGCGCGTCGAGTTGCGCGCCCGGGGAGCAGACGACGTGTACGTCCCATCCGTGATCTCGGAGGTACTCGGGAAATCCGCGCATGAGGGTCAGCGAAACCTCCGCTGTGACTCCCAGAAGGATGGTCTTCGCGCGTGTCATACTCCCGCCGCGCCTGGCAGGGACTCGAACCATGCGGCGGTGCGGGCGAGTCCTTCCGCCAGGGGGACAGGAGTGACTTCGGGAAAGAGCTCGCGAACGCGAACTCCATCTGCCTGCGAGGAGCGTACATCACCGATGCGCGGATCCGTGTGTACGACGTCCAGCGGTGATCCGAGCGTGCGTTCCATCTCTGCGATCAGTTCCAGGAGTGTCGTGTTGGTGCCGAAAGCGAGGTTGACTGGATCGTTTGAATGAATGCCACGCTCGATCGCGCTGGCGATCACGGAGCAGACCGTTCCCACGAATGTGAAGTCCCGAGACTGAAGACCATCTCCCTGTACGCGAAGCGGTTGCCCTGCCATGGCGGCATCCAGAAACTGCGGAATCACCGCTGCATAGGCGTGGCCTGCCGCCTGGCCCGGCCCGTACACATTGAAGAAGCGGAATGCGAGGTTCTTCATGCCGTAGGAGAAGTTGTAAGCGAGCGGGTAACCCTCTGTCGCCTGCTTGCTCACGGCATACGGACTCATGGGGCGGGTCCACTCGAACTCAGACTTCGGGAGGGCGGGATTACTGCCGTAGACGGAACTCGACGACGCGACCACGACCTGCTCGACGCCGTGCTCGCGAGCTGCTTCGAGAACATTGAGGGTTCCCGTGGAATTGGCGTCGTGGGTCGGGCGAGGCGCAGCGACCGAACGCGGCACGCTGGGGATCGCCCCGAGATGAACGATGGAGTCCATGCCCCCAACCGCGCGGTCAAGGAGAGGGAGGTCGAGAATGCTCCCCTCCAAGAACTCGCCGTCGACGCCGTCAAGGTTCTCGCGGAAGCCGGTGCTCAGATCGTCCAACAGGCGCACGGTCCAGCTTGGGTGGACGTTGTTGAGGTGCTTGGCAAGGTTTGATCCGATGAAACCTGCGCCTCCGGTGATGAGTACTCTCATGATTCCAATCTCAATTCAACGGGCGGGAACGCCCTTGACCGTGGTCTTCGGTTTCACATCTCGGACTACGCACGCCGCGGCACCTACCGTGGCTCCATTTCCGATCCGGATGCCTTGCAATACCACTGCCCCGGCTCCGACGAGCACGTCGTCGCCCAGGGTGACATCGCCGGACACGACCGCTCCCGGATTGATCGAGCAGTAGGCACCCACTGATGTGTCGTGGCCAATCGTCGCGTTGGGGTTGACGTGGCTGTGGTCTCCGAGACTCACATTGCTGGATATCTGGGCCCCGGAGCAGACTACAACTCCAGAAGCGAGAGACGAGACGCTGCCCACCACTGCCCTGGGGTGTACAAGTGTTGCCGCTGTGGCGCCCGCCGCAAGCAATCGTTCAGTCACGATCCTGCGGACCGAGGGTGTGCCGATCGCGACGACAAACATCGCGTCGGAGTGCCGGTGGATCAGGGATTCATCGGTGCCGAGATAGGTGACGTCTCGCTTGGAGAGGCGCTGCAGGTTGAGCTCGCTCGGGGCGGAATCCACGACTCCGACCAGCTCGTACGTGGGGTTCTCGGAATTGATTGCCGCGACGACATCGAGAGTTTCACGGCCGAATCCTCCGGCGCCCACCACGATGAGCCGGCGCATCACAGCTCGTGGTCCTGTTCTGACTGGCCGCGGAATTCCTCCATGGTCGCGCTATGCGTGCTTGTGACGCCTTCGCGACGGAGGACAGTGCGGAAAGTGCGCCCGAGAATCGCGAGGTCGAGTGCCAGCGATCGACGCTCGACGTACTCGACGTCAAGTGCGAATCGATCTTCCCAGTCCACGGTGTTCCTGCCTGACACCTGAGCCAGTCCAGTTATTCCCGGGCGCACCTCGTGTCGACGGGCCTGCTCGGGGGAGTACCTCTCCAGATAGTCGACGAGCAGGGGCCTCGGGCCCACGATGCTCATGTCGCCTTTGAGCACATTCACTAGGGACGGCAGCTCATCGAGGCTTGTCGATCTCAGCCTTCTCCCGAACGGTGTTAGACGTGCCGCATCGGATTCGACGCCTTGCCCGGGTGCCGCGTCTCGCATAGAGCGGAACTTGTACAACGTGAATATCCGACCCTCTCTCCCCGGCCGGGGTTGGGCGAAGATCACGGGGCGGCCCAGATCCCTCGCCACTAGCGCCGCGGTCAACAGGATCACCGGGGAGGCCAACGCCAGCCCGAGCGCCGAGACGACGATGTCGCCACCCCTTTTGATGACGTCGTAGGGCCTAGCTGCCATTGCGGGCATCCAGGAACGAGCCAATGTGATCGATAACTCGGGCCTTCTGAGAGTCGTTGAGGGCTGAGCCGCTGGGTAGCGTCAGTCCTGTCTCGAACAGTCGTTCTGCGGCCCCGGTTATATAGGAGCGAGAGCCTCTGAAGACAGGTTGCAGGTGCATCGGCTTCCAGAGCGGCCTGGTTTCGATGTCGTCCGTCGTCATCCAGTCGCGAAGCTCTGTAGTCGTCCATCCTGTCCGATCGGAATCGACGACGATCGACGTGAGCCAGAAATTGTCTTCCTCATCCTCGGCGCCGCCGAAGACCTCAACTCCTTCAACCCCGGCGAAGACGCCTCGGTACAGGGAACGAAGCTGCCTTCGCCGCTCGATCATCTCGCTCAACCGAGACAACTGTGCACGGCCGAGAGCCGCGAGAAGGTTGCTGAGACGGTAGTTGTAGCCGATCTCAGTGTGCTCATAGTGGACGACGGGCTGGCGTGCTTGCGTGGCAAGATATCGGGTCTTGGCCGCAAGTGCCGAATCGTCGGTGAGCAGCATTCCGCCGCCTGACGTGGTCATTATCTTGTTGCCGTTGAAGGACACGGCGGCTGCCGAACCGAAGGAACCTGCGGGACGACCTTCATGGAACGCGCCCAGAGATTCAGCCGCATCGGAGATGACGGGGACGCCGAAGCGCTCGGCGAGGGGAAGAATCCGGGTGTAGTCAGCGGTCTTGCCCAGTAGGTCGACGGGAAGGATTGCCGCGACTCGTTCCCCTCGTTGGGCGAAGTCCTCGAGGGCAGCCAGAAGAAGTGCGGGGTCGATGTTGCCGGTGACAGGATCCGCGTCCACGAATACGGGCTCCGCGCCGACGTACCTGATGGCGTTCGCGGTTGCAGCGAAGGTCATGGTGGATGTCAGCACGACGTCTTTCTGCCCTATTCCGAGGGTGAGAAGAGCCAGATGAAGTGCGGCGGTTCCCGAACTCAGCGCTACAGCGTGCGTACGACCGGTTCGCGCTGCGATCTCCTTCTCGAAGTTGTCGACGTCAGGGCCCAGTGGGGCAATCCAGCCGGAACGCAGCGCGGCCACAACAGCGTCTTCCTCCAGCTGCCCGACGTCCGGCGACGACATGTAGATTCGCCCGTTCATGATTCGTCCACTCCGCATCGACGCAGCCATTCCGTCTTGTCCAGTTCTTCGGGCGACAGTGCGTTGACCCGAGCGTGGGAAATCTTGGGATGGTGGGGCCGTGCATCGGTTTCGCGCAGCCCCAGAAGCTCTTCGTGCAGTTTCTCCCCGGGCCGAAGACCCGTGAAGACGATCTCAACGTCCTTGCCGGACATCTCGATCATGCGCTGTGCCACATCGAGGATGCGTACGGGCTCTCCCATGTCGAGGATCAGTACTTCAGCGGGAGCACCGATTCCGCCGGCCTGCACCACGAGCTGGCATGCCTCTGGAATGGTCATGAAAAAACGCGTTACGTCTGGATGAGTGACCGTCAATGGTCCGCCCGCAGCGATGAGGGAGGTGAAAGTGGGGAGCATCGAACCCCGGCTCCCGATCACATTTCCAAACCGCACCGAGAGGTACCGCATCCCGGTCTCTTCTGCCGCCCACGCGGTGAGCTTCTCCGCCACTCGCTTCGAATGCCCGAGCACACTCGTCGGGTTTGCGGCCTTGTCAGTCGAGATATTTACGAAGGTTGTGACGTCCACGTCGCGTGCCGCTTCGAGCACATTGAGCGTGCCCTGTACGTTCGTTTGCCAAGCCTCACTCGGATACTGCTCGAGCATGGGGAGGTGTTTCAGCGCGGCCGCGTGGAATACGACCTCAGGCCGTCGGGCGCGGAAGATCTTGCACAGGCTATCCCGATCCCGGATGTCTGCGAGGATCACATCCTTCGTGTCCAGAAGACCGTGGCCGTCGACTGCGAGCTGGGTTGACTGGAGACCAGACTCGTCGCGGTCGAGCATCATCAGTTCGGCAGGTGCGAACTTGGCGATCTGCTGCGAGAGCACAGCGCCGATGGACCCGCCAGCGCCAGTGACTAGGACCCGCTTGCCCGCGAGATAGTCGGCGATCGACTCGACGTCGGTGTCAACCGGGTGGCGACCGATCAGGTCTTCTATCGACACCTCCTTCAGGTCCCTCAGGCCGGAACGTCCCTCAAGGATGTCGCTCAGCAGTGGAAAGACCAGCATGCGCAGCCCCGCGTCATCCGCCCTGTCCTTTATCTGGCGAATGAGTGCGGAGTCTGCTCGTCCTATGCAGACGATGAGCGTCGTCGCTTCCGTGTCCCGTGCGATCGCGGCCAGGTGGACCCCCGCACCCAGCACAGGCACCCCTGCGATTGAGAAATTGCTCTTAGCGGGACTGTCATCGATGATTCCGACCGGCAGGTACTTGGAAGCGCGGTTCGTCAGCATCTGGGGAATTACGAAGTTCGCGAGGTCTCCGGCGCCGTAGACTAGAGTTATCTCTGCGGCATCAGTGGGCTTGAGCCTTCGCTCCGACAGCAAGCGCCGAACGTAGCGCGCTGCACCCATGGCCACCAAGGCCATGGGGAGGGCGACCAGGACTGTGCTGCGAGGGATTCGGAAGATCGTTCCGGCGGCGAGGACTGGCACAGCCAGCACGATCGCCGTGGCCGTAGCAGTGACAGTGAGCGCCTGGACTTCGTGGAACGACCCCACCCTGAATCGACCCTTGTAGAGGTTGAAGACTCGACCGAAGCTGAACTGCAGCACGACGGCCACTGCACAGAGTGTGAGCATCGATGGCCAGTAGACGTTCTGTACTGCCAACTCATAGCGGAATACTGCCGCAAACACGAGAGCCAGAGACCATGCGGCGGCATCGAAGACGTACTGGCCGCCCACAGTCCGACGAGCGACCGCGAACCCCCGCTTCAGTGGACGGCGTTCCTGCCCGACAGGGGTGCTGCGTTCTCCGCCGGTCTCGGTAGCGCTAGGTGTCACGTTGTCCTCAGGTCGTTGTCTGCGTTGCCGGAACCGTCTCAAAAGGGGCGTGAGCCACTGCAGGCTCCGCGCAGTCTTACAGCTGTCAGAAGTCTACCGCTGTGAAAAAGGGGTTGCCCGGTGGGCGCTGACTTGACAGCCAGGTGCTGTGAGGCCTTCGCTTGACGACGCGTTGCTAGACTCCGGGGGTCTGTCTCCTGACATGAAAGGCGCCAATGCCCAAGCTCCGACCGGGGGTTGTCTCCGTCCTCCTCGTCAATTTCCGTGGCGCTGACGACACGATCGAGGCAATCGGGCACCTCGGCCAGCTCGACTGGCCGCAGGACAGGCTCGAGATCGTCGTCGTCGAGAACGGCTCCGGCGACGACAGCGCCGAGCGCATCCGGGCGGCGGCTCCCCACGTGAACCTCGTTATCTCGAAGACGAACGACGGCTTCGCCGGCGGATGCAACAGGGGAGTGGCAGCATCCAACGGCGAGTTCATCGCGCTGCTCAACAACGATGCTCGCCCCGATGCACAGTGGGTGCGGGCCGCGGTCGACAAGTTCGCACAGTCCGACCAGATCGGGGCCGTTGCCAGCCGAGTGCTCGACTGGGAGGGGGAGAATGTCGACTTCATCGGCTCCGCCATGACGTGGTACGGCATGGGCTACAAGCCGTTTACGGCGGAACCCATCCCCAAGACGCCGGACGTGCCGCAGGATGTGCTCTTCGGCACCGGATCCGCAATGTTCGTGCGGCGTGGTGTCTACGACGCGCTGGGGGGCTTCGACGAGCGGTACTTCATGTTCTTCGAGGACGTCGACCTCGGCTGGAGGCTCAACCTGCGCGGCTGGCGTTACGCCTATGAGCCGGCGTCGTTTGCCTACCACAAGCATCACGCCTCCATGGCTGAGTTCGGGCCATACAAGGAGACCTACCTTCTCGAGCGCAACGCCCTCTTCACCCTCTACAAGAATCTCGAAGAAGACGGCCTCCGCGAGGCGCTACCCGCCGCTACCATGCTCTCCATTCGCCGCGGTATCACCCGCGCTGGACTCGACTCGACCGCGTACGACCTGCGCAAACCCGGGGGTGACGACACCGACACCGACACGGTCTCCAAGCAGGCCGTCGCTGCCATGTTCGCGATCGACCAGCTCGTCGAGCACCTCCCGTCGCTGCGCAAGAGCCGCGACGAGATCCAGACCACCCGCACGGTCAGCGACAGCATGCTCTGGCGGCTCTTCGGTCAGGTCGACGCCCCCGTCTATCAAGAAGAGAAGTATCTCGACGGGTACACCGACATCGTGAGCGCCTTCGACGTGCTCGAACCGGCCGAGCGCACCCGCGTCGTCATCGTCACGGGCGACCCCATCGGCAAGAAACTCGCCGGTCCAGCCATCCGCGCCTGGAACATGGCCGAACTCCTCTCTCGCGACAACGACGTGTGCCTCGTCACCCTCTCCGGCGCAGAAGAGATGGATGCCCCGTTCCGCATCGAGCATGTGCGCCCGGGCGACGACGGCAAGTTCGCGCCGCTCGAAGCCTGGGCGGATGTCATCGTCTTTCAGGGTCACGCGATGGCCGTTTTCGAGTCCATCCGCACGAGCAGCAAGATCCTCGTGGTCGACATCTACGACCCAATGCACCTCGAACAGCTCGAGCAGGGCCGCGAACTGCCGGCCGCCCAATGGACACAGCAGGTCTCCGACGCAACCGACGTGCTCAACGAGCAGCTGCAGCGCGGCGACTTCTTTCTCTGCGCATCCGACCGGCAGAAGATGTTCTGGCTCGGACAGCTCGCCGCCCTTGGCCGCATCAACCCGCTCAACTATGACGGCGATCCCGACCTCGATGGGCTCATCAGCATCGCCCCATTCGGCCTCTCATCGACACCGCCAACGCACGAGCGCGCTGTGCTCAAGGGCGCCATGCCCGGCATCGCTCGTGACGACAAGGTGCTGCTCTGGAGCGGCGGCCTCTACAACTGGTTCGACCCCAAGTCGCTCATCCGTGCGGTCGCCCAACTGTCGGAACGCCGCGACACCGTGCGCCTCTTCTTTCAGGGCACGAAGCATCCGCACCCCGGCGTGCCCGAAATGGCGATCGTCAAGGAGTCCCGTGCGCTCGCCGCCGAACTTGGCGCGCTCGACAGCTCTGTCTTCTTCAACCCGTCCTGGGTCGACTATGCAGAACGCCAGAATTACCTCACCGAGGCGGATGCCGGTGTGAGCACCCACTTCTCCCACATCGAGACCACCTTCTCGTTCCGCACGCGAATCCTCGACTACCTCTGGGCCGAACTGCCGATGGTCGTCACGGCGGGAGACCACTTCGCCGAGCTCATCGCCGCTGAAGGCCTCGGAGTCGTTGTTGCCGCCGAAGATGTCGACGGCTTGGCCGCCGCCCTCGAGCGCGTGCTGTTCGACGAGGAGTTCATCGCCGAGGCGAAGGCCAACATCCGCCGCGTGCGCGAACGCTACTACTGGGAGACGGCCCTCGCGCCCCTCGTCGACTTCGTCGCCGACGCGAAGCATGCCGCCGACCATCGCGGGCTCACCGCCACCCAGCTCGCCGCCGCCGCACGCGGACGCAAGCAGCGTCGCCGCTCCGGGCTGATGCACGACATCGGTCGTGCCGCGTTCTACCTGCGCACGGCTGGGCCATCCGCCGTCATCGGCAAGGTGGCCAAGCGACTGCGGAGGCGCTGATGACCGCGTCACCGCGTCGCCGTGCATCCCGCAATCTCGAAACAGTCCACACCCCACACGAGGAGCAGCTCTTGGTCGCAAACACGCTCGGCACGGTATTAGTCACCGGTGGTGCCGGATTCATCGGCTGCGCGCTCTCACAGCGCCTCGCGCCTAGCGCTGCGCGGTGGGTGGTGCTCGACAATCTGCACCCCCAGGTGCATCCGAGTGCCGCACGCCCCGCCGACCTGCACGAGGCCGCCGAGTTCGTGCGGGGCGACGTCAGCAGCGAGGCCGACTGGGACCGGGTGCTCGCCGACCTCAAGCCGGACGTAGTCGTGCACCTCGCCGCCGAAACGGGCACCGCCCAGTCTTTGCACGAAGCGACTCGGCACTCCGAGGTCAACGTTGTGGGCACCACCCGGATGCTCGACGCGCTCGGCCGTCACGGGCATGTGCCGCGGCACTTCGTGCTCAGCAGCAGCCGAGCTGTCTACGGCGAGGGGGAGTGGCGCACCGCCGAAGGCACCACGGTGCTGCCTGGCCAGCGCTCACACGCCCAGTTCGAGCGGGCAGAGTGGGACTTCGCGGATGCCACGCCGCAGCCGAGCGAGGCATCACGCACCTGGCCCAGCCCCACCAGCGTCTACGGTGCCACGAAGCTCGCGCAGGAGCACATTCTCTCCGCCTGGACAGGTTCGCACGATTCCAGGCTCTCCATCCTCCGCTTCCAGAACGTGTACGGCCCTGGCCAGTCGCTCATCAACTCCTACACGGGCATTGTCTCGCTCTTCTCGCAGCTCGCCCGCCGCGGCGAGAGCATCCCAATCTACGAGGACGGGCGCATCACCCGTGACTTCGTCTACATCGACGATGTCGCCGACTCGCTGAGTGCCGTCATCACCGCGGCGCCCTCCGAGAACCCGTCACGCCACGACATCGGCTCCGGCATCGGCACCACAATCCTCGAGCTCGCCCAGGAGATCGCCCGGTATTACGATGCGCCAGCGCCACACATCACGGGTGCCTACCGTGACGGTGACATCCGCCACGCCGAATGCGACATCACTCGCAGCCTCGCCGACCTGGACTGGGCCCCAGCGTGGAGTCTGGAGCGTGGCATCGCCGCGCTCCAGGAGTGGATTGCGGCGCAGGACTAGCACCACATGGCGCAGAAACGGGGCGCGAGGCAGCCGAGCGGAATCGCGCTGATACTTGCAGCGACCCTTGTCGCAGGGGTCGCTGGTTACCTCGTCACCTGGCTCGTCTACCGCTTCGTCGGTCCCGCCGATTACGCCGTGTTCGCGGTGTTCTGGGCTGCCCTCTACCTCGTGGTCGGCGCCCTCGCCGGAGTGCAACAGGAGATCACGAGGGCCACACACCTCGTCGCGCTCGACGCACGCCGGGGTCCGAGCCGCGCGCGTGACTTCGGGCTTGTGCTCGCATCCGCCGTGGCCGTCGTGATCGCCGGGAGCGCGTGGGTCTGGGCGGATGCCGTGTTCCCCGACACCGGCACCGCACTCGCCTGGCCGCTCGCGGTCGGCGCCGGCTTCTACGTGCTCGTCGCCACCCTCAGCGGCTCGCTCTACGGAGTGGGCCAGTGGCGCTCGCTCGCCCTCATGATCGGTGCCGACAGCATCCTCCGCCTGGCGCTTTTGCTCCCCGCCCTTATGCTCACCAACGATGTCGTCGTGCTCGCCTGGCTCGTCGCAGTGCCGTTCCCCCTTACGCTCGCCATCCTCTGGCCGATCGTCCGAGGCGGCTTCGTCGGGCGGAGTCAGCTCGATGTCGGTATCCGCGTGCTCTCATGGAATGTCGCCCGCACGGTGCTCGCGTCCGCATCGACCGCCGTGCTTGTGAGCGGGTTCCCGCTGCTGATCGGCGTCACGTCCCAGGGCACCTCCCAGGCCCTGGTGGGTGAGCTAATCTTTGCCCTCACCCTCACCAGGGCGCCCCTCATCGTGATCCTCATGTCGCTGCAGAGTTATCTCATCGTGCGGTTCCGAGACCGACCATCCGCGATCATCCGCACGCTCGGGGTATTGCTCGCCGCCATTGCGGCGGGAGCGCTTGTGCTGGCCCTCCTCGCGTGGTGGCTCGGACCCGCCGTCTTCGAGATCGTCGCCGGGTACGGGTTTTCGCTCGACGGCTGGCTCATCGCCGTCATGGTCGCGTCGTCCGCCGTGATCGGGGCCCTCTGCGTGTCCGGAGCCGCGGTGCTCGCCCGCGGCAGACACGTTATCTACTCGGCCGGCTGGGTGGCCGCCGCAGGCGTTACAGTCATCCTCATGTGTGTGCCCGGCGTCGACCTCGTCACGCGGATCGTGCTTGCCACAGTGATCGCCCCCATCGTCGGGCTCGCCGTGCACGCGACCTGGCTGCTTGCGACGGCCCGCACCCCGCCGCCCAGCCCCATACAGCGAAACGAGAGCTCGGCGGCATGATCGCTCGGCAGAAGTTCCGCACAGGCTCAGCCCTGCGTGATTCCCGCTACACAGTGCCGGTCACGCTGGCACTACTCGTCATCGGCGCCGCCATCGGCACGCTGCTTGGGATGCCCCTCTGGCCACTCTTCGTCATTGCGGCCGTGCCGTGGACGGCGGCCGCAGCCTCGCGCTGGGGTTCACTCGCAGGCATAACCGGTGTCGTACTTGTATCGATGTGGTGGATGGTGATGGTGCTTGTCGCCTCACCCCTATTGCCATGGTCACTTCACGTCACCGTGACGATCGCTTGGGCGACTACAGGCATCATCGGGGCGGGTGGGATGGCGGTGAAGGGGACGAGGCTCCTCCGCCCCAGGCCCGTCACCCTCGCCACCTGGCTGCCCTCCTCCCTCGGAGGTGTCATATGGGGGGCGACGATCGCTGCCGGCGCTCTCCTCCCGGGCGGCTCCTATCGGTCTGCGGTGCTCCTCGGTGACTCCGCCAACAACGTGCTCTTTGCCAGGGAAGTACTCAGCAGCGGCGGGATCATCATCGGGGCAGAAGAAAACCCTGTGCCCCTCCCCTCCGCGCTCCTCGCCCTTGCCATGGCACCGGGCAGGGAAGGTCTCGACACCGGCGAACTGTTCCTCCACGACACCGGCGCACTCGTCGGCGTCTGGTCGATTGTGGTCGCCATCACCTGCCTGTTGACCGGCGTCGTCGCCGCCTCCATCACCGCCCGCGCTGAAGCCAGCAACACTCTCGTCGCGCTCGTCGGTGCGGCTTCATCGCTCGTGCCCCTCACCTGGTTCGTCACCGGTTACCCGCTTGAGTTCGGTTTTTTCAACGCACACGTCACCCTCGTCATTGTGCTCGCTGCATTTGCGGCCTACCTGGTGGAAGAGAAGCATCCGCCCGCAGCGCTCGCCCTGCTCATGCTGACCGCGACGTTGACCCTCACCGTATGGAGCCCATTCGTGCTCATCCCTGCGGCTCTCGGGCTCGTCGTGCTGCTGCGGCACCGGCGCACCCTCGCTGCCGCCCGCGGCTGGGATCTTGGCGTGCTGTTCGCTGCCACCGCGCAGTTTCTGCTGTGGGGCCTGCTGGTCACCCTGCCGGGATTTCTCGCCCTGAAAGACTTCTTGACGGCGCCGGGTGGCGCTCACTCGGTGCCTCGCTGGGTCTTCGTCACCATCATCCTCTGCGGCATCGTGCTCAGCCTGGCCGCGTTTCGCAGTCCGCGGCATCCGGTTGTGTTCGGCTACCTCGCGACGTCGGCCGGTGCCCTGCTTGGGCTTGGCGTGCTGCTGTACTTTTCTCGCAACGAGTCCGAACCATGGACGTACTATCCGCTGAAGTTCCTCTGGCTTGCTACCGTGTGCCTCGCGCTACTCAGCCTTGGCGTGGCCTCCGCAGCCATCGTGCACCGGCTGCGGGGTCGGCTTGCCCGCACACTTGCCTTCGTCGCGGTCGCCGCCGTGGTCGTGTCCGGCCTAACAGTGGTGCCGCGAATCATGGTCGGTGCCGACTTCAATGGGCCCATTCTGCGCATTCTGCTGGGAGAGGCGACGGGGGATGGCGAGGAGGTTCCCCACCAGATCGCCGCAATCGCCGAGACAGACCGCCCTCACCTGCTCTGGCAATCAGGTTCCCAGAATGAAGACATCATCAACTTCTGGCTCCTGCAACTCTGGGCAAACACAGTGGATACCGATCCCGAACTGCGGAAGGTCATCTACGGCCTCTACCTGCGCGACGACATTGGTGAACTGTGCCGCATCATCGAGCTCACCGACGATCGGGCGGTCATTCACTCAGCGAACACCGAGCTTCAATCGCAGCTCGACCAGGCGTGTGCCGGGCACGGAGCGACGGTGATCAGCGCCCAGCCGTAGCCTTCCAGCGGCGCACGCCGAACCAAGCGCCAACGGTCACCGCGAAGGTCACACAGGCAAAGGCGCCGAGCGAGAGCAGAAGTCCCCCTGGGGGAGCCCAGTCGGCGGAGGTGAGCATGTCGGCCCAACTTGCGTCGAGCCCGACCGTGTAGCGCCGGAGGGCGGTCGCGAAGGCGTGGAACTGCGCTGCCGACCACAGCACGGCGACGACGACGATGAGGCGCCGCAGCGGCGCGACGGCAGCAGGAAGCGCGTCGGAGAGCATGGTGGCGACGCCGAGCGCAGCGCAGACGAACACCGGCAAGATGTAGCGACCCTGCCAGATGATGCCGCCATCGGTGATGTAGACGGCCTGCATGATCGGGGGCAGCGCGACGGTCGCGCCGACGAGTAGCAGGGCAAAGACGAGCGCACGACCCCGGAGCAGCACTGCGGCGAGCACAAGCAACCCGCCCACGAGTGTCGCCCACACGGCGAAGACGAAGAGTGGTGCCTGGGTGTCGAGCCAGCCGAAGATGCCGATTGCGCCCTGCAGGTAGTCAAGGGTGGCCTGGAAGGTCCACCACGCGCCGTAGTACCACGGCGCCCCCACTCCTGGCGTGATCGTTTCGGTGATCGGATCGTCGACCGCCGCGCCGAGCGAATTGGTCGACAGCAACCACACGGCCGCGGCGATGAAGGCGAGCGCGGTGCCGGCAATCGCAACCTGGATGGGCCTGCGTCGCAGCAATGCCAGGAGTTCTTTGCCCTGCAGGAGCACGAGCGGCACGAGCAGTGCAACAACGAGCCAGAGCACCGAGAGTCCGCGCATATTGCCCGCGACGGCGGCGCCGGCAAGCACGATACCCGCGCTCCTCCCGAGCGGGAGGTGGCGTTCGCGCACGATCGTCAGCATCCCGGTGAAGGCGGCGAGGGTTGCTGTGATCTCAAGAGAGTTCGGATTGACGGTGCCGCCGAGAAAGAGCACCATCGGCGTGGTCGCAACGGCGAGACTGATGAGCGGGAGGGTGCGCCGTCGCCAGGTCCATACGAGCGCGGCCGACAGCGCGACGAACCCTGCCACGACGCCGGCGCTCACGAGCCGCATGCCATAGATGCCCGCGCTGTCGTCGGCGATCAGTGATGGCCACCCCACGAGGAGGTAGTAGAGGGGGTTGTACAGGCCGGCGGTGGTCGACCCATCGACGATCTCGTCGGTCGGGGCGGGCACCTCGGGGGCGCAATCTGCCTCTTCGGTTGAGTCGAAGGCATAACACGTCTGCGCGTGGGTGTACGAGACGTAGCGCGGAACCTCCACGACATGCCCGAACGAACCCTGCTCGCCGACGAACTCGCCGCGCACGACCGACGCCGCCTTAACGAGGTGTGCCGGTTCATCGGGTGCTGCGCCGATCGGGGTCGCGATCGCCCAGAGGCCCATGAGCAGCGCGACCGCCACCCAAACGGCGGCGAAGGGCCGCCAGAATGGGCGCACGTCAGTGTTCGTCACGGTCCGCTTTGCGCTCGAGTTCCATCTCAATAAGGGCGACGCGTTCCGCGAGCGTGCGCGTGCGCGCCTCGAGCTTTGTGAGTTCGGCACTCGCCTGGAGACACACGAAGAAGAGGATGGTGATGCTCACGAAGAAGACGAGGTTGATGGGCACCTCGATGCCGATGACATCGGCGACCCATTCGAGGGTGGCCGGAAAGATCCCGGCGATGAGCGCGAGCACGCCGGCGACAAACCACCAGATGGCGTGGCGCTCTCTGAGGAGGTGTCGACGGAGCATCTCGATGACGACGATAAGGATGAGCAGCGCGGAGGCGATGCCAAAGATGTAGCTCGTGACCGTCACAGTTGACCTTCCAAGCGGTACGCCGAGCGGGGCCTGATGAACGCGACGGTGAGGGCGAGGGCCGCCCGGCCCAGATACGCCGCCGACTTGAAGGGGTTGTGTGATGGGACGCCGCCAGCGCGGACCCGCATCGCGACCGGCACCTGCCGCACCACGAGTCCTGACCGCGACGCGATCACGAGCGCCTCAATGGTGTCGCCGAGGTACTCGGCCGGGTAGTGCTTGGCGAACAGCCTGATGGCGTTCGGCCCCGAGGCACGAAATCCCGACGTCGTGTCGGTCAGCCGGGCCTTCGAGGTGCGGCTGAGCACCGCTGCGAGCACGCGCATCGCCCACTGCCGGGGCCCGCGCACCTGGTAGTCGCCCTCGCCGGCAAATCGCGCACCGAGCACGAGGTCGGCAGCGCCGAGCTCTTCAAGCAACCGCTGCACCCCCGCCGGGTCGTGCTGTCCGTCGGAGTCGACCTGCACGACCGCTTCGAAGCCACGCGTGAGCGCGTAGTGAAAACCCACCCGCATGGCGCCGCCGACGCCGAGGTTGAACGGCAGCGTTGCAACGAGGGCACCGGCTTCGCGAGCGACAGCGCTCGTCGCATCCTTCGAGCCGTCGTCGACGACCAGCACGGTGGCACCAGGCACCTTCGCCTGCACCTCACGCACGACATCGCCGACAGACTCCTGCTCGTTGAATGCGGGCATCACGATGAGCGTGCGGGAAAGATCGGGGGACACGCTGATGATTCTAGCGACGCGCCGGTCAGTACGAACGGCGCAGCACGTGGCGCGTCAGGGTGCGGATGCCAAGCCGGTTGCCCTTGGCGATCGCGCCGGGAAGCTCGGTGAGCGCGTGCAGACGTGAGCTCACATGGTGGTGCGCGATGCGGGCGGCCCGCTCCCAGCCGAGCGCACGGAAGGCCTCCTCAGCCTCGACGAAGAGTGTGCGCTCCTGGCGAAACTTCGAGCCGTCGGGACCGGTCACCGCCGAGACGCTCGCCGAGTGGCGTCGGTAGGCGAAGACAACTTCGTCGTCGACGACGAGTGAGCCGCCAGCCTTCGCGATCTCGATTGTCATCGCGAGATCTTGCGTGACATCGAGATCGGTGCGAAATCCGGATGCGACGCGCGACGTGCGCCACGCAATGCTCGGGAAGTACGGCCAGAAGCCGCGGAGCACGCTCGCGGCGAGGGCTTCGCCCGAGAGCTGCCTCGCCCCGGTGCCGTTCGGGCGGTAGACCGCCTTGACCCGATCGGCGAGCGGCGACACCGGCAGGCCAGCCTCGTCGATCACGGTGACGCCGGGTTGAATGATGTCGGCGTCGGGGAACTCGGCGATGAGCTCACGCACTCGAGCGACGTACCCGGGCAGCATGATGTCGTCGCAGCCCATGATGACGACGAATTCGCTCTTCGCGAGTCCGACGCTCTTGTTGTAGTTGCGGCTGGGCCGCAGATTCTCTTCGTTTCGGATGTAGGTGATGCGCGGGTCGTCGATCGACTTCGCCCACTCGCCGGCCGTGAGATCCGGGTAGACGTCATCGACGATCGTGAGACGCCAGTTTGGGTCTTCCTGCGCTCGCACACTCTCGACGGCGATCATGAAATGTTCGACGCTGCCCCAAAAAGGCATCATGATGTCGAGGCTTTCACCTGGTGCTGGGGTTGCCTGTCCTGCGGTCACGGTCACTCAGCCTACCCATCGCCGCTCCGCGGAGGGCGCTCCGGTAGGCTTGAGCCCATGGATTCCCGCAGCGAGTGCACCCTGTCGACGACTCTGCGGGCGCTCTGATGCGTGTCGTCGTGACGGGCGCGGCGGGCATGCTCGGGTCGAGCATTGTCTCCCAGTGGGCCGAGCTCCGACCAGACGATGAGCTTGTGCCGCTCACGCGCGCTGATGTCGACCTGCGTGATGCCGCGGTCACCGCGGCGGCGATCGCGCACCTCAAGCCGGACGCGATCATTCATGCTGCCGCCCGCGTCGCCGGTATCACCGAAAAGCTCGAGCGGCCCGCCACCTTCTTGCAGGAGAACCTCCAGCTCGACACGAGTGTGATCTCTGCGGCGATCGCAGCAGAGGTGCCCGAGTTGCTCTACATCTCGAGTGGCGCCATCTACCCGGCGGATGTCGCGCAGCCGATCCGAGAGGAGGCCCTGCTTCACGGCCCGCTCGAGGGCGCGAATGAGGGCTACGCGCTCGCAAAGATCACCGGAACCAAGCTCTGCGAATATGCGAGTCGTCAGTACGGCTGGGCCTATCGCGCGGCCGTGCCGAGCAACCTCTTCGGGCCGGGCGACGACTACCGGCCCGGCCGTGCGCACCTCGTCGCCTCGACGATTGCGAAAGCGCACGCCGCCGTCGTGAACGGCGATGACACCATCGCTGTCTGGGGCGATGGCACGGCGCGCCGAGAGTTCACCTACGCTCCCGACCTTGCCGCCTGGCTCATCGGCCAGGTGGGCACCCTTGCGTCGTGGCCCGCCACCCTCAATCTGGGTGTGG
Organism: Homoserinimonas flava; assembly: GCF_054969005.1. Classification (NCBI taxonomy): domain Bacteria; kingdom Bacillati; phylum Actinomycetota; class Actinomycetes; order Micrococcales; family Microbacteriaceae; genus Homoserinimonas; species Homoserinimonas flava. Next base: position 240,066 of record NZ_JBUEQS010000001.1, read on the forward strand.
GCAGCGACCATTCGATTCGCGAATACTATGAGGCAGCGGCCACCGCTGCCGGATTCTCCGGCACCTTCGAGTACGACACATCGAAGCCCTCCGGCGTCATGCAGCGGCTCCTCGATTCGAGCCGGGCTCGTGCGCTCGGCTGGAACCCCACCACGAGCCTCAGTGACGGCTACGCCGCGTGCCTCGCCGCCTATCTCGACACTCTCACCACCGATCAAGGATTTACGCAATGACCGAAGCACCCCAGGGATTCCCCCTCGCAACCTCGAGCTGGGACGAGGCGGAGTATGCCGCCATCCAGCGGGTCGTTGACAGCGGCCGATTCACGATGGGCCCCCTCGTGCGGCAGTTCGAAGCCGACTTCGCCGCGCACTTCGGGGCGAAGTTCGGCGTGATGGTCAACTCCGGCAGCAGCGCAAATCTTCTCGCTATCGCCGCAGCAGTGCTCGACCCGCGCATCGACCTCAACGCCGGTGATGAGGTGCTCGTGCCAGCGGTGTCGTGGGCGACGACGTATTACCCTCTTCACCAGTACGGCCTCATCCCGCGCTTCATCGACATCGACATCGACACGCTGAACATGGACCTCGACCTCGCCGAGCAGGCGATTGGGCCCAAGACCAAGGGCATTTTCGCGGTCAACCTGCTCGGCAACCCCAACGACTTCACCCGGCTCCTCGCCGTGGCCGAGCGGCACCAGCTGGTGTTGCTCGAAGACAACTGCGAGTCCCTCGGCGCCCGTGACGCCGGCACGTGGGCGGGAACCGCGGGCCTCATGGGCACCTTCAGCGCCTTCTTCTCCCACCACATCTCCACCATGGAGGGCGGGATGATCCTCACGGACGACGAGCAGCTCTCGCAAGAGCTCACGTCGTTGCGCGCGCACGGCTGGACCCGCGAGCTCCCCGACAAGAACCACGTCTTCGACAAGACCGGCGACCGCTTCGACGATCTGTTTCGTTTCGTGCTCCCCGGCTACAACGTGCGCCCGCTCGAAATGTCGGGTGCGATCGGCATTGAGCAGATCAAAAAGGTGCCGGCACTCGTGCAGGGTCGTCGCGACAACGCCGCCTACTTCGTCGAAAAGTTCGCTGGGCTCGACACAGTGCGCCTGCAGCGCGAAACGGGCGAGAGCAGCTGGTTCGGGTTCTCCCTCGTGCTCGAGGGCGCCCTCGCAGGACGCCGGTCCGAGGTTGCACACGCCCTCGAGGCGGTCGGCGTGGAGGCCAGGCCCATCGTGGCCGGCAACTTTGCCCGCAACCCCGTGATGCAGTACCTGCACGCGGTCGTGCCGGATGAGCTTCCCGCTGCAGACAAGGTGCATGTCGATGGGCTCTTCGTCGGCAACCACCACTACCCGGTGCATCCCGGCATAGACCTCGTGTACGACACGCTCGCTGCCCTGTCCTGACCGTCAGCCGGCGGGGTGTTGTAGTGCCTTTGTGAATGACGCGAGCGTCGCTTCGGCGACCCGCTCCCACGAGAACTGGGCCGCGCGCTGCAACCCGAGGCTCGTGAGTTCGTGCTGCCGCGCGGGGTCGCCGCTGAGCTGCACGACGGCGCGGGCAAGATCGACCGGGTCGCCCGCAGTGAAGTAGTCAGCGGCATCCGCCCCCACCTCCCTGAACACCTCGGTGTCGGCGAGGATGACGGGCAGGCTGATCGCCATCGCCTCGAGGGTCGGCAACGAGAAGCCGGTCGCGAGGGTCGAATCGATGAGGGCGGTCGCCGTCGCGAACAGGGTCGCGAGTTCTTCGGTCGAAACCCAGTCTTTGAGGTCGACCCACGCTTCGAGCCCCAGCTCGCGCACGAGCGGAATCAGCGGGTCCTCGCCGTGGCTGCCCGTAATCACGAGTCGGGGCCGCTGCTCGGCGGGGATCTGAGCCCAGGCGCGGACAACCGTCTCGAAGTTCTTATACGGGCTGCGCTGGCCGATCGCGAGAAACAGGTCGGTGCGCCGCGTCGTGCCAGTGCCGGCCGCGGCACCTGACGTGCGCCCCGCGAGTGGGATCACGTCGATGCGGTCGTCGGCAAACTTGAGGTAGCGGCGGATGGCGCTCGCCGAGTACTCGCTGATGGTGATGAGGCGCGACGCCCTCGCAGCGCCCTGGCGTTCCATCCACTTGACCGGGCCGGTGAAGAGCTTGGTCTGCATGAGCTCCGGATGCGAGAAATAGAGCAGGTCGTGCACCGAGATGACGACCGGCACCGACGGGTTGAGCGGGCCGAACATCGCCGGCCCGTGGATGAGGTCGGCGCCAGCAGCGCGGGCAGCGCGCCCCACCTTAAACAGCTCGCCGTAGGCCCAGCTGAAGCGGTTCTCGCCGCTCACGCCAGAATCGATCATCTCGCCGGGAAACCAGGAGTGGTCGCGCTGCATGAGCTCCGAACTCGCGTAGCCCACGAACTCGAACCCGCCGGGTCGCTCGCCGAGTCGCTGGTAGAGCTCGCGGGCATAGATCTCGATGCCCCCCTTCGTTCCCGTCGACTGGAGCAGGTTGACGAAGACGCGAGGCATGCGCCCAATGCTAGCGGCGGGGTCGCGCCGCTAGGCTCGACCGGGTGACAACCATCTCCGTGGCGCTGGCCACCTTCAACGGTGAGCGGTTCATCGCCGAGCAGGTAGGCAGCATCCTCACGCAGTCACGGCGACCCGACGAACTGGTTGTCGCCGACGACGGCTCTACTGATGCAACCCTCGACATCATTCGCGGCAGACACGATGACCTCGGCGATGGCATTGCACTTCGCATCCTCGAGCCGGGGAATCGACTCGGTGTCGCCGCGAATTTTGCCCGGGCGCTCACCGCGTGCACCGGTGAGCTCATCGCGTTGAGCGACCAAGACGATGTGTGGCATCCCGATCGACTCGCACGCGCGGCAGTCTCGTTCGAGCGCCGACCTGCTCTCCTGCTGCAGCACAGCGACGCCGAACTCGTCTCGGGCGACGGAAGCCCACTCGGTGTCGGTCTGCTCGACGCGCTCTGGGTCTCAGGTGCCGAGCGCAACCAGATTGCCGCAGGCCACGCGTTCGAGGCGAACCTGCGCCGCAACCTTGTGACGGGGGCGACGGTGATGCTCAGGGCGACGCTGCTCGACCGGGCGCTGCCGGTGCCCCCCTCGTGGGTGCACGACGAATGGCTCGCGATCATCGCTGCGGCGACCGGCGAGGTCGAGCTGCTCGATGAGCGACTCATCGACTACCGCCAGCACGGCGGCAACCAGATCGGGGCCACCAAACCGACCCTGCGGTATCGCATCGGCCGGATGCTCGAAGAGCGTGGCGACCGCTATGAGCGACTTGCGCGCCGCGCCGAGGCGCTCGCCGTGCAGCTCGAAACCTTGCCGGTTGACCCCGCTCGTGTGGCCGCAGCACACGACCGCGCCCGATTCGACCGTGTGCGCGCCGCCCTGCCCCGCCGCCGGCTTGCCAGGCTTGGCCCAGTGCTGCGCGAGCACCGCGCCGGCTCCTACCGCAGACTCTCGAGCCAGGGCACCCTAGATGTGCTCCGCGACCTGCTCCAGCCTGCCCATGATGGAATGAAGATCATGAGAGAGAAGACACCATGAGCGTGCTCGTCACCGGAGGGGCCGGCTACATCGGCTCCCACGTTGTGCGGCTCCTCCACGATCGCGGCACCGGGGTCGTCATCGTCGACGACCTCAGCAATGGCGTGTCGAGTCGTATGGAGGGCTTCCCGAGCTTGCAGATCGACCTCGCGACGGATGCCGCCCCGACCGCCGTCCGTGCCCTCATCGACGAGCATTCCGTCGATTCGGTCATCCACTTTGCGGCCCGCAAACAGGTCGGCGAATCGGTGCAGCGACCCGCCTGGTACTACTCGCAGAACATCGGATCGCTCGCGAACGTGCTCAGCGCGATCGAAGGCAGTGGCGTGAATCGGGTCGTGTTCTCGTCGTCCGCCGCCGTCTACGGCGAGCCGGCGACCGCGAGTGTTGCGGAGGATGCGCCGACCCTGCCCATCAACCCGTACGGCCAGACGAAGCTCATCGGCGAACAGCTGCTCGCGGCATCCGTTGCCCCCCTCGGCATCTCGGCGACCTCGCTCCGCTACTTCAACGTCGCGGGTGCCGGCTGGCCCGATCTCGGCGACACCGCGGTGCAGAACCTCGTGCCCATGGTGTTCCAGCGGCTCGATGCGGGCGGGCAGCCGCGCATCTTCGGCGACGACTACGCGACGCCAGATGGCACCTGCATCCGCGATTACATCCATGTGCTCGATCTCGCCGAAGCCCACCTCGTCGCGCTCGACCACCTCGAGGCCCGTCGCGCCGAGGATGCTGAGCCTGTCGCATCCGTGTTCAATGTCGGCACCGGGCAAGGAAGCAGTGTGCGCGAGGTGATCGATGCGATCGCCCGCGCGTCTGGCCGCGACCTCGATCCCGAGGTGGTGCCGCGCCGCGCTGGCGACCCACCGAAGCTCATCGCTGACCCGAGTCGCATCCGCGAGGTGCTCGGTTGGCAGGCGAAGCACGGACTCGACGACATCGTGCGGTCGGCCTGGCAGGCGCACACGGCCTGACCTCCACCGACAGCGCCTCAGAGGCCGGATGCACCATCCCGAGGCAGTCTCGTGCGCCAACTCAGGTTGCGCGACGCCATGACGGCGCACATGACGAGGGTGAGCCAGCCGAAGCCGACGAGGATAGTGCTCTCGGCGAGGGTCGTCGTCGCGAGCACCAGCAGCACGAGCGCAGGCCACACATACGTGATGGTGCGCCGCCGCGTCGCGAGCAGCCACGAACGCACCAGAGCGAGGCCCAGGAGGGCGACGAAGGCGATGAGGCCGACAAGCCCGAGCTGGAACACCACATCGACGAAGCCGTTGAGCGCGGAGGCGTGCTCACGCCCCGCCACCAGAAACCAGGAGTACGGCGGGATGTCGCGTGGCCAGATCCCGGCCCAGCCGGCACCCTGGATGGGGTTGAGTTGGGCGAGCGAAAGCACCTGCACCCAGAGGGTGTACCGCAGCTCGAATTCGCTGCCGGCGTTGAGCAGCTGGATGACGGTGCCGCGCGCAATCCACGCGATTGCGAGCCCGAAGCCGAGCGTGATGACGAGCGCGAGGTTGAGGATGCGCCGGAGCGGTTCGCCCGCTCGACGAATTCCGAAGAGCACCCCGGTTGCGACGATGAGCACGCCGAGCACCCCGGCGGTGACGGGGGACTGGGTCAGCGTGACGATGAGGAGCGCGAATCCGAGCGACGTCGCCGACACCCAGCGACTCACCGAGCGAGTTGCGAGCTCCACGAAGAAGGTCATGACGGCGATCGCTGCGACGACACCGAACTGGTTGCGGGTGCCGAGCAGGCCTTCGAGCGGCCCGCCCTGGTCGAGATTGCCTGAGATGCCGAGAAAGGGGATCGGCATGTCGATGAGCAGCCCGGCAAACACCTCGGCCATGAGCGAGAACGCGAGCACGACCCGCAGCACGTCGCCAACCGCGCGCACAAGCTGCAGCAGGTCTCGGCTCAGCGCGATGAACACCCCGAGAAAGGCCACGACCAGCTGATAGGCGATGCCGCCAAGCGACGACCAGTTGTATTGACTCCACAGGATCGACAGGGCACTCCACCCGACGAAGATGAGGAGCGAGATCGGCAGCATCCCGTGCCATTCGAGCTCGCCGCGCCGCACCCAGAGTGACCCGGCACCGAGCACCGCGATCGTGGCGAGCATGGCACCATAGCCCCACCAGCCGATCATCGCGGTGATGGGGTAGGCGAAGAAGACGGTGCCGAGGGTGGCGAGGGTCGCGGCCTTTGCGAACGCGGCAGACCCGAGAAACGCCCAGCCGGCGTCAGGGATGAAGTGTGCTCGCGGTTGGGATCCCATGGGGCATTCAGGCTACGGCATCCGTCGGGGCCCCGCGTGTAGAGTTAGGCGACCCAATCCGAGTCACACCCCACAATCTCCGCGGAGGAACATACCGATGAAGCGCGCACTCATCACAGGAATCACAGGCCAGGACGGCCTCTACCTGGGTGAGCTGTTGACCTCGAAGGGGTACGAGGTGTACGGCCTCGTTCGCGGGCAGAACAACCCGAAGCTCGACACGGTGCGGCGCATCCTCCCCGACACGAAGCTGATCTTCGGTGACCTCACCGACCTGCCGAGCCTCATGCGGGCGCTCGAAACCTCCCAGCCAGACGAGGTCTACAACCTCGGCGCAATCTCGTTCGTTGCGTACTCGTGGGAGAACGCGTCTATGACGACGGATGTCACGGGCAAGGGTGCCTTCAACATGCTCGAGGCCACGCGGCTCTGGGCTGGCGACGACGTGTCGAAGGTCCGCTTCTATCAGGCCTCCAGCTCGGAAATGTTCGGCAAGGTGCAGGAGGTTCCTCAGCGCGAGTCGACCCTCCTGTGGCCCCGCTCGCCCTACGGTGTCGCGAAGGTCTACGCGCACTACATGACCATCAACTACCGCGAGTCCTACGGCATGCATGCCTCATCGGGCATCCTTTTCAATCACGAATCGCCTCGCCGTGGGCCGGAGTTCGTGACGCGCAAGATCACCCAGGCTGTTGCGCGGATCTCGCTCGGACTGCAAGAGACCATCGCGCTCGGCAACCTCGACGCGAGCCGCGACTGGGGCTTCGCTGGTGACTACGTCGAGGCGATGTGGCGGATGCTGCAGCAGCCTGAGGCCGACGACTATGTGATCGCGACGGGCGAGACCCAGACGATCCACACGCTCCTCGATGTCGCCTTCGCCCGGGTTGGCATCACCGATTGGGCCAAGCACGTCACGCAAGACCCGCGCTTCATGCGCCCCGCCGAGGTAGACCTGCTCGTCGGCGACCCCGCGAAGGCACGCGAGGTGCTCGGGTGGACTCCCACTGTCGACTTCCGTCAGCTCATCGAGATGATGGTCGATGCTGATCTCGAGGAGCAGCGCCGCCATATCGCTCGCTGAGCTGGCGCTCGCTACTCGACCGGCGTGCGTCGAGGCATCCAGCGCTCTGGGCCGTCGATCGTGACCGCCGGTCGTCGGGTTGCGAACGCGAGATAGCTCAGCAGCAACCAGCCGTACTCGAGCAGCAACCGGCTCTCGGCGAAGCTCTGCACGATGAGCGCCGTGAGGAGCAGGATCGGCAGCAGGGCGAGCGCCCGGTCGCCACGCCGTGATGCGGATGCCCCGTCGAGCGCGATAAACCACGTGCGGGTCGCGACCGAGACCACGAGCGCGCCGAACACAATGAGGCCGATGAGGCCGAGCTGAAGAACGACGTCGAGCCACGCGTTGTGGGCGTGCAGCTGCTCCGTGTCGTTGCGAATGACGAGCCCGTCAAACGGTTCGACAAACGGCACCCAATAGCTCACCCACCCCCAGCCGGCGACGGGGCGCTCCGAGGCGAGGTCGGCGACGATGCGCCAGATGTCGAGCCGCCCAGTGAGCACGCCGCTGCGTTCCAGGGCGGAGAGCAGCTGCTCGCTCATGATGACGGCAACCGTGACGGCGCCCGTAGCGAGCAGCAGGAGCGCACTCCCCAGCGTGAGCCGCGCCGCTCCGATCGGAACACGGTGCACCAGCCACACGAGCGCCACCACGAGCACAGCAGCGGCGAGCGCGGCAAAGATAGTCGCGGAGCCGGTGAGCGCTACCGTCGCCACCGCGAGCACCAGCCACGCGATCGTGGTCACGCTGCGGCGACGCGGGGTGGTGGCATCCGCTGCACGCGGGTCGTCGAATGGCACGAGGTCACGGTCGACCCACCACTGGATGCTGAACGCGATGACGCCGATCAGGGCGATGAAGCCAAGGGTGCTCGCATTGCCAACGATGCCCTGGATGGGGCCGCCCTCGAATACCTCGCCGCGGGACCACGCGTAGGTGATCGGCACCTCATCGACCTTCCAGTCGGTGAAGAACGCGAACACCGGTTCGCGCACGACCACGGCGACGAACAGTTCGAAGACGATCGAGAGCGCGAGGATGAGTTTGACGGTGCGCGCGAGCACCCGCAAGAACGCCCGCCAGTCGAGGGTGAGCGCAAGCAGGGCGGCACCCGCCGTCGTCAACCACTGGACGAGCACGCCGAGCGCAGACCACTCGGGGTAGGCCGACCAGGCAATCGAAAGCGTTGCCAGCACGAGGAATGCGAGCAGGGGATACGGCATGCTGTCTGGCCGGATGTCGCGGCGACGACGAGCGAGCATGACACCGCCAACGATCACCAGCGCCGCGGCGACAACCCCCCAGCCCACCCACGAGATCGTGTTGCGCCAGGCATCGCCCGCGAGCAGGGTGAAGAGCCCCAGCGTGGCGAAGACTTCGACACCGCGCGACGGTGAGGGTGCGGTGCGGAGCATGGAGTCGATCCTATTGCGGGTGGTGCCGGACGTTTGTCGGGCGGGCCCCTGCTCAGACGAAGGCGGCCTTGCCCGTGATCGCCCGGCCGACGATGAGGGTGTTCATCTCGCGCGTGCCCTCGTAGGAGTAGTAGGCCTCGGCGTCGGCGAAGAACCGCATGACGTCGTAGTCGGTGACGATGCCGTTGCCGCCGAGCACTTCGCGGCACCAGGCGACGGTTTCGCGCATCCGGCTCGTCGTGAACGCCTTCGCGAGTGCCGAATGCTCGTCGCCCAGGGTGCCCTCGTCGCTCATCTGGGAGATGCGCATGCACATCGACAGGGAGGCGGTGATGTTGCCGAGACTCTTCACGAGCAGGTCTTGCACGAGCTGGTGGCTGCCGATTGTCTTGCCGAACTGCACCCGCTCGTTCGCATACTTCACGGCGGCCTCGTAGGCACCCATTGCGATGCCGACGGCGCCCCACGCGACATCCGCCCTTGTTGCGCGCAGTACGCGGGCCGTGTCCTTGAAGCTGTTGGCGCGCTCGAGCTTCAGGGCGTGCGGCACGACGACGTCGGTGAGCACGATGTCGGCGTTTTGCACCATGCGGAGGCTCTGCTTGTTTTCGATTTTGGTGGCGCTGTAGCCGGGGGTCGAGGTGGGTACGATGAAGCCCTTCACCTGGCCGTCTTCGACGTCTTTCGCCCAGATGACGACGATGTCGCTGAAGGTCGCGTTGCCGATCCACCGCTTCTCACCGTTGAGCACCCACTGCTCGCCGTCGCGGCGCGCGGTCGTGCGGAGGCCCTGCGCGCTGTCGCTGCCGCTGAGCGGCTCGGTGAGACCGAAGGCGCCGATGATCTCGCCCGCCGCCATGCGGGGCAGCCATTCTGCGCGCTGTGCCTCGCTGCCGCACTCGGCAATCGCACCCATCGCGAGTCCGTTGTGCACGCCGACGTAGGTGCTCACGCTCCCGTCGATGCGGGAGAGTTCGATCGCAACCCAGCCCCGAAAGACCGCCGAGTTTTCGAACGCCCGGGTTTCCTCCCAGGCGAGACCGGCGACACGGTGCTCTGCGATGCCGGCGATGAGCTGGGTGGGGAACTCGGCGCGGTTCCAGTGGTCGTTGACGATGGGTTTGATGTCACGCTCGAGCCACTGACGCAGTGTCGCGAGGTAGTCCTTCTCCTGCTCGGTGAGCGTGGACTCGAAGCCGTAAAAGTCGGCGGCGAGGGGTTCGAAAGCCATGGTGTCTCCGGTGGGTGTCGGTCGGCCCAGGCGACGTGGCCCGCGGTGCGGGTTGGTGCCGGGCAGGTCGCGTTGAGCCTAGGCTCGCCGTCGGGCCCGCCCAAAGCGCTTGGTACTTTGGTCTAACCCGCATTGCGCCCGATTCGCGGGTGTTTGTAGCCTGCCGTCAAGCGATTGCCCGAGGTGTTGTCGATGTTGTTGCGCATCACGAATGTTCCGCGCGCATACGCGTGGGGCTCCCGCACGGCGATCGCCGAGTTCCGGGGCGTCGAGCCGTCGGGTGAGCCCGAGGCGGAACTCTGGCTCGGCACCCACCCGGGCAGCCCCACGCTGGTCGTCGGCTCGGATGCCGCGGGCCTTCCATCGACGCTCGCCGAGGTGCTCGCATCCGAGGGCGCGGGTGCAGAGTCCGCGCTCCCGTTCCTCCTCAAGCTGCTCGCTGCCGAAACGCCGCTCTCGTTGCAGGCGCACCCGACCGCGGAGCAGGCGCGCGCGGGGTTCGAGCGTGAGAATGGCGACGGCATCCCGCTCGATGCGCCGCACCGCAACTATCGCGACCCGTTTCCGAAGCCGGAGATCATCGTTGCGGTGAGCGAGCGCTTCGATGCGCTCTGCGGGTTCCGCGATCCTGCGGAGTCGGCGGTGGCGATCCGCGAGCTCGCCGGCGACGACGACATTGTGACCGCGTTCGCCGACCGCGTTGTGTCGGAGCCGCTCGAAACGGTGCTTGAGTGGCTGCTCACGAGGGGCGATGGTGCCGACGCGCTCGTCGACCGCGCGACCGCGCTGGCGCAGCGGGCACCCGGTGCAGCGGCCGATACGGTGCGGATGCTCGCGGCCGAGTACCCGGCAGACCCCGGTGTGGTCGTCGCCCTGCTGCTGCACCGCGTGTCGCTTGCGCGCGGGGAGGCCCTGTTTTTGCCGGCGGGCAACATCCACGCGTACCTCGCCGGCTTCGGTGTCGAACTCATGACGGCGTCAGACAACGTGCTTCGTGGCGGGCTGACGCCCAAGCACATCGATGTGCCAGAACTCCTTTCGGTGCTCGACTTCAGGCCGCGCCCCGTGCCGTTGATCACGCCGACCGAGGTGGGTGCTGGCGTCGACGCGTTCAGGCCCGCTGAGGTCGGTTTTGAGCTGGTGCGCGTGCGCAACGGCGCATCGCATCTGGCCGCACCCCGGTCGATTGTGCTCTGCACGGCGGGTGCGGGGTCGGTGCGCGCCGACGGCGACACCGTGCAACTCGCGAGAGGGGACGCACTCTACGTCTCCGCGGGTGAGGATGCGGTCGTGGCGGCCGGCGCCAGCGCCGAACTCGTGGTGGCGGCAGCCGTCTAACCCGGCACGTCGCGGCGGATGCTCAGCCAGCCGCGCGCGGCCCGAAGGTGCGCCGATAGGCGGTCGGTGTGGTCTGCAGTGTCTTCACGAAGTGGTGCCGCATGACGGCGGCGGTGCCGAAGCCGCACGAAGCGGCGATCGACTCGAGCCCCCGGTCGCCCTGCTCCAGCATCTGCTGAGCCCGGAGCAGGCGCTGGCGATTGAGCCAGGCGGCGGGGGTCGCGCCCATGTCGGCGCGGAAGCGGCGGGCGAACGTGCGAGGCGACATGAGCGCCTTCCGTGCCAATTGCGCCACCGTGAGGTCTTCGTCGAGGTGCTCAAGCATCCAGTCGGCGATCGCCGCAAACGAGTCGCTCGAGCATTCCGCGACGGGGTTGCCGATGAACTGGGCTTGGCCGCCGTCGCGCTGGGGTGGCACCACCATGCGGCGGGCGATGATGTTGGCGGCGGTCGCGCCGAGCTCGGTGCGCACCACGTGGAGCGCTGCGTCGATGCCGGCGGCGGTGCCGGCGCCCGTGACAACGTGGCGGTCGTCAACGAAGAGCACGTCGCGATCGACCTCGGTGCCAGGGAACTCGGCGGCGAGCTGCGACGTGTACATCCAGTGTGTGGTGCTGCGCCGGCCGTCGAGGATGCCGGCGGCGCCGAGCAAGAACGCCCCGCTGCACACGCTGAGCACCCAGGCCCCGCGCCGTTCGGCGGCCTGGACGACCTCGATGAGGGCGGGGTCGTAGTTGCCGATGCTGTGTGCCGGCACGGCAATGAGGTCGGCATCGGCGGCGGCAGTGAGGTCATCATCAATGACCATGTCGTAGCCCATATTGGTCGGCACGCGGCCAGGGTTGGCGGTCACGATCGAGAAATCGAAGTTCGGGCCGCCCATCGCGCTGCGGTCGACCCCGAACACCTCGCAGACCACCCCGAACTCGAAGGGGGCCACGCTCGGGATGGCGAGGAGCACGATTTTCTTCAACACGGTGTTCTCCTGGCGAGGCTTCGGACGTTTGGCACGAATGTGCCGAACACTGGCAAGTCTGCCACTCGCGGCAGAAATTGCAAGTTCGTAGCGTTACTGCCATGGAAATCATAGGAATCGGGATCGTCGCTGCGGCGGCCATCACGGCAACGGCATGGCAAGTGGCGCGCGATGGACTGCGGCGGGTGCCGACACGCGAATATGGTCGAGACGATCCAGATCGCGAGGGAGTCTGGGCGCGCCGCAACCCTCGATGATCGATTGAGGCTTTACGATTTGCGACTTGACTCCGGCGAACTACACAGGTGTAATTATCCCAATGCGTTTTCTGCGCAAGTCGCACGCAGGGCCGAGGGGAGAGTGTGATATGGCGCCGGACCTACAACGGGGTGTTCCCGACGATTGGTTTGTCGATCCCGTCTCCCTCGGCGTTCCGGGGGTTCGCCGCCCCCGCATTGACGACGAAGACAACGTCCTCGCCTGGCAGGCGGACTCGCTCTGCGCGCAGACCGACCCAGAGGCCTTTTTTCCCGAAAAGGGCGGTTCCACGCGCGACGCCAAGAAGATCTGCACCTCGTGCGAGGTCCGCGTCGAATGCCTCGAATACGCACTGGCAAACGACGAACGCTTCGGCATCTGGGGTGGGCTTTCCGAGCGCGAGCGCCGCAAGCTTCGCAAGCGCGCCGTCTAAGCGCCGAGCCGTCTCAGCACTCGGCTGGCCATTGCGCTTGGCGGCACCTCCTGGCGGCATCCTGTCGCGACTCTCGACGCGCCTGCGTGTCTCGGAGTCCGCGCCGTGAGCAGCACGTAGTCTCGAACAAATGCGCCAGAGAGTCACCGTCGTGCTCGTCGCCCGCAATGGAGGCGACCTCCTTGAGCGCACCCTCGCGGCCCTCGCCGCCCAGACGCAACGCCCCGATCGTCTGATCGCGGTTGATGTCGCCTCGAGCGATGCGACCCAGTCGATTCTCGCCTCGGCACACCCCAGCCAGCTCCTTTCGCTGCCGCACCGCGCATCCTCGACCTTTGGTGCCGCCGTCGCCCACGCCGTCGACGGTGGTGCCTCAGACGATCCGGATGCCGAGTGGCTGTGGCTGCTCGCCCACGACGGTGCGCCGCACCCGCGTGCCCTGCAACAGTTGCTCGCCGCCGTCGAAATTGCACCCTCGGTAGCGATCGCCGGGCCGAAGGTCATGGACTGGGCGCGGCAGGATGTCATCCTCGACTTCGGAGAGTCGATGACCTCACGCGGGGCGTCGGTGGCGCTCGTGGAGAATGAGCTCGACCAGGCGCAGCACGACATCACGGAGGACGTCCTCGGCGTCGCGGCGAGCGGAATGCTCGTGCGTCGATCGGTGTTCGAGGCGATCGGCGGCTTCGATCCCGGCCTGCCGGGCATCGACGCGGGGCTCGACCTCTGCGTGCGGGCCCGCCTCGCGGGGCATCGGGTCATCGTCGTGCCCGGCGCCAAGGTTGCTGCGATTGGCGGCCCAGCAGAGTTCGACCGCCCCGGCATGAGTGCCACCCGCCGGGCGCGGCTCGCGCGCACCGCGCAGCTCCACCGACGTCTCGTCTACGCGCCATCGCTCGCGGTGCCGCTGCACTGGCTCAGCCTTGTGCCGCTCGCCTTCCTCCGCAGCCTCTGGCACCTTTTGGCGAAGCATCCGTCTCGCATTCCAGGGGAGTTTGCCGCGGCGATCGCCGCTGCCCTCGACAGTTCGGTCGCTCGCGCCAGGCGCACCCTCGCCCGCTCGAAGCGGGTGGGCTGGGCTGCCATTGCGCCGCTTCGGGTGACGGCGGCCGAGATGCGAGAGCGGCGAGGGCAGGCCAGAGAAGTATTCGCCGCCTCGGCAGCCGCCGAGCCGGCGAAGATCGGCTACCTCGGTGGTGGCGGGCTGTGGGTTGCCGTCTTTGCGGCGATCGCGAGCATCATTGCGTTCGGGCCGATCCTTGCCGCGAGTGCCGTCTCCGGCGGCGGGCTCCTTCCCCTCAGCGCCAGCATCGGCGAACTCTGGGCCAACGTCGGCATCGGCTGGCGCGAGATTGGCACCGGCTTCAGCGGGCCAGCCGACCCATTCGCCGCGGTGCTCGCCGTGCTCGGCACCCTCACCTTTTGGTCGCCGTCACACAGCATGGTCGCGCTCCTCATCGCGGCGATGCCGCTCGCAACCGTCACCGCCTGGTTCGCGGCGCGCAGGCTCACCTCCGTGCGGTGGATCCCGCTCGTCGCCGCAATCGTGTGGGCCGTGGCCCCATCCTTCCTTTCGAGCCTCATGACGGGGCACCTCGGTGCCGTGATCTCGCACATCCTCCTGCCGTGGCTCGTGCTCTCGGCCATCAAGGGTGCCCGCTCGGTCTCGGCGGCCGCCGTCGCCGCGCTCCTGTTCGCCGTCATCGCGGCAAGCACCCCCGTGCTTGTGCCGGCCCTTCTCATCGCCTGGATTGCCTGGATGGTGGCGAACCCGCGAGGGCTCGGCCGGCTCATCGGCATCCCGGTGCTCGCCGCCGTGCTGTATGCGCCGCTCGTGATCGAGCAGATTCAGCGCGGCACACCCCTCGCCCTTCTCGCCGACCCTGGGGCTCCATCGGCCGCCGGGGCCACTTCCGGCTGGCACATGGCCCTCGTGAGCGCCTCGGAGGGGCTCAACGGTTGGGCGAGTGTCGTTGCGCAGCTCGGCCTCCCGCACGGCAGCGCACACGTCATCGCCGCCGTGCTCCTGGCGCCCATCGGCATCCTCGCGATTCTCTCCCTCGTGTTTCCCGGCACCCGGCGTGCCGTGCCGTCACTCGCGCTCGCCTTCCTGGGGTTTGCCACCGCCGTGCTCTCGACCCGGATCGCCGTCGTTGCGCTCGGTGATAGCACCGTGTCGGTGTGGTCTGGCAGCGGTCTCAGCCTGTTCTGGCTCGGGCTGATCGGAGCGCTCATCGTCGCACTCGAAGGGCTCGAGGCTGCCGATCGACGGAGCCGCCTCGCTGGCATCGCGGGCGTTGTCGTCTCATTTACGACGCTCGCGGTTTCTGTGCCGCTGCTGCTCGCCATGCACCTCGGCACCGCCGACATCCGCGCCACCGATGGCCGGCTTGTCCCCGCCGTCGTCGATGCGGAGGCCCGCACCTCGCCACAGATCGGCACGATTGTGCTCACCCCGACCGGCGAAGGGGCGCTCCTCGCGACCCTGCAGCGAGGCACAGGAGCAACCCTCGATGCCCAGTCGACACTGGATGCCACGGCGGCGACCCTCAGCGATGACGAGCAGACACTCGCACGGCTCGTCGGCAATCTCGCATCGCGCGGAGACTATGACCCCTCCGATGATCTCGAAGAGCTCTTTGCGGGGTTCATCGTGCTCGCTGACCCCCCGGCAGGCCTCACTCAGGAGGAGCAGCGCGCCGCCGACGCTGTCGCAGAGCGCACGACCGACTCGCTCGACGGCAAGGTAGAACTGACCTCCGTCGGCGACACCGCCCTGGGCATGCTGTGGCGGGTGGCCGAGCCGCCTGCCGACACGCTCGAGACGAGGGTCGGCAATATCGACACCCTCGAGGGGCGCATCCTGCTCGCGGTGCAGGGCGCGATTGCGCTCATCGTGCTGCTGCTTGCGGTGCCGACGCAGCGCCGTCGCAAGCCGCGCGCGCAGTCGCTCGGCGACGAGCCGGCAACGACATTTGATGAGGAAACCGATGACTGAGCCACGCGACGACCACACGACGCCCGGCAGCAGCGGGAGTGCCGGGCGGGATAGTGACGGAACTGGCGACATCGATCTCTCGGCGACCCCGGCCCCCGTGTGGGAGTCCGGGCTCGACGCCGGGTACGACGATCCGGAGCCCGAAGTGCCCAAGGCGCCGCGCACGCTCAAGGGCGCCGCAATCGTCTCGGCGCGGCTCGTCACGGGCCTGATCGGTCTCGCGATCGCGGTCGCCGTGCTCGCGGCTGCCATCGTTCTCCCTCTACCAACGGTGTCTGCCGAACCGCCAGCGGTCACGGTGACTCCCGCGGAGGCATCGCAACAGCGTGTCTGTGCCGGGCCCCTCCTGCGGCTCGGAGACGACAGCGGGGCGCAGGCCACCACCGCGTCACCGCTCGGCGACCCGACGCTCACGATCGGCGTGAGCGACGGCGACGCAGACGAGACGGTTGCCTCGAGCGACAACGGGGCAGGGGCAGACATCCTGAGCCTTGCCGATGCTGACGGCGACGGCGCGCTCCTCGCTGGGAGCCAGGCCCAGACCGTTGCAAGCGGCGACTTCGTCGGCTCGGCCGCGGCCGAATGCCTTGAGCCGCGCGATGACACGTGGCTCGTTGGCGGTGCCACGACGACAGGGCGGACGACCCTCCTCACCGTCGTCAATCCCGGTGAGGTCACCGCGACCATCGACATCACGGTGTACTCGGATGCCGGTGCCGTGAGCGCACCCGGAACCTCCGGTATCGCGATCCCACCGGGCGAGCAGAGGGTCTACTCGCTCGCGGGGCTCGCCCCTGGGCTTGCGAGCCCGGTCGTGCGCGTGGAGAGCGACGGAGCCCTCGTCGTCGCGACCCTCCAGCAGTCCACCGTGCGCACGCTCGAGCCCGGCGGCATCGACATCGTGACGGCGGCGACGTCCCCGTCGACTGAACTCACCATCCCCGGCATCGAATTCGCCGACCACGAAACCCTCGAGGCGGCGATCACGGGGGAGGACTACCTCGACCTCAACGCCGCTCTCAGATTCTTTGTGCCCGGTGAGGAGCAGGCTCACGCGACTGTGACCATGGTGCCGCTCGCTGAGGCGGGCGGCGAGGCGGTGGGGGAGCCCATTGACATCAGCGTGACGCTCGACCCTGGGCGCGTCACCGAACTCCCGATCGCCGAGTTCGAGCCCGGAAGCTATGCCGCCACGATCACGTCAGACGTGCCGATCGTCGCCGGCGTGCGCACCGCAAACGTCAACGATGACGGCGAAAACGACTTCGTGTGGCTTTCGGCGGTCGAGCAGCTCGATGACGATGCGCTCGTTGCTGTCGCGCGCGGCACGAACCCCGTGCTCAACCTTGTCAATACGGGTGACCAGGCCGCCGAGGTGGTGCTCTCACGCGGGGACGCCGAGCGCACGATCGAAATCCCAGCGGGTGGCGGGGTGTATCTCACGGTCGCCGCCGGTGTCACTTACGGTCTCAGCGGGGCTGAAGGCATTGCGGCGAATATCGGCTTTCGAGGAGACGGCACCATCGCGGCGCACACCGTGAGCCCCAGGGCGCCGAGTTCGAGCCCGATCGTCGTCTACCCCTGAGCTCACGTGACCTGAGCCGGCGCGGCTAAATGTGGCGAAAGCGATCCGGTGCGAGTTCCCACGGGTCTTTGCCGAGCAGCTCGGCGACGGCGCGAAAGACGCAGCTCTCGATCACCATGCGCCGGTGCAACTCGTCATCCCGGTGCAGGCGTGCGAGCCGCTCGATCGGCAGACGATAGAGCACGATGCGTCGCTGGTTCGGAAACACGCTCCACCGTGCGACGCCACCCCGCAGCCCCGCCGCCCCCGGCACCGCGGCGACCTCGAAGCGGGCTTCGGCGAGTTCATCCGGCCACAGGTCTTTGAGATAGCCAGCCGCCGACGCGACAGTCATGTCGAAGACGTCGAGGCGGGTGCGCAGCGGGGGCAGGTATGGGCCGGACACCGAGGCGCGGATGCCACGTCCGTGACGATCCCGACCGCCGCCGCGCTTCGATGCGCGTGTGCTGCGGGTTCTGGGCATATGGCCAGTCTAGGCTGGTGCCAAATGGATGGACGGCCCTGCAGCAAGGTCGCGTGTGCGAGCACCGCGGTCTCCACGCTCACCTACGATTACCGCGACTCGATGGCGGTGCTCGGCCCGCTCAGCAGGCAGGCGGAGCCGCACAGCTACGACCTCTGCGAGCGGCACTCTGAGCGGCTCTCGGCGCCGCAGGGGTGGCAGGTCATCCGTCATGTAGCTTTGGGGGCATGAGCGCCTCCACCCCGATCGACCTCGCACCGTTCATTAAGGCCTACGACGTGCGAGGGCTGGTCGGCAGTCAGCTCACCGATGAGGTTGTCGCGGCGCTCGGCGCCGCATTCGTCGACGAGGTGGATGCTGCGGGCGGCGACATCATCGTCGGCCACGACATGCGCGATTCCTCACCCGCCTTCGCTGCAGCCTTCTCGAAGGGGGCCCGTGCGCGCGGCGCCGATGTCGTACTCATCGGACTTTGCTCGACCGACGAGACCTATTTCGCCTCCGGCAGCCTCGATGCGCCGGCCGCGATGTTCACCGCAAGCCACAACCCCGCGACCTACAACGGCATCAAGTTCAGCCGCGCCGGGGCCCAGGGCATCAGCTTCGACACGGGGCTCAAGGGCATCCGCGACCGCGCGACCGCGTACCTCCGCGACGGTATCGAGTCCGTCGAGACGCCGGGGTCGCAGCGTGAACTCGACGTGCTCGCCGACTATGCCGCATACCTGAGAGACCTCGTCGATCTCTCGAGCATCCGCCCCCTTCGCGTCGTCGTCGATGCGGGCAACGGCATGGGGGGTCTCACCGTGCCGGCGGTGCTTGGCACGAGCGCCGGCCTTCCCGGCCTACCCCTCGAGATCATTCCCCTGTATTTCGAGCTCGACGGCACGTTCCCCAACCACGAGGCGAACCCCCTCGACCCCGCGAACATCGTCGACCTGCAGGCCGCTGTTCGCGAGCACGGCGCCGACCTCGGTCTCGCCTTCGACGGCGACGCCGACCGCTGCTTCGTGGTCGACGAGCATGGAGACCCCGTCACGCCGTCCGCAGTCGCGGCGGTCGTTGCCCTCCGCGAAATTGACCGTGTCCGCGCCGCCGAACCAGAGGCCGAGATCACGGTCATCCACAACCTCATCACCTCCCGCATTGTGCCCGAAATGATCGAAGATGCCGGGGCCACCGCCGTGCGCACTCGGGTCGGCCACTCGCTCATCAAGGATGAGATGGCGGCGACCGGCGCGATCTTCGGCGGGGAGCATTCGGCGCACTACTACTTCAGAGATTTCTGGGGTGCAGACAACGGCATGCTCGCGGCCATGCACCTCCTCGCCGAGTTCGGCACGCAGGATGCCCCGCTCTCCGAGTTTGCGCGTCGCTTCAACCCCTACTTCCAGAGTGGCGAGATCAACTCGACCGTCACCGACATCCCGGGCGCCTACACGCGCATTGTTGACGCCTTCACGACGGAGGGCGAGTTCGACGAGCTCGACGGACTCACGGTGAGCGGGGCATCCGAGGCAGGGTTTTGGTGGTTCAACGTGCGCCCCTCAAACACGGAGCCGCTGCTGCGGCTCAACGTCGAGGCGAAGGACGAGTCAGCGATGGCGACCGTGCGCGATCGGGTGCTGGCCCTCATCCGCGCTGAGTAGTAGCTCCGTCGCGTCGAGTAGTAGCTTCGCGACCTCGGAAATTCAGGAGATCCTCACGCTGAGATCGGGTCGGTCCCCGGTACTTCGGCCAGGCAGGCGAATCTCCTGAATTCTCGTGATGCCGGGTCGCTCCGCAGGCAAAGCCTCGTGGCGGTCTGCGAGAATTGTCGGATGCCTTCCTTTGACTTCAAGGTCGCCGACCTGTCCCTCGCCGAGTCCGGCCGCCACCAGCTTCGCCTCGCCGAGAATGAGATGCCGGGCCTCATGGCCCTGCGCGAGGAGTTCGGCCAGGCGAAGCCACTCGCCGGCGCCCGCATTGCCGGCAGCCTGCACATGACGGTGCAGACGGCCGTGCTCATCGAGACCCTTGTCGCACTTGGGGCTGGGGTGCGCTGGGCGAGCTGCAACATCTTCTCGACCCAGGATGAGGCTGCCGCCGCGATCGTCGTCGGCACAGGCACCCCCGAGTCTCCCGCCGGAGTGCCGGTCTTCGCTTGGAAGGGCGAGAGCCTTGAGGAGTATTGGTGGTGCACCGAGCAGATCTTCGATTGGAGCGCCGAAGCATCCGCCGCCGGTGCCGACTGGATCGGCCCGAACATGATTCTCGATGACGGCGGCGACGCGACCCTCCTCGTGCATAAGGGGCGCGAGTTCGAGCTCGCCGGTGTGGTTCCGGATGCCGCGTCGGGCGACAGCCACGAATGGTCCGTCATCCTCGACACCCTCCGTCGTTCGCTCACGTCGAGCGCCGACCGCTGGACGCGCATCGCGGCGGAGCTGCAGGGCGTGACGGAAGAGACGACGACCGGGGTGCACCGCCTCTACGAGCTCGCCCGCGGCGGGGAGCTGCAGTTTGCGGCGATCAACGTCAACGACTCGGTGACGAAGTCGAAGTTCGACAATAAGTACGGCATCCGTCACTCGCTCCCGGACGGGCTCAACCGGGCGACCGATGTGCTCATCGGCGGCAAGGTGGCGTTCGTCTGCGGCTATGGCGACGTCGGCAAGGGCGCCGCCGAGGCGCTGCGGGGCCAGGGCGCTCGCGTCATCGTGAGCGAGGTCGACCCGATCTGCGCGCTGCAGGCCGCGATGGACGGCTACCAGGTCACGACACTCGAATCGGTCATCGACCAGGTCGACATTGTCGTCACCGGCACCGGCAACAAGGATGTCATCACTGTCGAGCACCTTCTGGGGCTCAAGCATCTCGCGATCGTCGCCAACGTTGGTCACTTCGACAACGAGATCGACATCGCCGGTCTTGAGCGCCTCGAGGGTGCCGAGTGCGTCGAGATTAAGCCGCAGGTGCACGAATGGCGGCTGCCGAGCGGCCGGAGCGTGCTGCTGCTGAGCGAGGGGCGCCTCATGAACCTTGGCAACGCCACGGGGCATCCGTCGTTCGTCATGAGCAACTCGTTCACGAACCAGGTGCTCGCCCAGATCGAGCTTTTCGCCCACGGCGACCGTTATGAGCGGGACGTGTATGTGCTGCCGAAACACCTCGACGAGAAGGTCGCGCGACTCCACCTCGATGCCCTCGGCGTGAAGCTGACACGGCTCAGTGCCGAGCAGGCGGCGTACATCGGCGTGAGCGTTGATGGCCCGTACAAGGTCGACCACTACCGGTACTGATTCGCCTCGCCGGTTGAGTAAGCCCGCGAGGGCTGTATCGAAACCCGGGATCGCTCGCGTGGTGGTTTCGATACGCTCGTCCCTCGCTACTCAACCGGCGGCAGTCAGCGCTCCGGGAACCGGTGCGGAAGCCCGCCGAGCACCGGTTCGAGTGCCGCGAGGCGTGCGCGTTCGTCGAGCAGCGCGCGGTATTCACGATCGCGCCGCACCGCAGCGACGCCCGCGAGGAAGATCTCGGCGTCGCACTGTGGCACCGGCGAGACGAAGCGGCTCGCTTCGCTCGCAAGGTCGTGGGCGAGGCGTTGGCGCGAAAGCTCGGAGTGCCCATCGGCCTGACGCAAGAACTGGGCGATGCGGCGCGAGAGCCCACCGGGCATCCGCGCAACGTCGGCTGTCGCCGACCAGTCGACGAGTTCGAGCGGCACACCGAACACAGGCGGGGTGGCCTTTGATACGCGCTCGTGTTGGCTGTAGGTGCCGGCCATGACGTCGCCGAGCCGCTTCGATCGGCTGTTCAAGAGCGCCGTGATGGTGGCGATGCCGCCGAGGGTCATGAGGATCTCGATCACGCCGACGAGCGACCGGATGAAGGCGTGCCTGAAGCGAATGGCGCCGCCGTCGTCACGGACGATGCGAGCGCCGATGGCGAGTTTGCCGAGCGAACGACCCTGCGTGATGGTTTCGACGGTGGTGGGGACGACGACAACGCACAGAACGAGCATGGCGACGGTGATCGCTGTGAGGGTTGCTTCATCGACGAGCTCCGACACGAGGGGCGTCGAGATGACGAAAAAGACACCGAACACGACAAGAAGGTAGACGACCCAGTCGATGATCGCTCCCGCCGCGCGAAGGATGAAATCGGCGGGTCGCAGGGCAAGCGCCACGGCCTCGCCGGTGATGAGCTCCTCTTCGGCGAAGGGGGCGACGGCGGCGGGTGTGATTGCTGCGGCGGGCTCCCTCGACATGCCAGTATCTAATCAGATGGATATTGACGCCTTTGCCGCAGCGCACCGCGATGAGTGGGATGAACTGACCCGCCTCGGGGCGAAACGTCATTTCACGGGCGCGGAGGCCGACGCGCTCATCGAGCGTTACCAGTCGGGCGCGACTCATCTCTCGGCGCTCCGCACGGCGACCGGGCCGTCGGTGCAGGCCGATCGCCTCTCGCTCGCGCTTTCCCGCGCGCGTCTGCGGTTCACGGGGGCAGGCAGCAATGTGATGCGTCAGCTGCCACAGTTTTTTGGTGCGCAGCTGCCGGCGGCGTTGTATCGCATCCGGTGGCTCTCGCTTGCCGTCACCGCCGGCACCGCCGTCGTCGCGGTGCTGTTCGCCTGGTGGGCCCTCCAAACGCCGGGGGTGCTCGCGACCTTTGGCACGGAGGAGTTTCGGCGACAGTTCGCGGAGGAAGACTTCGTCGCGTACTACTCGGAGCACCCGCCATCATCGTTCACGGGCCTGGTGTGGACCAACAACGCGTGGATTGCGGTGCAGTGCATCGCGTTCGGCATCGTCGGTGTCTACGTGCCCTACCTCTTGATCGCGAACGCGCAGAATCTCGGGTTGTCTGCCGCGATCATGGCCGAGAATGGCCGACTCGACTACTTCTTTCTCTACATCGCCCCCCACGGTCAGCTCGAGCTATATGCGATCTTCGTCGCTGCCGCCGCCGGGCTCGCAATCTTCTGGTCGTGGGTCGCTCCAGGGGCGCGGACCCGTGGCACGGCGCTCGCGGAGGAGGGGAGGGCGCTCATCACGGTGGCGATCGGGGTCACGCTCGGGTTGCTGCTCTCCGGGGTCATCGAGGGCTACATCACGCGTCTCGACTGGCCATGGCCGATCAAGATCGGGATCGGCACGATCGCGCTCGCTGCGTTTCTCGCGTACCAGTGGGTGCTTGGGCGTCGCGCCGCGCTCGCAGGCGAGACCGGTGACCTCGACGACTTCGAGGCGGGCGCACGGCGCCTCGTCGCTGGCTGAGCACCGAGCATCGCCCACCGCGCACGCCGCCGCAGATGAGAACTTTCTCATCTCAGCGGCGCGGCGCTCTCATCAGCAGACGGAATACTTCTGACCGTCTGTCGGAGCGCCAACCCAGCGCTCGAGAGGAGCCCAGTGCGATTGAAGCCAGTGCGATTCAGGCCAGAGCGAGCCAGGCCAGTGCGGGCTCATGGCGCCATGTTCACTGTTGGCGGCGCCGTGGTCGTGGTCGGCCTGCTCGCAGGGGGAATCGCATCGGGTGCTACGACGCTCTCGGCGAGTGACCGTCAATCAGAGGTTCTCGGCATCGAGGGCGTCTCCGGCACGGCCGCCGACCGGCTTCCTGTCGATAAGGAAAAGCGCATCCCCGAGGCACCGTCGGTCAGTGCGGATGCGGCGGCACCGCCACCAGCGGCGGCCCTTGATGCGGTGGCTCCCGAGGCTCCGGTTTCTCCTGTTCCCGCGGTTCCGGTTCCGCCCATCGCCACGCCGGACGCGCCGGTCGAAGTGCCTCCAGTGGCGCCCGTGCCGACAGGCCAACCGGCAGCGACGGTGTCGGACCGCGATGGCACTGCCGTCGATCGACCTGCCGAGCCCGCAGAGTCGGACAACGACCGTCAGCATCCTGAACGTGGCGGGGGCTCCGAGGGCAAGTGGCAGGGTGAGGGGCGTGACGCGCCTGAGGGCGTGAAGTCACGCGACACCGACAACGACGAACGGGGCGGCAAGCCTTACGGCGACGGTAACGGGTAGCTGTTCGCCGTGGGCACGGTCACTCGATGGCCGTGTGGGGCGGGGGTCGGCGGGTCGGGACCTGCCGACCCCCTTCGACCCCGCGGGTTTTTGCTGGCTGCGTCGCGTCTCAGATGGACTGGCGGCTTGTGAGGCGGTAGCCCATTCCGCGCACTGTCTCGAGACGGTGGCGGCCAATTTTCTGCCGCAGGTATCGCACGTACACGTCGACGACATTCGATCCTGGGTCGAAGTCAAAGCCCCACACCCGGCTGAGCAACTGTTCCCGGCTCAAGACCTGCTCCGGATGCATGAGGAACTCTTCGAGCAGGGCGAACTCTCGCGCGGAGAGATCCACCGCGACGCCGCCGGAGCGCACCCGCCGCGTCTTGAGGTCGAGCTCAAGGTCGACGAAGGTGAGGCTGTCGGTTCGCGTGGTTTCGGACTGGGTGTCTTGCAACCGCACTCGCACTCGGGCGAGGAGCTCATCGAAGCGGAAGGGTTTCGAGACGTAGTCGTTGGCGCCGCCCTCAAACCCGGCGACGGCATCCTGTGCCGAGTCGCGTGCCGTGAGGATGACGACAGCGATGGCGTTGCCTTCGGCCCGGAGGTGCTGCAACACCTCGAAGCCGTCGAACCCCGGCAGCCCGATGTCGAGCACCATGAGGTCGAACTGGCCGGTCCTGGCGGCGGCGAGGGCCGACGGCCCGTCGCGTTCGACTTCCACGCCGAATCCGGCCGACCGCAGCCCCTTCTTGATGAAGCTGGCGATGCGGTCTTCGTCTTCGGCCACCAAAATCCGTGCCATCTATCGTGTCCTTCCGCGCGGATGCCGTGTGGTGCGCGGCAGCCTGATGACGACGCGGGTGCCGATTCCGCCGCTCACCGCGAACGCCGTGCCGCCGTGCGCCTCTGAGATGGCCGCGACGATGGCGAGCCCGAGCCCTGACCCTTCGACGCCGCGACCCTCGTCGGCCCGGGTGAAGCGTTCGAAGACGCGAGCGAGGTGGTCAGCGGAGATCCCTGGGCCGTAGTCGCGAACCCAGAGATCGACGGTCGATCGCCCGAGCTCATCTGCCGACGTCGCGCTGCCCATCTCGATGGCACTGCCTGGCGGTGAGTATTTGGCGGCGTTCTCCGCGAGTTGCAACCAGGCTTGCGTGACGCGGCGGCTGTCGAGCCTGGCCTTGGCATCCGCTGTTGCCGTGAGTGACCATTCGTGGTCGTTGGAGAGCATCCGAGCTTTGGCGAACACGGTGTTGGTGAGATCGCCGACGGGCGTCTCGCTGGTGCGCACGAAGCCTGGGGTGCGGCTTTTTGCGAGCATGGCGATGTCTTCGACGAGGATGTTCAGCCGGTCGAGTTCGTCGATCGCGATGGCGCGGGTTTCGTTGATGTCCTCCGGATGCTCGGGGTCGAGCAGTTCGAGGTGGCCGCGCATAATCGTGAGGGGCGTCTTGAGCTCGTGCCCCACATCGTCGAGCAGTCGGCGTTGGCTCAAGAACCCCTCTTCGAGTCGCTGCAGCATGCCGTTGACGGTGCGAGCGAGATCGCTCACGTCGTCGCGCCCGATCACGGTGATGCGCCGCGAGAGATCGGTTTCGGTGATGCGGTCGGCCGTGTCGCGGAGCCCTCTGATGGGCTTGAGGAGTCGGCCGGCGACAGCCCAACCGACGAGTCCGACGAGACCGAGCGTGACGGCGGCGAGCGCGGCGTAGGTGCCGAATGCCTGCGAGATCGATTGGAGTTCGGCGTCGAGGTTGTAGGCGGCAACGTAGAGGCCGTCGTCGGGGTCGCCCTCGATTGAGATGGGGATGATGACGTACCGCAGGGTGCCCGCGGAGGCTTCGGCGGTGCCCATCACGACGCGTTCTGGGTGAGCCTCGCTGAGTATGCGGTCGATGAAGGCGGCATCGTCGTCGATTCTGAACGCGAGGTCAGATGACGGAACGAGGGCCGGCCTGCCGTTGATGATGCCGACCGTGCTCTCGTTGTGGTCTGGGAGTACTCGCTGCATGGCTTGCGTCAGAAACGCGGCGACGGTCGACGGCGGTTGTTCGAGCTCGCCACCGTCGGCAATGAACTGGAGGCCTTCGACCGTCTGCGTGAGCCGGTCGTCGATTCCACCGAGCACACGCTCCCGCTGCAAGATGTAGGCGGCACTGCCCGCGAGGGTCATACCGAGGGCGGTGACGAGCAGGATGGACGTGAGGATGCGCGATCGCACCGATCGTAGGGAGTGGGCAATTCGCTGGAACCTCACGTGCCCATTATGGGGGCCATGAGGCCGATTCTGACGGTTCGATTCTGCGGTGGTGTCGGCGGCCGCACCGGTGTCACGCCCGAGCGCGTCAGAGCAGTCCGGCCGCCTTGAGCGCAAGGTATCGGTCGGCGAGGGCTGGCGGGAGGTCGCTCGGCGTGCCGGTGACAACATCACCACCGAGTTGCCGGATGGCGGCAGAGACGCGCGTCGTGTCAAGGAGGGACCGTTCAGCGGCGGCCGCGCGGTACACGTCCTCCCGCCGCGCCCTCGTGCGCGAGGCGTCGAGCACGGCGGGGTCGGTGACGGAGCACACGAGCACGCGATGCTTGCGGGTGAGCTGGGGGAGCACCCCGAGGAGCGCCCGCGAGTTGCCGGGGGAGTCGATCGAGGTGAGGAGCACGACGAGCGAGCGACGGTTGGTCACGGACTGCACAAGCGCCGGCACGGCGGTCCAGTCCATCTCGAGAAGTTCTGGGTCTACGGGGGCCATGACGGTGACGAGACGATTGAGCAAGTCCCCACCCGTGGAGCCCTGCACGCGACCACGAACCCGTCGATCGTAAATGATCGAGTCCACCCGGTCGCCAGCGCGCGAGGCGAGCGCGGCGAGCAGCAGCGTCGATTCGAATGCCGTGTCGATCCGCAGTTCATTGTCGATGCGCGCGGCGGAGGTGCGACCGCTGTCGATCACGATGACGATGCGGCGGTCGCGTTCGGGGCGCCAGGTGCGCACGACGACGCGTTGACCAGAGCTTGAGGTGGGGTCTCTGCGTCGCGCGGTCGCGCGCCAGTCGATCGACCGCACGTCGTCACCGCGCACGTATTCACGCAGCGAGTCGAACTCCGAACCCTGGCCGCGGATCATGATGCTCGTGCGGCCGTCGAGTTCACGCAGGCGGGCGAGGCGTGATGGCAGGTGCCGCCGAGAGTTGAAGGGGGGTAGTACTCGAATGTGCCCCGGCGCCGCGAGCGTGGCCTGTCGTGCCGCGAGACCGAGGGGCCCGGACGAGCGGATGGTGACGTGGGCGCTCCGGCGTTCACCGCGGCGGAACGGTGTGAGCGTCAGTGCAATGGCGCGCCGCTCACCACTCGGAATGGTGACCTCGCGGCGCGACGGGGAGGCACCCGCTGACGGTTCCCAGCCGTCCCTGACGAGCGCGCGCACTGTGCGGGTGCCGGCATTCGTGAGGAGGAGGGTTGCGGCCGCCGGCTCGCCGAGTCGCACCCGATCTGGCAGCTCTCGCCCCAGCGTGATCGCGCGCGGCGATCCGGCGAGCGTGAGATCGAGGGCGGCAGCGAGCAGCACGACGAACAGCCACCCGAGGAGCACCCAGGTCGCACCAATCGCACCGCCCGTGACGCTGGGAAGCACAATGATCGGGGCTATGCCGATCGCGAGCAGTGCCGCGAAGCGGCCGGAGACGCTCATGAGCGGCCGGTCATCAGATCGGCACCCGCACCTGCTGGAGCACGGCACGGAGAATCGAGTCTGCCGTGACACCTTCGAGCTCGGCCTCTGGGCGCAGCTGCAGTCGGTGACGCCACACGGGCAGCGCCATCGCCTGCACGTGGTCTGGCGTGATGGCGTCGAATCCGCTGAGCCAGGCCCAAGCTCGTGCCGCCCCGAGCAGTGCGGTGGTGCCGCGGGGGCTCACCCCGAGCTTCACCGAGGGGCTCTGCCGGGTGCCGCGGGCGAGGTCGACGATGTAGGCGAGCACATCGGCACTCGCCCCGATCGTGCCGACCTCTGCCTGCGCGGCCGCGAGACGCTCGGGTGTGAGCACGGCAGCGACACCGGCGGCGGCGAGGTTGCGTGGGTTGAATCCGGCGGCACTGCGAGCGAGCACCTCGATCTCGTGGTCGCGCTCCGGGACATCGAGCACGAGTTTGAGCAAGAAGCGGTCGAGTTGTGCCTCCGGCAGCGTGTAGGTGCCCTCGTATTCGATGGGGTTCATGGTGGCGGCGACGAGAAAGGGTGCCGGCAGTGCGAGCGTCTCGCCGTCGACGCTGACCTGCCGCTCCTCCATCGCCTCGAGCAGGGCGGATTGGGTCTTGGGGGGTGTGCGATTGATCTCATCGGCGAGCAGGATGTTCGTGAACACCGGGCCCTCCCGAAACTCGAACCCGCCAGACTTCGCGTCATACACGAGCGACCCCGTCACGTCGCCCGGCATGAGGTCGGGGGTGAACTGGATGCGCTTCGTGCCGAGCGCAAGCGATCGGCTCAGCGTGCGCACGAGCAGGGTTTTCGCGACGCCGGGCACCCCTTCGAGCAGCACGTGTCCGCCCGCGAGCAGCGCAATGATGAGGCCCGTGACGGCGCCGTCCTGTCCGACGACCGCCTTGCCGACCTCGGCGCGCACCCGGGCGAAATCATCGCGCAGGCCCCCTGCGGTCGCTGCGTATTCCGGTGTGGCCGTCGCGGTGGTGTCGTGCGTCATCGGATCATTCTCCTCTTCGGTCATGGTGTGGTCGCCGCCTGGACGGCGCGTTCGAGTTCGAGCAACTGGTCCGAGAGCTCGATGAGCTCGCGGTCTGAGTGGGGAACAGCATCGACCAGGAGCCCGCGCACGGTGCGGAGGGGGGCGCCGGTGAGCTCCGCGACCATCGCGGCGACCTCGTCGACTCCGGCCGTGCGACCGAGCCGCACGCGCGAGGCGAGTCGCTGTATCGTGCCGAGTCGCAGTGCGTCGAGGGCGCGCAGGCGTGAGGATGATCGCTGATACAGCCGAGCTCGACCCTCCATTGTCTCGGTCGCGCGCACCGTGACGGGCAGATTCTCGACGACGAGCGGCCCAAGCCGTCGACCGCGCCAGACACCCGCAGCGACGACGACGATGATGAGCAGCACCAGGACCTGGCTGACCCACGGTGGGGTGAGTTGCGCGAGGGAATCGCCTTCGACATCGCCCGCTCCCGGCACGTACCAGACAAGATTGTCGTGCTCACCGAGAATGCCGAGCGCGAGTGCCGCGTTGCCGTTGTCGGCGATGCGGTCGTTGGTCAGCGCGTCGGTCGTGCCCACCACCGTAATGGTGCGAGCTGCATCAGGAATCTGCACGAGCGAGACCACGTCGTCACCGCTATCGAGGCAGAGCGACACGCTTGGGTCATCGCCGAGGTAGCGGTAGCCCCATCCGTCGCCAGTGACAGTGCCGGCGCGCTCCACCGCGCCGACGGCACAATCCGCGTCGAGTTCACCCTCGACAACCCCGGCGAGTGCGACATCCGGCGCGATCGCCTCAAGGTGCAGAAACTCGGGATCGAGCAGCACGAGGTGGTCGCCGAGGCCCCCGGCGGTGCGCGCCGACTCGGCGTCGAGGATGCCGTCACGATCGTGGAGCACGACCGTGGTGGCATCCGTTCCAATCGCCGCACGGGTGGCATCGAGCGAGTCGGTGATGGTCACCGTCACGCCCTGCTCGCGCAGGACCTCCACAACGGCCTTCGCGCCCTCGAGCCCTGGGCTCGTCGGGTCGAGGGGAACACCGAGTGGCCGGTTGGCGCCAGAACCGAGGAGCGACACGATCGCGATGAGGAGGGCGACGACACCGAAGATGGCCCAATAGAGCCACCGTCTCGCCGTCGTGCGCACGGTAGGGGTGAGCACCGTCTGTTCCGTCGTCGTCACGCTTCGACCCTCGCTGCCACCGGGGAGTTGGCGTCGAATGACGGCCGCGCTGCCCGCAGCGCACGCTCAAGTGCGGCGACGTGCTCGTATTGCTCGCGCGAACCCTCGTGTTCGAGGTAGCGCACCTCGTCGAAGTTGTCGGCCGCAGCGCCGATCGCGGGCGCGTGCACGGGAAACGCGCTCGCAGCCCTGGCGGCGAAGTCTTGCGCGGTGGTGCCAGGGAGCGCGGTCACGATGGTGCGCTCGGCGAGACCGCGAGCGATCGAGCGGAACATGTCGGTCACGGCGTCGACCCACCGTTCCTCCGCCGCGCTGAGTTCCGCCGCACGCCGCAGCGCCGTCGCGTCACGGTCATCCTCGGGCCCGAAGAGCTCCGTGGCTACGCGGCTGCGGCGGTCGAGGGCAGGCTTGCCGAAGATAAACACTGCCGCGACGACGATGCCGGCAATGAGAAGCAGGACCAGGAGGAGACCGAGACCTTGCCCTCCGCCGCCGAGCTGCGGGTCGAGCGACGTGAGCCACTCCCACAGTGCCGCAGAGAGCTCGTCGAACCAGCTCGGCTGTGCCTCGAGGTATTCACGATCGGAGAGCTCGCGAAGCATCCACTCGCGGGCCTCGTCTGCCTCGGGGTCGACCGGCACGGCAGGCAGAAGTGCGCGCTGCAGCACCGTCGACGCCAGCATCACGCCGTCAGGCCCACGGTGAGTCGGATGCTGGTGGCGGCGTCGTGCTGCCTGACTGCCACGACGGACGACCGGTTGGGGCCGACCACCCCTGTGCCGGCGCGTGCGTCACTGAGTAGGGGTCGGCGAGGTCGCTGGCTCCCGCATCACGCTGCTCGACGAAGCGCGAAAGGTCGAGCTCGAGACCTTCTTTGCGCATGCGGAGGTCGATGTAGATGAGCCCGTTTGTGGCCGACTGCACCACCATCGCCATGGCAGAGATCGCGACGACAAGCGCAAGGAACAGCACGTAGACGCCGAGCACGACCGCGACGGCGAACCCCTCGTTGGTGCCGTTCGGGTCGATGAGGAACGACAGCATCGAAATCAGAATCGAGATCGGAGTCGAGATCACCTGCATCGCAACACTGAGAATCACCGATACAAGGATCTGCACACCGAAGGTGCGCCAGAAGAAGCCGTTCGTCAGCTGCCACGAGCGACGGATTGCCGCACGAAGGGTGCGGCGCTCGACCATGAGCACGCTGGGCACGAGCGAAATCTTGGTGCCAACCCAGGCCCCGAGTACGACAAAACCGAGACCGCCGAAGATGCCGATCGCGACGCCGATCGCTGCCCCCACCGCCCCCATGACCACGACGAGGAGGGCGATGAGCCCGCCAAACACGGCGATGATCACGACCACGGCCGCGACGAGAAGGAGGGTCCAGCCGATCAATGCCCAGAGTCGACCACGCGCCCGTGCCCAAAGCTGCCGCAGCGTGAGCTTCTCGCCGAGTACGGCCCGCGCGACCTCAAGCACGACAATGCCCTGCAGCAGTGCGACGACCGCGACACTGAGCAACATGGGGACGAGGTTGACGAGCAGGATCGCAAAAATGCTGCCAGCCGTGACCTCATCGAGGTTCTCGGCGCTCACATTCTCCAGTCGCGCGAACATCGCGAAGAGCGAGGCCACCAGAACGACGACCGTGACGAGCCCAACGAGGAGCTGGGTGCTGAGAGCAAGGCCCAGCAGCGGCCTCGGGTTGCGGCGCAGCGCCCGAAACGAGGCACCGAGCAGCGTGCCGAGCGTCATGGGGCGAAGTGGTACAAGTCCCGGCTGCGATGGGGGAGACCACTGCGGGGCGGTCGCCCCTGGTGCCGGCTGGTAGGGCGTGTGCCCTGTGCCGCTCGCCGCCGGGTCTCCCGGAGGCGACCACTGTGTTGGCGTGCTGCCGGCGTCGTCGACTCCGTCGCTCACGGTGCCCCCTCAGGTTGATGCTGACGTTCGTGCAGGCTGCGGATGCGGCATCCGCCCTTCATGCTGGCATACTCGACTACTCTTGTGCGAAAGCCTGCCCATCCTGTGTCACATGGGGTGCCGACTGCGAAGACGGGACGATGAACACTCGAATCCTGGTGGTTGACGATGACCCCGCTCTCGCCGAGATGATCGGCATCGTGCTGCAGTCCGAGGGGTTCACGCCGTCATTCTGCGCCGACGGCAGCGGTGCGCTCGACGCGTTCCGCACCGAGCGCCCAGATCTCGTGCTGCTCGACCTCATGCTGCCGGGCAAGGACGGCATCGAGGTGTGTGGCGAAATTCGGGGCGAGTCTGGCACCCCGATCATCATGCTCACGGCCAAGTCCGATGCCGCAGATATTGTGCGCGGGCTCGAGAGCGGCGCCGACGACTACGTCGTCAAGCCCTTCAACCCCAAAGAGCTCGTCGCCCGCATTCGCACTCGCCTGCGCCCGCTGACCGACTCGGGCACCGAGGTGTTGCGGGTCGGGGACCTCACGATCGATGTCGCCGGTCACGAGGTGCGACGCGGCGCATCGCCCATCAATCTCACGCCGCTCGAGTTCGAGCTGTTGCTCGCGCTCGCGCTCAAACCCCAGCAGGTGTTCACGCGTGAAATGCTGCTCGAACAGGTGTGGGGCTACCACTACAAGGCCGACACGCGGCTCGTCAACGTGCATGTGCAGCGGCTGCGCGCCAAGGTCGAGCTTGACCCGGATAATCCGGTGATCGTCACGACCGTGCGCGGGGTCGGGTACCGGGCCGGTGGCGGGCGCTGACCCTCCCGCCACCCTCCTGGCGGTGCGCTGGCGGATGCTGCGGGCGAGCGCCCTGCGCACGTGGCGGAAATCTCTCCAGTTCCGCACCGTGGCGATCACGGTTGTGCTTTCGGGCCTCGCCGTTATGGTGATTGGCACCTACATGTCTGCCGTCATCGGCAGCAACGTGTTCACCTCCCGGCGCGATCAGGTCGAAGCAGAACATGCGCGGGCCACCCTGCTCGCGCAGGACTACTTCGACAATGCGCTCGCCGCCGATGAGGCGAGTCAGGTCGACTTCGACACCCTGAGCATCGATGTGCAAAACGCCATCCTGTCGTCGACCACGAGCCCCGGCAGCACGGGGTTTGCCATGCTCCGCGTGGCAGGGCAGAGCACACAGTTCACCCTTCCGGCGACGCGCAGTCGCGGCTTCGACTCGTCGCTGCTGAGCGACGAACTCCGCACCCTGGTGGTGCAGGAGTCTGGCCGTGTGTACCTGCAGTCGGTGACCCTCGAATCCGGTGAGCCAGGCATCGTGACCGGGTCGCTCGTGTCGGCGCCATCGGCAGGCAACTACGAGTTCTATCTCGTCTTCGATCTCTCGGAGGCGCAGGCCACGATCGACTCGGTGCAGCAGACGCTCATCATCGGGCTTTCGGCCCTCGTGCTGCTCATCGGCGGCGTCACGTGGCTCGTCGTGCGGCTCGTTGTCGCCCCCATCAGGCTTGCCGCCGAGACGAGCGAGCGGCTGGCCGCCGGCCAGCTCGAGCAGCGCATCCCCGAGCGGGGTGAAGATGTCATCGCGACGCTCGCTCGATCGTTCAACGGCATGGCCGACAGCCTGCAACAGAAGATTACGAAACTCGCCGAAGTGTCGCGGATGCAGCAGCGCTTCGTCTCGGACGTCTCGCACGAGCTCCGCACACCACTCACCACGATCCGGCTTGCTGGCGACGTGCTCTACGACCAGCGAGCAGATTTCACGCCGACAACCGCGCGTACCGCCGAACTTCTTCACACGCAGGTTGATCGCTTCGAAACGCTGCTCGCCGACCTGCTCGAGATCAGCCG
Source organism: Homoserinimonas flava (assembly GCF_054969005.1). Lineage (NCBI taxonomy): Bacteria > Bacillati > Actinomycetota > Actinomycetes > Micrococcales > Microbacteriaceae > Homoserinimonas > Homoserinimonas flava. The sequence goes on from NZ_JBUEQS010000001.1 coordinate 273,373, forward strand.
CTATGACGCCGGGGCGGTCGAGCTTGAGCTCGAGCCGACGAACCTTGTGCGGCTCGTCGAGGATGCCGTCGAATCGATGGAGCCGCTTGCTGACGAGCGTGGCTCAACCCTCGACGTCGTGGCGCCCGGCGGGTACTTCGCAGCCGATGTCGACCCCCGACGCATCCGGCGCATTCTGCGCAACCTGCTCGGCAACGCGGTCGAACACGGCGAGGGCAAGCCCATTGTTGTCACGATCGACAGCAATGCCACCGCCATCGCACTCACGGTGCGCGATCACGGTATCGGGATGAATCCGGCCGAGGTCGATCGCGTTTTCGACAGGTTTTGGCGAGCAGACCCATCGCGCCAGCGGACGATCGGGGGCACGGGGCTCGGTCTCGCGATCGCCCTCGAAGACGCCGCGCTGCACGACGGCGTGCTCGAAGTCTGGTCAGAGCCAGGGCTTGGCACGTGTTTCACGCTGACGCTGCCGCGTGAGCGTGGGGGCGAAATCGGCGAGCCGCCGCTCGCCCTGCCGCCCGAAACTCTGCCGCCCGAAACTCTGCCCGAGACGCCGCTCGAGACCGGCTCGCACAGAGGAGAATCCGATGCGTGAACCCCGTCAGGCCAGACGCTCCCTTCGTGTTGCCGCCGCCACACTGCTCGTGATCGTCGTCGTGCCGCTGCTCGCTGCCTGCGGCGGCATCCCGCGCGACGGGGATGTGATCACGGGGGCAGAGGTGAGCCAGCAAGATCCGGGCGGTATTGAGTACATCGTTGAAGGGCCAGAAGAGGGATCCACCGTCGAGGAGATTCTCCGCGGCTTCGTCAACGCATATAAGGGCTCGGGCGACTACGACGTGGCAAGGCAGTTCCTCAGCTCCGATTTCGGCACCGAGTGGGACCCTCGCGAAAGTGTGCTTGTGCACTCGGGTCGCGTGAGCTTCGTGGCCGTCTCAGACACCGCTATGGACTACGTCGTCAATGCAACCGCATCGGTGGATGCCACCGGCAGCTATCGCGGGTTCACTTCGGCCCCATCAACCCTGCACTACGAGTTCGTGCAGGAGGACGGCGAATGGCGCATCAGTTCGGCCCCGAACGGCATCGCGCTCACGGTGGGCACCTTCGAGGCCATTTTCGGGCAGCACGTGCTCTATTTCATCGACGCGGGCGGCAGCGCGCTCGTGCCAGACCTCCGTTGGTTCCCCGCTGGCACGGCGGCTACCCGCATCGTTTCTGCGTTGCTTGCTGGCCCGCCAGCGTGGTTGCAGGGCGCCGTGACGACCGCGTTCCCGGCCGGCACTCAACTCACGTCGCCGAAGCGTGTCGCGATCGAAGGCACGACTGCTGAGGTTGATCTCACGGTCGAGGCGCTCTCGGCGACCGCCGCACAACGCCAGCTCATGCGGCTGCAACTCGAATCGAGCCTCGGGCTTGTCCCTTCGGTCACCACTATTGCGATTTCGGTGAATGGCACAGATCTGGCCATCGCCGACCCGAGCCCCGGGTTGCCGCAGTCGCGCATCCAGGTCGATAACCGACCCCTCGTGCTGCATGAGGGAAGCTTCGGCTACTACGCAAACGAACAGGTGTCGATGATCGAGGGTGTGAGCGACGAAGTCGTCGCCCTAGAGCCTTCTGCGGTGACGTTGGGCGCCGGTGGCAGCGTAGCGGCCGTTCTCAACGCCGAAGGTGTCTCGATTGTGCGCCGCAGCGGCGAGGTCGCGCTGCTCGATGCCAGGGCGGGCCTCGTCGCGCCGAGCCTCGACGGTTACGGCTACGTGTGGTCGGTGCCGGCAGATGACCCGACGGCCCTGCGCGCCGCCGGGTTCGACGGCACCGTGTATGAGATCGCGACGGCACTCCCCGCAGACGCGCAGGTTGCGGCGATCGAAGTCTCGCGTGATGGAGCTCGGCTCGCCGTGCTGCTCGCAACGCCGGGTGGACCCCGGCTTCTCGTGATGGCCATCGTGCGCGATGCGAGCGCCGGCAATGTGCCGACCACGCTCGGCGAAGCGGTCGTTGATAGTTCGGAAGACAGCGGTCTCGCGATCGATCTTGCGTGGGTCGACGAGACCACGGTCGCGACCCTCACCACTTCCGGCGACACCCCGACGGTCGCGACGCATCAGATCGGCGGTCGACGCGACACCCTCGGCTCCCCAGACTCCGCGGTCGCGATCGTTGGCGGCAACAGTGAGGCTGGTCTTCGTGTGCTCGGCGAGGACGGCATCATTGCAGCGCGCCGCCCGAGTGGCTGGCAGACCACGCAGATCGAGGCCGACCTCTTGGCCACACAGCGCTGACGCCAGTCAGGGCGTGAGGAGCGCTCCTCCCCAGACGCTCCGAACCGTACGATCCCGAGAGGCGCGCTATTCGCACCCCATCCGGCCCTGCACGCTGGCCATGCTGGTCGCATGTTCGGTGCCCCCATGCGCGACCTCGTGGCGAGCGCATCCCTCGACGCGCTCGCGGTGCTCCTCCCTGTCGCGTGCGCCGGGTGCGGCCGCCCAGATCGCGCACTATGCGAGGGGTGTCGCGAGCATCTCCGCGGCGTGCCGCTGCGGCGGATGCTTGAGCGCAGCGATGGCAGCAGTCTCGACGTGTTCGCGGCTTTGCCCTACGAAGGGGTCGTGCGTCGGAGCATCCTCGCCCTCAAGCAGCAGGGCCGCACCGATCTTGCTCGCGTCCTCGCGCCGCCGCTCGCCACTGCGATCGATGCGGCACTCACGACCTTGCCGGGGGTGAGCGACGCGCCGCACGGCATCCAGCTCTGCGCGGTCCCCCAGGGGTCCACCTCGCGGCGCGAGCGTGGCTACGACCCCGTGACGCTCCTCGCGAGACGGGCAACAGGCGTGCGCGTCGGGCGGATGCTGCGCCACACCGCCAGCAGCGCGCAGAAGCACCTCGGGGTCGAAGCTCGGCGTGCCAACATTTCGGGTGCCATGCGCCCGCTCCCGGGCCTCGCGGGCTCGTGGGTGCTCCTCGTGGATGACGTCGTGACCTCGGGTGCAACCCTCCTTGAGGCGGATCGCGCGGCCAGGCTGGCCGGTGCTGTCGTGCTCGGAGCGGCCGTGCTCGCGGCGACGCCGCTGCGTTCTGCGGCTCAAAGCAACTGGTCGTGATCTTCTCGTGACTTCCACAGGTCCCCACCACTACGGTGGTCAAAAGAGGCGCGCTAGTCGGCCTGGTTCGCGGGTGGTGCGTCGCAACAGAACCGGGAGGACGCCATGGAAATTTCCATCACTGGACGCAATGTGGGGATCACGGATCGGTTCCGTGATTATGCGACCGAGAAGGCGGAGAAGGCCACCCATCTGGCACCGAAGGCGCTCGCCTTCGAGATCAAGGTGAGTCGGCACAACGAGAAGAATTCGAGCACTGGCGATGATCGCGTCGAGTTGACGGTCATCGGGCCGGGGCCGCTCGTCCGTGCAGAGGCAGCGGGTTCCGACAAATACGTCGCCTTCGACATCGCCCTCGACAAGATTGTCGAGCGCATGCGCAGGGCAAAGGACCGCAAGAAGGTGCATCGCGGGCAGCACCGCCCAGTCTCGCTGCGGGAGGCATCCGCTGATGGATTCAGTGTCGTCGATATCACCCCGGCGAGCCCGGAGGTCATCGAGAAGGTCAGCACGGGCTCGGTGCCGGCACAGGAGGCGGCGCCGGAGCCCGGCGATGACGACTGGAGCCCGGTCGTCATTCGCAAGAAGGTGTTTCCGATGGTGCTCATGAAGGTCGACGAGGCGGTCGATCACATGGAGCTCGTTGGGCACGACTTCTTTCTCTTCGTCGATGCTGAGACCGATCGCCCCAGCGTCGTGTACCGGCGCAAGGGCTGGGACTACGGCGTCATTTCGCTCGAAGATGCGGTCATCGACGAGGTCAGCGGCGCTCGCCGTGCGCGCGTCTAATTTAACGGTCGGGAGGGCATCCGGTGTTCGGATGCCCTCCCGCCTCGTCTGCAGGGAGCCGACAGCTAGGATTGCTACGGTGAAGGGTGCTGTGCCCGCGCGCCGTTCCTCTGCCGTTCGCCTACACTGCGACGCCGATGGAAACGTGGGTGGCATGACCCGACGAAATCTTTGAGGAGCTATTCGGTGGCAAATGTTCTAGAGCGTGTTCTTCGCGTCGGCGAGGGGCGCACTATGCGCAAACTGCAGCGATATGCGGCGGCAGTGAATGACCTTGAGAGCGACTTCAAGGAGCTCACCGACGACGAGTTGCGCAACGAGACGTCTGAGCTGCGCGAGCGCTACTCCAACGGTGAGTCGCTCGATGATCTGCTGCCTGAAGCGTTCGCCGCCGTGCGCGAGGCGGCCGTGCGCACCCTCGGAATGCGGCACTTCGATGTGCAGCTCATGGGTGGTGCTGCGCTTCATCTGGGCAACATCGCCGAGATGAAGACCGGTGAGGGCAAGACCCTGGTGGCGACGCTCGCTGCCTACCTCAACGCGATTCCTTCGCGCGGCGTGCATGTCATCACGGTGAATGACTACCTCGCGAGCTACCAGTCAGAGCTCATGGGCCGCATCTTCCGTGCGCTCGGCATGACGACCGGATGCATCGTCTCGGGTCAGACTCCAGCGCAGCGTCGCGAGCAGTACGAGGCCGACATCACGTATGGCACCAACAATGAGTTCGGTTTTGACTACTTGCGCGACAATATGGCGTGGCAGGCGTCCGATATGGTGCAGCGCGGACACCAGTTCGCGGTGGTCGATGAGGTCGACTCGATCCTCATCGACGAGGCTCGCACCCCGCTCATCATCTCCGGCCCGTCCTCGGGCGAGGCGAACCGCTGGTTCACCGAGTTCGCGTCGATCGCCAAGCGGCTCATCCCCGGTGTCGACTACGAGATCGACGAGAAGAAGCGCACCGTCGGCGTGCTCGAGCCCGGCATCGAGAAGGTCGAAGACCACCTCGGCATTGACAACCTGTACGAGTCGGCGAATACCCCGCTCATCTCGTTCCTCAACAACTCGATCAAGGCCTCGGCACTGTTCAAGAAAGACAAGGATTACGTCGTCATGAATGGCGAAGTGCTCATTGTCGATGAGCACACCGGTCGCATCCTCATGGGCCGCCGCTACAACGAGGGCATCCACCAGGCGATCGAGGCGAAGGAGGGTGTCGCGGTGAAGGCCGAGAACCAGACCCTCGCCACGGTCACGCTGCAGAACTACTTCCGCCTGTATTCGAAGCTCTCCGGCATGACCGGTACCGCCGAGACCGAGGCCGCCGAGTTCATGAGCACCTACAAGCTCGGTGTTGTCGCCATCCCGACCAACCGGCCGATGCTGCGCATTGACCAGGCCGACCTCGTCTACAAGAACGAGACGATCAAGTTCGACCAGGTCGTCGAGGACATCGCCGAGCGACACGAGAAGGGCCAGCCCGTTCTCGTCGGCACCACGAGCGTCGAAAAGAGCGAGTATCTGTCCAAGCTCCTTGCAAAGCGTGGCGTCAGGCACGAGGTGCTCAACGCAAAGAACCACGCGCGTGAGGCTGCGATCGTGGCGCAGGCCGGTCGTCTCGGTTCGGTCACTGTCGCTACGAATATGGCCGGTCGAGGCACCGATATCATGCTCGGTGGCAACGCCGAGTTCTTGGCGGTCGCCGAGATGAACCAGCGCGGACTCAGCCCCGTCGACACCCCGGATGAGTACGAGGCCGCGTGGGACGAGGTCTTCGCGCGGGTGAGCGCCGAGGTCAAGGTTGAGGCCGACAAGGTTATCGCCGTCGGCGGTCTCTACGTGCTCGGCACTGAACGCCACGAGTCTCGCCGCATCGATAACCAGCTGCGAGGCCGCTCCGGTCGACAGGGTGACCCTGGCGAGAGCCGTTTCTATCTCTCGCTCACCGACGACCTCATGCGCCTGTTCAATTCGCAGGCCGCCGAGTCGCTCATGGGCCGAGGCAATGTGCCAGACGACATCGCGATCGAGTCGAAGATCGTGAGCCGCGCCATCCGCAGTGCCCAGTCGCAGGTCGAATCTCGCAACGCTGAGATCCGCAAGAACGTGCTCAAGTATGACGACGTGCTGAACCGACAGCGCGAGGCCATCTACGGCGACCGCCGCCACATCCTTGAGGGTGACGACCTGCACGAGCGGGCTCAGCGGTTCCTCGAAGATGTTGTCGGCGAGGTTGTCGACGTGCACACCGCCGAGGGTCACGCCGATGACTGGGACTTCGACGCGCTCTGGACGGAGCTTCGCACACTGTTCCCAATCTCCATCACGCCGGACGAGGTGATCGAAGAGGTGGGCACCCGCGGCAAGGTCACCCATGACCTCTTGCTCTCCGAAGTGCTCTCCGACGCAAAGCTCGCCTACCAGCGGCGCGAGGAGACGCTCGGTGCCGCCGCGATGCGGGAGCTCGAGCGTCGTGTCGTCCTGTCGGTGATCGACCGTCGCTGGCGTGACCACCTCTACGAGATGGACTACCTCAAGGATGGCATCGGGCTGCGTGCGATGGCGCAGCGCGATCCTCTTGTCGAGTACCAGCGCGAGGGTTTCGCGCTCTTCCAGACGATGATGGGTCAGATCCGCGAAGAGGCCGTTGGCTTCCTCTTCAACCTGGAGGTCGAAGTGACACCCTCGGGTGCCGCGGCCACCGCTCCCGTTGTCGCAGCGAAGGGCCTCGGGGCCAGCGCGCTGCCGGAGCAGGCGCTAAAGTACTCGGCGCCGAGCGCAGACAACGGCGGCGACGTCGAGGTCCGCAATGCGCGAGGTCAGGTCGACCAGGCATCGACGGCGCGCGAGCGTGCGCAGCAGACGGCCGCCGCAGCTACAGCGCTCGGTGCCGCTCCTGGTGCGCAGCGGCCAGCAGCAGCCCAGCCCTCCGCGGGGCAGCGTGGCGCATTCGGGCAGCCTGCCGCAGGCGCTGCCGCTCCCGCGAACCGTGCCCAGCGCCGCGCCCAAGGAAAGAAGAAGTAGTCGCACCTTCGCGCATGCTCGGGAGGGTGCTGACGGCCGCCGCGGCTCTCGCGGTGACTGTCGGTGCCCTCTCTGCTTGCGCGTCCGTGACACCGACGGAGCCGAGTGCCCCGTCTGGGGCGTCGTCTTCGGCGCCAGCAACGACGGCAGCGCCGTGTCCGGTCGATGACCCTGTCGCGTGGGGAGATGTTGCCGCGCTGGCTGTGGTCACTGACGGCCTGGGCGACTACTGCGCGGTGACCCCTTGGCCCGGAGCCAAGGCGATGCGGCTCGATGAGGAGATCGTCGATGAGGGTGCGCTCCGCCAGTGGGGCTTCTCCGAGTCGGATGCTCTCGCCGCACAGCAGGCGGCGGTCACCTTCGTCGTCGAGGTCGCGCTCGACTCCCCATTTCTCGACGCTGCTGACGGCGCCTCTCCTGAAGCGATCTCGGAGTGGCTCGCGTCGACTCCGTATTCGTTCGCCGAATTCACGCCGGCCGACACGATTGTGCTGAGCGGCCGACTGCCTCAGCTTGAACGTGACGGCGGGCCCCGAGCCTCATCGATGACGGTCGAGGTGGTGAGAGTAACCGCGCAGGGCGGCAAGGCGGGGCCTACTGCGATCATCGTGCAGCTGGCGGTGCAGTCGCTGTACCGCCCGGCCGACGGCTCGGAGGAGATTCCGGTTGCCACGAAGTACACGATCGGATCGGATGCTTCTGGCGCGATCGTGAGCCTCGGATACGGCTTCGATGTCGGCTCCGACAGCGACTGAGCCGCGTAGTGGCCGCTCGCGTGCGGCGCGCGCGTGCCGTCGTTAGAGCACGTTGATCGCCGTTGCCCGCCACCGGGCATCGAGGCCTTCGAGGCGGATCGCGACGGCCCGCGTGCGCGCACGACCGTGCACCACGACGACGGCTTCGACAACGCCGTCGCGTGGTTCGTCGCTCACGATCGAGCCGATCGTGAAGCTCGGTCGGGCGGCCTGTTGGCCGCGCGCCCGTCGCGCGCGATCAGAAAGCACGACGCGCTTGAGCAGATTGCGGTAGACGTCGTCGGTGACCCAGCGGGCGATCTGCTGAAGGTCGCGCGCCCCAGCGAGGATCTCTACGACACAGCGCGTCAGATTCTCGAGCAGGGGTGCAGGGTCGGGGAGCGTCGATGTCGGGGCTGGCTGGTGGCCGAAGAACACCTCCGGCTCGAATGGTGCCCTGATGACTTTGCTGGGCAGGCGCACGCTCGACGTTCGAGCGGTGGCGAGGGCGAATGGCGCTGGTTCGGGCACCTGTGCGGGCAGGGCGTGCGTCATGATGGCTCCGTCGAGGGCGTCTCGAGCGACGTGGATTGCTCGATCGAGGGGGTAGGGGGATTCGGTCTACCCCCGTTCGGGGGCATAGCGACTCAACCATGCAGATGAGCAATAGTCCATGCCCCCGATTCGGGGCTGTGGAAAACTCGTGTCTCGGCCGCGAAGGTGGCCTACCGTCGCTCCATGCGCTGGGACAACCTCTTCGATGATCTCGAGAGCCAGCTCGAGGGCGAACTCAGGGCTGACGAGGCCGACCTCCGGGTCGAAGAAGAGCGCCTCCGCCGCGCCCGTCGTTCGCTGCGCGAGCGGTTGGTGACGCTCGCGGCGAGCGACACAACACCCTCTGGCACCATCCGACTGCTTCTCGCCTCGGGGCGCACGCTCGATCTCCGGCCCGCGACGATCGGTCGCGACTGGGTGTCGGGCGAGGTGGTGAGGGATGCCGGCATCCGCGGACACGGCGTTGTGCCATTCGGGGCGGTCCACGGCATCGTTCTCACGCGCGATCAGGTCGAACGGAGCACTGAGCGCGACGAACCACTCGACGGAATGGCTCGGGACGGACCAGTCCGAGACGGGCTGTCGGCGAGGCTCGGTCTCGGCTATGTGCTCCGCGATCTCTGCCGTCGGCGAACTGCTCTCGACATCACTCTCGTCAGCGGGTCAGCCGTCCATGGCACGATCGATCGTGTCGGGAGAGACCATCTCGACCTCGCCGTTCATGAGGCGGGGGTGGCGCGGCGCGAGCGTGCGGTGTCCCACTACCGCCTCGTCCCGCTGCAGTTCATCGAGACTGTGCGAACCGGTTGATCAGTGGGGACGGATCGTGAGTTCTGGGATATCGGCAAACTGCGACTGGGTCCAGAGCCCGTGCCGTCGGTTCTCTTCATACTTCGCTTCGATGTATGACTCGAGCACGGTGCGTTCGACACGCCAGTGCCCCGCCGCGCCGACCTTGATTGCCGGGAGTTCGCCAGAGCGCACGAGACCATACGCCTGCGCCGCCGAAATGTTCAGGATCTCGGCGACGTCGGCGATGGTGAGGAACCGGCCGAGTGGCGGCGGGGTTCCAGGCGCATCAAGGCCAGTCATATGTCGATTATGCGCTCCTCCCCCTGAGGGTTGGCGGGCTGTGGATAACTTTGCGCATTGCGCGCTGGATATCCGCACCATGGTGCCGGTACACGCCCGGACCAGAGGAGATCGATGAGTTCATCCAGTGGCAGTTCGCCCTCGCCCGCTGCAAGCTCGCTCGGCGCCGGTGATCGGAGCGGACGAGGGCGGTCACGATGGCTCGACGTGCGCCTCGTTATCGGGGTGGTGCTCGTTGGCGCATCGATCACCGGGGTTGTGAGCATCGTGATGGCGGCCGACCAGACCGTGACGGTCTATGCCGCGGATACGGCGCTCGCGGTAGGCGATGTCGTCACGACGAGCGACCTTGTCGAAACCGAAGTCCGACTCGGAGCGGTTGCTGGGCAGTACCTCACGCCGGAGACCATGCCTGACGCAGGGATCATTGTCACCCGCACGATCGGATCGGGTGAACTCGTTCCCACGGCCGCCGTCGGCGAGGCGGATGGCGAGGACTGGGCGTCGATCATCGTGAGTGTCACGGGGGAGCTTCCGCGTTCGGTGCGCGAGGGCACGCTCGCCGACCTCTGGGCGGCATCAGACGGAGACGAAGAGGGTTCCCCTGGCATCATCGCGACAGGGGTCACCATCGTCGCTGTCGCTGACGAGGAGAGCATGATCGCCGGTGCCACCGTGCTGAGCGTCGAACTGCTTGTGCCGCGTGACCGCATCGCACGGGTGCTCCAGGCGCAGTCCATGGGCGACACGCTCTCGCTCATCCCGGCCGCAGTGCCGTTGGGCGGATAACTATGGCCCGCATTGCATTCGCCGTATCGGCGGCCGCCGAAGATTCCCTCGTCGAAAGCGCACGAGACCACGGTCACGACGTTGTCGCCCGATGCGGCAGCGCCGACGAGCTCGCGTCGATCCTCGATGCCACATCGGCCGATTTCATCGTCGTCTCGTCGGCCGAGCGCTACCTCACTCCCCGTCTGCTCGCCGAATCTGACCGTGCCGGCGTTCGCGTCGTCGCCATCAACGACACGGATGCTGGCCGTCGTCACGCGATCACGGTCGGGCTGCACGAGGTCGTCGATGCGGGGGCCGACTGGGCGATCATCGAGGGCGTCCTCCTCGCTACACCCCTGCGCGCGACAACGCCGGTCGCGCGCGCGGACGGGCGGGGAACGGTGATTGCGGTGTGGGGCCCAGCAGGCTCTCCTGGTCGCACCAGCGTTGCCATCAATATCGCCGCCGAACTTGCCTCTGCCGGACACACGGTGGCCCTCGCCGACGTCGATACCTACAGCGGCTCGGTCGCACCGTCGCTCGGTCTGCTCGACGAGGCACCCGGATTTGCCGCCGCCTGTCGCCTCGCTGGCAGCGATGCCCTTACCAGCCGCGAGCTCGAGCGTATCGCTCAGCGCTATTCGTCGCCGCACGGCAGCTTCTGGGTGCTCACCGGCATCGGGAGGCCCAGCCGATGGCCGGAGCTCTCGGCTTCGCGGGTCGCTGGCGCGCTCGAGCTGTGCCGCGACTGGGTCGACTACACGATCATCGACACGGGATTCAACCTGGAGAACGATGAGGAAATCAGCAGCGACGTGTTCGCACCTCGCCGCAATGCCGCAACCCTCGAATCGCTGCGCGCGGCCGATCAGGTTGTTGCGGTCGGCGCTGCTGATCCTGTCGGCCTCTCCCGGTTTTTGCGCGCCCACGTTGACTTGCTCGATGCGATCGTCACCGAGCGCGTGCTCGTGGTCATGAACCGTGTGCGGGCCGCCGCGATCGGGGCGTCGCCAGCGCGGCAGGTCGCACAATCACTCGAACGCTTTGGCGGCATCGCTGCGCCCGTCATGGTTCCGCACGACCAGGCAGCGTTCGATGCCGCCCTCCTTGAGGGGGCCACCCTGTGCGACGCCGCGCCGAAGTCGCCCGCCCGCCTTGCCATCAGCGCACTGGTGCGCGATCGCATCTTGCCGCCGACCCCGAAGCGGCGCACCCAGCGACGTGCGCGGCGCGAGCGCGGCGGGCTGCTTCGACGCGTCGCCGGCCTAAGGTCAGATCCGGCCTGAGGTCGAATCCGGCCGGGCTGGGTCCCGTCAGTCAGAGTGCGCCGCGAGCGGGATCACCTCAATCGCGGCCCCGCGCGCGATGACGAGCACGTGAGCGCCAGCAACGGGGGCGAGACGTTCGACGACGGCTGCGGCATCCGGTGCCGCCTGGGACTCGCCAGAAGGCTCGGTGTTCCACACCGTGACCCGAGCCCCGGTCGCGTCGCGCACGGCGGCTGCGAGCACCTCGTTGGCTGCACTTGTGACGAGCGTGATGCGGCCGATGCGGGGAGCCGCCGGTGCGACGGGGCGATCGCGGCGCCAGACGGCGAAGTGATACACGGCGACGAGCACCGTCGCGGTGAGGAGCCCCAAGGGCGCCCGCACCGCCTCGATGAATGATCCGCCGCCCTCGCCGATGGCGAATTCGACGACGCTGAACGTGACGATGAGGAGCGTGACAAGAGCCACGAGGGCGCTCACCCCGAACACCACTACGAGGTACACGCGCCGGCCGCTGAAGGTCGACCAGGCGGCATCCGTTTCACCGAGTGGGCGCCACAGGAGCCACCAGGCCACACCCCCGACGAGGAGGGCCGAGAGACCGCCGAAGAGGAGCGACCTCGCCCCCGACTCGACGATGGGGTCATTGAGCGCTGCGAGGAGGGCATTGACGACAACCCCGAAGCCGGAGGCTCCCGTGATGAGGGCGACTCCGGATGCCACGAGTCGGGTGGAGCGCCGCACGATCTCACTCGAGCCGGCAACGACGCCGCGGTGGTACGCCCAGAGGGCGCCGCCGACGAGCCCCATGGCGGTGCCGTCGCCGAGACGTTCGATGCGATCCGCGACCACGTCGCCCGCCCAGTCGGGCGCCGGTACGTCGAAGGCGAATCCGAATGCGACATACAGCACGACAGCCGCGCCACCGAGCGTGAGCCCGACCGACGCGAACCCTGTCACCGCGACGAGCACGAAGTGGGCGAACCCGGCGGCCGAACGGCGGATGCCACCACGCGTCCAATGCCACCACCAGATGAGGGCGCCACCGGCCGTCCAGATGAGGCTCCGCAGCACGGGCTCCCACCACGCGCCGCCGAGGATGGGGTCGTCGACGGCAGCATCGAACAGCTCAGTGAGGGTCGCGATGCCTCCCGTGATGCCGATGGTGAGCCCCACGACGACACTGAGTGCGGGAGCGACGTCGGGCAGGCGGCTGGGCCGGTGGCTTGGCGACACCCACATCCACCGGTGCCACGCCCAAACAACGAGCCACACGCCGCCGGTCGTGAGGCCGTCGGTGTCGACGTCACCGCGGGGGAGACCGGAGAGCATGCCGAGCAGCGCGCTCGCGCCGACCGTGAGGGCGATGGTCGTCATAATCGCGAGGTAGATGGGCCACAGCACCGAGTGGCGGTCGCCGAAGGTCGTAAGCCAGCGCCGGACGAGCCAGTAGACGAGACCCCCGAACGGTGCCGCGATGAGCGTGAACGAGAGGGCCTGCGCGAGCCCGTTCGACCCGAAGGTGAGGTCTCGCTCGCGGTCGAGCGCAAGCGAGAGAAGGCCGGAGACACCGATCGCGGTGATCGTGACGAGCACGGAGAGCAAGAAGAGCAGGATGACTCGGCGCAGCGTGTGTACCGCCCCGGTCTCGAGCGTTCCGTGCGCCGCCATGCCGCTCATCGCAGCCCCTCGAGGGTGCAGACGTCGAACTGCCATGGCGCCTGCATGACGCGCCACCCGTCGCCCTCGGCGGCGAGCCGGAAGGATTCGTCGCTCGAATACCCGGAGCTGCCGAACGGGCCGGAGTCGTAGCTCGTATGCATCGTGACTCTGACGACCGCGATGGTGTCGTTCACTGTCGTTGACTCGAGGGTGATGCGGATGTCGCCGTCGATGTCGGAGACATACGATCCGGTGCAGTCGTCCAGGGTAGCCTCATCGACGAGTTCACGGGCGGCCTCGAGGTCACCCTCGATGAGCGCGGTCGTGTATGCCTGCACAGTCCCCTCGGGTGTCGAGGGGTCGAGCGACTCCGGCTCACCCCGGGTGAGCACGACGACGAGTGATACGACGACGAGCAGTGCGATCACTCCAAGGATTGTGAGGAGCACAGGATCGCGGCGCCGCGGATTCGATTCCATGGGCTCATCATGGCGCACAGTAGGGCATCCTGTCTGCCTCCCGTTGGTCGGCTCCCGTTCACATGTCGTCAACCGTCGCGTCGCCAACGCTGCATACCGTGCACACATGATGCAAGGAGTCGAGCCGTGAGCGTGGTCGTGGTGATTCCGGCACGCGGCGGCTCGAAGGGGATTCCGGGCAAGAATCTGCGCAAGGTCGGCGGTGTGCCCCTCGTCGCCCGCGCCGTGCTTGCCGCGAGGGCCGCCGAACGCGTCGACCGTGTCATCGTCACGACCGACGATGACGAGATTGACCGGGTTGCCTGCGCCGCGGGTGCCGAAGTCATCGACCGACCAGCCGCCATCGCCGGCGACACGGCGAGCTCCGAATCGGCCCTACTGCACGTCATCGATGGGCTCGATGAGGTCCCCGACATTGTCGTGATGATTCAGGCCACCTCGCCCTTCATCGACCCGTCCGACCTTGATGCTGCGATCGCCGAAGTGCAGGGCGGTGTGCGGGATTCCGTGTTTTCGGCGGTCGAGTCGCACGCCTTCATGTGGCGGCTCGACAACGGCATCGCCGCTGGCGTCAACCACGAGGCATCCGCTCGCCTGCGTCGGCAGGATCGGGCACCCGAGTTCCGCGAGACCGGCGCGTTCTACGTCATGCGCGGCGAAGGCTTCGTGGCGGCGCGCCATCGCTTCTTCGGTCGCATTGGACTGCTGCCGGTCGACCAGCGCGGCGCCATCGAAATCGATACGCCCGAAGACCTCGAGCTCGCCTGCGCCATCGCGCCGGTGTGGGAGGCCCACCCACAGCTCCCCGTCGATGTCGACGCCGTTGTGACCGACTTCGACGGTGTGCACACCGACGACAGCGTCACCATTTCAGCCGATGGCACCGAGCGGGTCACCGTCACGCGCACCGACGGCATGGGGGTCGAGCTGCTGCGTCGCGCCGGGGTTCCCGTGCTCATCCTTTCGACCGAACGCAACCCCGTCGTCACGGCGCGGGCCAACAAGCTTCGGGTTGACGTCGTGCAGGGCTCCGACGACAAAGCCGTCGCCCTCTACGCCTGGCTCGCCGAGCGGGGCATCGACCCCGCGCGCGTCGCCTACCTGGGCAACGACGTCAACGACCTCGGATGCCTCGTCTCGGTCGGGTGGCCCATCGCCGTCGCCGACGCTCACCCCGACGTGCTTGCCGCAGCACGGCTCGTGCTCACCGCGCGCGGTGGCCACGGTGCCGTGCGTGAGCTCGCCGACCTCGTTGTGCTCGCGGCGGAGCGCCGTGAGACTCGCCTGCCGCCGGGCACCGTTCGCTCCGCGGCATCTGTTGCACTACTGGAGGCACCATGACCGTCACGATCGCCGAAGCATCCATCGGGGGCGGCGCTCCCGTCTACGTCATCGCAGAGATCGGGTTGAACCACAACGGCGATGTCGAGCTCGCGAAGCGGCTCATCGATGTGGCGGCAGATGCTGGCGCGCAGGCCGTGAAGTTTCAGAAGCGCACGCCCGAGATTTCGACCCCGGAGCACATGAAGTCGATGCCGAGGGAGACGCCATGGGGCACCATGACCTACCTCGAATATCGCTACCGGGTCGAGTTTGACCGTGAGCAGTATGTCGAGCTCGGCGACTATGCGACGATGCGTGGACTGCACTGGTTCGCTTCGCCGTGGGATGTTCCCTCGGTCGCCTTTCTCGAAGACCTCGGGGTCGTCGCACACAAGGTTGCGTCGGCGTCGGTGACCGACCACGAACTCCTCGCTGCACTTGCCGTGACCGGCAAGCCGATCATCCTCTCGACCGGCATGTCGACGATCGACGAGATCGACGACGCCGTCTCGCACTTCGATCGTGAGCGACTCATCATGCTGCACGCGACGTCGACCTACCCGCTGCCGCCCGAGGAGGCGAATCTCCGCACCATCGAGACGCTCCGTGGCCGCTACCCCGGCGTGCCGATCGGCTACTCGGGTCATGAGCGCGGACTCCAGATTTCGCTCGCGGCCGTGGCGCTCGGTGCGACCGTCGTCGAACGCCACATCACGCTTGACCGCACGATGTGGGGGAGCGACCACGCAGCCTCGCTTGAACCGCAGGGCTTTGAGCACCTTGTTCGGGACATCCGTGTCATCGAGCAGGCAATGGGTGACGGCGTGAAGCGGGTCTTTGCTGGCGAGCTCGCGCCGCTCGCCAAGCTTCGCCGCGTCGGGGCACCGGCTGCTCCCGTCGCGATCGGATAACCCGCGTGCGGATGCTGGTCGTCGGCGACTCCGATTCATACGTGAAGTGGGGTGCCGCGCTGGCGACACAATTGCCGGAGGCGTGGGAGCGCGACCTCGTGGTGCTCCGTTCGCCCGTGCGTCCGAGTGAACACCAGCTCGCGTCGGCCCTTGCCGGCACAGCATTCAGCCCCGCGGAGACGCTCGTTGCAGCGCTCGAAGATCTCCCCGAGCTGATTGCCGAGCGTCGCCCAGATGTCGTGCTGGCGGCCGTGCGCGGGCCCGTCGTGCGGGTCGTCGCAAGGGCTGTTCGCCGTGTGCAGGGATGGCGGCCGGTGCTCGCGACCGGGCTCCCGGGCATCACAATCCCGGCCGCGCGCAAGGCCATCGTCTATCGCGCGCTCGCGGACGTTGTCATCCTCCACAGCCACCGCGAGGTGCGCGATTTCACTGCGCTCGCCGCGGAGATGGGTGCCGACCAGCAGTTCGCCCTCGCGACCCTCCCCTTCGTGCCCGACATCGCCACCCGGTTGCGCAGCGGCGGCGACGGCGGCGACATCATCTTCGCCGCCCAGGCGATCGTGCCACGAGCCCTCGACGACCGGATGCTGCTGCTCGGGTGGCTCGCAGAGTGCGCGCGCCAGCATCCACACCGCCGCGTGGTCATCAAGGTGCGGGCGAGCCCTGGGGAGCCGCAGACGCACGCCGAGGAGCACGACTTCGCCTCGCTCATCGCGCACCTCTCGCCGCCAGCTCCCGCGAATCTTGTGGTGGAGGGCGGGCCGATGGCGGTGCATCTGGCACGCGCCGGTGCGGTCGTCACCGTGAGTTCGACCGCGGCCATTGAGGCGGTCGCGGCGGGCATTCCCACACTGATCATTGACGACTTCGGGGTGTCGCCCGCGCTCATCAATACGGTGTTCGAGGCCAGCGACTTGCTCGCTTCGAGCGAGGACCTCATCGCTGCTCGGTTTCGGCGGGCCAGCGAGGCCTGGACCCACGAGAACTACTTGCACGGCCGCGGCGAAGACAACTGGGTTCCGGCGCTCGCCGAACTCATCGCACAGCGCGACAGGGGGGCCCTGCCGTGGCGAAACCCCGCCGATCGCGTTCTCGGTGGTTCGCTCCGGCACGCCTGGGACCGCCGTCGAGCCCTCGGGAGCTTTGACCGCACCGTCTCGGGGGCGGTCGCGGTCGCGATCGGCACCCCGGCCAGATGGGCGGTGCGGCGGGTGCGGCGCACGGTCGGCTGGTTGCGCAAGCGAAGGGCGCCTGCCGCGCTCGGCGCTGAGGTACGGCGCGAAGCCGTGCGCGGGCTACCCTAAGAGAGTGTCGACGCTCTCCGATCTCGTCAGTGCCCAAGGCCGCTTCAGCGACGCGGACATCGAATGGCTTCACCTCCTCGTCGGGGACTGGCAACTTCTCGCCGATCTTGCATTCGCCGACATCGTGCTCTGGGTGCCATCGGCCGACGGCGGTTTTGTTGCGGTCTCGCACGCCCGACCGTCGAGTTCTGCAACGCTCTTCTACCGTGACTTTGTGGGCCAGGGCATCAAGCCCGAGTGGAAGAAGCAGGTGACGGATGCGTTCGAGAGCGGCCAGATCATCGACTCCTCCGCGCCGGACTGGTACGAGGAGACCCCGACGCGGGTGCGGGCGGTGCCGGTATTTCGGCGACTGTCGGCCAGCGCGCCAGAGACGACAGAGCATCCGATTGCCGTCATCACAAAACACACGAACCTGAGCGAGGCGCGCACCCCGAGCCGCCAGGAGCTCACGTTTAACGAGTGTGCAAACGAGCTCTTCCGCATGATTGCGGGCGGTGACTTCCCTGACCTCGCCGCCCCGGCCGGCCCGCGCCGCGGTGCCCCACGCGCCTCCGATGGCCTCGTTCGACTCGACGTCGACGGCGGTGTCACCTTTGCGAGCCCGAACGGACTCTCCGCCTTCAACCGCATGGGGTTCTCTGGCGAGCTCGAAGGCGAGTCGCTCGCGGAGGTCACCACTCAGCTGCTTTCGGGCAAGCTCGTTGTCGACGAATCACTGCCGCTCGTGGTGACGGGCCGAGCACCATGGCGCACCGACATTGAGGCGAGGGGCGTGACGGTCACACTCCGGGCTATCCCGATTCGGGAGCGGGGGGAGCGCATCGGCGCGATCGTGCTCTGCCGCGATGTCACGGAGTTGCGGCATCAGGAGCGCGAGCTCATCACCAAGGATGCGACGATTCGGGAGATCCACCACCGGGTCAAGAACAACCTGCAGACGGTGGCGTCACTCCTTCGCATTCAGGCACGCCGCTCGCACAGCGAGGAAGCGCGCGAGTCGTTGAGCCAGGCGATGCGCCGGGTTGAAGCGATCGCGGTCGTGCACGACACCCTTAGTGAGGGTCTCGCCCAAAGCGTGAACTTCGACGTGGTGTTCGAGCGAGTCTTGCGGCTCATCGCCGAGGTGGCGTCAAATCATGGCACCAAGGCGACGGCCAAGTTCACCGGCAGCTTTGGCGAGTTGCCGAGTGCATACGCGACTCCGCTCGCGCTTGCGCTCACCGAACTTGTGACGAATGCGGTCGAGCATGGACTCGCTGACCGCGAGGGCACGGTAGACATTCTCGTCGAGCGCACGAGCGAGGTGTTGCGCGTGCAGGTGCGCGATAACGGCACCGGGCTGCCGGAGGGTCGTGTCGGTGCGGGGCTCGGCACACAGATCGTGCGCACTCTGATTCAGGGCGAACTGAGCGGCACAATCGACTGGCACACACTGATGGGCAGCGGCACCGAGGTGACCATCGAGATCCCTCTTGGCTGGATCGACCGCGACTAGCATCACCCTGCCGCAAGTGCCCGGAGACGACACAGCACCGGTCGGCCCCGATGGGCCGCCGGTGCTGGGGTGCCGAATGCTAGGAGGCGCGGCGGGCGCGAGCGGCGCGGCGCTTGAGGGCGCGGCGCTCATCTTCGCTCAGGCCGCCCCAAACTCCAGAATCCTGGTTGGTCTCGAGGGCGTACTGAAGGCACATCTCGGTGACACTGCAGCGACCGCACACCGACTTTGCCTTTTCGATCTGGTCTACGGCAGGTCCGGTATTGCCGACAGGAAAAAAGAGTTCCGGGTCAGCCGTGAGACATGCGGCGTTATCGCGCCAATCCATGGATAGTGCTCCTTAGGTGAGCGCGCGGCCATCACGGACCGCGCAGGGTGCAGAGAACCTCTGGTGAATAGAGAGTGAAATTGAGGTTCGTCGGGATCTGCTCACGGCTCTGTGAGGGCTCAATCGACCTCCAATAGACTCTCATATCGGTTGTGGCAAATCAACGATTTTTTCGCTAGGGAAACGCTGTGAATACAAATGGGTACCCAAACGGGGCACAAGATGACGATCGTGTTAACTCTCGGGGCCGCCCGAAGCAGCTCGTCGCTCTCGCCGGAATCGTGGGACTTGAGTTTTTGTTGATCGCTGCTGCGGCCGTCTACCTGATAATCGAGCTGATTATCGATGTCCCGCTGTCATACGGTTCGGCGATTGCGCTGCTCGCGCTCGCGCTCCTCGCCGCGGTGTGGCTTGCCGTCCTTGCGGTGCAGACTCTCCGGGGTGCGTCGTGGGTGCGCGCGGGCATCATCGTGTGGCAGCTGCTGCAGATCGCTGTTGCGGTGGGCCTGTTTCAGGGCGACGAATTCGCCAGACCCGACCTCGCGTGGATGCTGCTCATCCCGTCGCTCGTGGCACTCGTTCTCGTCTTCAGCCGTCCGGTGACGGCGGCGACACGACGGGAGTAACGCTCGCGCGGGTGGCGCGCTACAGGCCGAGCGCCGTGCGCAGGCGCCGCACGTGCCCGGTTGCCTTCACGTTGTACAGCGCGTGGAGGATTGTGCCGTCCTCGTCGATCACGAAGGTGGAGCGTTTGGTGCCCTGGATGGTCTTGCCGTAGTTCTGCTTCTCACCCCAGGCGCCGTAGGCCTGGTGCGCCTCAAGACTCGGGTCGCTGAGCAGCGGGAACGTGAGGCCCTCCTCGTCACGGAACTTCTTCAGCTTCGCAACCTCGTCTTTCGACACCCCGAGCACGACGTAGCCGGCGGATGCGAGCGAGCCGAGGCTGTCACGGAAGTCACACGCCTGCGTGGTGCATCCCGGCGTGCTGGCTGCGGGGTAAAAGTAGGCGATCACCTTGCGCCCGCGATAGTCAGAGAGCGACACGGTGCTGCCGTCCTGGTCGACGAGCGTGAAGTCGGGCGCGGGGGTTCCTGCGGTGAGCATGGTCTCGGACACGGGGCTCCTCAGTGAATTGCCGGAGGGGGAAGGCGCGTTTCGGAGGCGCGCGTTACCCATGCTAATCTTGTTCCTCGGCGCTCCGGTTCGTCCGAGTCGCTTCGCACCTCTAGCTCAATTGGCAGAGCAACTGACTCTTAATCAGTGGGTTCCGGGTTCAAGTCCCGGGGGGTGTACCAAATACAAGGCTTCGAGCATGAGTCCTGCACCATTTCCCCCAACTGGGGTCTAGGCAGACGGATGTGTACACCGACATAGTCGGAACTAATCGAGTTCTCACTCGCACCAATGCCACCGCGTCAATCTGGTAGCTGTTGTCCACGTTGGACGGTCTTCGAGACGGTCCTTCTGCGCGGCATCGAAGATGGCAGAAAGCGAGACATCGCATGAGTGTGACCCCCCGTTTCACACAAACACGCTCCGAAACCCCGGAGCCGACATCCGACCCGAAAACGGTGGGTCCCACCGTCGCCGGCCTTCTCGTGCTTGCTCGCATCGAACGATGGGGGCTTCAGGTGTGGCGTGCCAGGGACGGCAAGCGGCCGGCCCTCGCCCTGCTTGCAGATGCCACGGGCTCGTCGCTCCACCCGCGCGTGGTCACGCTTCTGCTGGAGTCAGGGTTCCTCGTCGAGACAGGTTCCACACTTGATCTCACCGAGGCCGGCCGTCAGGCCCTGCTCAACCGACCCGAATTCGAACGACACGCGCAGTCGGTGCCCCTCAATGATCGGCGCCGCAGGGCGGCACCGAAACGGTAGACCAGGCGGCCGAGGAGCGGAACGTGCGCTAGCCGAGCCCGCCGGTGTCGCGCGCTGCAGCATCCGTTGTCGCCGTGCCGCTGATGGGGCGCTTCGAGAGGCCGACCGCGCCCGCATCCTTTGTGCGGGTCGTTGCGGCGCTGATCGCATCAGTCGGATCGGCCTTCGAGTAGCTGTGGCGCAGGTGCACGGGCTCCGGAGTCTCTCCAGCGAGCTTCGCCTGGCGGCGGCGGTAGAGCAGGTTGAGCGTTTCGACGCCGATCGCGAAGGCCATGGGGCCGTAGATGAGGGCCTTGTCGATGTGGACGTCGAATCCGTCGGCGATGAGGAACGCACCGATGAGGATGAGGAACGACAGCGCAAGCATCTTCACCGTCGGGTGATTGTTGACGAAGGTGAAGATGAACTTCGCGGCAAACAGCATGATGCCAAACGAGAGCACGACGGCGGCGATGATGACGATCATGTTGTCGACCATGCCGACAGCGGTGATGACCGAGTCGAACGAGAAGACAATATCGAGCAACAGGATCTGGGTGAGCACGGCGCCAAAGGTGACGGCCTTGACACGGCCTGTGCCGTGCGATTCGCCACCCTCGAGCTTCTCGTGAATTTCGGTCACCGCCTTGTAGACAAGGAAGAGCCCACCGAGGATGAGCACGAGGTCACGCCCGGAGAAGCCGTTGCCCAGGACGACGAAGAGGTCGTCGGTGAGCGAGATGATCCAGGTGGCACCGAACAGCAGACCGATGCGCATCACCATCGCGAGGGTGAGGCCGAGATTTCTCGCTTTCGCCTGCTGTTCGACCGGCAGCTTGCTCGCCAGAATCGAGATGAAGATCACATTGTCGACGCCGAGCACAATCTCCAGCACGAAGAGGGTGAGAAAGGCGATGAGGAGGTCGGGGGTAAATTCGAAGGAGAAGTCCACACCGAGATGTTACTGGGCCCTATACCCGGCCCACAGGGGTCAGACTGTCGAGTGGTCTCCGAGTGCGTGCCAGGTGCGGCTGTGGTAGACGAGCGGTGCCGATGGCGTTTCGCTGATGTGCGACTGGAGCGCGTGCACCGCCACGACGGTGGACTTGCCAGCCTCCATGGTCTGCACCACGCGACCGCGGATCCACCCGTCGGCAGCGGGAAAGTACGGCTCGCCCGTGATGAGACGATCCCAGATGCTGGTGTCGGCGAAGCGGTCGATGCCGCTCGTCGCGCAAAGCGTGGCGATGTCGAGCTGTGCGGCGCCGAGCAGGTGCACCACGACCGTGTCGGATTCGAGGATGGTGGGGGCGCTCGACGACTCCGATGACACCGAGAACACGAGCAGGGGTGGTTCGGCACTCACCGAGAAGACGGATGTCGCGGTGAGCCCCACCGGCCCGTGACCCGAGTCGGCGGTGATGACGGCGACGCCTGCCGGGTGGTTGCGGAATGCCGCCTTGAACTCATCGGCGGTCAATCCGTCGAACGTGCCCAAATCGGCAGCACCGTCAGCAGGCGCGTGCCTCGCTTCGCTGATGCGAGAAACGGGGTGGTGTGCATTGTTCGTCATGTCGGGACTCCGGGTTCGTGTGGTGCCGTTGCCTCAAGTCTGCTCCCGATTGCGGTGCAGACGGCACCGTGTTGCGCTCTGTGACGGCACAGCGTCAGAGTAGCCCTTCACGCCCGCCAGAGATCCAGGCGGTCGATGCCGACCGTGCGCCCTGCACGCGTGCCGCTATCCCGTCGAGTGCGACGAGGTCTTCGTCGTCGAGCTGGAGGTCACCTGCGCGAAGGTTGGTGGCGAAGTGTTCGAGCGAACGGGTACCAGGGATCACCGAGGTGACGACCCCGAAGCGTCGGCCCTG
This sequence comes from Homoserinimonas flava, assembly GCF_054969005.1. Classification (NCBI taxonomy): domain Bacteria; kingdom Bacillati; phylum Actinomycetota; class Actinomycetes; order Micrococcales; family Microbacteriaceae; genus Homoserinimonas; species Homoserinimonas flava. The sequence continues at coordinate 295,945 of NZ_JBUEQS010000001.1, forward strand.
CTCGAGCAGCCACGCGATCGCGACCTCCTCGGTGGCGCGGCCGTGCTTTCGGGCGACCGTCCGCACTTCGCCGGCGAGTTCGACATTGGCGTCGATGTTGTTGGCGGAGAATCGCGGGAACGACCTGCGCATATCGGTGGCCGCAGCATCCCGATCGAAGCTATCGGTGAGCAGGCCGCGTGAGACGGGGGAGTACGGCACGACGGCAACGCCGAGCTCGGCGGCGGCCGACACGACGTAGGACTCGACGTCGCGGCTCACGATGCTCCACTCGGACTGCACCGCCGCGATCGGGTGCACAGCGTGTGCGCGTCGAAGCTCGTCACCGGTCGCTTCTGAGAGCCCGATGCTGCGGATCTTGCCGGCCTGCACGAGTTCGGCGAACGCCGCGACGGTCTCCTCGATGGGGACGTTCGGGTCGATGCGGTGCTGGTAATAGAGATCGAGGTGGTCGGTGCCGAGACGCCGCAGGGAATCATCGATGTTGGCGTGAATGCTCGCGCGATCGCCACTGATGGTGCGGGTGCCGACACCAGCCCCCATCGATAGTCCCGTCTTCGATGCAAGGAATACGGAGTCGCGTGGCCGGCCCCGCAGCACGCGGCCGATGATCTGCTCACTCACTCCATCGCCGTAGATGTTGGCGGTGTCGATGTGGGTAACCCCGGCATCGAGCACTCCGTCAAGCACTGCGCAGGCGGATGCTTCGTCGATCGGTCCATACGCGCCGGAGAGCGACATCGCCCCATAGCCGACAGCGTCGAGTGTCAGCGTGGAGGGCGGCGTCATGCCGGTGGCTTCTTGCTGGTGCGTGGCTTGCTCGCCTTGGCCAGTGGTTCCGTGGGTGTTGATGCCGGTGGGAATGGTGCCGTGGCCGTTGGTGCCGGGGGCGTTGATTCCGTGGTCGTTGATGCCGACGGCGTCGATGCCGACGGCGCCGATTCTGCTGGCGATTCTGCTGGCGCTGCTGGTGCCGGCGGCTCTGAGCCGTAGCCGCTCTTCTGGCGCGGCTGAGGGTCGTGACGGTCAACGTAAAGCTGCGCGGCGCGGGTCGCGACAAGAAGAAAGCGCACAAGCACAAAGACGAGCGCCACGAAGACGGTGAACGCGACGAGGGCGACGAAGAACTGCGCGATACCGGCGAGGTAGTGGCCGGCGTTCCATCCGAATCCCATGATCAATCCTCCAGTTCGCCCGTTTGGTTGTTTTTGATGACCGTGCCGACCGCGATGCCGACGGCACACGCCCAACTGACCCACATGAGGGCCAGACGCCAGTCGCGCGGGCCGCTCATGCTCGTGCGCACGGCACCCAAGCCGCCGAAGATGGCAGAGAGCACGCTCCCGCTGAAGATGAATTTGCGCATTGATAACTCCCGTTCTGGTCGTTTCTCCACGCTACCCCGCCTCTGCGATGGTGCCCAGTTCGCTGTGCAAACTCTGAGGGGGAGCCGTGTGGAAGGGGTCCCCGTCGCTCGATGAGCGGGGTACGCTGGCTGCACGACCCGCCCACCATCCCACCGTGCGAGGGCCGCACAGCGACAGACACGGAGCATGCCGTCTATGACCGCCCAAGCTCACGCCACAGCTCAAACGCAGAGCTCAAGCGAGCGTCACAATTTCGTCGTCGTCTCAAATCGACTTCCCGTCGACCGCGTCATCGAACCAGACGGTTCGGCGCGGTGGCAACATTCGCCAGGGGGACTCGTCACGGCACTTGAGCCCGTCATGCAACGCAACGATGGAGCCTGGGTCGGGTGGGCGGGGCAGCCCGACCTTGAGATTGAGCCATTCGAGAGTGATGGCATCCATATCGTTGCTGTGCCGCTGAGCCACGAAGACGTGCGCTTCTACTACGAGGGCTTCTCCAACGACACGCTCTGGCCGCTCTACCACGACGTCATCGCCCACCCGCAGTACCACCGCGAGTGGTGGGACAGCTATGTGCGTGTCAACCGGCGCTTTGCCGAGGCGACCGCCGCCACGAGCGAACAGGGCGCCGTCGTGTGGGTGCAGGACTACCAACTGCAGCTCGTGCCAAAAATGCTGCGCGAGACCAGGCCCGACCTGACGATCGGCTTCTTCAACCACATTCCGTTCCCGCCCTACGGCATCTATTCACAGTTGCCGTGGCGCACCCAGATCATCGAGGGGCTCCTGGGGGCGGATGTCATCGGGTTTCAGCGTCTCGCCGATGCGAACAATTTTTCGCGCGCCGTGCGGAGGCTCAAGGGGTTCCCCACGCGCGGGTCGACGATCGACGTGCCCCTTATCGATGAGTCGGCCGGCGTGCGCGCCCACGGGCCGATTCCGGAGGGCAAGCCCTATCGCACCGTGATCGCGCGGCAGTTCCCCATCTCGATCGACGCTCGCGGCTTCGAAGATCTGGCCCGTGACCCCGCAATCCAGGAGCGTGCACGCCAGATCCGCGCCGAGCTCGGCAACCCGAAAAAGATCATCCTTGGCGTTGACCGCCTCGACTACACGAAGGGCATCGGCCACAGGCTCAAAGCCTTCGGCGAGCTCCTTGCCCAGCGTGATGTCGCGGTCGAAGATGTGACGCTCGTGCAGGTCGCGAGCCCGAGCCGCGAGCGGGTCGAGGCCTACCGCCAGTTGCGCGATGAGATCGAGCTCATGGTCGGTCGCATCAACGGTGACTACGGCACGATCGCGCACGCCCCCATCAGCTACCACCACACGAGCTACAGCCGCGACGAGATGATCGCGCTCTACCTCGCCGCCGATGTCATGCTCGTCACGGCGCTCCGCGACGGCATGAACCTCGTGGCAAAGGAGTACGCGGCAACTCGTGTCGATGACGACGGCGTGCTCATCCTCAGCGAGTTCGCCGGGGCATCCGATGAGCTCAAGCGGGCCCTGCTCATCAACCCCCATGACATTGAGGGTCTCAAGCAGTCCATCGTGCGCGCCCTCGACATGCCCAAGGCGGAGCGTCGTACGCGGATGCGATCGATGCGCAAGCGGGTCTTCGAGCATGATGTCGCGGCGTGGTCGTCGGCGTTCCTCGATGTGCTGGTCGCGAACGGACGCAAGGCGGCAAAGTGACGCCGCCCGCATCAGACGCTGACGCCGAGCTCACGGCTGCGCTTCAGCGCCTCGCCGCGACCGATTCGCTGCTCGTGGCGCTCGACTTCGACGGCACGCTTGCCCCGCTCGTAGATCGGCCAGAAGATGCGCGCGCGATTCCCGAGGCGCAGCGCGCGATCGATCGGCTCATTGCGCTGCCGTCGACGCGGGTGGCATATATCTCCGGCCGAGCCATGGCGAGCCTCCTCGAGGTCGCCGACCCACCGGATTCGGTGCTGCTGAGCGGGTCACACGGTGTCGAGACACGCCTCGACGGGCCACCCGAGCTCGCGTTGAGTGACGCGGAGGCCGACGCAGTGGCGCGACTCCGCAGCATCCTCGAATCGGTCGCCGAGATGAACGAGGGCACCTGGGTCGAAGTGAAGCCGGCCGGGTTCGCCCTGCACAGCAGGGCGGCGACGGCCAAGGTGGCGAAGGCCGCCGAAGTGCAGGCGCACGACTCCGTGCTTGCCGAGCTGCCAGAGGTGACCGAGCGCCGGGGGCGCGACGTGCTCGAGTTCTCTGTGCGGTCGACAACCAAGGGCGACGCCGTGCGCATGCTGCGCGAGTATTGCGGCGCGACCGCCGTGCTCTTCGCTGGCGACGATGTGACCGATGAGGACGGGTTTCGAGTGCTCGGCTCGGGCGACCTCTCGCTCAAGTGCGGTGAGGGCAGCACCGCCGCGCGATTCCGAGTTGCCGACCCTCTCCAAGTCGCCGGTGTGCTCGACCGTCTCGCCGAATTCCGGTCACACGAATATGCCTGATCGGGAATCCTGCTGTAACACGCGCGGTTAGAATAAGGAGCAATCGCTGCTCGCAACGTTCCAACGCGTACGCGCGCCGCCCGCCCATAGAGACGGAGGTCACGTGCTGATTTCACTGGCCTTCTTCGCGCTCGCCGGGCTGCTCGCTCCGCTGCTCACTCGCGCGCTCGGGCCACGCGTCTTCTGGGTGCTCGCGCTCGTGCCTCTTGGTGCGCTCGCGTACTCGCTCTCGCTCTCCCCGCGCATCCTCAATGGCGATCTCGTCACGGAGTCGATCTCGTGGATCCCCGAACTCGACTTGTCGCTGGGGTTCCGACTCGACACCCTCTCCTGGGTCATGACGCTCATCGTCCTCGGCGTCGGCGCGCTCGTGCTCGTCTACTGCGAGCGCTACTTCGCGGCGGATGAACCGGGCCTCGGCCGGTTCGCAGGCTTCTTCGTCGCCTTCAGCGGCAGCATGTACGGCCTCGTCATCTCAGAAGACGTCTTCTTGCTCTTCATGTTCTGGGAGGCGACCACCGTCTTCTCCTACCTCCTCATCGGGCACTACACCGATCGCAAGGCGAGCCGCGGTGCTGCACTCCAGGCCCTGCTCGTGACGACGGCTGGCGGCCTCACGATGTTTGTGGGGCTCATCCTGCTCGCGGTCGCAGCCGGGTCGACGAGCCTGGTGGAGATCCTCGCCGACCCACCGGCGACGACCGCGGCGGTCGTCGGTCTCTTCCTCGTCATCGTCGGGGCGCTCTCGAAGTCGGCTCTCATCCCGTTCCACTTCTGGCTGCCGGCGGCGATGGCCGCGCCGACACCCGTCAGCGCCTACCTCCATGCCGCGGCGATGGTCAAGGCTGGTATTTACCTCATCGCTGCGCTCGCCCCCGCGTTCTCCGATGTGCCGGGGTGGCGTGAGGTGCTCGTCAGCTTCGGTGTTGCGACGATGCTCGTTGGCGGCTGGCGGGCCCTCCGACAGACAGACATCAAGCTGCTCCTGGCCTACGGCACCGTGAGCCAGCTGGGGTTTCTCACGGTCATCGCCGGGTTCGGCTCCCGCACGGCGGCCCTCGCGGCGCTCGCCCTTCTGCTTGCTCACGCCCTCTTCAAATCCGCACTCTTTCTCACCGTCGGGCTCATCGACCATTCGACCGGCACCCGCGACCTTCGCAAGCTGAGTGGTCTCGGTCGCTCGCGTCCAGTGCTCGCGGTCATCGCCACCGTCGCGGCGGCCTCCATGGTCGGCCTGCCCCCCATGTTCGGTTTCGTCGCAAAAGAGGCGGTGTTCACGGCTCTGCTCGACGGCTCCGTCCTCGGCGTCGTGGCACTCGTCGGCGTCGCCACCGGATCGGTGCTCACGGTCGCCTACAGCGCACGGTTCCTCTGGGGCGCCTTTGCCCGCAAGCCTGGTGTCGACGACATCGAGGTGCACGCCGATCGGCCCGATGCGCTCGCCTCGCCGCTGCTGCTCGCACTCGGCGGACTCGTACTCGGGCTTCTCGCATCGCTCGTCGACCCATGGCTCCGCGGGTATTCGCTCGAATTCGCCGCGGTCGGCGACCACGACTACCACCTCGCGCTCTGGCACGGGCTCGAGCTTGCGCTCCTTATCTCGGCCATCACCCTCGGGCTTGGCTTGCTGCTCTTCTGGCAGCGGGAGCGCGTCTCCTCGCTGCAAGGCCGGATGCCCGCGCTCGTCAACGCTGCCGACGGTTACTGGAAGGTGCTGCGGTTCATCGACCGCACGGCAGCGCGCGTCACGTCGACGACGCAGCGAGGTTCACTGCCCTTCTACCTCGGCACCATCCTGATCGTCTTCATCATCTCTGCCGCGATCGCCCTCGCTCTGAACTCGACCTGGCCCACCGAAGTCCGGCTGTGGGATCATCCAGCACAGGCCGCGATTGGGCTCATCATGATCATCGCCGCGGTCGCGGCAGTCCGTGCCGAGAAGCGATTCACCGCCGTTGTGCTCGTCGGGGTGACCGGCTACGGCCTCGCAACGCTGTTCGCCCTGCACGGCGCCCCCGATCTCGCCTTCACCCAGTTGCTCGTCGAGACGGTGACCCTCGTCGCATTCGTCTTGGTGCTGCGTCGACTTCCCGCCCGCATCGGCGTCGCCCACGGGCGCCCGAGGCACAGGCTTGTCAGGGCCATGATCGCCATCGCAGTCGGGCTCACGATGGCGGTCGTCGCGGTTCTCGCGCTCGGCTCTCGCATCGCCGAGCCGATCTTTCCTGAGTTCGCCGATCTCGCCCAGGCGGGTGGACACGGTGCCAATGTCGTCAATGTCGCGCTCGTCGACGTGCGCGCGTGGGACACCATGGGTGAGCTCTCCGTCGTCATCGTGGCGGCGACGGGTGTCGCGAGTCTCGTGTTCCTCGACCGGCGCACCGACGACCTCGATCGTCCGAAGCTGGCCCGCGGTCGGCGCGGCTTCTTGCTCCGCCAGCGGCCTGTCACCGAGCCGTCGCGACCGGCTGGCCGTGACCGGAGCGAGGCCGATACGGGAGAGACACGGCTCGCCTGGCTGCTCGCCGGGCGCACGCTCGCGCCGGAGAACCGCTCGATCTTGCTCGAGATGACGGTGCGTCTCGCGTTCCACTCCATCATGGTCGTTTCGCTGTTCGTGCTCTTCAGCGGCCACAATGCCCCGGGCGGTGGCTTCGCCGCCGGGCTCGTCGCGGGGATGGCGCTCGTCGCGCGCTACCTCGCCGGCGGTCGCTACGAACTCGGGGCAGCAGTGACGATTGATGCAGGCAAGCTGCTCGGCACCGGTCTTCTCCTCGCGGTGGGCACGGCAGTCGTGCCGATTTTCCTCGGCGCCGACGTGCTCACCTCGACCTGGTTCGAGGGTGAAGTCGCCATCTTCGGTCACGTCGAGTTCGTGACATCCACCGTCTTCGATGTCGGCGTGTATCTCGTGGTCATCGGCCTCGTGCTCGATGTGCTGCGAAGCCTCGGCGGTGAGGTCGACCGCCAGCAAGAAGAAGAAGATCCCAACACGCCCCACGAACGACTTGAGGAGCGTGTGCGCCCGTGACCGCCTCACTGACCCTCATCGTGATTATGGCGGTGCTCTACGCCACCGGTGTCTATCTCATGCTTGAGCGCAGCCTCACCCGTGTGCTCCTCGGGTTCCTCCTCGTCGCCAACGGCACGAGCTTGCTCGTGCTCACCATGGGAGGTTCCGTCGGGGTCGCACCGATCCTCAACGACGGCACGACGTCGAGCGACATCACCGACCCGCTGCCGCAGGCGTTCGTGCTGACGGCAATCGTCATCACCTTCGGTGTCTCGGCCTTCCTCATGGCGCTGATCTACCGCTCGTGGCGGCTGTCGCAGGCTGACGAGGTCGTTGACGACGCCGAAGACCTCGCGATCGCCCAACGTGACGCCGATCTCGACGTCGAGCTCCTCGATCCGGATCACCAGGATCAGGAGGTCGACCACCTCGATGAGCTGACGGCGGCCCACGACCTGGCCGAGACAGGGGAGGAGTCCAAGTGAGCGCGCTGGTCCCTCTCGTCGTTATCCTGCCGTTGCTCGGTGCGGCGGGTGCGCTCATCGCCGGGCGACGCAAGCGACTTCAAGTGATCACGACGATCACAGCGCTCGTCGCCGTGCTCATCGTCAGCATCGTGTTGCTCATTGAGGTCGACACGCAGGGTGCCCTCGTCGTGGCTGTCGGCGGGTGGGACGCGCCGTTCGGCATCTCGCTCGTCGTCGACCGACTCTCGGCGCTCATGCTCGTCATCTCGGCGATCGTGCTGCTCGCCGTGCTCGTCTTCTCGGTCGGCCAGGGCATGGCTGACGGCGACGACGAGACACCGGTCTCCATCTATCACCCGACATACATGGTGCTCGCGGCCGGCGTCTTCAACGCCTTCATCGCTGGTGATCTCTTCAACCTCTATGTCGGCTTCGAGATCCTCCTCGTCGCGAGCTATGTGCTCATCACGCTCGGGGGTACCGGGTCGCGGATCCGGGCTGGCGTGACCTACATCATCGTGAGTCTCGTCTCCTCGCTGCTCTTCCTTGCCGCGATAGGGCTCATCTATGGCGCCCTCGGCACCGTGAATATCGCCCACATCTCGCTTCGGATGGCGGAACTTTCGCCGGACATCCAGCTCGTGCTGCACGTCATGCTGATTATTGCGTTCGGCATCAAGGCCGCCGTGTTCCCGCTGTCGTTTTGGCTCCCGGATTCGTACCCGACCGCGCCGGCACCGGTCACCGCGGTATTCGCTGGCCTGCTGACGAAGGTCGGCGTCTATGCGATCATCCGCACCGAGACGATCATCTTCGCCGACAGCGACATCAATGAAGCGCTCATGGTGGTCGCGCTCCTGACGATGGTTGTCGGGATTCTCGGCGCGGTCGCACAGGCCGACATCAAACGACTGCTCTCCTTCACGCTCGTGAGTCACATCGGCTACATGATTTTCGGCATCGCCCTCGGCACAGTCGCCGGACTCGGCGCCACGATTTTTTACATCGTGCATCACATCACGGTGCAGACCACCTTGTTTCTTGCGACCGGCCTGGTTGAACGCAAGGGCGGGTCGACCTCGATCAATCGTCTCGGCGGACTGCTCAAAGCCTCGCCGGTCATCGCGATCCTGTTCTTCATTCCGGCGCTGAATCTCGGCGGAATCCCTCCTTTCTCGGGCTTCATCGGCAAATTGGCGCTCTTTACCGCGGGCGCGGAAGACCCGGACTGGCTGGTGTATGTGCTCATCGGGGCAGGCACGGCGACCTCGCTCCTCACGCTGTACGCACTCGCGCGCGTATGGAACATGGCGTTCTGGCGGCCGGAGTCAGAGGTCGAACACTACGAATCGGTGCTTCTTGAAGGCCTGAGCGAGGCCCCGGATGCTGGCAAGCAGCAGCAGACGAAGAGCTCGCCGGTGCTGATGACAGGGGCGACGGCAGGCATGGTTGCCGTCTCGGTTGCCCTCACCGTGTTCGCAGGCCCGCTCTACGGGATCGCCTCGCGAGCCGGTGAGAATCTCGGCGACCCGAACACGTACACGAGTCTCGTTTTTCCCGGCGTTGTCGATGAAGACCAGATCGATGTCGGACGCGACGGAGGGGACCCCTGATGCCCCAGTACACGACAAAGCGGCTCCGGCAGAACTTCTTCAATCAGCTCCCGCTGCTGGTCTGGCTTGTCGTGCTGTGGATGCTGCTGTGGGGCTCGCTCTCCTGGCTCAATGTCGTCACCGGCATCCTCGTCGCACTCCTGGTGACGCGGGTGTTCTATCTGCCTCCCGTCGAGCTCTCCGGTCGATTCAACCTCTGGTGGGCCCTCGTATTCATCGTGACGTTCGTCTGGGACGTCGTGAAGGGCTCGTTCCACGTAGCGTGGATTGCGATCGACCCGCGCGAGATTCCCCACAGTTCGGTCATCGCTGTGCCCTTGCACAGCAAGTCCGACCTCATCATGCTGCTCGTCTCGCTCAACATCTCGCTTGTGCCGGGATCCCTCGTCGTCGAGGCCGATCGCTATGCAACGGTGTTGTACGTGCACGCCCTCGATGCCCACGACGAGAAGTCCATCGAGCACGCGCGTCTCATCGTGCATCGTGCCGAGCGTCGCATTGTTCGCGTGATTGGGTCACGCGACGACGTGCGCCGATGCGATGCCGCGTGGAAGGAAGCAGCATGAGCAGCCTCGTCTTCATCATCATTGGAAGCCTCTTCGCGATCGCAGCGCTCGCGTCGCTGTATCGCATCGTTCGCGGGCCGGCGATCCTCGATCGCATGATCGCATCCGACATGCTCGTCACGACGATCATCTGCGTGCTCGGCGCTGACATGGTCTATAACAACCACACCCGTTCCGTGCCCATCATGGTGGTGCTCGCCCTGATCGCGGTCTTTGCGAGCATGACGGTTGCGCGGTACGTCTCGAAGCAGTCTGCAGAACGGCGACCGGCAGATCGCAGTCCGGTGCGACGGGGGAGGAGCTCATGACGTTCGATGGCGTTCTCGACTCCCTCGCGGCGGTCTGTCTCGTCTTGAGTGCGCTCTTCTCTGTCGCGGCCGGCGTCGGTCTCGTGCGCTTCCCCGATGCCCTCGCCCGGATGCACGCCGCCACGAAGCCGCAGGTGTTCGGCCTCATGCTCGTGCTCGCGGCCCTCGCCCTTTCCGAGCGAAGCTGGGCCACGCTCCTCACGCTCACCCCCATCCTCCTGTTCCAGATGCTGACGGCACCGATCTCGGCGCACATGATCGGCCGAGCCGGCTATCGGGCGGGCAATGTGAGCGAAGAGCACCTCCACGCCGACGAGCTCGACGAGGCCATCGATCGCGCGCAGGCCGATCGCGCCCGCGAAGAGTCGAAGGGCGACTGAGCCGAGGGCACTAAACTTGGCCCATGCCTGAGAAAGACATGAAGCCGCGCAGCCGCGTCGTCACCGACGGAATCGAAGCGACCACGTCGCGAGGGATGCTGCGGGCGGTGGGCATGGGTGACGCCGACTGGGACAAGCCCCAGATCGGCATTGCGAGCTCGTGGAACGAGATCACCCCCTGCAACCTGAGCCTCGGCCGTCTCGCCCAGGCGGCGAAGGAGGGCGTGCACTCCGGCGGTGGGTATCCGCTTCAGTTCGGCACCGTCTCCGTCTCGGACGGCATTTCTATGGGGCACGAGGGCATGCACTTCTCGCTCGTTTCCCGAGAGGTCATCGCCGACTCGGTCGAGACCGTCATGATGGCGGAACGACTCGATGGCTCCGTTGTGCTCGCTGGCTGTGACAAGTCGATTCCCGGCATGCTCATGGCAGCGGCGCGCCTCGACCTCGCGTCGGTGTTTCTTTACGCCGGATCGATCGCCCCCGGCTGGGTCAAGCTCAGCGACGGCACCGAAAAGGACATCACAATCATCGACTCGTTCGAGGCCGTCGGTGCGGTCAAGGCCGGCAAGATGTCCGAGGCGGATGCAAAGCGCATCGAGTGTGCCTTCGCCCCGGGCGAGGGCGCCTGCGGCGGCATGTACACGGCCAACACCATGGCGAGCGTCGCCGAAGCGCTCGGCATGAGCCTGCCAGGCTCGGCGTCACCCGCCGCCGCCGACCGGCGCCGCGATTACTATGCGCACCGCAGTGGCGAGGCGGTCGTGAACATGCTGCGTCTCGGCATCACGACGGGCGACATCCTCACCAAGAAGGCCTTCGAGAACGCGATTGCGGTCGGCATGGCCCTCGGCGGCTCGACAAACATCATCTTGCACCTGCTCGCGATCGCGAACGAGGCGGGCGTCGACCTCACGCTCGATGATTTCAACCGCATCGGCGACAAGGTCCCACACGTGGGTGACCTCAAGCCATTCGGCAAGTACGTCATGAACGATGTCGATCGCCACGGCGGGCTGCCGGTGCTCATGAAGGCCCTCGTCGATGCCGGCCTCATGCACGGCGATGCCCTCACCGTGACGGGCAAGACGCTCGCAGAAAACCTCGCTGAGCTCGATATCGATCCGCTCGACGGCGAAGTTCTTCGCACGCTCGACAACCCCATCCACGCGACGGGCGGCCTCGCTGTGCTCCACGGCAGCTTCGCCCCGGAGGGCGCCGTCGTGAAGACGGCGGGCTTCGACGCCACCGTGTTCGAGGGCCCCGCACGGGTGTTCGAACGCGAGCGGGCGGCGATGGATGCGCTGACTGACGGAGCAATTTCTGCCGGGGACATCGTCGTTATCCGCTACGAAGGCCCGAAGGGTGGTCCGGGCATGCGCGAGATGCTCGCGATCACGGCAGCCATCAAGGGCGCTGGGCTCGGAAAAGATGTACTACTCTTGACAGACGGACGATTCTCAGGCGGCACAACCGGCCTGTGTATCGGCCACATAGCACCCGAAGCAGTCGACGCAGGTCCGATTGCCTTCGTGCGCGATGGTGATCTGATTCGGGTCGATATCGCAGCTCGGTCGCTCGACCTACTCGTCGATGAGACTGAGCTGGCAGCCCGCCGTGAAGGCTGGGCTCCACTTCCTCCGCGCTATACCCGTGGCGTTCTCGCGAAATACTCCAAGCTCGTGCACTCCGCCTCGGAGGGTGCGATCACGGGATAGTCGCGAAACCCGGCGCAGCCCGATGCTCCGATTCGACCATTCGCGTTCACGATGCAAGGATTCCAGTGATGTCAGCGGATACACCGCCAACGCCAAGCAATACGTCTTCAGTGCCCGAAATCCTCACGGGGTCCGGCGCCATTCTTCGCTCGCTCGAGCACCTCGGCGTCAAAGACGTCTTCGGGCTTCCCGGCGGCGCCATCATGCCGTTCTACGACGAGCTCATGTCGTCAAAGACGATCCGCCACATCCTCGTGCGCCACGAGCAGGGTGCCGGTCACGCCGCCGAAGGATACGCGTCGTCGAGCGGCAAGGTCGGCGTGGCCATCGCAACCTCCGGCCCCGGTGCCACGAACCTCGTGACGGCCATCGCCGACGCATACATGGATTCGGTGCCCCTTCTCGCGATCACCGGTCAGGTCTTCTCGACCTCGATGGGCACTGACGCGTTCCAGGAGGTCGACATCGTGGGCATCACGATGCCGATCACAAAGCACTCGTTCCTTGTGACGAAGGCAGAAGACATTCCCAAGACGCTCGCCGCGGCCTACCAGATCGCGTCGACGGGTCGTCCGGGCCCCGTGCTCGTTGACGTGACGAAGGATGCGCAGCAGGCGAGCGCGCCGTTCGTCTGGCCGACCTCGGTCGACCTCCCCGGCTACCGTCCCGTCGTCAAGGCACACGGCAAGCAGATTCAGGCGGCGGCCCAGCTGCTCGCTGACGCAAAGCGCCCCGTCTTCTATGTCGGTGGCGGTGTGGTGCGCGCCGGCGCGTCTGCCGAACTGCTCGCGCTCGCTGAGACGGTGGGTGCGCCTGTCGTCACAACCCTCATGGCGCGCGGTGCCTTCCCCGACTCTCACACGCAGCACCTCGGTATGCCGGGCATGCACGGCACCGTGCCCGCCGTGCTCGCGATCCAGGAGTCAGACCTCCTCGTGTCGCTCGGTGCGCGTTTCGACGACCGCGTCACGGGCAAAGCGAGCGAGTTCGCGCCCGATGCGAAGGTCGTACATGTCGACATCGACCCTGCCGAGATCTCGAAGATTCGCACGGCCGATGTCCCAATCGTCGGAGATGCCAAAGATGTCATCTCCGATCTCACTTCTGCCTTCATGATCGCGATCGGGCAGGGCAAGCCCGACATCGATGACTGGTGGGCGAGGCTCGATGCGCTGCGTCGGCAATATCCGCTCGGCTATGACGAACCCGATGACGGCTTGCTCTCGCCGCAGTACGTCATCGAGCGCATCGGTGCGATCACTGGTCCGGAGGGTGTCTACGCCGCTGGCGTCGGCCAGCACCAGATGTGGGCGGCCCAGTTCATCAAGTACGAGCGCCCCAATGCGTGGCTCAACTCCGGTGGCGCCGGCACGATGGGCTACAGCGTGCCCGCCGCGATGGGTGCCAAGGTGGCGAACCCCGACCGCACTGTGTGGGCGATCGATGGTGACGGATGCTTCCAGATGACCAATCAGGAGCTCGCGACGTGCACGATCAATGAGATCCCCATCAAGGTTGCGATCATCAACAATTCGTCCCTCGGCATGGTGCGCCAGTGGCAGACGCTCTTCTACGACGGTCGACACTCATTCACCGATCTCAATACAGGGCATGACACCGTCATGGTGCCCGACTTCGTGAAGCTCGCTGAAGCCTACGGTGCCCTTGCGATCCGCGTCACTAAGAAAGAAGAGGTCGACGCAGCGATCCGGCTCGCCAACGAGACCAACGATCGTCCCGTCGTGATCGACTTCATCGTGAGCCGCGACGCCATGGTGTGGCCGATGGTGCCGCAGGGTGTCGGCAACTCGTCGGTACAGTACGCGAGAGAACATGCCCCCGAGTGGGAAGAGGAGTAGCGCCATGAGTCATGTCCTGTCGCTCCTTGTCGAAGACAAACCAGGCTTGCTGACGCGTGTCGCTGGGCTGTTTGCTCGACGCGGCTTCAATATCGAGAGCCTTGCGGTCGGCAAGAGCGAGATCCCCGGGCTTTCGCGCATCACAGTTGTGGTGGATGTCGAGGAGCTTCCGCTCGAGCAGGTCACGAAACAGCTCAACAAACTTATCAACGTGATCAAGGTTGTCGAACTCGACCCGGCGCAGACCGTGCAGCGTGAGCACATGCTCATTAAGGTCCGCGTCGACAACTCCACCCGCAGCCAGATCCTCGAAGCCGCTACGCTGTTCCGGGCCCGCATCGTCGACGTCTCCACAGACGCCGTCGTGATCGAGGTCACCGGCGACACCGCCAAGACGCAGGCGCTGTTGCGGGTGCTCGAGCCGTACGGGATCAAGGAGATTGCGCAGTCAGGGCTGCTCGCGATCGGGCGTGGGTCGAAGAGCATTACTGAGCGCGTTTTCAAGAACTAGCGAACAACACAAGGAGAAAAACACAGTGACCGAGATCTTCTACGACAACGACGCCGACCTTTCGCTCATCCAGGGCAAGAAGGTGGCCATCGTCGGCTACGGCTCGCAGGGCCACGCCCACGCCCAGAACCTGCGCGACTCCGGCGTTGAGGTTGTCATCGCGCTCAAGGACGGCTCGAAGTCGACCGCGAAGGCCCAGGAGCAGGGCTTCGAGGTGAAGAGTGTCGCCGATGCTGCAGAGTGGGCCGACGTCATCATGATCCTCGCGCCTGACCAGCACCAGCGCACGATTTTCAACGAGCAGATCAAAGACAAGCTCACGCCGGGCAAGACGCTCGCGTTCGCTCACGGTTTCAACATCCGCTTTGGCTACATCGAAGCCCCTGAGGGCGTCGATGTGGTGCTCATCGCGCCGAAGGCCCCCGGCCACACGGTGCGTCGCGAGTTCGTCGCGGGCCGCGGCATCCCAGACATCATCGCGGTCGAGCGTGACACCAGCGGCAAGGCCTGGGATCTCGCACTCTCCTACGCGAAGGCGATCGGTGGCACCCGCGCCGGTGTCATCAAGACGACCTTCACTGAAGAAACCGAGACCGACCTGTTCGGCGAGCAGGCTGTGCTCTGCGGTGGAACGTCGCAACTCGTGCAGTACGGCTTCGAGGTGCTCACCGAGGCGGGCTACCAGCCGGAGATCGCCTACTTTGAGGTGCTGCACGAGCTCAAGCTCATCGTCGACCTCATGTGGGAGGGCGGCATTGCCAAGCAGCGCTGGAGCGTCTCCGACACCGCCGAGTACGGCGACTATGTCTCCGGCCCGCGCGTCATCACCCCTGAGGTGAAAGAGAACATGAAGGCGGTGCTCGCGGACATCCAGTCGGGCGCCTTTGCTGACCGTTTCATCACGGACCAGGATGCCGGCGCTCCCGAATTCCTCGCGCTCCGCGACAAGGGTGCCCAGCACCCCATCGAGGTGACCGGCAAGGAGCTCCGCGCCCTCTTCGCCTGGAAGCAGCAGGACGAGGACTACGTCGAGGGCAGCGCCGCGCGCTGATTGAACCCGCCGCGAATTCACGGCGAGCACGGGCCGGTACCCCACAAGGGTGCCGGCCCTTCGTTGTGTCACGCCGGATGCTCGGGGGTGCGCGCGCCGAAGATGTGACGTGGATGTAACAGCGACCTATCATTCGGGACATGTCGGTGTGATGAATTGGTGACACGACCGTATCGGGCGCCACGATCAGGGGAAACAGCGCGTCACTACCTTCGGAGGCAGAACATCCCACACCCCTCGACCGCTTCTGGAGCATCCCATGACATCGAGCGCCACCGTTCAGCCCCCAGCGTCGCCGCCGATCGCCCCACCCACCAGCGTCACGCCGCCGCTCGTACACCGCCCAGGGCGGTGGATCGACAACTGGAACCCCGAAGATGACGCGCAATGGAACGGCGGTGGCAAAGCCATTGCGGCACGAAATCTCAAGTGGTCGATCTTCGCCGAGTTTCTCGGTTTTGTGGTGTGGCAGTTGTGGAGCATCGTGGTCGTGCAGCTCCCTGCGGCCGGCTTCAACTTCGACACCGGCCAGATCTTCTGGCTCATCTCGATGCCAAGCCTCGTCGGGGCGACCCTGCGGTTCCCATACACGTTCATGGTGCCGAAGTTCGGGGGCCGCAACTGGACGTTCATTTCGGCGGCATTGCTCCTGATCCCGGCCACAGCGCTCGGGTTCTGCGTATCGAACCCCGAGACCCCGTTCTGGGTCATGCTGTTGGTCGCGGGGCTGGCCGGCTTCGGTGGCGGCAACTTTGCGAGCTCGATGTCGAACATCACGTTCTTCTATCCGCAGCGAGAGAAGGGCTGGGCGCTCGGACTGAACGCGGCCGGCGGCAACCTCGGTGTCTCGGTCGCCCAGGTCGCGGTGCCGCTCGTCATCACGTTGGGCGCCATCGGCACTCTCAACCTGCACCTCGCGGGATGGATGTGGATTCCCTTCATCGTGCTCGCCATGTGGGGCTCGCTGAAGTTCATGAATAACCTCTCGAGCGCCAAGGCAGACTTCTCGGCATCGATCGCCGCGGTCAAGGAGCCACATCTCTGGATCATGGCCATGCTCTACATCGGCACCTTCGGCTCATTCATCGGGTTCGCCAGCGTCTTCCCCAAGCTCATCGCCGACCAGTTTCCGGAGTTCTCGTCGTTCCAACTCGGCGCAGCGTCACTCTCACTCGCCTTCCTCGGGGCTCTCGTCGGATCACTCGCCCGACCGTACGGGGGCAAGCTCGCCGACCGCTTCGGCGGCTCGCTCATCACGGTAATCGCATTCGCCGTCATGGCCGTCGGTGCGATCGGCGTCATCTGGATTCTGCCGATGCAGAACTTCTGGGCGTTCCTCGCAATGTTCATGGTCATCTTCATCGCAACGGGTGTGGGCAACGGCTCGACCTACCGAATGATTCCGAGCGTGTTCGCGGCGAAGAGCGGGGTCAAAGACGCGCACCGGGAGTCGGGCGACGTCGGAACGCAGCGCAAGACGGCGGCAGCCCTCGGCATCATCTCGGCCATCGGTGCCTACGGCGGCTTCATCATTCCTCAGGTGCTCAGCTACTCCAAGACCTCGACCGGGGAGTACACAAGTGCCATCGTCGGCTTCGTCGTCGCCTATGTCGTGATGATGGCGATCACCGCATTCTTCTATCTGCGCAGGGGCAACTCCGTCGCCGGACAGCGCATCTAATGAGCACCATCACACCGACAGCAATGGATATCACAGCGTGACCACAGCATCCGCCGACTTCGAGACCGCGTCGCACTGCCCGTACTGCGCCCTGCAGTGCGCCATGACGCTATCGACGTCGGCGGATGGTCGGCTGTCGCTGCGGGGCCGGGAGTTCCCGACGAACCGTGGCGGGCTGTGCAAGAAGGGGTGGACGGCGGCCGAGCTCATCGCATCGCCTGATCGCATCACCGAACCCATGGCGAGGCAGGCCGACGGCACCTACGCGGCGGTCTCGTGGGGCACGGCGCTCGACGCCATCACGCAGCGGGTGACGGAACTGCAGGCTCGACACGGTGCGGATGCCATCGGCGTCTTCGGCGGCGGCGGGCTCACTAACGAAAAGGCTTACCAGCTTGGCAAGTTCGCGCGGATCGCCCTCGGCACCTCGAGAATCGACTACAACGGACGCTTCTGCATGTCTTCGGCGGCTGCGGCCGGGAATCGGGCGTTCGGCCTCGATCGAGGGCTGCCGTTCCCGCTCGAGGATCTCGATGCGGCCGACACGATCCTGATGCTCGGCTCGAACGTCGCCGAGACCATGCCGCCCTTCATCGGGCATCTCGACGGTGCCCGCGCGGCCGGCGGCCTCATCGTCGTCGACCCGCGTCGCACGGCGACCGCGCGGTTGACCGACGACGGTGCCGGAGAGCACGTGCAGGCAGCAGCCGGCAGCGACCTTATCCTCTTGCTCGGCCTCACCCACATTGTCATCGCGGAGAAGCTCGTTGATGTCGACTACGTCGAGCGACGAACGGCCGGCTTCGCGGCACTGCGCAGGAGTGTGGCGCAGTGGTGGCCCGAGCGGGTGCAAGAGCATACGGGCGTGCCGGCGCGGCAGTTGCGCACCCTCGCCAGACGTCTCGCCGCCGGCCGTGGTACCTACGTGCTCACGGGCCGCGGCGTGGAGCAGCATGCCGACGGCACCGACACCGCAACCGCCGCCATCAACCTCAGCCTCGTGCTCGGCCTTGTCGGCACCAAGCATTCCGGCTACGGCACCCTCACCGGCCAAGGCAACGGCCAGGGCGGCCGTGAACACGGGCAGAAATGCGACCAACTCCCCGGCTATCGCAAGATCACTGATCCTGCCGCCCGGGCACATGTTGCCCGCGTGTGGGGCGTCGATGCAGACGCGATCCCCGGCGCCGGCGTGCCTGCAGTCGAGTTGCTCACCACCCTCGGGCAGGCCGGCGGCGTGCGGGCGCTCCTCGTCCACGGTTCGAACGTCGTGGTCTCTGCTCCGAATGCCGACCGTGTGCGGACAGGCCTCAAGGGGCTCGACCTCCTTGTCGTCTGCGACTTCTTCTTCTCTGAGACTGCGGCGCTCGCCGACTTCGTGCTGCCGACGACCCAGTGGGCGGAGGAGGAGGGCACCATGACCTCACTCGAGGGCCGTGTTATCCGTCGTCGACAAGCGATCGAAGCGCCCGACGGCGTGCGGTCTGAGCTGTGGATCCTCGCGGAGCTCGCTCGTCGGCTCGGCGCGCCCGGCACGTACAGCACCGATGCTGGCGAAGTCTTCGACGAACTCGCTCGAGCGTCAGAGGGTGGCATCGCCGACTATTCGGGAATCGACTACGCGCGCCTCGACGCAGGGGAGGCCCTTCACTGGCCGTGCCCCGTTGGCTCCGATGGAACCCCGCGGTTGTTTCTCGAGCGCTTCGCCCACGACGACGGCCGTGCGCGCATCGTCGCGGTCCGCGCGCAGCACCGTGACGCCCCAGCGCAACTCGACGGCATGCTCACGCTCATCACTGGTCGACTTCTCGAGCACTATCAGTCGGGGGCACAGACCCGGCGCGTGCCAGAGCTCGCCTCTGCGAGGCCAGAGGCGCTGGCCCAGATTCACCCGGCGACGGCGGCCGGTCTCGGCATCGTCGATGGTGAAATGGTCGAGCTGTCAAACGCGAGAGGCATCGTGCGGTGTCGTGCAGAACTCACGACCTCGATCCGACACGACACGGTCTTTCTCCCGTTCCATTTCACGGGTGACCAGCGAGCGAACATCCTCACGGATGACACGACTGATCCCATTTCGGGAATGCCGGAGTTCAAACGAACGAGCGTGCGCGTGCGAGTGATTGAGGGAGCGATGGCGAATGTCTGAACGCATTGTTCTTGTCGGCTACGGCACGGTCGGGGCCCGCTTTGTCGAGGGGCTTGTTCCTTCGGTGCGCGCTGGCACTGTGCACCTCACTGTCGTGGGGGCCGAGACGGATGCGGCGTACAATCGCGTGCTCCTCGCCGACTACGCCGTTGGGCACGTTGATCGTGACGCCCTCGAATTCACTGAACACGAGGAGGCCGTCGGTGCGGGCGTGCGTATCGTCACTGGAACGACGGTCGTGTCACTCAATCGCACGCGTCACACGGTCACGCTCGGTTCGGGCGAGGAGGTGCCATACGACCGCCTTGTCCTCGCGACAGGTGCGCGCGCAAACGTGCCAACGCTCGGCGGCATCGCGCGCGTTCGACGAGGCCATCTGCGACCACCCTTCGATGCCGCGGTCCTCGACTCGGCCGAAGCGCCCCTACCGCGCGGCGTCACCGCGCTGCGCGACCTTGCCGACGCCCGCACGGTGCTGACGGCCGTCGAGGCGGGGCAGCGCATCGTCGTGCTCGGCGCTGGGGTGCTCGGCATGGAGATTGCGCTCGCGGCTGCGCGCTCCGGCAGCGACGTGTGTGTGGTCTATCACGGCGATGTGCCCATGGAGCGCAATCTTGATCGCGGCGGTGGTGCAGTGCTCACTCGAAGCGCCCGGCGCGCTGGCGTATCGATGGTGCGGCACACCCGTGCGGAGGCGGTGATGTTCCGTGATGATGATGACGGGGTCCCGCGGTTCGATGCGCTGTTGTGTGCAGATGGTAAGCAGATCGAGGGCGACCTCTTGTTGCTGTCGTGTGGCGTTGGTGCTCGGTCTGAGCTCGCGGAGCTCAGTGGTCTCGCGGTGACGACCGGTGTGCTCGTCGATGAGCGTCTCCAAAGTTGGAGTGACGCAGACGTCTATGCGATCGGCGACTGTGCGCACGTCGCCACGCGATCGCTCGACGAGTCGGGCCGCCCACTCGATGATCGGCCGGCGGGCGCACCACAGGGGCTCGTCGGGCCCGGCTGGCGGCAGGCCGATTGGCTCGCCCGTCTCTTCGCGGCCGAGGCGGACACGATCGCAGCGGCCTCCGCAGCCCCCTCGGAGCCGTTCATCGAATCCGTCGGCTCGGTCGTCATGCTCAAAGCGGAGGGCGTCGATGTGGTCGCGGCGGGCGACATCCACGCTGAACCCTGGGATGCGGAGCTCGACGAGCCCCACGAACATTCCGAGGCGTGCGCCGCGGCCCCCCAGCGTGTCTCGCAGTGGGCCGACCCGGAGCACGGACGCTACGTGAAGATGGTGACGCGCGCGGGCATCCTTGAGGGGTTCGTGTGCGTCGGGATGCCGCGGACGGGTGCCGAACTCACCCTCTTGTTCGAGCGGGGCAGCGAGCTGCCGGCTGATCGCTCGGTGCTCCTCCGCTTCGATGGCCCGGATTTTGACGCGGCAGCGGATGGTGCCTCGCTCGCCCCCGACGCGACGGTCTGTTGGTGCAACGGCGTGTCGGTGGGGCAGATCACCGCATCGGCCCTGGAAGGCAACACGACGGTCGCGTGCATCAGCGCGGCAACCCGCGCGGGAACGGGGTGCGGTGGGTGCAAGGGCCGCATCGGCGAGGTCCTCGAGTGGGCACAGACCCCCGAGCAGCCCGAGGTCAGCGTCTAGGCCTGCCAGGGGAGCTGCAGCGTCTCCACGGTTGTGCCGGCGCGCACTCCGCTGGCCGGTACGACGATCACGCTATCGGCGTCGGCGAGCCCGCGCAGCATCCCCGAGCCCTGATGCATGACCGGGGCGAGACCCGCTGGGGTCAGGTGTGCGGCGACGAGCGTCGTCGTTGCACGCCCCGACGTGATGTCGATGGCTGCGATCGCCGTGCGGAGGGGTGCGAGCGGTCGCCCGAGCAGCCCGTCGATGACGGCAGCGCCGATGCCAACGAGCCCCATCATGGCCGCCAACGGGTTGCCGGGAAGACAGAGCAGCAGCCGACCATCCGGGTGCCGGGCAAGCATGAGCGGGTGCCCTGGCCGCACGTCGATGCCGTCGATGAGGGTGTCTGCCCCACACCGTGCGAGTGCCGCCCGCACGTGATCTGCCGGACCATGCGCCGTACCGCCTGTCGTGATGACGAGGGGTGCATCGGCGGCGCGCAGTGCGGCGACCGTCGCGGCCTCGTCGTCCGCGAGGTGCCGGATCCGGGCTCGCCGGGCTCCGAGACTGCGAAGCAGCGGCGCGAGGTGCGGTCCGAACGCGTCGCGCACGCGGCCGCCGCTGGGCACGCCGGAGGTCACGATCTCGCTCCCGAGGAGCACGACTTCGATGGCAGGAGCCATCGTCACCGGTAGGGTGTCGTGGCCGCTCACCGCGGCCAAGCCAACCCTGGGCGGTGTGAGCACCGAGCCTGCGGCGAGCAGGAGCTCGCCGAGCGCGGCCTCCTCACCGGCACGCCTCACATGCTCGCCCGCGTGCGGCTCATCGTCGCGGGCTTTCGGCCCGGGCAGGAGGGTGCCGCCCTGGTCGAACCCGTGCTCGGTCCGCAACACCCCGAGGGTGCCGGAGGGCACGGGTGAGCCGGTGGCGATGGCACGCGCTGTGCCTGGCCCAAGCGGGTCAAGTGTGGGTGGGTCACCGGCCACGATGGCAGCGTCGAGCTGCCACGGGGGGTTGCCAGCAACCGCCCAACCGTCCATGGCCGATGCGGCGTGTGCCGGCAAGGGTGTTAGGGCGTGAAGGTCGCGAGCGAGGGTGCGGCCTGTAGCATCCGATATCGGCACCGTCTCGATATCGCCCACAGCTGCTGCTCCCAGGCGGTGTGCGAGGGCGCGGGCGTCGTGCCAGTTCGTGGAGGCGCGGTGCACAGGCTGGGTGACTACGGCTTTGGGGTTGCCGTGCCAGGGGCGGCCGAGCCTGTCGCGGCGGACTCGATCGCCCGGCTGGCGTCAGCGACGGCGCGCTCGAGATCGTCGCGAGTGCCGCCAGCGAGTCCGGCGGCAAACCCGACGAGAAAGGTCGTCACAGGTGCGGCTGGGCGAGCCACGGCGTGCGCTGCATCTCTCGCGAGGTCAAGGATGAGGGGCACGTCGACCTGCGTAGCAGGCGGCACGCCGAGTTCTGTCACGAGCGCTGCCGCCCACTCCTCCAGTGTCGTGTCGGCCGACGGTTCGCCGTCGGCAGGGAATTCGGTCACATGATCCTCCACTCGTCGTGCCGCCACTGTACAAGGTGGTGCCCGGCGAGGGTCGCGTCGGCCACTCAGGCGACAGATGCTGCGGCGCGCGGCAGGCGGATGCCGAGCCGCGCGGCATCCGCGGGTGTGTCGATGTCGGCACACAGGGCTGCGGGAAGCGGGAGTTCGGTCACGGTGAGGTCGCGGATGATCGCCATGACCGGGAGGCCGGCGAGCGTTGGCCGTGCCGCCACTGCACGCCGGAGCGCTGTCGTGCGGTAGAGGGCGAGGAGGGGCTGACGCCGACCGTCCGGGTCTACGGCGATGAGGGCGTCGGATGCCATAGTCGCGTCCGGGCCGCCATGCCCGAGCCCCGCGATGAGGCGGGCGAGGGCCTCCCCGACGTGGGGGAGGTCGCCGGCGATGACGGCCGTGTACTCGGAGTCGCTCTCGCGCAGGTAGGTGAGGCCGGCGCCGATTGCTGCGGCCGGGCCGCCGAAGCGTGGTGTTTCCGCTCCGCGACGCACTCCTCGGGGCGTATCGAGCTCGCCTTCGTAGCCGATGACCGCGATGTGGCGGGCGGGCCGCGCTGCGTCGAGACTTCGGAGGATGAGGGAGCGTCCCTCATAGATCAGGCCGGGTTTGTCGATGCCGCCGAGCCGTGCGGCGCGGCCACCGGCGGCGATGATCGCGTCCCAGCGGGGTGCTGCTGTTGTCGTCACTGCGGCCTCTCTCTGTCACGTTGAGACTAGGTGTCGGTGATTGCCCTGGCGTTTCGGCACCGTTTCGCTGTGTGGCGTTCTACTCACAGCTTGCCGATGGGGATGTGGGGTGGAGTCGGGCCTAGGGTGTTGACATGACTCGCCTCGCCCTCGGGATGCCGCTGATCCGGCGCGACCCCGGCGTCATGCCGTCGCTGGCGGGCCGACCGGAGTTTCCCGGTTTGATCGATCGCTTCGGGCGTGTTGCGAAGGATCTCCGTATTTCGATCACCGAGAAGTGCTCGTTGCGTTGCACCTATTGCATGCCAGCAGAGGGGCTTGCGGCGATCGCGCGCGACGACATTCTGACTCCGGCAGAGATCGCCCGGCTCGTGTCGATCGCGGTGCGCGACCTCGGTGTCACCGACATCCGGTTCACGGGCGGTGAGCCGCTCATGCGGGCGGACCTCGACGAGATCATCGGTCAGAGCGCAGCCGTTGCGCGCGGCGCATCCATCTCGATGACGACGAACGCGGTGGGGCTCGAGCATCGCATCGACGCACTCGTCGCCGCAGGACTCACGCGCATCAACGTCTCGCTTGACACGGTCGATCGAAATCATTTCGCCCGACTCACTCGGCGCGACCGTCTGCCCTCGGTGCTCGCCGGCATCGCGGCAGCGCAGCGGGCTGGGCTCGCGCCGCTGAAGATCAATGCTGTGCTCATGCGTGACACGCTCGCCGGCGCGGTCGCCCTGCTGGAGTGGTCTCTCGCGAATCAGTGCCGTCTGCGGTTCATCGAGCAGATGCCGCTCGACGCGGATGAGGCATGGGCGCGCGACGCGATGGTCGATGCCGCCGAATTGCTTGAGGTGCTCGGACGACGATTCAGTTTGACTGAGTTCGGCCGCGACGACCCGTCCGCCCCCGCGGAAGAATGGCTCGTCGATGGTGGCCCCGCTACGGTCGGCATCATCGCGTCGGTCTCGCGGTCGTTCTGCGACGAATGCGATCGCACGAGGATCACCGCGGAGGGCACGGTGCGTTCGTGCCTGTTCGGCGATGATGAGACCGATCTGCGTTCACTCCTGCGCGGCGACGCGAGCGATGAGGATGTCGCCGAGTGGTGGCGCGCGGCGATGTGGGGCAAACAGGCGGGTCACGGCATCGATTCGCTCGGGTTCGTGCGCCCGGCACGGAGCATGGGAGCGATCGGTGGCTGAGGTGCTCGTGCGGTACTTTGCGGCAGCTGCCGAGGCGGCTGGCTGCGAGGAAGAACGACTGTCGGGGGTCGCCACGATCGGCGACGTTCGACGCGTGCTCGTCGACCGCTACGGCGCGTCCATGGAGCGGGTGCTCGCCTCTGGCTCATTCCTCATCGACGGGGTGGTGCGGCGTGAGCTCGCGACGCCGGTCGGCACGCGCATCGACGTGCTGCCGCCGTTCGCGGGCGGGTGACCCCACCCTCGTGCCGATGCGCCGTCAGCTGAGGTTCGTCAGAGCCCGACCCACTCCGTCGCACCATCGCTGCGGTGCTGTCGCTTCCAGATAGGCACCCCGGCCTTAATCGCCTCCACGAGCTGCTCGCACGCCGCAAACGCCTCAGCCCGGTGTGGGGCGGCGACGGCAGCGACGAGTGCGGTGTCGCCGATCGCGAGTTGGCCGACACGGTGTGCCGCCGCGACCCGGAGCCCCGTCGTGAGCGCGACAGACTTGCAACACGCTTCGAGAAAGGCCGCGGCATCCGGATGCGCCTCATAGTCGAGCGCCGTCACTGGGGAGCCGCCGTCGTGGTTGCGCACGACCCCTCGGAACGTCACGAGTGCGCCATTCTCGGCCGTCATAACAAAGCGCTCGATCACGGCAGCGTCGATGGGGGTCGCCGACACGCTCGCGAACACCTCACTCATGGCGCGCCTCACCCGCGATCTGGGCGACCAGGTGCTTGAGGATGTCGTCGAGCACGGCGAGGCCGTCGCGCACCCCGCCAGGGGAGCCTGGCAGGTTGACGATGACAGTGCCGGATGCGACCCCGGCGAGTCCCCGCGAGAGCACCGCGGTCGGCGTTGCCGCAACCCCGCGAGCTCGGATCGCCTCGGCCACCCCAGGAAGTTGGCGGTCGAGGAGCCGGGCGGTCGCCTCGGGGGTCGCGTCGGTGGGGCTCACGCCGGTGCCGCCTGTTGTGATGATGACGGCGGGTGCCGTCGCCACGACACGGGCAAGACCGTCCGCGATGTCGGCATCGGGAATGACCTCCACCCCGTCGACCGCGAAGCCGTGCGAGGCGAGCCATTCGGCGATGAGCGGCCCCGTCGTATCGGCGCGCGTGCCGGCCGCCGCGCCCGTCGACGCGACGACAACCGATGCCGTGCCCGCGCGCGCGTGCACACGAGCGGTGTCGGCCCGGATCTGGCCGACCGCCGCATCGGGTGCCTGCTCAGCGGCACCCCGAATCCAGTGGCCGCGTTTGCCGCCCGTCTTCTCGTGCAGCGCGATGTCGGTGAGGCAGGCCTCTGGGTCGATCGCCTTCACCATGTCGTGGAGGGTGAGCCCGGCGACGGCCACAGCGGTGAGCGCCTCCATCTCGACGCCCGTTTGCCCCGTCGTGGCGGCGGTCGCCGTGATCTCGATCACGGAGCCCTCCAACGCGAAGTCGACTCGCACTGAGGTGAGGGGGAGCGGGTGGCAGAGCGGGATGAGATCACTCGTGCGCTTCGCCCCGGCGATGCCGGCGATGCGCGCCGTCGCGAGCACGTCAGCCTTCGGCAGCCCATCGGCCCGGACGAGCGCGACGACGTCTTCAGTGGTCACAAGACGTCCGCGCGCTGTCGCTGTGCGACGCGTGATCGGCTTCGCCCCGACGTCGACCATGCGTGCCCGACCGTCGGCATCGAGGTGGCTCAGCCCGTTCACAGCACCCACGTCTCCACCATGTCACCTTCTGCCAGCGTTGTCGTCTCAAGCGGCACATCGAGCAGAACTTGGGATGCCGCGAGTGCGGCGACGAGGTGCGACCCCGGCCCTGAGACGGGTTCCACTCTGCCATCTCCCGTGATGCGGGCGCGCACGAACTGGCGTTTGCCTGCGATCGATTTGAGCTCGCGGGCGAGTGGCCTTGGTGCCGGCAGACGCGGCGGAAGCCCCGCGGCGTCGCGCAGCATTGGGGCGAGGAGGACCGTGAATGAGACGTGGGTGCTCACCGGGTTGCCGGGAAACCCGACAATTGGAACATCGTCGATCACGCCGAGCGCCTGGGGTCCACCGGGCTGCATGGCGATGTGGCCGACCCATGCGCCCGATCCCGCAAGGGTGAGGCGCACGACCTCAAAGTCGCCCATGGAGATGCCGCCCGAGGTGATGATGAGTTCTGCACCGGCGGCCACCGACCCCCGGAGTGCCGTTGTGAACGCCGCGGTGTCGTCGCTCACGCGAGCGGTGAAACACACCTCGGCGCCGCACTCCGCGATGAGCGTCGCGATCGCGACCGTATTCGAGTCGAATACTTGGCCGCCCGTCGCGATCGATCCTGGGGCGACGAGTTCGGCCCCCGTCGTGATGATGGCCACCCGGATGCGCGAGCGCACCGCCACGGCGGAGCCTCCCGCAGCGGCGACCGCCGCGAGATGGCGCGGCGCCAGCACGACACCACGATCGATGAGTCGATCGCCCGACCGGATGTCGCTCCCGCGCTCACGCACATATGCGCCGGCCTGCGGCGCGACGTCGAAGTGCACGGTCGCATCAGCGGCTTTCGCGTGTTCGACGGGCACGACGGCATCGGCACCCTCCGGCAGCGGCGCCCCTGTCATGATGCGCACTGCGGTGTGTGGCGCGAGTGGTGCGGGGGTTGCCGGGCCGGCGGCGACCGTGCCGACGATGGGGAGCACTGCGGGGAGCTCGGCGGCGCGCACTGCGAATCCGTCCATCTGCGAGTTCGTGAACATCGGCAGGTCCGTGGTCGACACGATTGGCTCAAACGTGACGCGGTGGAGAGCACTGGCGAGACCAACCGTCTCCGCATCGCGCTGCAGCAGGCCGCCGAACAATTCCCGCATCTTCAGGACGTGTTCTTCGACGCTCCTCGTCGTTGCACCGTGCATCGTCAGGCACTCCCCTCGCGACGGGTCCCGGCCACCATCAGTACCGCGCCACGCCGGTGTCGACGTTGGTGGACCAGGCATCGATGCCGCCTTCAAGGCGCCGCGCCGTCGTGAAGCCATGCGAGCGGAGGGTCTGAAGCGCGGTCTCCGAGCGTACGCCGTGATGGCAGTACACGACAATCGCGCGATCGCGATCGCGGTCGAGGCCGCCAGCGCCACCGCTGAGCGCCTCATTGAGCTGACCAAGCGGGATCAGTGTGGCGCCAGGCAGGCGAGCGAGTTCGAACTCCCACGGTTCGCGCACATCGACGAGCATCGGCGGGATGGCGCTGTCGAACTCTGCACGCAGAGTCGGGGCGGTCACGACCCCGCCGCTGTCGGGGCCAGTGCTCGCGGCATCCGTCACGGGAACCACCCCGCAGAAGTCCTCGTAGTCGATCAAGTCGGTGATCTGCGCCGCGTCAGGGCTGTGAGTGAACTCGAGCTCGCGAAAGCGGCCGGTGAGGGCGTCATACGTCGTCACCCGTCCCGTGAGGGCGGCGCCGATGCCCGTGATGCACTTGATCGTCTCGGTCGCAACGATGGAACCGATGACGCCGCACACGGTCGGCAGCACGCCGCCATCAGCGCACGACGGCACGGTGCCGGGTGGTGGTGGGCTGGGAAAGAGATCGCGATAGTTCGGTCCAGTGGCGGCATCGACGACGCCAGCTTGGCCGCCGTACTGCGAGACTGCGCCCCACACGAGTGGGATGCCAGAGAGCGCGGCGGCATCATTGGCGAGGTATCGGGTGGCGAAATTGTCGCTGCCATCAAGCACGATGTCGTAGTCGGCGAAGAGCTCGCGCGCGTTGGCCGCCGTGAGACGCACGGCGTGCGCCACGACGATGGTTCCGGCCCCGATGGCCGCGACGGTGTCGGCGGCCGAGGCCACCTTGGGGCGTCCGACGTCGGCGACCCCGTGAATGAGCTGGCGGTGCAGGTTGCTCGATTCGACGTCGTCGTCGTCGATGATGCCGATCGTGCCGACCCCCGCCGCCGCGAGCGCCGGAATCGTTGCGCTGCCGAGGCCCCCAGCTCCGATCACGAGCACACGAGCGGTCGCAAGTGACTGCTGGGCCGCGACCCCGAAGCCAGGCAGTGCGAGTTGGCGTGAGTAGCGCTCGGCCATCCCTTCGTCGATCATGCCGCCATTCTCGCAGGGTGATGCGGCAGCTCCCTGCGCCGGGCGCAGTGACCCCGCCGGTAGACTCACGCTCTGCCTACACCCGCCGCCTCGAAGAGGTGCTGACAGCGTCAAGGAGAGCGATGCGATCGAAGATCGGCAATCGTCGCCTCCCCGCCGCGGTCGGCGGTGCTGTCGCGATCATCGCCTCGCTCGCCGGGTGCGGGGCGTCCGACTCGCGCGACACAACAGCGACCGTCGTGGTGTTCGCCGCGTCGTCGCTCGGCGTCGCGATGGAGCGCCTCGAGCAACGCTTCGAGCGCGAGTATCCGGATGTCGACATCGTCGTGAATCTCGGTGGCAGCACCGCGTTGGCGTTTCAGTTGACCGAGGGAGCCCCCGCCGATGTCTTCGTGTCAGCTGACGATCGCACCATGAGTCGCGCGAGAGAGGCTGGGGTAGTCGGGCCCGCCGAGATCATCGCGAGCAATTCCCTCGTGCTCGCCGTGCCGCTCGGCAACCCGGGAGGGATCGACGCGCTCAGTGACCTGGCGAGAGCTGAGCTGCGGGTCGCACTCTGCGCACCGACGGTGCCGTGCGGTGCCCTCGCGGAGATCGCCCTCGACGCGGCCGGTGTCGACGCCGCACCCGATTCGCTCGAAGAAAGTGCGCTCGGTGTTGTGAATCGTCTCGAACTCGGTCAGGTTGACGTTGGTCTCATCTATGCAAGCGATGCGGCGACGGGCAGGGTCGAGGTTGTCGAACACATCGACGGGGTGCGAAGTGAGGTCTTCATCGCGGCGACACCGCAGGCTGGCGATGCCGCCAACGACTTCATCGACCTCGTGCGTTCGGCAGAGGGCGCCACCATCCTCAAGGAGGCCGGCTTTGGTGCGCCCTGATTCTTCGCCCGCGACGGTGACCCCCTCGACGCCGGTTCGTGTGCCTCGGGTCCTCTGGATCCCGGCGGTCATCGCCATGGCGCTGCTTGTCTTGCCGCTGGTCGCACTCGTGCTGCGGGCGCCCTGGTCAGAGCTCGGAGACCTGCTTGCGAGGCCTGCCGTGCTCAGCGCTCTGACGCTTTCGATCGGCACGGCGACGGCCGCGACCGTCGCGAGTCTCGTGCTCGGCATCCCCCTCGCGGTCGTGCTCGCGCGTTCAGCGGCGTGGCCCGCAGCGCCCCGCCGTCTGCTTCGCGCGCTCGTTACCGTGCCCCTCGTGCTGCCGCCGGTCGTCGGCGGTGTCGCCCTCGTGCTGTTGCTCGGCCGCAACGGCCTCATCGGCGCGTGGCTGTACGAGTGGTGGGATGTCACCATTCCGTTCACACCGGCGGCGGTCGTCATCGCCCAGGTCTTTGTGGCGATGCCGTTCCTCGTGCTTGCGGTCGAGGGTGCCCTCGCCGGGGCCGACCGTCGAATAGAACTCGTTGCGGCAACTCTCGGTGCGTCCCGCTTCACCGTCTTTCGTCGAGTGACAGTGCCCAGCGTCGCTCCCGGCATCGCGGCGGGTGCACTCCTCTGCTTCACGAGAGCACTCGGGGAGTTCGGTGCGACCATCACTTTCGCGGGGAGTTTTCCTGGCACAACGCAGACGCTGCCGATCGCCACGTACCTCGAACTCCAACGCGATCCCGACACGGCAATCGCCCTTGCCCTCGTGCTCATGCTCGTCGCCGTTGCCGTGCTCTTGCTGCTGCGCGACCGGTGGACCCCTGGGCTCACGCGATGATGACCGGGCGGTCTGACGGCAGACTCGACATCGACCTGCGGGTGCACCGGCCCGCCCTGGCCATCACCGTCGCAATGCATATCGAGGCCGGCGAGACCGTCGCCCTCCTCGGGCCGAATGGTTCTGGCAAGTCAAGCATCGTTGCTGCGACGGCCGGCGTGCTCGATGCTGCCGGCACGGTGCTCCTCGGCGACCGCACACTGCTCGACTCGCAGTCAGGCATCCGGCTCGCGCCGGAACAGCGGGGCTTCGGAGTCATGCTGCAACACCCGCTCCTCATGCCTCATCTCAGCGTGCTTGAGAACGTCGCCTTCGGTGCACGGGCCCGAGGGGGCCGGCGAGCCGTAGCGCGTGCCGAGGCCCTCGAATGGCTGGATCGGCTCGATGTCGGTGCTCTCGCCCGGCAACGGCCCCGCGACCTCTCAGGCGGTCAGGCCCAGCGCGTTGCCCTCGCCCGTGCTCTTGCGTCTCGACCGAGGGCACTCCTCCTCGACGAGCCGCTCTCCGCGCTCGACGCCGAGGTGCGCGCCCACGTGCGGAGTGACCTCGCCGCCCATCTCGCGGATGCCGGGGTGCCGACGCTCCTTGTCACCCACAGTTTCGCCGACGCGACAGCGCTCGCGGACCGTGTGGTCGTGCTCGAGCAGGGTGTGGTCACGCATACGGGCACCCCCGCGTCGCTCGCCGCGGCGCTTCCATCGAGCTTCATCCGGAGCCTGCTCAACGACAGCGATTCGACCTAGCTACGACACCTCACGACTGCACTACAGGCTGTCAGTAGTCGATGCGACCGTTGCTAGAGCGCCACGCCTCGAATGGTGCTGCCGCGTCTGGCGTCCTCATTTCGGTGACCGTCATGCCCCAGGTCGAGCGGTCGCGCGCGAGCGTGGCATAGAACTCGTCATCGTCGAAGCCGGCGCTCGCGGCATCCGTGCGGTCGGCCGAGTAGACGACGCGATCGACCCTGGCCCACAGCGCCGCCGAGATGCAGAGGGGGCACGGTTCGCACGA
Organism: Homoserinimonas flava; assembly: GCF_054969005.1. NCBI lineage: Bacteria > Bacillati > Actinomycetota > Actinomycetes > Micrococcales > Microbacteriaceae > Homoserinimonas > Homoserinimonas flava. The sequence continues at coordinate 326,965 of NZ_JBUEQS010000001.1, forward strand.
GGTGTAGAGCACGCAACCGGCGAGGGAAAAGTCGCCAATGCTGGCGCAGGCGGCGCGGATCGCGACAACTTCGGCGTGAGCTGTGGGGTCAATGTCGCGCGTCACGCGGTTCTGGCCGGTGCCAATCGCCACGCCGTCGCGCACGATGACGGCACCGAAGGGGCCACCACCATCCGAAACGTTTTTCACGGCGAGGCTGACGGCGTGGGCGAGCCACTCGGTGTCGGTAGTGGGGTGGTCGTGGCGTCGTCGCTCCATCAGAGAAGTCAACCGCATCCCACAAGCATCACGGTCGCGGCACGCGTTAGAGTCGGTGCATGATCGCGGACCCCGACGACGACGCCCTGCGCTGGGGAGACGAAGATCCAAGCCATGTTGCCGGTCCGGCGACACCTCGCGGCACAGAGCCTCCGATTCCAGAGGCGGCGACCTCCACCGGGTCTGCCGTGCTCGTGAGTTATGGCATCACGGCCGGCATCTTCTTGCTCTATTCGGTCGGATGGTTCATCGCCGTGCGGCGGGACACGTTCACGCAACCGAGCCTCTTCGCCGAGATCATGTACCAGCTGGGGGAGTTCTTGGCGATCGCGTCGCCCATCATCTGGTTTGGCGCTGTGCTGCTGCTGACGAGCGCTGACAAGCCCGCCCGGCGTCTCGCGTGGTTGGGTGCTGGAGTGCTGCTGCTCGCGCCGTGGCCGTTCATCCTTGGAGGATCAGCATGAGCGCTCGCGCCGCTGCCGCCAGTTCCAGCCCTCCCTCTGCCGATCGGAGCGGGCCGAAATGGCTCGTCGCGACCGTTGCAATCCTCTTTGGGCTGCTGTTCGCCTACGACCTCATCGAGGCGATCACCAACCTCGTCGGCGTGCCGGCTGAGCTCTCGTCACGCAATGAGTTCCGCACTGAGAATGACCTCGCCGCAATCGCCGTGCCGTGGACACTGCTCTGGGCAAACGTCGCCCTGCCGGTCGTCGCGTTTGTCGTCGCCTGGTGGGCCGGTCGTCGTCGCCGTCCCGGCGCGCAGGCCGTCATCTACCTCGTCGGGCTCGCGGTGGTCGCCGCCTTCACCCTGACGTTCACGGCCCTCATCTGAGCGACCCGCCCCAGTGATGGCGCCGGGGTGTGCCCGCCCGTCAGCATCCCCGGGCGGGAATGTGAGGTGCACTAAACTGACCGAGTCGCGGACCCTTGCATCGCGGCGACACCCCCTCCCTTACGACGAATGGAACCTTTCGTGGCAAAGCCGATCGTGCTGATCGCTGAAGAACTGTCGCCCGCTACCGTCGAGGCCCTTGGCCCCGATTTCGACGTCCGCACCGTGGACGGCACCGACCGCCCGGCGCTGCTGGCGGCGCTTGCCGAAGCATCCGCCGTGCTGGTGCGTTCGGCGACCAAGATGGATGCCGAGGCGATCGCCGCGGGCAAGCAGCTTAAGGTCATCGCCCGCGCTGGCGTCGGCCTCGACAACGTCGACATCAAGTCGGCCACGTCGGCCGGGGTCATGGTCGTCAATGCGCCGACCTCGAACGTCATTTCGGCGGCAGAGCTTGCGGTCGGCCACATCCTCAGCCTTGCGCGCTTCATTCCGGATGCGAACCAGTCGATGAAGGCGGGGGAGTGGAAGCGCTCCAAGTACACGGGCATCGAGCTCTTTGAAAAGACCATCGGCATCGTCGGCCTCGGGCGCATCGGCACGCTGGTCGCGCAGCGGCTCGCCGGGTTCGGTGCCAATCTCATCGCCTATGACCCCTATGTGACGCCGGTCCGCGCCCAGCAGCTCGGGGTCACGGTAGTGACGCTCGATGAGCTCATCGAGCAGTCGGATTTCATCACCATCCACATTCCCAAGACTCCGGAAACCACCGGTCTTTTCGGTGCGGCAGAATTCGCCAAGGCGAAGCCAGAGCTGCGCATCGTCAACTGCAGCCGCGGCGGCATCATCGACGAGGAGGCACTCTTCGAAGCGCTCTCGACGAAGCGCATCGCAGGCGCCGGCCTCGACGTGTTCGTGAGCGAACCGCCCAAGGACTCGCCGTTCGCCACGCTCGACAACGTGGTGCTCACCCCGCACCTCGGTGCTTCGACGGATGAGGCGCAGGAGAAAGCTGGCGTTTCGGTGGCCAAGTCGGTGCGCCTCGCGCTCGACGGCGAACTGGTGCCCGACGCCGTCAACGTGGCCGGTGGGGTCATTGCCGAATCGGTGCGCCCCGGCATTGCGCTCATGGAGAAGCTCGGCCAGGTCTTCAGCGGCATCGCCCACGGGCCGGTGAGCAGTGTCGACATCGAGGTGCGCGGCGAGATCGCCGACCTCGACGTGAGCGTGCTCAAGCTCGCGGCCCTGAAGGGAATCTTCACGAACGTCGTGAGCGAGACGGTTTCATATGTCAACGCGCCACTCCTCGCGGAGCAGCGCGGCATTGAGGTCCGGCTCATCACCGACGCAGTGAGCGACGAGTACCGCAATCTCCTCACCATCCGCGGCGGCCTCACCGACGGCACGCAGGTCTCCGTTTCGGGCACCCTCACGGGGTCGAAGCAGATCGAGAAGCTCGTCGAGGTCAACGGGCACGATGTCGAGGTGCCCATTGCGAAGCACCACATCGTCATGCTCTACACCGACCGCCCCGGCATCGTCGCGGTCTACGGCAAAGAGTTCGGCGATGCCGGCATCAACATCGCAGGCATGCAGATCAGTCGTCGCGAAGCCGGCGGTCAGGCGCTCAGCGTGCTCACGATCGACTCACCGGCACCCGACAGCCTGCTCGACGCAGTCCGCATCGCGATCGATGCAGACGTGATGCAGGAGATTGATATCACCGAGGCGTAGCCGACCGATATGCCCGAGGCGTAGCCGACTGGGATGCGCGAGGCGTAGCCGACGCGTTCGAACGACGAATGCCCCCGCCGGATCGGCGGGGGCATTCGTCGTGCAGGCAGGGGTCAGCAGGCGAGGGTCAGGCGACGCCGGGGACGACCACCGCGACGACGATGTTCGCGATGGTGAGCGCGCCGATGAGGCCGAAGACGGGGGTCGAGACGGGCTTCTTCTTGCGATTGACGAGGGCGAGCACCGTAATGATGAGTGCGATGCCGAGCTTGATTCCGACTTTCACGTGGTTCAGGTCTGCGTCGCCCGCCTCTGCCAGACCGACGAGCAGCAGGCCGGTGACGAGCTGCGTGAGCGCACCGTGGATGATGGCGGGATTGATGACGACCGATCGGGTCTTGATGGACTTCATCTGCACGAGGAACCCGCCGAGAAGTGAGGCGAGACCGATGAAATGCAGGATAACGAGGATGTTGTGCAGGATTTCCATGGCCGCAAGTCTAGTGAGGGCGTGACGAAGGGCCCGGCAACTGCTCGCCGGGCCCTTCGTTGTGCGGTGTGTGCTTAGGCGACCGGGTCGATGGGGTCGCTGCGGGTCTCGCGCTGCGTGACACGCTCACCCGTGCCGTCGACCTGACGCACGGTCGACACCGACGAGCGCTTGCGCGTCGCCATTACGAGTGAGACGAGGAACACGACCAGTCCGGCACCCATGAGGAGGTAGCCGATGAGGTCGAGGTTCACGACACCGCCGAGGTCGACGTTCACCGCGAAGGCGAGGATTGCCCCGAGGACGAAGAGAAAGATTCCTGAACCGATACCCATGTGCTGAGTCCTTTCGTTCATGTTCATGACATCGACCGGCCGGTGGCCGGATGGTCGGGTCGACCTGAAGTCCGATGTCTGATGTGAAAGGTAGTCCGACTTTCGGGGTTTCGGGGGAAATTTCTTCGGCACCGACGCCGCTACGCTGGATCACGACAACGTCCCGTGTCGACCGAGGAGTGCCGAATGCCCCGTAATCTCAAGCTCGCCGTCATCGCCGGTGATGGAATCGGGCCGGAGGTCACGGCCGAGGCTGTGAAAGTGCTGAATGCTGCGCTCGGCGACGACGCGGAGCTCGAAACGGTCGATTTTCCGTTCGGAGCCACTCACTTTCTCGAAACCGGTCGCATCCTCGATCAGGCCGACCTCGACGCGCTCGCGGAGCACGACGCAATCCTCCTCGGCGCGGTCGGTGGCGACCCGCGCGACCCCCGCCTCGCCGGTGGCATCATCGAACGCGGCATGCTCCTCAAGCTTCGCTTCGCCTTCGATCACTACGTCAACCTTCGTCCCACCACGCTCTACCCTTCGGTCACCTCACCGCTCGCGAACCCAGGAGAGGTCGACTTCGTTGTCGTGCGGGAGGGCACCGAGGGTCCGTATGTGGGCAATGGCGGCAGCATCCGCACCGGCACGCCGCATGAGATCGCCAATGAAGTGAGCGTTAACACTGCGTTCGGGGTTGAGCGGCTCGTGCGGTTCGGCTTCGAGACGGCACAGTCGCGCGCGGCGAAGAAGCTCACGCTCGTGCACAAGACGAACGTGCTCGTGCACGCCGGGGGTCTCTGGCAGCGCACGGTCGACGCCGTCGCATCCGAGTATCCGGAGGTCGCGGTCGACTACCAGCACATCGACGCTGCGACCATCCACATGGTGGCCGATCCGGCAAGGTTCGATACGATCGTCACCGACAACCTTTTCGGTGACATCATCACCGATCTGGCCGCCGCGATTTGCGGTGGAATCGGGTTGGCCGCCTCGGGCAACATCAATCCGGATGGCGCCTTCCCCAGCATGTTCGAGCCGGTCCACGGGTCGGCCCCCGACATCGCTGGCAAGCAGCTGGCCGATCCCACCGCGGCAATCCTGTCTGCCGCCCTGATGCTCGACCATCTGAAGTTCACGGATGCTTCGGCCCGCATCGTCGCGGCCGTCGAATCAGATCTCGGCTCCCGCGGATCGGTGAAGCGCAGCACCGCCCAGGTCGGCGACGCCATCGCCGCCGAACTCGCCCGCTAGCACCACGACACAGAAGGACCGTCATGACCGACACCACTAACCACACCGGTCTCGCCTTCGACGTGCAGCGCAGCACCACCGCGCACAGCACCGCTGAGCGCGAGCAGGTGCTCGCGAGCCCAGGGTTCGGCAAGCACTTCACCGACCACATGGTCGACATCACGTGGACGATCGGCGACGGGTGGCACGACGCGCACGTGCGCCCCTACGGGCCCATCAGCATGGACCCCGCCTCGGCGGTGCTGCACTACGGCCAGGAGATCTTTGAGGGCATGAAGGCGTACCGTCACGCTGACGGCACGATCTGGACTTTCCGCCCCGACGCGAATGCGCGTCGACTCCAGCGATCCGCACGGCGCCTTGCGCTCCCTGAGCTGCCGACCGAGCTGTTTGTGGAGTCCCTCCGTCAGCTCGTCACGATCGATGCCGACTGGGTGCCGACGGCCGACGAGACGTCGCTCTACCTGCGCCCGTTCATGTATGCGAGCGAAAAGTTTCTCGGGGTCAGGCCCGCGCATCGCGTCACCTATTCCGTCATCGCGAGCCCCGCTGGCGCCTACTTCCACGGTGGGGTCGCGCCCATCAGCATCTGGCTGTCGAGTGACTACACGCGGGCGGGCCGCGGCGGCACCGGTGCGGCAAAGACGGGCGGCAACTATGCCGCATCGCTGCTGGCGCAGGCGCAGGCCTACGAGCAGGGCTGCGACCAGGTGCTCTTCCTCGACTCCGTCGAAGGCAAGTACATCGAAGAGCTCGGTGGCATGAACGTTGTGCTCGTCTACCGTGACGGCACGATCGTCACCCCAGACTCCGACAGCATCCTTGAGGGCATCACACGCGACAGCATCCTGCAGCTTGCGGCAGACCGCGGGCACACCGTCGAGCGGCGACACGTGAGCATCGACGAATGGCGCGAGGGGGCGGCATCCGGCGACATCGTCGAGGCGTTCGCCTGTGGCACCGCCGCCGTCGTCACCCCGATCGGGCTCGTCAAGGCGCAGGGCTTCGAGATCGGTTCGGCGGATGCTGTCGCGGGCGAGCTGACGATGTCGCTGCGCGCAGAGCTCACCGACATCCAGTACGGCCGGGTCGCCGATCGGCATGGTTGGCTGACACGGCTCGACGCCTGAGCTGGCGTGTGGTCGCTGGGGCCGTCAGGCCCCCCGCTGTGAGGAGCGGTAGACTCAAGCGGTGAAGATCGCGCGTTTCAGCTCTGCCGGCAATGACCCCCGCTACGGAATTCTCGACGACGACGAACTCGTCGTCCTTGCGGGCGACCCCATGTTCTCCGGCTACGAGACGACTGGTGAACGCGTCGCGCTCGCCGACGTGCGGCTGCTTGCCCCCGTGATCCCGCGCTCCAAGGTCGTGTGTGTCGGCCTCAACTACGCGGAGCACAAAGCGGAGATGGACAGGATCACGGCGCCCAGCAACAACCCGCTCATCTTCCTCAAGCCGAACACCTCCGTGATCGGCCCAGGCGAGACGATCCAGATTCCGCCCGTCGAAGGTCGCATCGTGCACGAGGGCGAACTCGCGATCGTGATCGGCAAGATCGCGAAGCGGGTCAAGGCGGCCGACGCGGCCGACTACGTTTTCGGCTACACGATCGCCAACGATGTGTCGGCGCGCGACCAGATGTTCGCCGACGGCCAGTGGGCTCGTGCAAAGGGCTATGACACGTTTTGCCCGACCGGCCCGGTCATTGAAACCGAACTCGACCCGTCCAACCTTGAGATTTCGACCTTCGTCGATGGTGAACCACGTCGCAGCGGCAACACCCGCGACCTGCTGCACGGTGTCCCCGAGCTGATCGAATATATTTCGGATGTCTGGACCCTCCTGCCGGGAGACCTCATCCTCACCGGAACGCCCGCAGGGCTCGGTGGTTTCGTCGACGGCCAGACGGTCGACATCACGATCGAGGGCATCGGCACCCTGAGCAACCCGGCGCGCACCCGCATCTAGCACTCGAGGGTGCTCCTCGTGTGAGAGGTCAAACAGTGTGCTTCTCGACACGAGGAAGCGCGTTTTCTGACCGCTCACGACGGTGGCGCGGTTGCGGTAGCTTGCCATGCAAGCTAACTTGTGATGCATGACAGTGGATGTTGGGGCGCAACTCCGCAAGGGAGTTGTCGAGTCGTGCATCCTCGGCCAGCTAGCACGCGAGCCCATGTACGGCTGGCAGCTGTCGGAAACGCTCATCGAGCACGGCATGATCGCGAGCATCGGCACCCTCTATCCGGTGCTGAGCCGCCTGCGAAGCCAGGGTCTCGTCACCACGTTCGACGAGTCATCCGAGACCGGACCGGTGCGCAGGTACTACCGCCTCAGCGACGCCGGAGTGGCTCAGCTCGAGGCGTTCCGCGAGCAGTGGGGGCCGTTCACCCGCACCGTGCAGCAGTTCATCGGAGAGGATTGCCAATGACCGAGACATCCGCACCCCAGGTCGTGCGAAGCTACCTCGCGGCGCTCGACGCTGAACTCGGCAGCGTGGAGCCGCTGGTTGCCCGCGATATTCGCGCAGGGGTTGCGGAGGAGCTCGAAGGGTTGGATGCCGCGGCCGCAGCCCAGCGCATCGAGCGACTCGGCGACCCAGCGTTTATCGCGGCGGAGGCGCGCTCAGGTTCCGGGGGCCCGAGCGTCGAGGTCGACAATTCGGCGGTCACGGCACCCACCTGGTACATCGTGCTGACGGCGCTTCTTGTTGCGCTGGTGCCCGTCGTCGGGTGGGTCGGTGGAATCATCCTGATGTGGATCTCGCAAGCCTGGCGCACGTGGGAGAAGGCGATGGTGACGGCGATTCCGGTGCTTGTCGTGCTGGCGCTGCTTCCCGCGTGGGCTTTCACAGGGAGGGGTATGGCCATCGCGGCGATTGTGCTTCCCGTGGTGTTCCTGCTCGCAGGGCTATGGCTCCTTGTCCGCGGCCTTCGAGCACGTGACTCGCGCGAAAGCGCCCTGTAGCAGGCACTGGGAGGGCCATTCGGCGCGAGTCAGTGCGACCGCCGGGCAGTGAGCCCGCCGCCGTAGGATAGGAGCAATGTCTGCTCTCTTCTCCACCGCATCCGGCGCCGATGTGCGCGTCCGCTTCTGCCCTTCGCCGACCGGCACTCCGCACGTCGGGCTCATCCGTACGGCGCTCTTCAACTGGGCGTTCGCCCGCCACCACGGTGGCAAGCTCGTCTTCCGCATTGAAGACACGGATGCCGCGCGCGACAGCGAAGAAAGCTACCTGCAACTGCTTGAGGCGCTGAAGTGGCTCAACCTCGACTGGGATGAGGGAATCGACGTCGGTGGGCCGCACGAACCCTACCGCCAGTCGCAGCGCAGCGGCATCTATCAGGGCATCATCGATCAGCTGGTTGACGCCGGTCACCTCTACGAGTCATTTGCCACGGGGGAGGAGATCGAGGCGCGCAACATTGCGAACGGTCGCGACCCGAAGCAGGGGTACGACAATTTCGAGCGCCACCTCACGGAGGAGCAGCGCGCCGCATACAGGGCGGAGGGTCGTCAGCCGGCCCTGCGGCTGAGGGTTCCAGACCACGATCTTGGGTTCCACGACCTGGTGCGCGGCGACATCACGTTCCCGGCTGGCAGCTTCACCGACTTTGTGGTGGTTCGGCCCAACGGAATCCCGCTCTACACCTTCGTGAATCCGGTCGATGATGCGCTCATGGGCATCACGCATGTGCTCCGCGGCGAAGACCTGCTCTCGAGCACCCCGCGGCAGATCGCGCTCTATACGGCGCTCATCGAGATCGGCGTGGCATCCGCGATCCCGCAGTTCGGTCACCTGCCCTACGTGATGGGCGACGCGAACAAGAAGCTGTCGAAGCGCGACCCCGAGTCGAACCTCTTCAACCACCGCGATCGTGGCTTCGTGCCGGAGGGGCTCATCAACTATCTGGCCCTGCTCGGCTGGTCGCTGTCGCACGACCGCGACGTGTTCACGATCGATGAGATGGTGGCGGCATTCGAGGTCACCGATGTGAACCCCAACCCGGCACGCTTCGACCAGAAGAAGGCCGAGTCGATCAACGGCGATCACATCCGGATGCTGGAGCCGCACGATTTCGCCGAGCGCCTGCTGCCATACCTCACCGATCTGGTGACGAGTGGCGAAGACCGGGTGCGCCTGTCGAAGGCGGCCCCGCTCGTGCAGGAGCGCATGCAGTTGCTCGGCGAGGCGCGCGGCCTGCTCGCGTTCCTCTTTACGGCCGATGATGCGATCCAGTACGACGCGAACGCCCTGCCGGGCGACGAGGGCACTGCGGTGCTCGCGGCGAGCATCGAGGCGCTCACGGCGTTGGAGGAGTGGAAGCACGACACGATCGAGGCGGCCCTCCGCGAGGCCCTCATCGATGGGCTCGGGCTCAAGCCGCGCACCGCATTCGGCGCGCTCCGCACTGCGATCTCTGGCCGTCGCATCAGCCCGCCGCTGTTTGAGTCGATGGAGCTCCTCGGCCGGTCGAGCACCCTCGCGCGCCTGCAAAGGCTCGCCGACCGACTGTGAACGCCGTGTTCGAGCGTGAGCCGGGCGATTATGACGTCGTCGTGGTGGGTGCTGGGCCGGCCGGTCTGAGCGCCGCCCTCAACCTGGTACGTGCCCGCCGGCGCGTGCTCGTGCTCGACAGCAATCGTCCGCGGCATTCTGCGACCCTCATTTCCCACGGCTTTCTCACCCGCGACAACACGCCGCCGCACGAACTGCGCAGGCTCGGCCGAGAGGAATACCTCTCTTACCAAGAGGCGGAGCATCAGCTCGCGCGCGTGACCGGCATCACGGCGCTCGCTGAGCCGGGGGAGTACGTCTACAGCACTGAGACCCACACGACCGGTGCGACTGGCTTGTTCGAGGTCACGGCGAAGGGCATCAACGGGGCTCCTGACCGCACAGTGCGCACCGGCACCGTGCTGCTCGCGACGGGGCTGCGCGAGGAGCTTCCGGCGCTGCCGAGCATCCGCTCGTTCTATGGCATGGGCCTGTTCAGCTGTGTTGCGTGCGATGGCTATGAATACAGCGACCGCCCGATCGCCCTCATCGGCGAGACTTCGGATGTCGCGTGGCGGGCCATGCTCATCGCGCAGTGGAGCGACCACCTCACCGTGTTCACGAATGGCTCGGATGCCGTCACCCCCGGTCAGCAAGATCTGCTCGGCGACCGCGGGGTGCGGGTGGAGCGCCGAGCGATTGCGGACATCGAGGGCGGTCGTGAGGGCGTCACGGGAGTGCGGCTCACCGATGGCGAGGTCGTCGCGGTCTCTGGCGGCTTTGTGCGCCCGCGGTGGCACGCGCAACTCGAGTTTGCGGAGTCGCTCCACCTCGACGCCGACGGCTGGGGGCTGCTGACGGTCGATCGCGACGGACGCACGAGCCACGCTGGCGTGTATGCCGCCGGCGACATCACGTCGCCCGGCCCGCAGCAGCTCATCGTCGCGGCGGGCGCCGGTGGGCGTGTGGCGGCGACCATCAACCGCGATCTGATCGGTGTTCCGACGGCGCACCGACGCTAGCTGCCCGCCGATTGCAGAGGGGCGCCAGCGCCACATCAGCGGTTCGAATCATCGTGCCGCGTAGGGTAAAGTGGACTCTTGGTGCCGATCACGGTCGGAGCCATTGGGGTATGGTGTAATTGGCAACACGGCGGTTTCTGGTACCGTTGTTCTTGGTTCGAGTCCAGGTACCCCAGCAGGATTTTCGCTAGTTTCGCCCCCGCATTCCGGTTACACCGGGCGGGGGTTTTTGCGTGTGTGGGTGGGCCGCTCGGCATCGCGCAGTGCCGCCGAAAACTCGGGGGTTCACGAATCCACGAAACGTGCCTATCTTGCTCAGTACGGGCACTCGTCCAGCCCGGCCATCGAGAAAGGCAGGATGATGAACTCGATTCACACGCTGACCGGGGTGCTCTCGGTGCTCGATTTTCCGGCGACGCGCGATGACATCATGCGCCTCGCCCACACCGACTTCGTTGATCGCCGGCTCGCGCGCTGGTTGGAGACGCTGCCGGAGGGCTCGTACGACGGAGCCTGGCAGGTCTGCCAGACCCTCGCGTCAGCATCCGGCCACGCTGCACCGACGTCGACGAGTCTCGTCGGCGCGTAAGACATAGCGCGGCGAGAGTCGGCCGGCACTCACACGTCGAGCGTGTCGCCAACTTCGAGCACGTGATAGGTGCCGCCACCGGCCTCGGTCACGCCACTGAGCCGCTGATTCGCCATGCCCAGACCGATCGGTGAGAGCGGCACCTGGTGGGTGGGGAACGCGTGCTTCGGCGCAACCTCGGCGACGAAGTCCATGGCTTCACCGATCTTGAGCCAGGGCGCACCGGCCGGCGCCGCGAGCACGGTGACCGGGACGGGCGGCACCGTGTACGAGTCGCCGCCGTAGTAGAGGGTGCCATCGACGAGCACACCGACGTTGTCGATGATCGGAATGCTGCGGTGGATGACCGCGTGCTCGCGACCGTAGAAGGCCAAGGCGAAGCCGCCGGCGGTGACCTCGTCGCCTTCAGCGACAACAGTGATGTCGAATGCGGATGCCGCTGCCGCGACCCCGGCCGGGCCGTAGATGGGCACCGCCGGGTTGAGGGCGCGGAGTCGCTCGAGGTGCTCGGGGGTCCAGTGGTCGGGATGCTCGTGCGTAATCACGACGCCGGCGAGCGAATCGATCGCTTCGAGCGGGGCGGTGAAGGCGCCAGGGTCGATGACGAGCTGCTCGCCCTGCTTTTCGACGACGAGGCAGGCATGTTCACGCTTCGTTATTCGCATGCTCTGAGCCTAAGCCGTTGAGGCGCACACCGTCATGATCGGTGAGGCCAGCACGCGCGCTTCGCGCGTCGTCGTGCAGCGGGTCATCGCGCCGCCATAATCGAGGCATGCTGTCGACCGCGCCCAAGAGGATCGTTGTCGCCGCGAATCCGAGCGCGGCGTTCGGGCTCGGGGCCGACGGACTGCCCGCGGTCGTCGCCGGACTCGCGGGCGCGGGACACACGGGGGTGCCGTTCGTCGCCGATTCATTCGAAGAGCTCCGCACCGCCGTCGGGGACGAGCTCGCGCGTGGCGCTGATGCGCTCGTCGTGGTTGGTGGTGATGGCATGGTGAGTCTCGGGGTGAATCTCATCGCAGGCACCCTCACCCCGCTCGGCATTATCCCTTCTGGTTCTGGCAATGATTCTGCCCGGGGGCTCGGCATTCCCCTTGGCAATGTGGAGGCTGCGACGCGGTTGCTCGTCGCGGCGCTCGAGTTCGAGCCCCGCGTCATCGATGCTGGCCGTGTGACGACCTCGGATGGTCGGGTGCGATGGTTTGCCGGTGTGCTGTCTGCTGGCTTTGATGCGATCGTCAACGAGCGCGCGAACCGCATGGGGTGGCCGAGGGGGCCGCTGCGATACACCCTGGCGATGGTGTGGGAGCTGCTCTGGTTTCGGCCGATCAGCTATCGGATGCTGCTCGATGGGGTGCCTTCGGAGCGGCGGGCCATGCTCGCGGCGGTTGCCAACGGCACCTCGTTCGGCGGCGGGATGCTCATCACCCCGGGTGCTCGCTACGACGACGGCGAGCTCGATGTCTTTCTTGTCGCCCCCATGTCGAAGTGGCGATTCATCCGCCTGTTTCCGAGCGTATTCACCGGCGAGCATGTGACAAATCCGGCCGTCACCATCGTGCGTGCTCGGCACATTCGTCTCGAGGCTGAAACCGCTGTCGCCTACGCCGATGGGGAGCGGGTCGGCCTGCTGCCGCTGGACGTCGAGGTCGTCGAGGGGGCGGTCAGGGTGTACGCGCCAATCCTGTGAAGCTGATGCCGGCTCGGTTTGGAGAGGGCTCCGGCATATGTCATACTCTTTGAGTTGCCCGGCCAGTGATGGACGGAACGATGACGGCCCCATCGTATAGCGGCCTAGTACGCCGCCCTCTCACGGCGGTAACACCGGTTCGAATCCGGTTGGGGTCACCACACAAAGAAAACCCGCTCGTTTCCGAGCGGGTTTTTCTTGTATTTGGGGCGACGGGTGCCGCGGTTTCAGCTGCTGCGAAGCTCTCGAGCGAGCCGCTCGTAGTGCGCGGCCTGCGCCTCGCGGCCTTCAGGCATCGTCGGGCCTACCGCGACGGCGCTGACTGCGCCCTGGTCGGAGGGCTTGAAGTGCGAGTGGGAGATCTTGTCGATCCAGGCGAGCGCGACGGCCGAGACGATGAAGACCATGTGGATGACGACCTGCCAGAGCACACCGACCTCGGTGTACGTGTTGCCGGTGACGTTCTCGTCGCGGGAATCGCCGAGATCTCCGACCTCGATGAAGGTCTTCAACAGGTGGATCGAGGAGATGCCGATGATCGCCATCGCGAGCTTCACCTTGAGCACGTTCGCGTTGACGTGCGAGAGCCATTCGGGCTGGTCCGGGTGCCCGTCGAGCTTGATGCGCGAGACGAAGGTCTCGTAGCCACCGATGATCACCATGATGAGGAGGTTCGCGATCATGACGACGTCGATGAGGCCGAGCACGGCGAGCATCACCACGGCCTCGTCGATGTGGGTGATGTCGTTGATTACCTCGTCGGCGAGATGCCAGAGCTCCACCATGAAGACGACGACGTAGACGACTTGGGCGACGATGAGACCGAGATAGAGCGGGGCCTGCAACCAGCGGCTGAAGAAGATGAGATACCCGACTCCCGAAACCCATGGACTTTGCGGACGGAAGGGGCGGGGATCTGTCATGGCACGATTCTAGGGTGGTGCGAACTGCAAATTTCGTGGGGCGATAGAGACGCCGCAGCAATCGAGTAGCATTGACCCCGCGAAGGGGAGTATCCCAAGGGCTCAGGCCCTCATATCGCGCTCGTCAATACGGACACCACTGAAGCTGTCCCGGGCGCGGTGGTCTCACTGTGAGGCGGGAGAGACTTTCGGACTCAGTCATATCCTCCCCACGAATGGATTTCCATGCAGAACTCCCTGCCCGTCTGGTTCGAGATCACCTCGCTGATCGTCTTGACAGCGATCATCATCTTCGACCTGATCCTGGCCTACAAGCGCCCCCACATCCCCTCCACGAAAGAGTCGAGCCTGTGGATCGGGTTCTATGTGAGTCTCGCGCTCGTCTTCGCCGCGCTCATGTTCCTGCTTGGCGATGTGGAGCAGGGCGGGCAGTTCATCGCCGGTTGGCTCACCGAATACAGCCTCAGCATCGACAACCTGTTTGTCTTCATCATCATCATGTCGCGGTTCAAGGTGCCGAAGAAGTACCAGCAGGAGGTGCTCATGGTGGGCATCATCATCGCTCTCGTGCTCCGGGCCATCTTCATCCTCATCGGTGCCGTTCTCATCGAGAACCTCAGCTGGATCTTCTACATCTTCGGCATCTTCCTCCTCTACACGGCATGGCAGCAGGCGTTCACCGGCCACGAAGAAGAGGAGGAGTCGGAGAACAAGATCATCGCCTTCCTCCGCAAGCGCATCAGCATCACCGATGAGTACGACGGTGGCAAGCTGCGCACGGTCGTCGATGGCAAGAAGGTGTTCACGCCGATCATCATCGTCTTTCTTGCTCTTGGCACGACCGACCTCGTCTTTGCGATCGATTCCATCCCGGCGATCTTCGGCATCACGCAGGACCCGTTCATCGTCTTCGCCGCGAACATCTTCGCGCTCATGGGGCTCCGCCAGCTCTACTTCTTGCTCGGTGACCTCATCGACCGACTCGTGTACCTCAAGTACGGGATTGCGTTCATCCTCGCGTTCATCGGCGTGAAGCTCGTGCTTCATGCACTGCACGGCAACGAGGTGTTCTTCATCAACGGTGGTGAGCACATCGAGTGGATCCCCGTCATCGGAACGTGGACGTCGCTCATTGTGATCGTCGCGGCCATGGCCGTCGCGACAATCGCCAGCCTTATCAAGCTGCGCCGCAGCCCGCTCGCAATGCCAATCGGAGCCCCGACCTTCGACCACGATGCCGAGGATGCCGAGGGTGCCGAGGCTTCGGAGGGCAAGGATCACCCGCGCGCGAGCGACGAGAGCGAAAAGCGCCCGCACGCGTAAGTTTTGCGCGGAACGTTGCTAGCGTATGGTGACCGATCGCGTGAGAGTGTGGGGGCAGTGTGGATGAGTGTGTGACGCTTCCCGACGGCGAGTTGACGATCGAGTACAGCTCCGCGAGCGATGTTGGGAACGTCCGCTCCGTCAACGAAGACAGCCTGCTTGCCTCCGCACCACTCTTTCTTGTGGCCGACGGCATGGGCGGGCACGCATTCGGTGACCGTGCGAGCCAGTCGGTCGTCGCTACCTTCACCTCGACGCTCGGCACGAACGATGCGCCGAGCCCGGAGAGTGTTGTCGCGACCATTCACTCCGCGAATGAGGCCGTTATTGCCCTGCGTGAGCCCGACGACCCTTCCGTGTCGGGAACGACGCTCACGGGGCTCGCGCTCGTTGCGACCGTCTCGAGCCACCGGTGGATGGTGTTCAACGTGGGCGACAGCCGGGTGTATCGCTGGGATGGCCGCAGCATCGAACAGGTGACAGTCGACCATTCAGCGGTCCAGGAGTTGCTCGACGCTGGTGAGATCAGCGCTCTTGAGGCGCTGCACCACCCGTACCGCAACGTCGTGACGAGAGCGATCGGAGTACACGACGAGGTCGATGCTGACGTCTGGTTGCTTCCGATCTCGGGCCAGCAGACATTCCTCGTCTGCTCCGATGGCCTGAGCAAAGAGCTCGCGGATGATCAGATTGCGCAGATCCTCGCCGATCACGACCCCGTGGCATCCGGATGCAGCGTGGCGGAGCGGCTCGTCGAAGCTGCCCTCGTGGCTGGCGGGCGCGACAACGTCTCGGTCATCGTCGTGGCGTCATCGATGAGCGGGGTCGGCATCGGCTCCGACGAAGACACGAACGATGGTGGGCTGGCGCACCACCTCGAAGAAACGCGACCGAGGAAGTAGGGCACGTGAGAGAGCACAGGTATCAGCCGGGCGATGGCTCCTGGCTGGCGTTGGCTGCCGGGACGCAGCTGCTTGCTCTCGAGCGTCGGGCCGACCTCGCTGTCGATGAACTCTGGAAATCGACAGCCTCAGACATTCAGAGTGTGCTCGACGTGCTCACCACCGGGGGACTCTCGACGACGCCCTCCTTCGCGCTCCTCTCATGGGCCGACAGCGGCACGGTGCGCGCGATTGTGCGCGGACCGGTGCAGTTGATCGTCGAGGCCGGCGGCACAGAGGAGACGCTCGACGGCACGGGAGTGTCGACCTGGAGCGAGAAGGTGTTCGCGGACAGCGGCGACTTCGAGCTCCGACTTGGCGCTGCCTCGCTCGAGACGATGCTCCCACTCGTTGCTGGCGTCGTTTCGGCGTCCCGCGTGACCTCTTCGACGGGCACCGAGCCCGCACCGACGCAGGCTGCGCACGCGGTCGCGGCCCTGCCCGAAGTGACAATGCAAGATGTGTCGGAGTCGCAGCCGCAGGCCCGTGCCGACGCCGACGCCGGTACCGCCACCGCTGCCACCGCTGCGGAAGCTGAAGCTGCGGCTCCCACACCGGCGGCTGGCACGTCCCTTGCCGACCTGACGGCCGACCCGAGTGCCGATACGACGGCCGCCCCGGCTGTTGACTCGAGCGCGCCGGCGGGCGATCACGACGGCATGACCATCATGACGAGCGATCTCCGACGGATGCGGGCGGAGCGCCGGTCGACCGGAGCGCCAGCGGCCGTCGTGCCCGCACAGCCAACCCTCGTGCTTGAGCTCTCCAACGGCACCGTTGAGCGACTGGACACCCTCGTGATCGTGGGCCGCTCACCAAGCGCGAGCAAGGTGTCTGGCGGTGCCCTCCCTCGCCTCGTCAGCATTCCCGGCGACAAAGACATTTCGCGCAATCACGCCCAGTTCGCTGTCGAAGGCGGCACAGTGGTCGTGACCGACCTGCACTCTCGCAACGGCACGCAGATCGTCATGCCGGGGCGCGCGCCACAGCAGTTGCGGCAGGGCGAGCCAACCTCCGTCATCGTCGGGACTGTCGTCGACCTCGGCGGCGGCGTCACACTCACTGTCCGCGAGGGCGAGTGATGCGGAGGGCTCCATCGGCGCCGCCGGAACTGCCGGGGTATACCTTCGTCAAGCTGCTCGGTTCCGGCGGCTTCAGCGATGTCTTTCTCTACGATCAGCACCTGCCGAAGCGTCGGGTCGCAGTCAAAGTGCTGCTCACCGAAGACCTCACCCCGGCAAATCGCGCCGCCTTTGTCGCCGAGGCGAACCTCATGGCGCAGCTTTCGGCGCATCCGTATATCGTCTCGATTTTGCATGCGGATGTCGCGGCCGACGATCGCCCGTACTTCGTCATGGAGTACTGCTCCGGTCCGAGCCTTGCCGAGCGCTACAAGCGCGAACCGCTCTCCGTGGTCGATGTGCTCCGCACCGGAGTTCGGGTCGCGGGTGCCGTCGCCACAGCGCACGGGGCGGGCATCCTGCATCGCGACATCAAGCCGGCCAATATCCTCACCAACGACTTCGGCTGGCCGGCGCTCACCGACTTCGGCATCTCCTCCGCGCTCGACGACGGCGTGCCGATGAGCACGGCGACGCTCGACTCTCTGATTGGCGACGCCTCAGGCACGACTGGCAGCGCCTCTGTTGGCATGTCGGTGCCGTGGTCGCCGGCCGAGATGTTCGAAGATGACCCGAACCCGGATGTCAGGGCCGACGTGTTTTCGCTCTCTGCGACGCTCTACACGCTCCTGGCGGGTCAGACGCCGTTCGAGGTTCGCGGACGCTCCAATGGCGCCCTCGACCTGATCGGGCGTATTGAGCGTGGGCTTGTCACTCCGCTCCAGCGTGACGATGTTCCGCGTTCGTTGGTCGCCGTGCTCATGAAGGGTATGGCGACGCGTCGCGAGGAGCGCTTCGCGAGCGCGGTCGAGCTTGCCCGTGCCCTGCAGCGGGTCGAACTCGAGCTGGGGTATGCCCCCACCTCGATCGATGTCCCGAACCTCAATCTCGATGATTCGGTCAGGGCGAACACGGACGACGATGAGGATGCGACGAGGGCGCGCGGGGTGTCGACAATCCTCGCGCAGCCAGAAGCGCCGAGTGTGGTGCCCATCCAGCCCCCTCCTGTGCCGGATGACAAGACTCAGGTGCGTGGTGCAACCACGGTGCACGCGCAGGGGCCCGCAACGGCGCCCGCCGAGCCACCAATCGGCGAGACCGTGGTCAGGCCACGGGCCCAGCCCGTCGTCGAGCCGACGGCACCGATTGCGACCAATGCTCCCGAGGCCGAGGAAGCGCCGCCCGCCTCTCGCGCCAACCGGCTCGCGATGTGGATCGCCGCCGCCGTGCTCGGGGTCATCGCGATCGCGGTCGCAGTGTCGCTTGTCGTGACCGGTGTGCCGTCGCCGGTCGAGCCGACGGCATCGACCGAACCCGGTGGTGGTTCGGCGATCGTCACCGACTCGGTGCCGACACCCGAGTTCGTGTCCGCCCAAGTCACCGGTGCCGATGTCGTCTTCACGGTGCAGAATCCAGACGCTGAAGATGGCGACACCATGATCTGGCGTCGCACCGATCGTGGCGATGACGAACCCGTCCGCCAGGTCACCGACAACACCTTCACGGTGACCGGTGCCGCCGGTGCCTCCGTCTGTGTCGAGGTGAGCGTCGTCCGTTCGGGCCGTCAATCCCCGAACCCACTTCAGGAGTGCTACCCATCATGACGATCGCGCCGCTTCGGGTTGAGTTCTGCGGTGAGTGGTACGACATCATCCACCCGGCCGACTTTCACGTCGGTCGTGAATCCGATCTCGTGATCGACGACAACCCGTACCTGCATCGCCGGTTCCTCCGCATCCACGAGGAGTTCGGCATGTGGTGGATGTCGAATGTCGGCACCCTGCTCTCGGCAACCGTGACCGATGCCTCCGGTCAGGTGCAGGCGTGGCTCGCTCCTGGCGCCCGCCTCCCGATTGTGTTTCCGCAGCTCTCCGTGATGTTCAGCGCGGGCTCGACGACCTACGAGTTCACCGTGCACGGGCCGAACGCGTACTACGAGACATCCGCCGCGATTGCGGGTTCGGGGGGCTCGACGACGATCGAGCCGATCCCGCTCACAACGTCGCAACGGTTGCTCATCGTCGCGCTCGCCGAGCAGATGTTGCGGCAGTCCTCTCCCGGTCGGGGCGAAATCCCGTCGTCGGCGGAGGCTGCCGAAAAGCTGCACTGGTCGATGACGACCTTCAACCGCAAGCTCGACAATGTCTGCGAGAAGCTCGACAAGGTGGGCGTGGCCGGACTCCGTGGGGGTCGCGGAAAGCTGGCGACGAATCGGCGCTTGCGCCTCGTCGAGTACGCTGTCGCGACACGACTGGTGAGCGCGGATGACCTCTACCTTCTCGAGCGGAACGCCCTCGAGCATTCGGCCGCCGAACAGTAGGCTCCCAGCATTTTTCGGATGGCGAACAGTGGGCTCCCAGCCTTCTCTCGATGGGGAGAGGTGCCCATGCTGAGCCCGTCACCAAGGGGTTTTCTCCTGCTACATTGTTGACCTGTCCGGGCTCGGCCTGGGCGTTGACTTGCGTGATCACGGGGACACCAGGAACGGGGGCGGTTCAGTGCGGTCACGACTCTCGACCCGTACTCGCAAGACAATCGCCTCGACGCTCGTGTTTGCCGTCGTTGCGGGTGTTCCGCTGACGATCGCTGCGTTGCATCCCGGCTTTCCCGTGGCCGATGTCGACCTCACCTCGCGCGATGTCTGGGTGACGAATGGCGAGCAGCTGTTGGGTGGCCGACTGAATCGTCAAATCGATGAGCTCAATGGTTCGGTCGTTGCATCGAGTGCCGACTTCGAGGTGCTGCAGGATGGCGACACGCTGTTTATGCATGACCCGACAGCTGGGCGGGTTGAGGCGGTTGATCCTGCAACCACGCAGGTGACCTCGGCGATTGAGGTGCCGAAGGGTGCTGAGGTCGCGTTTGGTGGTTCGGTCGTATCGATTCTTTCGGCCGAGGGTGATCTTTGGGCGATCCCGGCTGAAGGGGATTTGCAGTTCAACTACGTTTCGCAGCCTCCGATCGCGGAGCTCGGTGAGGGTGCACATGCGACGGTGAGCCGTGATGGCGTTGTGCTCGCGGTCTCCTCTGAGCAGGGCAAGCTCTACCGGCTCGAGTCGCTCGCCGAGCTTCCGGTCGAGAGCGACTTTCCCGAGGTTGGCGAGTTTCAGCTCGCGGCGGTCGGCGACGAGGCGGTCGTGTTCGACCAGACGACGAACGAGCTTGTGACTGAAGACGGCAGCGTTCACGATCTTGGCGAGAATGCTGGGCTGCGGCTGCAGCAGACGGGGCCGGAGGCCGACACGGCGCTCGTTGCCACCGGCGACTCCCTCTTAAAGGTCGATTTGGGCTCGGGCTCGGTCGAAGAGATCGCGGCAGATATCGACGATCCGGTCACCGATCCGGGTCAGGTTGCCGCACCTGTCGCCCTGGAGGGCTGCGCTCACGGAGCCTGGGCGGGGGCGCAGCGCTACCTTCTCGCGTGTGACGACCAGCCGGCCGAACCGGTGCAGATCGATGAGCCGACCCGCGGGAGCGAGCTCGAATTCAGGGTCAATCGCACCGTGATCGCCCTCAACAATCTCGACAACGGCAACGTCTGGCTTGTCGATGAGAACATGCGTCTTGTCGAGAACTGGGAAGATGTCACCCCGCCTGAGGAGCAGGAGACTGAAGAGATCGGCGATGAGAAATCGGCGATCCAGTCGTTCGAAGACACACTGGCCGAGCGCACGGAGACAAACCGGGCGCCGACAGCAAACGATGACGATTTCGGCATCCGTCCTGGCAGGACGACGATCCTGTCGTTGCTGGATAACGACACGGACCCGGATGGTGATGTGCTCGTCATCACCGACTTCGATGCGATCGCCGAGTCGACGGGTCGCATCGACCGGATCGATGGCTCGCGTGCGTTGCAGTTCACTCCGGCGGCCGGCTTCGTCGGTGGGGTCACGGTGAACTACACGATCGATGATGGTCGCGAAGGCACCGACACCGCCAGGCTCACCATTCGGGTCGTGCCTGACGAATCAAATGAGCTCCCCGTGCCTCTCCGCACGGGTGGAGTGAGCGTCGAGGCAAATCAGACGGTCACCTACAACGTGCTCACGGACTGGAAAGATCCAGACGGCGACGACATCTTCCTCACTGGGGCATCGCCCAAGTCGGGCGACCTCGTGCGATTCACCCCCGACGGCTTCGTCACCTTCACCCATCAGACATCGGAGCTCGGCGAAAAAGAGGTCGCATTCCAGGTCACTGACGGGCGGGGGGAGGCCGTCACGGGAACCCTCATCGTGAAGGTCGAACCCGCAGGGTCGCTGAACCCCATCGGCACGCCCGACTTCGCCGAAACCTTCGTCGACGAAACCGTGGTCATAGAACCCCTGCTTAACGACAGCTCGCCCTCTGGCGCACAGCTCTCACTCATCGCGATCGAAGAGCCCGGAGGGGCGACAACGTCGAGCTTCGCCTCAGACACGGGAACGATCAGCTTCTCCTCCTCGAGCCCCGGCATCCACTACATCAAGTACACGCTGTCGGCCGGCCCGAGCCAGAGCGTTGGCATTGTGCGCGTCAACGTGATTGAGGCTCCTGCCGATGAGGCCATCGAGCCGATCGCCGTAAAAGACATCGCATACCTCCGGGGAGACGAACCCACGACCGTCTCCGTGCTCTCGAATGATGTCTCTCCGTCGGGGCGCGTGCTCGCAGTGCAGAGCGTCGAAGTGCCTGCGGAATACAAGGCCAAAGGCCTCGTGGTCGAGCTGCTCGCCTCGACGAGTGTGCGCGTGACCTCGCCAGCGGCACTCACGACCCAGGCCTCGTTCACGTACACGATCTCGGACGGCGTCTCCACCGCTACGGCCGGTGTCTCGGTCGTGCCTGTGCCGGCCCTCACGAAGCACCAGCCTCCCGTGGCCCAGGATGACGCGGCTCGAGTTCGCGTCGGCGACATCATCACGGTCGACGTGCTGGACAATGACTACCATCCAGACGACTCGTCGATGTTCCTCGACGAGGAGCTCATTACCGAGCCGAGCGACGGTATCGCCTTCGTGAGTGGTGACACCGTGCGCTTCCAGGCACCGCGCGAACCGGGCGAGTATCGCCTCGACTATCGCGTGCTCGACCCGTACGGCGAGACGGCCGCAGCGACGGTGGTATTCACGGTGGTCGCCGAAGACGAGGCGAACAACCAAGATCCGGTGCCGACCCCCCTTGTGGCGCGGGTGCTCGCTGGCAACGCCATCCGTGTCGACGTGCCGTTGAGCGGCATCGACCCAGACGGTGATTCCGCACAACTCCTCAACTTCCCCACAAGCCCGCAGCTCGGCACGGTGGGCGAAACCGGCCCAGACTACTTCTACTACGAAGCCTCGTCCGCAGCATCCGGCACCGACGTATTCACCTATGAGGTCTATGACGCGTTCGGCGCGACGGGGGTCGGCGAGATCAAGATCGCGGTCATCCCAGAACCCGATGAGTTGCAAGAGCCGAGCGCGGTGCCCGACAGTGTGTCGATTCGACCTGGTCGAGTTGCTCAGGTCGATCTCATGGCAAATGATTCAGACCCGCAGGGTGCGCCCATCAAGGTCTCCGAAGAGCTCACGGACGTGCCCGAGGGTGTCGATGCCGAAGTGGTCGAGCAGCGATTCCTCGTGGTCGAGGCACCAGAAGAGGAACAGTCGTTCACGATTCGCTACGAGCTCAGCAACAATCGAGGCGGGTCGGTCATGAGCTACGTGCTCGTGCAGGTGACTGAAGACGCTCCACTGCTGCCGCCGACGGCACAGGATGTTTCCATCCTCACCAAAGACATTGCGGGGGAGGAAACGTTCACGGTCGACGTGCTCGACGGATACGCCTTCAACCCCTCTGGGCCAAACTCCGATCTCGTCGTGACAGTCGAAGGCCCCAACGAATCCTCTGCGCAGCTTCTCGAACGCAACGGCCAGATCGAAGTCACACCGGGGGAGAAACGGCAGGCGATCGCCTATCGCGTGACGAACGAAACCGACGATCTCAGTGCCCTCGCCTTCATCCTCGTCCCCGCCGCCGTCGATGAAGACTTCGACGACCCCCCTTACATCGACCCGAATCTTCCCATCCAGTACGTCTCCATGAACGAGACCAAGGAGTGGGACCTCGCGGACATCGTGAAGGTGCCGTCAGGACGGGATGCCTGGATCGTCGATGAATCGTCGGTGACCGCGATCCAGTCCAATGGTGACCCGATCTACATCGACAACGACACGCTGCAATTCACGCCGACGACCGACTACCGTGGCCCGGCATCCATCAACTTCACGGTCACCGACGGTGCTTCGAAGAATGACCCGAAGGGCAACACGGCGAACTTGACCCTGCCCATCGTTGTCGGCGACCCCGAGTTCAGGGACACTCCGCCCGAGTTCACGACCCCGAACACCCAGGTGGAGGTCGGCGAGACGACGACCGTCGACCTGCGTGCCTCAACGGGGCACCCGAACCCGCAAATCTTGCAGGAGGTGACCTACTCGAACATCACGGGAGCGTCATCGGGCCTTGAAGCAAACCTCTCTGGCAGCGAGCTCACCATGACGGTGCCGCGCAACACCCCCAAGGGATCGACGATGACGCTCGGCGTCACGCTGCGCTGGGACGAATTCGAAGTGCAGGGCACGATCAACGTCACGGTCGTCGGGTCGAGCAGGCCGCTTGCCGTCGCGATCACCGATTCGATCGAGATGCAGCGCGGGGGAGGCGACGGCGGCGGGTCGATCACGGTCAACCCTCTTGCGAACGACTCCAACCCGTACCAGTCGACCGGTGAAGAACTGACAATCATCGAGGCCCAAGTCTCAAACACGGGCGAACCTGCCACGATCTCCCACACGGGCAGTTCGGTGCGCATCACACCGTCACCATCGCTCAAGAGCGGCGTCGTCGAAGTCATCTACACGATCGAGGATGCGACAGAAGACGGCGATCGCCACGTCAACGGCACCATCGTGCTTACGGTGAGTGACGTGCCCGATCAGGTGCAGAAGCCCACGGTCTCGTCGACGGTTGGCGGCGACAGGCAGGCATCGTTCCGCTTCACCGCTCCGGCTTCGAACGGCAAGCCCATCACGTCGTACGAGGTGCGTTCGAGCCCTGCCGCCGATGCACCCAGCTGCACTGCCGGTGCCGAGTGCGTCTTCACGAACCTGCAGAACGGCACGTCGTATACCTTCTCAGTCCGCGCGATCAACCAGCACGGCCCGGGTGAGTGGTCGGTGCAGAGCGATGTCGTCATCCCGTACGGCACACCGGGCACGCCCGCTCCGACCGGAACGGCAAGCTCGAACTGGGCGAACGCCAACATTGAGTGGACCTGGGCGGATGTGGGGGCCAACGGCGGCAGCGTGACCTACCACTGGACGACGAGCAGCGGCAAGAGCGGGACAGGTCGCCCGGCCGCCGACAACGGGCTCGGCGCAGGGCAGTACACGATCACGGTCTGGGCGGTGAATACGGGCGGCAAAGAAAGCGCGCGCGGGACCTCCGATCCCATCCAGATTCGAAACCAGACAGTGCCAGGAGCGCCGAATAACGTGAGCGGCAGCCGCGGGAGCTCCCAGGGCCCCACCACCATTAGCTGGAGTTGGGGACAACCGTCGAATGCCGGAGACGGTGCAATCGTCACCGACAATCTGCAGTACCGCTACAGGGTCAACAGCGGTGGGTGGTCTGGCTGGAGCGGCGCCAGAAGCCACAGCACGAGCGTCGGCCAGGGCGGCGGTGACTTCTCGATTGAGGTACAGGCGCGCAACAATGCGGGCGAGGGTGCCATCGGCAGCTCAGGCAATGTGCATGTCGACCCCAAGCCCAACGACCCTTCAGTGCAACTGTCTCGCGGGTCGAGCGTGCCCCCAGGATCAGACGGATGTAGCAGCGGCAACTGCTACTACTACGTCGTTAGCTTGTCCGACTTCACCACGAATTCGCACACCGTAAACCTGCACTGCGACAGCGACACGCCGTTCCGCACCTACACGTTCACCGGCAATAACTACACGAGCGGTGCCTATTGCGGCCAGAACCGGGCGTGGGTCGTTGTCGACGGCGTACGAAGTAACACGGTCGACTTCTTACCTCCGTTCTAGCCCGAACCCTTCCGCCTTTTCACACCGAGAGAAGACCAATGCCAGTAACCCAGGAGCAGGCGACGTGGTTCGCCGACGCCTTCCAGAAACTCATCTCGAACGTCGATAAGGCGATCATGGGCAAGGATCACGTCATTCGTCTCGTGCTCACCGCGCTCGTGAGTGACGGACATGTCCTGCTGGAGGACTACCCCGGCACGGGCAAGACGGTGCTCGCAAAGGCGCTCGCCAACACGCTTGATGGCTCGACCTCGCGCATCCAGTTCACCCCCGACCTGCTGCCCTCCGATGTGAGCGGCGTGCAGATCTTCGACCAGTCGAAGGGGCGCTTCGAGTTCCACAAGGGGCCGATCTTCGCCTCCATTGTGCTCGCGGACGAGATCAACCGCGCCAGCCCGAAGACCCAGAGCGCTCTGCTCGAGGTGATGGAGGAGGGTGTTGTGACGATCGACGGCGAAGGGCATCCGGTTGGCGCGCCGTTCCTGGTCATCGCCACACAGAACCCTGTCGAGCAGGCGGGAACCTACAAGCTCCCAGAGGCCCAGCTCGACCGCTTCCTCATCAAGACGAGCCTCGGCTATCCCGACCGCACCACCTCGGTCGCGCTGCTCATGGACTCGGCGACACGCGCCCGCGCCTCGCTCGTCTCGCCCATCATCAAGCCGGAATCGATCGTCGCGATGGCGGCGCTCGCCAACGAGGTGTACGTGGATGAGTCGGTCATGACCTACCTCAGCGACATCGTCGACGCGACCCGCTCCGACCGCGATGTCGTGCTCGGTGTGAGCATGCGTGGCGCGATGGCCCTCGCACGCGCCATCAAGACGTGGGCGATCACGCAGGGCCGCACCTATGCGACCCCCGACGATGTGCGTGACCTCGCGGTGCCGGTGCTCGCGCACCGCATTATCCTCGACCCGGAGTCGGAGTTCGCGGGTGTGAAGGCTGAAGATATCGTCAGCCGCATCCTGGTGGGCATCGAGCCACCCGCCTACCGCGCTGCCTGATCGACCCACCCAACGGGCGCACCATACTCCAGAGCAAAGATCGACGAGACGGTATGACGACACAGGCAGAAGCGCTGCGGCCACGTCGCGCTCCGAAGCGCACGCTCGCTTCTGCTGCGGGTGCGTCTGCGCGTCGGTTGACGCTTCGCGCCCGTCGCTTCGGCAGGGCGGTGGGCAGACTTGCGATGCCCGTACTC
Organism: Homoserinimonas flava; assembly: GCF_054969005.1. NCBI lineage: Bacteria > Bacillati > Actinomycetota > Actinomycetes > Micrococcales > Microbacteriaceae > Homoserinimonas > Homoserinimonas flava. The sequence goes on from NZ_JBUEQS010000001.1 coordinate 353,233, forward strand.
CGCGTTGTCTGGGCTGCAGTCTGGCCGGTCCTTCGGGTTGTCACCTCAGCAGGCTGGCTCGTCTTGGGGTTTGCCGTGCTTGCCCTGACGCTGAGCTCCGTCTACGGCTGGCAGGAGTTCACGTTCCTCGGCACGGTGCTGCTAGCCGCCGCAGCCATTAGCACCCTGTTTCTCTTCGGACGGGCCTCCTATGGCGTGCTCATCGAGCTGAACCCGCGTCGTGTGGTGGTTGGCGAGCGCGCAATGGGGCGGATGCTCGTCACCAACACCGGTGCCCGCAACCTCCCAGCCACCCGCATGGAGTTGCCAGTGGGCAAAGGCATCGCCGAGTTCCAGCTGCCGGCAATGGCGACGAAAGAGCAGCACGAAGAGCTCTTTGCCGTGCCGACGAACCGGCGGGCCGTGATCGTCGCCGGCCCGGCGGAATCCGTCAAGGGAGACCAGCTCGGCCTCATGCGGCGCGCACTGCAGTGGGCCGATGCGGTCGACCTCTTCGTGCATCCGAAGACCGTGCGTCTCGTGCCGAGTGCCGCGGGCCTCGTTCGCGACCTTGAGGGGCAGGTATCGAAGAAGATCACCAGCAACGACATCGCCTTCCACGCCCTTCGCCCCTATGTGCCGGGGGATGACCGTCGATACGTGCACTGGCGCACGTCGGCGCGCATCGGGCAACTCATGGTGCGGCAGTTCGAAGAGACCCGGCGCTCCCAGCTCACGATGGTGCACGCGACGCGACGCGACCTGTACGCCTCCGACGAGGAGTTCGAGCTGGCGATCTCGGTCACGGCCTCGATCGCATCCCAGGTGATCCTTGACGGCACGCAGATGAATGTTGTGAGTGAGAGCGGGATGTGGCGCACGCAGACGGTCACGGCGATGCTCGACTCCTCCAGCCGCCTCGAGCCCGTCGGTGCGGTCTTCGGCAGCATGCGGGAGTTTGCAAGGGAGATGACGAGGAGACTCCCCGCGCCAAGCGTCGTGATGATCATCGCCGGTTCTGGCATGAGCACCGCCGACTTCAGAAGCATCCAGTCGCTCTTCGGCAGTGACACGAGCCAGGTCGCGTTCCGCATCGAGGAGGGTGCCGAACCCAAATTCTCGGCGGTTGCTGGGCTCACGCTCATCACGATCGGCAAGCTCGACGATCTGCCCAAGGTGGTCAGGGGGTTGTCGTCATGAGTGAGACCACCACCAAGAGTCACGGCGCGAGCGCGGGTCTGCGCCGGCCGACCGGACGAACCTGGTTCGACATCGCCGTGCTGTTCGTGCTCATGGTGCTCGGCCTCATGGGATTCGAGCCCTCGTTCGGCGACTACAACTTCTTGGTTCCCGCAATCGGCGGACTTGTGCTCGGCACGGCGACCGCAATCATCACCTCACTGTTCCGCCTCGGGCTCATCCCCACCGTGCTCTCGGCCGTCGCTGCCTACTTCTTGCTCGGGTCGGCGCTCGCCGTGCCACAGCAGGCAATCCTTGGGGTGCTGCCGAGCCTCCAGTCCCTCGCGAGCGTCGCAGTGGGCTCGGTCTACGGCTGGAGCGACATTGTCACCCTGGCGACCCCCGTCGGTGCGCCGCAGTACATCGCTGTCGTGCCATACATCGCCACGTGGCTCGTCTCAATCGTCGCGATCACGCTCGCCTGCCGCTGGCTTTCGAGCCGACCGCGCGCGGCATGGCGGTTCGCCGTCGCGCTCATCGGCCCCGTCGCCCTCTACGTTGCGAGCATCCTCATCGGCACCGATGAGCCATTTCAGGCCGGGATCCGCGGCATCGTCTTCGGCATCCTCGCGCTCATCTGGCTCGGCTGGCGCCGAGACACCGGCCCCAGCGTGGCCTCGGCGGGGGCCGCCCGTCTGCGCAACCGCAAGCTCGCCGGCACCGCCATCATTGTCGCCGCCTCTGTACTGATCGGCGGCGGTGCCGGCTTCTGGCTCGCGCCGCCGAAAGACGAACGCTTCGTGCTCCGCGACGAAATCGAACCGCCGTTCGACCCGCTCGATTACCCCAGCCCGCTGTCCGGCTTTCGGCACTACACCAAGCAGGTCACCGACGACGTGATGTTCACCGTGAGCGGCCTCCGCGAGGGCGACGTGATCCGCCTTGCCACGCTCGACTCCTTCACGGGCAAACTCTGGAACGTGACGGGCTCGGAGACGAGTGCTGACGGTTCTGGCTCGTTTGCGCTTGTGGGTCGTTCACTGCCAGCGCAGGAGTTCATCACCGGGGAGCAGCGCGACGACGTGGTGTTCACCATCGTCGACTACGACGATGTGTGGATTCCGAGCATCGGATACGCCGACGACCTCGAGTTCCTGTCGGGCGATGCTGCCGGGTCGAGCGACAACCTCCGCTACAACGGCTCCACGGGCACCGCAGTGCTCACCTCCGGTCTCAGTGCCGGCGACAGCTACCGCATCGACGCGACCGTGCAACAGATCGTGCCAATCGAAGAGCTCAGCGACGTCGGTGCTGCCGCCATCGAGCTGCCACCCGTCGAACAGTCGCCCGACGTTGTGACGGCGAAGGCACAGGAGTTTGCGGCATCCGCGAGCACGCCCGCCGAGCAGCTTGAGGCGATCCGTGTCGCCCTCGCATCGCAGGGCTTTCTGAGTCACGGCCGGGCATCCGACTCGGCGCCGTCGCGAGCTGGCCATGGGTCCGACCGCATTACCGAGCTGCTCGAGCGCAATCAGATCATTGGCGACCAGGAACAATACGCCTCGGCGTTTGCGCTGATGGCGCGCAGCTTCGGGTATCCGGCCCGCGTCGTGATGGGGTTCGCCCCCGAGATCGTCGAGGGCAGCACGGTCGAGGTCACGGGCGATGACGTCACCGCGTGGGTGGAGGTCGCGTTCGACGACGTCGGGTGGGTTGCATTCGACCCCACCCCAGACGAAACCGATATCCCGCAAGACCAGACGCCAAAGCCGCAGAGCGAACCGCAGCCCCAGGTGCGGCAGCCGCCACGCATCGACAACGAAGACGAAGATCTTCTGTCGCCCGTCGAGCTCGAAGAGAGCGACGAGGATGACGACGGGCTGCCGTTCCAGCTGCCGGGCTGGGTATATGTGGTGCTGCTGAGCCTGCTCATCCCCGCGATCATCGTCTTCGTTCCCATGCTGATCGTGGCGATGATCAAGGGGCGCCGGATGCGACGGCGCAGGCAAGCGGAGGCGGCACACGATCGCGTTGCCGGCGCGTGGGATGAGATGGTCGACCAGTTCTCGGAGCTCGGATACTCGGTGCCGCTGGCGAGCACGCGCATCATTGTGGCCGAATCACTTGAGTCGCAGGTAGAAGCCGAGAAGCCGCTCGGGCTTCGACCGCTCGCGGTCTCCACAGATGCCGCCGTCTTCTCTGGAGAAGACGTCGACCCGGAGCGTTCGGATGCGACGTGGACCGAGGCGGAGGCTGCCGTGGAGGCGAGCCGTGCCGGGCTTGGCCGTGTGCGCCGCGTGTTGAGCAGATACCGTGTGCGATCGGCCAGAGACTGGGCGAAGCGGCTCTCAGACGGCGCCTGATCGCCTCGGCGACGCTGTACTAGCATTGCGTGCGGTGCCGGGCTTTGCCGCGGTGCGGGGAGGAGATGCTATGGCCGACGAGTCTGGCGAGGCGATCGTTCCGCCAGCGCCCCTCGGCACGCCGTTAGCGCCGAAGCACGCGCCGGAGAAGGCGACGCCGGTCGTTGATGACTCCGACTTCATCAGCCTCCCGCCCGGGATGGCGGACTTCGACTCTGCGACCTACCGCATGGAAACCCCACGAAGGGCTGAGCCCGTTGCGGCATCGAGCCCACCGGTCTTTGTGCCGACCGCTGTGCCGGGCCTTCCAGTGCCGGGCGTGCCAGCGCCAGTTGGGCCAGTGCCAGTTGGGCCAGCGCCAGCCGCGCCGTCCGTCGATGCGATCGTCGATGCGATCGACGATGCCACGCGTGTCGCACCAGGTCGCGAGCCACTCGACGACGCAACACGCGTCGCCCCTGGGCGTCGCGCCGCTCACTGGAACCTGCAGATTCCCGGTGCTGAACCGCACCGTCTCGCCGTCGGGAGTCTGCTCCTCGGGCGCGGCCCCGCGGCCCTCGCCGCCTGGCCGGGAGCAGCGCTGCTGTCGCTGGATGACCCGAAGAAGTCGGTCTCAAAGACCCATGCCGCGCTTGAGCTCGATGCGGCCGGCCAACTGCGCGTGCACGACATCGATTCGACGAACGGTGTGTGGCTCAGCTATGCAAACGGCGACGAGTTCGATGTCGAGCCGGGCTCGCCGGTCACCGTCGAGGATGGTGCCACCATTCACCTCGGCGAGTTCGAGATTCGGGCGCAACGAGGCTGAAGCGGCACCCTCGGAGCATCCGCGACGTAGAATGACGAGATTGAGCACGTGCCATCTGGCGTGCTCGGATTTCAGAGAGAGGCACCACTGTGGGCAGGACGCTGGCAGAAAAGGTCTGGGACGACCATATTGTCGCCAAGGGCGAAGACGGAAACCCTGATCTTCTCTACATCGACCTCCACCTCGTCCACGAGGTCACCAGCCCGCAGGCGTTCGACGGTCTTCGCATGGCAGGGCGACCCGTTCGCCGCCCAGACCTCACGATCGCGACCGAAGACCACAACACGCCGACGCTCAACATCGACAAGCCGATCGCCGACCTGACGAGCCGCACACAGATCGAGACGTTGCGCCGCAATTGTCAAGAATTCGGGGTGCGCCTGCATCCGCTCGGCGATGTCGAGCAGGGCATTGTGCACGTCGTCGGCCCGCAGCTTGGGCTCACCATGCCGGGCATCACGGTTGTCTGCGGTGACAGCCACACCTCGACGCACGGGGCGTTCGGCGCCATGGCGTTTGGTATCGGCACGAGCGAGGTCGAGCACGTGCTCGCGACGCAGACGCTGCCGCTCAAGCCGTTCAAGACTATGGCGATCACGGTCGAGGGCGAGCTCCGCGACGGTGTGACCGCCAAAGACATCATCCTCGCGGTCATCGCCAAGATCGGCACGGGCGGCGGGCAGGGCTACGTGCTCGAATACCGTGGCAGCGCCATCCGCGCTCTCTCGATGGAGGGCCGCATGACAATCTGCAACATGTCGATCGAGGCGGGTGCCCGCGCCGGCATGGTGGCACCGGATGCCACGACCTACGCCTATCTCGAGGGCCGGCCCCACGCGCCGCAGGGCGAGGCCTGGGATGCCGCGATTGAATACTGGAACACTCTCGCGACCGATGATGACGCCGTGTTCGACGCCGAGGTCTTCCTCGACGCGGCAGAACTCGAGCCGTTCGTCACGTGGGGCACCAACCCTGGCCAGGGTGTCTCGCTGAGCGAGTCTGTTCCGGACCCGTCGACCATCATCGACGCGAACGAGCGTGCCGCGGCCGAGCGTGCCCTCGAATACATGGACATTGCGGCGGGAACGCCCATGAAGCAGATCCCGGTCGATGCCGTCTTTATGGGGTCGTGCACGAACAGTCGCATCGAAGATCTCCGCGCGTTCGCCTCCGTCATCAAGGGTCGCCGCAAGGCGGAGGGTGTTCGCGTCATGGTCGTTCCAGGTTCTGCGCGCGTGCGCCTCGAGGCTGAGGCGGAGGGCCTGCACACGGTGTTCACCGATTTCGGTGCGGAGTGGCGGTTCGCCGGATGCTCGATGTGCCTCGGCATGAACCCCGATCAGCTTGCACCGGGGGAGCGTTGCGCCTCGACATCCAACCGCAACTTCGAGGGCCGCCAGGGCAAGGGCGGCCGCACACACCTGGTGTCACCCCTCGTCGCCGCAGCGACGGCCGTGCGCGGCACCCTTTCGAGCCCGTGGGATCTCGACGGTGAGACCCCCATCTATGACGCGGTGGCGCGAAAGCTCCCCACCGCAGCAAGCGAGGTTAGCGCCTGATGGAACGCGTCACTACGATTACCGGCGTTGCCGCACCCCTGCAGCGCTCCAATGTCGATACCGACCAGATCATTCCTGCCGTCTTTCTCAAGCGCGTCACAAAGACGGGCTTCGAAGACGCCCTGTTTTACGCCTGGCGACAGGATGAGGACTTTGTGTTGAACCGGCCGGAGTTTCACGGTGCCAAGGTGCTCATCGCCGGGCAGGACTTCGGCACAGGGTCGAGTCGTGAGCATGCCGTGTGGGCGCTTCGCGATTTCGGCTTCTCAGCCGTCTTGAGCCCCCGCTTCGGCGACATCTTCCGTGGCAACGCCGGCAAGCAGGGGTTGCTCGCTGGCGAGATTTCAGAAGAGGATGCCGAAGCGATGTGGTCCCGCATTGAAGCAGAACCCGGCATCGAGACGACCGTCGATTTGGAGTCTCGCACGGCAACACTCGGCGACCTCACGGTGCCGTTTGCGATCGACGACTACACGAGGTGGCGTCTCCTGGAGGGGCTCGACGACATCGGCCTCACGCTTCGCGACGAGCCGGCGATCACCGCTTTCGAATCGCGCCGAGAGGCCTGGCGTCCCCTGACGCTGCCGGCTCGTGCGGCGGCGGTCGCCGAGTGAACGCCCTGACGAAAGATTCGAAGAAGGCGGCGGCGCGGGTAGGCCTCACCTCAGATGAGATCATCATCAACGGTGGCAAGCCACTCGCCGGTGCCATCGAGGTGCGCGGGGCGAAGAACCTCGTCACGAAGGCCATGGTCGCCGCGCTGCTCGGAGAGACACCGAGCGAGCTTCGCGGTGTACCCGACATCAGCGATGTCCACGTCGTGCGAGGTCTCCTTGAGGTGTACGGCGTTAAGGTGACGAGCCCGACACCGGGCGAGCTGCACTTCGACACCGCGAACGTCGAAAAGGCGCACTTTGCCGAGATTGATGCGCACGCCGGCGCGAGCCGCATCCCCATCCTGTTCTGTGGTCCGCTGCTGCACCGCCTCGGCGAGGCGCGCATCCCCGACCTTGGAGGTTGCCGCATCGGCGACCGCCCCATCGACTTCCACCTCGACGCGCTCCGGGCGTTCGGGGCAATCGTCGACAAAACGTATGAGGGCATCGAGCTCACGGCGCCCAACGGCTTGCACGGCGCGAACATCGAGCTGCCGTACCCTTCGGTCGGCGCGACCGAACAGGTGCTGCTTACCGCCGTGCGCGCGAAGGGCATCACCGAGCTGAAGAACGCCGCGATCGAGCCCGAGATCATGGATCTCATCGCCATTCTGCAAAAGATGGGCGCGATCATTTCGGTTGAGCCCAACCGCGTCATCCTCATCGAGGGTGTCGACCGTCTCGACGGCTACCGCCACAAGGCACTCTTCGACCGCAATGAGGTCGCGAGCTGGGCGTGTGCCGCGCTCGTGACCCAGGGCGACATCTTCGTGCGCGGTGCAAAGCAGTCCGAGATGATGACATTCCTCAACGTCTTCCGCAAGGTTGGCGGTGCGTTTGACGTGCAGGATGACGGCATCCGGTTCTGGCATCCGGGTGGCCCCCTCAAGGCGGTGACGATCGAGACCGACGTGCACCCAGGGTTCATGACCGACTGGCAGCAACCGCTCATCGTCGCCCTGACGCAGGCCGAGGGCGTGTCGATTGTGCACGAGACGGTCTATGAGAACCGCTTCGGGTTCACCGAGGCGCTCAATGAGATGGGTGCCGACATCGTCGTGCACGAGCAGGGACTGCCAGATCACCCGCGCCGCGTTGCGCGTCGAGACTTCGAGCAGGCGGCGACCATCATCGGTCCCTCCCCGCTGCACGGTGCTTCGCTCCGCGTCCCCGACCTTCGGGGCGGATTCAGCCACCTCATCGCAGCGCTGAGTGCTGAGGGCCAGTCGTCGATCAGCAACATCGGCATCATCAGCCGGGGTTACGAACACATCATCGAGAAGCTCGGTGCCCTCGGGGCCGACTTCGTGTACGAGGGGTGACCCGGCCGACCGTGACCGATCCCGCACAAGCCGAAGCCTCCTCACCGTCGAGGGCATCGGAAAAGACCCCGATCTTCCGTTTCTTGGCGGTGCTGGTGCTGCCGTTCATGCACCTGCTCGCGCGCTACCGCATCGTTGACGGCGACAAAATGCCGAAGCAGGGTGCGTTCGTGCTCGCGCCCAACCACTACAGCGAGATCGATCCCGTCGTGATCGGGGTCATCATGTGGAAGCTCAATCGCATGCCGCGGTTTCTTGCGAAAGCCTCCGTTTTCAAGATCCCCGTCGTCGCGACGCTCCTTCGGGCATCGGGCCAGATCCCGGTCGAACGCACGAACAACGCCCGCGGTGCCCAACCGCTGAAGGCCGCGAGCAGAATTGTTGAGCAGGGGCTCGCGGTGGTCATCTACCCCGAGGGTTCGCTCACGCGAGACCCCGACCTCTGGCCCATGCGTGGCAAGACGGGCGCGGTGCGCATGGCCCTCGAGGCGGGTGTGCCGCTCATCCCCGCCGCGCACTGGGGCACGCAGCACGTCATGCCCCGCTACGCCCGCAAGATCAGCTTCTTTCCTCGCAAGACCATTCGGGTGAAGATTGGCGACCCCGTCGACCTTTCCGCGTTCCGCGAGAAGCCCATCACGGCCTCCGCGCTCGCCGAGGCAACCGAACTGCTCATGGACGCGATCACCGCGCTCCTCGCCGACCTGCGCGCCGAAGAACCCCCGGCCGAGCGCTGGGACCCGGCAAAGAAAAACCAGAGGGAGACGGGCCGCTTTTGATCTCGACACGACCCATCCGCATCCCCAACCCCGGTGCGACCCGCGTCGCAGTGCTCGGTGCCGGCAGCTGGGGCACCACATTTGCCAAGATCCTCGCCGACGGGGGAGCGGATGTTGCGCTGTGGGCCAGGCGCGCGGAGCTCGCGAAAGAGATCGCCGAAAGCAAACGCAACAGCGACTACCTGCCCGGCATCAACCTGCCGCGCACCCTCTGGTCGACCCATGTCATCGAGGAGGCGCTCGACGGCGCCGAAGTCGTGTTTCTTTCGGTGCCGAGTCAGACGCTCCGCGGCAACCTGCAGGAGTTCGGTTCACTCGTGCCCAAGAACGCGCTCGTCGTCAGCCTCATGAAGGGCGTCGAAAAGGGGACGAGGGCTCGCATGAGCGAGGTCATCACCGAGGAGCTCGGCATCGACGCGAATCGTATCGCCGTGGCATCCGGCCCCAATCTCGCCCTCGAGATCGCGAAGGAGCAGCCGACGGCGGCCGTCGTCGCCTCGTCGAGCCTCGACACGGCGACTCGCGTGGCGATGCTCGCGACGAACCCGTATTTCAGGGCCTTCGTCAACACGGATGTCATCGGCACCGAGTTCGGTGGCGTGCTCAAGAACCTCATCGCCGTTGCGATCGGCATCGTCGATGGCGTCGGCTACGGCGAGAACACGAAGGCGTCGATCATCACGCGCGGGCTCGTCGAGATGACCGACTTCTCTGTTGCGTACGGCGCGAAGGCCTCGACGCTGTCGGGTCTTGCCGGGCTCGGCGACCTCATCGCGACGTGTGAATCGTCGCTTTCGCGCAACAACACGGCGGGCCGGCTGCTCGGCCAGGGCTACACGTTCTCCGATGTCGTAAAGCAGATGAACCAGACCGCCGAGGGGCTTGCCTCGGTCGCGCCCATTCTTGAGCTAGCGCAGGCGAAGGGTGTCGTCATGCCCATCGTGTCGCAGGTTGCCGAAGTGCTCGCGGGCACGATGGACCCGAAAGACATCGCCCCGCATCTCACGACCGATTCCGAGCTTCCGCAGGGCGAGTAAAGCGCCGACCTCGTGTGAGAGGTCACGTCTCGCGCCAAGGCGACGCGGGATGCGCACACGGTGACCTCTCGCCGCACCTGCTGGTGCCACGGACCCCGGTGTACTGTAACTAGGTGATCACGGCGTTGGCGGATGGGCGAATTCTCGCCGAGAAGACCGGCGCAAGCCCCGCATCCGTCGTCGCTCTCCACGGTTGGGGCCGCACTGGTGCCGACTTCGGCACGATCGTCGCGGGGCTCGACGCCGTCGCGGTCCATCTGCCGGGCTTCGGCATCACCCCGGCTCCCGCGGTCGCGTGGGGCACCGCCGACTACGCCGCAGACCTTGTCGATGCGCTCCGCGAGCTCGGCCCGACCGTCATCGTCGGCCACTCCTTCGGCGGCCGCGTCGCCGTGCGCGTCGCGGCGGAGCACCCCCAGCTCGTGAAGGGGCTCGTGCTCACTGGGGTGCCGCTCGTGCGCCTCCAGGCCGCGCCCAAATCTCCGACCGCGTATCGGCTCGTGCGGTGGCTTGCCAAGCGCGGCCTCGTTTCGCAGAAGACGCTCGACGCGCAGCGCCAGAAGCACGGTTCGGCCGACTATCGCGCTGCTCAGGGCGTGATGCGCGACGTCATGGTGAAGGTCGTCGGCGAGGACTACCGCGACGACCTCGCCCGAATCACGGCCCCCGTTCGCATGGTGTGGGGCGAGCATGACACCGCTGCGCCGGCGGATGCCGGGCGCGCCGCCAGCGAACTCGTCACGGGTGCGCGCTTCCGCGTTGTGCCCGGTGCGGGTCATCTGCTCGAGGGTGACCTCGCGGTGGCCGTGCGCGAAGAACTCCTGACCCTCATCGAGGAGGTGGCGTCGTGACGCCGTTGATCGTCGTGACCGTTGTGCTCGGCCTCGTCGCGGGGGCGCTCGCGGTGCTCCGCTGGCTCCGCGTCGCCCAGCGGGAGCACTACATTGCGGGCTGGGTCGGCCGTATCGCCGCCCTCTGGGTTGTGCGACGACCCGTCAATGCCGCCGTGCTCAGCGGCGTCATCATGCTCATTGCGGTGGGTATCTTCACCGCCCTCGCGGGGGCCACAACGGTGGCATCCGTGCTCTCGATTGTCGCGGTCATCGCGGCGGCCCTCATGCCGATCGGTCTCGGTGTGCGCGGCAGCAGTGCGCCCCTCAACTGGACGCAGCGTGCGCGGCGTCTCGCGATCGCCTACGCCGTCGCGCTGCCGCTCACCGGCGGCGTGCTCTGGTGGCTTGTTGGCGCCCCCGCGGCGGCCCTTGCGATCATCCTCGCGCCCGTGCTCATGGACGGCGTGCTCGTGCCGATGAACGCGCTCGAGAAGCGCCTCTCGCACAAATTCCTCGTGAGCGCCCGTAAGCGGCTCGCGCAGGTGCGCCCGACCGTCGTCGCCATCACCGGGTCCTATGGCAAGACCTCGACCAAGGGGTACGTTGCTCACGTGCTTGCCGGAGCCTTCTCGGTGGTCGCCTCGCCCGCGAGTTTCAACAACCTCATGGGGCTCTCCCGCGCCGTCAACGACCGCGTCGTGCCGGGCACCGAGGTGTTCGTTGCCGAGATGGGTGTCTACGGCAAGGGCGAGATCCGCGAGCTCAGCGAAAGCTTTCCCCCGGATGTCGCGGCCATCACGACAATCGGTGAAGCTCATCTCGCCCGCATGAAGACCAAGGCGACAATCGCTGCGGCGAAGTCGGAGATCACGGAGCGGGCGAAAACCGTCGTGCTCCCCATCGACGAGCCGGAACTTTCGGCCCTCGTGCTCCGCTGCCGTGACGAGGGCAAGCGGGTCATTACCGTCTCGGTGGTGCCGGGTGCCGAGGCCGACGTCGTCGTTGATGCCGCAGCATCCACCGCCACCATCACGACGTCGGCCGGCACATCGACCGTGCCCGTGACGATCCCCGGCACCGGCCATGCCGTGAACATCGCCGTCACGATCGGCATTGCGCTCGCGCTCGACGTGGATGCCGCGACGATCGCCCCCAGGCTCGCAGCGCTGCCCGGCTCGCAGCATCGCGCCGAGGTGCAGGAGGCGCCCAACGGCACCCTCATCATCGACGACACCTACAACTCCAACCCGGTCGGGGCGGAACGCGCCCTCGACGGTGCAGCCAAGCTCGCCGCAGAGCGCGGTGGCAACCTCGTCGTGGTGACCCCCGGAATGGTGGAGCTCGGTTCGGTGCAGTTCGAGCGCAACCGCGCGTTCGCGGCATCCATCACGGCGCGGGGCGGGCAGCTCCTCGTCGTCGGTCGCACCAACCGGGCGGCGCTCATCGCGGGGTCGGCTGGCTCGCAGCATCCGGCGCTCATGTTCGATCGGCGCGCCGACGCCGTGCTGGTCGCGCTCGATCAGGCCGGCGACCGAGGCGTTATCCTCTATGAGAACGACCTGCCAGACCATTACCCCTGATCGCCGCTCTTGCGGGTCGGGATGCATCGGGACTGGCCGGTGACGCGGCCGGATGCGGCCACACAGCCACGCGCACAGCGCTTGTGCACAATGAGCAGCGGAGGATCATGAGCAACACCTGGGCGATTGTCTTCGGGGGCCCATCCCCGGAGCATGAGATCTCGATCCTGACCGGTCTTCAGTCGGAGCGTGTGCTCCTCGACGCTGGCGACACGGTGTTGCCCCTCTACTGGGCTCCGGCCGGTGGCTGGTTTCTCGTGCCGGAGAAGACCGAGGCGAAGGACTACCTCGAGGGCGTGCCCGCTGGGTCGAAGCCGGTCGATGTGCGCATCGGTGACAAGTCTGGGCTCTTCGTCAAGAAGCGTTTCGGCGAGGACGAGCTCGCGCCGGAGGCCGTGCTGCTCTGCCTCCACGGCGGGGTCGGCGAGGGTGGCGGTGCTGCTGCCCTGTTCAGCCTGCTCGGCATCCCGGCCACCGGGTCGAGCCTCTTCGCTGGTGCGGTCGGCATGGACAAGCTCGCGTTCGGCGGTCTCATGGCCGTCGCCGGCATCCCGTCGTTGCCGCGCGAGCCGCTCTCGGCCGTGCGCGAGCCGAGCTTCGCTGGCCCCTACATCGTCAAGCCTCGCTTTGGCGGATCGTCGATCGGCATTGAGATCGCTGAGGATGTCGCGGCCGCCCGCGCCGTCGGCAAGGCGAGCACGCACCTTCGTGCGGGTGCCGTGCTCGAGCCATACCGCCCCGAGCTCGTCGACCTCAATATTTCGTTCCGCACGGCACCGAGCCTTGAGCTGACGCAGTTGGAGAAGCCGCTTCGCGGTTCGGGCGATTCGGGTCTCTACTCCTATGCGGAGAAGTATCTCGCTGGGGGAGCCGGTCAGGATGCCGGCCTCACGAGCGCACCCCGCGAGTTTCCGGCAGTCGTGCCAGACGGGGTCGCGGAGCTGGCCGCCGATCTTGCAACACGCGTCGCCGACGCCACCGGGCTCACGGGTGTCGTGCGAGTCGACCTGCTGCTCGATGAGGCGACGGGGGAGCTGTTCGTCAACGAGGTGAACTCGATCCCCGGCGCCATGTCGCTCTACCTGTGGGCGCCGACCCGGTCAGCCGCCGAGGTGCTGCGCGATGCCCTCATCGAGGCTCGCGACATGCCATTCACGCTGCCCGCCGGCGGGTTCGGGTCGGGCGCGGCGCTGCGGGCTGCTGGAGGCATCGCGGGCAAGCTCGTCGGGCTCGACGGCCCGCGCGCGTAGCACCGCGCCGGCACCTACTCTTCTGGCACCCCGAGCACGTCCTCGGCCGAGGTGCAGTAGCTCTCGGCCGGAATCGTGCCGACCGCATTCGCGAGCGCCACGAGGGCCGCGGTGCCCGACGATTCGGTGCTGTCGACGACGACCTCGACGGCGGGGTCACGGCCATACGTCGTGAACACGAAGGTGGGGGCATCCGTGTCGTCACGCAGCCAGTCGATGTCGCGCACCGTGAAGCAGGGGAGCGTTGATGGGCCGGGTACTTCGACCCCGCAGCGCAGCAGCACGGCGGTCGGAGTGCCCCAGGCTCCGGTCGCCTGCGCATCGGTTTCCCGCTGCTCGAGGTCGTCGATGGCGTCTGGCAGTCGCACACTGACTTCGGCGCAGTCGACGGATGCGGCATCCGGTGCGGCCGTCATGGGCACGGCGGCGGTGCAGCCGCTGAGCAGCAGGAGTGCACCCACAGCGGCGACGAGGGCGCGCGACGCTCGGGTCTTCGTGATCATCCCGTTCAGGCTACCGTGTGATGCATGAGCGACTCCGACACCCTCGCCTCCGTCGGGGAGTCCGCGGCGCTGCAGCGTATATTTCCCCGGCTTCCCGTTTCTGGTGCAACGCTGCTCGGGCCCGGTGACGACGCGGCGGTGATTGCGGCACGCGACGGCCGCTTCGTGGTGACGACCGACATGATGATCCATGGGCCAGATTTCAGGCTCGCGTGGTCGAGCCCGTTCGACCTCGGCTGGAAGGCTGCGGCCTCGAACCTTTCGGATGTCGCGGCGATGGGCGCCGTGCCGACGGCGCTCGTTGTGGCGCTCGCGCTGCCGGGGGACACGCCGATCTCGACGCTGGAGGGAATCGCCGATGGGTTGCGCGAGGCGTGTGCAGCGCTCGCGCCGGGGTGCGGGGTTGTCGGTGGTGACCTCTCGGTGTCGCCGACCATGACATTCGCGGTGACGGCGTTTGGCGACCTTGAGGGGCGGGCGCCCGTGACCCGATCGGGCGCGCGGGTGGGTGATGTCGTCGCGGTCTCCGGGGCGCTCGGTGCTGCGGCTGAGGGGCTGCGGCTGCTGTTCGCCGAGGGAGTCGACAATGGGGGCGAACCGGATGCCGCGCGCGCCACCGCCGTCGCCGACCGCACGCTCGCCCAGCGGCGACCGTCGCCGCCGGTCGAGGATGGGCGCTTGGCCGCGCTGGCGGGCGCAACAGCCATGCTCGACTTGAGTGACGGGCTCGCAAAGGATGCGGCGAGGGTGGCCGAGGCGAGCGGGGTGACGCTCGATTTCGCTGGCTCGACGCTGGGGGCTGACCCTGCACTCGCGCTGGGCGGCGCCGAAGACCATTCACTGCTCGCGACCTTCCCCTCTGACATCCCTCTGCCAGGCGCGTTCCGCCTCGTCGGTACGGTTGTCGCTCGCTCGGACGCGCCCGTGCTGCTCGATGGCGAACCGCACGACGCGAGCGGCTGGGATCCCTACGCTGACTGGGCTGGCGGTCAGGGCTGACGGGCGAGGGCCGCGACCTGAATGGCTGCGCGCTCATGAGTTCTCAATCTCAGACGCGTGCGTGGAAATGACCGTGGCGATATCGCGGATCACGAGCAGTGGTTCGCCGGCTGCTCCACTGCGAGCGATAAGAAGGTCATCTCCAGCGCCGGCGACCTTGGCGATGGTGCTGGGCCGGGATGCGCTGATGGCGAGCGGGCTCCAGCTGGTACCGTCGGCCGACACCCAGACCACCGGGTGATATCCGCTGGAGTCTGACCAACTGCCTGCGGCGGCGTAGCCTCCGCTGACTGCCACCGGAGCGGAAAAGCTCACCCAGGGATCGACGTCGAAGACAGTCGTCCACTCCACTCCCTCGGCACTGTGCAGGAGTGTGTCGCGCCCCGCAGTCGTGAGCGCGAGCACGACACCGTCATCGCGGGCCGCGCATCCCAACGCCCAGCCGTTCCGATCCGTAGTCGCTCCCAGATCGACAGGGTGCCAGGTTCCGTCGACTTGCCGCCAGATTGTCGGGCGATACTCGCCCGGGCTCACCGTCGTGGTTCCGACGAGAAGGGGCGACCCGTCTGGCAGCTCGCAGACCTCGACGTAGTCGGAGTCCAGCGCGGTCTCCGAGAGCTCGCCGACGAGCACGGTCCACTCCACACCGTCGTCTGATGCCCAGAGTTGTCCATGTGCTGAGGTGCCCACGATGGCGGAGTCACGTCGACTCGCTGTGGCGATCCAGCGGTCACCCACTTTCGTGACCGCCGAGAATGAAAGGGCTCCGTCGGCGGGAAACCCGACAGCGGCGACCCATCCGCTCTCTGGGCTGGCACGAAAGTAGCCCTCCGCGGTGACCGAGTCTCCCGCGAATTCGGATCCAAGTACGACCTGCTCGCCATCGACTTCGCTGTGTACGACGGAGGAGAGAGCACTGAGACGTTCCGGCTCAAAGTTGGTGAGGGTGACAGCACTCCCGTCGTAATTCGCTGCTGCGAGCATCCTCGTGTTTCGCCAGCTACCGTCGCTCGAAGACTGGAATTCTGCGCGGCTGAGGGTGAGGTGTGCCGAGGTACCCGTCTGATGGACCTCGGTGACCGTGAACACGTCCTCCCGGCGGTCTAGTGTCGCAGTGTCACGCCACGTCGCATTCTGGTAGATCCCGAGGCGGGTCTCCCCACTGCCGCTCATCACCGCGATGACGGCCTCACCGTGCAGGGCGGCCCATCCGCTCACTCCATTGCCGGTCGCGGGGCTCGTGATCGCCACGAACGACCAGGCTCCGTCCGTGCCGCGTGAGAGCACGGCACTCGAGCGCTGGTCTTCGCTCCCGGCGACGGCCGTGACCACGTCACCGACCGCCGTCGGTGCTGAGATCCAGTGGTCAATGGCAGCGGTGGCCCACGGCTCCAGTGTGGTGGTGAGAGGCTCGTGAGTCCAGGCCGCAGCGTCTGCAGAAGACCAGACGGCCGCCTGGAGTGTGCCAGACGCATCGCGGGTGGCGCCGGTGGCGACATACCCGTCGCCGGCTCGTGCGACCCCTGACACCCATGCCGTTGCGGCGTCGATTTCGACGCGCTTGCGCCAGGTGGCACCGCCATCATCGGATGCGAACGAAACGGTCGGCCTCGATACGCCGTAGGGTCCGGGCGAGGCGACGATGACGAGCGAGTCTGCTGAGCCCGCGATGTCGATGGGCCACAGCGCTTCGCCACGCTCGAGGTCGGGAAGTGGGAGCGTCGTCACCGTGCCATCACTCGTGATGGTGACCCCTGCTGGCGTGCCCTCGTGGTCTGTCACCACGACGTAGGCGATCGGGCCGACGACCTCGATGAGCGCGATGGTACCCGCCGCTGCAAGATGGGCTGGAAGCGAGACCGGTACCCATTCGTCGCGGTCGCGCGACAGCCAGACAACAGAGTGGTATTCGCCGTTCTTCCACACCTCCCCACCAAACGCGGTGAGCTCATCGCTGCCAGACACCATGCCGGAGAAAGAGCCGTCGACATCCGCAACAGCGGCTTCAACCCAGTCGATGCCGTCATCCGAGGTCCACACTGTCGGCACTGCGGGTTCTCCAGGCGCAGCCCGCGAACCACCCATGATCGCGGGGAGTCCTTGCCCGGCTGGCACAATTTCCCCCACCGAGACCTCGTCTTCTGTCGCGATCATTTCGGGCGGCAGGTCCACGACCTCGGTCTGCACGGTTGGTGGCACCTTGCGGCCGTCAAGGAGCGGAGTGCTGCATCCGCTGAGGGCGACTCCAGTGACGAGTAGGAGGATTGCCCAGGTGAGGTTGCGCCGAAGCAGCATGCGTGCACGTTCCCTTCCCGCCCTCGAGCGGGACGGTCTTGGGAACGCTATCGAGCCCGAGGGGCCCGACCACCCGACGCATCGAGGGCTGTGGAGAGTGCCGCCTCAGGCTTCCTGTGGAGGGATCAACTGCACGACGCCCACCACAGCGTCGTATCGCCGTAATCCTTGCGACGGTCGAGCTCGAGGCTGGCAGGCCACTGTGGTTCGGGCGAACGTGACGAGCGCTCGACGAGCACGATCGCATCCGGGGCGAGGGGCAGCGCCGCCAAATCGGCCGCCAACTCGTCTTCGCCCAGCTCGTACGGCGGGTCGATGAAGATGATGTCGAAGGGCGTCGGGCCGCCGGCGAGGTACGACTGCACGGCAATGGGGGCAACCGTGATCCGCACGCCTTTCGGTGCTCGCGCACGGATGAGCTCAGCGTTGCGTCGGCAGGCGGCGGATGCTGCGGGGTTCTTCTCGACGAGCGTCAGACTCACGGCGCCCCGGCTCACGGCCTCGAGCCCGAGTGCCCCAGAGCCCGCGTAAAGATCGAGCACAGTAGCCCCGTCGAGCGCATCGCGGGCTTCGAGTGCCGAAAAGATGGCTTCGCGCACGCGGTCGCTCGTGGGGCGTGTGCCCTTCGGTGGCACGGCGATAGTGAGCGAGCCGGCGAACCCGGCGATGATCCGTGTCATCCCTTGAGCGTACTGAAGCTGGCGCGAGTCACCAGGTCGCCTCGGCACGGCGCACTGATGCCGGGGGTCGCGGGTACGCTCGGGGGGTGGGATCTCCGCTCGACGCCAAGCTGTCGTCTGCCCTCGGCGGGCGCACGGCGCAGGCCTTTTCGCGCAATCTTGGGCTCGAGACGATCGGTGACCTGCTGAGCCACTACCCGCGGCGCTATGCCCTGCGGGGTGAGCTCACGGAGCTCGGCGCCCTCCCTCCCGACGAGAATGTGACGATCGTCGCCGAGGTGCTCGACGTGCGGGAGCGCACGATGCAGGCGCGCCGGGGGTCGATCCTTGAGGTCCGCATCAGCGACGGCAAGGGCATCCTTTCGCTCACCTTCTTCAATCAGGCGTGGCGCAAGGCCGACCTCAAGCCGGGTGTTCGCGGAATTTTTGCGGGCAAGGTGGGGGAGTATCGCGGCAGTCCGCAGCTCGCGCACCCCGACTACGAGCTGTTCGACGCTGACACGCCGAGCGGCGACACGGAGGCCTACCGGGCGTGGGCGGAGCAGCCGGTGCCGATTTATCCGGCGGTGGCGGCGGTGACGTCGTGGCAGATCCAGAAGGCGGTCGGGGTGGTGCTCGACACCCTGCCGGCGCTTGATGATCCGGTGCCGGCATCCGTTCGTTCCGATCGCACGCTCATGGCGTATCGGCGCGCGATCGAGCTCATCCACCGGCCCACGAAAGACATCGAGTGGCGGGCAGCCCAGAAGGCGCTGCGCTTTCAGGAGGCGTTCGTGCTGCAGGCCGGCTTGCTGCAGCAGCGGGCGGTGCTGCGTGAACGGCAGGCGACAGCGCGGATGCCGCAGCCCGGCGGTCTGCTCGAACGCTTCGATGCCGCACTGCCCTTCGAGCGCACCGACGACCAGGTTGCGGTCGGTGAGGAGATCGCGGCCGACCTCGCGGCGTCGCTGCCCATGAATCGGCTCGTGCAGGGTGAGGTCGGCTCTGGCAAGACGCTCGTCGCACTGCGCGCGATGCTCGCGGTCGCCGAGTCGGGCGGCCAGTCGGCGCTCCTCGCGCCGACCGAGGTGCTCGCGGGGCAGCATCTGCGCTCGATCGTGGCGTCGCTCGGCCCAGATCTCGCGGCGCGGCTGCGGCCGACGCTCATCACGGGCCAGCTCCCGGTCGCCGACCGGCGCAAGGCGACGCTCGCGACGGTGTCGGGCAGCGCCCATATCGTCGTCGGCACGCACGCGCTCATGAGCGGCTCGGTTGAGTTTTTCGACCTCGGCCTCGTCGTGGTCGATGAGCAGCATCGCTTCGGTGTGGCTCAACGCGAGGCACTCCGCCGCAAGGGCGCCATCCCTCCACACGTGCTGGTGCTCACGGCGACACCCATCCCGCGCACGGTCGCCATGACGGTCTTCGGCGATCTCGATGTTTCGACGATCGCGCAGCTGCCCTCCGGCCGCATCCCGATCGTCTCGCACGTCGTTCCGCTCGCCGAGAGGCCGGGCTGGATGCCGCGAGTCTGGCAGCGTGTTGCGGAGGAGTTGCAGCAGGGCAGGCAGGCGTTCGTGGTGTGTCCGGCGATCGATGCCGCGAGCGAGGAGGAGCACGAGCCCTCCGTGCTCGAGCCGGAGGTCGAGCCGGGGCCTAAGGTGACGCCAGCGAGTGTCGTCGGTGTTATCGAGGAGCTGCGTGCGAATTCGGAGCTCTCGTCGACGCGCATCACCGCGCTGCACGGGCGCATGTCGGGGGAGGAGAAAGACGCGATCATGCGGGCCTTCGCGGCCGGCGACATCGATGTGCTGGTCGCGACGACCGTCATCGAGGTCGGCGTCGATGTGCCGAACGCTTCGACGATGGTCATTCTCGATGCGGATCGCTTTGGCGTCTCGCAGCTGCACCAGCTGCGGGGCCGCGTCGGCCGGGGCGGTGTGCCTGGCCTCTGCCTCATGGTGACGCACGCTGAGGAGGGCACCCTCGCGCGCGATCGCGTGGCGGCAGTCGCTGAGACGCTCGATGGGTTCGAGCTCGCGCAGAAAGATCTGGAGTTGCGTCAGGAGGGCGACGTGCTTGGCAGCGTGCAGTCTGGTGGACGTTCGAGTTTGCGCCTGCTGCGGGTCGCGAAGGATGCGAAGCTCATCACCGAGGCTCGCGCGATCGCCGAACTTACGATCGCTGATGACCCGAGCTTCGAGCGGCATCCGGCGTTGCGGGAGGCGCTCGATCGGCGACTCGATGACAGCGCGCGTGAGTTCTTGGCACAGGCCTAGCAGTGGCTCTGGCGTAATCTCGACGCGATCTCGGATTCCGCGCACGCCCTCCCACTAGGGTTGAAGGCATGCGCAGGATTGCCGTCGTCCCAGGTTCTTTCGACCCCGTCACTCTCGGCCACCTCGATGTCATCGAGCGCGCGGCTGGTCTGTTCGATGAGCTCCATGTGCTCGTGGTGCACAACCCAGACAAGACTGCGCTGCTTCCGGTGGCACAGCGCATCGCCCTGCTTGAGAGGGCGATTGCCGACGCGGGGCTGCCAGGCAACATCAAGGTCACCTCGTGGATGGTCGGCCTGCTGGTCGACTACTGCACCGATGTCGGCGCGAGTGTGCTCGTGAAGGGCGTGCGCTCGCAGGTCGATGTCGCCTACGAGACGCCCATGGCGATCGTCAACCGCAATCTCGCCGGGGTCGAGACCGTGTTCCTGCTGCCAGACCCGGCACACGCGCACGTGTCGAGTTCGCTCGTGCGCCAGGTTGCGTCACTGGGTGGGGATGTCTCACCCTATGTGCCGCGCACGGTTGCGGAGTTTCTGCAGTCGTCGTAGCGCTCGGCTGCTCGCCCGCGGAGGGGAGCCCGCGTAGCGAAGCAGAGGTTAGGCATGCCATACTTAGGCAATGCTTACCTTGGAAACCGCGATCAAGGCCGACGTTGACTTCGGAACCGCTATCGCGACGACGGAGCTTGCGCCCGCCAAGGACTCCCGCCCCGCATATCGACCGTATGTCGTGACGGTGAGCGCCCTGCGCCAGCTCAGCCCGCACTTCATGCGCGTGACGTTCACGACAGAATCGCTCGTCGACTTCGGCATCGACGGCCTCGACCAGCGGGTCAAGCTCGTCTTTCCACTTGACGACGGCTCTGCAGGGGGCGCGCTCTGCGACATCGGCGCGGACGACCCTGCGGTCATCGCCGACGGAAGCTGGTATGCCCGCTGGCGCGCCCTGCCAGATGCGAAGCGCGGCCCGCTCCGCACCTACACAGTTCGTGCCGTGCGACCGGCGCTGTGCGAGGTCGACGTCGATATGGTGCTCCACGCCGACGGCACCGGCCCGGCATCGCGGTGGCTTGCCGGCGCCACGGTCGGTAACACCCTCATCCTTGTCGGGCCAGACGCGCGCAGTGTCGACTCTGCCGTCGGCATCGACTGGCATCCTGGCGATGCCACCGAACTGCTGCTCATCGGCGACGAGACCGCGGCGCCTGCCATCTGCAGCATCCTCGAGTCGCTCCCGCGCGGGGTCGTCGCCCGCGCGTTTGTCGAGGTGCCGAGCAGCGCAGACGCGCTTGAGCTCGAGCTGCCGCTGGGGGCCACGATCACCTGGCTTGCCCGCGGCGACGACGAGCACGGCTCGGCACTCGACCCGGCTGTGCGCCGGTGGGTCGCCGAGAATCCCGCCGTTCTCCGCTCAGCCCTCTCGGGTTCGACGCAGGCGATCGCAGAGATCGATCTCGACCGCGAACTGCTCTGGGAATCCCCAGCAGAGGCCGAGGCCGGCTTTTATGGTTGGCTCGCGGGCGAATCATCCATGATCAAGTCGCTGCGCCGATTCCTCGTCTCTGAGACCGGTATCGACCGCAAGCGCATTGCCTTCATGGGGTACTGGCGGCTCGGCAAGTCCGAGCTGCAGTAATGTCGCGCGCCGTGACTGGCGCGGGCACGGAGCCCGTGGCCGCGTCGATGGATGCCGCGGTGCGCGCGCCGGCGAGCGTGCGCCGTCGCCGCGTGCGTGAGTGGCTGCTCGCCGGCTCTCTCGTGCTGCTCCTCGTTGCGGTCGCCCTGAGTCTCGCGATCGGTTCGCGGGCGATCGCCCCCGCCGAGGTTTTCGCAGCGCTGTTCGCGCCGATCGACGGCGACACGGTGCACATGGTGGTCCGTGACTTGCGGCTGCCACGCACCATCATCGGCATTGCGGTCGGCGCCGCCCTCGGCCTCGCCGGCACCGTCATGCAGGGCATTACCCGCAATCCGCTCGCCGATCCCGGCCTGCTCGGCGTCAATGCGGGTGCTTCGTTGTTCGTCGTTGTGGCGATCGCGGTGTTTGGGGTGACGGCGCCACTCGGTTTCGTGTGGTTCGCCTTTGCGGGCGCGGCCGCGGCAGCCCTGCTCGTGTATTCGATCGGATCGCTCGGGAGGGACGGGGCCACCCCGGTCAAGCTCGCGCTCGCCGGCACCGCGATCACGGCGGCGGCGACGTCGGTCGTGACGCTGCTCCTCATTACGGATGTCGAGACGCTCAACGCGTATCGCTTCTGGCAGGTCGGTTCCCTCTCGGGTCGCGGTGTCGACATCATTGGCGCGCTGTGGCCGTTTCTTGTCATCGGTGCTGTGCTCGCGCTGCTCTCCGGTCGGAGCCTCAACCTGCTCGCGTTCGGCGATGACGTCGCAAAGGGGCTCGGTCACAGCGCCACGCTCACGCGCGTTGCGACGGGCTTCGCCGTCGTGTTGCTCTGCGGCACAGCGACGGCCATCGCCGGCCCGATTGTCTTTGTCGGGCTTGTCATCCCGCACATCGCACGCGCGATCGCGGGCCCCGACTACCGCTGGATTCTCGCGCTCTCGCTCGTGCTCGGCCCCGTGCTTGTGCTCGCGGCCGACATCCTCGGCCGCGTTGTGGTGCATCCAGGCGAACTTGAGGTCGGCCTCGTGGTGGCGGCTATCGGCGCTCCCGTCATGATTGCGCTCGTCCGTCGCGTCAGGGTGGGGTCACTGTGAGCAACCTCATAGCCTCGCCACGGGTGCTCAGCGTCGATGAGGCGCGTCATGCGATCCGCCGCCGTCGCGTGCTCAGCACGGTCGCCCTCACCGTCGTGCTCGCCGTCGCAGTCATTGGGGCTGTCGCAACGGGTGCCTATGCCATCTCGCCCGACCGCCTCCTGCTCGCGCTGTTCGGTCAGGGCGATGCGAGCGACTCATTCGTGCTTTTCAGGCTCCGCCTGCCGCCGATCGTGCTCGGCCTGCTCGTCGGTGCGGCGTTTGGCATCGCCGGCGCAGTCTTCCAAACCCTCCTGCGCAATCCGCTCGCGAGCCCCGACATCATCGGCATCAGTGGTGGCGCGAGCGCCGCCGCCGCCTTCGGCATCCTCATCCTCGGTCTGAGCGGAGCGGCGGTGTCGCTCCTCGCATTCGGAGGCGCTGTCCTCGTTGCCGCAGCCATCACGCTGCTCGCATCGAACGACGGGGTCACCGGCTACCGCTTTGTGCTCATCGGGGTCGGCTTCGCCTTCCTCGCCCAATCCTTCCTCGGGTACCTGTTGACCCGCGGCGACGTGCGTGAAGCCTCAGAAGCGCTCGTGTGGATGGTTGGAGGGCTCGGCGGCGCAGCGTGGGGCGACATCGGCATTGTCGCGGTGTCGCTCGTCGTGCTGCTCGCGCTCCTGGCGGTGCTTGTGCCCCGCCTGCGGCAGCTGCAGCTTGGCGATGACACGGCGGCAGGGCTCGGCATTTCGGTGACCGGCACCCGTCTCGCCCTCATCGCTGTCGCTGTCGCCCTCACCGCGGTCGCGACGGCATTCGCGGGGCCCATCGCCTTCGTCGCGTTCGTCTCCGCTCCCATCGCTCGGCGCATCCTCGGCGATGGGGGCCTCGCACTCGTGCCATCGGCCCTCGTCGGCGCCAGTGTCGTGATCATCGCGGACCTCGTTGGCAGCGCGCTTCTCCCGGAGCTGCAGGTGCCGGCGGGCATCGTCACCGGCATCATCGGCGCCCCGTATCTGCTGTGGTTGCTCGCCACGGCCGACCGCAGAAGGAACATCGCATGAGTCATATCTCCCATGAGTTCCGCGCGAGAGAGCTGAGCCTCGGCTACGACGCGCGCACCATTGTCGATCGGCTCGACGTCGACCTCCCCGCCGGCGCCGTGACGGTCGTCGTCGGGGCGAATGCGAGCGGCAAGTCGACCCTGCTCCGTGGCGTCGCGCGCATCCTCAGCCCGAGCGGCGGGGTCGTGACGCTTGACGGTCGCGACATCCGCACGTACGCCGGCAAGGAGTTCGCGCGCATCGTCGGCATCTTGCCGCAGTCACCGACCGCGCCGGATGGCATCACGGTGGCGGACCTGGTGGCACGCGGCCGCTACCCGCACCAGGGATGGTTCGGCCGTCACTCGAGCGACGACGATCGCATCGTCGCCGAAGCACTCGCGGCGACCGATTGCACCGACCTCGCCGCACGGCCGGTCGACGCGCTCTCCGGCGGTCAGCGACAGCGGGCCTGGATCGCGATGGCGCTCGCGCAAGACCCCGACATCCTGTTGCTCGACGAGCCCACCACCTTCCTCGATGTCACCCACCAGCTCGAGGTGCTCGACCTTTTGCTCGGGCTCAACCGTGAGCGCGGCACCACGGTAGTGATGGTGCTCCACGACCTCAACCTCGCCGCACGCTATGCCGACCACATCATCGTGATGTCGGAGGGCGGCATTGTTGCGACGGGCACCCCGCGCGAGGTCATCACTCCCGAGATCGTGAGTGTCGCCTTCGGCCTTGACGCCAGGGTTGTCGACGACCCGGTCTGCGGTGCACCCATGGTCGTGCCCATCGGGCGCTACCACGGTGTGCCGAGCGCCACGTAAGCCCAACCCGAACCAGCCCGAATTACCCGAACCAGATCCATCCCACAACACCAGGAGAAGCAGTGAAGAAGAGATCCCTTGCCATCATCGCGGCGGCCGTCATCGTGCTCAGCGGTTGCAGCACGACGACTACCGAGCCAGACGACGCCACCACGACCGAGGGCGCGACGATCACGCACGCCTTCGGCGAGACCACCGTGCCGGCAGACCCGCAGCGCGTTGTCACCCTCGGGTGGGGCAGTGCCGATGCGGCCCTCGCGGTCGGCGTTGTGCCGGTCGGCATGGAGACCCAGTCGTACGGCGCGAACGAAGACGGCCTGCTGCCCTGGATCGCCGAGGAGCTCGACACGCTCGGCGCCGAGGTGCCGACCATGATCACCCAGACCGTCGATGAGCCCTCGTATGAGGAGATCATCGATCTCGAACCCGACCTCATCCTCGCTGTGTACTCGGGCATCACTGAAGAGCAGTACGAGCTCCTCAGCGAGATCGCCCCGACGGTCGCCTATCCGGATGCCGCGTGGACGACGCCATGGCGCGATGTCGTGTCGATCGTGGGCGAGTCGCTCAACCGTGCAGACGAAGCCACGGCTGTGCTCGAAGAGATCGACGGCGTCGTCGCGGAGCAGGCTGACGCGCATCCGGAGCTTGAAGGGCTTACGGTTGCCGCGGTGTGGGATGTCGGTGGCACGTTCTACGTGTACCGCGAGGCCGACCCCCGCGTGAGCTTTCTCTTCGGGCTTGGTCTTGAGGGCGCCCCTGCGGTCGACGAGCTCGCGAATGGCGAATCGTCGTTCTACTACACGCTGAGCTACGAGCAGCTCGATGCGCTTGAGAGTGACATCCTCGTGAACTTCGCCGACACCGATGCCGATGCCGAGGCCTTCCTTGCGCAGTCGTACGCGCAGGCGATCCCCGCCGTGCAGTCGGGCGCGGTCGCGAATGTCACGGGAGTCGACCTCGTGGCGGCGGTGTCGCCGCCCACCGCGCTGTCGCTCACGTGGGGCCTCGACGAGTACGTCGAGCAGCTCGCGACGGCGGCCGCAGCACTCGGCTAGCCGGGCGCTGTTCGCACAGTGTGGGCACTGATGCGCGACCGCGGTTTGCTGCGAGACTCACCAATGAAGAGGTGATGCTCGATGCACAACGCTGCCGCCGTGCCGGTGCCCACATCCGTCTCTGCTGGTCAGTTCGCCAGCCTCGGGGCCGCAGTGCTCTCAAGCGTCGAACGCGTCATTGACGGCAAACGCTCCGCCGTGGAGTTGGCGTTTGCGACGCTGCTGGCGGAGGGGCACCTGCTCATCGAGGATGTTCCCGGCGTCGGCAAGACGATGCTCGCGAGGGCGCTCGCCCGCTCGGTCGACTGCACCGTGAACCGCATTCAGTTCACGCCCGATCTCCTGCCGTCAGACATCACGGGTGTCTCGATCTACGATCAGGGGGCCCGTCGCTTCGATTTCACCCCTGGCCCGATCTTCGCGAATATCGTGATCGGCGATGAGATCAACCGGGCGAGCCCGAAGACGCAGTCGGCCCTGCTCGAGAGCATGGAGGAGCGCCAGGTCACGGTTGACGGTCGCACGCATCCGCTCGATTTGCCGTTCGCTGTCATCGCGACGCAGAACCCGATCGAGATGGATGGCACCTATCCGCTGCCGGAGGCCCAGCGCGACCGCTTCATGGTGCGCATTTCGATGGGGTATCCGAATGAGGAGGCCGAGCAGGCGATGCTGCGGTCGCGGGAGCTGGCGAGTCCGCTCGATTCGCTTGCCCCCGTGATGGCGCTCGATGAGCTTCGCGGAATGATCGCGGCCGTGCGCGCGGTCTATGTCGCGCCGGCGGTTGAGCGGTACGCCGTCGCGATTGCCCAGGCGACGCGGCGTGATGCGGAGCTGCGTCTCGGTGCGAGCCCGCGGGCGACGCTCCATCTGGTGCGCGCGGCCAAAGCGCGTGCGGCGCTCGATGGGCGCGATTTTGTCTTGCCAGACGATCTTGATTCGCTCGCTGTTCCGGTGTTCGCCCACCGTGTGATCCCCGCCAGCCGTGAGTCTGGTTCGGCCGCGATGGCCGCCGCCGAAGTCATCGTGAGCCGGATCATCAGAGAGACCCCTGTGCCACTCGGCGCTTCCGCCGATCCCCGAAGGTAGTCGGGGTGGTGCGTCGCAGAAGCTCATCGCGGAGTGTCGCCCTCACGCGACGCGGTCGGGTTGTGCTCGTGGCGGGGGCGGTCGGCAGTGTGGCCGCGTATGTGGCCAATCTCGACGCCATCCTGTTTGCCTCGGTGCTGTTGGTCGCCGTGCCGCTCACCTCTCTGCTTTCGGCCCGGCATCGGCGACCCGACGTTTCGGTGCACCGCACGTTCGGTGTTCCCCGGGCGCTCGCTGGGCATCGGGTGCCGGTGCGCCTCGAAGTGTCGAATCGCCTGCGCCGCCCCGTCGGCGCTGCCACCTGGACTGATGAGTGGGTGCGCGATTCGGGTGCGGTCCGCGGTGCACGCGCCGATGCCGGTGTCGCCGGCCCGAGCATCCTGCCGGTGCTCAGCGCACGATTCCGCGACCGCCAACCGTCGATCTCGATCGTCTGGGATTTGCTGCCTCCGCGTCGCGGCGACTACCGGGTCGGCCCCCTGCGTGTCACCGTCGCCGACCCGTTCGGCCTCGCGCAGGCAACATCGGCAACCGCCATGGCCACTGATCTCACCGTGCTGCCAGAGATCGTCGCACTGCCGGAGCCCGCGCTCGATCTTCGTCGTGCCGAGGGGGAGGCGCATCGGGCTGATCACCGTGCCACGGGCGGTGACCACGAGCTCACGACGCGCCCCTACCGCTCGGGCGACGCGCTCCGCAGGGTGCACTGGCGTGCGTCGGCACACCACGGCGAGCTCATGGTGCGCCAGGAGGAGCAGCGGAGCGCGGCCGAGGCGAGCATCCTGCTCGAAACCCGCGCGGCGCACCGTGCCGATGCAGATACCGGCCGGGGCCATGCTGAGAGCGAATCCTTCGAATGGGCCGTGTCCATGGTCGCCTCCCTGGTGGTTCATCTCGGCGACACCGGTTTCCGTGTCCATGTGCTTGAGACGGGCGCACCGCAGCTCGATGAAGGGCACGGCGCTGCCACGCTTGAGAGCCTCGCGCGGGTGCAGCTCACCGAGGTTCCGCAGGCGGCAGGGGTGAGCCTCGTGCCGATGGGGCGGCAGGGCAATGCGCGTCTCGGTTCGGTGTTTGCCGTGCTTGGCGCGCTCGATGGCGCGACGGTTGCGGCGCTCGTCGCTGGCAGGGCGTCATACGACGAGGCGATCGCCTTCATCGACGGGCCTGGCGACGGCGCGCGGCGGTTGACGGATGCCGGCTGGCTGTGCATTCCCGTCGGTAGCGATGTGAGCGTTTCTGAGGCTTGGGGTGCCGCGCTCGAGCGGAGGGCGAGTAGGTGACAGGGTCTGAGTCTGCCGTCGCTCACGCGCCGCCGTGGCGGGTGTCGGCGGCGCTGGCGTTGGCGATCCCGGTGGGATTCATCGGCTACCACGTTGTGCTGCGCGAGAACGCCTGGTGGTTGGCGATCGTGATCCCTTCGCTCATCGTGCTCGGCGCGGCGGCGATCACGCGGGCCCTGGTTCCGCGCATCGCGGTGCTCCCCGGCATGGTCGGCGTGATTTGTGGCGCGATGGTGGTCGCGATCGGCTCGGCGCGCGAGACGACGATCTTCGGTGTGCCAACTTTCGAGACCTGGGATGTGCTCTTCGCGCTCGGGCGGGACGGCGTGGACTCGCTTGCGGGGCAGGAGGCTCCCGCGCTCGCAGAACCGGGTGTTCTCGTGTTGCTCGCGGCCGGTGCCTGTGTCGTCGCCGCCGTCACCGACACGCTCGCCGTCGCGCTGCGGCGACCGGCGCTGACGGGGGTGATTCTGGTGCCGGTGGCGCTCGTGCCATTCGTGATTGTCGCGGTCGATGACTTCTTTTGGCTCGCCGCCGCCATCGTCGCGTGGCTGGGGGTGGTGGCAGCCGACCGCCCGGCGCGGGGCCGGCACGGTTGGGATGCGTTCGGCATTGTCGGAGTCTCGCTCGTGGGTGCCATCATCGCGACGACACTTCTGCCCTTGCCGTCGGCTGGTGGCACTTCGGGTGCAGAGAGCGGTGGTTCGATCCGTTCCGGAGTCAACCCGATCGCCACGCTCGGCGAAGACTTGCGTCGGGAAGAAACGCTCACGGCGCTCGTGTACACGACGGAGTCCGAGCAGGGCCACTACCTCCGGCTCACCGCCCTCGACCAGTTCCTCGACGAGGGATGGCAATCCGAATCGACTCCTGATGCCGACTCGGTGCCAGAATCCGCGCCAGCAACCCCCGGCCTCAGCTCGGCCGTCGCGAGTGCGATCGAAACCACCACCGTGTCGGTGCAACTGCTCGGCGGCGGGTGGGTGCCGGTGCCCTATCCGGCGTTGGGGGTGGAGGGTCTCCGCGCTGAAGCGCAATGGGATTCGACGTCACAGTCGCTCCGCACCGAGGGGCGGAGCGTGCGCGGCGAAACCTACGAGGTGAGTTCGCTTGTGCTCACGCCGACCGCCCAGCAGCTGCAGGATGCCGGCTCGGTCGTGCCAGAGGAGCTCACCCCGCTCGCGACCCCCGATGAGGAGTGGCCAGCGATTATCGCGGAGACCGCAGCATCCGTGACGGCGGGAGCGACGACGAACTATGAGCGGGCGGTGGCGCTGCAAGAGTTCTTGCGCAACGGTGACTTCGTGTATTCGGAGCAGGCACCAGATCGCGGTGACTACGACGATTCGAGTGCCGGCGCGGTTGCCGCATTTCTCGAGGTGCAGAGCGGCTACTGCGTGCAGTTCGCCTCCGCCATGGCGATCATGGCGCGCAGCCTCGGCATTCCCGCCCGTCTCGTGCTCGGCTTCCTCCCCGGTGAGGAGTCTGATAGTGAAAAGGCAGTGGAGTGGGTGGTCACCTCCGACGACCTGCACGCCTGGCCGGAGCTGTATTTTGAGGGCATCGGATGGGTGCCGTTTGAGCCGACTGCCGATCGTGGCGAGCCCGCCAGCTACAGCGAGCCTGCAGCCCTCGACACGGTCGACGATGGGGCTGCGACGCCGGACCTTCCGGCTCCAGACGCCAGCGTGGCCCCGAGCGTCGCGCCCGAGCTTGGCGATCTCGGCACCGACGCCCAGGAGGATTCGGAGACGCAGGACGGCGTGCCACCGATCGTGTTCTGGGTGCTCGGTCTCGCCCTGCTGGTGCTGCTACCGGGTGTTGCCCGCTGGGTGGTGCGCCGCCGCCGGCTGTCGCTCGTCGCCTCCGGCCGGGCTGGCGCAGAGCTCGCCTGGCGCGAGGTAATCGAAACGTCGATCGATCTCGGGCTCGAGCCCGCGGCGACCGGCACACCTCGGGCGAACGCGGCCGTGATCGGCGAATCACTGGGCCGCGACGATAGCGCGCTGGATGTGCTGCTGTTGGCAATCGAGCAGGAGGCATTCACGCGAGCCGATCTCACCGCGCCGGATGAGGTCGTGGCGTCCGCGCGAAGCGTGATCGCCGGGCTTCGCCGGGCTGCTGGGCCCGCGCGACGGTGTCTCGCGGCGCTGCTGCCAAAGACGCTGCTGCATCGCGTGCTCCAGGTCTTCTCATAGAGATACTGCGCGGATGCAAATCCCGGTCGCGCTGGCCGGATAGCGTGGCCTCATGAGTGATGACCAGAACTCGCGTGCCCTCGACCTCGATCGCGCCCACGTCGTTCACCAGGGGAGCGCACAGTCAACCAGGGCGCCGCTCGCAATCGCGGGCGGCAGCGGCAGCACTGTCTGGGATCACGACGGCACCCGCTACCTTGATTTTTCGAGCCAGTTCGCCACGACCAACATTGGCCACCAGCATCCCGCGGTCGTCGAGTCCGTCACGGCGCAGGCGCGCACCCTTGCGACGATCGCGCCAAGCCACGCCGTCCTGGTGCGCGGCGAAGCAGCCCAGCGCATCCTCGGGGTGGCTGGCCGCGACTTCACCAAGGTGTTTTTCACGAATGGGGCGGCGGATGCTGCCGAGAACGCCGTTCGCATGGCTCGCGTGACCACGGGGCGCGACAAGATCCTCTCGCCCTATCGCGCGTCCTACGGCAGCACGGGGGGAGCGATCGCCGCGACGGGAAACCCGCGTAGGTCGCCACGCGATTACTCACGAGGCCAGGCGCACTTTTTCGGGCCGTACCTGTATCGCAGCGAGTTCTGGTCGGCGCATCCTGAGCAGGAGTCTGAGCGTGCCTTGCGTCATCTCGAACGGGTCATCGAGAGCGAGGGGCCGAGCAGCATCGCCGCAGTGCTGCTCGAAACCGTGCCGGTTTGTGCTGGCGTGCTGGTGCCGCCGCCGGGGTATCTCCGCGGGGTGCGGGCGCTCACCGAGAAGCACGGCATCATGCTCATCCTCGACGAGGCCATGTGCGGTCTTAGTCGCACGGGGGACTGGTTCGCGTTCCGGGGAGACTTCGGCGACGGGGCCGACTCGGTTGTGCCAGACCTCGTGACCTTCGCGCAGGGGTCCGGTGCTGTTCCGGCCGGCGGCGTCATCATCTCGGGGGCGATTGCTGAGGCATTCGACGATCAAGTGTTCCCTGGCGGGCTCACCTATTCGGGGCATCCGCTTGCCATGGCCGCGCTCGTCGGCACGATCGATGCGATGAAGGCGGAGCGCATTGTGGCCCACGCTCGCGAGATCGGCGAGGATCACCTCGGGCCCGGCCTTCACGCGCTTGCCGACGCGCACGCGATGATCGGCGAGGTTCGTGGCCGGGGCGTCTTGTGGGCAATCGAACTCGTGCAGTCCCGTGAATCGCGACAGCCGGCAACCCCGGCCGTCATGGCTGAACTCACCCGCCGACTGCTCGAGCTGCGGCTGCTGCCCCTGGTCGTCGAGAATCGCATTCACGTTGCGCCGCCGTGCACCGTCACCCCGGCCGAGGTGGCAAAGGCGCTCTCGCTCTTCGATGAAGCGCTCACGGCGGTCGGGCAAGGGTAGGGCGGCT
Organism: Homoserinimonas flava; assembly: GCF_054969005.1. Classification (NCBI taxonomy): domain Bacteria; kingdom Bacillati; phylum Actinomycetota; class Actinomycetes; order Micrococcales; family Microbacteriaceae; genus Homoserinimonas; species Homoserinimonas flava. The sequence goes on from NZ_JBUEQS010000001.1 coordinate 384,901, forward strand.
ACACTCGTCGGGTGGCACATCACGACCTTTCCCCGTTCGCAATCAGCGTCTTCGACCTCATCCGCCGTCCCGGCGAGATGCGCGAGTTCGAACGTGACGTCGTGCTCGACGAGCGACTCGGCAACGCGGTCATCGCGGTGGCGGAGGGCACGCCGATCCAAGCTGACGTGCGGCTGGAGTCGCTCCACGACGGCATTCTCGTCTCCGCTCACGTCGATTCGACCGCCACGGGGGAGTGTGTCCGATGCCTCATCGACGTCGCCCTCCCCGTTGAAGTCGAAATTCAAGAGGTTTTCGCCTACGATAAGGACGAAGCTTTTGAGTATCGGGTTCAAGATGATCACGTGGATCTTGAACCGGTAATCAGGGACGCGGTCGTGTTGTCACTACCGTTCCAACCGGTGTGTCAAGAAGATTGCCTCGGCCTGTGCCCACGATGTGGGGCGCGGCTCCTCGACAACCCGGGTCACGAGCATGAAGAGCCCATCGATCCTCGCTGGGCGGCGCTTGCCGGACTCGAAGGCCTGACCGAGGCCACCACCGAAGACGCAATCGGCGATCGGCATGACGACGACGCTGACAGAGAGAAGAGATAGCCATGGCAGTACCCAAGCGGAAGATGTCCCGTGCGAGCACCCGTGCCCGCCGCGCGCAGTGGAAGGCAACCCCTCCCACGCTCGTCAAGACCATCGAGGGTGGCAAGGTTGTCTACAGCCTGCCGCACCGCGCCAAGGTTGTCGAAGACTCGGCCGGCACCGCCCTGTACCTCGAGTACAAGGGCCGCAAGGTCGCCGACGTCTGATCGACGGAATTCGATCGTCGATCGATGACCGCACCATCACGGCACACCGGGAATCACTCCCGTGCGTGCTGAACGCCGAGAGTCGGCTCACACCGATCCGGCCGCTTTGGCGCGCCTCCTTGCAGTCGAAATCGATCCGGAACTGCTTGAGCTTGCGCTGACCCACCGCTCGTACGCGTACGAGCACGGCGGCATCGCCAACAACGAGCGGCTCGAGTTTTTGGGCGACTCGATTCTCGGGCAGGCCGTCACGGTCATGCTGTACACCGTGCATCCCGACCTCGACGAGGGCGACCTCGCGAAGCGTCGCGCCAGCCTTGTGAGCAGTGTCGCACTCGCGGAGATCGCCCGCGGCATTGGACTCGGCGAATTCCTCCGACTCGGCCGCGGTGAAGAGCTCACCGGCGGCAGGGACAAGTCGTCGATCCTCGCCGACACGGTCGAGGCCGTCATCGGCGCAGCCTTCCTCAGCGCGGGGCACGAACGGGCGACCGAACTCGTCCTCAAGCTCATCGAGCCGCTGCTCGCCGACCCTGACCGCTTTGGTGCAGCGATGGACCCCAAGACGAGTTTTCAGGAGCTCGCTGCACGCCTTGGCCGTGGCATCCCGGCCTATCGGATTGTCGATAGCGGACCAGATCACCTGAAGCGGTTCCACGCGACGGCAGTCCTCGACGGTGAGGATATCGCTGTTGGCGAGGGCAGCAGCAAGAAGAACGCCGAGATGGCCGCCGCGCTCGATGCGTGGACGCGCCTGCAACTCGCCAGGTGAGCCCACAACACGAAGCCCGGCATGCCTGAGCTTCCCGAAGTCGAGGTGGTGCGCGCTGGCCTCGCGCCGGCAGTCGATGGGGCAGCGATCGAGGCGCTGACTGTCTTCGATGAGCGTTCGCTCCGCCGGCACGATGGGCCGTCAGAGGACTTCGTCGAGCGGCTCGCCGGGCGGCGGATGTTCAAGCCTGAGCGGCGCGGCAAGTTCTTGTGGATTCCACTCGCCGACCCCGACGGTTCACGCAGCGACGGTGCCGGTCGGCACGAGGTGCTCATGGTGCACCTCGGCATGAGCGGCCAGATGCTGTTGCGCACCCGTGAGGCTGACGACAAGCTGACGCGCATCCGCCTCGACATCGCCAGCGACACCCACGGCGCTCTGCGGCTCAACTTTGTCGACCAGCGCATCTTTGGGTCGATGGCGATCGACCATCTCGTCGCACCGAGCGATGGCCTTGGCCGCCCTGTGCCGTCGCAGGTCTCCCACATCGCGCGGGACCCGCTCGACAAGCACTTCGACGATCGCGGATTCTTGATCAGACTCGCGGCGCGACGCACCGACATCAAGCGCGCGTTGCTCGACCAGTCGCTCATCAGCGGCATCGGCAACATCTACGCCGACGAGGCCCTCTGGGCGGCACGGGTGCACTACGCCGAGTCGAGCGATACCCTGAGCCGTCCGCGGGCGAAGCGGCTGCTCGGTGAGGTGCGGTTGGTGCTCGCAAAGGCGCTCGCCGAGGGTGGCACGAGTTTTGACACGCAGTACCTCAACGTCAACGGCGAATCGGGCTATTTCGCGCACTCACTCAACGCGTATGGGCAACAGGGGCGGCCGTGTCCGAGGTGCGGGCGAGCGATCGTCCGCGAGCGGTTCATGAACCGCGGTTCACACTTCTGCCCTCGCTGCCAACCACTGCGTCGTATCGCTGGTTGAGTAGGCGCGCAGCGCCGTATCGAAACCCGGAACGCGTTCGTTCGGGTTTCGATACGCTTCGCTACTCAACCGGCGATGATGACGCCTACGCGTAGAAACGGTGAATGGCCTGTGCGGCGGCGGCGGGCTTGTCGGCGCCCTCAATCTCGATGGTCATGTCGACCGTGATCTGGTATCCGTTGCCCTTGACCTCTTCGACCGAGGCGATGGTCGCCTGCAGGCGGATGCGCGAACCGGCCTTGACGGGGGAGAGGAAGCGAACCTTGTTGAGGCCGTAGTTGACCTTGGTGGTGGCATCCGTCACATCGAGCAGTTCGGTCCACAGCGGGATCGAAAGCGAGAGGGTGAGGAAGCCGTGGGCGATCGCCGCACCGAAGGGGCCGTCCTTGGCGCGCTCGGGGTCGACGTGGATCCACTGCTGGTCTTCGGTCGCATCCGCGAAGGTGTTGATGCGGTTCTGGGTGATGTCGATCCACGAGCTGGTGCCGAGGTCGACGCCAACGAGGCCGCTGAGTTCGGCGAGAGTGGTTGTGGTGGCCATGATGTCTCCTGAAGGGTGGTGTGGGTGAGGGTCAGAGTCCGAGAAGGCGGATGGCGTTCTCGCGCATGACTTTGGGGCGGACTGCGTCTTTGACTTCGAGCTCGGCGAAGTCGGCGATCCACCGATCCGGGTGAATCATCGGGTAATCGGATGCGAACAGCACGCGGTCTTGCAGGCGCGAGTTCAGCTGCTTGACGAGCGCGGTCGGAAAGTACTTCGGCGACCAGCCGGAGAGGTCGATCCAGACATTCGATTTGTGCGTGGCAACCGAGATCGCCTCGTCCTGCCACGGTACCGATGGGTGCGCCAGCACGATCTGCAGCTTCGGAAAGGCCGCGGCAACGTCGTCGATCAGCATGGGATTCGACAGGCGAAGGCGAACCCCTCGTCCGCCAGGGGTGCCCGCACCGATGCCGGTCTGGCCGGTGTGGAAGATCGCGGGCACGCCGAGCTCTTCGACGGCCGCGAAGATGTCCCAGTTGCTTCGGTCGCTCGGGTCGAAGTCCTGAATCGTGGGGTGGAACTTGAAGCCGCGGGCCCCACGCTCCGTCACGAGTCGCTGTGCCTCGGCCACACCCTCTGCGCCACGCGCTGGGTCGATGCTGACAAACGGAATGAGCACATCGGAGTGCCGGATGGCACCGTCGATGATGGCGTCATTGCTGATGCCGTCGTGATGGAGCTTGCGCTTTGTGTCGACCGTGAAGATCACGGCAGCCATCGAACGCTCCCGGTACATGGCGGCCGTTTCGTCGGCCCCAGGGAACTCCCCGCCGTTGGCGAAATACTTCGCCGCGGCGACCCGAAGGTCGTCTGGCAACGAGTGGTGGCCGTGCTCAGACTCGATGTGCACGTGGGTGTCGATCGCGACGAGGGATGCCGCGTCGACCTTGCTTTCGTACCGCGTTATCACGGGGTCGAGCCTCAGTTGGCTGGCGGCTGGGGCAGGTTCTCGCCGACGGTCTGTTCCGACGGAGCGAACTTTTCATCCCAGGCCGCAGCGACGTCCTCTGCACTCCAGCCGCCGTCGTTGATCTCCTTGACGATCATCGCGGGGTGGGAGTAGAGGGCGAGGCGGTCGCCGCCGATGCTGAGGACCTGCCCGGTGATGCCTGCGGCATCGCTGGAGGCGAGGAAGGCGATGAGGCCAGAGACATCCTCGGGAGTGCCGAAGCCAAGCTCCTGGCGCGCGAAGGGCGGCATGGGGTCACCGTTTGCCATCGCGTCAACGAACTGCTTGAAGAACGGCACGGTTTCGGTCATGGCGGTCGCGGCGACGGGCACGACGGTGTTGACCGTGATGTTGGCGCGCGCGAGCTCGAGGGCCCAGGTGCGGGTCATGCCGACAATGCCGGCCTTGGCGGCGGCGTAGTTGGTCTGACCGAAGGCGCCGACCTGGCCGGTGGGGGAGCCGATCGTGATGATGCGTCCGCCCTCGCCCTGTTCGCGCATCCGGCTGGCGGCGGCGCGCACGCAGGTGAAGGTGCCGCGCAGGTGCACGTTGATGACGAGGTCGAAGTCCTCGTCGCTCATCTTCCACAGCACGGTGTCGCGGAGCACGCCAGCGTTGGTGACGAGGATGTCGAGGCGACCCCACGTGTCGACGGCCTTTGCCACGAGGGCTTCAGCGGTCTCGGTCGGGCCGACCGCGCCGACGAGTGCGACTGCCTCGCCGCCGGCGGAGGTGATGGTTTCGACTGCGGCCTCAGCGGTAGCGGCGTCGATGTCATTGATGACGACCTTCGCACCCCGACGGGCGAGTTCTTGAGCGTATGCGAGCCCCAGTCCCCGGCCACTGCCGGTGACGATGGCCACGTTTCCTTGAAGATCCATTGATTTCTCTCCTCGTCGAGTCTGAGCTTGAAGTCTGATGTGAGCGCTTGAGTCTGATCTGAGCCTGAAGTCTGATGTGAGTCCGGGTCTGACTCTAAATGATCTTGTGAATCGTTGACAAATTCAATTACTATTCTTATCAACCTTTAGGGAGGGGCGCGAACCAATGAAGGATGCGACCATGGCCACAGCAGGGGCGGCCTATGGCAACGCGCGCGTCGATGGTTCAGATCTCCTCGGGGACATCGAATTTCTCATCGCCCGGGTGAGGGCACTCGGCTCGCAGCACGCTCGGGGAGCGCTCTGGCCGCTGGGGCTCCGCGTCCGCTCCTACGCGGTGCTGTCGCTTGCGTGCGGTGCCGTGAGCCCGACGCAGCGTGACATCGCCGAGTTTCTTCAGCTCGACCCGAGCCAGGTGGTCGCCGTGATCGACTCGCTTGAGGCGGCCGGGCTCGTGCGCCGTGCTCAGAACCCCGGTGATCGGCGCGTCAATATCGTCCAGGCCACTGAGCTTGGCATTTCGACCTATGCAACGGCGCGCCAGGGAGTGAGCGCGGCGCGCGATACCTCTCTCAGCAACCTTTCGCCAGATGAGCGCGAGACGCTCACCCGACTACTTCTGAAGGTCGCATTCTGATCGATCAGTGAAGAGCCTGCACGCCCGGGACCCCCGTCCCGTCTAGAGAAAAGAGGAAACAATGAAGTTCTCCCTACAGCGAGTCGGCACTGTCGCCGCCATCGCAACTGCAACCGCCCTTATCGCAACCAGTTGCTCGAGCGGCACTCCAGATGCCGACGTGAGTGACGCTGAGGAACTCACCGAACTCACGTCGATCACGGTCGCCGCACTCCCCATCGCGCCGACCGCAGCACTCCTCCTTGGCATTGAGGAGGGGATCTTCGAAGACCACAACCTTGAGGTGGAGCTCAGCACCGGTCAGGGGGGCGCCGCGATTCTCCCCGCCGTCTCCACCGGTCAGATCAATTTCGCGATTGGGCAGCCGCTGCCGATCATCCTCGCCGCGAGCAAGGGGGTCGACGTCAAGATCGTCGGCAACTACGCCGCCTCATACGCGGAGGGCGACGACATCAATGGTGTCGCCACACTTGACGACTCGATCCAATCGCCCGCGGACCTCGAGGGCAAACGTGTCGCGGTCAACACCCTCCAGGCTGCCGGTGACCTCACCATTATGGAAACCATCGAGCAAGACGGCGGAGACCCCTCGAATGTCGAATGGGTCGAGGTCGCGTTCACTGACATGCAGGCGCAACTCACCGCCGGCCAGCTCGATGCAGCGTGGCTGCCAGAGCCGTTCCTCAGCCAGACGATCGCCGAGGGTGGACATCTGGTGACGTACAACTACCAGGACACAATCCCGGGCCTCACGACGCTGGTTGGTTTCACCAGCAACGCGTACGCGAGCGAGAACCCCGCCGTCGTCAAGGCGTTCCAGGATGCGCTCGCCGAGACCCGTGCGCTCGCCAATGAAAACCCCGACGCCGCGCGGGCGCTCCTGCCCGAGTTTCTCGGCATGCCAGAGGAGGCTGCCGCGAACCTCGCGATGGAGGACTTCGGCCCAGAGCTCAATGTCGACTCGCTCGAGGCACTCCAGGAGCTCATGGTGAAGTTCGAGTTCCTTGAGGCGGGCACTGAGGTCGAGATCGACGACCTCATCATCAGCTAGCGTGCACGCTGGATGGGGAGCGACTCATGTCGCTCCCCACTCGGCGCACGCGGTTCAGTCGTCGCGACGCCACGAACTTTCGTAGCCGAAGGCCACAAAGCCGACGGCTTCGTTCACGTCGAGCATGTGCCGATTTTCTTCGGCATTCCAGGTGTAGATGGCGGGGTGGCCTGGCGCCAGCTCGTCGAGTCGTGCGAGGTTGGCCCGCTTCAGCAGCATCCCCAGCCGATGCCCGCGATGCTCCGCCGTGACGATCGTGTCCTCCTGCATCACCGGGCGGTCTGCCTGCGGCGGGACCGCGAGATCCGTGAAGCCGACGAGCTCACCGGATGCCGTGTGCCGCACGGCAACCGTGAGGTAGCGCCGCCCATCCTCTGCCCGGCGTGCATCGCTGTCGCGCACGCGCGCCTCGTCCCACGCTTCTGGAGCCCAGTCGACCTCGCCGAGGGGAGGATCGGTGCTCATGCGGGCGTGGAGTACGGCCATGTCCGCGAGCTGTTCTTCGGGGGTGGCACCCTCCCACGCGAGGAGCTCATAGCCTTCTGGTGCGGTCGGGAACTCGATGCCGGAGGGGAGCGGGAGCCGGCTCATCCGGTCGACCTGGGCGAGGCGAAAGCCGCGGGCGGTGAGAAAGCGTGCCGGTTCGTCGTCGGCCGGTACCGCGCCGAAGCCGGTCGGGGATGTGATGACCTCACCGCGGATGTTCTCGACGAGGTGGTATGCCCCCGTCTGCAGCACCGTGCGGCCGTCGTGTCGTGCGACGTCGGCGACGACGTCGAAGAGTGCGCCGCCGATTCCATGCCTGCGATGGTCAGGGTGCACCTCGGCCGTGAGCCATGCCGACTTCACTTCGTCGCCGCCCTGCACCTGGTAGATGGCCCGGCCGACGATGGTGCCGCGGATCGTGGCGATGAACGCACGCCAGGTCTCGTACGGGTTCCGCGCGGTCGGAAGCAACTCTTGCGGTTCGATCGCGAGGTCGAAGTTTCCGATGCTCGCCGCTTCGATGAGGTTGCGTACGCGCACCATCTCGGTGAACTCGCTCGCTTCGGTGCTCGAATCGATCGTGCGTGGGAGGCGGAGTTCGCGAATCTCAACGTCGCTGTCGTGGGACATGCTTCCGGCCTTTCGCACCAGCACTGCGGCGCCGCGCGCGACACCAATATCAGGCGGTAGCCTACGGCGCTGTGGCCGCGTCGCGCCAGAGTCTGCCGCCTCTCTCCGGTACCGTGGGGCGAGAGTTCGCACGGCCGGTGTGCGAGCACATCGGGGCGACCTGGGAAGGCGGACCGCGTGTACTTGAAGAGCCTCACCATCAAGGGCTTTAAGTCGTTCGCGCAACCGACCACCTTCGCCTTCGAGCCGGGCGTCACTTGTGTGGTCGGGCCGAACGGTTCCGGCAAGTCGAACGTCGTCGATGCGCTCGCCTGGGTCATGGGCGAGCAGGGCGCGAAGACGCTTCGCGGCGGCAAAATGGAGGACGTCATCTTCGCCGGCACGGCGACGCGTGGCCCGCTCGGCCGCGCCGAGGTCACCCTCACGATCGACAACGCCGATGGTGCACTCCCGATCGAATACAGCGAGGTCACCATCCGGCGCACGCTGTTCCGCAACGGCGGCAGCGAGTATGCGATCAACGGCGAGAACTGCCGACTCCTCGACGTGCAGGAGCTGCTCAGTGACTCCGGGCTCGGCCGTGAAATGCACGTCATCGTCGGCCAGGGGCAGCTCGACGCCGTGCTTCATGCAAGCCCCGAAGACCGGCGCGGCTTCATCGAAGAGGCCGCCGGCATTCTCAAACATCGCCGTCGCAAAGAAAAAACGCTTCGCAAGCTCGACGCCATGCAGGCGAACCTCACCCGGCTCAACGACCTCGCCGGCGAGATCCGTCGCCAGCTCAAGCCGCTCGGTCGCCAGGCGGAGATCGCCCGTGAGGCCCAATCGATTGCCGCCATCGTGCGCGACGCCCGTGCCCGGCTCCTCGCCGACGAAGTCGTCGCCCTGCGCGAAGCCCTCACCCTCCACAGCCGCAGCGAATCCGAGCGCAAGACCGAGCGCATCGTGCTGCAGGAGCAGCTCGACCAGGCAAAGCTCCGTGAAGCACGCATCGAACGGGAGCAGGTCGGCGACGCCGTCGACCTCGCACGGCGGGTCGCGTTCGGGCTCGAATCGGTGCAAGAGCGGTTGCGCGGGCTCTATAGCCTCGCCAACCAGAAGCTCGCCCTGCTCGGCACCCAGACCGAGGTCGCCGAAGCCGCGCCCGGCGTGACCCACCAAATGGTGGCGGATGCTCACGCCGAAGCCGAGCGGATCATCGACACGATCGCCGACGCAGAACAGGGTTGGCGTGAGGCGCAGGCACGCACGGCAGAGTCCAGGGCCGCACTCGATGCGCTCGACGACGAGTTCGCACTGCAGAGTTCGCTCGTCTCGAAACACGACCTCGAGATCTCGAAGCTCACGGGGCAGGCCGACACGGCGGCATCCCGACTCGCGGCCGTGCGCGGCGAGGTGCTGCGGCAGCAGAACGCGCTCGACGCGGCCAGGTCGCGCCGGGATCAGGCCGGGCAGGCCCTCGAACTCGTCGAAGCGGAGGCGACGCTCGACGACACGAGCGAAACCGACCTCGATGCGGCGTATCAGAGCGCACAGGCCGAGGTCGTCTCGGCCGAGGCAGAAATCGACACACTCCGCGATCAGCTCCACACGCTGGAGCGTGAGCGCGACGCCCTCGCGGCGCGACAGAACGCACTCTCGAGCGCCCTCGATCAAAAAGACGGTTCCAGCGCCCTCGTCGCGGCGAAGCGCCCCGGCATTCGAGGTCTTGTCGCAGAGCATGTTCAGGTGCAGCCGGGCTATGAGGCGGCGATCGCGGCGGCGCTCGGTTCGCTCGCCGACGCGGTGCTCGCCGACGATCGCGATGCGGCGCTCGGCGCGCTCGGCCATGCTCACACGGAGCAACTCGGTCGGGTCGAGCTCGTCCTCGCCGATGCGCCTGGCCGCGTGAGTAGCGAGAGTAGCGACGACGGAGCGTATCGAGACCTGCCTGAGGGAGTGACGCGCGCGGTGACCGTCGTGACCGCACCGGCTGGCGTCCACAGCATCCTCGCTCACGTGCTCGTCGCGGATGATCTCGACACAGCACGCGCTGCCTGGAGCGCCGCGGGCCCCGACGCAACCATCATCACGAAGGGCGGCGACGTGCTGAGCCAGTACGTGCTGCGGGGTGGCTCGGGGGCGAAGCGTTCTCGCCTCGAACTCGTCGCCGACCGGGATGCCGCGGCCGAACGTCTTGGCGAGGTCACGTCGCTCATCGAGCGCGCGCAATTTGCGCTCGCCGAGCAGCGGGGCACACTCCAGGTTGCCAAAGACCAGTCGACGCGCGCGCTCGCGACGCTCCGAGAATTCGACTCGCAGCTCGCGGCGCAGTCGGAACGCATCAACCGGGCGCGAGTGCAGGCCGAAGCCGCCGAGGCGGAGGCGAGCCGCCTCGAGAAGGGGCTCGCGCTCGCCGAAGAGTCCGTCGCCGAAGCGGAGGCCGGTGTAGAACGCGCCAAGAACGAGCTCGAGGTTGCGACATCCCGGCCCCGACCCATCCTCGATGTGGCGGCGCGCGATGGGCTCGCTGATGAGCTCGATGCCGCGCGCGAGCGTGAGGTCGAAGCCCGGATGCAGGTCGAGACAGCCCGCGAGCGCGTGCGGGCGCAGGAGCTGCGGGCGAAACAGCTTGAGCAGCAGCTTGAGGCCGAGCGTGCCGCCGCCGAGCAGGCCGCCCGGCGTGCTGTTGTGCGTCGCCATCAGATGGAGGCCGCGCAGCGCGTGCTCGATGCGTTGCCGGCCGTGCTCGACGCGGTCGACCGCTCAGTGTCTGAGGCGCGCGTGCGGCTCGCCGTAGCCGAAGCCGATCGTGCGCAGCAGAACGAGGAGCTCGCCGAACTGCGCCGCACCGAAGCGTCACTTCGGGAGCGGCTGCACGCCGTGAGCGAGACCGTGCACGGGCTCGAAATGCAGATCTATGAGAAGAAGCTGCACCTCTCGACCCTGCTGGAGCGCGCCGGCGAAGAGCTCGGTCTGGTCGAAGACGTGCTCATCGCAGAATATGGCCCGGCAGTGCCGGTGCCGCCGGACTCCGAGACGCTCGCCGCCGAGGCTGAAGCCGCCCCCGAGGCTGAAACCGAGGGTGTGCCCTTCGTGCGCGCCGAGCAGGAGACTCGCCTCGCAAAGGCGGAGCGCAAGCTCGCTCAGCTCGGCCGTGTCAACCCGCTCGCTCTCGAAGAGTTTGCGGCACTCGAGCAGCGCCACAAGTTTCTCACCGAGCAGCTCACCGATCTCACGAACACCCGCACGGATCTGCTCACGATCATCGATGAGCTCGACGACAAGATGCGCGACATCTTTGCCGCGGCATTCGAAGACACCAGGGCGGCCTTCAACGAGGTCTTCCCAGTGCTGTTCCCTGGTGGCACCGGCAGCATCCAGCTCACCGACCCCGACAACCTGCTCACGACCGGCATCGAGGTCTCGGTCAAGCCGGCCGGCAAGAAGATCGAACGGCTCTCGCTGCTGAGCGGTGGTGAGCGTTCGCTCGCGGCGGTCGCCCTGCTCATCGCGATCTTCAAGGCCCGGCCGAGCCCGTTCTACATCATGGACGAGGTTGAGGCGGCGCTCGATGACTCAAACCTTGGCCGCCTGCTGCAGATCTTCGAAGACCTGCGCGAGACAAGCCAGCTCATCGTCATCACCCACCAGAAGCGCACGATGGAGATCGCTGACGCCCTCTACGGGGTCTCGATGCGCCAAGACGGCGTGAGCGCCGTGGTCGGCCAGCGGGTCGCCGCGCGTGAAGAACGCGCGAGCTGACCCGCCGACCCCCCGGCCCCCGATCAGCCGATCAGCCGATCACTCTGATTAGGTGTACCAGCTCGGTTCTGGCACCTCGTTGAGCAGCACGTACTGCCCGACCTCGCGACGCTTGTAGGGCGCAGGGTCGTGCAGGCTGTGCGTGCGCAGGTTGCGCCAGTAGATGTCGAGTCCGATGGCGCTGGCCGATGCCCTGGCGCCGGTGAGTTCGAACACCTTCGTCGCGACCTCAAGGCCGTCGTCGCTGATGCGCACCTTTGCGGCGGCGATGCGCACGGCGATCTCACCGCGACGACGCTCGGTGAGTTCTTCGCGCGGGGCGTGCAGCACGGCGCTGAGCTCAGCATCCACCTGGTCGATGAGGGCCTCGTCGGCCCACAGCTTCGACTGCAGCTCGCCATAGCCCTCGAGCACGTACCACTCTTCAGTGGCCGACGACTTGTTGTCACCGCCGTACGGCCAGGCCCGCGACGCCGTGCGGGTGTACTCGGCTGCACGCTCGATAGCGCCCTGCGCGATGCCGAGGTAGAGGTTCGAGAAGACCTGCTGGATGCCGGGAACGTTGAGCGTGTTGTAGACGAGCGGCTGGAAGGCCTTGTCGACGAAGCCCGCGGCCGAGGCCCAGTCGACCCGGACATCCTTGATCTCGACCGAGCCCGACTCGGTGAGTCGCTGGCCGAGGCTGTCCCAGTCGTTGCCGAAGATGATGCCGGGCTGGTCGGTGGGCACGATGGCGAAGATGTGGGTGTCGGTGCCGGCGAGCACTCCCTCGAGCACGGTGAGGTCAGAGATGATGCCGCCGGTCGAGAACGACTTGCGGCCGTTGAAGACGAGCTCCTCGCCGTCTTCGACGATCGTGAGGTCGGAATCCCGCGGGTTCACGGCGCCCCCGAAGAAGAGCGTGTTCTCGGTGTAGAGCTGTTCGACTGCAGCGATCTGGCCTTCGGTTGCGACCAGGCGCGCCGCCCAGGCCCAGAGGTAGTGGTAACCGAGCAGCTGCCCGATGGAGCCGTCGCTGCGGGAGATCGTGCGAATGACCTTGAACGCGATGTCCCACGTCTCGCCAGCGCCACCGAATTCGCTGGGCCCGAGCAGCGTCACGAGCCCGGACTGCTTGAGGAGTGCGACCTCTGCCGTGGGAGCGGCGCCGGCACGATCGCGCTCGACCGCGTCGGCGGCGAGGATGTCGGCCACCTCGACGGCACGCGCGAGCCAGCCCTTCGTGTCGGTGGGTCGGTCGCCGGCTGACCAGCGGGTGGACGTGAGGAGTGTGGTGTCGTTCGTGAGGGTCACGGTGGTTGTCCTTCCTGGGGTGGCTGGCAACACTATCCACGCGCCGTGCCGCGCAATACCGGCGTTACCTTCTGTGTCGTAACCCCGCGTCACGCGGCGAAATAGGGGGTCACAGGGGGCCGCGCGAGCCTCGCTCGTCGTGGCCTTCAGGGGCGCGGTCGTGCGGCACCGGTTGGTAGCGGGTCGACGGGCGGCCGGCGGTCGCGTAGTCGAGTTCTCGCTGGGCCCGGCCGATTTCGACGAGGTATTCGAGGTAGCGGCGGGTGCTCACACGGGAGAGCCCTGTTGCGATGCCGATCTCGCCTGAGGAAGAACCCGGGGCCGCAGCGAGTGCCGCTTCGATAGTGCTGAGGGTTTCGACACTGAGCCCCTTGGGCAGCATCCCGGCGTTCCGAGTTTCACCGCCGCGCGGGCCGCTCGTGAAGAGGGCGTCGATCTGGTGTTGGTCGAGCGAGGGGCGCGCGGCCCGGGCGAGTGCATCGGCGTCGCGCACAGCGGCATCGAGGCGGGCCGCAAGGTCGGCCGGGCTGAACGGTTTCACCAGATAGTGACGGATGCCGGCAGCCCGCGCCTCGCGCACACTCTCGACATCGCGTGATGCTGTGACGGCGATGACTTCTGGCTGCGGCCCGCTGGTGGCTCGTACCGCGCGGAGCACGTCGAGCCCTGACATGCCGGGGAGCGAAAAATCGAGCAGCACCAGGTCGGGCTCATGCTCGCCGATTGCGGTGACGGCGGCGGGACCGGTGTGCACGGTCGCAATGACCAGGCAGTTGGCATGACGGTCGACGAGTCGCTGGTGCAAAAACGCGACCGCGTGGTCGTCGTCGACGACGATGACCCGGAGGCGCCGACCGTCGCTCATGTGCGCCCTGCTGGTGCCGCGGACGACCGAGTCTCCGACCGTGCCGAGGGGCCGCTTGCTAGCGGGAGGCGAACCTCGAAGCACGCACCACCAAGCGTCGAAGGGACGAGGTCCACGGTGCCGCGGCGCCGCCGCACGATTCGCCGCACGAGGGCGAGGCCGATGCCGCGACGAGTGGCGCCCCGTGCCTGCCCATTGGTGTCGACAGATTTGGTGCTCACCCCGTCGATGAAGATCTGTTCGGCACGCTCGGCAGCAACTCCGGGTCCGTCGTCATCGACCCTGACAACAAGATCGCCCCGCTCGGTGCTGAACTCGACACTGGTGCGGTGCCCGGCACCGCACGCCTCAATCGAGTTGTCGACGAGGTTGCCAACGATGGTCACGAGGTCGCCCTCCCACTCCGCCGGCACGGCCTCCTCGGGGGCGGCGCTGGTCGACACCGTGACGTCGAGCGTCGAACCGACCTCGCGGGCGTGGCTCGCCTTCACCATGAGCAGGGCGGAGAGCTCCGGATGCCCGAGCACCGCCTCACTGCCGATATCGGCGAGCGGGCCGCCATTTCCGGTGCGGGCAATGTAGCCGAGTGCCTCATCAGTGTGGCCGAGCTCAACCAGCCCCGCGACAACGTGGAGCGTATTCGCGAACTCGTGGGCCTGCGCCTGGAGGCCGTCGGCAAGCGACTGCGCCCCATCCATCTGGCGCAGCAGCGTGTGCAGCTCTGTGTGATCGCGCAGCAGCAGGGTGGCCTCCTCTGGCACCGCACCCTTCTCGCCGGCGGGTGCCGCCCCAGCCGCGCCACGGGTTCCCGTGCTTCGCGCGACGAGCACCCGCTCCCCGGCAAGCACCAACTGGCCTTCGGGCTCACCGCGTTCGAGCACATCGAGGATGGCAGGCTCGAGCACGTCGGCGGCGGGCCTGCCAACGAGCTCGTCACCGCCAGCCTCGAGCCCGAGCAGGTCGAGTGCTGCGTCATTCGCGAGGGTGATGCATCCGTCGCGCCCGACAGTGATGACGCCTTCGCTCATGCCGTGCAGCATGGTCTGCCGGGAGTCGACGAGCGATGCAATCTCGCGGGGCTCGAGACGATAGATGCGACGCCGGATGACCGCCGTCACCCAGGCGGCACCGATGAGGCCTGCGACGGCCGCGATGCAGAGCGCGATGAGCAGTCCGGTGAGGTTGCCCAAGAATTCTTCTTGCAGGGCGGATTCGAGAATCCCGACCGAGACGGTGCCAATGACGGTGCCATCGTCGGCAAAGACGGGCACTTTGGCGCGCCACGATTCGCCGAGCGTTCCCGTTTCGGTGCCGATGAACGTCTCGCCGGAGAGCGGCACAGAGGGGTCGGTTGAGACGCGCTCGCCGATTCGTTCCGGGTTCGGATGCGAGTAGCGGATGCCCTCGGCGTCGGTCACGACAACATAGGTGACGTTCGACGATTCGCGGATGACCTCGGCGATGGGCTGGATGGTGGCGCTCGGGTCGGGGTCGTCGAAGGCATCGAGAATGGTCGGCAGCCTCGCGACGGACTGCGCGACACCGATCATGCGGTCGAGGTAGGCGTCACGAAGCTGCCGCTCTTGGAGGTTCACGGCGACCGCTCCGGCTCCGCCGACGCTCGCGCACACAATCAGGGCCTGCAAGAGCAGGAGCTGAAGACGCAGCGACATCGACTGGACCACCCGTCCAGTGTGCACCAGGGATGGGCGCGATGGCGGATTCAATCCGCGTCGCGGGAGGGTCGAGCAGATTTCAATACTTACCGAAGCGCGGCCCTGGGCTCCGCCGTCTTTACTGTGGTGGCACAGCATCAGGCCCGCACTGTGGCGGGCCGCTCAATGAGGAGAAATTATGCGATCTCGTTCGCTTGGAATTGTGCTCGCCGGTGTCACCGTGCTGGCATTGGCTTCGTGTAGCTCGACCGGCGGCGGTGGTTCCGCCGAGGAGGGCGGCGAGGTTACCGAAGTCCAGATCATCGTGCCGGCCGACCCTGGTGGCGGCTGGGACCAGACCGGTCGGGCCATGTCGCAGGTGCTCACCGAGGAGGGCATCGTCGAGACGGCCGCCGTCACCAACATCGGCGGAGCCGGTGGCACGGTCGGGCTCGCCTCGCTCGCCAATGAGACCAACCCTCACACGCTCATGGTGACGGGCCTCGTCATGGTGGGGGCGGTCGAGACGAACGCCGCCGAGAGCCGCATGGAAGACACGACGCCGATCGCGCGGCTCACCGAGGAGGCACTCGTCATCGTGGTGCCGGCGGATTCGCCCTATGACACGCTCGAAGACCTGGTCGACGACATCGTCGAGAACGGGCAGGATGTCACGGTCACTGGTGGTTCCGCTGGCGGCGCCGACCACATCCTCGCGGGCCTCCTGCTTGAGGAGGCCGGGCTTGATGGCGAGGATATCCCCACGAGCCTGAACTACATTCCGAACTCTGGTGGTGGCGAGGCGGTCTCGTTGCTGCTCGGCAACAATGTGTCAGCCGGCATTTCGGGCATCGGTGAGTTTGTCGAGCATGTCGATGCTGGCACGATGCGGGCGCTCGCCGTCTCATCGCCGGAGCCCACGGAGCTGCTGCCCGACGTGCCGACGATCATGGAGTCGGGCTATGACCTCGAGCTCACGAACTGGCGTGGCGTGCTCGCGCCCGGTGGGATTTCTGACGCCGACCGCGATGCTCTCATTGAGGTAGTGACGGAGTTGCATGCCTCCGGGGCTTGGACCGAGGTGCTTGAGACCCGCGGGTGGGCCGACGCGTTCCTCGCGGGTGACGAATTCGACAGCTACCTTGAGGCGAATATCGCCGAAGTCGTGCAGACGCTCGGCAACATTGGTTTGGTCGAGTGACGTGACGGTCTCTGCACACCCCGGCGGGTCGGAGCGCGATGCGTTCCGGCCCGCTGGCCACGCCGACGGTGATCACACCGTCTCTCGAGGCCAACGCACGGGCGAGTTCATCTTCGCGGGCCTCGCCCTCGCCCTCGGCATCTTCGTGCTTGTTGGGGCGTGGTCGATCCGTGCTCCCGGTGCCGGCAGCACGGTCGGCCCCAGGGTGTTTCCCTACCTCGTCAGCGGCATCCTCATTGCGGCGGCGGCAATGGTGATCGTCGAGCTCATCCGCGGCCGTTTCGGGCAGCCGGATGAGGGCGAAGATGTCGATCTCGCGATCGGCACCGACTGGATCACTCTCGCGAAGCTCGCCGGCTTCGTCGCCGCCCACATCGTCCTCATCGGCATCATCGGATGGCCGCTTGCCGCAGCGCTCCTCTTCGGCGGCGTGGCGTGGTCGCTCGGGGCCAAAAAGTGGTGGATGGCGCTGCTCGTCGGCCTCATTGTTGCCGCGGTCGTGCAGGTTGTCTTCGGCGGTCTGCTTGGCCTGTCGCTGCCGCTCGGCCCGCTCCTGTCGTGGCTTGAGCCGCTGCTCCAGTCGATCGGGGTGAACTGATGGATAACTTCGGCCTGCTCCTGGAGGGCTTTGCTTCAGCCCTCCAGTGGGAATACTTGATATTCGCGTTCTTCGGTGTGCTCGTTGGCACCGCCGTCGGGGTGCTCCCCGGCATCGGCCCGGCCATGACGGTCGCCCTCCTGCTACCGCTCACCTACACCCTGTCGCCAACGGCAGCGCTCATAACCTTCGCCGGCATCTACTACGGCGGCATGTATGGCGGGTCGACCACGAGCATCCTGCTGAATACGCCGGGGGAGTCTGCTTCGATCGTCACGGCGCTCGAGGGCCACAAGATGGCGAAGCTCGGCCGTGGTGCCGCGGCGCTCGCGACCGCCGCGCTCGGTTCGTTCGTCGCCGGCACGGTTGCGACGATCGGCCTCACCTTTCTCGCCCCCATCATCGCGGCGTGGGCGGTGAATCTCGCACCGGCGGACTATGTGGCACTCATGGTGATTGCGTTCATCACGGTAGGTGCCCTGCTCGGTTCGTCGGTATGGCGAGGGCTCACCTCGCTCGGCATTGGCCTGTTCCTCGGCCTTATCGGCACCGAGATCCTCTCCGGCCAGCAGCGCTACACCTTCGGCCTATTGCCGCTCGCGGACGGCATCGATGTGGTGCTCGTCGCGGTCGGGCTCTTCGCCGTGGGGGAGACGTTCTATGTTGCATCGAGACTGCGGCGCGGCCCCATCTCGGTCATCCCGGTGACAAAGGGGTGGCGAACCTGGATGTCACGCGATGACTGGAGCAAGTCGTGGCGTCCGTGGCTTCGCGGCACCGCGATCGGCTTTCCCGTCGGCACCATCCCGGCGGGCGGTGCGGATGTCGCGACCTTCCTGTCGTACGCCACCGAGAAGAAGGTCGCAAAAGACAAGTCGCGGTTCGGCCGCGGTGCGATCGAGGGTGTTGCTGGGCCGGAGGCGGCAAACAACGCTGCAGCGGCCGGTGTGCTCGTGCCGCTGCTGACGCTCGGCTTGCCGACGACGGCGACGGCGGCGATCATCATCTCCGCCTTCCAGTCGTATGGCATTCAACCCGGTCCGCAGCTGTTCCAGAATCAGCCGGCGCTCGTCTGGACGCTCATCGCGAGCCTCTACATCGGCAACGTCATGCTGCTCGTGCTCAACCTGCCGCTCGTAGGCATGTGGGTGAAGCTGCTGCAGATCCCGCGGCCGTACCTGTATGCGGGCATCCTGACGTTCGCGGCGCTCGGTGCCTTTGCGGTGAACTTCGCGGTCGTCGACATTGTGATCCTGCTTGTCATCGGCGTGCTCGGGTATTTCTTGCGCAGGTTCGGGTATCCCATCGCACCGCTCGTCGTCGGCCTCATCCTCGGCCCCATGGCGGAGTCGCAGTTGCGCAGGGCGCTCCAGCTCAGCCAGGGCGATCTCAGCGCACTCGTCACCAGTCCGTTCGCGGCGGCCGCCTATCTCGGGCTCATCGTGCTCATCGCGCTGGGCATCTGGCTCAAGCGACGCCAGGCGCGTTTCGAGAAGGTGCTCACGGAAAGCATCGCGGTGCAGGAGCGAAGCGAAGCGTAGCCACACCACCCGACGAGGGATGCCGCCACGCGGCATCCCTCGTCGCGGGCGTGCGCGGCTCTAGACTTTGCCGGTGATGACGAGTGGCGCGGCGGATGCCCGCAGCAACGATCTGACCCCCGGTGCCGCGCAGCGCCGCACCGTGTGGGTGCTCGCCCTCGCGCAGGTGCTCGGCGGTGTCGGTGTCGGCGCCACCCTGTCGGTCGGGGCGCTCTTGGCCGCCGCGGTCTCCGGCTCGGAGTCGTGGTCTGGCATGGCGACCACCATGTCGACGCTCGGCGCCGCCGTGCTCGCGCTTCCGCTGGCGCGCGCGGCGCAGCGGCGTGGACGACGGGTGTCGCTCACGACAGGGGCCGCGATGGCTGGCGTCGCCGCGGTGCTGCTCATCGTCGCGGCAGGGCTCTCGTCGTTCCCGCTCCTGCTGCTCGCGTTCGCGCTCGCGGGGGCCGGCAGCGCCACCAACCTGCAGTCGCGCTTCGCCGCGACCGATCTCGCCGAGCCGCGGCGACGCGGCCGCGATCTCGCGCTCGTCGTCTGGTCAACCACGATTGGGGCGGTGCTCGGCCCGAACCTCGTTGACCCCGGTGAGGCGGTCGGTCGTGCGCTCGGCCTGCCCGAGCTCACCGGACCGTTCGTGTTCGCGATCGTGGCGCAGCTCGCAGCCATCACCGTCTACCAGATCGGACTCCGGCCCGACCCTCTGCTGTTGGCGCGCACACTGCTCGGCGCTGGCCCAAGCTCGCGGCCACGGCTCGGCTTTGCAACGTTGCGGGTCAACGCGGTGGCGAGGTTTGCCGTTGCATCCATCGCCCTGAGCCATGCGACCATGGTCGCCGTCATGTCGATGACACCCGTACACCTGCACGGTCACGGGGCGTCACTCGCGATCGTCGGGTTCACGATCAGCCTGCACATCGCCGGGATGTACGCCCTCGCGCCTGTCTTCGGCTGGGTCGCCGATCGGCTCGGCACAGGGCACACCCTCGCGATAGGTCAACTGCTGCTGCTGAGTTCACTCGTGCTCGTCTGGTTCGCGAGCGAATCCCAGAGTGCCGTGACGGTGAGTCTTGTGCTGCTCGGACTCGGCTGGTCGGCCTCGACCATCGCGGGTTCGGCGATGCTGGTCGACGCCGTGCCCGCCCCAGACCGCCCTGGCGTGCAGGGCGTCTCAGACCTGCTCATGAATCTCGCTGGGGCTGCCGGCGGTGCGCTCGCCGGGCCGGTCCTCGCGCTCATCGGATTCGGTGGGCTCGGCGCCGCAGCCACCGTGCTTGTCATCGGTGTCGTGGTGTGGGCACTCGTGAGCGCCCCGGCCCGTCGACGCCTCGTCGCTTCGGGCGAGTTGCCCGAACGAGAGTGAGCGTCAGGCGTCGCCGACGAGTTCGGCACCGACGAGGTCGGCACCGCTGAGTTCGGCACCGCTGAGTTCGACGCCGTTGACGCTGAGCACGCGCCATCCCTCGTCGGTGCGGTCGAGCGTCGAGATTGAGCCGTTCACAATCTGGTCGAATGGGCGACCGGCGAGTGACGCGAGCGTGTAGCGGATGATGGTGCCGTGGCACACGATGACGGCGTTGCGACCCGCATACTCATCGTTGATCTGCTGCAGTGCGGCGGTGCCGCGGGCGACGACCGAGTCGAGGGTTTCGAGGCCTGGGTAGTCACGGCTGCCGCCCCAGCGTTCAGCGATCGCGGCGGCGTCGAGCCCCTCGGCTTCGCCGTAGTGGCGCTCGACAAGCAGGTCGTAGCTGCGGCCGAGCTCCAGGCCGATGCCATCCGCAATGATCGACGCCGTCTCCCGCGCGCGTGACAGCGGCGACGACACGACGACATCCCAATCAGCGCCAGCGAGTATCGCCGAAGCCTCGCGCGCCTGCCCTCGCCCGATGTCGTTGAGCGGGATGTCGCTGCTGCCCTGCATGCGCCCGGCGGCGTTCCATTCGGTCTGGCCGTGGCGGATGAAGGCGATCGTCATATGGTCTCTTTCGTTTGCGATGGCGGTGACACTGTCCATTCTCGCGGATGGACAATCACAGCGCGGTGTCAGCCGATGCGTCGGTTGCCGGGGTCGGTCACGCGCAGCCAGCGGTAGCCATACGGCTCGAGTTCGATCTCGGCCGTTCCCTTCGCCGACACCGCGATCGACCCGTCCTGCAGCAGATCGAGCAATCGGGTGTCTTCGTTGCCCCCTTCGACCGCGATCGGCACTGTTGTGGGTTCTCCCGCAAAATTGTGGAGCGCGATCATGGAGCCGAGCGGACCCGTCACGCGATGCGCGAGCACGGATTCGTGGGGCTGCTGCAAGATCGTGAGCTCGCCCCATCCGATCTCCGGCGAGGTGCGGTAGCGACTGATGAGCAACCGCATGAAGTTCAGCAGTGAGCCGGTGTCGCGGATCTGGTCGTCAGCGTTCACAAACTCGGGTGAGTAACCCCCGCCAGTGATGGGGCCGGGCAGTGCGCTGCGGCGGGCCGTCGAGAAGCCGCCGTTCTTGCCGTTGTTCCACTGCATGGGGGTGCGCACAGAGTGGCGACCCTTCGCCTCGAGGTTTTCGCCCATGCCGATCTCCTCACCGTAGAAGAGCACGGGGGTGCCGGGCAGCGAGAACATGAGGCTGTAGGCCATTCGGATGCGACGGGGGTCCCCATCGAGCATGGTGGGAAGCCGGCGCACAATGCCGCGGCCGTAGACCTGCATGTTCTCGTCGGGGCCGAACGCCGCGAACACCTCTTGTCGCTCGGTGTCGCTGAGCTTGTCGAGGGTGAGCTCGTCATGGTTGCGCACGAAGTTCGCCCACTGCGACCTGCGAGCAATCGCGGGCCGCCGTCCGAGCATGCGGGCGAGCGGCCTCGCGTTGCTGCGGGCGAGCGAAAGGTAGAGGCGCTGCATGGCCTCGAAGTCGAACTGCATCGTGAGTTCGTCACCGTCGTTGCCCCCGAAGAACTTCATCTGTTCGCGGTATTTGAGGTTCACCTCGCCGAGCAGAATGGCGTCGCCCTTGCGCCGTTTCACCATGTCGGCGAGCTCGCGGAGGTAGACATGGCCATCGCCGTAGTCGCTGCTTTCGCCGCCGTCGTCTTCGATGAAGAACGGCACTGCGTCGACTCGGAACCCCGACAGGCCGAGTTCGAGCCAGAACCCGATGACCTTGCCGATCTCCTCGCGCACCTTCGGGTTCGACACATTGAGGTCGGGCTGGTGGTGATAAAAGCGGTGGAGGTAGTACTGGCCTGTGCGCTCATCGAGCGTCCACACACCGTCCTCCTCACCGGGGAACACCGACTCTGGCGCGTTCGCCGGCGGGCTGTCGCGCCACACATAGAAGTCGCGGAACGGCGAGGTGCGGCTCGACCTCGCCGAAACGAACCATGGATGCTTCTCCGAAGTGTGATTCACAACGAGGTCGGCGATCACCCGCATGCCGCGGTCTCGGGCACTGCGGATGACCTCGACGACATCGCCGAGCGAACCGAAGCGCTTGTCGACCCCGTAGAAGTCGGCGACGTCGTAGCCGTCGTCCTTGTCGGGCGTCGGGTAGAACGGCATGAGCCAGAGGCAGGTGACCCCGAGTTCGGCGAGATAGTCGAGGCGGTGCGCGAGCCCCTCAAAGTCGCCCTGCCCGTCGTCGTTCCAGTCCATGAACGTTTCGACGTCGAGGCAGTAGACGACGGCGGTCTTCCACCACAGGTCACTGGTGTCGGTGATTCTCATGCGACATCCATTCGCTCTGTGCCGAGTTTGGGGCTCACGCCGACGCGGGGGAGCACGCGCTCGCCGAAGGCTTCGATGAAGTCGTGCTGCTCCGTGCCGACGTGGTGCAGGTAGACCTCGTCGAAACCGACCGCGATGAGCTCCCGCAGGCGGTCCACATACTCGCCGAGGTCGGATGTCACGAGCACCGAGCCGCGCACATCCTCAGGGTCGACGTGGCTCGAGGCAATGTCGAAGGCCTCCACCGAGTCGAGGTCCCAGCAGAGGGGCGGCGAGAACACGTTGGTGCGCCACTGATCGTGCGCGATTGCGAGGGCTTCGGCGTCGGTTTCGGCATAGCTCACGTGGAGTTGCAGGGCGATGGGTCCGCGCCCGCCGGCCGAACGGTATGCGTCGACGACCCGCTCAAGCGCCTCCACCGACTGGTTCACGGTCGCAAGCCCGTCGGCCCACTGTGCTGCCCAGGCGGCGGTCTCGGGGGTGACGGCGGCGGCGAGGAGCGGCGGCGGCGTCTCAGGCCGGGTCCAGAGCTTTGCCCGGTCGACCGTGACATGGCCGTCGTGGCTCACCGTCTCGCCGTCGAAGAGCGCGCGCATGATGGTGACGCTCTCGAGCAGGCGTTCGTTGCGGTGCTCCTTGCGCGGCCAGGCATCACCGGTGATGTGCTCGTTCATCGCCTCGCCGCTGCCAAGTGCCGCCCAGAATCGGCCGGGATACATGGCCTCGAGCGTGCCGGCGGCCTGCGCAATGATGGCGGGGTGGTAGCGCTGACCAGGGGCGTTTACGACACCGATGGGCAGCTCGGTCGCCTGGAGCGCCGCGCCGAGCCACGACCAGGCGAACCCCGAATGCCCCTGCCGCTCGCTCCACGGTGCGAAGTGGTCGCTGCACATGGCGGCGGTGAAGCCCGCCCGCTCCGCATGTTGCAGCGAGGTCAAGAGGTCTCTGGGGTGGAGCTGTTCGTGCGAGGCGTGCCAACCGATCACGGTCACGGGTCGTCCCTTCGATAGAGGTAGCTGCGACGTAACCACGGGAGCCTGCGCGGCGGCTGAATCCTCACCGGCGGCCTGCAATAGCCTTGGGGCATGGCTGAACGCACCCCCTGGTCTCTCTCCGGCACCCTCCGCGGCATGTTCGCCAAGCCCACGATCGACGACGACACGTGGGACGACCTCGAGGCGGCGCTCATCACGGCCGACTTCGGCCCCACCATCACCGAGGCCGTCATCGACGAGCTCCGGGCGCAGGTGCGCCGCTACAACACGACCGATCCGGCCGACCTGCGACGGATGCTACGCGAAAACCTCGAGGAACGCCTCGCGCGCCTCGACCCAACCCTCACCCTCACGGCCCGCCCCGCCGTCGTGCTCGTCGTCGGCGTCAATGGCGTCGGCAAGACGACCACGATCGGCAAGTTTGCGAAGTTCCTCGGCAATTACGGCCGCAGTGTTGTCGTCGGTGCCGCTGACACCTTCAGGGCGGCGGCCGTCGAGCAGCTCGCGACCTGGGCCGAGCGCGGCGGGGCGCAGATCGTGCGGCCGCAGCAGCAGGGTCAGGATCCGGCATCCGTCGCTTTCCAGACGGTCGAGAAGGCCATGCGCGAGGGCATCGAGATCGCGATCATCGACACGGCCGGCCGCCTGCAGACCAAGAGCGGTCTCATGGACGAGCTTTCGAAGATCCGCCGCGTCATCGAGAAGCAGACGGAGATCGCGGAGGTGCTGCTCGTGCTCGACGCGACGACGGGGCAGAACGGGCTCGCCCAGGCCGAGGCCTTCATCGAGCATGCCGGGGTGACGGGGCTTGTGCTGACGAAGCTCGACGGTTCGGCGCGCGGCGGTTTCGTGCTCGCGGTGCAGGAGCGCACCGGCATCCCGATCAAGCTTGTGGGCCAGGGTGAGGGCATCGGCGACCTCACGGGTTTCACCCCGCACGTGTTCGTGCAGAACCTCATCGGCTGACGCCGCTCAGCTCGCTTGGGCGAAGCCCTTCTCTGCGAGGTGCTGCAGTTCGGGTGCAATCTCGCGGCCCTGGCGCAGCATCGTCTGCGCCCACAGCCGGCCGGCCCGGTATGACGAGCGCACGAGCGGCCCGGCGAGCACACCCGAAAACCCGATCTCTTCGGCCTCTTCGCGCAGTTCCACAAACTCTTCTGGCTTGAGCCACTTCGCAACCGGCAGGTGTCGCGGGGTCGGTCGCAGGTACTGCGTGAGCGTGATGATGTCGGTGCCGGCATCGTGCAGGTCTTGCAGGGCCTGCGAGATCTCCTCGCGCTCCTCGCCCATACCGAGGATGAGGTTCGACTTTGTCACGAGCCCGGCGTCGCGGGCCTGCGTGAGCACGCCGAGCGAACGCTCGTAGCGGAACGCCGGCCTGATGCGCTTAAACAGTCGCGGCACCGTCTCAACGTTGTGGGCGAACACTTCTGGGCGTGCCGAGAACACCTCGCCGAGCAGTTCGGGGTTGCCCGAAAAGTCGGTCGCGAGGATCTCGACGCCCGTGCCCGGGTTTGCCGCGTGAATCTGCCGCACCGTTTCGGCGTGGAGCCACGCACCCTCATCGGGGAGGTCATCGCGCGCGACCCCCGTGACGGTCGCGTAGCGCAGCTGCATCCGCGCCACCGAGTCGGCGACCCGACGGGGCTCATCGCGGTCGTAGTCGGCCGGTTTGCCCGTGTCGATCTGGCAGAAGTCGCAGCGTCGGGTGCACTGCGAACCACCGATGAGGAACGTCGCCTCGCGGTCTTCCCAGCACTCGTAGATGTTGGGGCAGCCAGCCTCCTGGCACACCGTGTGCAGATTCTCCTCTTTCACAAGTGACTGCAGGGCGGTGTATTCGGGGCCCATGCGCGCCCTGGTCTTGATCCATTCGGGCTTGCGCTCGATGGGGGTCTCAGCGTTGCGGATCTCGAGCCGCAGCATCCGGCGCCCCTCGGGCGCCTGGGCCGGGCCGCCCGTGCCGGGGCTCGGTGCCGCGCAGCCGCTCACGCCGCCACCTCGAGCTCGGCGACGAATGCTGCAGCGATGTCATCGGCGATGTCGCTCGGTGTGACGGTCGTGCCGGTGAGCGCCGTGATGCTCGTGACTCCGGCATCGCGGATGCCGCACGGCACGATCTGCGAATATGGCGCGAGGCTGTTGCTGCAGTTGAGCGCGAAACCGTGCATGCTCACTCCTTCGGAGACGCGCACCCCAATCGCGGCAACCTTGACGGCGCCGAGCGGGGCATCAACCCACACCCCGGTGCGACCGCGAACGCTCATGCCGATGATGCCGTAGCTCGCGATGACGGCGATGAGGATCGATTCGAGGCGGCGCACATACGCCACACCGTCGACCGGCTGGGGGAGACGCAGGATGGGATAGCCCGTGAGCTGCCCTGGGCCGTGCCAGGTGATCTTGCCGCCGCGGTCGACATCGACCACGGGGGTGCCATCGGTGGGGCGCTCCGCATCGGTCGTGCGGGTGCCGGCCGTGAAGACAGGTTCGTGCTCGAGCAGCACGAGGGTGTCGGGCGCACTCCCGTCGGCGACGCGTCGGTGGATGCGGCGCTGGAGTTCCCAGCCCTGCGCATACGGAACAAAGTCGGGAGCGAAGCCCGGGCGGATGATGTCGACCACCCGGTCAGCTTAGCTGTACTCAGTCCAACTAATCCCGTGGAGGAGCTCCCGTGGAGAAACGCGGCGGCTATTCTCCGAGTGCCTCACGGTGCAGCTCCTTGTAGCCGACATACCGCACGCCGTTCTCGCGCAGGCCCGCGCGCTCCTCCTCGCTGAGCTCGCGCCGCACTTTCGCTGGCACTCCGGCGACGAGCGAGCCGGGCGGAACCACCGTGCCCTCGAGCACCACGGCCCCCGCCGCGACGAGCGAGCCGGCACCGATGACGGCCCGGTTCAGCACCGTCGCGCTCATGCCGATCAGGCAGTCATCCTCGATCGTGCAGCCGTGGAGCACGGCAGCATGCCCGACACTCACGCCGGCACCGATTGTCGTTGGAATGCCAGCGTCACAGTGCACCGTCACGTTGTCCTGCAGGTTGCTGCGCTCGCCGAGCGTGATGCTGTCAACATCCGCCCGCAGCACCGTGCCGTAGAAGACGCTCGACTCTGCGTGGAGCGTCACGCGGCCGATGAGGGTCGCTGTGGGGGCGACCCAGGCAGTGGCGGCGATCTGAGGGGTGGCACCGCCGAAGGGGACGATGAGCGGCATTGAGGTCATACAAGTTAAACTATGGGCACCATGGCCACTTTTGGAAACCTCACCGACCGCCTCGCGGATACCTTCAAGAACCTCCGCGGCAAAGGCAAACTCAGCCCGGCCGACATCGACGGCACGGTGCGCGAAATTCGTCGCACCCTGCTCGAGGCGGATGTCGCGCTCGACGTCGTCAAGCAGTTCACGTCTGCCGTGCGGGAGCGTGCACTCGGCGACGAGGTGAGCAAGGCGCTGAACCCCGCCCAGCAGGTGGTGCAGATTGTCAACGACGAGCTCGTGCAGATTCTTGGTGGCGAGCAGCGCCGGCTGCAGTTCGCCAAGACCGCCCCGACCGTCATCATGCTCGCCGGCCTCCAGGGTGCCGGCAAGACGACGCTCGCGGGCAAGCTTGCCAAGTGGCTCGCTGGCGAGGGTCACACACCGCTCCTCGTCGCGGCCGACCTCCAGCGCCCCAACGCGGTCACCCAGCTGCAGATCGTCGGCGAGCAGGCGGGGGTGCAGGTCTTTGCGCCGGAGCCCGGCAACGGCGTCGGCAACCCGGTCAAGGTCGCCAAAGATGCCATCAAGTTCGCGAAGGACAAGGTGCACGACGTGGTCATCGTCGACACCGCCGGCCGTCTCGGTGTCGACGCCGAAATGATGAAGCAGGCCGCCGACATCCGCAAGGCGGTCGACCCCGACGAGGTGCTCTTCGTCATCGACGCCATGATCGGTCAAGACGCGGTCGCGACGGCGAAGGCCTTCCAGGAGGGAGTCGACTTCACGGGTGTTGTGCTCACGAAGCTCGACGGTGACGCCCGCGGTGGCGCTGCGCTCTCGGTCGCCTCCGTCACGGGTCGCCCCATCATCTTCGCGAGCACGGGCGAGCGCCTCGACGAGTTCGAGCCGTTCCACCCCGAGCGCATGGCGAGCCGCATCCTCGACCTCGGTGACATCCTCACCCTCATCGAGCAGGCGCAGAAGAACTTCGATGAGGGCGAGGCGCAGAAGGTCGCCGAGAAGTTCGCGACCGACTCCTTCACCCTCGAAGACTTCCTCGCCCAGATGCAGCAGCTCAAAAAGATGGGTTCCCTCAAGGGGCTCATCGGCATGCTGCCGGGCGCCCGCGGCATGAAAGACCACCTCGAGAACTTCGACGAGTCGGAGCTCACGCGCACCGAAGCGATCATCCAGTCGATGACGCGGGCCGAGCGCCAGAACCCCAAGTTGCTCAACGGCTCACGCCGGCTGCGCATCGCCCGCGGCTCCGGCACCACCGTCACCGAGGTCAATGGCCTTGTGGCGCGGTTCGAGCAGGCCGCAAAGATGATGAAGACGGTCGCGAAGGGCGGCGTGCCGCAGATCCCTGGGATGGGCCCGATGCCCGGCGGGAGCTTCGGCGGCAAGAAGAAGGGCAAAGCCCCGCAAAAGAAGTCGCGCTCTGGCAACCCCGCAAAGCGTGCGGCGGAGCAGGCTGCACTCGCGGCGGGCCCCGCGCCGACTGCCCCCACCGGCTCGGGTTTCGGTCTCGGTGCGGGTGCCGCTGGTGGCGAGGGCGGTCCGAGCGAAGAGGAGCTCGCGGCGCTGCAGAAGATGCTCGGCGGTCGCTGACAGCACGAGGCGCGACAGGCTCACGTGCGGCGCCGCTGGGTAGTGTGTTCGACATGAGTGATCAAGAACGGCTTGCCTCGTACATCGCTGTCGGGCAGCGGGCCATCGACGACTTCATCGCACTGCTGCACGAGCTTCCGGATGCCGCGTGGTCGCAGCCGACCGACCTGCCGGGGTGGGACGTCAAGGCGGTCGCCTCGCACGTCGCCCACCTCGAGTCGGTGCTGGCAGGCACGCCCGAGCCGGTCATCGATGCTGGTGCCGGCGCACACCTCACCGCCCCACCGACCGAATACACGGAGGGCGGCGTCGTCGCCCGCCGAGAGCACGCGCCGGCCGACATCATCACCGAGATTCGCGTCTCGGCCGACGCACGGTTCGCGGCGCTCGCGGCAAACCCACCGACGGATGCCTCGGCCAAGCCAGCGCTCGGCGTGCCCGGTCTCTCGTGGACGTGGGAGACGCTCCTGCGCAATCGCGCCCTCGACGTGTGGATGCACGAGCAGGACATCCGACGCGCCGTCGGCCTGCCCGGCGGTCTTGCGTCGCCGCCGGCGCTCCACACGGCACGCTACTTCGCCGAAAGCCTCGGCTATGTCGTGGCGAAGCGCGCGAAAGCACCGGCAGGCACGACGGTCGTCTTTGAACTCATCGGGGCGCCGCCCGTGGCGTTTACCGTGACCGATGAGGGTCGGGGCATGCCGCTTGGCGACGTTCCGTCGTCGCCGACCGCGCGCATCCGGCTCGACCTCGAGTCGTACATTGTGCTCGCCGGCGGGCGTCGCGAACCCGCCGAGGGCGCTGTGCAGGTCGAGGGTGACGAGGCGCTCGCGTGGCGCATCCTCGGCAGTATGTCGATGACGGGCTGACGAGTCCTAAGAGCGCCGAGCGCGGGCTGACCTGAGGTCGGCGCCCGGCCTGATCGCGCCAACCGGTGCGGCGCCGCCGAGCACGGGCACGTCGAGCAGTTCACCAGCTGCATCGACGTCGACCCCGAGCATCCGGAGCGCGTGCAGCGCCACCAGGGTTGTCGCGCGGGCATTGCCGTCGATGATCTTCATGGCGACGGCGTGCCCCTCGGCCGTCGCAACCCCGATGACGCCCTCGGCGCCGCCCTTCGCGACAACTCCGGGCAGCAGTTCCATGAGGCGTGTGTTCGGGTTGCCGCTGCCCCCAACGAGGTACGGATGCTGTCGCATCGCGTCAGCCACCGTGCGCGCCGCGCTGCCAGGCTCCGCGGTGACAAGCCTGCGGAACGCGGTCGCGATGCCGCGCACGGTCGTGCTGAAGAGGGGGGCGCCACAACCGTCGATGGCCGTGTGTTCGACCTCGACCCCCGTGTACTCCGTCATTGTCGCCATGATGTGCCGTTGCAGGGGGTGCCCTGGGTCGAGGTAGTCGGTCGTTGACCAGCCGTTCTCGACGCACGTGAGCAGCATGGCCGCGTGCTTGCCCGAGCAGTTCATGCGCACGGAGCTGCGGGCCTCGCCCGCGCGGACGAGCCGCTCGTGGGTCGCGCGGTCGCTCGGACGGTCGACGGGGCACTGCAGCGCGGTGTCGTCGAGTCTGGCGGCGGCGAGCATGCTCCTTGCGGCATCGACGTGGGCGTCTTCACCCGTGTGACTTGCGGCGGCGATGGCGAGCTGGCTCGCGTCGAGCGTCGCACCCGCCGTGAGCATCGCAACCGTCTGCAGGGGTTTGACGGTCGAGCGGGGCAGCATCGTGGCATCCGCCGCACCGAGTTCGATCGCCGCCGCGCCGGCGCCGTCGAGCGCGATGAGGGAACCGAAGTGGCGGCTCTCGATGAAGCCGGAGCGTTCGATCGCGGCGAGTTCGGCATAGCCGGAGGCTCGTTCGTCGCTCTGCGTCACCACGACGTTCACCGTCCCTTCACCCACTGCTCGGCACGGTGCCGCAGTGTGCCGCAAAACTCTAGCGCAGCGGATGTCGCATCCCCGTGTGTGCCCGGCGGTGGGGCAATATGGTCTCACCGCGCACTCCGCGACCACGTCGACCGAAAGAGGATGCATGGCCGAGCAGAAGAAGACCGAGAAGCTTGCGAAGAAGGCGATCGCGGACGCCGAGAAGGCCATCGCGGTGGCGATCGCCGCTGCATCGGATGCCGCGAAGTCGACCCGCAGGGATGCTGCCGCATTGGCAGGCAGGCTGCGGGAAAGCCTTGCAGAAGTGACCGGCAAGACGGTCTCACCCACGAAGAAGTCGAAGAAGTCGAAGAAGAACGAGAAGCCGAAGAAGGGTGAGAAGTCAAAGAAGGCAGCGACGCCGAAGAAGCCCGCGAAGGCAAAGTCGGAAACGCTGAAAACGCCGGCGAAGGCGGAGACTCCCGCGACGGCGGAAAAGCCTGCGAAGGTGGCGACGCCGAAGAAGGCGGCGACGCCCGCGAATGCAGAAACGCCCGCGAAGCCGGCGGCTGCATCGAGTTCGCCGACGGTTGCGCAGCTTCGGGCTGACGCGAAGGCGGCCGGGCTAACCGGATACTCGCGGCTCACGAAGGCGCAGCTCACCGAGCTTCTCGCATCTGCACGACGCTAGGCGCGTCACCGCTCGTTCACCGGCTGTTTGCTCTCCGACCGTAGCGTGAGGCCCCGTTCGAGTCGCGTGATCCCAGCGGCGGAGCAGGCGCCGATTGGAGCACGGGCATGAGCGACGACGAAGTGCAGGACGTGCTTGCCCGCGGGCGACTCGCCGCCGCGCCCCGAACCCTGCTCGACATCCTCCGCGAGACGACCGCGCGGCATCCTGAGGCGTCGGCGATCGAGGATTCGAAGGGCGCGCTGAGCTATCGCGAGCTCATGGCGCGCGTCGTGCGGGTGGCGGCCCGCCTGCAGTCCGACGGGGTGCGGCGGGGCGATCGCGTCGGCATCCGCATGGCCTCTGGCTCGTCGGAACTGTATATCTCGATCCTCGCCGTGCTGGCCGCGGGCGCGGCCTACGTGCCTGTTGACGCGGACGACCCGCAGGAGCGGGCCGATCTCGTGTTCGGTGACGCTGGCGTGACCGGTGTCATCACGGGCGATGGGCGGTTCGAGCGCGGTACGAGCGGCTCGACCGGCACCGACGCGCTCTTCGAATCGTCGCCACCACACGCGAGCACCCATTCGCAGCCGATCGTCACCCCACCCCGGCCAGAGGATGATGCGTGGATCATCTTCACCTCTGGCTCCACCGGTCGCCCGAAGGGGGTCGCGGTGACCCACCGCTCGGCGGCGGCGTTCGTCGACGCCGAGTCGCGCATGTTCCTCCAGCGCGAACCGCTTGCGCCCGGCGACCGCGTCCTCGCGGGGCTTTCGGTGGCGTTTGACGCATCGTGCGAGGAGATGTGGCTCGCGTGGGCGCACGGCGCCTGTCTCGTGCCGGCCCCGCGCGCCCTCGTGCGGAGCGGCATGGACCTGGGGCCGTGGTTGACCGCGCGGAGCATCACGGTCGTCTCGACCGTGCCGACGCTCGCGGCACTCTGGCCGCCGGAGTCGCTCGAGAACGTGCGCCTCCTGATCTTCGGGGGCGAGGCGTGTCCGCCCGAGCTCGCGGCACGTCTTGCCATCGACGGCCGCGAAGTCTGGAATACCTACGGACCCACCGAGTCGACCGTTGTCGCGTGCGGGTCCCTGCTCGACGGCAGCGACCCCGTGCGCATCGGCCTGCCGCTCGATGGCTGGGACCTCGCGGTCATCGACGCCGATGGTCGGAGGGTTGCCGAGGGAGAGACGGGCGAGCTCATCATCGGCGGCGTTGGGCTCGGCCGGTATCTTGACCCGGAGAAAGATGCCGAGAAGTACGCGCCGCACGAGAGTCTCGGCTGGGCGCGGGCGTATCGTAGCGGCGACCTTGTGCGTTTCGAGCGCGCTGGCCTCGTCTTTCAGGGGCGCGCGGACGACCAGGTCAAGGTCGGCGGGCGCCGCATCGAACTCGGTGAGATCGAGGCGGCGTTGCAGGCGCTCGACGCGGTCGGGGGTGCCGCCGTTGCGGTGCGCACAACGGATGCCGGCAACCAGGTGTTGGTGGGGTATCTCGCCGTCGCCGAGGGTCGCGAGTTTGACCGCGGTGCAGCACTCCGGCGACTGCGCGAGGAGCTTCCGGCCGCGCTGGTCCCCGTCCTCGCGATCGTCGATGAGCTGCCGACGCGCACCTCGGGCAAGATCGACAAGGCAGCGCTCCCATGGCCGCTGCCGGGCGTCGAAACCTCAGAAGATGGCGAGGGGTCGGGGCTCGCGGGTCTCCGCGCCGAGCTCGCGGCACGCTGGCAGGAGGTCCTCGGTGTGCCCGTCGTCGATGACGACGCCAACTTCTTCGACCTGGGCGGCAGCTCGCTCGCGGCCGCTCAGCTCGTGGGCAGGATCCGTGAGCGCGACCCGGAGTTCACGGTCGCGGATATCTATGCGCATCCGCGGCTCGGCGCAATGGCGGATGTGCTCGAATCCCGCTTCAGCGATCGACCCACCGCGCCGCGCGAGTTCCACCGGGTCACGCCAACGCCCCTGTCGATGCAGGTCTGGCAGACCGTGCTCGGTGTGCCGCTCCTCATGCTCGGAGGGGTGCGCTGGGTGCTGTATGCGCTCACGGCGGGCACCGTGCTCGGCTGGTTCGGCGGCTTCGACTTCCTTCCCTCCGTGCCGCTCGTGGTGCTGCTGCCAGCCCTCCTCATCTTTGCGACGCCGTTCGGCAGGATGGCGATTTCGGTCGTCTTGGCCCGCGCCCTCTTGCTCGGGGTGCGGCCAGGCGACCACCCCCGCGGGGGCTGGGTGCACCTGCGCCTCTGGCTTGCGGAACAGGTCTCGCAACAGGTGGGCGCCGTGAGCATCGCTGGCGCACCCTGGATCACGTACTACGCGCGCGCGCTGGGTGCCACCATCGGGCCGGATGTCGATCTCCACACGCTGCCTCCTGTCACGGGAATGCTCCGGATCGGTGCAGGCGCCTCCGTCGAACCCGAAGTGGACCTTGCCGGCTACTGGATCGACGGCGACATCGTCAGGATTGGCGAAATTCGCATCGGCGCGAACAGCACGGTGGGCGCGCGCAGCACACTCTTGCCAGGCACGAAGATCGGGCGCGACGCCGAGATAGCGCCAGGGTCGGCCGTCTTCGGTCGCGTGCAGTCTGGCCAGCTGTGGGCTGGGTCGCCGGCGCAGCGTGTCGGCAAGGCCCGCGCGTGGTGGCCTGACGAGCGTCCGCCCCGCGCGTCACGATGGGTCGCCGCGTACGGCGCATCCTCGATCGTCGTCTCCGCGGTGCCCGTGATCGCGCTGCTCGCGGGTGCCGTCATCGTCGCGCTCGGGATGCGTGGCGCTGATTCGCTCGCAGATGCGGCGGTGCGCGGTGTCGCGGTGCTGATCCCGGCGACGCTGATCGCGGGGCTCGTTCTCGCCGGCCTCGTGGTTGTGCTCGTTCGCATCCTCGGCATCGGCATCACCGAGGGCGTCCACCCCGTGCGAAGCCGTGTCGGCTGGCAGGTGTGGAGCATCGAACGCCTACTCGACCTGAGCCGCACGCTCCTCTTTCCGATCTACTCGAGCCTGTTCACCCCCATCTGGCTGCGGATGCTCGGGGCGACGATTGGGCGTGACGTCGAAGCATCCACCGTGCTGTTGGTGCCGTCGATGACCACCGTGCGCGACGGCACGTTCCTCGCCGATGACACCATGATTGCGACCTACGAACTCGGCGGTGGATGGCTCAGGGTCGCCGAGGTCGAGATCGGCAAACGTGCGTTCATCGGCAATTCAGGCATGGTGCCGGCAGGTCACCGTGTGCCAAAGGACGGACTCATCGCGGTGCTTTCCGCCGCACCGCGCAAGTCGAAGGCGGGGTCGTCGTGGCTCGGCTCGCCCGCCGTGCGCTTGCGCCGCACGGTCGCGGCGGCAGACGACAGCCTCACCTTCAACCCGCCAGCGCGTCTCAGGATCGCCCGTGCGCTCTGGGAGGCCGGCCGCATTGTTCCCGTCGTCGCAACGGTGGGGCTCGGCTACGCGGTCATCCTCGTCTTCGCGGGGCTCGCCGAGAGTTTCGGGGCGTGGTGGGCCGCCCTCCTC
This sequence comes from Homoserinimonas flava, assembly GCF_054969005.1. NCBI lineage: Bacteria > Bacillati > Actinomycetota > Actinomycetes > Micrococcales > Microbacteriaceae > Homoserinimonas > Homoserinimonas flava. The sequence continues at coordinate 419,048 of NZ_JBUEQS010000001.1, forward strand.
GGCGGCATCGTCATGATGCTCGCCGGCGCTGCGGCGGCGGGCGTCAGCACTGTGGCGAAATGGATTCTGGTGGGGCGCATCCCCGCGGTCGAGCATCCGCTCTGGTCGTCGTTCGTATGGCGCACCGAACTCGCGGACACGTTCGTCGAAATGCTCGCGGCCCCGTGGTTCGCTCACGCGGCCGGCGGCACCCCGGCCCTCGTCTGGTGGCTCCGCAGTATGGGTGCGACGATCGGGCGCGGCGTGTGGTGCGAGACGTACTGGCTGCCAGAATCCGATCTCGCGGTGCTGGGCGACGGCGCGACGGTGAATCGGGGCTGCGTTGTGCAGACACACCTGTTTCATGATCGAATCATGAGCATGGACACCGTCACCCTCGACGAGGGCGCGACACTCGGGCCCCACAGCGTCATCCTCCCCGCCGCGCGCATCGGCGCTCACGCGACCGTCGGACCCGTGTCGCTCGTGATGCGCGGCGAACTCGTGCCCGTCGGCAGCCGCTGGAGCGGCAACCCGATCGGCCCGTGGCATGACGTCACGACCCGCGACTATCACGCCACACGATGACGGCCGCGACCGTCGGCGCCCGAACGGCGGGCGACCCGTACGTGCCAACGAGCGGCAACGGCGGCTACTCGGTCGACCACTACGACCTCGAGCTGCGCTACAGGATGGCGACGAATCGACTCGACGCGCGCGCGACGATCACCGCCGTGAGCACGCACGAACTCTCACGCTTCAGCCTTGACCTCAGCCGACTGCAGGCGTCGAAGGTCACGGTCGAGGGGCGCAAGGCGGCGATCAAGCAGGCGCCCGGCAAGCTCACGGTCGCGCCATCGCGCCCCATCCCAGCGGGCACGCCGTTCACGATCGTCGTGGACTATTCGGGGTCGCCGGCACCGCGTCGCAGCCCGTGGGGGCTCGTCGGCTGGGAGGAGCTGAACGACGGGGTCATCGTCGCGTCACAGCCCTCCGGTGCCCCGACGTGGTTCCCGTGCAACGACCATCCGGTGGATCGCGCCACCTACAGCATCCGGGTCACGACCGAGCAGGCCTACACCGTGCTGTGCAACGGGGTGCTCGCCGCCCACACGGTCGCCTCCGGGCGGGGGACCTGGCACTACGAGCAGGTTGAACCGACATCGACCTACCTCGCGACCGTGCAGATCGGGCACTACACGGTCGAGCGCGTCGAGCTGGGCCCTGTCGCGGGCCGACTGGCGTTCCCGCCGGAGCTGCGTGATCGGGTCTACGCCGACTTCGCGCTGCTGCCGGAGATGATGCGATGCTTCGTCCAAGCATTCGGGGAATACCCGCTCGGCAGCTACACGGCGATCGTGACAGACGACGAGCTCGAGATCCCGCTCGAAGCGCAGTCGATGGCGATCTTTGGCGCGAACCACATTGACGGTGACGGCGGTGAGGAGCGGCTGGTCGCCCACGAACTCGCACACCAGTGGTTCGGCAACAGTGTCGGCCTTGCGGAGTGGCGCCACATCTGGCTCAACGAGGGGTTCGCGTGCTACGCCGAGTGGCTGTGGGAGGAACACCGCGGCGGGCGCTCTGCCGCCGCGATCGCCCGAAGCTTCCACGCAAAGCTCCGTGGGCTCCCGCAGGACATCACGCTCGCGGATCCCGGCGGCGCGGACATGTTCGATGACCGCATCTACAAGCGCGGTGCCCTGACACTCCACGCCATACGCCTCACGATCGGCGACGACGCGTTCTTCAGGATGCTGCGCGACTGGACTGCCGAGCACCGGCACGCGGTGGTGACGACCGACGACTTCCGTGCCCACCTCGCCAGGTATAGCGACACATCGCTCGACCCCATGCTCGACGCGTGGCTCCTCTCCCCGGCGCTCCCGAGCCTGCCTACCGCTCGCGCCAGGCGACGGTGACGGTGACGTCAGACGACAGGTCGCGAGTGCTGAGCCGGTAGCGCGTGCCGTCGAGCGTGGCGTGGTCGGGGCCGGAGTCCACTCGGAGCGGGTCCAGCCGCAACCCCCGGCCGTCGGCCTTGAGCACCGCCTCGGCCACCGTCCACCGCATCAAGGTGTCCCCGGCCCCGTCGCGCAGCTGCTCGCGAAGGCCGGCGAGGCGCTCGGCGTCGTCGGGTGTGCGCTTCTCTACGTCGACCCCTACGGATGCCGCGGCCGCGACCGCCACGACCACCATCCCCGCGCATGCCGACACGCTCGCCACCAGTGCTGTCGCCCCCGGCACCGTCACGACGGGGCGTCCGTGTTCACCCCCGCAGTCGGGGCAGCGAGCCGTCACCCCCACCTCGTGGGCCGCACAGCCGGCGAGCTCTGCGGCAAGCTCGCGCAGCAGCATCCGCCCCCACAGCAGTCGCTCGCGTGCGAGCGCGGATGCGGTGCCGTCGAAGCGCAGGCGTTCGCCGGGGGAGAGGAGCCCGTGCGCGAATTCAGCCCTGACCTCCAGCGTGGAGGGGGCTGCTGCGCGCAGCCACACCCCGTCGGCAATTTCGAGCGTTATCACGCCCCCATCATCGCCCAGCCAACGGCGGCGCTGCGGTTCAGTGAGCAGGGCGCGCTGGGACGACAGGGGTTCTGACTCCCGGCGTGACGGGCCATCCGCCGGACGGGCGCACGCGGTGCAGTTCGAGCGCATCGGAGTAGTGACCGATGAGCGCATCACACAGCGACGACCAGGTCCGCGGCAGCACGGCGGTGCGGCCGGCCTCGCCGAATGCTCGACGTTTTGCATCGTCACCGATGAGGTCTGCGACGCGATCGCGGAGCTCGTGCAGGTTGCCGGGCGCGTAGAGCCAGCCGGTGCGGCTCGAGTCGACCAGGTCGACCGGCCCGCCACGGCCCGTCGCGACGACGGGCACGCCACTCGCCATCGCCTCCTGGATGGTCTGGCAGAAGGTCTCGAGCTCGCCCGGATGCACAAACACGTCGAAAGAGGCGAGGGCACGCCCGAGTTCGTCGCCACCGAGGAACCCGGCGAAATGCGCCGTTGGCATGAGCTCCTCAAGGCGTGCCCGCAGCGGCCCGCCACCGACGATCACGAGCTTCACCCCCGGCAGCGTGGCGAGCACGCGGAGGTCCTCCACCTGCTTCTCCGAGGCGAGCCTGCCGACGTAGCCGACGATGCGTTCCCCGTTCGGCGCCACCCGCGCCCGCCACGCCTCGTCGCGGTGCTCCGGCGCGAAGCGGACGGTGTCGACCCCGCGGCCCCACCGCCGCACACGTTCGATGCGGTGCTCCGTGAGTTGCCGCTCCGCGTAGCTCGAGGGCGCCAGCGTGAGGGTCGTGCGCTGGTGGATGCGCTGCACCTGGCGCCACAGCAGCGGCTCCGCACCGGGAAAGCCGTAGCGGGTGGCGTAGGCCGGGACATCCGTTTGATACACCGCGACGGTGGGGATGCCGAGTTGCTCCGCCGCGATGGCGGCCTGCAGGCCGAGCACAAACGGTGAGGCGAGGTGCACGACATCGGGGCGGAACCGGCGGAGCGACTTCGCGACGCGGTTCACGGTGACGGTGGCGATGCGCACGTTGCGATAGCTCGGGAGCGCGAAGGCCGGCAGGCCCTCAATGTCGAATCCGGCGAGTTCCTTCGGCAGCTGGGCATCGCTCGGCGCCAACACGAGCACCTCGTCGCCTCGCTCGGAGAGGTGATCGATGATCCGCAGGAGCGAATGCGTCACCCCATTCATGTGGGGGAGGAATGATTCGGCGACCAGCGCGACTCTCATGCGTCAAGCATCCGCTGGTGGGGCCACGGGGCGGATGCCGCAGGGTGGCCGTGCGATGAACCCCGGGTGAACCATGCCGGGGGTTGAGGGTGCAACGCCAGCGTCGAGGGTGCATGGACGGTGACGCGTGTGCATAGTCTTGAGGCATGACGACGACGACTCGCCCCATCCGCATCGGCGTGCAGCTTGCGCCGCAGCACGTGCCGTACGAGCGCATCCGCGATGCTGCGACCGAGCTTGAGGAGCTCGGTGTCGATGTCCTCTTCAACTGGGACCACTTCTTTCCGCTCTCTGGCGAGCCGGACGGTCTGCACTTCGAATCGTGGACGATGCTCGCGGCGCTCGCCGAGCAGACTTCGCGGGTTGAGCTTGGGGCGCTCGTGAACTGCAACAGCTATCGCAATGCGAACCTGCAGGCCGACATGGCACGCACGATCGACCACATCAGCGCGAAGGGTGGAGAGGGTCGGTTCATCTTCGGCACCGGTTCTGGTTGGTTCGAGCGGGACTACAGCGAATACGGCTATGAGTTCGGCACGGCCGGCAGCAGGCTCAACGCGCTCGCTCGTGACCTGCCGGTCATTCGCGAGCGCTGGTCGAAGCTGAACCCTGCGCCGACGCGGGACATCCCCATCCTCATTGGCGGTGGGGGTGAGAAGAAGACGCTCCGCATCGTCGCTGAGCATGCGAACATCTGGCACAGCTTCTCCGATGCGGCGACCCTCGAACGCAAGCTCGGCATTCTCGCGGAGCACGGCCGCGCGGTCGGCCGCGATACGAGCGAGATCGAGATCTCGACCGAAGTTGGCCGCATGCCGGTCGGCACGGGCGGGGGAGCCGTCGGGCCCGCCGCCGCAGACGAGCTCGTCGCCCTCGGTGCGAGTCTCTTCACGATCGGGCTCGTCGGCCCGGTCTACGACATCGAGCGGGTGAAGTCGTGGCTGGCGTGGCGTGGCGAGCACAATGCCCGTCGCGTTGCTGCCTGATTTCCACGCGTTGGTGCCACGGGCTGCGGATGCCACGGCGCAGGTCGGTGGCGACCGCTAGCGTGATCGCATGACCTCGAACGCCGCCCCAGCTGTGGGCTCGCGGGTTCTGCTCGCCATTGTCGTGACCCTCCTCGCTTGGGCGAGTGCATTCATCGTGATCCGTGTTGCTGCCGACGATTTTTCTGGCGGTGCTCTCGCGCTCGGCCGGCTTCTTGTCGGCACGGCGGCCCTCTCGCTGATGCTCATCGGCCGCCGCTGGGTGCGGCCGACGCGGCGAGAGTGGCTGCTCGTCGTGATTTTCGGGCTCGCGTGGTTTGGCATCTACAACGTCGCCCTCAACATTGCGGAGCACACTCTCGACGCCGGCACGACGGCGATGATCGTCAACATCGGCCCCCTTCTCATCGCGCTCGGCGCCGGGGTGTTTCTCGGCGAGGGTGTGCCGCGCTGGCTGGCGATCGGTGCCGGTGTCGCGTTTGCCGGTGTTGTGCTCATCGGCATCGGCATGGGTGCCTCCGGTCTTGGCGACGGGGTCGGGGTCGCGTGGGCGCTCCTCGCCGCCCTCACCTACGCGATCGGCGTGCTGTGCCAAAAACCGGTGTTGCAACGCCTACCGGCCGCCCAGGTCACCTGGATGGGCTGCGCGGTCGGAGCGATCGCCTGCCTGCCGTTCGCCGGTGAACTGCTCACCCAGGCCGCGGCGGCACCGCCGCTCGCGATCGCGGGCGTCGTCTATCTCGGCCTCGTGCCGACCGCCATCGCCTTCAGCACCTGGGCATATGCTCTCGGGCGCATGCCCGCCGGCAGGCTCGGGGTCACGACCTACATTGTGCCGACCCTCGTCGTGCTGCTCGGGCTCGCGCTGCTCGGCGAGGTGCCGACGCCCCTCGCGATCATCGGCGGGATGCTGTGCCTCGTGGGGGTCGCGCTGAGCCGCCGCTCGTCGCCGGGCGAGCGCCCCGACGCGAAGACCGCGCACCGCGTACGCGCTGCGCGCGAAACTCTGGCAGAATAGAGCGTTGAGCCCGCGTCATCCGACCCTCTAATCAGGTGGCGCCGGGATCCATTAGACCTTTCTGGCCGAGTGTGCCCCCACGCTCACGGCTGTCAGTTCGCTCCCATATCTAGAAACACAGGAGAATTGTGGCTGTTAAGATCCGTTTGAAGCGCATGGGCAAGATCCGTGCACCGTACTACCGCATCGTCGTCGCCGACTCGCGCACCAAGCGCGACGGTCGCGTGATCGAGGAGATCGGCAAGTACCACCCGACCGAAGAGCCCTCGTTCATCGAGGTCGACTCGGAGCGCGCGCAGTACTGGCTCGGCGTGGGCGCACAGCCGACCGAGCAGGTCGCCGCCATCCTCAAGCTCACGGGCGACTGGGGCAAGTTCAAGGGTGACGCCAAGGCCGTCTCCACCGTCAAGGTGAAGGAGCCCAAGGAGGCCTTCGTCGCCGACGACAAGAAGAAGCCAGTCCTCAAGCCGAAGAAGGCAGAGGCTCCGGCCAAGAAGGACGAAGCGCCTGCTGAGGCTCCCGCCGACGAGACTGCGGCGCCCGCCGAGGCCGAGGCTGCTGCCGACGCCGACAAGGCATAGTCCGTTGCTTGCTGCCGCGCTTGAACACCTTGTCAAGGGGATCGTCGATCACCCTGACGAGGTCTCGGTCGACGCCAGGAGCACCCCGCGTGGCGATGTCCTCGAGGTGCGCGTGCACCCCGAGGACCTCGGCCGCGTGATCGGTCGCTCCGGTCGCACCGCCAAGGCGCTTCGCACGCTCGTGTCGGCCATTGCCGACGGCAAGAAGGTTCGCGTCGACGTGGTGGATACCGATTTCTAGAGACGCTGGCCCCAACACGACCCAGCTGCGGGTCGGTCGCCTCACCAAGGCTCACGGCCTCAAGGGCGCGATCAAGATCGAGTTGTATACGGATGACCCGGCACGACGTTTCGTGCCGGGCTCCGTGTTCACCCTTCAGGTGCCGACGAGTTCGCCGTGGCACGGCAAGACCCTGGAGCTCATCGAGCTCCGCTGGTACAACCTTCAGCCTGTGGCGTTCTTCAAAGACGTGCCAGACCGCACGGCCGCCGAGTCGCTCCTCAAGGCGATCCTCTGGATCGACCAAGATCTCGATCAGGGCACCGATGAAGAGGATGCGTGGTTCGACCACCAACTCGTCGGGCTCTTGGTCGTCCGCGACGGTGCTGTCATCGGGCGTGTGGCACGACTCGACCACCTTCCGTCGCAAGATCTGCTCCACGTCGAGCGCAGCGAGGGCGACGTCGTGCTCGTGCCCTTCGTGAAGGCCATCGTGCCGAGTGTTGACATCGAAGCTGGCACCCTCACGGTCACGCCGCCGCCAGGGCTCTTTGAGGAGCTTGAGGGTGACGACGCTGAGGCGGTTGACCCGCCAGTGCAGAAGGCGGATGCCGCGGCATCCGACGCTGCACAGAACGACTGACGCCGGGCCGGCTGACGAGTCTGTTGTGGCTCACACCGCGAGTCGGTAGCCCCGTTTCACGACGGTGCTCACGACTCCAGGTCGCCCGAGGGACTGCCGCAGCCTGCTGAGGGCAACCTCCATGACGTGGTCGTCGCGGATGCCCGGCATCGCCGCGACAAGGTCGGCGCGCGAGACGACCGCGCCGGGCGCAACGGCGAGGCGTCTCAGGAGTGCGAGCGGTGTCGGCGCGAGCATTGTGCGGAGTTCGTCGAGTTCTACGAGCTGTCCCCGCAGCACGAGGCGGCCGTGGAGCGTGTCGATGCGCTGCACCCGGTTCGTCTCGAGGTCTTCGCACAGCAGCCTGATGAGGGCGCCCATCCTGAACCGGTCTGGCTGGATGGGTGTGATGCCGGCGGCGCGGAGGGGAGCGGCGGTGACGGGCCCGACCGCGGCGGCGAGCACGTCGGAACGCAATGCCTCGTGCAACGGCTCGAGCAGTTCCATGCATTCGGCGGCGATGAAGAGGGCGTCAACGGATGGCGCACTCGTGAATGTCACGGCATCGAGTGCCCGTGCGCACACGGCCTCGACAAGTTTCTGCACGCGCTCGTCGGTGCTGCCAAGGTGCGTCCAGCTGTATGGCGCTACCGTGAGCACCGTGTGGTGTTCGCGCAGGCGTCCAAGCTGCACCTCGTCGGTGTGGCCGTGCAACTGCACGGCGATCGTCTGCCCTGGCGGCAACTCGGCGAGGGCTTTTGACACGAGCGATTCGGTCGTCTCGCTGTCGCTCATTCCGTCGTCATCCAGGCCGGCAGCCCGGATGCCCCCGCGCGCCTTCGGCCCGCGCACAAGAATGCGAGCCCGGCTGAGTGCGACAGTGAGCTCATGGCCGACTCCGGCGGCATCGGCGACCTCGAACCAGCGGCGTACCCCATAGCCGGTCGTGGCGAGCAGCACGTCGGGTTCGGCGGCAATGATGGTGCGCGTGTCGACAATGACGGGCCCATCGGCTTGCGCATGCGTCACCCGGAGCGTCGGTGCGTGCATGACGGTGGCCCCGCGGCGCTCGAATGCGTCGATGAGGTCCTCGCTGCGGCGGTGGGAGGTGACGCCGATGCGAAACCCCTCGAGCTGATTCGCGCGGAAGCCGGGCACCGCAAGCTCGGGTGCGGGGGGCGTGGCATCCGTCATAGTCCAAGCCTGCACCACATTGGCGGCGCCGGCGCCATTCATGACCCCTCGACCATGAGTTCTGCCGAGCGCATGACACGTGTCGCGGTGCTGTCGCCGTCGTGTGCGAGGCGAACCACCTCGCCAACGACAAGCACGGCGGGTGCCGCGACACCGGCCAGCGTGGCATCCGCAACGATGGATCCGAGCTCGGAGACTGTCGTCTTCTGCTGCTGGCTGAAGCCGCGCTCGATGATGGCGACAGGGAGGTCGTGTGACGCCCCGTGACGCTGGAGCCCCGCGGCGAGCTGCGGCAGCGTGCTCACTCCCATGAGTACGACGATGGTTCCGCCGAGGCCCGCGAGGTGTTTGAGCTCGTCCTCACTGAGGGGTGCGTGTCCCGAAACGACCGTGAAGAGCCGGCTCACACCGCGGTGAGTGAGCGGGATGCCGGCGGCGGCCGGCACCGCGATCGCACTCGTCACGCCAGAGATCACCTCGACGGGGATGCCAGCCTCCTGGCACGCGATGACCTCTTCGCTGCCGCGACCGAAGACGTACGGGTCGCCGCCTTTGAGCCGCACGACGTGCGCTCCGGCATTCGCGTGGTCGACCATGAGGAGCTCGATGCCCTGCTGGCTGATGGGGTGGTGGCCGGGGAGCTTGCCGACGTTGATGAGCAGCGCTTTCGGGGCGAGTTCGGCGAGCCGTTCGTGGGGGGCGAGGCGGTCATAGAGCACGACGTCGGCGTCGGCGAGGGCCCGCATCGCGCCAACCGTCATGAGCTCTTCTGCGCCTGGTCCGCCGCCGACGAGGGTCACCCGGCCGCTCATGAGCGCCCTCGCACTGGGATCGTCGGGCCTGCGAGCAGCACGGTCGCTGGGTCTGCGACCTCTTCGGCCGTCGCTGGTCGGAATTGCTCGCGTTCGGCGACCCTCGGAAACCCGACATCCGGGGATTCCGGTGCGTTGACGAAGCTCCGGAACCTGCGCAGGCGTTCAGGGTCGGCGAGGGTCGCCGCCCATTCGTCCTCGTAATTGTCGACGTGCTTCAACATCGCGGCCTCAAGCTCGTTGGCAAGGCCGAGCGAGTCATCGATGACGACTTCGCGCACGTGGTCGATGCCACCGGGCAGCTCCTCCATCCAGCGAGCGGTGCGCTGGAGACGATCGGCGGTGCGCACGTAGTAGATCATGTAGCGGTCGATGTAGCGAACGAGCGTGTCGTCGTCGAGGTCGGATGCGAGCAGCTGCGCGTGGGCTGGCTGAAACCCGCCATTGCCACCGACGTACAGGTTCCACCCTTGCTCGGTGGCGATGACCCCGACATCTTTCGCCCGAGCCTCGGCGCACTCTCGCGCGCACCCCGAAACACCGAACTTGAACTTGTGGGGGGCCCGCAGGCCGCGATAGCGAAGCTCAAGCTTGATGGCCATGCTCACGGCGTCCTGCACCCCGAAGCGGCACCACGTCGAGCCGACACAGCTCTTCACATTCCGGAGCGCCTTGCCGTAGGCCTGCCCAGACTCAAATCCGGCATCAACGAGTCGACGCCAGATGTCGGGGAGCTGATCGAGCCGTGCCCCGAACATATCGATGCGCTGGCCGCCGGTGATTTTCGTGTAGAGCCCGAAATCGGTGGCCACCTGAGCGATGACGAGCAGCTTCGCCGGCGAGATCTCGCCGCCAGGGATGCGGGGCACGACCGAGTAGGTGCCGTCCTTCTGCATGTTCGCGAGCGCGCGGTCATTTGTGTCTTGCAGTGCCCCGCGACCGCCATCGAGAATGTAGGCGTCGAAGTGGCTCGCGAGCATCGAGGCAATCGCAGGTTTGCACACGTCGCATCCATGGCCTACGCCGAACCTTGTGATGATGTCCTCAAACGAGGTGAGCTCGAGCACCCGCACCGAATCGAACAGTTCTTGACGGCTCATCGAGAAGTGCTCGCACAGCGCGCGGTTGACGGCGATACCGGCCTTCGTAAGTTCGCCCTCGAGCAGCTTCTTGACGAGGGGCACGCACGATCCGCACTGGGTGCCGGCTCGGGTGCAGGCTTTCAGGGCGCCGAGCTCGGTGCATCCGTCGTCATGGATGCCGGAGCGCACGGCCCCGGCCGAGACCATGTTGCAGGCGCACACGAGGGCGGAGTCTGGCAAGTCGTCGCCGCCGGGTGCCACCGCTCCGGCGACTGAGAGGTAAGCGCCGGGGTCTGAGCTCAGTTGCGCTCCGAGCATCGGGCGAAGGGCGGCATATGGTTCGGCGTCGCCCACGAACACGCCACCGAGCAGGGTGCGCGCATCGTCGGAGACGACCAGCTTTTGATACAGCCCGCGCGCCGGGTCTGCGTAGACGATTTCAAGCGCGCCGGGCAGCTCGGCGCGGGTGTCGCCAAAGCTCGCGACATCGACGCCCGAGAGCTTAAGCTTCGTCGCATCATCAATCGTCGTGAACTCTGCCGAACCGCCGAGCAGACGGTCGGCCACGACCTCCGCCATGGCGTTCGCCGGCGCAACAAGCCCGACGCAGCGACCATCGAAGCACGCGACCTCGCCGATCGCCCAAATGTGGTCGTCAGAGGTTCTGCAATCGGTGCCGATGACAACGCCGCCGCGCTCGCCGAGCACTAACCCGGAGTCCTTAGCGAGTTCGTCGCGCGCACGGATGCCGATCGCGAAGACGACGATGTCGGCGGCGACCACCGTGTGGTTGGTGAACTCGACCGCGGTCACCACGCCGTCAGCGCCGGCGCGCACCGCCCGTGGGCGCTGTCCGAGATGAAGTTCGATGCCCTGCGACTCGATGATGCGACCGAGCGCCTGGCCGGCACCCTCATCGAGTTGTGCGCTCATGAGCCATCCGCCAGCGTGCACGATCGCCGCATCCGCACCACGGCGTTGCAGCCCACCGGCGGCTTCAAGCCCGAGGAGTCCGCCGCCAGCGACGAGCACTCGCGGTGCCCTGCCGAGCGCGGCGCGGAGCCGCTCCACTTCGGCGACGAGCCAGTCGACGTCGTCGAGCGTGCGGTACACGCGAATGTGTTCGGCGCCATCGATGGGCGGCACGGGAGCGCTCGATCCGGTCGCAAGGACGAGCTCGTCCCACGGGAGCACTGCGCCGCTCGCGGTCGTCACCGTGTGCGCGGTGCGGTCGATCGCGACGGCGGCGTCACCGAGCCGCAGTGTGAGCCGTTCGGCCTCCCACGGTGCCGTTGCGAGCGTGAGATCTTCGGCAGCTTCGAGCCTTCGGCTCAGTGCGACACGATCGTACGGCGTGTGGGGCTCTTCGGCGATGACGGTGATCTCGAGGGCGCCAGCGGCATCGCGCGTGGTGAGCGCATCACTCAGGCGGTGGGCGGCCGGGCCGCCCCCGATGACGACGACGCGGCGCACCGACACGTTGGACTCCGCCACTGCGGGGGTCGATTGCTGGTCTCGAGTCATGCGCCGAGCCTACGGAGTCGGCATTACCGTCCCGTTGCCCTCGTGTGACCTGGGCATCACAACCACCGCACAGTTGTTTCGGAATTGTGTGAGGGAGGGTTCACGACACCGAAACACGAGGTCACTGCGGTGAAACATGCATCGCTTAGCGTCGATGTATCGCAGTTTCGGATGCTACGGCAGCCGTGCGCGGTGCCACTGGCCAGTTCCACCCACCGAGACGGACGACATGACGCTCATCGACTCGACCATCCACCACACCGTCTCTGAGGGCAACCCCTCGGATGGCACTGTTCGCGAAGCATCCGAAGGGCACGACCCCTCCCGCTGGGTCGCCGTGTGCCCCCTGTCCGAGCTTGCACCGGGGTGGGCAGAGGCCGCGCTCGTTGGTGACGAGCAGATCGCTCTTGTATACCTTGGCGTCGGTGACCAGGGTGAACCTCAGCTTCATGCCGTGAGCCATCACGATCCGCACACGGGCTCGCCCGTCATGGCGAGAGGCATCATCGGCTCACGGTACGTCGAGGGAGAGGGGCACCGCCCCACCATCACCTCCCCGCTGCTGAAGCAGGTGTACGACCTCGTCACTGGCGCGTGCTTCAGTGACCCGGCGCTCATGCTCGACACCTTCCCTTCCCGCCTCGTCGACGGGATGGTCGAGGTTGAGGTGCCCGGGTGACGATCGCGCTCGCTGCGATTTCGCACGGCACCTCGTCCCCGCTCGGTCAAGGCGCGGTGGCGTCGCTCGTCGCCGCCGTGGCGGACAGGCTCTCGCCAGTGCCAGTGTTCGGCGGGTTTGTCGATGTGCAGCAGCCAGATGTCGAGGCGACGCTCATGGCAGCCTCGCCGTCCCCCGTCGTCGTGGTGCCACTGCTGCTTTCTGCCGGCTACCACGTTCACGTCGACCTCACCGACTCTCTTGAAGCCGAACCTCGGCCCACCGTGCTCGCTGAAGCGCTCGGCCCTGACCGTCGACTCGCCGATCTGCTCATCACCCGCCTCCTCTCGCTCGGGCTGCGATCGTCAGACCGCATCGTGCTCGCGTGTGCCGGTTCGAGTGATGTGCGCGCCGTCGAGGACTGCCGCGAAATGGGGCGGATGCTCTCGGCATCGCTCGGCATGCCGGTGCGGGTCGGTTTCATCTCGGCCGCAACCCCGAGCCTCGGCGATGCGGTTGCGCTCGAACGTGCCGCGGCACCGTGCTCCCGTGTCGTCGTGAGCACGTATCTCTTGGCGCCAGGCTACTTCGCTGACCTCGCCGCGGCCTCGCATGCCGATCTCGTCTCGCCGCCACTGCTGCTCGACCACGTCACGCCGGATGCTGGACTCGTCGATGTCGTTGTCGATCGCTATAGGGTTGCGAGCCGTCGCCTCGAGTCGTTCGCCGCGGCGCCGGCACCAGGGGTCCCGCTCGGCCTTGCGTAGACTTTGCGCGTGCGCATCGACATCGTCACGATCTTTCCCGAATTCTTCTCCGTGCTCGACGTCTCCCTTCTCGGCAAGGCGCGACAGAGTGGGCTGATCGACCTTGGGGTCCATGACCTTCGCGACTTCGCACGCGACCGACATCGCACGGTTGACGACACCCCGTATGGCGGTGGCGCCGGCATGGTGATGAAACCCGAGCCGTGGGGCGAGGCGCTTGACACCATCATCGACGGTGACGGGGGCGAGATCGATGCGGGCACGCGTGCGAAGCATCCGTCACCGACCATCATTTTTCCCTCGCCAGCCGGCGAGGTGTTCACGCAGTCGATGGCGCGGGAGTTCGCGACGCACGAACACCTCGTGTTCGGATGCGGGCGTTACGAGGGCATCGACCAGCGTGTCATCGACTATGTCGCAGGCAAGGCGACCGTGCGTCTTGTGAGCCTCGGAGATTACGTGCTCAACGGTGGCGAAGTCGCGACTATGGCGATGATCGAGGCGATCGGCAGGCTCATCCCCGGTGTCATCGGCAATCCGATGAGCCTCATTGAGGAGAGTCATGAGGCTGGCCTGCTCGAGTACCCCAGCTACACCAAGCCCGCGGAATGGAGAGGTCTGGCGGTGCCCCCAGTGCTTCTCAGTGGCAACCACGCAGCAATCGCCGCGTGGCGGCACGAGCAGCAGGTCGAACGCACTCGTCGCGTGCGCCCCGAACTTCTGCCACCGCCTTCGCTCGACTGAGCGCCGAGAGCACCAAGATCGGCGCACTCTTAGGCTGCCGCGCGTACCCTGAGTTCATGACGATTCGCCGTTCCGTCTTTCTCGCCCAGTTCGTGGCCGCCATCGTCTTCCCCCTGTGGCTTCTTATCGGTCGCGGGCTCCTCGCCGATGGTTCCGGCTGGGATTTCGTGCTCCTCCTTGTGCTCGCTCCGGCGCTCAGCGTGCTGATGCTCGTGACGGCCGCCATCACGTGGAGCCGCAAGTCGGTGCGCGATGCGAGGGCGGTGTCCTGGATCGATGCCGGCATCCTCAGTGCGCTGTGGGTGTCGATCGCCTTCGCAGGCGCTATCGCTCACGTCGTCTTCGCTGTGCTCGTCGTCGTGCTCGCGGTCGCGGCCTTCTGGTCCGCCGTCTGGCAGTGGTTTGCCGAGGCACGCCGGCGCGTCAAGACGGCGATCGACGACCTCGGCTTCACCGCGGTGCCCGCCGAACAATATCGGGCGCGTCGGCCAACGGTGCCGGGCAGGCCGAGTGCGGATGCTCCGCTTCGTGGTCAGGTCATCCGCATCGAGCCGGCCGAGGAGAGGCCGCCGGGGGATTAGCATGCCGATGCCCGCGTGTGGCACAATGATCTATTGTGCCTCCGCACGACTCTGCCACAGGGGAGTCTGCATGTCTCAGGCGCCATCCCATCTTCTGCAGTACTAAAGAACGCGGTCGACCTGTGGCGGTCGCAGAGAGCGAACTAACATGCATATTCTCGACGCAGTCGACGCGGCTTCACTCCGCACCGATATTCCGGAGTTCCGCGCTGGTGACACCGTCAAGGTTCACGTCAACATCATCGAGGGCACGCGCTCACGTATCCAGATCTTCCAGGGCGTCGTAATCGGCCGCCAGAACGAGGGCGTCCGTGAAACGTTCACGGTTCGCAAGGTCAGCTTCCAGGTCGGCGTCGAGCGTACCTTCCCGGTGCACTCTCCCGTGATTGACCACATCGAGGTCGTCACGCGAGGCGACGTGCGCCGCGCCAAGCTCTACTACCTGCGCGATCTCCGTGGCAAGAAGGCCAAGATCAAGGAGAAGCGCGAGAACTAGTCTCCGCGTTCATCCGACGCCCGCAGCAAACGCGTCCACCTGAGCTCCCCACCACATAAACTGGTGGGGAGCTCAGGGGTTTAATGGCAGAAGATTCATCGTCGGTGCACGCTGCTACCGACGGCACAACGCGGCGTCGCCGAGGCGCTCTCCTGTTCCTTCGTGATCTGGTGCTGATCTTTCTCGCCGCGGTCATTATCTCGGTTGGTATCAAGACGTTTCTCGTGCGTTCGTTCTACATTCCGTCGTCGTCGATGGAGAACACCCTCCAGGTCAACGACCGCATCATCGTCAACCAGCTGGTTCCCGACGTCATCGATATCGAGCGCGGCGACATTGTTGTGTTCGAAGACCCGGGCGGCTGGCTCGCACCGGTCAGTACCGAGACTCGGGCGCCGATCGTCGAAGCCCTTGACTGGTTTCTCAGCGTTGTCGGCCTGAGTGCGCCCGATAGCAACGACCACCTCATCAAGCGCGTCATCGGCCTGCCGGGAGATGAGGTTGCATGCTGCAACTCGTTCGGTCAGATGTCGGTGAATGGCGCTCCGCTCGAAGAGCCCTATCTCAAACTGCCTGATCGGGTGACGAGAGTGTCGAACGAGGACTTTGCAGTCACCGTGCCAGAGGGCGCTCTCTGGGTCATGGGCGACAACCGCTACAACTCGTGTGATTCGCGATGCAATGTCACCGGACCAAGCGAAGGCTTCGTGCCGATTGAGAATGTTGTCGGCCGCGCCGTCATGATCAGCTGGCCCACCGACCGATGGCTTTGGCTCGACAACTATCCGACCGTGTTTGCGGGCATCGGTGAGTCCGAGGCGGCAGGCTAGCGTGGCGACGGCAGCCCCGACTCTCGCCATCGAATCCGGCTTCCACCGCGACGGCGCCCGCTATGTCATCGGGGTCGACGAGGTGGGGCGAGGCGCCATTGCCGGCCCGGTCGGTGTCGGCATGTGTGTGGTTGACGCCTCGGTGGCACCCGTGCCGGAGGGGCTTCGGGATTCGAAGCTGTTGACTGAGCGGCGACGTGAGGCACTCGAACCTCTCGCCCGTCAGTGGGGCCTCGTCACTGCGGTCGGGCTCGCTTCGGCCGCCGAAGTTGACGCGTTAGGCATTCGCGCCTGCCTCGGACTTGCCGGCAAACGGGCGCTCGCATCGCTCCACGAGGCGGGAGTGCCAGTGCTCGAGTGCGCGATCCTCCTCGACGGGCACTTCGACTGGTTGAGCCCAGCGCTTTCGACGCCGCTCCTCGTGACGCCGCGCATCAAAGCCGACCGCGACTGCGCGTCGGTCTCTGCGGCATCCGTCGTTGCCAAGGTGCACCGCGATCACCTCATGATCGACGCGGATGCACGCCTGCCCGGCTACGGCTGGAGCGGAAACAAGGGCTATGGCAGCGCCGCGCATTTCGCCGCCATCGACGAGCTCGGGGCGACAGAACTCCATCGCCACACCTGGCTGCGCCAAGGGGAGCTTGTCGGCGCTGTCGAGGGCGCGGCGTCGCTGGCATCGGATGCTGGCGCCAGCGTCTTGGCGGCGAAGGACCGCGTCTGACGGCGCAGCCGATGGCGCGTAAGATTGAGCCGCTATGGAAGATGACGAGTTCGAAGACTACGACCGCGAGGTCGAACTGGCGCTGTTCCGCGAGTATCGCGACGTGGTGTCGCAGTTCCGCTATGTGGTCGAAACCGAACGACGCTTCTACCTCGCCAACGAGGTCGAACTCATCCGCCAAGACACGGAGCATGACTTCTATTTCGAACTGTCGATGAAAGACGTCTGGGTGTGGGATGTCTACCGTTCCGACCGTTTCGTCAAGGCCGTTCGCGTGCTCACGTTCAAGGATGTCAACGTCGAAGAGCTCAACGCCAAAGAACTCGAGCTGCCGAAGGAACTCGCGCTCGACGAGTGATCGCGCCCACCGGGCGCAACGACTGTTGCAGGCGTCGCGTTACTGGCCGGCGGAGCAGGTGTACGTCGCGGCCGA
The DNA here is from genome assembly GCF_054969005.1 of Homoserinimonas flava. Lineage (NCBI taxonomy): Bacteria > Bacillati > Actinomycetota > Actinomycetes > Micrococcales > Microbacteriaceae > Homoserinimonas > Homoserinimonas flava. Next base: position 436,044 of record NZ_JBUEQS010000001.1, read on the forward strand.
CGAGCCGGTGATCGAGTCCGGCAATGCGACCACTTCGTCGCTTGTGTCGGCCGGGGCCTCGCTCGCTGAGGGGGAGTCGGCATCCGTCTCGGTGGGCGTCTCGGCATCCGTCTCTGTGGGAGTCTCGACCGGTGCGTTCGGATTCTCTACGGCGCCGTCGCCAGCTTCGCCCGTGATGGCGATCGGCTGATCGGCGCGGATTGCGTCGAAAAGGGCCGTCGCATCATCGGTCTTGGCGAGCACGCCGCTTTGACCGCCGCTGTCGCCGTAATACGTCGGGTACTGGGCGAACACGATCCGATCGAGTGGGATGTCCTTCAGGGCGAGCGCAATCGAGGCGAGGGTCGACACGTTCTGCAGGCTGTTCGACATCTCCATGTTCTGCACGGCTGCCTGGGCAAGGGCGTAGACCTTCACAGGGTCGGAGAGAGTATCTGCACTCTTGATGGTGCGTGCGAGCGATGACAGGAACACCTGCTGGTTGCTGATGCGGGAGATATCGCTGCCGTCACCGACGCCGTAGCGCGAGCGCACGAACTGGAGCGCATCGAAACCTGAGAGCGTGTGCTCACCCGCGCTGAGGTAAAAGCCGATCTGGTGGTCGTTGATGTCGCTTGCGACACACACCGGCACGCCGCCGACCGCATTCGACATCTGGATGACACCGTCGAACTCGATCATGGCCGCGTACGGGATGTCGAGACCCGTGAGTTTTTCGACCGTGAGCACCGTGCACGCGAGCCCACCGTAGGTGAGCGTGGTGTTGATCTTCTGCGAGCTCATCGCGTTGTAGCTGCCCTCGCCGTCTTCATCGGGGCACGCGGGAATCTCGACAAAAAGGTCACGCGGAAAGCTCACAACGGTCGCGTGCGTGTGGTCCTCGGAGATGTGCAGCAGCATTGTCACATCGTTGAGCGTTTGGCCCCGCTCGCCATAGGCGGCATTGCCTCCGCCGCTGTCACTGCCGACCAGCAGGAGATTGACGCCACCCTCAATCGCACCAATGTCGGGAATGTCATCTTCGCCGACGAGCTCAATGCCCGGAGCGATCTGACTCGTGATGCTCGCAACAGCGACACCGGCGACAGCGAGCGTGCTCACAAGCGTGACGGCGAGTGCCGCCCCGATGAGCTTGATCATTCCGCGCGCGGTACCAGTGCGTGGGAGACGCCCGTGTCGAGCGATTGGCCGCATCGACACCATCGGATCTGCCGCGGGGGAGGCGTCCTTCGAACGGCGGGAGCGAGATTGAGGAGTCACAGCGGCCCAGCTTAACCGCGCTTCCCTGAGCGTCAGCCCATATCGAAGGGCGTGCCGATAGGGCTCCCGCGGCGTCGCTCCTCCCCACCCTGCGGTTTCACCCTATGTCCACGGGTACGGAGCAGGCCGGGGGCCCGATACCCCCAAGGCGCGATGCTCGGATGCGGAGGTGGCCATGGCTGCGAAAGATGAGCTTGGGCGGTGGGGCGAGAGCCATGCCGCCGCGTTCCTTGCATCCGCCGGATACACGATTCTGGAGAAGAACTGGCGGTGCGAGCAGGGTGAGATCGACCTGATTGCACGAGACGGAGGCGACACGGTCTTTGTCGAAGTGAAAACTCGCTCGGGGCTGCGCTTCGGACATCCGCTCGAAGCCATCACCCCGGCGAAGCTTGCGCGGCTGCGCAGGCTCGCGCTTGCCTGGTGCGCCGCCAACCCAACGACCGAAGGCGAGCGCAGGAGCATTCGCATCGATGCCATCGCGATCGTGCGACGACAGGGCCTGCAGCCGGTTGTCGAGCACCTGCAGCGGGTGTTTTGATGGCAGTTGCACGGACCCGCGCCATCGCCCTGCTCGGGCTCACCGGCGCACTCGTTGAGGTCGAAGCCGACATCTCGAGTTCGCTCCCAGGGTTCGCGTTGATCGGGCTGCCAGATGCTGCGCTCGGTGAAGCTCGCGAGCGGGTGAGGGCCGCCGCATCCAATTCGGGATGTCCACTTGCGAGTCGCAAGATCACAGTCAACCTTTCACCCGCTGCGCTGCCGAAGCACGGCTCCGGTTTCGATCTCGCGATCGCGCTCGCAGCGCTTGCCGCCGACGGTGCGGTGTCAGCCGAATCGGTCGAGCGAGTGGTGCATCTCGGCGAGCTCGGACTTGATGGTCGTCTTCGGCCAACGGTCGGCATTCTTCCCTCCGTGGTCGCGGCGGCGCGGGCAGGGGTCGAGGTGGTCATGGTGCCGAAGGGCAACGAAGATGAGGCGTCGCTTGTGCCCGGTGTTCGCATCGCTGCGGTGGCATCGCTCCGCGACGCGGCCATCTGGCACGGCGCAGAGCTCGACCCGATCGCCGTGGAGGTGCTTCGCGGTGCTCCACCCGCCGAGCCGGATGCGACGACAGCAGACCTCAGCGATGTCGTCGGCAACCCCGATGCAATTCAAGCGCTCATCGTCGCGGCCGCAGGCGGCCATCACATCTTCATGCTCGGACCACCCGGGGCTGGCAAGACCATGCTTGCCGAGCGACTGCCCGGGCTCCTGCCACCCTTGACCCCGGAGCAGTCGCTCGAGGTGAGTTCGCTCCGGTCTCTCGTCGGCAGACCGGTGGGAGCGACGCTCGCAGCGGCGGCACCATTTGAGGCGCCGCACCACACCGCAACTGCCGCGTCGCTGGTGGGCGGTGGCAGCGGCATCATCCGCCCGGGTGCTGCAGCACGAGCCTCACACGGAGTGCTGTTTCTCGACGAAGCTCCCGAATTCTCATCGTCCGTGCTCGATGCGCTGAGACAGCCACTCGAGTCGGGGTGCATCACCATCCATCGGGCCAACTCGGTGGCATCGTTCCCTGGTCGCTTCCAACTCGTCCTCGCGGCAAATCCGTGTCCGTGCGGCCAGTACGGGGCAAGCGACGCCGACTGCGCGTGCACACCGCACAATCGCCGCCGGTACTTGGCACGCCTCTCGGGTCCGCTCCTCGACCGCATCGACATCCAGATGCGGGTCACCAGAATCACGGCGGCACAACTGCGGATGGCCGGCGGCGGGGGTGTTTCGACTCGCGAAGCGCGAGAACAGGTCCGCGTGGCACGTGAGCGCGCCAGAACCCGGCTTCGCGACACCCCCTGGACGCTCAATGCTCACGTGGCCGGCAGTTGGCTCCGGAGCGCCGAGATGCGTCCAGCGCCGGCCGCCACTGTGGCGCTCGACCGAGCGCTCGAACGCGGTGGCATCACGATGCGCGGATACGACCGCGTTCTGCGCACCGCGTGGACCATTGCCGATCTTGCGGGTTCGGCGACCCTGGGCCCTGACCACGTCGGTCGGGCCCTCTTTTTGAGACGAGGCATCACATGACACTGTTCGGACTCGGCGATCCCGAAATCGGGACGCTCGCACAGGCCCTCCGGGGGCGCGACCTCGATCTCGATGAGGTGGGAGAAACGATGGCGAGAGCGACCTGGTCAGGGCTCGCCGAGCCGGGAGACCGCATTGCTGGCAATCTCATCGGTGCACTCGGTGCACCCCTCGCACTGGCGGCGCTCGTCGAGGACTGGAGCAGTGACCGCATCCACGCTGCGCTCGACACGGCCTCAGCGACGACGGTCGAAGAGATCACGGCAGGGCTCGAACGCTGGAAGCCGCGACTCCGCTCCGCATCGATCCTCATTGCCATGAAGCAGGGTGTCCGTCTCGGAGCCACCCTCCTCGTGCCGGGAGACCCGCAGTGGCCGAGCGGTCTCGATGACCTTGGCGATCATGCGCCGACAGCATTGTGGGTGCGCGGGACCGACGACGCCGTGAGCGGCATCAGTACCTCGATTTCACTCGTCGGCGCGCGTGCGGCGACGGGGTATGGGGAGCACGTCACGATGGAGGCGTCGGCGGGCCTGGTCGATCGCGGCTTCACGATCGTCTCGGGAGCCGCATACGGGATCGACGGAATGGCGCACCGTGCCGCCCTCGCAAGTCGCGGCCACACCGTCGCCTTTCTCGCCGGCGGGGTAGACCGCTTCTATCCCTCTGGGCACGATGCACTGCTCTCGCGAATGGTCGCCGATGGCGCAGTTATCACCGAGCTCCCACCCGGTGCACAACCCAGCAAATGGCGGTTCCTCCAGCGAAATCGGCTTATCGCGGCGGCGAGTCAGGCGACCGTCGTGCTCGAAGCAGGGTGGCGGTCGGGCTCGTTGAATACCGCCGGGCACGCTGCGGCACTCGGCCGGGCCCTCGGTGCTGTGCCCGGACCCGTGACAAGTCCCGCGTCCGCCGGATGCCATCGACTCATCCGCGATTTCGATGCCGTCTGCGTCACCTCGGCCCAGGAGATGGCAGAGCTCGTGCCCGATGGCACGCTCGCGCCAAACTTGCGTGCCGGGGTGCGCCCGAGCGTCGGGCAAGAACCGTCATCGGATTCACCCGGCGCGGTGCGCGTGCTCGACGCGCTGAGTCGTCGCAGCGCTCGCAGTGCCGACGATGTTGCTGTGCGCGCCGGCATGGCGCTCGCCGAAGTGCAGGCCGAACTCGGCCTCCTCGAACTGGAGGGACGGGCGACAGAACGGGAGCGAGGCTGGGTGCGCGTCGGGTGAGCGCTGTGGGCAGCATCTCTCGCCGCGTCGAGTGGTGCGGGCGGGGCATCCACCGAATACTGTGAAGGCGTGATCCAACTCGGCAGGCACCCCGACCCCACCCATGTCATCGCCCACATCAGCGACACGCACTTCCTCGCTGGCGAGCGCCGGCTCTTCGGCGCCGTCGACACCGATCACAACCTCCTTCAGGCACTCGCGCAGTTAGAACGCTCTGACATCCGCCCGGAGGCGCTCGTCTTCACGGGAGACCTCGCTGACCTCGGAGAACCCGACGCCTACAGGCGACTCCGCGCCATTGTCGAACCGGCCGCAGCCCGCATGGGCGCCCAAGTCATCTGGGTGATGGGCAACCACGACGAGCGCCTGCAGTATTCGCAGGCACTCTTCGGCGGGGAAGGTTCTGAAGCTCCACAAGACCGTGTTTTTGACATCCGCGGGCTTCGAATCATCTCGCTCGACACCACAGTGCCCGGATACCATCACGGTGATCTCAGCGACGAACAACTCGGCTGGCTGGCCAACGAGCTCGCGACACCGGCAGAGCACGGCACCCTCATCGCAGTGCACCACCCGCCGATTCCGACCCCGCTGCTCTGGGCGATGCAGATGCTTGAACTTCACAACCAAGACCGCTTCGCGGAGGTCATCGCCGGCACGGATGTCCGCGGCATCCTCGCTGGCCACCTGCACTACTCGACGCACAGCCTCGTCGCCGGCATTCCTGTCTCGGTCGCCGCAGCGACCTGCTACACCCTCGACCTCACTGCGAAAGATCGGCTGCTCTCCGGTCGTGACGCGGCGCAGTCGATGAATATCGTGCACACCTATCCTGATCGCATCGTGCATTCGATTGTGCCGATCGGCGACAGCCCCGAGATCTCTGGCGTCGACGCAGCGCACCGAGCAAGCATCGAAGCGATGACCCACGACGAGCGCATTGCCATGTTCTCCAAAAAGGATTCTCCGTTCAATCTCGGCGCCGAGCCAGAGGCGTGACATGCGGCTCGACGACGCGGTCGACGCCTACACGCGATACCTCCGGCACGAACGGGGATTCAGCGAAAACACCGTGCGCGCCTACCGCGCCGACCTGCTCGGGTTATCCGAGTTCGCCCACGAGCAGGGCGTTGACGATTTCGAAGCGCTCGGCCTCGAACTCCTTCGCGACTGGCTGTGGCGAGAATCGCAACGAGGGCTCTCCAAGGCGACCCTGGCCAGACGATCGGCGTCGGCTCGTGGGCTCAGCGCCTGGTGGGCGCGTCATCACGACGGTGAGACGGATGCCGCGGCGCGGCTTCGCGCCCCGCGACCCGACCGCCACCTCCCGCGGGTGCTCACGCGCGCGCAGATGGACGCAATGCTCGACTCTCTCTGGCAGCGTGCGCGCGGAGCGGAGCCTGCTGCCCTCCGCGATCTCGCGATCATCGAACTCCTCTACGCCTCGGCGCTCCGAGTGAGTGAGCTTGTCGGTCTCGACATTGACGACGTCGACCTGTCGCGGCTCACCGTGCGCGTCACGGGCAAGGGGTCGAAGCAGCGTGTGGTGCCGTTTGGGGTGCCGGCGAAGCAGGCGATCGTTGACTACCTGAGCGACGCGAGGCCGATACTTTTCGCGACGGGCGGGGGAGGTGCTGGTCGGGCGGTCTTCATTGCCGATCGGGGTGGGCGCCTCGGCGCGCGCGCGGTGTACACGCTCGTCTCGTCGCTACTCGAGGCGATTCCGGGCGGCGGCCCGGCCGGCCCTCACGCCCTCCGGCATACGGCCGCGACGCATCTCCTCGATGGGGGAGCGGACCTCCGAGCCGTGCAGGAACTCCTCGGCCATGCCAGCCTCGGCACAACGCAGGTTTACACCCACGTCTCGCTCGATCGACTCCGAACGTCGTATCAATCAGCGCACCCGCGTGCCTAGCGTCGCTCACAGCGCACGCAAAGCCGCTTGAGTGAGAGTGTTGGGTGTGCCAATGCAGATTCGGTACACCACAACGCACCTGTCCCACCTCGTGCCTCTGCTCCGCCTCACCAGACCCTGCAACCGAAAGTCTCCCTGTGCTCTTTTCTTCTCCGGCCAAACGCCGCGCTCTTCCCGCCGTCATTGCTCTTGCGGTGGGTGCCACCCTTGCGCTCTCTTCGTGCGCATCGGATGAGGCTGACGACGACACCGCAACGACCTCCGCCTCCGCTGAATGCGCAAGCGGAGGTGCCGCATCCGCATCGGTCACAGTTGAGGGCGAGGCCGGCACAACCCCGGTCGTCTCATTCGAAACCCCGATCGAAACCGACCGCACCGAGCGCACTGTGCTCATCGAGGGCGACGGCGTCGATGAGGCAACCGACGGATCAACCGTCGGCGTCTCTTACACGCTGTTCCACGGTGGCACCGGCGAGCAGATCGAATCCACGGGGCATGGGGCAGAAGCGTCACCCGTTGGCTTCGTCATCGACGAGACCCAGTTTCTCCCCGGAATCGTGAAGGCACTCAACTGCGCTGTTGCGGGCGATCGCATCGTCGCAGTGATCCCATCGGCAGACGCGTTTGGTGAAGCAGGCAGCACCGATCTTGGCGTAGGCGCTGATGACACGCTCGTGTTCGTCTTCGATGTCACCGACGTCATTCACGCCGTCGATGCGGCGGCCGACATGGTTATCGTCGAGCCCGACTCCGAGGGAATGCCCTCCGTGACCTACGCCGACGACGGCACACCGACGGTGACCCTCCCCGACTCCGAACCGCTCACCGAACTCACGCTTGCGGTCATCACCGAGGGTGACGGTGAGGTCGTCGCTGAGAACGATTCCGTTGAGGTTCACTACACGGGGGTCAACTGGAACACCGGCGAAACCTTCGACTCTTCGTGGTCCCGTGGCGAGTCGACATCGTTCACGACCGACAGCGTCATCCCAGGCTTCGGTGCAGCGATCGTTGGACAGACGATCGGATCGCAGGTGGTCGTCGTGATTCCGCCGGACTACGGCTACGGCTCCAGCGGAACCGAGGGCATTGGCGGCACCGACACGATCATCTTTACGATCGACATCATCAGCGCCACCGCGGGCGGCTGATTTGCTCACTCCTCCCGGCCGCAGTGCAACACACGGGACTGTCTCACGGGACTGACTCATGAGGCACCGCGCGTCGGGAGGAGCACAGATCTCGGGAGCCCTTCGAGGAGCAGAAGGGGTGACACGTACTCGTCATCGAGTCGCACACCGAAGTGGAGGCAGGCGCTCGCACAGTGTCGAGCGACGACATCGAGTGTGCCGATCGCGTCTCCGGCGCGAACAAGGTCGCCGGCGGCGAGGGTTGTCGTGACCGGCTCATAGCTTGAGATGAAGCCGCCAGCATGACGCACCGAGAGCACCGGTCGGTCGACGACGGTGCCCGCGAAATGCACGGTGCCGTCTGCCGGGGCAAAGATCGTCTCTCCAGGCGCCGCAGCGATGTCGATGCCTCGGTGCCCAGCGCTGTAGCGATCGGCTGGTGCCCGAAACGGATGCACGATCGCGTGGGGTGGGGCGACCGGCCAGTCCCACCGTTGCGGGTCAACAGTGGCCGCTTCTCTCGTCTGCGCGGCGACGGAGACGGCGGGGGAGACGGATCCGAGACCGACGGCGAGGACTGCGCCGAGGATGCTGAGCCGAAGCATCCTCGCAGACGTGAGAAGCGGCACGCATGAAGGATCGCGCACGAGGCAAGCGCGCCGCAGCGCTCGCTGTCGTGATGTGGAGTCGAGGGTCTCGAGTGCTCCTGGGGAGGAAGCGTGCCTGCCTCTAGCGTGAGAGCACAACTCGATGCACGATTGCAAGATGTCGATCGCTGAGAAGGCCACAACGCCGCCGACACCTACGACCGCGGTCCGCGGGTGGGTGTTTTGGCCGGCAGCGACGATCGTGATTGGTTTTGTGGCGTTCGCGATCATCACTCCCGATGCGGCGGAGGCGCTCTTTGGGGCGCTGCAGTCGGGCATCGTCCAGAACTTCAGTTGGTACTACGTGCTCATCGCAGCACTCTTTGTCTTCTTCGCGCTCTGGATGGGGTTCAGCAGATTCGGCGACATCAAGCTCGGCCGAGACGATGACGAGCCGGAATTCTCGAATCTCGCCTGGCTCTCGCTGCTCTTCGCGGCGGGGATGGGAATCGGCCTCGTGTTCTACGGCGTTGCCGAACCGCTAAGCCACTTCGCCAATCCGCGCCCTGGCGTCACCGGCGGCGAGAGCGTGCTCGCACAGAATGCCCTCTCCCAGACATTTCTCCACTGGGGGTTCCACGCCTGGGCGATCTACGTCGTCGTCGGCCTCGCCCTCGCCTACGCGATCCACCGGCGCGGGCGACCAGTCTCCATCCGGTGGGCACTTGAGCCCCTGCTCGGGCGTCGCGTGCACGGCGGGTGGGGCAACCTCATCGATGTCGTCGCGCTCGTCGGCACGCTGTTCGGTGTCGCGACATCGCTCGGACTCGGCGTGCTGCAGATCAGTGCAGGCCTCGAGAGTGCCGGAATCGCCGACAGCTCCACCGTCGTGCAGATCGCGATCATCGTCGTGATCACAATCCTGACCATCATCTCGCTCGTCACGGGGGTGAAGAAGGGAATGAAGTGGCTCTCGACCATTAACCTTCTGCTCGCAGGGGCCATCTTGTTGTTCGTGCTCTTCGCAGGCCCGACACAGTACCTGCTGAGGGAGTTCGTGCAGTCGATCGGCAACTACCTGCAGAACTTCCTCGGCATGGCATTTACCGTGAGTGCTTTCTCCGGTCAGGCGGGCGAGGAATGGCAGGCCGACTGGACGACGTTCTACTGGGGCTGGTGGATGTCGTGGGCGCCGTTCGTCGGCATCTTCATTGCTCGCATCTCCAGGGGCCGGACTGTGCGCCAGTTCGTCGCTGGTGTGCTCCTTGTTCCGACGGCGATCACGTTCTTGTGGTTCAGCGTGCTGGGTGGTGTCGCGATCCACCGCGAGACCGCCGGGAGCGGAGGTCTTATCGCGGCGGACGGCTCGGTCGATCTCGACGGATCACTCTTCCTCGTCTTCGAGGAGCTCCCGGGTGGCACCGTGCTCACCTTTGGTGCCATCCTGCTCATCGCGGTCTTCTTCATCACATCGTCCGATTCAGGGTCCCTCGTCATGGGGATGATCGCGACGGGCGGCCAGGTCGAACCCAAGAACTGGATCCGCATCTTCTTCGCGACAATCACGGCACTTGTCGCAATCGCACTGCTCCTCTTCGGTGGCCTCGATGCGCTCAAGACGGCGGCCATCACGACGGCCCTCCCTTTCAGCATCGTCATGATTCTCATCTGCTGGGCGACTGCCATCGCGTTCGGGCGGGAGCGACGCAAGCCCGAGGCGTTCTGACGCCATCCGTCTCACGTGCTGGTGATATAGTTTCCACTGCATCCCGTGAATTCGGGGTGACTACGCGTGCCCAGAAGGCCACCGCATCCATTCAGTCCCCACCATCGTCGCTCAGACGATAGGGGCGGATGCGCGCCGGGCACCAGGTTCTGCGCCGACCGGCGCGATATCAACTGAGAATACGCACGACCGCCGTGATGCGGTGTCGTGCGAGAGAAGGAGAACGGCCATGGCCGTCGTCACCATTCGCCAGCTGCTCGACAGCGGCGTCCACTTCGGACACCAGACCCGTCGTTGGAACCCCAAGATGAAGCGCTTCATCCTCACGGAGCGCTCGGGCAGCCACATCATCGATTTGCAGCAGTCGCTCGCCTACATCGACAAGACCTATGACTACGTCAAGGAGACGGTCGCCCACGGCGGCACCATCCTCTTCGTCGGCACCAAGAAGCAGGCGCAGAACGCGATCGCTGAGCAGGCGCAGCGCGTCGGCCAGCCGTTCGTCAACCAGCGCTGGCTCGGTGGCCTCCTCACCAACTTCCAGACGGTGAGCAAGCGCCTCGCACGCATGAAGGAGCTCGAGGAGCTCGACTTCGACGACACCACGAAGGGCTTCACCAAGAAGGAGCTCCTTATCAAGAAGCGTGAGCTCGACAAGCTGCACAAGTCGCTTGGTGGTATCCGCAACCTCACGAAGACGCCTTCGGCGATCTGGGTTGTCGACACCAAGAAGGAGCACCTCGCGATCGACGAGGCCAAGAAGCTCGGCATCCCAGTGATCGCCATCCTCGACTCCAACTGCGACCCAGACGAGGTGCAGTACCCGATCCCGGGCAACGACGACGCCATCCGCTCGGTTGGCCTGCTTACCCGCATCATTGCGGATGCTGCTGCCGAGGGTCTCATCCAGCGCCACCAGAAGCCCGAAGAGGGCAACGTTTCGGCCGTCGAGCCGCTCGCGGAGTGGGAGGCCGAGCTGCTCGGCCAGTCCGACACCGCAGCGACGTCAGACGACGACGCGAAGTCGGATGCTGGCCAGACTGAGGGCGTCGGCGCGACGGTCCAAGAGAACGACGCCGATGCTGCGGTCGCCGAAAAGGCTGCCGATGCTGCTGACGTGACGCCGGAGCACGCTCCCGAGACCAAGGCCGAGGTCGAAGCGAAGATCGAGGCCGAGGCGACTGAGGCCGAGAAGGCCCCGGCCACCGACTCCGCCGCCACCGACGCAAAGTAGTCCACGACCGCTGGTCACGACCACAACAATTTAGGAGTTCCCATGGCAGATTTCAGCCTGGAAGACATCAAGATCCTGCGCGAGCGCCTCGGCACCGGCATGGTCGACACGAAGAACGCGCTCGTTGAGGCGGGTGGTGACCTCGAGAAGGCCACCGAGCTCCTGCGTCTCAAGGGCGCCAAGGGCAACGCGAAGCGCGCTGACCGTTCCACGAGCGAGGGTGTCGTGGCGGGCAAGGCCGGCAACGGTTCCGCCACGCTGATCGAGCTCGCGTGCGAGACCGACTTTGTCGCCAAGGGTGACAAGTTCATCGCCCTGAGCGAGAAGGTGCTCGACGCTACCGTCGCTGCCGGTGCGAAGACCGTCGAGGAGGCCCTCGCGGCATCCGTCGACGGCAAGACCGTCGCTGACGCGATCAACGAAGAGGCCGCTGTTATCGGTGAGAAGTTTGAGCTCCGCCGCGTCTCTGTGATCGAGGCCGACAACTTCGAGATCTACCTTCACAAGACGAGCAAGGATCTCCCGCCCCAGATCGGCGTGGTCCTCGGGTACTCGGGTGACGACGCCGAGACGGCGCGCGGCATCGCGCAGCACATCTCGTTCGCGAACCCGTCCGTGCTCTCCCGTGAAGACGTGTCGGATGCCGATGTCGAGAACGAGCGTCGCATCGTTGAGGAGATCAGCCGCGGCGAGGGCAAGCCTGAGGCCGCTCTGCCGAAGATCATCGAGGGCCGTCTTGGCGCATACTACAAGCAGGTCGCACTGCTTGAGCAGGACTACGCTCGCGACAACAAGCTGAGCATCGCCAAGGTTGCACAGGATGCTGGCATCACCGTGACGGGCTTCGCCCGCTTCAAGGTTGGCGCGTAGTCCACAGTCGTACATTGAGGGGGCCCGGGGCGCACAGCGTCTCGGGCCCCCTTTCTGCGGGTCAACCGAATACCCTGTAGTCATCACCACCGAGGGAGACACCATGACATCTGTGACCGGCAAGCGGAGGGTGCTCCTCAAGCTCTCGGGGGAGGCCTTCGGCGCAGGTCAGCTCGGGGTCAACCCCGACGTCGTGAGCGGGCTTGCGCGAGAGATCGCTGCGGCTGCGGTCGATGTTGAGATCGCGATTGTTGTCGGTGGGGGCAACTTTTTCCGAGGCGCGGAGCTCAGTCAGCGTGGCATGGAGCGTGGACGCGCCGACTACATGGGCATGCTGGGCACGGTGATGAACGCGCTCGCCCTCCAGGACTTCCTCGAACAGGCCGGTGCTGCGACCAGGGTGCAGTCGGCGATCACCATGACGCAGGTCGCTGAGCCATACATCCCGCTCCGCGCGGAACGCCACCTCGAGAAGGGGCGCGTTGTCATCTTTGGCGCGGGCGCCGGGCTTCCATACTTTTCGACTGACACGGTCGCTGCGCAGCGTGCGCTCGAGATTGGCGCCGATGTCGTGCTCGTCGCGAAGAATGGCGTCGATGGTGTCTACGACGATGACCCTCGCAAGAACGAGTCGGCCGAGAAGCTCGAGAAGGTGACCTACCAGGAGGCCCTCGTGCAGGGGCTCAAGGTGGTCGACTCGACGGCGTTCAGCCTTTGCATGGATAACGGGATGCCGATGGTCGTGTTTGGCATGGAACCCGCCGGCAATATCGCCTCGGCCATCCGTGGCGAGGCCATCGGCACGCTCGTCAGCAACTAGCACCGGCCGTGCCGGTAAACTCGCACGCAACCCCGAAGGAGCACCAATGATCAGCGACGTGTTGGCCGAGGCCAAAGACAAGATGGGCAAGTCGGTCGAGGCGGCAAAAGATGATTTCGCCAATGTGCGCACGGGTCGCGCAAACCCGGCGCTCTTTCAGAAGCTGCTCGTCGACTACTACGGCACCCCGACACCGCTCGGCCAGCTCGCCACGATGAATAACCCCGAAGCGCGGATGCTCATCATCACGCCCTTCGACAAGTCGGCGCTGAAAGACATCGAGAAGGCCATCGTCGCCGCGCAGCACCTCGGTGCGAATGTCGGCAACGACGGCAACATCATTCGCGCCGTGTTGCCCGAGCTCACAGAAGACCGCCGCAAGGAGTACGTCAAGCTTGTGAAGGTGAAGGCCGAAGACTCGAAGGTGTCGATCCGCAACATCCGTCGCAAGGCGAAGGACGATCTCGACGGGCTCAAGTCCGAGGTCGGCGAAGACGAGGTCGCTCGCGGCGAGAAGGAGCTTGAGGCGGTCACGAAGACGCACATTGACGCGATCGACGACGCGCTCAAGAAGAAGGAAGCCGAGCTGCTCGAGGTCTAAATGGCTGAGCAGTCGGACGACCCAACGCCTGCATCACGATTCGGCCGTCGGCGCAAGAATCGCGATGAGCTGGAGGCGCTCGCGCACGCAACCGCTGATGACATCAGGGCGCAGTTCGAGGTGCGGCGGGCGCAGCTCGAGGCGACCAATGTGCGCATCGAGGCGAAGGCCGGCAGGAACCTTTTCGCTGCGACCATGATCGGTTTGGGGCTTGGCGCGCTGCTGCTGCTGAGCCTCATGGTCGCAAAAGAGTTGTTCATGGTGTTCGCCGGTGCCCTCGTGGCCTTCACGGCGTTTGAACTCGCGAGCGCCCTGCGGTTCGCCGGTCGCAACGTGCCTCGCTTTCCCACCGTGTTGGCAGCGGTCGCGACCGTTCCGGCGGCGTTCTATCTCGGCGGCGATGGCAAGTGGCTCGCCGCGCTCGCCGGCATTGCTCTCGTCGCGCTCTGGCGCACGGTGGAGCTCCTCCGTCCGAGCCACCGGGGGAGCGCCGCCGACTTTTGGCGTGACCTTGCCGGCGGCACGCTCGTGCAGGTGTACATCCCCTTCATGGCGGGGTTTGCGGTGTTGCTCACGGCCCAGGAGGGCGGCGAGTGGTGGGTGTTGACCTTTATCGTCACGGTGGTCGCGGCGGATATCGGGGCGTATGCGAGCGGCATCACGTTCGGCCGCCACAAGATGGCCCCGCGGATCAGCCCTGGCAAGACGTGGGAGGGGCTCGCGGGGGCTGTCGTGGCGACGCAGGTCGCCGGCATCCTGCTCACGGTGTTGCTGCTCGACAAGCCGTGGTGGCTCGGTGTGATTTTCGGGCTGGCGATGGTGTTCACGGCGACGATCGGCGACCTCACCGAATCGCTCATCAAGCGCGACCTCGGCATCAAGGACATCAGCACCTGGCTGCCCGGTCACGGCGGCTTTCTCGACCGTCTCGATTCGATCCTGCCGAGTGCCGCGGCGGCGTGGGTGCTCTTCTACCTCTTCGGCTAAGGCCCTCTCGGCGGCGCGACAGGGTGCCGCCCAGTGCGTAAGGCACAATGGGTCGGGTGAGTGCTACTTTTCCGAAGACCCGCAGGAACCGTCCTGGCTACAACATCGAGCAGGTCGAGGACTTTCTTGAGGATGCCCGTCGTGCCTACACGACGGAGCGCGGCGAGGTCTCCGCGATCGGTGCTTCCGACATCCGCCGCACGGCATTCGCCATGCAGAAGGGCGGATACTCGCCCGAGCATGTCGATGCGGCCCTCGAGCGCTTGGAGGACGCCTTTGCGGCCCGAGAGCGCGACCGCCGTTCCGCCCAGCTCGGCGAGCAGGCGATCGTGCTGGAGAAGCGGCAGATTGCGCAGGAGATCGTCGACCGCCTTGCGCGGCCGACCGGCCACCGCTTTGCACGGGTGAACCTCTTGGCGAACGGTTATCGACGCGTCGAGGTCGATGCGCTCGCCGATCGAGTCGCTGCCTATCTGAGTGAGGGGGCACCGTTGACGGCCTCCGAGGTGCGCTCGGCGGCGTTCCGCCCGCAGCGCGGCGGCTACCGAGAGAGCCAGGTAGACATGCTGCTCGACGCGGTGGTCGACATCATCCAGGCGGTCGAATGACCGAGGCGGGGTGCGCTTTGTCGGTCGAGTGGGGTACAGTCTCTTCACTGTGAGTACCCGAGCGAATCATCGCGCGCTCCCGGCCGGAACGCCTCGGTCGAGCGGAGCGCCGTTGGCGACTCGACTTCACAGCAGACTCGCTCTCCAGGTGTTCGCCTTCACGGTCGCGGCGGGGGTCATGTTCGTTTCTGTCATGGCACCGAACAGTCTTGAGACCGCGCAGGCGGATGCTGATGCGAACTCGCTCGCAAGCGCTGATGTCGCACAGACCATCACGGTCGAGGCCACCGCACTCGAGCCGCTCGGGCGGGACAGCTTCGAGGCGAAGGCGTATGTGGAACCAGAGCCGACCGTGCGGCAGGCTCCTGCGGCTGGCGCACCCGACCCTGGATCTGCTCAGGCCATTGCCTATGACATGGTGATGGCTCGCGGCTGGAGCGCCGCGGAATTCGACTGCCTCGTCGCGCTTTGGAACAAAGAGTCGGGCTGGAACGTCTACGCCCACAATGCATCGAGCGGCGCCTACGGCATCCCGCAGTCGCTCCCGGGCGAGAAGATGGCGTCGGTCGGCGCCGACTGGGCCACGAATCCCGCAACGCAGATCACCTGGGGCCTCGGCTACATCCAGGGTCGCTACCAGACGCCCTGCGGCGCCTACAGTGCCAGCCAGGTCAAAGGCTGGTACTAACTACACTGGGATGCATGCCCAGGTCGAATCGTCCGCGCGGACGACGCGCCCCGGTCGGTGACGATCGCGACCTCACGGCTGCGCTCCTCGGTGGGCGCCGAACGGAATCGAAGCGCGACGGCGAGTGGACCGTGCAGCCGATCGCCGCCCCGTCAGCGCTCAAGCAATACTCCTGCCCCGGATGCTCGGTGCCGGTTGCTCCCGGCACCGCTCACGTCGTCGCGTGGCGCAGCGACGCGTTCCTGGGCGAACAGCACGCACTCTCCGAGCGTCGACACTGGCATTCGCACTGTTGGAAGATCAAGTAGGGACAGCATTGACGGACATGACTGAGATCAGGGCTGGCATCGAGCTTCCGGCCATTCGCGAAGACATCGAGTTGCACACCGACGACGGGCTCACGCTCGTTGGCGAACTCGCCCTGCCGCTGACTGCAACGCCCGTCGCAACGATGCTCGCATTGCATCCGCTGCCGACAGCCGGCGGGTTTATGGACTCTCACATCATCCGCAAGGCCGCGGCGCGACTTCCCGCCCTTGCCGATATCGCGGTGCTGCGCTTCAACTTCCGTGGCACGACGTCGCCGCGCGGCACGAGCGATGGTGAGTTCGGCGATGGGGTCGATGAGGCCTTTGACCTGCGCGCCGCTGTCGAGTTCGTGCGCGCGCGCGGGCTCCCATCGCCGTGGCTTGTCGGCTGGTCCTTCGGCACGGAGGTCGCGCTCAAGCACGGTCGTGCCTACGATGTTCCCGGTCTCATCCTGCTCTCCCCGCCACTGCGTCGCACAAGCGATGAGGAGCTCGCGGCGTGGGCTTCAAGCGGCAAACGCATGATCGCGGTGGTGCCGGAGCTCGATGACTTCTTGCGCCCGGAGGAGGCCGCCCAGCGGTTCGCCGCAGTGCCGGAGGCCGAGATGATCGCCGTTGAAGACGGGCGTCACCTGTGGGTTGGGGAGCAGCAGACGAGGCGGGTGCTCAACGAGATCGTCGCGAGGCTGAACCCAGCTGCTGCACCGCTCCCGACCGAATATCCAGCGGCCTCGCTCGCCTGAACCCGCGGTGCAGGGCCAAACCAGGCCAGGAAGCACCGCCTCGCTGGTTCAGAGCTCGTTCTGGCGGGGGATGAAGACCTGCTTCACGACGATGAGCACGGATGCCGCGACCGGGATGGCCACGAGCGCGCCGAGCACGCCGAGAAGCGCGCCGCCAGCGAGTGCAGCGATCACAACGAGCACCCCGGGCACTTTCACCGCCCGATTCATGATGCGCGGGTTGATGACATACGCCTCGATCTGCATGTAGACGAGATACCAGACCGCAGCAAAAATGACGGTGGGCCAGCCGTTAAAGACGAGCACGCTGAGCACGATCAGCGCGGAACCCGTGAGGGTTCCGACGAGCGGCACGAGGCTGAACAAGAAGGCGATGAAGGCGAGTAGCACCGAGTACTGCGCGCCGATGATGGAGAGGAAGATGAAGCTCAGCACACCATTGATGAGTGCCAGGGTGGCCTGCCCGACGACGTAGCGACCGACCGACTCGATGACCTGTTCGGCGATGTCGATGAACTTGCCCCGCCGTGAGGCCGGAATGAGCTGGTAGAGCCCGCGCTTCATGGTGTGCAGCGAAGAGACGAAATACAGCGTGAGGATGAGGATGATGACGGCGCCAAATGCGGCCGTCGCGATCCCGATGCCGGCCTGGAGCACACCGCCGCCGATGCTGAAGAAGTCGAGCTCCGACACGAACTTCGTGATCTCTTCGAACACGAGCGGCACGTCGAGGGCGGGGAAGATCCGCTGGATCTCGCCGACGAGGGCATCGCTTTGCGCGAGGTCAATGATGTCGACCACCTGCGCAACCAGGCGCTCGACCTGCGCGACGATCACCGGAATGAGCGCGAACACGAGGCCTGTCGCGGCCCCGATCACGCCGGCGAGCACCGTGAGAATGGCGAGCCAGCGAGGAAATCGCTTGCGTTCGAGGAATGAGACGAGCGGGTCAAGTCCGAGCGCGATGAACAGTGCTGCACCGATGTACGTGAGGATCGTTGCGAGGCTGCCGATGGCCGCGCCGATACCGATCGCTACGAGGACGCCGAGTCCTCCGAGAAGTCCGAACCGAAACGCGTTCTGGATCTTCATCGGGCTCCCTTGTGCGCTCAGCTCTCGCTGGTGATTTTCTCGGCTTCTTTGAGCATGCCGCGGAGGTTCTCGAAGTATCCCGCGACGGCGTCTCGCTCGATCCTAATCTTGGCGAGGCTCTCCTCGGCTTCCGACACGAGGCGAGCGGATTCGCGTTCCGCGTCATCGATGATGGCGCGGGAGCGCTTCTCGGCGTTCGCGAGGATCTCCGCGGCGGTTGCGGAGGTTTCTTCGCGCAGCGCACGGGCCTCGGCCTTCGACCCGGATTCGAGTTCTTCGGCCTCCTTGCGCTTCTCTGCAGCCCGCTTGGTGGCCTCTGCGAGCTGCGCCTGCGCCTCGTCGAGGTAGCGCTGCGTTTGAGCCACAGCCTCCTGCTGCTTCGCGAGGAATCCCTTCTCTGCCTCGTCGCGCCGTGCTGTGAGTTCGACGTCGAGATCGATTCGCGCCTGTTCGACCTCTCGGGAGATGGTCGTCCTCGCTTCGTCGGCCTCGGCGGCAAGGGCCGCTCGCACTGTCTCGTCTTCGTGCTTGAGTGCTGCGCGCTGCATCGCGATGTCTCGAGCGAGGTCGGTGCGCTGCTTCTCGACATCGTGTCGCAGTGACGCCAGTGCTGTCGTGGTCTCGGCCTCGACGGCGTCGCGAAGCTTCGTCGTCTCGAGTTCGAGCTCTGCCCGCGCGCGAGTTGTCTCTTCGGCGACCTCGCTCCGTGCCCGAGAAATCTCTTCGCCGAGCGCGGTGCGAGCGGCAATCGTCTCGCGCTGGACCTCGGCGCGGGTTTGGGCCGCCTCACGGTCGAGGGCGGAGCGCACCTTCTCTGCCTCGTTTTCGAGTTCGGTGCGGATGCGTGCCGCCTCGTTCTCGAGTTCGGTGCGGATGCGCGTGGCATCCTCACGCACCCGGGCCTGCTCCTCGGCCGTGTCGTGCTCGAGCTGAGCACGCTGCGCGGCGACCTCACGTTCGATCGCGCCGAGCTTCGCTTCGACGTCGCGGTCGACCTCGGCGCGCTTTGCGGCGACCTCCTGGTCAATTGCGGCGCGCTTCACCTCGACCTCGGTGTCGATTTCGGCGCGCTTGACCTCGACCTCGCTGTCGATCGCGGCCCGCTTCATCTCCACCTCGGTGTCGATTTCAGCGGTACGGGCAGCGATCTCGCGGTCGAGCTCATCGCGGCGAGTGGTGATCTCACGGTCGAGCTCTCCACGCCGGGCGCTGATCTCTTGCTCGAGTTCGGCACGCGCCTGCGCTGTTTCGCGTTCGAGCGCCGCGGTCGCATCCGCCGTGTCGGAGGCAAGTCGAGCCGCGGCTTCGGCGGTGTCGCGTTCGAGTGCGCCGCGGGCTTCGGCGGTGTCGCGTTCGAGTGCGCCGCGGGCTTCGGCGGTGTCGCGTTCGAGTGCGCCGCGGGCTTCGGCCGTGTCGAGCTCAAGGGCCGTGCGGGCTTCGGTGATTTCGCGCTCGAGTTCGGCGCGGGTGTGTGCCACCGTGGTGGCGAGTTCGGCGCGGGTTGTCTCGACATGCCGGTCGAGGTCGGTGCGCTTCTGCTCGATCTCGCGCTCGAGGTCACCCCGGAGTTTCTCATTTTCGGCGGTGAACTCCACGCGAGCTCGCTCGGTGTCGCGGGCCAGGGTCGAGGCGGCTTCGCGTGCCTCACTGGCCTCACGTTCAACGACCGCGCGCAGCTCGGCGGCTTCGCGTTCAGCTTCAGCGCGCACAGCGGCGGCCTCACGCTTCGCGGTGGTTCGCACCTCCGCTGCTTCCGTCGCGACGGCACCGCGGATGCTTGCCGCCTCGCGGAGGGCATCCTGCGTGAGCGTGTCGGCTTCGGTGCGTGCCCTTCCGGTGAGCTCTTCGGCCTCGGTGCGGGCATCCGTCACCATCTTCTCGGCGCGGGCGGTCGCATCGGCGATGAGTCGATCTGCAGCGTCGGCCGCTTCGGCGCGCACGGACTGCACCTCGGCTTGCACGCTGCTGCGCAGCTTTTCGGCGTCGATGTCGGCCTGGCTGATGAGCCGCGTCGACTGCTCTTCGGCGATCCTCAGGGTGTTCTCGAGTTTGGTGCCGAGCCCAGCGTAGGTGGGGCTGCCGGTCTCGTCGATCTCTGCCTGAAGGTCATCGACCGTGGCTTTGAGTCGCTTGATCTCTTTTGCGGCGTCGGCTTTGTCGCTATTGGCCTTGATCAGCTCGCGCCGAAGATCTTGCAGCGCGGAGTCAACCTCTTCGCGGTTGTAGCCGCGCATGACGGTGGCAAAGGTTCCCTCGTCGATGGGCACGGTGTTCTCCTGTGAGTTTGAGACGGTGTCGGCTCCGACCGGTCAGTTCACGAGTTTAGCGGCCTCGCCGCGATTCCCATGAGAGTGGGCTTTGCGTCCCCGGTGTGCGCTGCCTGCCTCCTGTTAGGCGGCATTCAGGGTTGCTGACTAGTCTGGAATGTCTTTGCCTGCCGTTTCGATGCCCGTTCCGAGGGCGTCGTTGGCCGTGCGACTCGGGGCCACGCCCTGGAGTCGAAATTGCACCGCGGCTGTTCGGCGCCATGAGAGGAGGGTTCGTTGCGCTTCGTTGCAGCGATCGTCAGCTTCGTACTCGCATTCGTTCTGATCGGCCTTGGGCTCGCCCAGCGCACGATTTTTGCCGGCCCCGATCGACTTGTCGCTGAGGGATCGACGACATCGGATGCTCCGCTCACCCTGATCGAGGGAGACGCGCTTCATGCCTACGACGGCCGCCAGCGCCTCACGATCGGGGGCGATGACGCGGTGGTGGCCGTGTATGGCCGCACCGCCGACGTCACCGCATGGGTCGGCGAGGCGAGCCACAATGTGCTCACGGTCGACACGGAGACCAACGAACTCGTGGCCGAACTCGTCGAAGGTGACGAAGACGTCGTGCCATCGGCCCTCGGTTCCGACCTGTGGCTTGCAGAGTTCACCGGTGAGAACTCGTTGACCTTCACCGCCAACGTGCCGGAGGGGATCTCTGTGCTCCTCATGTCTGATGGCACGGCGGCGGCTCCGCAGGATGTGAGCATTTCGTGGCCAGTCGACACCCGCACCCCGTGGGCCGGCCCGCTCCTCGCCGCCGGTGGGCTCATGCTCCTCGTTGGCATCGGCCTCTATCTCTGGGCGCTGTCGCACTGGCGCAAGACCAGAGGGCCGCGACGAAAGTCGAATACAAAGCAGAAGTTGCCTCGCCCCCCGAAGTATTCGGCGCGAAAGGCCGCGAAAGCCGTCAAGCCGGCATCACCGAGCGCTCCAGGTCAGAGCCGCGGGCGCCGCGCGAGTGGCCGTCTTCGCATCGCGTTCGTGCCGACCGTCGTTGTTGGCACCCTTGTCTTTACGGGATGCTCTGCCGACAGCTGGCCAGAATTTGACGGCGCATCGTCGCCGTCGGCAGCACCGAGCGCGGCTGACGAGGAGGTTACCGAGTCGGCACTTCGCGATGTCGCGGTCACCGATTCCCAACTCCAGCGCATCATGACGAATGTTTCGCAGGTCGCGACTGAAGCAGATGCCGCAACCGATTCAGACCTGCTCGCAACCCGCTTCGAGGGCCCAGCGCTCGAGGTTCGCAACGCCAACTATGTGCTTCGCCGGGCTGATGGCGCCCAGCCCGCCCTCACGCCCATCGCCGCCGAGCCGATCGCCCTGTCGCTGCCACAGCAGACTGATGCGTGGCCGAGGGTCGCGCTCGTCATCGTGCAGGACCCCGACGACGAGACGGTGGTCCCGACGGCGCTCGTGCTCAGCCAGGAGACCCCGCGCGACAACTATCACGTGCAATACGCCGTGAGCCTGCAGGCGACCGAGTTTCCGGATGTCGCGGCCTCGACGGTCGGTGCGGTGCGGTATTCGCCAGACAATCGATTCCTCAAGCTCACCCCTGAGGAGGTTGCCACGGCATACGCTGACGTGCTCGTGAACGGCACGGCGAGTGAGTATGCCGAGGAGTTCGACCTCGAAAACGACACCTTCTTGTCAGGAGTTGCCGGCCCCGAAGCCCGTGCGGCCCGGGCCGCGGCCGTGTCTGGGCCAGCGACGCTCACGACGACGCCCGCCGAGGGAACGGGGGAGCGCATTGCTCTCGCGACCGACAATACGGGCGCCATCCTCACCCTCAGTTTCGGCGACACTGAGACGGTGACACCGACCGAGGCGGGCGCGACGATCAGCGTCGGCTCGACGGTACGATTGTTGACCGGCGTCTCGGAGACCACGACCGGGGTGTACGTGACGTATGGCTACCAGTTGCTGTTCTATGTGCCTCCGGCCGGCAGCGACGAGAAGATCCGTCTGCTCGGGGCGACCGAAGGCGTGACAGCGGCAGGAGAACTCTGATGACCGACACCCCACCGATGGGCGCGCACCTCCGCGGTGCCGTTGACCTCTCCTCGCTCGTGCGGCCTCCGGCGGGGGCGGCTCCGGCGAGCGGCGCTCCGGCTGCCGCCGCTGGTGGAGCCAGCGTGGCTGTCCCGGCTCTTGTGCTCGATAGCGGCGACACAGCCTTCCAGGGGCTGCTTGAACTCTCGAACACGGTGCCCGTCATCGTCGAATTTCACGCCGGTGCCACCTGGGCCGCCCTCGCTTCGGTGGTTCGTGATCTGAACGGGCGACTCGTGCTCGCCCGCATCGATGCCACGCAGAATCCGCAGCTGCAGCAGGCATTCAACGTCAGCGCTGTACCGACGGTTGCTGCAGTTATCGGGGGTCGACCGCTCGCCCTGTTTGAGGGCGAAATCCCCGAAGACCAGATCCGCGAGGTCTTCGATCAGCTGTTCGCGCTCGCATCGCAGAACGGCGTGACCGGCATCGCTGTCGCCGATGAGGTTCAGGCGGCCGACGAGGAGCCAGCCGAGGAGCCGCTGCCGCCGCTCCACCAGGAGGCGTACGACGCGATCGAGCGCGCCGACTTTGCCGCCGCCATCACGGCCTACGAGACGGCCATCGCGCAAAACCCCAAAGATCATCTCGCGGTCGCGGGGCTCGCGCAAGTGTCCCTGCTGCATCGGCTCGCAGGCAAGACCGCCGCATCGATCCGCTCCGCGGCGGGCGACGCGCCCGGCGACCTCGATGCGCAGCTCGACGTTGCAGACCTTGATGTCTCCGGAGGCCACCTGGATGACGCGTTCGCGCGCCTCCTCGACCTCTTCATCGGCCTCGATCAGGCCGGTCGCGATCGTGTGCGCACTCGGCTCCTCGAGTATTTCGAAGTCGCTGGCGCCGACGACCCCCGTGTGATCGCGGCCCGTCGCCAGCTCACAAACCTGCTGTACTGAGCAAACCTGCCGTGCTGAGCGGCCTCAGTTCGATCGCGGCTTCAAGAAGAGGGCCCCGAGCGGCGGCAACGTGAGCTCGACCGACGCCGCCTGCCCGTGCCACGGGGTCGCCTCAGCCGTAACCGCGCCGAAGTTGCCAACGCCGGAGCCACCGAACTCCGAAGCATCCGTGTTGACGACCTCAACCCATTCGCCGTCGCGCGGCAGTCCGAGGCGGTAGGGGCCGACCGGCACGCCGGAAAAGTTCACGACGATGACGATGGGCTCGCCGTGAGCCGACCAGCGGATGAACCCGACGACATTGTTGATGGTGTCATCGCCGACGAGCCAGTCGAAGCCTCGGGGGTCGTTGTCGCGCTCCCAGAGGGAAGGCTCCTGGCGATAGACGCGGTTGAGCTCGCCGACGAGGCGCGCGAGCCCCTGGTGGGCTGGCTGGTCGAGAATCCACCAGTCGAGCCCGCGCTGCTCGCTCCACTCCGAGAGCTGGCCGAACTCCTGCCCCATGAAGAGCAGCTGCTTGCCGGGATGCCCCCACATGAAGGCGAGGTAGGCGCGAAGGTTCGCGAGCTTCTGCCACTGGTCGCCCGGCATCTTCGCGAGCAGCGAGCCCTTGCCGTGCACGACCTCGTCGTGGCTGATCGGCAGCATAAAACTCTCGCTGAAGGCGTATTGCAGGCTGAACGTGATGTCGTGGTGGTGATGCGAACGCCACATCGGATCGACCTTGATGTACTGCAGCGAGTCGTGCATCCAGCCCATGTTCCATTTGAGGCCAAACCCGAGACCATTGCCAGCGGTCGGACGCGTGACGCCGGGGAATGCCGTCGACTCCTCGGCGATGATGATCACGCCAGGATTGCGCTTGTAGGCGGTCGCATTGACCTCCTGAAGAAAGCTGATCGCCTCCAGGTTTTCGCGGCCACCGAACTCGTTTGGCAGCCACTCGTCGCGCGAGTAGTCGAGGTAGAGCATGCTCGCGACCGCGTCGACCCGCAGCCCATCAATGTGGAACTCTTCGAGCCAGTACAGCGCATTCGCGACAAGAAAGTTGCGCACCTGCGAGTCGCCGAAGTTGAACACGAGGGTACCCCAGTCTGGCTGTTCGCCACGCCGCGGATCGCTGTGCTCATAGAGCGGCTGGCCGTCGAAGTTCGCGAGGGCCCACTCATCCTTGGGAAAGTGCGCCGGCACCCAGTCCATGAGCACGCCGATGCCACCCTGATGCAGGCGATCGATGAGATAGCGCAGGTCGTCTGGATGCCCGAAGCGACTCGTCGGGGCGTAGTAGCCCGTGACCTGATACCCCCACGACGGACCATACGGATGCTCCGCGAGCGGCATGAACTCCACGTGCGTGAAGCCCAGCTCGGTCACGTACTCGACGAGGGAGTCGGCGATGTCGCGGTAGCCGAGGCCGGGCCGCCAGGAGCCGAGGTGCAGCTCGTAGACACTCATCGGGGCATTGTGTGGGTCCCGCTCGCTGCGCGCGCGAAGCCAGTCGCCATCGCCCCAGGTGTAGTCGGTCGTGCCGATGACGGAGGCAGTCTTGGGTGGCACCTCGGTATAGCGCGCCATTGGATCGGCGCGACGAACCCAGTCGCCGTGGCGGGTGAGGATGTCGAACTTGTAGTTGCTGCCGTCGCTGAGCCCTGGCACGAAGATTTCCCAGACGCCGTTGTCGTCGAGACGTCGCAGGGCGTGACCGACACCGTTCCAGTCGTTGAAGTCGCCGATCACCCGCACCGCGCGGGCGTGTGGTGCCCACACCGACAACGATGTGCCGTCAACACCCTCGTGTTGACGGAACCTCGCTCCGAGCATCCGCCAGAGCTCTTCGTGACGACCCTCGGCAAAGAGATAGGTGTCGACTTCGCCAATCGAGGGGGTGAAGCGGTAGGGGTCGTCGGCAGTCCACGTGTTGGAGCCGTCGTAGGTCGTCTCGAGCGTGTATGGCCCCGCCGGCCCTGCCACCGTGCCCTGCCACACGCCCTCCGCGAGGTGCTCGAGATCGAGGCGCGTGCCGTCATCCCGCACCGCGACGACGTGGCTCGCAAGCGGGCGCAGCGCCCTCACGACGGTCGTGCCATCGACCTCGTGCTGGCCGAGCACACTGTGAGGGTGCGGGTGGCGCCCCTCGGCGATCGCGAGGATCGTGCCGGTATCGGGGCTCGTGATGCTCATGCGCGGGTGCCGCCGTTTCGTGTCGTGGTGCGGTAGTCGATCTGCAAGATGTGCACGGGCTCGGTAAACGGATCGAGCCGCACATAGTTGTCGTCGCCCCAGGTGAAGCGCTCGCGCGTGAGCAGGTCAGTCACCCCGAACTCGGTGCCGGGGTCGAGACCGAGCCGAGTCAGATCGAGGTGCACCATGGTTTCGCGCACCGCGTGAGGGTCGAGATTTGCGACGACGATGACACCGTCTGGCTGGCCTGAGCGCACGAACTCCGCCGCGAGCGTCTTGGTGTAGACGAGGATCGAGTCGTCGTCGCTCCAGTGCACATCGAGGTTGCGCAGCTGGCGCAGGGCCGGATGCTCGGAACGGATGCGATTGAGCTGGCGCAGATAGGGTGCGAGCGAGCGACCCTCCGCCTCGGCGGCGGCCCAGTCGCGCACCTTGTACTCGTATTTCTCGTTGTCGATGTTCTCTTCAGAACCGGGGCGCGCGACATCCTCGAACAGTTCGTAGCCCGCGTAGACACCCCACGTTGGCGAACCGGTCGCGGCAATCGCAGCCCGGATCTTGTAGGCGGCAGGGCCGCCGAACTGCAGGTACTCCGTGAGGATGTCCGGCGTATTGACAAAGAAGTTTGGCCGCAGGTAGTCGGCGGTCTCACGGCTGAGCTCCGTGAGGTACTCCTCAAGCTCACCCTTCGTGTTGCGCCACGTGAAATAGGTGTACGACTGCTGAAAGCCCACCTGGGCGAGCGAGCGCATCATCGCCGGGCGGGTGAACGCCTCAGCCAAAAACACGACCTCAGGATGCCGCGAATACACGATCTGCGACAGCCACTCCCAGAACCACAGCGGTTTGGTGTGCGGGTTGTCGACGCGGAAGATGCGCACACCGAGCCCGATCCAGTGCTCGACGATGCGGAGAACCTCCTCGCGCAGACCGACGGGGTCGTTGTCGAAATTCAGCGGATAGATGTCCTGGTACTTCTTCGGCGGGTTCTCGGCGTAAGCAATCGAGCCATCGACACGGGTCGTGAACCACTCGGGATGCTCGGTCACCCATGGGTGGTCGGGCGAGCACTGCAGCGCGAGGTCGAGCGCGACCTCCAGCCCGGCCTTCGTGGCGGTGCCGACGAAGGCCTTGAAGTCGGCCATCGTGCCGAGATCCGGGTGGACGGCGTCATGGCCGCCCTCCTTCGCTCCGATCGCCCACGGCGACCCAGGGTCGCTTGGCCCTGCGTTGAGCGTGTTGTTGGGCCCCTTGCGAAACGCGGTGCCAATGGGGTGGATGGGCGGCAGGTAGATGACGTCGAAGCCCATCGCCGCGACATCCGGCAGACGCTTTGCGGCCGTGCGGAAGGTGCCGCTCTTGATCGAGCCGTCCTTTTTCTGCTTTGCCCCCTCCGATCGCGGAAAGAACTCGTACCAGCTGCCAACGGCTGCCCTCGTGCGCTCGACGCGTAACTCGAGCGGCAAGCTCAGGGTTGCCCGTGAGGTGATGGGGGAGCGCTCGAGCTCGGCGGCGAGCTTGGCGTCGGATGCCGCGGCAAAGCGTTGCTCTGGCGTGCGATTGGTGTTGCCGAGCGCCTTCGCGGCATCGCGGAACAACGCGCTGCCGGTGCTGGCGGCACGGCCGAGCAGCGCGGCACCCTCGTCGACCATGAGCTCAGCGTCGATGCCGGCCGGAACTTTGATCTCGGCGTTGTGGTGCCAGGTCGCCCACTCATCGACGGAGGCCTGCACGCGCCACGACCACCGGCCGGGCTCAGTCACCTGGACGGCGGTGGCCCAACGGTCTGTCCCGGCCGCGGTTGCGCGCATCGGATGCTTCTGCTGCACGCCCTGTGGGTCGGTGAGGAGCAGATCGACCGCAAGCAGATCGTGTCCCTCCATAAACACTGTGGCGCTGAAGGGGACCACTTCGCCGACGAACGACTTGGCTGGCCACAGGTTTTCGGGTTGCTGCGGCGAGAGCGCGCGGATGGCGATGCGGCCAGTCTTCGGCACGGTATCGAGCTCGGCGTTTGGGGCGGCGTCTGTCACGGGCGGGGGAGCGTGCTGAGCGGTCGGATGTTGGGGGTCTGAGTTCGCTGTAGCCACGGTTCGACCGTACTCGCTTGCCCCCCTCTCGGGGAGGAGGGGGCGGGCATCCTCAGCCGATTCGGGGGACATTCGACGCGAACCGGGGGACGGATCGTGTCCGTATTTGGGGGGACCCCCACGACTGGGGACACGATGCGAGTGCACCGGTATAGACGCGTTCGTACACTCGGACCCAAGGGGAACACACCGACGAGAACTCACCCAGAGAATTCGTCCCCAGCCTTATCACGCACCACACCGCCGCGGCTTGACCCCCACGGCAATCACCCACCAACAAGACAGCCCGAATGTCTCGCACACGCGATGCCACCTCCTTGGAGATGGCCGCGGATGCACGCCGTCGGGCTCACCACCCGGCATCCTTCGCGATGTCGCGAAAGGAACAATCATGAACAAGCTCCTCAAGGGTTCCATCGCCGGTGCTGCCGGTGTCGTCCTCCTCCTCGGCGGCGCGGGCACCCTCGCCTACTGGAACAGTGAAGTCGACTTCACTGGCGCTTCGATTGCCTCGGGTACGCTCGAGATCACCGAGTCTGGTGCCGCGACGCTCACCGACCAGAACGGTGACGCGATCTCGCTCATTGTTCCTGGCGATGTGGTCAACGTTACCCAGCTCGTCGACATCGACGCCTCCGGCGACAACCTGCGCGCCGAGCTCACCATCGACGCTGACGCACTCACTGGCGATCTGGCCGACAACGTCGAGCTTGATGTCAAAGCATTCGCTGGCGCAACCGAAATCGCCGACCTCACCGACCTCAACGTGACCGAGCTCCAGAGCATCACGAGCGTCGTTGTCGAGGTTACCTTCGACTCGGCGACCACCGACCTCGTCGCGCAGGACGAGACACTCGCCCTTGGCGATGTCATCGTCGTGCTCACGCAGCTCGCACCGTAATGCCCCCGCTGTGGCGGGTGCGGCTTGCGCGCCCGCCACAGCGTCCCATACCTGAAGCAACCACGAAACCAGAGCCGGGAGGTGAACCTGATGAACACAGTCGATACGACAGAACACCGCAGGGTTCCCCTCGCGCGCCACTTCCTCACCGCGAGCAGTGCCATCCTCGGAGTCACACTCGCCGGTATCGCCGCGTTCACCGGCACCTATGCACTCTGGGTCGATGAGACGCCGCTCAACTCTGCTCCCATCGATTCCGGGAGCCTTACCCTTCTCGTCAATGACTCATCCAGCGTGACCTTGAGCGCGAGCGAATTCACCGGCATGCTGCCGGGGGACCGCCGCACCCGAACGGTGACGCTCCACAGCGACGGCACAGTTCCGACTGCGATCACCGCGCAGACCACGATGGCGAACGCCGACTACGAGGTTCGCGTCGCCGAAGGCGCATGCACCGGCGCGGCCCTCGGTGGCGCTACCACGACCACTGCTGCTCAGCCGGTAGGGGAATGGGCCGCTGGAGAAGCCGCACCTGCTTGCGTCGAGGTGCACCTTCTCCCCGCCGCCGGAACTGGTAGCGAGGGCGCTTCCGCCAGCTTCACCATCACCTTTACCGCGACCCAGATCGTCGGATGATGTCGCTTTCACGCATTCTTGCATTCGGTCGAGGAGGGCACAGTTCCCTCATTCACGCCACGGCGCTGTTCTGGGTAATGGCCCTCATCATCGCCTCATCCGCCGGCGTCACTTTCGCTCTCTGGACCTCTCAGGCGACGGCGACCTCGTCGGCAAGCGGTGCCGAGCTCGAGCTCACCACGGATTTCGGCGGCGCCTCGGCGACCTTCGCCAACCATCAGACTTCGGTCACCGGGTCGTTCTCACTCACAAACGCCACGCAGACGACCAGCACGACTCCCGCGAGCTACAGCGCCAGCATCACGGCGACAGGTTCAGCGGCGCTCATGAACGCCCTCACCGTGACCATCTGGCCTCAGTCGACAGCAGCGCCGTGCACCGCGGCCGCAACCCCAGCCAATGTCGTCGCGTTGAACACGTGGGCCGCGGCTCCCTTCGTCATCACCCGAAATGACTTTGTCGCAGGCACCACGCACACGTATTGCCTGCGGATGAACGGTGGCGAGCGCAGCACGCTCGCATCGACCGGCGGCACCCTCACCATCAACCCGAGTATCACCGCGTCGATGTCGATCGGTTCGTGGAACGATGGCGCCACGGGAACAGCAGAGCAGAAGACGGCATTCATCTTTCCTGCAGCGAACCCGACCGAACGAGTCTGGTACCAGTTGGTGAACGGGGCGAACACCTGCGCAGTCTCGAGCGGTGCGAATAACAACGCACTCTCGACTGCCACGTGCAACTCGTCCTCCAACAATCAGCAGTTTAAGTTCGAAGCCGCCTCGGGTGGGTACCAGAAGGTGACCCCGCGCACCGGCGCCGGCGTGCGCCTTGATGCCACCGGCTCCACGGTCAACGTGCAGAACGTCAACAGCGCTCGACCCAGCCAGAACTGGCAGGTGCAGCTCAAATCTGGCAGCGGCACGACCGCCGTCTACCAGATCGTCAACAACAGCACCGGCTTCTGCATGAACGTCTCGGGCACCACCGTGTCCCAGTCAGCCTGCAACGGACTGCCGGCGCAAGCGTTCACGCTCGCCGTTCGTGGCGTTGATGTTGCGCTGTCGCTCAGCTGCGCGAGCAACGCCGGCACCGTGACCTACCAATGGACCGGAGCCGCACTGGGTTCATACGTGTTTGCCGTTCGGAACGGTACGGCAGGCGCCTGGACCGACATCACGACCGTGACGACAGGTCAGTCTGTGAGCCTCACCGCGGCGCAGTTGGCTTCCTACACGGCGAACGGACAGAACAGCATCCGCGCGACCTGGATGGGCTTCTCGATCGGCACGGACGACGCGTATAAGTATGCTGTCGGCGGGAGTCCGGCCTTCGCCTGTGATCCGGTGACCCTCAGCACTGCCACGTGCGTCCAGAGCCCACCGAACTCGATCGTTATCGGCTGGGGACACGATGTTCCGGCCGGCCTCACCTACGGGATCGAACTCGTGGCCGGCTCGGGCGGCACCGGCACCAGCAACCTCGTGACGGCGAACCCTGGCACCAGCACGGTCACGCTCACTGCATCCAACTGGGCTGACGGTATACGCACCATCCGTGTTACGTCGTCGGCTGGCGGCACCCCGGTGAACATCGAGATCCTCAAGACCGGCGGAACTGGGAACAACGCAACCGAGCGACTTTGGTGCATCGTGTCTCCGACGAGTCCAGTGACGGCGACCTGTAACCCGACGGGCAACGCCACTCGGGCGACCAACGTCACGCTCCGTTGGCCCACCGGAACTCCCACGGGCACTCAGGTCATGATTGAGTTCGCCGACGGAACAGAGATCTTGCGGACGGTCTCCATCTCGGGGACCGACAGCCTGATCACGGTTCCGGCAAGTGAGCTGCCCTTGGGCACTTCGACAGCGCGGATCATACTTTTCGGTGAGGATGGCGCCATTGATCTCGGCAGCAAGACGTTCGACACCACGCGCAGCTTCAATTGGTTCACGTGGACCTACACGTCGAGGTGCTCGTGATGCATCGGCTGCTCGCCGTGCTCGTCAGCTCAGTTGTGATCGCCGTGCTGCCAGCGTTATCGTCCGCTGCCGCCGAGGGTGACCTGCAGATCAGTGAAGACGGCGTGAACTACGCCGAGAGCATCAGCGGAGCAGTCTTCACCGACATCGCCCTCATGGTTCCCGGCGAGGGCCAGAATGCCAGCCTGTTCCTCCGCAACACGGGCGATGCTCCTGGCTTTCTCCGGGTCGTGCTCGCAGACGTGCAGTACACCGACCTCGACTTCGCAAATGCACTCACCGTGCAGGCATCCGTACTCCAGAACGGTGGTGTGGCAACCCCGGTAAGCCTCGCGGATCCCTGCTGGGTGCTCAACGAGGGCGAGGTGCTCGCAGTCGGCGCAAGCGCGCAGATCGATCTCACGGTCGCGCTCGGAAACCTCGAAGGCACGCTCGGCCAGGGCGCAACGGTCACGGGAAGGATCACCGTGAGCCTCACCGATATGACGCCGGGCACACTGTCGCCGAGCGATTGCGGTGTGCCGGCCGTCGCCGCCCCGCTTGTGCCCACCGGCACCGGGAGCTTTCCGAACACGACCATCACTGACCCCTCGGGAACATCGGGTGGTCTCGTCCCGGCACCCGGTGTCGACCTCCCCGTGCTCAACGAACCCCTCTTCTCCTCGTTGGACCCCAATACGTGGCGTCTCCTTGAGGAGTGGCTCGTGCTGATACTCTTCGCATCTCTCCTTCTCGGCGCCGCATGGTTCGCCATCGTTTCACGGCGACGGCGCAAGAAGGACCCACAATTCATGAACTCTGTGGAGGCCACGCAATGAGCGAAAGACGAGCGAGCCGCGCAGCCGACGACAAGGCATCCCGCGGCATCTTCTATTACCTCGGCGTTGGGCTCAGCGGTGGCCTGCTTGCGTTCGTACTGCTCGTGGCGGCCCTCGTCATCGTCGTCCCCGCTGCGACGGGATCGACGCCCATGACGGTGCTCACGAGCTCCATGGAACCGACCTACCCTCCCGGCACACTCGTGATCGTCCAGCCGGTCGAACCACAGGATGTTCGAATCGGTGACGCCATCACGTACCAGATCGAATCGGGCAAAGACGCAGTCGTCACCCATCGCGTGATCTCGATCACTAACTCAAGCGACGGCGGCCTCGCCTGGACGACGCAGGGCGACAACAACGATGCACCTGACTCCGCGGCGGTCATCCCGGACCAGCTGCGGGGCAAAGTCTGGTATTCGATTCCGTGGATCGGGTATCTCAATAATCTCGTCAATGGTGATGCGCGCGGCTGGATAGTCCCGGCGATCGCCATCGGACTCTTCCTGTACGCGGGATACATGATCGCCAGCGGGATTGCGGGGGCCGCGCGCAAGCGCAAAGCCGATGCATCCCATTCGGGTGGCGAGTCCGCCTAGTCAGCGGACACCCGTCGGTGGTGGCGGCACAAGACCCACGGTTCGAGGTCTCCGGGGGGCGATCTCGAGCGTCTGCTGCCACCACCGATACCTGGTTGTGAACCGCGCGGCCCACGGTTTCGATACGGCGCTGGCGCGCCTACTCAACCGGCGGGCGGGGCGCTGGCGCGCCTCCTCAACCGGCAGAGTGCGTTCAGCCGGCGACGAAGAGTTGCATTGAGGTTGGCCCCATGCGGATGACGTCCCCCGGCCGGTGCACATCGGGTTCAGTGATGTCGAGGGCCGAGTTCCACAGGAGCGTGTAACTTTCGACTCCCGGATGCGACGGCAGCGTCACAAGCTCATCCGCTTCGCGCCCCTGCACCACGAGCAGGATGCGGTTGAACTCCTCGTGCTCGGGCGTCGATGCTGCGAGGTACTGTGACACACGCTGCGCTGGGGAGTCCCAGTCCTCGATCGACATGCTCTCGCCGGCCGCGTTGTACCAGTCCATTTGGCTGGCCGACGGTGTCGTCTCGCCGAAGCGGCCGAAATGGACTGGCCGCAGGGCGGGATTCTCGCGGCGCAACCGCAGCAGCCGCTTCGAGATCTCGAAGAGATCGCGCTGCCAGTCTTCGTGCTCCCACGGCAACCAACTCAGCTCGTCATCATGGCAGTAGGCGTTGTTGTTGCCGCGTTGCGATCGCCCGAATTCGTCGCCAGCGGTGATCATGGGCACTCCGGCCGAAAGCAGGAGGGTGCCGAGCAGGTTGCGCATGGCCTTGCGTCGCGCCGTCGTGATGGCGAGATCGTCGCTCGGCCCCTCGAAGCCGTGATTGAACGAGTGATTGTTGTCGGTGCCGTCGCGATTGAATTCGCCGTTGCCGAGATTGTGTTTGTGGTTGTAGGCCGTGAGGTCGGCCATCGTGAAGCCGTCGTGTGCCGTGATGAAGTTGACGCTGGCAAGTGGCCCGCGGTCGTGGCTGAAGACGTGGGCCGAACCGGCAAAGCGGCGTGTCATGCTGCCGATGCCTTGGCTTGCGACGCCGTGGTGGCGCTCGGCGGCGATGTCGCTCAACCAGAAGTCGCGCATCCGGTCACGGTAGCCGTCGTTCCATTCGACCCACCCCGCCGGAAACTGCCCCGTCTGCCACCCACCAGCACCGACATCCCACGGCTCGGCGATCATCTTGACGCCCTGCAGCTGCGGGTCTTCGATGATCGCCGTGAGCAGCGGATGCTCGGGGTCAAACTCGTGGCCGGCATCGCGCCCCAGCGTTGCCGCAAGATCGAAGCGGAAGCCATCGACCTGCACCTCGTTCGCCCAGTAGCGCAGCGAATCGAGAATCAGACGTTGCACCGCCGGCACCGAGGTGTTGATCGAGTTGCCGCACCCGGTGACATCGATGTAGTTGCCGTTCGCCTCCTGGCGGTAGTACGAGGCGTCGTCGATGCCGCGAAAACTTGAGGTGGGCCCGCCGGGGCCCTCCTCCGAGGTGTGGTTGTAGACGACATCGAGAATGACCTCGAGCCCCGCCTCGTGTAGGTGCTTCACCATGCCTTTGAATTCGCGCAGCACGGCGGCGGTGCCCCCGGCCTGCGCGGCGGCCGAGGCGTACTCCGTGTGCGGGGTGAAGAAGTTCAGGGTGTTGTAGCCCCAGTAGTTGCTGAAGCCAAGCTTGGTGAGGCGTTCTTCGCTCACCGACTGGTGCACGGGGAGCAGCTGGATCGTGGTGACACCGAGTTCTTTCAGCTGGGCAATCGCCACCTCATTCGCGAGGCCCGCATATGTGCCGCGGAACTCCTCCGGCACATGCGGGTTGAGCTTGGAGATGCCCTTCGCGTGCGCCTCATAGATGACGGTGTGGTCAAGTGGCACTGCCGGTTTCTCAACACCGCCCCAGTCGAAGTCGTCGTCTTGCACATAGGAGCGCCACTGGCCAGTCGGGCTGCGCACGAGCCCGCGGGCGTAGGGGTCGAGCAGGTCGCGTCGGGCGTCGAACCTCGCGCCGTCGCCTCGTGCGCGGATCGAATAGCGCGCGCCGCGTTCGAGGAGGGCGTGTCGCACGCTCCACACATCGTGCGCATCACGCTTCATGGGTGCGATTGCAACGACCCGATCGGCGTCATCTCGGTCGAAGATGCACGCCTCCATGGCGCTCGCGTTCGCCGACCACACCCGCAGTTCACCGCCGTCGGCGGTCACCCTGACACCGAGGTCACGCAGGGGATCGACTGAGGCCATCGTCCTAGAGTAATGACAGCGCAAGTCGGGCTTGTTACGCCCGCCACCCCAATAGCGGTTACGAGGACACAATGCCGGTCTATTTCGACCATGCGGCCACGACCCCCATGCTGCCGAGCGTGCGCGAGGCCGTGGTCAGCGCACTCGACCTCGTCGGCAATCCGTCGTCAATCCATGCCCACGGCCAAAACGCCAGGCGGATGCTCGAAGAAGCGCGCGAGCACGTCGCCGCGTCGCTCGACTGCGACCCCATCGAGATCGTGTTCACGTCGGGCGGCACCGAGGCGGTCAACCTCGGCGTCAAGGGACTCTTTTGGGCGCGCAACCACGGCACCACGCGGCCGCGCATCCTCGTTCCACGTGGCGAGCATCACGCCACGATCGACACGGTCGAGTGGCTCGCGGCCCATGAGGGCGCGGTCATCGAGTGGCTCCCGCTCGACGGCGGCGGGCGCATCGAGGTCGACGCGGTCGCGGCGGCGCTCGCCGCCCACGACGACATCGCCCTGCTCACCTTCTTGTGGGCGAACAACGAGGTCGGCACCATCCAGCCTGTCGAGCGCCTCGTCGCGCTCGCCGCCGAGCACGGGGTGCCCGTCCACATCGATGCTGTGGCGGCGTATGGCCATGTCCCGGTGTCGCTGCGAGCCTCGGGCGCTGCCGCCATCAGCGTCTCCGCCCACAAGATCGGCGGGCCGCTCGGCATCGGCGCCCTCGCGCTCGCCCGTTCCGCAACCGTCGAACCGCTGCTCCACGGGGGAGGGCAGCAGCGCAACGTGCGCTCGGGCACGCAGGATGTGCCGGCCGCCATCGGGTTCGGGGTTGCGGCGCAACATCCGTCTGCCTCGCTCCTCGCGTTGCGCGAGTGGCTTATCGATGGCGTGCTCGCGATCGAGGGTGCTGTGCTCCGCGGCGACCGCGTCGACCGGCTCCCGAGCAACGCACACTTCACGTTCGCCGGGTGTCAGGGCGATTCGCTGCTGCTGATGCTCGATTTCGCCGGCATCTCGGCGAGCACGGGGTCAGCGTGTCAGGCGGGGATTCCGGAGCCTTCGCATGTCCTCCTTGCGATGGGGCTCGATGAAGCGGATGCTCGGAGTGCACTCCGATTCACGCTCGGCCACGGTTCGACCGAAGCGGATGTCGATGCCGTGCTGGCCGCGCTTCCGGGCGCGGTGGAGCGGGCCAGGCGGGCCGGATCAAGCGCCCGGCCGGTCTAGGGGGCCCAGCTCGACGACGCCCAGCTCACGATTTTGTGGGGCCGTAGAACGAGGTGATCTCGGCGAGTTCCATCTCTGCGGTCGCCTGCACGAGTGCGAGCAGGTCGGCGTCGAGCCCAGGGGAGAACTCTTCAAATCGCTCCGGTGCGATGACTGATGGCACGCCCTCAGGCGCCTGCTCGTCCATCACGAGTTGGGTGCCGTCGCCAGAGGGTGAGGCGCCCTGGAAGATCTTGCCCGCCTCCGACTGGCCCGCGAGATCGAAGGTGTACTGCTTGCTCTGGAGCCCCAGGTCGAGCAGCTTCTTCACCTCGGGGAACGATTCGGCGTTCGTCTTGGGGATCGGCAGCGATGCCGACCAGTTGACGCCGAGGGTCTCGAGGGCTTTCGCATACGCGTTCTCGTGTGCCTGGTCGCGCACGATGAGGTACGCGACGGTCGACCGGGCGGTCTTGTTGTCGGTCATCTCGTAGATGCGGCACTTCTGTAGCCGACCGGTGGATTCGAGCATGAGGTTGTACAGCAGGTCGAGCACGAGGTTGCCCGAGTTGTAGACCCAGCTGCCGTTCCACGGATTGCCGGCGGCATCGACCGGGAGGGCGCCCTGGGCTCCGACGAGGAAGTGGTGGATGTTGCCCTCGCTCAGCGCGATGTTGAGCGGAATCGCGCCGCCGGCTCCCGGCGCATCGACGGGGTCGGTCTTCTTGCCGTTGTACCTGGGCGAGCCGTCGAGCAGCCGCGAGATGGTGGTGCCGATGAGTTCGACATGCCCGATCTCCTCCGTGCCGATGCCCTGCAGAAGGTCGCGATATGGCTTGCCGTCTGGACCCCTGAAGTTCATGGCCTGGAAGAGGTACTGCATCATGGTCCGCATCTCACCGAACTGCCCGCCGAGCCCCTCCTGCAGGGCCTTCGCGGCAGCCGGGTCCGGCTCGTCTGGCACGATCTCGTTGATGAGGTTCTGAACGTGAAAGAACATTGTCGACTCCTTTGGCTCGAATGGTGCTGCGACGGTAAGTCCGCACGGCTTGGAACTCTCGGGATTTGCCTCGAATGCCAGCAAACTCGGAGCCTCACGCTCCACACTCCTCTCCGCCGCCCAGCAGGCCGCGCGTACACTGTTTTGGTGAAGGTTTTGGCAGCGATGAGCGGCGGGGTTGACTCCGCTGTTGCCGCTGCGCGCGCCGTCGATGCCGGGCATGAGGTTGTCGGGGTGCATCTTGCGCTGAGCCGCATGCCGGGCACCCTCCGCACCGGCAGCCGCGGTTGCTGCACGATCGAGGATTCGATGGACGCGCAGCGCGCGGCCAACATCATGGGCATCCCCTATTACGTCTGGGACTTCTCGGAGCGGTTCAAGGCGGATGTCGTCGACGATTTCATTGCCGAGTACGAGGCCGGCCGCACACCAAACCCGTGCATGCGGTGCAACGAGAAGATCAAGTTCGCGGCCCTGCTCGAGAAGGCGATAGATCTCGGTTTCGACGCCGTCGTCACCGGTCACTATGCGAGCATCCGCACGGATGCCGATGGCAACCGCGAGCTGCACCGTGCGGCCGACTGGGCAAAAGACCAGTCGTATGTGCTCGGCGTGCTCACCGCCGAACAGCTCGACCGCTGTCTCTTTCCTCTCGCCGACACCCCGTCGAAGGCGGAGGTGCGCGCCGAGGCCGCAGAGCGCGGGTTCAGTGTCGCGAGCAAGCCGGACAGTCATGACATCTGCTTCATCCCCGATGGCGACACCCGCGGATGGCTCGCCGACCGTCTCGGCGCAGAGCAGGGCATCATTCTCGATCGCGAGGGCAACCGTGTCGGCCGCCATGAGGGTGCTGCCGCGTTCACGATCGGCCAGCGCAAGGGATTGAACCTCGGCGTGCCGAGCGTCGATGGGCGTCCGCGGTACGTGCTCGATATCCGGCCAAAAGACAACACTGTCGTCGTCGGGCCCCGTGAAGCACTCGACCTGGTCGAGATCGCCGGCTCGCGGTTCAGTTGGGCCGGCGTCGCACCCGCTGATCCCGCGACGCCGTTCACCTGCCACGTGCAGGTTCGAGCGCACTCCGACCCGATGCCTGCTGTCGCGTGGGTCTCGGCGGGTGAACTCGTCATCCGGCCGGAGGAACCCCTCAACGGTGTCTCGACCGGACAGACGGCGGTCATTTATGTCGGCACCCGGGTGCTGGGACAGTGCACGATTGACCGCACCGTGAGTGCAGTCCCCGTCGAGTCCGGTGTCGGCGGCCATACGTACACTTGACGCGTGGCAGAGTCCGTAACCCCTCCAGCGCTCGAGGCGGCAAAGGCCGAGGCTGATTCGCTCACCGCGCGCATCCTCGAACTGCGTGACGCCTATTACGAGCGCGACACCGTGCTCGTCGCCGATGCGGAGTACGACGCGATGCTGCGCCAGCTCGAAGAGCTCGAGCGGCTCTTTCCCGAATTGCAGGGGCAAGACAGCCCAACGCAGACGGTCGGGGGCCGCGCCCAAACACTGTTCGACCCGGTCGAGCATGCCGAGCGCATGCTGAGCCTCGACAACGTCTTCTCGCTCGAAGAGTTCGCGGCGTGGGCGGCGAGGGTCGAGCGCGACGCTCATCGTCGCATCGACTATCTCTGTGAGCTCAAGATCGATGGTCTCGCGATCAACCTCCGCTATGAGCACGGCGTGCTTACGACGGCGGCGACCCGAGGAGACGGGCGCACTGGCGAGGATGTCACCGAGAACGTGAGGCTGGTGAAGTCGATTCCGCAGCGGCTCGCCGGCACGGGGCATCCGCCGCTCGTCGAGGTGCGCGGCGAGGTGTTCATTCCCGTCGAAGCGTTCAAGGTGCTCAATGCAGAACAAGCCGAGGCGGGCGAGCGGGTCTTCGCAAATCCCCGCAACGCTGCGGCGGGTTCGCTCCGGCAGAAGGCCGAGGGCAAGTCCGCCGAGAAGCTCGCGCAGATGCATCGGCGACTCTCGACACTCCGGATGCTCGTCCACGGCATCGGCGCCTGGCCAGACCCGCCGGTGGCTGCGCAGTCTGAGGTGTACGAGTTGCTCGCAGGCTGGGGACTCCCCACCAGCATGCACTACAAGGTCATCGCCGACGCTGCCGAGGTCGAGCAGTTCATCGAGCACTACGGGGAGCACCGCGGCAGTGTCGAGCATGAGATCGACGGCATCGTGATCAAGGTTGATGAGCTCGCACTCCACGATGAGTTGGGGGCAACCAGCCGCGCACCGCGCTGGGCGATCGCCTACAAGTACCCGCCAGAGCAGGTGAATACGAAGCTTCTCGACATCGTCGTGAGCGTCGGCCGCACTGGTCGTGCCACTCCCTTTGCCGTGATGGAGAAGGTGCGGGTGGCTGGCAGCGAGGTGCGGCAGGCGACGCTGCACAATCAAGATGTCGTGAAGCTCAAGGGGGTGCTCATCGGCGACACGGTTGTGCTCCGCAAGGCCGGCGATGTCATTCCCGAGGTGCTTGGGCCCGTCGTCGAGCTGCGCGACGGGAGCGAACGCGAGTTCGTGATGCCGAGCGACTGCCCCGAGTGTGGCACGCCACTGAAGCCGGCAAAGGAGGGTGACATCGACCTCCGGTGCCCCAACGCTCGGGCATGTCCTGCCCAGGTGCGGGGCCGCGTCGAACACATCGGCAGTCGTGGGGCCCTCGATATTGAGGGGCTCGGCGAGGTGAGTGCTGCTGCGATCACCCAGCCGCTCTATCCCGAGCGTCCGCCGCTCGAGACCGAAGCCGAATTGTTCGAGCTCACGGTCGAAAAACTCTTCCCCATCCGCGTGCAGGTGCGCGACGCCGAGACGGGGATGATCAAACTCGACGATCAGGGCGAGGCGAAGGTTGTGACGCCGTTCCAGCGGCGACGGCGGCTCACGGGGCGCGATGCCGATCCGGTTTTCGACCCCGCGGCATCCGACTCTGCGGCATCCGACTCCCAAGTGCCCGCGTTCGCTGGTGACGCCGAGAATGTGCCGTCGAAGGCGGCGCTGGAGCTGATCGAGAACCTGCAGCTCGCAAAAGAGAAGCCGCTATGGCGCATTCTCGTGAGTCTCAACATTCGCCACGTCGGGCCGGTCGCCGCTCGTGCACTCGCCGAGTATTTCGGGTCGCTGCAGGCAATCCGCGATGCGTCGCGCGACGATCTCGCTGCCGTCGATGGGGTCGGCGACATCATCATCGACTCGCTCATCGAATGGTTCACGATCGACTGGCACGTGGACATCGTCGAGCGATGGGCGGCGGCCGGCGTGCAGTTCACCACGCCAGACCATCCTGGCCCCGGTGCTGCCGCTGCTGCGGGCGGCCCACTCGCGGGGCTCACCGTCGTCGCCACCGGCAGTCTCGAGGGGTTCACGCGCGAGGGTGCGCAGGAGGCGATCATCGCGGCGGGCGGCAAAGCGGCATCGAGTGTCTCCAAGAAGACCGATTTTGTTGCGGCAGGGCCGGGCGCGGGGTCGAAACTTGCGAAGGCCGAAGAGCTTGGCCTTCGCATCCTCGACGCGGCCCAGTTTGCCGTCCTCGTGCGCGAAGGCCCCGGGGCGTTGGACGACTCGTCGCCCGACAAGACCTGAGACACTGCCCAGATACTGCCGTGCCGGCCGAGTCGCGACATAGACTCAGACACGAATTGCTCGATCAACGGTCGGAAAGGTCTCCGTGCTGCCTCGACTCGTGGCACTGGTCGCGGCGTCGGCACTCCTCGTCGGATTGTTCGCCACACTCGCCGCGAGCATTGGCGCGCCATCCGACGGAGACGAAACCGATCTCATCACGGCTGACATTGCCACCAACACACTCCCGACCCTGTCCCATACCCCAGGTGCGACCTCGGACGAGCTCGCAGCGTTCACGGGGCTCGACCTGCTGCAAGAACTCGGCAGCGCCGACGCCGCCACACTCGCACGCTTCGCTGCAGCACACCCCGATGTGATCGACGACCTCCTCGCTGACCAGCCCCCAGCCGCCGTCGTGACCTCCTGGTGGGAGGGTGTCGACCCCGAACAGCGCGAGGTCATGGTTGCAGCGATTCCAAACTTGATCGGAAACCTTGACGGTCTTCCGTTCGCGGTGCGCGATGAGGCGAATCGCGAGTATCTGGCGAACCTGATCGATGCACTCGAAGCAGAACTCGAGAGCACGACGGGTCGCACAGCGCGTGAGGCCGCCACGACCCAGCTTGCAATGCTCACCGAAGTAAGCCTCGCACTCGTCGAGTCAGGGGAGGGCGAGTCCCGATCACTCATCGCCGTCGATGACACGTGGCCGGGCAAGGCGGTCGTCGCGCTTGGCGACCTCGACACGGCCGACTATGTGAGCTACCTCGTGCCCGGCATGTTCTTCACCGTGCAGGGGCAAATTGTTGACTGGACCGAAATCGCACTCGACATCCACCGCGACAAGACCGCGCTGGTCTCGGACGGCCTCACGGGTGACGACTCCGAGAGCGTGGCGACGGTTGCGTGGATGGGGTACGAGACCCCGAACCTGTTCACGGTCGGCGCGCTTGACCAGGCAGAAGAGGGCGCGGCGCAGCTCGAGACGACGGTGGCAGGGCTGCACTCGGCGCGCGGCGACGATCAGCCGCACATCGCGCTCATTACCCACTCCTACGGTTCGACCGCCGCATCCATTGCCCTGACGCGCGGCGGCCTCGACATCGACGCGCTCGCGATCGCCGGGTCGCCCGGTGTGAGCGGGGACAACGTCGAGGAGCTCGGGCTGAGCAGCGACGCCGTGTTCGTCGCCGAGGCATCGTGGGATCCGGTGGTCGACAGCGGCATCCACGGCGCCGACCCCGGCGGTGAGAGTTTCGGTGCCGTGATCATGGGGGTTGCTGGCGGGCACGACAGTGTGACCGGCGGGGAGCTCACCGCGTCGACCGGGCACCTCGGCTACTTCGAACGGAACTCCGATTCGATGCGCAATTTCGCGCTCATCGGCCTCGGTCTCGGTGAGCTGGTCTCGAGGAGTGACGGGCGGCACCTGCTCGCCGACGGCCGGTAGAATTGGCTGATCGCCGTGTGTACGGCACGACGCCGTTCACCTGGCGCGACCCCGCCCAGCCACTTTGGAGCCGCATGTCCCAGCACTCTACCGGGCGCCCAGCGCCGCACGAGCAGATCACGCCGGAGCAGGTTTCGCACCTCGCCACTCTGGCGCGCATCGCCCTCACGCCGCACGAGATCGAGAAGCTCACGGGTGAGCTCGGTGCCATCGTCGACTCGATTGCGAAGGTGTCGGAGATCGCAACGCCGGATGTGCCAGCGACCTCGCACCCGATCCCGCTGTCAAACGTGTTCCGCGATGACACGGTCGGCGAGACCCTCACGACCGAGCAGGCCCTCGCCGGCGCCCCAGAACACGACGGCTCGCGCTTCGCCGTCTCCGCAATCCTTGGAGAAGAGCAGTGACCGATCTGACACGGCTATCCGCTGCCGCCCTGAGCGACATGCTCGCCGCCCGCGAGATCTCGAGCGTTGAGGTGACGCAGGCCCACCTCGACCGCATCGCGGCGGTTGACGGCGACATCCACGCCTTCCTCCACGTTTCGGATGCTGCGCTCGACACGGCTGCGGCGATCGATGC
Organism: Homoserinimonas flava; assembly: GCF_054969005.1. Classification (NCBI taxonomy): domain Bacteria; kingdom Bacillati; phylum Actinomycetota; class Actinomycetes; order Micrococcales; family Microbacteriaceae; genus Homoserinimonas; species Homoserinimonas flava. The sequence continues at coordinate 478,422 of NZ_JBUEQS010000001.1, forward strand.
GCGCCGTGCCGAGGGTGCAACGCTTTCACCTCTCGCTGGGGTGCCGATCGCCATCAAGGACGTGCTGTGCACGCTCGACATGCCATCGACGGCGGGGTCGAAGATTCTTGAGGGGTGGATTCCTCCCTACGATGCGACGGTCGTGCGCAAGCTGCGCGAGGCCGGCATGGTGCCGCTCGGCAAGACCAACATGGACGAGTTCGCGATGGGGTCGTCGACCGAGCACTCCGCGTACGGCCCGACCCGTAATCCGTGGGATCTCGACCGGATCCCCGGTGGTTCCGGTGGGGGCTCGGCGGCCGCGGTCGCCGCGTTTGAGGCGCCGCTTGCGCTCGGCAGTGACACTGGCGGCTCGATCCGTCAGCCCGCTGCCGTGACGGGTTCGGTTGGCGTCAAGCCGACCTACGGCGGGGTCTCGCGCTATGGCGCGATTGCCCTTGCGTCGTCGCTCGATCAGGTCGGCCCAGTGTCGCGCACGGTGCTTGACGCGGCCATGCTCCACGATGTCATCGCCGGTCACGATCCGCGCGATTCGACCTCACTCACCGATGCGTGGCCGAGCTTCACCGAGGCGGCCCGCAGTGGCGCTGCCTCCCGTTCGCTGCAGGGCGTGCGGGTCGGCGTCGTGAAGCAGCTCGACCAGCCGGGGTTCCAGCCCGGCGTGCACACGCTTTTCCAGCAGGCACTCGACACGATGGCGGCGGCTGGTGCTGAGATCGTCGAGGTGTCGGCACCGAGCTTCGAATACGCCATCGCGGCGTACTATCTGATCCTCCCGGCTGAGGCGTCGAGCAACCTTGCGAAGTTCGACTCCGTGCGCTTTGGCATGCGCGCGAAGCTCCCTGGTGGCGGCACGGTCGAGGAGGTCATGGCCGCGACCCGCGAGGCCGGCTTCGGCGACGAGGTGAAGCGCCGCATCATCCTCGGCACCTACGCTCTCAGCGCCGGATACTACGACGCCTACTACGGCAGTGCGCAGAAGGTGCGCACCCTCATCCAGCGCGACTTCGACGCGGCGTTCGCACAGGCCGATGTGCTCGTCTCGCCCGCAGCGCCGACGACCGCGTTCAAGCTGGGCGAGAAGCTTGATGACCCGCTCGCGATGTACCTCAACGACGTCACCACGATTCCGGCGAACCTCGCCGGCGTGCCCGGCATGAGCCTGCCGATGGGGCTCGCGGCCGAAGACGGGCTGCCGGCCGGCCTGCAGATCATGGCGCCGGCGCGCGAAGACGCGAGGCTCTATACGGTGGGTGCCGCACTTGAGGTGCTCCTCGAACGGCAGTGGGGGCATCCGCTCATCAGCAGGGCACCGAACCTCGCGTTCGGTGAAGACTTCGCAGCGCAGAAGGGTGCCGTCTGATGGCCAAGGCAGAACTGATGGATTTCGATAAAGCGCTCGAGATGTTTGAGCCGGTGCTCGGCTTCGAGGTGCACGTCGAGCTGAACACCAATACGAAGATGTTTTCGGATGCACCGAACCCGGCTGCGGCCGACGGCGGCACGGGTGAGCCGAACACCATGATTACGCCGGTGTGCCTCGGGCTGCCGGGCTCGCTGCCGGTCGTGAACGAGAAGGCGGTGCAGTATTCGATCAGCCTTGGGCTCGCGCTCGGCTGCCAGATCGCCCCGTCGTCGCGGTTCGCGCGCAAGAACTACTTCTACCCCGACCTGGCGAAGAACTACCAGATCAGCCAATACGACGAGCCGATCGCCTTCGAGGGTTCGGTCGAGGTTGAACTCGCCGACGGCACCCTCTTTGAGGTGCCCATCGAGCGGGCGCACATGGAGGAAGATGCCGGCAAGCTCACGCACGTCGGCGGCTCGACCGGTCGCATCCAGGGCGCCGAGTATTCGCTCGTCGACTACAACCGTGCCGGCGTGCCGCTCGTCGAGATCGTCACGAAGACGATCTTCGGTGCCGAGCACCGCTCACCCGAGCTCGCGAAGGCATATGTCGCGACCATTCGGGACATCGTCATCGGCCTCGGCATTTCGGAGGCCCGCATGGAACGCGGCAACCTCCGCTGTGATGCGAACATCTCGTTGCGCCCCCGCGTCGCCCCCGGCGAGGAGCCGGCACCGCTCGGCACCCGCACCGAGACGAAGAACGTCAACAGCCTGCGCAGTGTTGAGCGCGCCATCCGCTACGAGATCCAGCGGCAGGCTGCGATTCTCGCGAAGGGCGGCACGATCACGCAGGAGACGCGTCACTGGCATGAAGACACCGGTGTGACTTCGGCCGGCCGGCCCAAGAGTGACGCCGATGACTATCGCTATTTTCCTGAGCCAGACCTGCTGCCGGTCGAGCCTTCGCATGAGCTCATCGAGTCGCTCCGTGCCGCGCTGCCTGAGGCCCCCGCGATCCGTCGCCGTCGGCTGAAGGAGGCGTGGGGCTTCACCGATCTGGAGTTCCAGGATGTCGTGAACTCCGGCCTGCTCAGTGAGGTCGAGGCCACGACCGCGGCGGGTGCGTCGGCCCAGTCCGCCCGCAAGTGGTGGACCGGTGAGATCGCCAGGGTCGCGAACGAGCAGGGCGTCGATGCCGCCACGCTCGTGTCGCCGGCGCACGTCTCCGAACTCGTCGCCATGGTTGACGACGGTGAGCTCACCGACCGGCTCGCGCGCCAGGTCCTCGAAGGTGTCATCGCCGGCGAGGGCTCCCCGCAGGAGGTCACAAAGGCCCGCGGCCTTGCCGTTGTCTCCGACGATGGTGCGCTCATCGCCGCGATCGATGAAGCGCTCGCGTCACAGCCTGACGTGCTCGCCAAAATTCGCGACGGCAAAGTGCAGGCCGCCGGCGCGGTCATCGGCGCCGTCATGAAGGCCATGAAGGGCCAGGCGGATGCCGCGCGCGTGCGTGAACTTGTTTTGGAGCGTGCCGCGCAGCACTAGGGTGTGCCCGCTCAGCTCGAGGCGAGAAACTCCACGGCTGCGCGCCTGAACGCACCCGAGGTGGGCGCGGTGAAGTGGTTGCGTGCGGGGATCTCGAGGAATGTGGCATCCGGCGCCGACTCGGCGAGGGCACGGGACTGCTCGAGGATCGGATCGTCGGAGCCCGTGGCAAGCAGGAGCGGCTGCTGCGGCACCTCGGTTGTCTCGGCCTGAGGGCCACCGCGGAGCCCCTCGATGAGCGCAACGAGGGCTTCGAGGTCGTTGCCGGGGAGCATCGATGCCATCCGCATGAAGGTCGCGGTGAGCGGCTCGTCGATGGGGCGGCCGACTCGAATGAAGTCTCGGGCGGCGGTGAGATCGAACCGGGTGAGCGGGTCGCCGGCGGGCAGCCCGCCGAAGACGCCGCGACGGATGCGGTGGGGGAGGGCCGTCGCTGCGCGCCATCCGACGCGGGCACCAAGGGAGTATCCGAGCACCGTCACCGTGTCGAGCCGGTAGGCGTCGATCACGGCGAGGAGGTCGTTGGCCAGGCCGTCGATTGTGTAGGCGGCGGGGTCGTGAGGGGCGTCGCTTGCGCCGTGGCCGCGCTGGTCGATCAGGATAAGGCGGTGGCCGGCCCTGGTGAGATCGCGCACCCATCCCGTTGACTTCCAGTTCGCCTCCGCGGTCGAGGCGAAGCCGTGGAGGGCGACGACGGGGTCAGCCCCAGGATCGCCGTGGTCGACGGTGGCGAGGCGGATGCCATCGGGCGCGACGACGAAGCGAGGTTCGGGAGTGTCGGCCACGGCGGTTCAGCGTGCGACTTCGGCGGTCTTCGCCGAGCGCGCGGCGGCCCGGCGAGAGTCGAGCCGCAGTTCTAGTTCGTTCACGACGAGCGCGGCGAGATCTCGGAGCGTCGCGAGGTCGTCTTCGCTGACCTGCCTCGGTTCGGTGTCGATGACGCAGAGGGTGCCGAGGTTGTAGCCATCGCTCGTTGTGAGCGGAACGCCCGCGTAAAACTGCAGGCCGAATTCGCCGGCGACGAGCGGGTTCGCGAGTGTGCGCGGGTCGAGCCGTGCGTTCTCGATGACCCACGGTTCGCCGCCGAGGATCGCCGAGGCGCAAAGCCCGGGCTCCCTGCCGATCTCCTCGATGTCGAGACCATGGTGCGACTTGAACCAGATTCGATCGTGATCGACGATGCTCACAATCGAGATGGGCACCTTGAAGGCCCGCGCCGCCATGGCCGTGATGCGATCGAAGGCCCCGTCTTGCGGGGTGTCGAGGATGCCATATCGCTTGACGGCCTCCATGCGGTCTGACTCGTGCTCAGAGCGGTGCCGGTCACTCGAAGCGGGGTGACGCACGTATGCGTGCACGATGATGTCGCGGAGCAGCAGCACGACTTCGCGAAAGCTTGGCCGATCGCCCGGTGCGCGGGCGGTCATCGCGGCGAGCAGGGTGCGCCATTCGGTGGGAAGGCTGTCGGGAATCTCCGGGTCGCGCATGAGTCGCGCAACGGCGGAGGGAATCGACTCTCCGGGAAACGCCCGCTCGCCGGTGAGACTCTCGAGCAGCACGAGGCCGAGCGCGTAGACGTCGCTCGCGGGGGTGACCGGCTCGCCGCTCGCCTGCTCAGGGCTGAGATAGGGGGCGGTGCCGGTGGTCTGCCCTGGGGTGAGCATCTCTTTTTGCCCATCGCGTTTGGCGATGCCGAAGTCGATGAGCTTGGCACGGATGCGGGTGTCTGTCCGGCCGTACGTGACGAGCAGGATGTTGCCGGGCTTCACATCGCGGTGCACGACGCCCCGGTCGGCAAGATAGTTGAGCCCCTCAGCGATGTCGTATCCCACGAGGGCGGCCTGGTGCGATGTGAGCGGTCTGCGGAGGAGGCGCTGGTGCAGACTCTCGCCGTCGACCAGCTCCATGACGAGAAAGATGGTGGGCGTTTCAGGCTGCGGCAGGTACACCCCGGCGTCGAGCACAGTGACGAGCGACGGATGGTTGAGCCCCGCCACCGTGCGGATCTCCGCCTCCTGCAGCTCCGCATCGGACTGCGAGACTGCTGTCGAGCGGTACACCTTGATGGCGACCTCGCGGCCGAGAAGTTCGTCGCGCGCCTGAAAGACGGATGCCATGCCGCCGGCACCAATGACGGGGCCGAGGCGGTATCTGCCGCCGAGGAGCAGGGCGGAATCTCGGGCGGATTGCTCGCTCATGGTTGCAGAGTAACCCCGGAAGGTGCGGAGTTGACGCGCCGATACGCTCTTGTGATATTTCAGCGCCGTCGGGCGCGGCGCTCGATCTCGACGGTCGCGATTGCTCCGATGCCGGCAATGGTGAAGCAGGCGAGTCCGATCCACGCTGATACCAGTGACGGGTCGCGCACGACGATGCCGGCGAAGAGCATCGCGATCACGATCGATACCGAGGCGATGCTCCACGCTGCGAAGGTTTTGGCGTGTGGTCTGCGCTTGGGGGTCGAGGTCATCTGACTATTCTCGCGGGAATAGGTTCGCTCGCACATTCGTTAGTGATCCATGTAAACGCATATAGATTTGTGAAAGGCGACACCATGGCTTCGACCATCGAGCTCGGACTCGACACCTTCGGCGATGTGACAGCGGATGCCGAGGGCCGGGTGCTGACGCACGCCCAGAGCATCCGGAATCTCGTTGAGCAGGCTGTGCTTGCCGACGAGGTCGGTGTCGACTTCATCGGTGTCGGTGAACACCACCGTGAAGACTTTGCTGTCTCTGCCCCCGAGGTGGTGCTCGCTGGCATCGCCACCCGAACTTCGCGCATCCGCCTCGGTTCGGCCGTCACCGTCTTAAGCTCTGACGACCCGGTACGGGTCTTCGAGCGCTTCAGCACGGTCGACGCGCTTTCGCACGGGCGGGCCGAGGTCATCATCGGCCGCGGCTCGTTCACCGAGTCGTTCCCGCTCTTCGGCTTCGAGATGAGCGACTACGAGCAGCTCTTCGAAGAGAAGATCGAGCTCTTCGCAGAGCTCATCAAGAACGAGCCCGTCACCTGGAACGGCACCCTTCGCTCGGGGCTCGCCGAGCAGTCAGTGTTTCCCAAGCTCGAAACCGGCACCCTCAAGACCTGGGTTGGTGTTGGCGGGAGCCCGGAATCGGTAGTGCGGGCCGCACACTTCGGTCTGCCCCTCATGCTCGCGATCATCGGCGGCGACCCCCTGCGCTTCGCCCCCTACTCAGATCTGTACAAGCGTGCACTCGCCCAGTTTGGCCGCGACGAACTGCCGATCGGGGCGCACTCACCCGGCCACGTTGCCGCGAGCGACGAGCAGGCGATCGAAGAGCTGTACGAGCCCTTCAAAGCCAACCGCGATGCCATCGGACGCGAGCGCGGGTGGCCGCCGATGACCCGGGCTGAGTACGACCAGGAAATTGCGAGTGGTGCCCTCCACGTCGGCTCGCCCGAGACGGTCGCCGCAAAGATTGTGCGCACGGTGCAGGGTCTTGGGCTCTCGCGCTTCGACCTCAAATATGCGAACGGCACCATGCCGCACGAGCAGCTCATGGCGTCGATTGAGCTGTACGGCCGCGAGGTCATCCCGCTCGTGAGAGAGCAGCTCGCTACCCAACCGGCAATGCTCAGTGGCTCCGACGCATCGCCCTGATGCCGACCCACAGCCCGAGGGCGGCGAGCAGAATGGCCGACACGAAACCCCACAGCACGCTCGGTGACGCGACGTCCCCGGAGAAGAGCGCGCGCTCGGCAACGACGACGTAGTTGATGGGGTTCACGGCGGCGATCGCGCGCATCCACGCTGGTCCGTTCTCGAGCGGCATGAGCATGCCCGAGAGGATCATGAGCGGGAAGATGACGGACTGCTGCACCGCCCAGAACATCCAGTCCTTGTTGCGGCTCGCGAGGGCGAGCGCATAGCTCAGTGCGCCGAAGCCCATCCCGAAGATGGCGATGAGCACGAGCCCGATCACCATGCCAAGCGGGTCGATCGAGAAGCCGAACGGGATAGTGGCGAGGGCGATGGCGGCCGCCTGCACCATGATCGGCACCATCTCCTTGAGGGCGCGCCCGATGAGCAGCGCAGGCCTCGAGATCGGTGCAACGAGGGTGCGCTCGTGCGAGCCAGTCTGCATTTCGAAGAGCAGGTTCGATCCGGTCGCCGCCGTGCCGAAAAGGGCGATCATGACAAGGATGCCCGGCACGAACCAGCGCAGGGTGTCGCTCGCCGGCTCGCCAGAGTTGCCAATAAGGAGCGGCCCGAAGAGCCCGAGGAACACGAGCGGTTGCAGCAGGCTGAAGATGAGCGAGAACGGGTCGCGGATAACCGGTCGCAGCTCGCGCACGAGCACGTTCCAGGAGTCGCGCACCACATTCGGCTGCACGGGGGTGGGGGCGTCGCTCGGGTGGACGACGGTGCTCGGTGGGGGCGTTGTGGCGGTCATGCGGTCACCTTCGTTTCGGTCGTTGAGTCGTTCGTGCTGTCGGCACCGGCGGGGTCGGAAGCCTCACCCTCGCTCGCATCGCCGCCGTCGCGAAGGCTCCGCCCCGTGAGGGCGAGGAACACATCGTCGAGGGTGGGCTGGCGCAGCGCGGCGGAGGTTGCGGGCGCCGCAGAAGCGTCGAGCTCCCGCAGCAGGCGCGGCAGCAGCTCGGCGCCGTTGTCGACGGTGAGTTCGATCGAGAGCTCGTGCGGCCCGGCGTCGACCCTGGTGGAGTGCCGGTCTGCGACGGGGCGGGCGGCTGTGACATCCGCGGCGCTTGCGAAACCGAGGGTCACGACATCGCCGGCAAGGGTAGCCTTGAGGCGGGGCGCGGTGTCGTCGGCGATCATGCGGCCGTGGTCCATCACCATGACCCGTTCCGCGAAGCGGTCGGCCTCGTCGAGGTAGTGGGTCGTGACAAAGATCGTCGTGCCGTGGCTGCGGCGCAGCTCGAGAATGTGTTGCCACAGGTTCTCCCGGCTCTGCGGGTCGAGGCCCGTCGATGGCTCGTCGAGAAAGAGCAGCTCGGGGGAGTGCAGCAGGCCGAGTGCGATGTCGAGTCGTCGCTTCTGCCCGCCGCTGAGCGCCATAACGCCGCGTTTGGCGAGCGGTGCGAGGTCGAGTGATTCGAGCAGTTCGTCGGCTCGACGCGCGGTCTCGGTGCGGCCCATTCCGTAGAACGCCCCCTGGCTGATCAGCTCGTCGCGCACGCGCTGATTGTGGCCAGCGCTGTTGCCCTGACCGATGTACCCGATGCGGCTGCGCACGCCGGCCTGATCGGTGCGGATGTCGCAGCCGACGACACGTGCCGTGCCAGAGGTTGGGGGCAGCAGGGTTGTGAGCATTCTGAGGCTCGTGGATTTGCCGGCGCCGTTTGGGCCGAGAAAGGCGACGAGTTCGCCGCGCTCGACATCGAGGTCGAGGTTGGTGACGGCGTCGACGCGGGAACGTTTGACGGTGAACTGCTTGGTGAGTCCCCGTGTGGTGATGATGGTGTCGGTGGTCATGGCAGCGAAGGTACGCGGCAATGCGGTCAGCTTCTGTCCTCAGTGCCGGGTAAATTTTTTCCATGGCCGATTCGACGACGACATCCCGCATCCTCACGCTGCTCAATCTGCTGCAGACGCATCGTCACTGGGCTGGGCGCGAGCTCGCCTCCCGCCTCGGCGTCACCGAGCGCACCCTGCGCCGCGACGTCGAACGCCTTCGCGATCTCGGCTACGAGGTCGAATCGGCCCCCGGTGCTACGGGCGGCTATCGGCTCGGGGCCGGGGCCACGCTCCCGCCGCTCCTGCTCAGCGACGACGAGGCGGTGACGATGGCGATCGGCCTGCGGGTCGCGGCGACGCAGGGACTCGTTGACGGGGTCGAGACGACCATGACGGCACTCGCGAAGCTCCAGCAGGTGTTGCCGTCTGGCCTGCGCAGCCGGGTCGAGGCGCTCGGCTCGCACGTCTCGCTCGGCACGCCGGAGCGCCCGACCGTCTCGCCCGACCTCATCGGCCAGCTCGCGATGGCCTGCCGTGACAGGGAGCGCATCCGCTTCCGCTATCGGGCGGCGGATGGCACGGAGTCGCAGCGTTCGGTCGAGCCGGAGGCCATCGTGCCGAGGCAGGGTCACTGGTTTCTTGTGGCGTGGGATCGCGATCGCGGCGACTGGCGCACCTTCAGGGTCGATCGGCTCAGCGAGCTTTTTGCGACGAGAGTGCACTTCGCGGCACGGAATCTCCTCGCTGCGGATGCCGCGGAGTATGTCGAGGTCTCGCTCTCGCAGTTGCGGGCCGGTGTCGAGGTCGAGGCCGTACTCGAGATGTCGCCCGAGAGCATGCGCGACCACTTCGGTCCCTGGGCGGAGGGCGCCTACGTGGAGGATGGCCCCGATGGGGTCGTCACGGTGTGGCCGGTCGGCGGCCAGTCGGCGCGGGATGTGGTGTTCGCGCTCGTCTGGATCCCGGAGGGGGTCTCCTATACGCTCCGCGGCGACGCGACCGTGATCGCCGGGGTGCACGAAATGGCGAAACGGATGCTTGGACAGCCGGTCTGATCAGCTGTCGTCGACAACGCAGAAGCGGTTGCCGTCCGGATCTTCGAGCACGACGTAGTCGGCGTCATCCTCGTAATCCCACTCGGGAACTTCGCGGGCGCCGAGGGCGAGAAGGCGGAGAACCTCCGCCTCCTGATCGGCGGCGGCAAGGTCGAGGTGGTGCCGTTGGTGCGTGGTGGCGTCGGAGGTGACGAGCATGAGGGAGAGTTGCACGCCGGTGCCGCTGCGGGGCACGAGCGACGCCCAGTCGACATCCGGTTCACGCTTCAGCCGATAGTCGAGCGCTTCGCCCCAGAACTCGACGGCCACCGGAATGTCGTTGACACCCAGCACGATTGATCCGATCGTCAGCATGTCGAGCAGTCTGCGCCTCCGCGCCCGGTGCGGTCAAGGGCAGTAGCCCGCCGCTACTACTCGCGAGAGAGTAGCCCTGCGCTACTGCGTGCTGAGGAGCACCGCGACGACGAGCACGACCGCCCAGCTCGCGAAGCTGCCGACGAGAAAGTATTCGGCCTTCGACCCGTTGGCGTTGTCGCGGGAAATCTCGGGGAACCGGATGATCCCCTTCGCAGCGACGACCGCCGCGAGCGCCGTGAACTGGCCGGCGAGCACGAGGGCGAGCAAGAAGACGCGCTCGAATGGGCCAATGATGCGGCCACCTTTGAGCGGCGGGTCGCTCGACGGTGCCGGGCTGGCGGCAACCTCGACGTCGCGGGCGAACCAGGAGCGCTTGGCGGGCGCCGACGGTGGCGTGGTCGGCCGGGCGGCGCGCGGTGCGGCGGCGAGAATGAGCCGCACGACGATGTTCGCGGTCTCGAGCAGCAGCAACACGCTGCCGATGCCGAGCATGAAGGTGGTGACATCCACCGTCTCGATGAAGCCGTAGGGGAGGGCGCCGTACCAGCGTGCGATCGCGCTGTCGCCCGAGACCGCAACGGGGGAGAATGCCCAGGCTAGGGCGGCGGCCACACCGAGGATGCCGAGCTTGAGGTAGCCGCTTTGCCCTGAGGAGGGCAGCGCGGTCGCGGAGACCCACGTGATGGTCACCCCGAGGATGGCGATGGTTGACCAGAGGGGGGTGTTGAGTCCCCAGGCGAGAGCACACGTGACCGCCGCCCCTGCGGCGATGCCGAGCGCCGGCCCGACGGGGCGACGGAAGCGCTCCCGCACGAGGTCGGCGACGCCGACAGCGATGAAGAGCAGTGCGACCAAGATCATGAGCGACCTCCCGCCAACAGACTCTCACCCGCGAGCACGGCGGCGGCGCCACTGCGTCGGAGATTCTGCGATACCGCCGACTGCGTGATCTGCTCCTTCTCGGCGAGCTCCGACTGGGTGTCGCCGAGCAGCTGGCCGAGAAGGAGGCGTCGCTCCCGTGCCGTCATCGAGGTTACGAGGTGGTCGCGGGTCGTCAGATAGGCATTGACGAACGCTTCGGATGCTTCGGCAATGTCATCTGGCGCTGCATCCGTCGCCGATCGAAACCACGTGCGAATGAACGGCTGTCGTGCGTATTCGCGGTCGCGCGCTTCAGTGATGGCCTCGCGGGCCGACCACCATGCCGAGCCGTCTTGCAGGGCTCCTGTCGCCCCGGTGCCGACCGTGCGGATCTCGCCACTGCCGAGGCCGAAGCGACAGTCGACCCCCTCTGGCAGTGAGAGGCGGGCGAGGAGGGTTGCCCGCACGGCGAGGCCGAGATCGGCGTACACCGCTTGAAACTCGTCGCCCACGGTCGGCTCGAGAGGCTGCACGGCCTCGACGAGCGCGTTCACGGTTGCGAGGGCCTCCTCGACCGCGTGCTGCAGTGTTCGACGATCGGGGTGGGATCGGGACTTCGAGACATCGACGATGACCGCAGTGCTGCGCAGTGTGGCTTCCATGTCATTACTGTATCGCTTATGTCGCGCGAATATAAGCCCAGAACTTATTCGGCGGACTCGTCCTTGCCGCGGAGGCGAAGCTTGCGCAGCTGCCCCTCCTCCGCGACCTCCACGACGCTGTGGCGCGACTTGAGAAACTCCGTGAAGTTCTTATAGCCCAGCGCCGACTCTTGAAACGACGGGTCCATCCGCAGCATCTGGTTCTTCACCGACGAGCTCAACAGCCAGTCGGCATCGTCTTTTGCATGGCCGAGCCGCAGGGCGCGGGTGAGGAGCGCCGATGCGGCCTGCTGGGCGGCCTGCTTCGCCCGTTTGCTCGGAGCCGAGGAGGTCGTGGTGTCGCTCGACGCCTTCGGATTGGCGCGGCGGCGCGCGCGACCCTCGGCGGGCGCATCAGTTGCGGCAGCAGCATCCGTGGTCTTGAAATCGTCTCCGTCGGATGCCTCAGACTCATCAGTCGCGTCATCGCTGATGCCCGGCAGGGCGTCATAGTCGGCGAACTCGTTGCACGCGGCGGCGAGGAACTTGCTCGTCGACCCTGCAACGCCGATGCCAACGACATAGCGCCCCAGCCTCGTGCACCGCTGGGCGAGGGCGATGTAGTCGCTGTCGCCCGCGACAATCACCACGTGCGTGAGGTCGGGGAGCCTGAAAAGGTCTTCGACAACATCGACCGCGAGACGGATGTCGGCGCCGTTCTTCATCGACTTGACGGCGGGAAAAAGCTGCACGAGGTCGACAGCGCGCTCCATGAGCTGGCCCTTGTAGCTCGCATTCACCTCAATCGACCAGTCGGCATAGGCGCGACTGATGACGATCGAGCCGAACGAGGAGGCGTAGTCGAGCACGGCGCCGACATCGACCGTCGCGCGTTCGAGGCGGGCCGCGAGATCGCGATCATCGCGCACCGTGTCGGCGGTGATGGCGCGGATGTGCTCCTTCAAGAAATGGCCGCGACCGTGAATCTGGTCGTAGCGGCTGATGACGATGTTGTCGAAGTCGATGTAGACGGCGACGCGTCCCTCGATAGGTTCAGGCATACGCACAGTCTGGTGCCTCCGGCTGGGAGAGGGAACCGCGTTCCACAGCATCGAGACGGGGGACTGTGCCATGACAGGCTGGGCGGCTAGGGTCGTCGCCATGACGAACATCACGGAGAAGCTTGCAGAGCGTGTCACCGGTTCGGTCGGCGCGAAACTCGCCTACGGCGAGAAAATACAGATCGGTGGAGTGGACGCTGTCCCAGTCTCCTTCGTCAGCTTCGGATTTGGCGCAGGATCTGGCGTCGCCGAAGAAGGAAGCCCCGAGGGTGAGGGTGGCGGCGGGGGAGGTGTGAGCATCCCGCTGGGGATGTTCGTGCCGGGCGCCGCCGGGCCGCGATTCGTGCCGGCGCTGATCCCGCTGCTCGCGGTGTCGATTCCGCTGACGTGGGTGGCTGGCAAGGCGCTCAGCCGCATCATCCGCGCGCTCAAGAAATAGCGCTGAAGAAGTAGCGCTCAGCCGCGCTCGACGCGGTGCAGCTCGACCTCGAGCAGGTGGCCGCCGTCGGCGACGGCCGTCATCATGGTGCAGTGCGGTTGGCGGCGCCGGTCGGTGGGGGAGCCCGGATTGAGCAGCCGCAGCCCGCGAGGGGTGCGGGTGTCCCACGGGATATGACTGTGGCCAAAGACGAGCACGTCGGTGTCGGGAAACGCCGCATCGCACCGTGACTCGCGACCCGTCGCCGTGCCCGTCTCGTGCGTGACCGCGAACCGGAGGCCATCGATGGTGTCGCGAGCCACCTCGGGCAGGCGGGCGCGCAGCTCCTCGCCGTCGTTGTTGCCCCACACCCCGATGAGGCGTGCCGATCGGCTCTCGAGCTCGTCGAGCACTGACGGCTCGACCCAGTCGCCCGCGTGAATCACCACATCGGCCGATTCGACCTTCCGCCACACCTGCGCAGGGATCGCACGCGCCCGCTTCGGCACGTGAGTGTCGGCCAGGAGAAGAAGACGGGTTGCCATGCATCCGATTATCTCTCTGACCTCGTTCGACCGGACATGTAAAGAACGCTTGACACGGTGTTAGCTTTGTCATACATTCGCCATGTCAACATTTCTTTACATGGAGGTTCGCATGTCGTACGAACACAGGAGCGTCTGGGTCATGCTCGTCATCGCGGTGCTCGGCTACGGCGTCTACCTTTCGCTCATCTTCAGCAGCCTCGACGGCCGTCCCCTCCACGAGGCTGGGTATGTGCTGCCCATGCTCTGGACCATCGGCGGGGCGATCATCGTGTCGATGGTGATCCACATGTTTCTGATGCATCCGAGCAAGCGGGAGAAGCGCGACCAGCGCGACCTCGAGATCAACCGCTTCGGCGAATTCATCGGTCACGGCGTGCTCGTGCTCGGCGCCGTCATCGCGCTCGTCTTCGCGATGCTCGAACTGCACTACTTCTGGATCGGCAATGTCATCTACCTCGCCTTCGTTGTGTCAACGATCATCGCGTCGATCGCCAAACTCGTCGCCTACCGTTCGGGCATGCCGTGACCAAGTCGACGAAGGTCACAAACTCGATCCGCCCCCTGCGGTTTGCGCGTGACGAGATGACCCAGGCCGAGCTTGCAGAACGGGTCGGCGTCAGCCGCCAGACCATCATCGCCATCGAGCAGGGCCGCTACTCGCCGTCACTGGAGATGGCGTTCCAGATCGCGCACGCACTCGGCGTGACGCTCGACGAGGTCTTCCACTACCCACACCCCGAAGGAGCAGACTCATGACCACAACAATGGACGCGGTCGTGCACGATCGCTATGGCGACGTCGAGGTATTGCGCATCGACCAGATGCCAGTGCCGACGCCCGGCAAAGGCCAGGTTCGGCTGCGGGTCGTCGCGGCGAGCATCAACCGCGGAGACGTGCACCTCATGGAGGGCCGGCCGCTCATGATCCGCCTCTTCTTGGGGCGCACGGGCCCGCGGCAGCAGACGCGCGGCATGGATGTCGCGGGGGTCGTCGATGCGGTCGGTGAGGGGGTCACATCCCTCGCGGTCGGCGACGAAGTATTCGGCGTCGCCGACGGATCCTTCGCCCAGTATGCCCTCGCCCGGCCCACCAAACTCGCCCGCAAGCCAGCATCCGTCAGCTTTGAACAGGCTGCCGCCTTGCCGGTCGCCGGCTGCGCCGCCCTCAAGGGGCTCCGCGATGTTGGTCGTCTGCAGTCCGGCCAGCGGGTGCTCGTGACGGGTGCCGCCGGGGGAGTGGGGTCGTTCGCGGTGCAGATCGCCGCATCGATGGGAGCGCACGTCACCGCGGTGTGCAGCGCCGCCAAATCAACCGCCGTCCGAGGGCTCGGGGCAGATGCGGTCGTCGACTATGCGGTGCAGGACTTCAGCCGCCTGGGGCAGCAGTGGGACCTCATCTTCGATGCCGCCGGCCACCGCTCCCTCACCGACCTGCGCCGGTCGCTCACCCCGAGCGGCACGCTGGTGCTTGTCGGGTCTGAAACCGATGCGCCCGTGCTCGGCGGATTCGACCGCACCATCCGCGCCGGCCTGCTGTCGCCGCTCGTGCGGCAGAGGCTAGTCGGGCTCACCTCGTTCGAGCGGACCGCCGAGCTCGACGAGCTCGGCCGCCTCATGGCGAGCGGCGCCGTCGTGCCGCTCATCCAGCGCGCCGTGCCGCTCGGCGACGTGGCCGACGGGATTCGGTTGCTGCAGGAGGGGCGAGTCGCCGGCAAGGTGGCTGTGGTGGTGTAGCGCGACTGTTCGTCAACGCCGTGCGCCTACGCCGTGCGCCCGCGCCGTGCGACCAGCTCTCAGCACCACCCCGTAGCGTCGAACCATGACGAAAACCGCGCTGGTGACCGGGGCGACGGGATACATCGGCGGGCGCCTCGTGCCGTTGCTGATCGCGGCGGGGGTGCGCGTGCGGGTGCTCGTGCGCAACCCGCAGAAGCTCACGGATGTGCCGTGGGCGGCCGAGGTCGAAATCATCGAGGGCGACCTCGCCGAACCGGAGGCCGTCGCTGCAGCCTGTGACGGAATCGACGTGCTCTATTACCTCGTGCACGCGATGGGGGCGAGCGGCGACTTCGAGACTGCGGAACGTCGCGTCGCCGAGAATGTTGCCACCGCGGCATTCGCTGCCGGGGTCGCTCGCATCGTGTACCTGGGTGGGTTGCATCCGGAGGGCACCGAGCTGTCGCCGCACCTGCGGTCGCGGCAGGAGGTTGGGCGCATCCTGCTCGAATCGGGCGTGCCGACGGTCGCCCTGCAGGCGGGGGTCGTGATCGGGTCGGGGTCGGCGTCGTTCGAGATGATTCGACACCTCACCGATGTGCTGCCGTACATGCCGGCGCCGAAGTGGGTGCGCAACTTCATCCAGCCGATCGCCGTGCGCGACGTGCTGCACTATCTCGTCGCCGCTGCCGAGGTGCCGCCCGACGTGAATCGCACGTTCGACATTGGCGGGCCCGACGTGCTCCGCTACGGGCAGATGATGAACGGGTATGCGGTCGAGGCCGGGCTGCCGCAGCGGGCCATCGCTTCGCTGCCGGTGCTCACCCCGTGGCTCGCCT
Source organism: Homoserinimonas flava (assembly GCF_054969005.1). Lineage (NCBI taxonomy): Bacteria > Bacillati > Actinomycetota > Actinomycetes > Micrococcales > Microbacteriaceae > Homoserinimonas > Homoserinimonas flava. The sequence continues at coordinate 494,258 of NZ_JBUEQS010000001.1, forward strand.
CGCAGTGGGTGAACCTGGTGACGCCCATCCCGCGGAGCCTCGCCGTGCCCATCATCTCCTCCCTGCAATACGACTGCGTTATGCAGGAGCACGACATCGACGCCGTCATCCCGCCGCCGCCGGGAGGGCTCACGAGCTACCGCACGGCGGTGCGGCTCGCCCTCACCAAGATGCGCACGCACGAGGTGCAGACGAGTTGGCAGGATGCCTCGGTGAGCGGCGCCCCGAGCGACCCCCTGCCGAGCGACCCGCAGTGGTCTGGACACACCGTCTACACCGACCTCAAAGAGCGCAAGACGGATGCCACGCCCGAGCGACTCTGGGAGGTCATCGAGGGCATCGGCGGCGACAACGGTTGGTACTCGTTCCCCGTGCTCTGGGCGCTGCGCGGGTGGGTCGATAAGCTGGTCGGCGGTGTCGGACTGCGGCGCGGGCGGCGGCATCCGGCCCAGCTGCAGACCGGTGACGCGCTCGACTTTTGGCGCGTCGAACGTCTGGAGCGCGGCCGCACCCTGCTGCTGCGCGCGGAGATGCGGGTGCCGGGGCTCGCGTGGCTCGAGATGCAGGTCATCCCGGATGCTGCGGGGTCGACCTACCGGCAGCGGGCCGTGTTCTTTCCGCACGGGCTCAGCGGCAGGCTTTACTGGCTCGCCGTGCTGCCCTTCCACGGGGTCATCTTCAATGGCATGGCGAATCGCATCACGGCGGCGGCGAGCGCACCGGCCGCGGAGGCCCCCTGACGAAGGTCGGATGCCGCTGCTAGCGTCGCGGCATGGATCAACGCCTCCACTTCATCACGGTCGCCACCGCTGACCTCGACGCGGCCCGCGCCTTTTACACGGAGGGGCTCGGTTGGCAGCCGCTCGCCGACATGCCGGGGGAGATCATCTTCTACCAGGTCGCCCCCGGTCTCGTGCTCGGGTTCTTCGCCGCCGACAAGTTTGCTGAAGACCTCGGGCGGCCGGCCGGGCTCGTGTCGGGGCTCACGCTGTCGCACAATGTGCCGCAACGGGCGGATGTCGCGACCACTATCACCGTGCTCGAAGCCCTCGGTGGCACGGTGCTCAAGCCCGCGCAAGACGGTGCGTTCGGCGGCATCCACCACGGGCACGTGCAGGACCCGAACGGCGTCGTGTGGGAGATCGCCCACAACCCAGGGTGGACGATCTGGGACGACGGGGCAGTGAACTTCGGGTAGTTGTCGCTCGCTCGCAAGCGTCCCTCCACAGGACCGCCAGGGAGACATTCTCCCCAGGCAAATATGCCTCTGATCAGCTAAAACAATGTCAGTGGCCCATGACAGAGTTGCACCATGAACCCGTTGAGCACCGCCGTCAGCACCGCCGTTGCTGTGCTCAGCGGCGTGTGCTCCAGCGAGTTGCTTCATGATTTTGCGCCCTCCGCTGACGACGAGCTCCTCGCGTGCCTCGCCGAGATCGAAGCGCTCGGACGTCGTGTCGATGCGCTCCGAGTCGCAGCTGCGGCCGAGCTCGAGGCTCGCTCCGGTCGTGAGCGAGGGCAGGAGGGCCTCGCGCAACGGCACGGGTTCACCCGAGGGTCGCACCTCGTCGAATTCGTTGCGAGAGTGTCAGCCGCCGAGGCATCCCGCCGGGTTCGTCTCGGCACAGCGCTCCGGCCGGCGGTCTCGCTCTCCGGCGAGGCGCTCCCGCCGAGCTTCCCGCTCGCGACGGCAGCCGTCGCCGCGGGCGAGATTGGCACGGATGCTGCGCGCACGATCATCGACTGCCTCACCCAGGCGGGTCGCTCCGCTTCTCGTGACGACCTCGACGCCGCTGAAGCGGCCCTCGTCGCGCACGCCTGCACCGCAGCCCCAGACCTCGTCGGGGTCCAGGCGAGAGTGTGGCGCGAGGCTCTCGACCCAGACGGCAGCGAACCCCGTGAAGACGCGATTCGCCGCAAGCGGGCACTCCATCTCGGGCGCGAGATCGGCGGCCTCACCCCGTTCTCAGGCCTCGCCGAACCAACCTTCGCAGCCCTCCTCCGATCGGCGCTCAACGAAGGGGCCGGCCAGGGTGTGCTGCCCCGATTCCTCAGCGATACCGATCGCGCCGACGCCACCGCCAACACCGCGACGACTGCGAGCACGGCGAGGACTGCGACCCGCGAAGGTGACATCATCGAGCGCCTCCGCGACCCTCGCACTCGAGCACAGCGCCAACACGACATCCTCGCTGGTGTGTTCGCCGCGGGCGTCCGAGCGGTTGAGCACACCGGCCGTGGGGCCGTCGATGCATCCGGCGCCGCAGTCTCGGGTTTGAATACGGGCGCGGTGCCGATGCGACCGCTCACCGTGGTCACCGCCGTCGTGCGCCTCAGCGAACTTCGTGATGGCACGGGTTCGGGTTGGCTCGACGACGTGCTCGAGCCAGTGTCGGCGGCGACCATCCGTCAACTCGCCTGCGATGGGGGCATCCGACCCACGGTGCTCGGCAACCACGGCGAAGTGCTCTACCTCGGCCGCACGCAGCGCCTGTTCAGCCCAGCACAGCGCAAAGCGCTCGCGGTTCGCGATGGCGGATGCGTGTGGCCGAGCTGCACGGCGCCGCCAGGCTGGTGCCAAGCCCACCACGTCACAGAGTGGGAAAGGGGCGGCCCAACCAACATCGACAACGGCGCGCTCCTGTGCTCCGCGCACCACCACATGCTCCACGCATCCGACTTCACAATGCGGATGATCGACGGCAGACCCCGCCTGCTGTCGCCGCCCTGGCTCGACCCCGAACAGGTCTGGCGGCCCCTCGGGCGCAGTCGAATCAACCCCACCCACGCCACCACTGCGGCGTGATGGTCACACGACGGTGCCACCACTCAGGCGACTAGGGGCTTAGGCGATCAGGGGCTCAGGCGCTCAGGCGATCAGGGGCGCAGCAGCACCTTGGTGGCGCGGCGCTCATCCATGGCGGCATAGGCTTCGGCGACCTCCGCGAGCGGCAACTCAAGGTCGAACACTCGACCAGGGTTGATCGCGCCCGACAGCACTTCGGGCAGCAGCTCCTCGATGTAGCTGCGCACGGGCGCGACGCCACCCCGCACGCCGACATTCGAGGAGAACAGTTGACGGACCGGCAGCTCAGGCCCACCGGCCGGCACACCGACATAGCCCACCATGCCGCCTGGCCTCACCGAGCGGATCGCCTGATCCATGGACTCCTTCGTGCCCACACACTCGAGCACACAGTCCGGGCCGATACCATCGAAGAGCTCTTTGATGCGAGCAACACCGTCATCGCCGCGCTCTTCAACCACATCGGTGGCACCGAATTCGCGCGCAATTGCCTGGCGGTCGGCATGACGCGACATCGCCACAATGCGGGTGGCCCCGAGTCGACGAGCGGCGAGCACACCGCACAGCCCGACCGCGCCATCACCAACGACAGCGACCGTCTTGCCCGGCCCGACCCCGGCAGAGAGCGCGGCGTGGTGCCCGGTCCCCATCACATCGGCGAGCGTCAGCACACTCGGGATGAGGTCATCCGCCGGAGTCCCCGGCGTCGCCACGAGTGTTCCGTCGGCGTTCGGCACGCGCACGCGCTCACCCTGAGCTCCGCTGACCGGGTGGCCGTCGCGGTCGTTGGCACCCCACCAGCCGCCGTGCAGGCACGACGTGGAGACACCGTTGCGGCAGTTGATGCACGTGTTGTCGCAGTGGTAGAACGGCGCAATCACGAAGTCGCCGACAGCGAGAGTGGAAACATCCGACCCCACCTCTTCGACAACACCAATGAACTCGTGCCCGATCGGATGCGGCTCCCGCACCTTCTCCACACCGCGATACGACCACAGGTCCGAGCCGCACACGCAGGCCGCGACCACGCGGACCACCGCGTCACGCGGGGTGAGGATCGTGGGGTCTGGGACTTCTTCGAGGCGAACATCCCGCTCGCCATGGATCACCGTTGCACGCATGCCACCCACTCTACGGAAGTCGCCTGCACGCCCCGCGTGCCAACGCTGCCCGTTCGCTGGGGGCGCGAAGGGCATGACGGAGCCGCGGCATCCGATCGTGATGGTGGATGCCGCGGCCCCGACTGTGCAACAGGGTGCGTGCCGACCCGGCTGCGGGTGACACGCACCCGCCCCCGTCAGGCGGCGCGCGTCCTCATCCGCTTCAGCGCCGCCATGGCCGCCCCGGCGAGCAGCAGGAGCATCCCGAACGCTCCGGCCGCCATCGGGGCGGTGCCGGTCGCGGCGAGCACCGCAACCGGGGTCAGCTCTGCCGCAGCAAGTGTGACCATCCCAGCACCGCCACCGCTCCCCAGCGCCGGCGTCACCGCACCTGGATCGACAGGCAGTCCGGGCACTTCCGGGCTGACCGTGTCACCTGGCTCGGTGCCGGGATCGGAACCAGGGTCTGTCCCGGGATCCGTTCCCGGGGCGGTGGGGCTGGTTCCAGGGTCAGTGCCGGTGGTTCCCGGGTCCACCGTTGTGTCACCCACAACGCTGACCGCATTGCCGCTCAGATCGATCGGCAGGCTCACAATCGGAACAATCTGTGTGCCGCCGAGAATGCTGTCGCCACCATCGGTAGTGGCGCCGTCAGTGCTGGTCCCGTCAGTGCTGGTGCCGCCGGTGCTGGTCCCACCAGGTGTGACAGTGCCGGTTCCGGGGGCGGCGCCGGTCACTGCGCTGTCACCGAGCACGCTGATGGCGTTGCCGCCAACCGTGATGGGGAGCTCAGCATCGACAACGGCTTGAGTGCCACCTGCGACGCTGTCAGCGCCGCTCGTAGTCGGTGCGCCTGCCGGTGCAGGTGCCGCAGCATCCGGAACTGGCGCGGCATCCGCGGGTGCGGGTGCCGGCGCTGACGTGCTCGAACTGTCGCCGATCACGCTGACGGCATTGCCTTCGACCGTGATGGGCACGACGACCTCGATGATCGCCTGCGTGCCACCAACGAGCGAATCGACGCCCGACGTGCTCGCGGGCGGTGTGACCGCGACGCTTGGCTCTGTCGCAGGCTGTGCTGCCGAAGGCTGTGCTGGCGCAGTCTGTGTCGAATCGCCGACCACCGAGATGGCGTTGCCGCCGAGGGTGATGGGCAGTTCGATGCCGATGATGGCCTGGGTTCCGGCGGCGATGCCGTCATCACCCGATGTTTCTGCCGCGCTGGCGGCGGTGGCGCCGAGGACCGAGAGTCCTCCGACGCAGAGGACTCCCCAGAGCCCTCGTGAAATGAATTTATTCATGGTTCTACTCCTTGACTGAGATGGTGGTGCCCGGCAAACGCGGGCGGGGTCCGTGCCTGCCTTCGGGCAGGGGAGGATTACTCAGTCAGGGCTGGAGTCGAAACCGAAGGTCGGGGATGCTGGGATCGCCTCATCGGAGGCAGGGCTCATCGCACCGATGCGCGGCGCGGCGACGGCGAACGCGCTGGTGTCTGCCGGATGCTGCGCGAACGTCGAGCTCGAACCGCTCCCGGCACCGCTCGACGGCGCGGTCGCAGGGGTCGACGGATGCCTCGGCGCAGGCTCCTCGCCGGGAGCTGCGTCGCCGGGGCCGGGGCCGGGGCCGGGGCCGTTGCCGGGGCCGGATGCTGCAAGGTCGGCGCGAGCGTAGAGCTGGGCACCGAACGCGGCAGACCCCGTTGCGAACGCTGCGGCGCCGCCGATGTCGAGGAACGCGGCATCCGGCGACAAGTCGATGGGATCTGGGAATCCTGGCGCCGGGGCGGGGGTCAGCGCGCCGTCGGGGATGGGATCGACGTCACCGACGGGGAGCCCCGGCAGCCCGTCGACGACGTCACCGACGATGGGGAGGGAGTCGACGACGCTCGTGGAGGTGTCGACGATGGTGCCGGTGATGCCGGTGACAGGCCGAGCCTCGGCGACCGCGCTCACCGTGCTTGAGACTGTTCCGGTGACGCCCGTCACGACAGGGTCGGTGATTGGGGTGGCGACTGGGGCGACGGTATCGACGGCGGCTGCGACGGTGCCGCTCGCAGACGTGAGGGTGCCGCTCACGGCCGCTTCGACCACGTCGAGGAGCGGCGCCTCCGCCTCTGCGACGAGGTCATGGACGACGACATCAGTGACACTCCCGAGGAGGCCAGGATTGTCATCCGAAGCGTGGGCGCCGGGCCCTCCGAGGAGCGCGAGCGCCGCGCCAAGAGTTGTGGCGCCGAGAGCGAAAGCGAGCATTCGGCCTCGGGAGAGCGCGTGGCGTTGAACTTCGACGTCCATGTGCTCACCCCCGATTGCTGCCGGTTGCTGGCTCCTGTCTCTCGGACGATACGGCATCGAAGACAGAACGTTCTACCTTCGGTATATCGATTCTCAGGATTTTCACATCTTGCGCAATCGAGTCACGCGCGGCGACGGTTGAGGTACCGTGTGGAGGGTCCAGAGTGACGCGGGGATGAGCGATCGAAGGTCGGGAAATGCAGCACGCACGCGCCCGCCTCAATGCCTGCCTCGCCTTCGTCTCCGCCGCCCTTGTCGTCGCCGGCCTCCATGCCGTCGCTGGGGCGGATTCTGCGCTGTTCGTCTCCCTCACGGCCGCCCTCATCACGGCCGCCCTCATCATTGCCGTCATCGCAGCCCAGGTTTCCTCAGCTGCCTCGTCCGACGGAACGCCAGGGGTGGGGCGTCGGGCCAGAGCGCACCGACAGGCGCTCGACGCGATCCCTGCGCCGCAGCATCCGAGCACGGAGGGCCGCCCTCGCACGCGTGCTCCCTCGCGAGCCCGCTCGGTCGCGTAGCCCGCACGCCAGAGCACGACCGCCGTCAGCGTCGCTCGCCGACATCACTGTCGGCGCTCGCCTCGCCGGCCTGACGGCTCCTGATTCGCGACCGTACGACCCTGCGCCTGCGCCATCCGACGCTGCTGCGCCCTCGTTCGCTCGACCCTAAGGACCTCACATGGACATCACCACATTCGCCCCCATTGCCGCAGTGCTCGACGCTGCCTATTCGGTCGTTGTCAGCCTCACTGAGCTGCTCGACCCGCTGGTCGGTGCCGCCGCTGCGGCCGTCGCCGTCGTGCTCATCACCGTCATCGTGCGCACCCTTCTCATTCCTGTCGGCGCATCGCAGGTGAAGGCCGAGTTCACCAGGCGACGTCTCGCCCCCAAGCTGGCGGAGCTTCGACGCCGCTACGGCAAGAGCCCCGAGCTGCTGCAGCGCAAGACCATGGCGCTCTATGCGGAGGAGAAGGCGTCACCGTTCGCCGGATGCCTTCCGCTCGTGCTGCAGGCCCCAGTACTGTCGACCGTGTACGGGCTGTTCGCGTTCGCGTCAATCAATGGGCATGCGAACGCGCTGCTGAGTGAGGAACTGTTCGGGGCGCCGCTCGGCGCTTCATTCTTCGACCTCGTATCGTCGGGCGCGATCGCGGGGGAAGCCTGGCTGCCTCACATGATGCTCCTCGGCGTCATCGCCGTCGTCGCAGGCATCTCGAGGGTTGTCGCCATCCGTTTCGCGGCCGCGGCTCCGGTGGTGGTGGCGGTCCCGGCGTCGCTCGCCCCCGACGGTCCGCTGAGCTGGCTCGCGTTCGCCACCGTCATCGTCGCCGCGGTCGTCCCGCTCGCTGCTGCGCTCTATCTCGCGATTACGACGACATGGACACTGCTTGAGCGCACCATTCTGCGCAGCGTTCTCGCACCGCCCCGAGCCGCGTCGGCGTGACACTCAGTGATCGGTGCTGAGCGCCGGTGCTCAGATCGGGCGTTCGCCCCGCTCGAGCAGGTCGATGAACTTCGCGATTCGCCGCGTGCGGGTCTCTGGCCGCTTCGCGTCGTTCGTGCGAAAGATGACCCCCCAGCGATCCTGCGACTTGAGCGCGGCGAAGGCGGCGGATGCTGCGGGCGAGGCGTCGAGCGCCGCCTGCAGTTCTTCGGGCACGGGTGCCCCCGCAACCCGGTACGCGGCCTCCCACCGGCCGTCGGCTTTCGCGGCTTCGACGACGGCGATGCCTGCCGGTCGCATCCGGCCCTCAACCGTCAGGCGCTCGATGTAGTCGCGATTGCGCTGCGACCACACGCTGCGTGGACGGCGCGGCGTGAACGACTGGTGCACGAAATCGGCGTCGACCGACTTGATCTGGCCGTCGATCCAGCCGAAGCAAAGGGCGATGTCGAGCGCCTGCGCGTAGCGGATGCCGGGCTGTGTCGACGCCTTCTTGATGAGTTGCAGCCGCACCCCCGGGTGATCGCTGCCGTGCTCCTCAAGCCACGACTCCCACTCGGCCTCGGAGTGGGGATAGAGGATGGGCTTGTCTTCGTGTGCGACCACGCGCCCACGCTACTCGCGACCACCGGCATCCGACCACCGACTTCGACACCCGACCCGGGTAGCGTTGTGTCGACGACGAAGGAGCACCGTGAACGACAGCCCCACCCCAAGCCCAGCGGGAGACGCCACCCCCACCCTCACCGACGAAGAACTCGCCCTCGTCGAGACCATCTTCACGATGGCGCGCACGGGCCAGGCAGACGAGCTTGCGGCGGCTGTCGACGCAGGCATTCCGGCGAACCTCACGAATGCGAAGGGCGATTCGCTCCTCATTCTCGCGGCGTACCACCAGCATCCGCAGATTGTCGCCGCCCTGCTCGCGCGCGGCGCCGACGTCGACCGCGTCAACGACATGGGGCAGACGGCGATGGCGTGTGCCGTGTTCCGCAACAATGAAGAGCTCGTCGGCATGCTCCTCGACGCGGGCGCCGATCCCGATCTCGGCTCGCACACGGCGCTCGAGATTGCGACGCAATTCGGCATCACCGGCATGCAGCGCCTGCTTGAGCAGCGCCGTGCCCACTGAGCCCGTGCCCACCCAGTCCCTGCCCACTGAGCCCGTGCCGGCTGCGGCTGATCGCCTCGCCCACGTCGAAGCCCTCCGTGCCGACCTCGATGCCGCGAACTACACGGTCGACACGCTCACCTCGCTGTGGGGTGCTGAGGTGGATGCCGCGCTGTTCCGTGGCCAACGCGTGCCGGCCCTGCGCGCCATTGATGGTCGTGCCGAGCCTGCGGCGACGCTCGCGCGGCTCTTCGTGCTGGGCATCAATGATTCCCGCGCCGCCCTCGATGCCGCCCTCCCGACCCTCGGCAGCGCGGGCGCCGAGTCGCTGGGCCTCGTCACGGTGACGGGCGATGTCGTGGTGCCGCAGCTCGACCTCCGGCCGTACGGGTTCATCGACGCGCACGGCGCCGGCGGCTTCGTGCTCGCGAGTGACCTCGGCGAGCTCGCGCTCGGCCGCGCCATCCCCGAATCCCATGTCCTCGGTGTCGGCGGGGCATCGCGCACACTCGCGGGCCTCACCGTGCGGAACGATGTCGACTCAGTGCTCGACCTCGGCACCGGATGTGGCATCCAGGCGCTCCACGCGGCCCGGCATGCGCGGCGCATCGTCGCCACCGACATTTCGGCGCGAGCCCTCGAACTCGCGCGCCTCAACGCCGACCTCGCGGGCATCGAATCGATCGAGCTTCGCCACGGCAACCTGTTTGCCCCCGTCGCGGGGGAGCGTTTCGACCTCATCGTGTCGAACCCTCCCTTCGTCATCACGCCGCGGGCGGCCGGCGTGCCGAGCTACGAATATCGCGATGGAGGCCTCGTGGGCGATGCGCTCGTGGCGAGCGTCGTGCGTGGGGTCGCCGAGCACCTCACGCCCGGTGGTATCGCGCAGCTTCTCGGCAACTGGGAATACCGCGCCGACGGCGACGGACTCGAACGGGCCGGTGCCTGGGCCGACGGCACTGGTCTCGACGCGTGGGTCATCGAGCGCGAGGTGCAGTCGGTGGAGGAGTACGCCGAAACGTGGATCCGTGATGGCGGCACCCGGCCCGGCACGCCGGAGTTCGACGCGCTCTACACGGCGTGGCTCGACGATTTCGCCCAGCGGGGTGTCACGCGCATCGGCTTCGGCTACATCACACTTCGTCGGCCCGCGTCTGGCACGGCATCGCTCCGACGCCTCGAGCGACTGACCGGCCAACTCGGCACCGAATCGCTCGGCTCGCACATCGCTGCATCCTTCGCCGCGCACGACTGGCTTGCCGAGCACGGCGAGGGGCTCGCGGATGCCCGGCTCACGCTCGCGGGCGACGTCACCGAAGAGCGTCACTACTGGCCTGGTGACGAGCACCCCACCGTCATGACCCTGCGACAGGGTGGCGGCTTCGCTCGGACCATGCCGCTCGACACCGGCCTCGCCGCCGTCGTGGGCGCGTGCGACGGCGACCTTGCGCTCGGCGCCATCGTCGGGGCGGTCGCGCAGCTCACCGAAGTGGATGCGACCGCGCTGTTCGATGAACTGTTGCCGAGCATCCGCGAGCTCGTCATTACCGGGATGCTGCTGCCGGAGTGGGCCCAGCCTTCTAAGCTCAGCTTCTAAACTCAGCCCTCCAACACGTGCGGCGGGTCAACGATGTCGTCGTAGTCGCGGTGCTTCACCACATAGGCCGCCGCCATGGGGCACAGCGTGACGGCGCGTTTGCCCTGCGCGCGGATGTCGTCGAGGGCCCCGACGATGAGCTGGGTACCGTAGCCGTGCCCCGTCTGATCGTCGTCGATCTTCGTGTGGAGGATGACGCGGCGGTCGCCGTCGTCGCGATAGTTGATGAAGCCGATGATCGCGTCATCGAGCTTCAGCTCGTAGTGGTGGATCGCTTCGTTGGGGGTGACGGTGGCCACGCTGGTCTCTTCGCTCATGACACCATCCTGCGCCACACCCCCTGACATTCACACCGTGCGCGGGGCTAAGGTGCACTCATGTCAGACCCCCGATCTGCACCTGAAACCGTCGAGCTTGCCTCCGGCTGGGTGCGAATCGGAGCGCCCGCCCGACTACGGCAAGCGAATCCGATGTGGACGGTGTTCTTGAGTAGTCAGGTTGCGCTCATCTGCTTCCACGCTGCGAATATATTCGACGTACCTCTGTGGCTGTCTATTCCGGCTGTCGTCGCTGTCGCGGCCGCTTTCCTCGCGATCGCCGCGTTGTTCCTTTACTTTCGCTTCCCGGCAGCTGAGATCAGCCTTGATGCGGGTCAGATCCGCGTCGGGCGGACTGTTGCCGATTTCGAGCACATCGACACTGCTCGTCTTCAGGCGATCAGTCACAAGCGCTTTCGCGACGTGACCGTAGTGCTCGCGGTAGGCAAGCGGAGTCTCGCGAGCATCAACCTTCGGGGCCGCCAGGGGGAGATGCTGACGTCCGAGGAGCGCGATGTGCTGGTAGAGGCGCTGCGCCGCTCCAGCATCGCGATGCCGAAGAACCCGGATGACCCGAAGGACCGCTTCGCTCGCTACAACTTCCCGACAAACATCACCAGGGACGAGGCCATCGACGTCGTGCTGGCTCCACCCGGCCCCGGCGAGCCGATCCCCACTCTGGAATGAATCAGCGCGGATAACTCGAACATATGTCCGGCTTAGGATTTGGGTGAGATGCCGCTCCCCGTCGGCGCACCGTTTCGCTCGCCTGAGCCTGTATCTAGTTTCTGGCGTATAAAGATTCAGTAACCGCCACTAATGCGTAGGGCAGATCAGAAGATGAACTCAGACAGTGACCAGGAGAGGGCGCGTCTCCGCGCTCTTTCACGAAAGATGTCTGGAGCCACGAGCGTTCTCTTCGCGGTATCCATCCTTCTCTTCGTATTCAGCGGCATCGTCGAACAGCAGGGCGGCGATATTGCCACTGTCGGCTACTACGCGGTGGTACTGCCTCTGACTGTCGCGGGTGTCGCAGCCTTGGTATGGCTCGTGGTTCTGATTCGAAGGATGCGGTCGCGCCGCGACTGACGCAACGAAACGTCGGAACAGAAGCCGGTAGCCGAACGGGTGCTCTCGGGTAACGGTCTGCGGGCCGAAACGCTTGGTTTACCCCTCATCTCACCTAAATCGTAAGCCGAACATATGTTCTAATGAGTGCATGCGGTGGAGCGGGCAGGAGATCAACGGCGAGCAGGAGGGCGCCCTGCCCGGCCTCGCCCGACTGAACAACCTGGTGCGCACCGTGCGCACCCCCGAGTTCGACGGCATCACGTTCTATGAGGTGCTCGCCAAGTCGGCGCTCAATCGGGTCCCCGGTCAAAGTCAGATGCCGTTCGGCTGGACTATCAACCCGATGCGCGGATGCCTCCACCAGTGCACCTACTGCTTCGCCAGACCCACCCACACCTATCTGGATCTCGACTCGGGGCGCGACTTCGACACCCAGATCATCGTGAAGGTGAATGTGGGGGAGGTGCTCGCCCGCGAGCTGGCGAAGCCCTCGTGGGGACGGCATCCGGTGGCGCTCGGCACCAACACCGACCCGTATCAGCGGGCGGAGGGGCGCTACCGGCTCATGCCGGGCATCATCGCGGCGCTCGCATCGTCGGGGACCCCCATCTCGATCCTCACGAAGGGCACCCTGCTGCGGCGTGACCTGCCGTTGCTCGCCGAGGCGCGGGAGCATGTTCCGGTCGACCTGGCGATGTCGATCGCGATTTTCGACGACGAGCTGCAGCAGTCGGTCGAGCCCGGCACCCCGACCGCCACGGCGCGGCTTGCGACGGTCACGGCGGCACGCGAGGCCGGGTTCGACTGCACCGTGTTTCTCATGCCGATCCTGCCGTTCCTCACCGATTCGCGCGATCATCTCGATCACGCGTTGGCGCGCATCCGTGCGGCGGGGGCCACCTCGGTGATTTACACGGCACTGCACCTGCGTCCAGGCGTGAAGGAGTGGTATTTCGCGTGGCTGCAGCGGGAGCATCCGCACCTCGTTGGCCGCTATCGCTCCCTCTATGCGAAGGGCGCCTACGCGCCGAAGGAGTACCGCCAGTGGCTCGCCGCGAAGGTGAAGCCGCTCATCCGACGCCACGGCCTCGAGCGCGGTGTCGAGGACCCATCGACGGGCGGCGTCATGTCGAGCGCCCTTGATGCCGATGGGAATCAGACACGAACGGTCGCCCGGTCAGCAGCGGCTGGGGCATCCCTCATCGCGGAGGAGTTGCCACCCGAGTTCGCGGCACGCGCAATCGCGCAGCCCACGCTGTTCTGACGGCCGCGCAGCAGCTATCAGCTAGCAGAAATCAGCGAAGACGCGCCGCGGATGCTCCGGGTCGAGGTTGTCGACGATGGCGTTCGCCTGCAGCCGCAGGGTGGTGTCGCGAGGCCCCACCGCGGCGCGTGGGCTCTCGAGCCAGATTGTGTAGTGCCAGAGGTCTCGGAGGCCGTCGGCGAGGATCCCGCTGCCATCGACAACGAGCACGTCGTCTCCGGCGGTGCGGAATGGCGCGACGATGAGGGACCGCACGGCGGTGAGGTCCGCATCGCCACCGAGGCTTGCACGCGCAACGCTGCGGTCCGTCGAACGGATGCTGGTGGCGAGGGCATCGGCGAACACCAGGGTTTCGCTGCTGTCGGCGTGACCGTCAATCGCAATGATGGGCCGCCCGCTGCCGAACAGAGCGATGACCTCGCCAGTGAGCGCCGAGAACAGGTCGTTCTTCGGCGCCGCGCTGGCGAGGTCATCAGGGTTCACTGCTGGGGGGTCCTACCGGGGTGGGTGAGATCAGTTCTCGACCTCGCCGCGCCAGGCGCCAGTTTCAACACCACGCTTCTCGATGAACTCCTTGAAGTTCTTGAGGTCGGTCTTGATGGCGCGGTCATCAAAGCCGAGCACCTCGCCGGCCTTCTCGAGAGCATCCTGGGGCTCCCAGTCGAGCTGCACGGTGACGCGTGAGCTTGTGTCGCTGAGCTTGTGGAAGGTGACGACGCCGGCGTGCTTGTCGTCGCCGCCGATGCTCTTCCAGGCGACGCGCTCGTCGGGGAGCTGCTCGGTGACCTTCGCGTCAAACTCGCGCTCCTGTCCGGCGATCTTCACGACCCAGTGCATTGTCTCATCGTTGATCTGCGTGACCGACTGCACCATGCTGAGGAAGTGGGGGAACGCCTCGAACTGCGTCCACTGGTTGTATGCGGTGTTGACGGGAACATCAACATCGATTGCTTCGATTACCTGGGCCATGACCTGCTCCTTACGGTTGGTTGGCGTGTGGTTGGGGAGTGTCTCCCGGTGTCGGACGTTAGTCACGCATCGCTCCCTCGTGGCGCTTTTCACAGCGATCACGGAGCATCCGCGTGGGGTCGCAGCGGTGTCGTCTGCCGCAGCTAGCCTCGACTGGTGAGCAGCGACGACCTTTTCGGCCCCGATCGGTACAGCGCTGATGTGCTCGCAGATTTTTCACGCCGCAGGCCTGCCGCGGCGCCACCGACGGTCGAGGCGGTGGGCGACCTTGTCATCGAGTGGACCGACACCGGGTATTGCGGTGCGGTGGTCGGCATTGAGGGTCGGCACGTGCAGCTTGAGGACTTCAAGGGCACCGTGCGGGTGTTCCCGCTGGGCCCTGGGTTTCTGCTCGAAGGTTCGCCTGTGACGCTCGTCGCCCCGGCTGCGAAAGCGAAGACGGGGATGCTGCGCTCCGCGTCGGGTTCGCTCGCCGTCACCGATCACACGGCGCGGGTGGCGCGCGCGAGTCGCATCTTCGTGGAGGGCCGCCATGATGCGGAACTTGTCGAGAAGGTGTGGGGCCACGACTTGCGTGTCGAGGGTGTCGTCGTGGAATACCTGGAGGGTGTCGACGATCTCGACGCGGTTATTCGTGCGTTCCGACCGACCCCGGAGCGCCGTGTTGGGGTCCTCGTCGATCATCTTGTGGCCGGCTCGAAGGAGCAGCGGATCGCGGATGCGGTCGCGAGGGGCCCGCACGGCGCGAATGTGCTTGTGGTGGGGCATCCGTTTGTCGACATCTGGCAGGCGGTGAAGCCCGGCCGTGTGGGCCTGAGCGCGTGGCCGGTGATCCCGCGCGGCATCGAATGGAAGCACGGCATCTGTGAGGCGCTCGGCTGGCCGCACGATGATCAGGCCGACATTGCGAGGGCGTGGCAGCGCATTCTTGGCACCGTGCGCACCTACGCCGATCTCGAACCGGTGCTGCTCGGACGGGTTGAGCAGCTCATCGATTTCGTTACGGCAGAGGCAGACTAGCCCGCCGGTTCAGGGTCGAATGGGTGGAGACCCTGATGGCGGGCATCGTTGCGGCGCGTCAGGCTTGCAGCATGTCCACTCTTCAGGGTTCGCCATCGCTTCAGCGCCCACGCACCGGGCGCGTCATCGCGGGGGTCTGTGCCGCCATTGCCAATCGTTTCGGTTGGTCGACGACGGTTGTCAGGCTCATCTTCTTGTTCTCGATCATCTTGCCCGGCCCGCAGGTGCTCATCTATGTGCTGCTGTGGGTCTTCATTCCGAAGGCGCCGTGACATTCCGAAGGCACCGTGACGCGAACGCGGGGTGGGCACGCACGGGGCCCTCTCGCGATAGAGTCGACGTATGAACATCGTCGCCTTCGTGATCTCTTTCGTCGTTTTCGTCGGCGGCATCGCTCTCATGGGGTACGCGCCTGAGATCGAGGGATTCGAGCTCGTGTCGTTCCTCGCCGGGATTCTTGCGATTGCGCTCGCCGTCGCGATTCCGGTGCACGTGCTGAAGCGCACCGCCCCCTAGCCAGAGCGCAAGCTCCGGGCCGGCATCGGTCCGGTCTTCTGGTCGTTGGTCCACAGGTCGCGCGGAAACGCCGCCAGCAGCGGTGCCGCATCCCATTCGGGTGACGGTGCACCGCCGAGGTCGAGAGCCTCGTCGACCGAGTTCGCGAGCAGCCCGCTCGGATCGCGACCGGTACCGAGGTAGTAGTCCTCGTATTTGAACGCGTCCTCGTGCGGGCTTGCGACCGCGCGGGCCGGAATCCCCAGACTCTCGGCCACAATGACGGCGTGCAGCGACGAACCGACAACCAGGCGGCTGCGCCGAATTCGACGGATGATCGCCGCGACGTCGCTACGGGGGCTCACGACAGCGCTGCGCCAGCCCGCGGGCATCGTGCGCCGGGGAACAAGATCGTTGAGGTTTGGAATGACCGTGAAGTCGTGGCGGGGCGGCGGTGGCGGACCGGCGAGGGCTGGGAACACGTGCGGCAGCAGGAGCCCAGGGTCGCCGTAGACGGCCGGCACATCGACGCCGAAGCGCTCGCGGAGCACGGCGGCCGTCCGCGGTCCCCGCACGGCGCGGATATTAAGCGTCGCGATTGTGCTCGCGTGGAGTTCGCCCTTGGGGTTCACGCCCGTGCCCCACACGGTGTCGCCATGCCTTGCGAAGTGGAGAATCGAGCCGATTGCGATGAGACGCCGATCACTGTGCGTCGCCCGCGGGAGCTGCTGTGCGAGGGCACCGACGACCATTGGTCCGAGCAGGTCTCCGAAATTGCGGACCGGTCGTGACCGTCGTGTCGCCCGCCCCCAGCTGTTCGTGCGACGGAGCGGGTCCCAGTGCACGACCGGCACACCGTTGCCGTCGGCGACGACGATCTGGCCGGCGCGGGAGCCGATCATCCGGCGCCCGCCTGCGTGTCGGCGAGGTCGTCGCCGTCGAACGTTGACTCTGCCGGTGTGGCGTCGCCCGCACCGTCGATCGTTGCTTCGTCGGGGTCGGTGAGCCGCAGGTCGCCCGTGGTTCGGTCGACGACCTCGACCTCGCCGACTCGGTTGCCGAGTTTGCCGATGGCGTCGGGCTCCTCGCAGAGGCCGGTGTTCCACCGGGCCACGATGGTGTTCGTCATGGGCATCCCGCAGTTCGACACATAGTCGATGACGTTGCGGTCAAAGACGAGGCCGGGCAGCGGCTCGACAAGCACTGAGCCGTCCATCATGGTGTTGTTGCGCACGACGACGTCGGAGGTGGATGCTTCGCGCAGGTCGAGGAGCGTTCCGTTGCCGCACAGCTCGTTCTTGACGATGCAGCCCTGAATGTGGTTCGACTCGATGAGCACGTTGCTGATGCCGTCGCCGGCGCCCGGCGAGAAGATGATGCTCGCGTTGTGGCAGTTGCCGATGTAGTTGCCCCGGATCACGATGTTGCTGCTGTCGAAGATTTGCACGCAGTCGGCGTGGATGTCGGTGTCGGCGGTCTGGTCGTAGTCGCGGATGATGCTGTTCTCGATGAGCACATCGGATGCACCAGAGAATTGGATTCCGTCGATGGAGCTGCCCCCCTCGAAGATCGATTCTGTGACGACGACTCCGCTCGAGTGCACGAACAGCCCGGAGCCCTGCACGTGCACCGTGTCGAGGATCGTGCCGTGCGATGCATCGTCGAGGTAGATCACGCCGTTGACGGTGAGGCCGTGCCAAGTGAGGTTCGGTGCGTTCGAGCGGATGGCGGCGATGGTCGGTGCCGCGTCTGGTGCTGGTTCGATGATGACGTTCTCTGCGACCGACTCGAGGGTGCCGACCGTTGCGAGTTCGATCTCCCCGTAGTCGCCGTCGCTCAGCAGCACGGTCGTCCCCGCGATGGACTGGCTGAGGGCGGTGTCGAGCGCGCACGGTGTCGCAGTCGAGCACGTGGATCCGTCACCGTCGGGCGAGACAACGAGCGTGTCGGTGCCGCCCCCGGCGCCGTCTTGTTCTTGCGCTGCCTGGTTGCCGCTGGCGCAGCCGGTGAGGAGTACGATCGCTGTCCCGATGAGTGCGATGAGCGTCGAGGTGGGGGAGGGCCGCCGCGAGTGGATGCTGTCAGCCATGGGGCGCTCCTTTCGGGTCGGATGGGCTGACCTCGCGGTGGCTCGTGCGCGCAGAGGCAACAAAGTCGATGAGCTGCCGCAGGTCGGCGCGGTAGGGGGCGAGCAGGAGGGCGAGGGCGAGCGGCACGACGCCAAAGAGGCCGCCGATCACGAGCTCGAACAGGTCGTGCAGGTCGACGAGGGAGATCCCGAGGGTGGCCATGCCGAAGCACAGGGGCGAGATCAGGAGGGGGCGGATGACTGGCCTCGCGACATCCCGCGCCGTCACCTCGGTGCCGCGGATCGCGATGAGAAAGCCGGGCACGAGCAGCGCGATGGAGACGAGCCCATAGAGCAGCGCGAGCCCTTCGATGCCGCCGAGCATGAGGCCGACAACGAAGGAGGCGATGACGATGGGTTTGGTGATGAGGAAGTACACGAGCTGGATGTGCGCCCGCCCGAGGGAGATGTAGATCCAGCCGGAGACGTTGCCGAGTGACTGCGCCGCCCCCGCAATCGCGAGCAGGCTGAAGATGGGCGCGGCGGCCGCCCACTGGGGCCCGAGCAGCAGGCCGACGAGGGGCACGGAGAGCGCGGCCGCAATCGCGAAGGTTGGCAGCGACGCGTAGGCGAGCACGAGGAGCGCCGCGCGAATGTAGCGACGATAGCGCTCCGGTTCGTCGCGCAGTCGGCTGAGCACGGGCAGGGCAACGCGGGCGAGCGGCCCGTTGAGCTGATTGATTGGCAGCATGAGGAGGGCGTAGGCGCGCGAGTAGACGCCGAGCGTTGCGGCCCCGAGCACGCGACCGATGATGACGTTGTCGAGGTTTCTCGCGGCGTAGTTGAGCAGTTGCACGCCGAGCACGCTGCCCCCCGTCGTCATCAGCGGCAGCACGGTGCGATCGATGCGAGGTTTTCCGAACTTCGGTCGCACGGCGATGGCGAGCGAGCCGAGACGCCACGAGAAGGCGAGCGCATTGAGCACGATGAGCGACCACACGCCGAGCCCTGCGAAGGCCGCAACGATGGAGCCGGCAACGCCGACCGCCATCGACACCACCTCGATGGTCGCGAGCGTCGAAAATCGGAGCTCCCGCTGCAACCGCGCCTGCAGCGGCATGCACAGACTGTTGATGAGCACGGTTGGGGCGAGCGCGAGCGCGAGTGGGACAAGCCGATCATCCTGATACAGGGCGGCGACGAGCGGTGCGGAGGCCGCCGCGAGTCCCGCGAAGCCGATGCCGAGCAGCGCTGAGAGCCAGTAGAGCGACGACCACAGTCGTTCGTCGATCTTCGACACCTGCACTATCGCGGCGCCAAGGCCGAACTCGCGGAGCAGCTCCGCAACGCCGACGATCGCGGTGACCATAGCGACGAGACCAAAGTCGTCTGGCGCGAGCAGGCGCGCGAGAATCACGGTCGAGAGCAGCTGGATGAGCGTGCGCGACCATTGACCGGCCACCGTCACAATGGTGCCCCGGGAGGTCTCTCTCGCGAGCGTGTCGGTCACGCGCGGCTCGTCTCGTCGCGCTCCCAGTGGTGCATGGCGCCAGCGCGGCGCTTGCGCTCGGCAATGATCCGCGTTGCGAGCTGCGTCGCACAGTAGACGACGAAGGGCAGCCAGAGCTGTGGTCGTGTCGGGAGTTGGGGCAGCACGCTGCGGACCCCTGAGGTTTCGAGCGCGGCATCCTTGGCCTCTGGGCGGGTGGCGAGCCCGAGTTGGTGCAGCTGCCAGTTGCCGGCGGCGATGCGTCCGCCCCGCTCGATGAGGGCCCGGATGGTGCGGGGTGGCCGCACCACGAAACAGTGGTCGTGGAGGGTCGCCCGCTCGTCGAGGCTGAAGAGTTGCTGCACGTAGCGATCGTCGGCCACGACGGAGGGGAACACGCCGAATCGCGCGCGGCCTTCGCGCGAGAGGGCATACAGGCCGGAGCCGACGTGTCCGTGCTGCCGATACGAGGTGCGCTCCCAGATGCGGTAGTACGCCGCGACAAGCTTGCTCGCGCCGTCGAGATCGAGCACCATCCGCGGGCTCGCGACCATGGGGCCGCCTGGCCGGCTCAGCAGCTCTGCGAGCGCTGCGAGGGTTTCGCCGCTCACCTCGACGTCGGCGTCGACGTAGGCCCGGGGAAACCCGGTGGCCGCGGCATCACCGGCGTTGAGGGCGGCAACCTTCGATGGCACGTCGATTTCGAGCACGCGCACGGTCGGTGACACCGCCCGGCTGATGGCCGCAGTGCTGTCGGTGCAGCCGTTGGCGGCAACGATGACTTCGAGCCCTGCGGGGGCGTCCGTGAGCATGCACGCGAGCGCGCGGCCGATCACGGCCGCTTCGTCGTGCGCTGGCACGATCACACTCAGGGTCATCGCGGTGCCTCCGCAAAGGTGCTGCTGGTGGCAGTTGGGGTGGTGGTGATCTCGTGGCGGCGTGACGCAATGGCCGAGCCGAGGCCGAGCAAGATGAAGAACGTGAGGAAGGTCTGGATGAAGAGGAACGCGTCGAGAAAGAAAAACGAGACGAAGTAGCCGATGATGCCGATACCGAGGGCGAGCGCGAGGTCGCGATCGCGATCGCTCAGGCCGCGCTGCAGCGCCCCGGTGCGTTTGGCGAGGCCGAGCAGCCGGATGCCCGGCACCAGCACCATGGCGATGACCCCGAGGATGCCGAGCACGCCGGATTCGAGCAGTGTGCTGAGCAGCTGGTTGTCGAGGATGAAGGCGTTCGCCAACCGACCGGTGGTGATGCGGCTGCCAAGCCCGGTGCCGAAGAGCGGGTTGATCGATGCCTCAGCAAGGCTCGGCTCGAGGTCGGCGAGCCGACCCGATCCGGTCATGCCCGCCGCCGTCAGTTGCGATTCGATGAGCGCGGTCGGGTTCAGCAGGTTTTCGATCATCGCACCGACATTGCGCGGTGATGCGAGAAACGCGAGCACCGCGGCCGGGATGCCGAATAGGAGCAGACGGCTCAGCGCTGTCGGCCGCATGAGCACGAAGATGATGGTCATGACCGCGAGCATCACGAGCCCGGTGCGCGAGACGGCGGCGATCATGCCGACGCCGAGGCAGAGGGTGCACCCAAGCCAGAAGAGCTGTCGGTAACCGAGTGTGACCGGCCAGCGCGCATGGCGTGATTGATATACGGCAAGGGGAATGAGCATGCAGAGGAACACCGCGAGGGCGATCGGATGCTGCGCTGGGCCGAATGCGCGAGCGGTGCCTTCTTTGATGAACTCGCTCTCTTCGAGTGACATGCGGTGGAGTGGGAGAGCATTCGCGAACAGGATGAAGACGTTGACTCTCGTCACGCGTTCGAGCGCGACGAGCACACCGATGATGGCGCCAAGCAGAACCATGAGGGTGATGACACCGTCGATGACCGAGTCGCTGGTGGCGAGCATCCGCACAATGAAGAAGACGGCGGCGATGAGCAGCGCGCTGCCGAGACTGGAGGCGGCGTTCTCGGCGAGCCCGGTGTCGACGAGATCGGGGAGGCTGACGCCGATCGACACAATTTGGGTGAGGAAGTAGAAGCCGATCAGTGAGCCGAAGGTGAGACGCTGCCAGCGGAAGCCCCGGTCGGTGAGCAGCGCGACGACGATAAGCCCGAGAACGATGGCGATCATCACGCGGTAGGGCTCAAGGGCAAACGGTGAGGAGATCGGGAGGGAGTATCGTCGCGCCGGCACGATCATGATGATGACGATGAGGGTGGCGAGCAGCCCCGTCCAACTCAGCCGGAGCCAGCTGACGCCGCGGGGCTGTGCGGTGCCGGGCTCTGCGGTGCCGGGCGGCACGCCCGATGTGGTGACCTGCAGGTCAGTGGGTGAACGCATGCTCGTCGACCCGATCGTCGGCGTGACGCTGGGGCGCGCGTGCGTGCGCGGATCGGGCGGCGTCTGCCGCTCGCGAGCGTTCGGCGGCGAGCGCCGCCTTCTCGCGGGCCTTGCGGGCTTTGGCCTCGCGTCGGTTGCGGCCGGCGTTGTCGATGATGAGGATGAAGACGATGAAGGCCAGGAGCACCCCGACACCGACCGCAAGGATCGACAGGATGGGGTTGCTGCCCTCAAGCACCTCGGCCTCGTTGGTGCGGAGGGTTTCGAACGTGACCCTCGTTGCTGGGTCGAGGGCCTGGGCATCCTGCTGGGCGAGCGCGTACTGCTTGAACACCTCAGCGCCCGTGGTGGAGATTGCCTCGGCGCGCTTCTCTGAGGTTGAGGTGCCGATGACGTCGATGATGGGAAGCTCGTAGTCGCCCGCAAATTCCTCGCTGCCGTCTGGCTGCGTCGTGCGCTGAATCGCACTGATCGTCTCCGCTTCGGTGACCTCGCCAAGCTGGGCCTCGACGAGGTCCCGGATGGCATCGCTGCTCACGAGGTAGGCATAGATCACGGCGGTCTCGGAGAGATTTCGGCTATCTCCCGGCGTCTGGCCTTCGACCAGGGCACGCGCCGGCAGCTCGCTCGAGAAGATCGATTGCTGCGGGTTTGACAGCATGACCGTCGTCGTCGCGCTGTATTCCTGTTCTGCTCGCGGGTCGAGCGTGCCCTCCTCGAGCGTGAACCCGGAGAAGAGCGCGGCCCCCGTCGAAACGACGATGCCGAGAAACAGCAGAACCTTGTGGCGGAACAGTGCAGCGAAGAACAGCCCTACGTCCATTGGATACTCCTTGGGGTCTGGTCTGCCTGGTGACGTCAGCCGGATGGCGGGGTGGGGGTCGGGCGGCGCCGCTGCCGAAGGAATGGAGTTCACCCTAGGCAGCCATCCGCGCTGAATGCAACGAAATGCGCGTGAGAAAAGCCTCATGTGCACGCATGCTCAGCCCTCATGTTCGCGTGGTGCTCTGAGGCCATCGGATCGACAGCGCCGCCCATCCGCGTCCCCGTCGAAAGGATCTCGATGAGCGCTATCACTGACGTCGTTCGCTCCATCACGAGTGTGCGCACCTACGTGCACGGAATCCGCGTCGCGCACTTCTACTCGTACAGCCACGCACGCCAAGTTCGGCTGCTGCACCGAGGGGAGCGCGTGAGCTTCGCCCCGAACGTGTCGTTCCGAAACGCGGAACGCATTCACATCGGCGCGGGTTCGCACATCGGCGAACGCAGCCTGCTGTGGGCGGGGAATACGTCGGGGCGCATCTCGCTCGGGGAGAAGTGCTTGCTCGCCCCCGGCGTTGTCATCACGGCATCTGACTATGGCACCGCGCCGGGAGTGCCGATCATGGATCAGGCGAAGATCGAGCGCGACATCACAATCGGTGACGATGTGTGGCTCGGTGCCTACGTCGTCGTCACGGCGGGCGTCACGGTGGGCTCCGGATGCATCGTGGGCGCGGGCGCCGTCGTCACGCGTGACCTGCCACCGGGGTCAATCGCTGCCGGGGTTCCTGCGCGAGTGATCGGGCGGCGCGGTGCCCGTGAGGCGGCCAACATGCCGGGGATGTCGGATGCCATCGTGACCCCACTGGGGATGCATTCATGAGCATCGTGAGCGTGCCAGCGACGCGAGCGAACTCGCTTGCCGTCGTCATTGTGAGCTTCAATACCCGCGAGCGCACGCGCGCATGCCTTCGCTCCATCGTCGGCGCGAAGCATGATGCACCGCTGCGGATCATCGTCGTCGACAATGATTCGCGCGACGGTACCGCCGAGGCCATTGCTCAGGAGTTCCCCTGGGTGTCGTTGCATCGTGCCGGCGAAAATCTCGGCTTCGCGCGCGCCGCAAATCTCGGCGTCTCGATGGCGACGGAGGAGCACATCGTATTGCTCAACCCGGATACGCTCGTGCGCGAGGATTCGCTGCGGGCCCTGCTCGACTTCGCGATCGAGCATCCGGAGTTCGGCGTGTATGGCGGTCGCACCCTCCGCGACGACGGCTCGCTCGACCCGAGTTCGTGCTGGGGCGCACCAACACTGTGGTCGCTTCTCTGCTTTGCGACGGGCCTCTCGACCGCGTTCGCCCGCACTCGCCTCTTCGACCCGGAGTCGCTGGGGGGCTGGCGGCGCGACACGGTGCGCGAGGTGCCCA
This sequence comes from Homoserinimonas flava, assembly GCF_054969005.1. Taxonomy (NCBI): domain Bacteria; kingdom Bacillati; phylum Actinomycetota; class Actinomycetes; order Micrococcales; family Microbacteriaceae; genus Homoserinimonas; species Homoserinimonas flava. The sequence continues at coordinate 517,840 of NZ_JBUEQS010000001.1, forward strand.
TCGTCACTGGATGCCTCCTGCTCATGCGTCGCCTCGACTTCGAGCAGCTGGGCGGGCTTAATGAGCGCTACTTCCTCTATGGGGAGGATGCCGAGTTCTCTCTGCGCGCGCGCCGTCACGGCCACCGTCCCGTGATCGTGCCTGCCGCGACCATCATCCACTCGGTCGGGGCGTCGACGGGTGACCGTGGGCGCAAGATGGCGATGGTGCTCGCCGGCAAGGTCACGATGCTGCGGGGTATCTGGAATCGACCCCAAGCCGAGATGGGTGTCGCCCTGCTCACGGCTGGGGTGCGGCTGCGGGCCGGTCTTGAGCGTGTGACGGGGCGCCGCGACGCCATGTGGGGTCGCGCGCTCGGGTTCCGCGCCGCCTGGCAGGCCGGGTATCCCGATGCGAAGGCGGCGCTGTTTGGCCCGTCTGAGCGCCCGGCCGATGAGCGAGCGACCGAGAGGATGGAGGCGTGAGCGATTTCGTCTTCACCTTCACCTTTGAGACGTTCGATGATGCGGTGCAGCGGGGGATGAACCGCCCGCCAGATCGACTCCTCGGCACCCTCCTCGACCACGGCCGCGTCGACGGGCTCCTCGTGGCGAATCCGCACCGCAGCGCCGTCAGCCGGGTCGCAAAGCATGTCTTGGGGCGTGGGGATGCCGCGTTCCCGGCGCGAGCACGGGTGGCGCTCCACACACCGCTGCGGTGGCGCCGCCGCGACCCAATCGGCATCGGACAATTGCGGGCCGCAGGCCAGGACTATGACGAGTCGGTGCGCCGCGCGGCATCGCGGCTCGGCCTGCGCACCCCGCACGTCATCACGGCGAGCCCTTTTGTCGCGGGGTTTGCGCCGCTCGACTGGGCGGCATCCGTCACCTACTACGCGCGGGATGACTGGGCGGAGTTGCCGTCACGAGCACCGTGGTGGCCAGGCATCCGCGCCGCCTATGTCGAGATTGCCGAGCGGGGGGCTGGCGTCGCCGCGGTCTCGCAGCAGATCCTCGACCGCATCGAGCCGCTCGGCCCTTCCCGTGTGGTGCCAAACGGTGTCGAACCGAGCGAATGGTCGGGGCCGACCCCGCAGGAGCCGGCGTGGCTCGCCGACATCCCGCACCCTCGGGCCCTCTACGTCGGCACGCTCGACAGCCGCCTCGATACGGAGGGGCTGCGGGTGCTCGCCGCCGCTCGGCCGGAGGTGCACATTGTGCTGCTCGGCCCCGTGGGCGAAGCGGCGACGGTGGCCGAGGTTGCCGACGTCGCGAACATCCATGTGCGGGGTCCGGTCGGGCGTGGGCCCCTCGTCGCGGCGATCCGAAACACCGACGTGTGCCTCGTGGCGCACCGACGAACGCGGCTCACCGAGGCGATGAGCCCGCTCAAGATCTACGAGTATCTCGCGGGCGGCACTCCGGTGCTCTCGATCGACCTTGAGCCGGTGCGGGGCATCAGCGATCGGGTGCTGCTGACTCAGGATGTCGCGGGCTATGTGGAGCGCATCGATGAGGCCCTCTCGCTCGGGCCCGCGTCCGAGCCCGAACGCGAGCGCTTCATCGCTGAAAACTCGTGGCGTGCCCGGCACGAACAGATCCTCGATCTCGCCCTCGGGGTGCGGGCGGTGGCGCCGTGACCGGTCGTGCCAGCACCATCAGGGTCGCAGCGGCGCCCGCGTTTTCGACACGCGCGGCGAACCCCTACACAGCCTTGCTCGCGACGGCACTCAGCGATCACCGACCGAGCGGGGCCCGCGAGCCCCACATCGAGGTGGAGGAGTTTTCTCTTGCCGGGTTGCTGCGTCGGCCACCCCACATTGTGCACCTGCACTGGCCCGAACTCACCTTCTTGTCGGGTCACCGGCCGTCACGGCACCTTGCTCGTCTCGTGGTGTTCCGGCTCGCGCTCGCCCGAGCTCGGCGCACCACCGGCACCCGGGTGATCTGGACGGTTCACAATCCGAGCCCGCACGAACAGCGATCCACCGCGTGGGTGCGCCGTGTGTACACGCGCACCCTCGAGCGCGAGGTCGACGGCATCCTTGCGCTCTCACACGACGGAGTCGCGGCTGCGCGGGCCGCCTGGCCGGGCCTCTCCGGGGTGCCCGTGGCGGTGACCCCGCACGGCCACTATCGGGAGGCCTACCCGCTGGAGACAAGCCAGGACGATTCGCGTGACATCCTCGGGGTCGACCGTGACGAGACAACGGTGTTGTTTGCCGGCCAGGTGCGCCCGTACAAGAACGCACCAGCCCTCATCGCGGCGGCGACGGAGCTGAGAACGCGTGGGCACCCGCTCGCGCGGAGCCTGCGCATTGTCATTGCCGGGAGGCCTTCCGATGCCGCGCTCGAGCGCGAGCTCACGCAGCGTGCTGCCGCGGATGGCGGCACCACCCTCGAGCTCGCGTCCCTCGACGATGAACGGCTCGCGCTCTGGCTTCGGGCAAGCGACCTTGTCGTGCTGCCGTACCGGGCAATCCAGAACTCCGGCTCGGCGATCCTCGCGCTCAGCGCTGGTCGGCCAGTCGTGGTGCCCGCGATGGGCGCGATGAACGAGCTCGCCGAAGTGGTGGGCCGCGACTGGGTGTCGACCTACACGGGCGAGTTTCGCGGCGACACCCTCGCCGGGGCACTCGCCTGGGCGCGTGATCACGCTGATGCCCACGACGCCGGCCCCTCGCTCGATGACCTCGAGTGGAGCGCGATCGCCGAGGCAACGGCAGACCTTTATCGCACTGCGCTTGCCGGGCCACGCCGCTCCTCTTCAACTCGCGATCCAGAGGGAGACACCATGCCAGAGGGAGACGCCATGCCAGAGGGAGACACCATGCCAGAGGGAGACACCATGCCAGGGGGAGACACCATGACTGACCAGAGCACCGCCAGCACCGCTTCCGCCGCTCCCGTTGGCACCGCGACGCAGCCAACGACGCTGCTGGTTGCAACGAGCGGGGGCCACCTCACGCAGTTGCATTCACTCCGGCCGCGCATCGCCGGCACCGAGCGCGTCATTTGGGTGACGGATGCCACGGCCCAGAGCCGCTCGCTGCTGCAGGGTGAGCGCGTCTTTTCGCTGCCGAACCGGGCTCCGCGCGCCTACTTCGGTGTGCTTCGTGACTTCGTTTCGCTCGCGCGGCTCTTTCGCCGTGAGGACATCGCGCATGTGTACAGCACGGGGGCGCAGATGGCGCTTTCTGCGCTCCTCGCGGCCAAGCTCTTCCGCGTGCCGTTCTCCTATATCGAGAGTGGCACGAGGGTGCGGGAGCTTTCGGCGACCGGCCGTGTGATCAATCGCGTTCCGGGCGTGCAGCGCTATGTGCAGTACCCATTCGCGACGAACACGCGCTGGCGGTTCGCCCTCTCGGTGTTCGATGGGCTCACGGTCGATGCGGTGCCTGCGCCGCCGGCCGGGTATCGGCCCCGCGTCGTCGTGTCGGTCGGCGGCAACGCCCACTATGGCTTTGAGCGACTCATCCGTCGGCTGCACGCCCTCATCCCGTCGGATTGGCCGGTGCTGTGGCAGGTGGGCCCCTCCGATGTCAGTGACCTCGGCATCGATTCGGTCGTCAGCCTTCCGGCCGAGGAGCTCGCACGCGAGATCGCCGAGGCAGACATCGTCGTTTCGCATGCCGGCACCGGGTCGATCCTCAGCGTGCTTCGCGCGGGCAAGCGGCCCATCGTGGTGCCACGACGGGCCGAACACGGCGAGCATGTCGATGGACACCAAGATGACCTGGCCGACTATGTCTCGGGTCGCGGTCTCGCCCTTGTGCGCGAAGCCGACGAGCTCACCCTCGCAGACCTGATCGAGAACCAGCGATGGGTGGTGCGCACCGAGTCGGAGCGAACGCCGGTCGCGGTGGCCTGATCATGGCGATGGTGCTCCATGTCACCGAGGCGCTCGGCGGCGGCGTGCAGAGCGCCATGGTCAACTACATGCGGGCGACCCCAGACCTGCACCACGCGGTGCTCGCGAGGGGGCGTGTTGGCCAATCCACCCACGCGTGGCCCGATGGGGTGGATGCGATGGTCTACGAGGGCGGGCTTGTTGGCTTCTATCGCGCGGTGCAGCGGGCGGTGCGACGAATGCGCCCCGATGTCGTGCATCTGCATTCTTCGTTCGCTGGGGTCGCGCGGGCGTTTTTGCCCCCGGCGACCCGGATTGTCTATTCGCCCCACTGCTTCGCATTCGAGCGTACGGACATCTCCGATGCCATGCGCTGGGGGTTCGCGGCGCTCGAGTATGCGTTCGCCCGACGACCCCAGACCACGCTGAGCGTGAGCCCGTACGAGGCGATGTTGAGCCGCACGCTGAGTCGTCGGAACCCCGTGGTGATCGCACCGAACCCGTCCCCGCTCGAGCGTTCGACTGTCGACCTCTCGGTGCTATCGCCGAGCGGTGGGGCAACCGTCACCATGACGGGGCGGCTCGGGTCCCAGAAGTCTCCCGAACTTTTTGCCGAGGTCGCCCACCTGTGTCAAGACGACGACATCCGCTTTACCTGGATCGGTGACGGCGGCGACGGCGTGCCGGAGATGCTCCGCGCATCCGGCGTTGAAGTGTCGGGATGGCGCGCCCCCGACGAGGTGCGCATGCTCCTGAGTGGGTCGAGCCTCTACCTGCACACCGCGGCGTGGGAGGGGGGACCGGTGTCGGCGATCGAGGCCGCATCACTCGGCGTGCCCGTCATCAGCCGCAGCATCCCGAGCATGCGGTCGCTCGGCTACGCCACGGCGGGGACCACCGCGCTCGAGCTCGCCCAGGCTGTGCGCCGCTTCTCGCGCGATAGCGAATACCGCCGCGACGTTGCGGTGCGCACCGAGGATGTGCGCCGCCGCTGCACGAGCCAGCGGTTAGAGCGAAGCCTGCGCGAAGCGTACGCACTCGCCTCACGCTGAGCGAAAGCGAGCCTCGCGATGCGCGACCGCGCTCAGTAGGCGCCGTCGCGGGCGACCACCGCGCGGGCGGTGCGCCACAACACCAGGAGGTCGCCCATGATGGTCCAGTTCTCCACATAGAAGAGGTCGAGGCGCACGCTCTCCTCCCAGCTGAGGTTTGAGCGGCCGCTCACCTGCCAAAGCCCCGTCACACCGGGCTTCACGAGAAACCGGCGGTGCACATGACCGTCGTATTCGGCGACCTCCCTCGCGAGCGGCGGGCGCGGGCCGACCAGGGCCATATCGCCGAAGAGCACGTTGACGAGCTGCGGCAGCTCGTCAATGCTGAAGCGGCGCAGCACGCGGCCAATGCGGGTGACGCGCGGGTCGTCTCGCAGCTTGAACAGCATGCCGTTGCCGTCATCGGCGAGGTGGCCGTCGCCGCGCATGCGCTCAAGCACGGCTTCGGCGTTTGGCACCATGGTGCGGAACTTCAGCATGCGAAACTCGCGTCCATCCCGCCCAACCCGAAGCTGGGTGAAGAGCACGGGGCCGGGGGAGTCGAGCTTGATGAGCACGGCCACGAGCAGCAGCGCCGGTGCAAGCAGTGTCAGGCCGACCGCGGTCGTGACGACATCGAACGCCCGCTTGAGATAGAGCTTGATGCCGTCGTAGCGCGGCGTCTCCACATGGATGAGCGGCAACCCTGCGACCGGTCTCGTGTGGATGCGCGGGCCACCGATGTCAGTGAGGCTCGGCGCCATGATGAGGTGCTGGTGGCCTGGCTCAAGCTGCCAGCTCAGGCGTCGGATGCGCTCGGGCGAGAGCTCGTCGGAGCTTGTCACGATCACGGTGTCGGCGCCGCTCGAGTGCAGTGCGTCGAGCACCGTGTCGAAGCATCCGACGACGGGCACTCCGGCGTTCTCGCCCCGGTGCTCGAGCGGCACACACGCCCCGAGCACCGAATAGCCGGCCTCGGGCATGCGGCCGAGCTCGGCGGCGATGTGCCGCACCGAGGCGGCCGAGCCGACGAGGAGGGCGCGGGTCGAATAGTCTCCCTCGCGTCGTTTCGCCCGCAGCCAGCCGCGCCATGACCAGCGCACGAGCGTGAGGGAGAGCAGGCCGGCAGGCAGGGCGATGAGAAAGTAGCCGCGCGCCAACTGCAGATCACAGAGGTAGACGATGATCGCGAGGCCACCGAAGGTCACGAATGAGGCCTGTGCCACCCGGAGATACTCGGTCGAGCCCACCCCGACGACGCGGGTGTCTCGACTGCCCGTGACGGCGAGGAGCGTGAGCCACGCGACACTCGCGGCGAGTGAATACACGGTGGCGAAGGGCTGGGCGGCGGTGATGCTGAGCGGGTCACCCGAGGTGTAACTGTGGATGTGCACCCACGCGAGCTGCGACCCGAACACCGTGATGAGCACGACGAAGAGGTCGCTGAGCGCGAGGCGAAGAGCGAATCGCTCTGCCCAGCTCGCCGTGGTTGCGCGATCGAGCGCTGGCGCGAAGGAGGCGTGATTCGTGCCGGACTGCCGAATTGCTACGGTCACGGTCGCTCCTTTCGCTCACGCTGCAGACCCGCTGTGCCGGGGTGCTGAAAAGGCCACGCTAACCGCCATGGACGGCCCGTTCTAGGGGCGCAGCGGCGTTCTCATATCGCGCCGGAAGCGCCGAAACATCACCGAAATGTGCCCCGTTTGCGGGCCGAGAGCTGCGGATGCCGCGGGGCAAGCCTCTGAGGCTACGGAAGCGTGACCGCGAGGGCGACGATGAGGGTGGCGAGCACCCCGCCGATGCCAATAGCCAGCGCGGCGATCACGTCAAGCCGCTCCGACCTCGAGAGCGGGAGCGACGCCGTGGCGGGGGTCTCGGGGTAGGGTGTCGTGGGCGCAGAAGCGACGGTGCTGATGGCCATGCGAGTGAGTGTAGCGCTCCGCAACATGAAGCGCTTCTCATGATGCCCTCATGCGGCACACTGCGGCGTCACGAGGGCGTGATGCCGCCGTCAGCGCACGTCGTCGTCGACCCAGTCGAGGGTGCGGGTGACGGCTTTGTCCCAGTTGCGGTTGAGCCGCTCGCGTTCTTCGGCCTCCATTGACGGCTCCCACCGCGTGCCTTCACGCCAGTTTGCGCGCAACTCGTCAAGGTCGCTCCAAAACCCGGTCGCGAGGCCGGCCGCATAGGCAGCGCCGAGTGCGGTTGTCTCGCCGACCCCCGGCAGCACGACCGGCAGGTCGAGCACATCGGCCTGGAACTGCAGGAGCGTGTCGTTCTCGGTCGCGCCTCCGTCGACCTTGAGCTGCTCGAGTCGCACGCCCGTGTCGGCCGTCGCGGCGTCGAGCACCTCACGCGTCTGGAACGCGATCGACTCAAGCGCCGCCCGCGCGATGTGGCCCTTGTTGACGAAGCGGGTGAGGCCGACGAGGGCGCCGCGAGCGTCTGGCCGCCAGTGGGGCGCGAAAAGGCCCGAGAATGCCGGCACGAAGTAGGCACCACCGTTGTCCTCGACCGACAGCGCAAGGGCCTCGACCTCCTCGGCGGAGGAGATGATGCCGAGATTGTCGCGTAGCCACTGCACGAGCGAGCCCGTCACCGCAATTGAACCCTCGAGGGCGTAGTGGGTCTCGCCGTCGCCGAGCTTGTACGCGATCGTCGTGAGCAGGCCGTTCGCGCTCGACACCGGCTCGGTGCCCGTATTGACGATGAGAAAGTTGCCGGTGCCGTACGTGTTCTTCGCCTCACCCCTCGCAAACGCAGCCTGCCCGAAGGTCGCCGCCTGCTGATCACCGAGGATGCCCGCGATGGGGGTTTCACGCAGCAGGCTCGACGAGGTCGCCGTGCCATACACCTCGGAGGAGCTGCGCACCTCTGGCAGCATGGAGGCGGGAATTCCGAAGGCTGCGAGGATGTCAGCACGCCACTCGAGCGTGCGCAGGTCGAGCAGCAGCGTGCGACTCGCATTCGTGACATCCGTTACGTGGACGCCGCCGCGGGGGCCGCCGGTGAGGTTCCACAGCACCCAGGTGTCGGTTGTGCCGAAGAGGAGCTCGCCGCGCTCGGCCCGTTCGCGCGCGCCCTCGACGTTCTCGAGGATCCAGGCGATCTTCGTCGCCGCAAAGTAGGTGCTCAGCGGCAACCCGGTGGCGTCTCGGAAGCGATCGAGGCCGCCGTCCTGCGCCAGGCGATCGACGATGGGCTGCGTGCGCGTGTCCTGCCAGACGATCGCGTTCGTGATGGGACGCCCCGTCGCGGCATCCCACACGACGGTCGTCTCACGCTGGTTCGTGATGCCGATCGCGCGGATCGAATGCCGGGTGATGTCGGCACGGGAGAGCGCCTGCCCGATGACCTCACGCACATTCGACCAGATCTCGGCCGGGTCATGCTCGACCCAGCCCGGTCGGGGGAGGATCTGGCGGTGCTCCTTCTGACCGACACTCACGACGGCACCCGCGTGGTCGAACACGATCGCGCGCGAACTCGTCGTGCCCTGGTCGATCGCGAGAATGTACTGCTCGGCGGTGCCAGTCTCTGCTGGGCTCGTGGCGTCGTCGCTCATCACAGCAGGCTATCGCGCGGCAGCTCACCCCACGCGGCGAAGAAGCGCGAGCCTGCTCGCGGTGCGGGCGACATCGATCGGCAGGCCGTCGAGCCCCAATCCGAGCTCCTCGCGATCTGCCGCAGCACCCCGAACGGTGGGCGCCTGAGTGCCCTCAAGCACCTGCTCAGGGGAGAGTTCGCTCACAAACGTCGCCTCGATGCCGCGGTCGTTGAGCACATCGACCAGGTTGAGGAAGCGCTGGCGTGCCTGCGGCGTGCAGGTCGTCAGTCTCGGCACCCCGTCGATGGTCCAGCGCGACCAGCGTTCGGACCATTCGAGGTAGTCGGCAGCCGAGGTGGGGCGCTCGCACAGTTCGGCGAACGAAATGCAGAGCTCTGTGGCATCCGCCCGGTTCGCCGTGACGCGATGACCGCCCGAACCGATCACGACCCGCTCGGCCGCAGCGGGGGTCGACGCCGCCTCGCGGCGCCATGCGCCACGGGCGAAACCCTCGCGGCGATGCTCCTCGCGTTCGAGGCGTCGGTAATCGGTCGCGCCGTCGAGCCCGATGATTGTGAGTCGCGATTCGATGAGACGGATGCCCGGCTCGAAGAGGTGGTGAAAGATCGGGTCGGGCAGCAGCCCCGCCGGTGGATAGTTCGAGGTGGCAAGGAGCGGGACGCCCAGCTCGGCGATGCGCCGCAGCACCCTGAGCGCGAGGGTCGCATCGCCCGCATCGTGCAGGTGGAACTCGTCAAAGTAGAGCAGCTCGGTGCCGATGAGGAGATCGTCGATCGCGTCATCGATCGCACCGGCCTTCGGCTGACCGTCGCGGTAGAGGTCGAGGTGCAGGCGCCGATAGAAGGAATGGAAGTGCAGCCGTCGCTTCTCGGAGACCGGCAGGGCCTCGAAGAGGGCATCGGCGAGCCACGTCTTGCCCCGACCGACCGAGCCCCACAGGTAGATGCCACCGCTCGCCGGGTCACCGGCACGCATGCGAACGGCCGCTGCCGCGAGCTCATCCGCCGCCGCAGACTGCTGGGCGTCGAGCGTGTGCCCTGCCGTTGTCGCCGCCTCGGAGAGCGCAGAGCGCAGCTGGGCAGTGCTGAGGGTGATCACTGATCAACCGTACCGGTCGGCGACGGTCGCTCCGGGCCAGGCGGCGCAGGCTCGGCCGTGCAGCCCGCTACAGCGGTTTGCCGCCCGTCACGGGCAGTACCGCGCCGGAGACGTAGGAGGCGGCATCCGACGCGAGATAGACGTAGGCGGGGGCGAGCTCTGCCGGCTGCCCTGCGCGCCCGAGCGGTGTGTCCTGCCCGAAGCTCGGGAGCTTGTCGGGCCAGCCTGTCGCGGGGATGAGCGGTGTCCAGATCGGGCCGGGCGCGACGGCGTTAACGCGGATGCCACGCTCACCGAGTTCTTGCGCGAGCGCTTTCGTGAATGCGACCTGCGCCGCTTTCGTCATGGCGTAGTCGATGAGCTCGGGGGAGGGGTTGAATGCCTGCACCGACGACGTGGTGATGATGGTCGACCCTGGCTTCAAGTGCGGCAGCGCCGATCGTGCGATCCACAGCATCGAATACAGATTGGTTTCGAAGACGCGGCGGAACTCGGCAGTTTCGAGCGTCTCGAGCGATTCGCGGCTCTTTTGGTAAGCGGCGTTGAGCACGACCGTGTCGATACCGCCAAATGCCTCGACCGTGCTGGCGACGAGTGAGGTCGCGTGCGTCTCATCCCGGATGTCGCCGGGCAGCAGCAGCGCACGCTGACCCGCCGCCTCGATCAGGGCCGCGGTCGACTCGGCGTCGGCCTGCTCCTCCTCGAGATAGGAGATCGCGACGTCGGCGCCCTCGCGCGCGAAGGCGATCGCGACGGCCCGTCCGATGCCGGAGTCGCCTCCAGAGATGAGTGCGCGTCGCCCCGTGAGCCTGCCGGCGCCGACATAGCTGTCCTCGCCGTGATCCGGCGTTGGGGTGGTCTCGCTGGTGAGCCCTGGTTGGCTCTGGTCGTCTTCTGGAAAGCCTTCGGCTCGGTATGCCGTCGTCGGGTCGGTGGTCGCCGAGTCGCGTTCTGTGTCACTGCTGTCGCGCTGTGTGTCATCGCTCATGGCGGTGAGGTTACGCCTATGGCAACACTTCGTTTCTCAGCGGATTCCCTGTTGAAGTGTCCCCCGATCGGGGGTACGTTCGGCCCTGAGGTCGCGAATCGGGTCGCGATCGCCGGAACTGTCCGGAGTGCGCCGACGCAGAGGCCACTCACGGTGGCCGGCACGCACAAGGGTGACGGTGATGGCATGACTTCGACTATCGAAAAGGGCACCATCCGTTCGGCACAGGGAGTGCAGAGGAACGGCGCAGCACGAGCAGACGCCACGATCGAGCTGGCGTGGACGCAGATTGGCGATGGGGTCTGGGTCGCCAAGCGAAATTCAGACTTTGCGGGGCTCATCGAAGAGCTCTGGGGTGCCGGCTACCGCGTGACCGACCGCTTCGGCGCGATCGTCGGCGAGTTCGCGACACTTGAGGGCGCACGCCGCCACCTGCAGTAGCGCCACCTGCACGAGCGAACGCTCACTCGAGTCGCACGTCGGCCGCATCTTTGTCTGGCCGCAGACCGCGCCAGGTCGGATGCCGCAGCCTTCCGGTGCGCGTCCACTCCGCGAACTCGACCTCCCCGACGAGGGCTGGTGTCACCCACGTGGCGTCCCGAGCATCCGCGGCCGGCACATCGACGAGAGGACTTGTCACGCGTTCGCGCCGCCGCAGGGTCGATTGAAGGTCGGCGAGTTGGCGCTCGGTGAACCCGGTGCCAACGCGGCCGATGTAGCGAAGCTCGCCCGACTCGTCTGGCACGCCGAGCAGCAACGACCCGATGGTGCCGCTGCGGTTGCCGGCTCCGGGTCGCCACCCCGCGATCACCACCTCTTGCGTGCGACTGTGCTTGAGCTTGATCCAGCTCTGTGATCGACGGCCAGGGGTGTAGGTCGAGGCGCGGCGTTTCGCCATGATGCCTTCGAGCCCGAGCGTGACACTCGTCTCGAGCGCGTCATCAGGGTTCGCGGCAAAGCCGGGCGGCACGCGCACGCGCTCACCCTCGGTGACGGCGGAGATGAGGCGGTCGCGGCGCTCGTCGTAGGTGTCCCGCAGGCGCGAGGACCCATCGTGCCACAGCAGATCAAAGGCCATGAAGTGCACGGGGGTGCGTGTCATCGCCTGCTCCACTTCGGCGGTCTTGCGCAGTTTCATCCGTTCCTGCAGTCTGCCGAAGTCGGGGCGACCAGCACGGTTGAGGGCGACGATTTCGCCGTCGAGAATCGCGGGGCCGTCGATGAGCTCTGCGAGTTCCGCGAGCTCGGGATAGCCGGCGGTGAGGTCATTGCCGTTGCGGCTCAGCAGTCGCACGGCACCGTCGTCGATGACGGCGATGGCTCGGATGCCGTCCCACTTCATCTCGAACGCCCACTCTTCGGCCGCATTGCGCAGCAGCACAAGGTCGCCCTCGGTGCCGCTTGTCGCGAGCATGGGGGAGGGCGGCGAGTCTGGGGGTGCAGCCGAGCCCTTCTTCGCTGGCGTCCCGGTCTTCTTCTTGGTGGCCGTGCTGAGCTTGGAATGCTCACCCGCGGGCTTCATGAGGTGCAGCAACCAGGCGTTGTCGTTGCCATCGCGCCCGCCCGTGTGAATGAGCGCGTAGCGGTTGGTGCCGTGCTGCTCACCGTGGAGGGTGGCGATGACCTCCTTGCCGTCGCGCCACTTTTCGAGCTCGTAGGTGCCGGAATCCCAGATCGTCACCTCGCCTGCGCCGTATTCGCCGTCGGGAATGGTGCCTTCGAACGCGCCGTATTCGAGCGGATGGTCTTCTGTCTGCACCGCGAGATGGTTCGTTCCGGTGTCTGTGGGCACACCCTTCGGCACGGCCCAGCTCACGAGCACACCGTCGTGCTCAAGGCGGAAGTCGTAGTGGAGTCGCCGGGCGTGGTGCTCCTGGATCACAAAGGTCGGCCGCTCGGAGTCTGGGGTGGCGGCGGGGGTGCCGCCCATCGGTTCGTTCGTTTTCTCGGCATCACGCATGCTGCGGTATTTGGCGAGGCGCTCCTCCGTCTCCGGGCTCGCGGAGAACGTTGCCATCCGCTCGCGGGTTGGCTCGAGCGAGTCGAGGTGCCCAGCGGTGAGGCTCGCGAGCGGATCGCCGCGGCGTCGCACCCGATCGAGCACTTCGGTGTAATCGAGGTGACGCAGGCCCGGCTGCGCCAACTCTCGCCAGGTGCGCGGTGCCGCGACCATGGGCTGCGCTCGTCCTCGCAGCGAGTACGGCGCGATCGTCGTCTTCGAGCCGTTGTTCTGGCTCCAGTCGACCAGCACCTTGCCCGTGCGGAGGGTCTTCTTCATGTCGCTCACGACGAGCTCCGGATGGTCGGCCTCAAGCGCGCGCGCGAGCTCGTGCGCGACGGCCGACACGGCGTCGGAATCCTGCTTGCCATCGAGCGGCGCATAGAGGTGGATTCCCTTGCTTCCGCTGGTCACGGGCATGGGGTCGAGCCCCATGTCCTGCAGGATGCTGCGGGCAAGCCGTGCCACCTCGGCGCACTCCTCAAGGCCGGCCCCATCACCGGGGTCGAGGTCGAGCACGAGCCGGTCGGGGTTCTTCTGCGTTCCGGTGCGGCCGAACTGCCACTGCGGCACGTGGATCTCGAGCGCCCCGATCTGCCCAAACCAGGCGAGGGTCGCGCGGTTGTTCACCAGGGGATACGTGTTCACGTGATCTTTGTGCTGGATGTCGCGGCGCTGCACCCAGGCGGGCGCCGAATCATCGAGGTTTTTTTGAAAGAACACCTGGCCCGGGGCATCCGCCGTGCCGACGCCGTGCACCCAGCGCTTGCGGGTGGCCGGACGGTTCGCGACGTGGGGAATCATGACCTCGGCGATGCGTGCGAAATAGTCGAGCACGTCGGCTTTGGTCGTGCCCGTCTCGGGGTACAGCACCTTGTCGAGGCTCGTGATCTTGAGCCGGTGGCCGTCGATGTCGACGAACTGGTCGTCGCCGCGGTCTCGTGTCGCCATACGCCCCATCGTGGCCCCGCGGGCTGCATATTGGCCGCAAACCTGTTGCCGCGGCGGCATGCAGCGCACAATGGGTGCCATGAGAGCCATCTGGAAGGGTGCGATCGCGTTTGGACTCGTCAACGTGCCCGTGAAGGTCTACAGCGCGACCGAAGACCACGACATCTCGCTGCACCAGGTGCACGACAAGGATGGCGGCCGCATCCGCTACCAGCGTCGCTGTGAGGTGTGCGGTGAGGTCGTCGACTACGCGCACATCGACAAGGCCTACGACGACGGTGAGCGCACGGTCGTGCTCACAGCCGATGACTTCGCGTCGCTGCCTGTCGAGCGCAGTCGCGAGATCGACGTTGTCGAGTTTGTGCCGACCGAGCAGATCGACCCGATCATGTTCGAACGCACCTACTATCTTGAGCCGGATTCCGCCTCGGTCAAGGCGTATGCCCTCTTGCGGCGCACGCTCGAAGAGACGGAGCGCACGGCGATCGTGCAGTTCGCGCTGCGCCAGAAGACCAGGCTGGGTGCGCTCCGAGTCCGTGGCGATGTGCTCGTGCTGCAGTCGCTGCTGTGGGACGACGAGGTGCGTGAGGCGAGCTTTCCGTCACTCGACGAGCGGGTGCGCATCTCCCAGAAGGAGCTCGAGATGTCGTCGGCGCTCGTGGAATCGTTCGAAGCCGACTTCGACCCGACCCGGTTCACCGACGAGTATCAGGAGCAGCTGCGCGAGCTGATCGAGGCGAAGCTCGACCAGGGGGAGGCGCTCGACACCGAGGCGACCTTCGGCGAGACGGATGAGGGCGACGGCGGTGGTGAAGTGCTCGACCTTATGGAGGCGCTCCGCCGCAGCGTCGAGAAGAGCCGCGGCTCGTCGAAGAAGCCTGCGGCGGCGAAGACAGCCACGAAGTCGGCGGCTGCCCCGAAGTCGCCAGCAAAGTCGCCCGCGGCGAAAGGAACGGCAACCAAGACGCCTGCGGCCAAGACAGCCCCAGCGAAGACCGCCGCAGCGAAGAAGCCGGCAGCGAAGAAGAGCAAGTCAGCCTAAGCGGATGCCCCGCCCCGCGGCATCCGAAGTCGTAGAGTTGCCTCGATGGGATCTCACGCGCACGACCACGATCACGGTGCCGGTATGGCCAATCGCCGACGCCTTGTCATCGCGATCGTCATCATCGCCGTCGTGCTCGTTGTCGAGGTGGTCGGGGCGGTCATCAGCGGCTCGCTCGCGCTTCTCGCCGACGCCGGCCACATGCTCTCTGACCTCATCGCCCTCATCATCGCCCTCGTCGCGACGATCATCGCGACGCGGCCGGCGAACGCCCGCAACACTTTCGGTCACCGCCGCGTTGAAGTCTTTGCGGCGTTCATTAACGCGGGCATCCTCGCGGTCGTCGTGGTGTCGGTCGCCGTCGAGGCCGTTGCTCGCCTGCTCGCGGATGATCGTGGCGAAGTCGACGGTGTGCCGATGCTCATCGTGGCGATCATCGGCGCGCTCGCAAATGTCGCGGCGCTTCTTGTGCTCCGTGGCGGGGCGAAGTCGACCATCAACATGCGGGCCGCCTACCTCGAAGTGCTCGGCGACCTCGTGGGCTCGATCGCCGTCATCATCTCCGCGATCGTCATCCTCATCACCGGGTTCGTGCCGGCGGACGCGATCGCATCGCTCGTCATCGTCGCGCTCATCCTGCCGCGGGTGATCGCGATTCTGCGCGACGTCGTCGCGGTGCTGGGGCAGGAAGTGCCCAAGGGCACGGATGTCGCGCTGATCCGCGAGCACGTGCTCTCAAAGCCCGGCGTGGTCGATGTCCACGACGTGCATGTGTGGGCGCTCACGCCGGGGCAGCACGTGTTCTCGGCGCACGTCGTCGTCGAGGACTCGGTGTTCGCATCGGGGGAGTCGGCCACGCTGCTTACCGCCCTCGACGCGTGCCTTGCTGAGCACTTCGATGTTGAGCATTCGACGTTCCAGCTCGAACCGCGGGAGCACGCCGCGCAGGAGCCGCTGCAGCATCCGTAATGGTGCCGCTCGTGGGTTTGTGCGGGGAATCCGGGCGCCCGCTACGGGGGATCGCGAGCGCCCGGAGAGGGTGGATCAGGCCTGCAGTGTGGCCTGAAGGTCGAGCGTGATCGTGACGTCGTCGCCGAGGGTCACGCCGCCGGCTTCGAGGGCAGCGTTCCAGTTCACGCCGAAGTCCTGGCGGTTGATCTTGGTTGTCGCGGTCGCGGCGGCCTTGGTCTGGCCGTAGCCGTCGGTGATGATGCCGCCGAACTCGCCCGTGAGGGTGATCGCCTTGGTGACGCCACGGAGGGTGAGGTCGCCGTCGATCGTGAAGTCATCGCCGTTGACCTTGAGCCCGGTCGAGCGGAAGTTCATGGTGGGGAATTCGTCGGTCTTGAAGAAGTCGCTCGTGCGGAGGTGGTTGTCGCGGTCGGCCTGGTTCGTGTTGACCGAGGCCACGTCGATTGACGCCTCGATGGTGCTGTCGGCCGGGTTTTCGGCGGTCACGATGGTGCCCGAGAACGCCTCGAAGGTGCCGCGGACCTTGCTGATCATGAGGTGCTTGACGCTGAACGCAACTGTGGAGTGCGTGGGGTCGAGCTCCCAGGTGCCGACGATGTATTTGGGGTGGGGTGCAGATGAAGTAGTCATAACTCCATGCAACCGCATTGAAATTGTAGGTATTCCCGTCACCGAAAGAATGTTGCACACTCAGGAAAAATGGAGCTTTCTCCACTTTGATGGGGCTTCATGTCTGTTTTCGAGAGTGTTCCGAGCGTGCCAGTGGCACCCGAAGACCTCCCGACACTCCCTCCGGCACTTGAGCGGCGCCTCCGCCACGTCTCGACCGTGAAGCGAATTCGCACCGCCGTTACTATCGCCGCTGGCGGCCTCCTCGTCGTGAGCGGCGTGGGCTACGCCATTCCCGCCCTCGCCGGAACCTCCCTCGTCGCATCGCTGACCGGCGAGACCAGCGTCACTGCTGGCGCCGTCGAGCAGGCGCCGGCGCAGACACTCACGATCGAGACGGCACAACCCCTCACCGCGTCGGTGCGAGACAGCTACACGGCCGTCGCATTGCCGTCCCTGCAATACCCGGTGCCGCTCGGGAGTGCCGTTGCGAGCGGGTACGGCCCGCGCGAGTGCTCGAACTGCCATTCGAACTTCCACCACGGCATCGACATCTTTCCCGGTGCCGGAACACCAGTGCAGGCCATGGCGAGCGGCGTCGTGAGCAAGGCGTACCACACGACACAAGACTCGATGGGTGTCACGCTCGTGATCGACCACGTCATCGACGGGCAGAAGGTGACGAGCCTGTACGGACACCTGCAAGACGGGTCGCTGACCCTCAACGTGGGCGACCAGGTCACCGTCGGAGACGTTATCGGCCTTGTCGGTGCCACCGGCAACGCCAACGGGGCTCACCTCCACTTCGAGGTGCACCCCGGTGGCTCCGGGTCGGTCAACCCCTACGAATGGCTCGCTGCCCGCATCGGCTAGTGCCCCTGACGCCACGAAAGCTCCTGAGCGGGAGCGCGTAGCCTGAGGGGATGAGCAAGCAAGACGGCAGTGCGCGGCAGGTCAGCGCGGCATCCGTCGACAGCTCGACGTCGCCCATCCTCCACATCGACCTCGATGCGTTCTTCGCCTCGGTCGAACTGCTCGAGCATCCGGAACTCGTCGACCGCCCCGTCGTCGTCGCGCACGATTCGCTGCGATCGGTTGTGACCGCGGCAAACTATCCGGCCCGCAAATACGGTGTGCGGTCTGCCATGCCGCTGAGCCAGGCCAAACGCATGTGCCCCTCCGCGGTCGTGCTTGAGCCACACTTCGAGAAGTATCGGCACTACTCGCGACAGGTCATGGCGATCTTCGACGACATGACGCCCATCGTCGAGCGGCTCGGCATCGATGAGGCGTTTCTCGACGTCGCCGGCGGAGGCAAGGTGCTCGGCAGCCCCGCGAGCATCGCCGAGCGCATTCGGCGTCGCGTGCGAGACGAGACCGGCCTCGCCTGCTCGGTTGGTGCCGCATCCACCAAGTTCGTGGCGAAGCTCGCCTCCGGCCGCGCCAAGCCAGACGGCCTGCTCGTGATCCCTGCGGCAGAGACGCTCGCATTCCTCCACCCGCTGCCCGTCTCAGCACTCTGGGGCGTCGGGGAGGCGACCGAACAGGTGCTGCAACGGCAAGCGCTGCGCACCATCGGTGACATTGCCGACACTCCGCGGGCCGCCCTCGAGCGCAGTCTCGGCCCGGCGTTGGGGGCAAAGCTCCACAATCTCGCGAACGGCATCGACCCGCGGCCCGTCACGACCGAACGCGTCGAAAAGAGCATCGGGCACGAGGTGACGTTCGAGACCGATGTCGACGATCGCGAACTGCTGCAGCGTGAGCTGCTGCGCCTCTCGACGCGGGTCGCCGCACGCCTCCGCGCCGCCGGGCTCGAGGCATCGACGGTCGCCCTCAAGCTCCGGTATGCCGATTTCAGCACCATCACCCGCTCGCACACCATCGCGACGCCGACCGATCTCGGGCGCACTCTCTTCGTCGAGGCCCGCAGCCTGCACGACGCTGTCGGCGAGCATCCGCCGGTGCGACTGATCGGGGTGCGGGCAGAGCAGCTCGCGCCCGCCGGGGGAGCACCCCTCGCCCTGTGGGATACCGATGAGGGGTGGCGCGACGCCGAACGCACGATCGACGGTGTCGCGAAGCGTTTCGGCATCGACAGCCTGCGACCGGCCTCACTGCTGAGACCACCAAAGACGTGATCAGTCTCGCTGCGGTTCAGCCCCAGCCGAGCTCGTGCAGCGCCGCATCGTCGATGCCATAAAAGTGGGCGATCTCGTGCACGAGCGTCACATGCACCTGGTCGCGCAGCTCGTCGAGCGTGTCGCAGATGGCGAGCAGCGGTTCACGAAACAGCACGATGCGATCGGGGAGCTCGCCAAAGCCGTACTGTCCGCGATCGGTGATAGCGACACCCTCATAGATGCCGAGCAGATCGAGGGAGCCATCCTCGGGCCGGTCCTCCGTGACAAACACGACATTGTCGAGGCCGTCCACCATCTCATCGGGGAGCTGGTCGAGCTCGTCGATGACGAGGGTCTCGAACTCCTCGGCCGAGAGTTCAAGCATCCAGGGCCTCCACGAGCGAGTTCTGCACGAAGCCGAGCCAGTCATAGACATCGCGCATCACGGGGTCGAGCTCCTTGCTCTCGGCATCCTCGTCGGTTTCGATGCCGAGCCGCGCCGCGAGGATGAGCCGGATGTCGGTGAGTCCGCGAAGCCACGCGTCGGCTGCCGCCGTGTCGAGCCGAAGGGTTCCCTCGCTCGCGTCGTCGAGTGTTGCGAGCATGCGCGCGGCATTCGCCGTCTTGCGGCTTGAAAGGTCGGCCTGGGTGAAGCGTCGGAACTCGGCGGATGCCTCGGGGTCGTCCGGGTAGGCATCCGGCAAGACCCGTCGCACGGCAGGGTCGTCGAGGTCTGCGCCGCCGACGACCGCGGCGGTTTGCTGAGTGAGCGTGCTCAGCAGAGCAACCTCGGCCTCATCGAGGGCGGCTGCGAGGCTGCCGTCAGGCTGCCGCTCGAAGCGTCTCATTCGCCCGTCTTTTCGAGTGTCGCCCAGAGTCCGAAGTCGTGCATGGCTTCGACATGGCGTTCCATTTCTTCGCGACTGCCGGATGCGACAACCGCACGCCCGTCGAGGTGCACGGCGAGCATGAGCCGTTCTGCTTCAACCGCGCTGAACCCGAAATAGGTGCGAAAGACGTAGGAGACGTAGGTCATGAGATTGACCGGATCGTTCCAGACGATGGTCTGCCACGGCGAATCGCTCGCTGGTTGCTGCCGCAGGTCGACATCCTGTTCGGTGTCGGTGCGTTCAAGCGTGCGTGGCATGGCTCCAGCCTGTCACACGTGCCCCAACGCAAAAACGACCCGACAGTGCCGGGCCGTTCATGCGTTCGTTCTCATTGGGGTGAACGACGGGACTCGAACCCGCGACATCCGGCACCACAAGCCAGCGCTCTACCAACTGAGCTACGCCCACCATGTGCGTTCACCGCGCGAACCGCTCCGCGTGGAGATCACAACTCAAAGATTCTATTACAGCCGCGAGGCGAAATCGTCCACGACGTCGGCGGAGATGGTCAGGAGTTCCTCGGTCGTGGGGCCTGGGTCGGCGACAAACACGGCTTTGCGGTAGTACTCAAGCTCGCGGATCGACTCAAGGATGTCGGCGAGGGCGCGATGCCCGCCATTCTTCGCCGGCGCGTTGATGTAGACGCGGGGGAACCACCGTCGCGCGAGCTCCTTGATCGACGAGACGTCAACCATGCGGTAGTGCAGGTGGGCATCGACGCGCGGCATGTACTTGGCAAGGAACGCCCTGTCGGTGCCGATCGTGTTGCCTGCGAGCGGCGCTTTGCCAGCGGCCGGCACGAACTTGAGGATGTACTCGTTCACAGCGAACTCGGCATCGGCGAGGCTCACCCCGTTGGGGATCTCGGCGAGCAGACCGGATTCTTCGTGCATATTGCGCACGAAGTCGCCCATGCCGTCGAGTGCCGACTGGTCAGGCTTGATGACAATCGTGAACCCTGGGTCGACCGGGGTGAGGTCGTAATCGGTGACGACCACTGCGACCTCCACGAGTTCGTCGCTGTCGACATCGAGTCCCGTCATCTCGCAGTCGATCCAGACGAGTCGGTCAGTGGTGCTTGCCATGCCTGAATCCTACCGCGGACCCCAGGTGAGGCTCGGCGGGCCTGTGGATGTGCCCGCCGCCGCGCGTGCAGGTGGCCTGGGTGTCGCGCCGGTGGTAGGAAGAGAGCATGACTGACTCCAAGCCGACACTCGCCAAGGGCGACGAATACATTGTGATCTACTCGGGGGGCCCGAGCGACGGCCAGACTGATCACCGCATCAGCACCGACGGCACCTGGGATGAGACGCTCACTGTGATTGCGTCAGAAGCTGGCAACGAGGGGCTCATCAACTACGACGCGACCTCATGGCGCGAAGTTGGCGGTGTTGTGCATGTGACCTACACCTTCGACGCTGGGGACAGCGAGCAGATCGAAGACCCCGCCGACCGCGACTAACGACGCTTTCGACCCCGCGGCGTTATCCTAGAGACGCCTCTGCCTCCGTAGCTCAGGGGATAGAGCAGGAGCCTTCTAATCTCTTGGTCGCAGGTTCGAATCCTGCCGGGGGCACTTTTTCACGTGTCGCAGGCCCGGAACATTCATACCGAGTTCGGAACCTCTGAGTCACCTGGGTGGCGCCAGTCGACTGGCGAAAGTCGGGTGTGACGGATGACTCGGATGAGATGGTGTGAGCGCTCGGGTCGTCTGATCGCACACCCCTATGGCACGATCTGGAATCGGCATCGTGCCTATTGAGTGCAGCTCGGAGTTTCCCGGCAACCAATGTGCGCCATGTCTCACGGCGTAGATAGTTCGGGTGATTGGTGCGACTTCCTCGCTAGCTGAAGGCGTTCACCGGGTAGGGCTTTCTGCGGAGGGTCGGGTTGGCGGCGCGCTGATAAGTTGTGCGTCATGTCGGTGTCGTTCGAATGCATCACCGAGTCCGTGCTTGCTCCCGAGCGACTCTTCGATCTAGCGCGAGACATCACTGCGCACACCCAGTCCATGGCCGGGTCACGGGAGACGGCAGTTGGCGGTGTCCGAACCGGATACATCGGCCTCTCTGAGGAGGTCACGTGGCGTGCGTGGCACTTCGGCCTACCCCTCCGCATGACGAGCCGAGTCACAGCGATGTGTCGCCCGTGGAGCTTTACCGATGAGCAGATTCGAGGCCCGTTTCGATACTTCAAACACGAGCACGAGTTTCGGCCGCACGGGACGGGCACTCTGATGGTTGATCGAGTGTCATTTGCAGCGCCCCTGGGGATACTCGGTCGTGGGGTTGAGAACATTGTTCTCGCCAGCTATGTGCAGAGACTGATCGAGCGGCGCAACTCGCACCTGCAGAGCGTCGTCCGTTAGGTGTCTCGCAACTTCAGCGCCTCGTAACCCATGGGTAGCGCGACGATGTGCGGACTCGACTTGGTCCGGCGCCTATTGCAGCGCTGAGCGCAGGATCGCACGGGCCCTGCTGTATCGGCTGCGAATAGTTCCAGGTGGCCGGCCTAGGTGCTGCGCTATCTCGGCGAGAGTGAAGCCATCCCAGTGCAAGAGTCGGATGATTTCCGCATCGCCGGGGGAGAGTGCGGCTAGGGCCGCGTCGAGTTCGCTGTCGCGAGACGCTAGGGGAGCAGGGTCAGCCGCAGCTTCGTCACGAAGGCGCTGGACGAGCGCTTCGCGTCGGATGCTTCCTCGGCGGCTGGAGGAAAGGACGCGCCGGGCAACGCCGTATAGCCACATTCGAGCTTCCTGCTCGTCGACCGGCAACGAGTCAACGCGACGCCAGATCACCAGCAATGTCTCACCGAACAGGTCCGGGGCGTCCGAATATGGCACACGGCGCTCGAAGTACGCGAGGAGCGCCGGTGCTTCACGGCGGATGAAACACTCCACCGTCCTAGGCGTGTGGGCTTCAGGAGCATCCACGGCGATCGGGCTGCTCACTCGGTCGCCTCCTCGATCGCCTCAATGTCGTCGGCACAGACGGTGCTGAAGGATGTCAGGTGAGGTTCCCCGTCTGTCCATGGACTTGTCGGAGGGGCCGAGCCCCAGGCAAGCCCTGGCACGATGCTGCCGAGGTCTTCGAGAAGTTGTTCTTTCTTGGCTTCCGCTTCCGTGGCGTCGGTTGCAAGGTCGCCCCCCAAGCGCGTCTTGACGCCCTCAGCGAAAGCGTCCGGGTTGGCTTGGGACCAGTATGTGTTGATCGACGTGAACTCGTCTGCCGTGAGACCGCCAAAGTCAACCCAGATTGCACATTGTTCGCCGCGGTCGGTGTCTCCGATGGGAACGTACGGGAGGCCTTCCGCCGTCCGGACTGTTCCCTCATCCAGCGTCGAGAACGGTGGCACCGAGAGCAGATAGGTGTCGAGGTCAGTGAATGCCGCCAGCCCGCCCGCGACCATGACGGCACTCCCCGCAACGAGGGCGATGCGCTTCCGGCGGCGATGGGGTCGTCGCGCGGACGGGTGTCCGACAAGCTCGTCCACCACGGCGTCGAGAGACGCTGGCGTTGATCGTGCAGGATCGCCAGCGGTGAGGCGGTGGTCCAGTTCTTGGTCGTTCATGGCTACCCCTTTCACGGGTTCACCCTGCACATGACCGGACGTCGGCGAAGTGTTGCATCAATGCAAACTAAGGTGTCAATTCTCGGCCGGGTCAGGAAGGCGCTTTCCCCTTTTTCACGTGTCGCGGGCCCCGAACATTGCCACCAGTTCGGAAGCGAGTCGCAGCTCGTCATCGATTCCGTATTGGGGGCGATTTTATTGACTGTTCTGGTGGGCTTCCCATTCCACTCGGATGGCGCTTATCGCATCATCCAGTCCGATGTCGCCAAGCTCGGCGAGGTATCTCCGCGCGGCCAGCCGCGCCTCGGTCGGAATCGCCTCGACTTCAATGACCCGCGTGCCTGTTCGGCTTGATGCCACCAGCCCCTCGGCCTCCAGCTCGGCGTAGGCTCGAGCAACGGTTCCCGCCGCAATCCGCAAGTCACCGGCGAGTTGGCGCACCGACGGAAGCTTGCGCCCTGACGGAAGATTGCCCGAGCGGATTTCGTCAGTCAGTTGCCGTCGGATCTGCTCGAACGTCGGCGTTGGATCGGCCTCGTTGATGGTTATCATGTGGTCACCTGGGCCCCCGCGCAGCCTCGAACGGCTTGCGCGTGGCGTCGGAAACCGCCGCGACGATATAAACAATGGTGGCAACGAAGCATGCGACTCCAGCCCATATGCCCACCTGGCCCCAAAAGCCGATGGCCCGGAGTCCCTGATCCGGCGGAATCAGGTTGCCGGCAAGGTCGAAGGACGTCCCGCTCGCCATTGATACAGCCGTTGAACCCGTCATCAGGAGAAAGACCCCGGCGGTCATAACGAAGCTTGCGGTGACGGTGTTCAGGACTATCCGAATCGTCAATAGGCGCACTGTTGCATCCGCGGCGCGAAGTGCATCGTTTGTCGGGCGCGGCGCCAGCGCTACGTGCCGCACGGCAAGATATGCGACAGCCGCAGCAAGCAGTGCTCCTACGAGGACCGGAATTCCATACTGGAAACCCAGAATGCTGCCGCCCACGTCATCGCCATATCGGAACATCCCGTCCTGCCCCGAAATCGAGCCGAACCAGACAACAAGTGCGACAAGGAGAACTGCAGCCGCGACTGGGGCAATAAACGCCCGTCTCGGTCCGAAGGTAAAGGGTGTGCGTCGCGTGAGCTCGGCGCTCCTGTTCCCACCGGCTTCCCGAAAATGTGGAACGAAAGCGAAGGCGGCTACCCCAACGGTTCCAGCGAAGATGGGAATCAACAACAACCAATGCGCCGCGCTCATCGTCGTTGCAGGGGCTACCGAGCCGATCGCAGGGAACAGGTAGGCGCTCAAGGCGGCGGCGAAGATCACCACTGCGATTACTGCCAGAGCGCTGCGACGTCGGAAATGGCGAGAGGCAGCTATGGCCGCGGGGAGGTTCTCGTCGGCGATGGCCAGCGAGTGGAAAGCTCCGCGCCTGGCCACGGCGAATGCCGCAGCGGCCAGCACTACGACGAGCGGAAAGATGATCGCTAGCTGAGGCACAAGCCCTCCCGTGTATCAACAGAGTGACACAGAACCTATCAGCTGTATCAAGGAATTGCTACACGGACTCCGGCTACGCGCCTAGCGCATCGAGCGAGTGGTAGACGGCGAACGCCGGCCACACGAAAGCTTTCAGGATGCCCAGAATGACGCCCCAGAAGCTGCCGTCAGACTGGACGATAAAGTAGACCGCAGCTCCAACGAATGCCGCCAAAAACACGAAGCCTGTCGGCCCGGCGCGATCAATGACGCGGACTTTCTCAGCCATGCGTTGGGCTCCTCTCGACGTTTGCGACCGAGTCTACTCAGCAGGCCCGTATCGGGCATGGGCCCTGATCAGCTCACGATCTGCAGGCCGGTTGCCGTGGCCGCATCCTCGAGCGAGCCAAGGTTTGTGAGGTTCTCGAAGCCGGCCTGCTCCATCAGCGCGATGGCCTGCCCGGCGCGGTTGCCCGAGCGGCAGTAGACGACGTATTCGGCCTCAGGGTCGAGCGTGGGGATTGCCGCGGCGAGGTCACCCTTGGTGAAGTCGAGCAGCACAGCGCCCTCGAGTGCGCCACCCGCGTGCTCCTCTGCGGTGCGCACGTCGATCACGATTGTGTCTTCGGTGAGGAGCACTTTGGGTTCGGAATCGGATGCTGGTGCGCACGATGCGAGCGCGAGCACGAGTGAGATGGCGGTGAGTGGTGCGAGGGCTTTGCGGAACATGGTGTGTCTGCCTTTCATGGCGTGGTGGTCGTGCTGGCGCAGGTTTCTCCCGCGCAGTATTGGGGTGCGGTGGCCGTGAAGACGGACTGCAGCGAGCATCCGACACAGAACCCGAACGCCGTCTCGACGAACAGGAGGGTGAGGCAGACCCCGCAGAGCGCGAGGGTCACCCATAGGGGCGCACCGATCACTCCCATGGCTGCGCAGGAGACGAGGGCCAGTCCGAACCCCAGCCACCAGGCGTATGCCTTCTGGGGTGCTCCCACCCATTCGGGCCGCTGCCGTCGCACGATGAGGCGTCCGAGTGCGAGGCTGGGCGACCAGCGATCTCCCATCGTGACGCGGATGAGCATGTCGATCATGAAGACGACACCGAAGGGCTGCAAGGCCTGCGTGCTGCCGCTCGAGAGCGCGAATCCGAAGGAGACGGCTCCGCCGAGCAGCAACAGTCCTGCTGCTGCGCGCACGGCCCGCTCATTGATCACGGGGACGTCGTAGCCGTGCACCATCGTGCCGAGCATCGGCACCGGCCCGGTGGTGGTCGCCGGCATCATGCGGAGGACACGATCGACTCGAGCAGTGCGGGGACCTCAAGTGTGAGCACGAGCGCGCCGATCGCCAGCACGAAGAATCCGAATCCCTTGCGAAGCGCCTTCTCGGGGATGACGCCCGCCAACCTGGTGCCGATGAACGAGCCGGCGATCGCCGCACTGGTGAAGGCGAGCACGATGGGCCAGTCGAGCCGAACCGACAGGAGGTAACCGGCGAGCCCCGCAGATGACTTCATGGCGATCACGAGGAGGGACGTGCCGACCGCGATCGCCATGGGGAGTCCACCCAGGAGGGTGAGTGCCGGCACGATGAGGAATCCACCGCCGGCACCGACCAGTCCTGTCGCGAGTCCGACGAGGGCGCCGTCGAGAATGATCCGCCAGAGGCGCATCGTCGGGTCCTCGTCATCGCTGGCCGTGCTCTCCTTGCGCCCACGGATCATCGCGGTGGCGGTGACCACCATCATGACGGCGAAGAGCACCATGAGCACGGCGCCGGGGATGAAGCCACCGAGGAGGCCGCCGGCGAAGGCACCCGCCATCCCGGCAGCGCCGAATATCAACCCAGTCTTCCACCGCACCCGTTTCGCCTTCGCATGGGAGAGCATCCCCACGATGCTGGTGACGCCGACAATGAAGAGCGAGGAGGCGATCGCCGCCCGCGGTTCCATGCCGAGCACATAGGTGAGGATCGGCACCGTGAGGATGGACCCGCCCCCGCCGAGGAGCCCGAGCGAGATGCCCACCAGCACCGCAAGCAGCAGTGCGATGACCAGGGTCAACTCCATGTGGTTAGCTCCTCTCCAGGGTGGGTCGGGGTCAGGCTGCGGCGGTGACGGGCGTGTGACCCTGCACTGAGGACCACGCGGCGTAGCTGCCGTCCAGCTCGACGATGTCGAAGCCATCCCGGCGCAGTGCGCTCGCGATGACGGAGTTGCGCACGCCGCTCTGGCAGTAGGTGACGATCGTGCCGCTCTTGGGGAGGCGGTCGCGGTGCCACAGCAGTCGGCCGCCCGAAAGCTGCTCGGCTCCTGGCAGGTGGCCGTCGGCGTACTCAGTCTTGTTGCGCACGTCGAGCAGCATCACGCGCTCCACGCCATCGAGCTGCTCCGGGCTCACGAGCTTCGGCCGAACCAACTCGAGACCGTCGAGGGAGGTGATGAACCCCTGCACGGTGTCGACTCCCACACGAACCAGGTGATCCCGCAGAGATTCGGCCTCCGCGCGGGAGGCTGCCAGCAGCACGAGCGGGCGGGTTTCGGTCTCGGGGTCGTAGACCCACGCTCCGTAGCTCGCCGCCTTGGCCAGGCCGGGGATGTTGAGCGAACGCTCGACAGTGCCCTCATGCACGAGGCTGTTGTGCCGCGTGTCCACGAAAATCACGCTGTCGGCGTCAAGGGCAGCGACGAGTTGCTTCGCCTCGTACTCGACGAGTTCAGGCTGCTCGCCGAGCACGTCGGGGCCAACCCTGTTCTGCACCTTCATGCGGGCAAAGTAGGCGTGGGCGTCGGGCTGGCCGGCGAGTAGCTCATCGACGAACCCCTGCTCGTCGTTCGCGGCGAGGTACTTGCCCCACCAGGAGTACGCCCGCTCGTAGCCGACGGTTGACGAGGCGATCGCACCGAGCGCCTTGCCGCACGCGCTGCCGGAACCGTGTGCCGGCAACACCTGCACGTAGTCGGGAAGGATGAGAAAGCGGTCGCGCAGGCTCGTGAAGAGGTCCTTTGCCCCGCCGAATCGGGTGTCGACACCGCCGGCCGCCTCGTCGAGGAGGTCGGGGCGACCGAGGTCACCCACGAAGACGAAGTCGCCAGTGAGCATAAAGCCGGGTTCGCTCGTCTGCGCCCCGTCGGTGACAAGGAACGACATGTGCTCGGGGGTGTGGCCGGGAGTGTGGACGGCACGGAGGGTGATGTTGCCGAGCGTGATCTCGTGGCCGTCCTTCATCCGCACGGAGCCGTCGAACGCGGGGCCATACGTCCAGTCTGGGCCGCCTTCATCCGACACATACATGGGGGCGCCGGTCGCTGCCGCGAGCTCGCGCGTGCCCGAGAGGTAGTCGGCGTGAATGTGGGTTTCGGTCACCGCGACGATGCGCATGCCGTTCTTGGCAGCGAGCTCGAGATACACGTCGAGGTCGCGCCTCGGGTCGACCACGATGGCTTCGCCTTTGGCTTGGCAGCCGATGAAGTAGCTGGCCTGGGCCAGATCCTCGTCATAAATGCGTTCAAGCAGCATCTCTTCTATCCCTTCTCTACTGATCGCAGGAGCAGCGCTCGGCCTCGGAGAGCCCCGCAAGGGCCTCCTCGATGTGGTGGCCGCAGCCGGCCCAGGTGGGCTTGTCGCAGGTGGTGCAGGATATGCGTGCGCACACGGCGCTTGTCCTCTCGTCGGGGGTGTGAACTTAGGCGCTTCGCTGGGTGGCGTTGCGCTCGGCGAGCTGTCGGCGCACGTCGTCCATGTCGAGTGCTCTGGCGCCGGTGATCAACTTTTCGAGCGCGCTCGGAGGGAGTGCGCCCGGTTGGGAGAACACGGGGATGCCGTCGCGGAACACCATGAGCGTCGGGATCGATGCAATCCGAAACTGGGAGGCGAGCGACTGCTCTGCCTCCGTGTCGACCTTGCCGAACACGATGTCTGGGTGCATCGCCGCAGCGCTCTCGAAGGTGGGAGCGAAGGCGCGGCAGGGGCCGCACCAGGCCGCCCAGAAGTCGACGAAGACGATTCCGTCGCCGGTGACCACCTGCTCGAAGTTGCTGGCGTTGAGTTCTGTGGTGTGCATGGTTGTCACGTGGGACTCATCGGCCGAACAGGCGGGCAAAGAACCCGCCTCGCTGGGACGCCGCAGCGGCGATCTCCGCCTGGCTGTGCGTGCCGTTGCACCACTGCGAAGCCGGAACCGATTTCTTCACCGACTGCACGTGCTCGCCGCATCCGGCCCACGTGGTCTTGCCGCAAGTGCTACATGTTGTCGCTCGACACATGGGGACTCCATCTCATTGGTTTCTCGATACCCTGGGGGGTATGTGATTACTATACCCTGGGGGGTATGCTGAATGTCAAGTCCGCCCCCTCTGAGAGGAAACGAAATGAGCGACACATCACGGCACGACCGCACCGCGGCGGGGGTCGACCCCGAGGCGAAGCGCAAGATCGTCAACCGGCTGCGCCGGGCCCAGGGTCAGCTGGCAGCAGTGATCGACGCGGTCGAGAGTGAGGCCCACTGTCGGGACGTCGTGCAGCAGCTCGCCGCCGTGTCGAAGGCGCTCGATCGTGCCGGCTTCGTCGTTATCTCGACCGCGCTGAAAGATTGCCTCGCGAATCCGGGGGAAGACGGTGCCCCACAGCCGGATGAACTAGAAAAGCTGTTCCTGTCGCTCGCGTGAACGACGGGAACAGCTTCACCAGATTGTTGGCCGAACGCGGCTAGTAGTCGCGCGTCTCCGGTTCGATGCGCTTGCGCACGGTGCCGGCCGAGATAGGGCCGGGAGTTTCTTCGGGGTCGAGGGCGATCTCCCCGGATGCCTCGATCTCATCGTCAGGCGAGGTGCTGGTCGACGCGGCAGTGGGGGTCGCTGCGGTCCAGTCCTCGACCGGTCGGGCCGACTCGCGTCCCGCCACCGACTGGGGCAGCTCGTACGCCGGCGCCGTAAAGGCTGCCGTCTGGTGTGGCGCAGGGTCTGCAGAAGCAGCCGAAGCTGGAGCCGCCGGAGCTGGAGCCGGAGTGTTGGCCGCCAACGCACCCGAGGTGCCGCCAGTCGAGATCGGGCCGGTTTCGTTGACCTGTTGCTTCGCCCACGCCTTCTGCTGTGACACGAGGTCGTCGTCGGCCTTGCCCTCGTAAGCCCACGCGTCGAGGTCTGCTTTGAAGAGTTTCTTGGCACGGCCAGGCTTCGCCTGCCACTCGACGAGACGGTTACGGAACTCGACAAGTGACTGCTCAGCCTGAAAGCTGAACGACACGGAGTTGCGCTTCATCTCCTCGATCTCGTGCGCGGCCCAGTCGGCGACCATCGCGCTTCCCGGCAGCGCGAGCAGCCGGATGCGGGTCTCCGCCTCGTGCGTGAGATGTTCGGCGTGCTGCTGCTCGGGAACCGAGAGCGAATTCCATTTGGAAGCACGGCGTGCGGCGCTGATGAGGGCGCCCACGGTCGCGGTGCGACGTTCGCGTTCGGTCATGGCGATGAGCCGGCGTGAACTTGCGCGACCGATCAGGGCGGCGATGATTCCGGCCACCACGATCGCGACGAACGGGATGACGGCGGTCGAGATGACCCGCCAGCCATCGTCAGAAGAGAGCCACTCGACAAAATCATTCCACCATTGCATGGGGCAGATCCTAACCCCGATCGGGGTACAGCACCGGGAGCGGGACGCGTGTCGCCCACCGCCGTGTCAGGCGAGACCGCGGCATCCGAGGTGCTGAATCGGGGTTCAGCCGCTCACGAAGCAGGCGACCGCGTCATCCATGCGCCAGAACTCGCCGAGGGCGATGAAGCGACGAAGGTGGGCGCTGATGCGCTTCGCTCGGTAGCGCGTGCCGTCGGGGGAGTCGACCTCTTCGATGTAGCCGAGCACCTCACCGTCGGCACGGGTCATGCGCCACAAGCCGCGATGGAGCGGCACGAGCGAGAACGCCGGGTCGAGTCGGGATGCAACCTCGGCGGGCGCAGGTGTGAGGCTGGCAGGTGTGAGGCCGGCGGGGGCATGGCCGGCCGGAGCAAGGTCAAGGGTGAGCATCGTCTCTCCTGATCGGTGGAATCACGTCACCACCGCCCGGCCCGTTCGGTGTGATGCCCACGCTAACGACGGCCACCGACATCCGGTCTGCGTGGCGAGGGGCTAGACGATCGACCGGTCCCTACTGTCGCTGAGCGCGAGGTCGGCATCGACGACCTTGTCTTTGCGCGAGGTCTGCGCGAGCACGATGCCAACGAGCACGACTGCCGCCCCGGCGATCTGCACACCGGCGAGGCCTTCGCCGAGCCACAGCCACGCGAAGAAAAACGCGAAGATGACCTCCGCCGTCGCGACAATGCCCGCCGCGGTCGCGGTGAGGGTGCGGAGGGCGAGGAGCGAGAAGAAGAAGGGGGCGAACGATCCGAGCAGCATGTTCCACAGGAGCGGCATCCAGAGCGGCAGCTCGATGGCTTCGAGGTTGCCCTGCAGCGAGACGGGTTCGGCGAAGATGGCCGGGTCGAGGTTCCACCAGCCGCTGAAGATCAGCCAGAAGACTGTCGCCGAGGACATGGCCCAGAAGGCGACGGCCATCGCCGAAGACTTGCCCACCTCGCGTTCGCCGCCGAGGAAGTAGACCGAGAGCGCGGTGGCGGCGCCGAGGGCGAAGAGCACGCCAGTGAGGTTGAGGTCGCTATCCCACACCCGCGCGACGACCGCGAGACCGACGAGCACCAAGCCGATTGAAACCCAGAGCCGCGCCTTGACGCGCTCTTTGAACACGGCCCAGGCAACGACGGCGACGATGAGCACCGCCGTGTATTCGAGCAGGAGGGTGATGCCGACGGGCAGCATGCTGATCGCCATGGCGTAGCTCCACTGCAGCATCGCGACGCCGACGATGCCGAGAGCGATGAGGGCGAGCAACTGCCGCAGCGTCACCCTGAAGGCTGCGCGGTTGGCGATGAGTAGGTAGATGGCGGCGATCACCGCTGTGCTGCCGACACGGAACAGCGTGAGCTGGGCCGGGTTGAGCCCCGAGTCGACGATGACGCGCGTGACGCTGCCGTTGACGCCAAACAGCACGGCGGCGATGAGCGCGAAGAGATAGCCCACTGACGTCAGCGGGCGCCGGTGCCGTGCACCGCGAACGGTTCGATCGCCGCGATCTCCTCGGGCGAGAGTGGCGTCGATTCGAGTGCGACGAGGTTGTCGTCGAGCTGGGCGACGCTGCTCGCCCCGATGAGCGCCGAGGTGACCTGCGGATGCCGCAGCACCCACGACAGCGCGAGCTGCGAGAGCGACTGCCCGCGTGCGCTCGCGATCTCCGTCAGCGCGGCAGCCCTGGCGTAATAGTCGTCGTCAAGCTGCGATTCGGTGAGCCACCGCCCCTCAGAAACGCGCGAGCCAGCAGGCACGCCCGCCGCGTAGCGACCGGTGAGCAGCCCCTGGGCGAGCGGAGAGAAGACAATGCTCCCCATGCCGAGATCGTCGAGCGCCGTGAGCAACCCGGATTCCATCGTGCGGTCGAACATGTTGTAGCGCGGTTGATGAATGATGAGCGGAATCTTGTGTTCTGCGAGGGCGGCGTGCGCGGCACGGGTCTGCTCGGGGGAGTAGTTGGAGATGCCGGCATAGAGTGCGCGGCCCGAATTCACCGCGGTCGCGAGTGCGCCCATCGTCTCTTCGATCGGCGTCTCCGGGTCGGGGCGGTGGGAGTAGAAGATGTCCACGTAGTCGAGGCCGAGGCGGTCGAGGCTCTGGTCAAGCGATGCGAGCAGGTTCTTGCGCGAACCCCACTCGCCGTATGGCCCGGCCCACATGTCGTAGCCGGCCTTCGACGAGATGATGAGTTCGTCGCGGTGGGCGGCGAAATCGAGTTCGAGGATGCGGCCGAAGTTGCGTTCCGCGGATCCGGGCGGCGGGCCATAGTTGTTGGCCAGGTCGAAGTGGGTTACGCCGCGGTCGAACGCCCGGCGGATGATGGCCCGCTGCGAGTCGAGGGTGCGATCATTTCCGAAGTTGTTCCAGAGCCCGAGCGAGATCCGCGGGAGCATAAGGCCGCTGCGCCCGACACGCGCATAGGGCATCGACTGGTAGCGGTCATCGGCGGGCACGTAGGTGCGGTTCACGTCGTTCACGGGTCAACACTACGACTGCAACGGAGGGAATGGATCGCCGCTCTCATTCGTTCTCTCGTATGTCGTTCAGTCTTCAAACCTAAGGTGGTCCCCATGCAAACTTTCGTTCTCGGTGGTGGATGCTTCTGGTGTCTCGATGCGGTCTACCGCACGCTCGACGGAGTGCACGGCGTCGTCTCTGGCTATACGGGTGGGCAGGTGCCGCACCCCAGCTATGAGAGCGTCTGCACGGGCACGACCGGCCACGCCGAGGTTGTTGCCGTGACGTTCGATGAGACGGTCATCCCGGCCGACGTCATCCTCGACGTCTTCTTCACGCTGCACGACCCGCGCCAGCTCAACCGCCAGGGTGGCGATGTCGGCACCCAGTATCGTTCGGCGATGTTCGCGACGGATGCTGCGCAGCAGGAGCTCTTCGAAGCCGCTCGCGACCGTGCATCCGAAACCTGGGGTGGCGGGGTCGTCACCGAGATTGTGCCGCTCGGCGAGTTCTTCACGGCCGAGGAGTACCACCAGGACTTCTTCGCCAAGAACCCCGGCCAGGGCTACTGCATGGCAGTGGCGCTGCCGAAGGTGTCGAAGGTGCGCAAGAGCTTCGCGAAGTACGTGCGCGCGGCCTGAGCCAAGCTCCGGCCGACGTCGCTGGGAGTGCGCTGGAATCTCGCCGTCACGCCCCGCTGAGTCGTATCCTCGTGGCACAACGAGTGGCACGAGGATGTGGAGACACGATGAACGAGAGCATTGTCGCGGGCAAGACCTGGGTAGCTTTTGGCTCGGCCGGCGCGGTCGGATCGATACATTCGCGTGACGACGGCTACGAGGTGCGGATGCTGGGCTCTGGCGAGACGGGCGTGTATCCGAGTCTTGAGGTGGCGCAGCGTGCCCTCCATGCGAATCTGCTGCCGGGGGCTGAGCGCCCGGAGTTCCGGGAGCACTAGGCCGACACTGCTCCTCCACCGGGGGTGCCTCGGGTGATCGCCCCCAGGTGGAGGAGCGTTCCCGCCACGCACCGCGCTGGCGTCAAAGACTGTCGGCATGACAGACAACATCACCCTGACCGGGCTCGTCGCAACCGAGCCAAAGCACCTCACCACGAGTGAGGGCCTGCCCATCACGAGCTTTCGGCTCGCCTCGACCCAGCGCCGATACGACCGCGCAAAACAATCGTGGGTTGACGGTGACACCAATTGGTACACCGTCACCGCGTTCCGCAGGCTTGCCTCGAATGCCGCCATGTCGATCACGAAAGGCCAACGCGTCGTCGTCACCGGGCGTCTCCGCCTCCGGGAGTGGGAGAGCGGCGAGCGCAGCGGTCTCGCGGTCGAGGTCGAAGCCGAAGCGATTGGCCACGACCTCACGTGGGGCACAGCACAGTTCAGTCGCAACGCGGCCATCGTGTCAGTGCCAGATGCAGTGCCAGATGCGGTGCCGGATGCCGCGCCAGAGGTCGCGGCAGGCGGTACCGTCGCAGAGGCAGCGCTCGATGCGTCGGCGTCGGGCTGGGCGACACCGGGAGCCAACGAGCCTGCGCTGGAGGGAGCATCCGGGGTGGACGGCGCGCGCGACCAGACCCCCTTCTGAGCGGGTGCGACACGAGCGGATGCTCGATGCGGAGCGCTGCCCGACTACGCGAGATGTGCCTGAACTAGCGCGCTGCACGAATAGAATCGGGTGTCGGCGGGTTGTGCGTCGAGCAGTCGATCGGCGAGGAGACCCGTGAACGAGAATGGCTTGCGGGGGATCCGCGTCGCTGTCATCCTCACGGTCGTTCTCGGGATGGCGGCCGGATGCTCGGCCCCGAGCGACACGACGCCATCGCCGTCTGGAACTCCCGCCATCACACCGTCGGACATCCCAGAAACTCCCCCCGAGTTCATCGCCGATGGCACCGCAGAAGAGAATCGCGACTACTTCGACTATGTCGTCTCCACCCACATCGCCGACGAGGGCGCCCTCAGTCGTGACGGATTCATCGCGGTGCTTGTCGAAGCAGGATGGACGCGTGACGCAATCGAGGCAACGGCCGACACAACGCCGCTCGGCAACGCGGCCGACGCCATCACCTTCGCCGTGAGGATCGGGGCCGAATGCCTCATCGGCCAGTGGAATGGCGCCTATTCGAGCGCCGTGGCTTCGCAGCTCGCGAGCGGCACATGCCTTGTCGGCACCCCCCAGCCTGCCGGCTGATCGCGTGATGCGCCCTGCGGGGGCACACAGCAGCGGCAACTAGACTCAGGGGCATGGCCGAATACATTTACTCGATGGTCCGCGCCCGCAAGGCGGTCGGCGACAAGCTCATCCTCGACGACGTCACCATGGCGTTCCTGCCGGGGGCGAAGATCGGCATGGTCGGCCCCAACGGTGCCGGCAAGTCGACCATCCTCAAGATCATGGCGGGCCTCGACACCCCCAGCAACGGCGAGGCCAAGCTCACGCCGGGCTTCAGTGTCGGCATCCTCATGCAGGAGCCGGTGCTCGACGAGACGAAGACCGTGCTCGAGAATGTGCAGGAGGGCCTCGGCGAGATCAAGACGAAGGTCGACCGCTTCAATGCCATCTCGCTTGAGATGGCCGAACCCGACGCCGACTTCGACGCGCTGCTCCCCGAGATGGGCACCCTGCAAGAGGCCATCGACGCCGCTGATGCGTGGGACCTCGACTCCCAGCTCGAGCAGGCCATGGATGCCCTCCGCTGCCCGCCGTCCGACTCCCAGGTCGCCCACCTCTCCGGTGGCGAGAAGCGCCGCGTCGCCCTCTGCAAGCTCCTCCTGCAAAAGCCTGACCTGCTCCTCCTCGACGAGCCCACCAACCACCTCGACGCCGAGAGCGTGCTGTGGCTTGAACAGCACCTCGCGCAGTACTCGGGTGCCGTCATCGCCGTGACCCACGACCGGTACTTCCTCGACCATGTTGCCGAGTGGATCGCCGAAGTCGACCGCGGCCGCCTCTACCCCTACGAGGGCAACTACTCCACGTACCTGGAGAAGAAGGCCGAGCGGATGAACATCCAGGGCAAGAAGGATCAGAAGCTCGCGAA
The DNA here is from genome assembly GCF_054969005.1 of Homoserinimonas flava. Taxonomy (NCBI): domain Bacteria; kingdom Bacillati; phylum Actinomycetota; class Actinomycetes; order Micrococcales; family Microbacteriaceae; genus Homoserinimonas; species Homoserinimonas flava. The sequence goes on from NZ_JBUEQS010000001.1 coordinate 553,121, forward strand.
GCGTCTGGCCGAAGAGCTCGACTGGGTCCGCAGCAACGCGAAGGGTCGCCAGACCAAGTCGAAGGCGCGACTCGCTCGTTACGAAGAGATGGCTGCCGAGGCGGAGAAGACCCGCAAGCTGGACTTCGAGGAGATCGTGATCCCCGTCGGACCGCGTCTCGGCTCGCAGGTGATCGACGCAAAGAACCTCAAGAAGGGCTTCGGCGACCGAGTGCTCATCGAGGGCCTCTCGTTCACTCTCCCTCGCAACGGCATCGTCGGCATCATCGGCCCCAACGGTGTCGGCAAGACGACCCTCTTCAAGTCGATTGTCGGCATCGAGCCGCTCGATGCTGGCGACCTCAAGATCGGCGAGACCGTGCAGATCTCGTATGTCGACCAGAGCCGCGGCGGCATCGACCCGAACAAGACACTGTGGGAGGTCGTCTCAGAAGGGCACGACTACATCCAGGTCGGCAAGACCGAGATCCCGTCGCGCGCCTACGTGTCGCAATTCGGGTTCAAGGGCCCAGACCAGCAGAAGAAGGCCGGCGTGCTCTCCGGTGGTGAGCGCAACCGACTGAACCTTGCCCTCACCCTCAAGCAGGGCGGCAACCTGCTCCTGCTCGACGAGCCCACCAACGACCTCGACATCGAGACGCTGTCGAGCCTTGAGAACGCGCTCCTCGAGTACCCCGGCTGCGCCGTCGTCATCACCCACGACCGGTGGTTCCTCGACCGCATCGCCACGCACATCCTCGCGTGGGAAGGGTCGGCCGAGAACCCCTCGTACTGGCACTGGTTCGAGGGCAACTTCGAGGCGTACGAAGAGAACAAGATCGAACGCCTCGGCCCGGATGCCGCGAAGCCGAGCCGCGCCACCTACCGCAAGCTCACGCGCGACTGACCGCCGGTCGCCCCTGCTCGGGTCGCCCTCTTCTGGAGGGCGGCCTGAAACTGGTCGATGCAGAGCCCAAGCACGAGTGCGACCGCGACGCCGATGAACGCCCCAAGCAGAGGGTTCTCGTGCGCCCACTGGCCGGCGATGACCCCGATGGCGGTGCAGTAGCCAGCCCAGGATGCTGCGGCGACCGCCGCAATCGGAACGAACCTTCGTCTCCGCATTCCGGTCGCCCCCGCCGTCAGGTTCACGGCAACCCGACCGACCGGGATGTAGCGGCCCACGATAATCGCGAGGGCTCCGCGGCGCTCAAGCGCCCGCCCGGCCCAGGTGATCGCGGCACCCGCGCGGCGTCCGCGCATCCATCGGAAGCGATCGAGGCCAATGCGGCGGCCGACCGCGTGCGCCGTCACGTCGCCGAGCAGCGCGCCGGCCGCGGCCGCCCCGGCGAACGCAAGGATGTTGGGCTCACCGCCCGCCTGCGCGACAGCGACGACGGCCACGAGCACCGTCTCGCTCGGCACCGGCGGAAAGAAACCGTCGATCGCAGCGAACGTGAACATCACGAGGTAGAGCCACGGCGACGCCGCGAGGGTGAGCACGAGATCGGTGAGCTGCTCCATGCCTACAGCCTCGCCCGGGCACCCAGCCCGCGACATCCGGTATCGCCCCCACTGCACCCTGAACTTGGGCACGCAAAGAACTTGGGCACGCAAAAGCGCCGGCCACCCGAGGGTGACCGGCGCTTGCGCGTGCTGGTGACGCGACCTTAGTCGACGAGGATGCCCTCATAGGCGTCGCCGTACTGCTCGATCCAGGCGTCGACGGCCTCAGCCTCGTTGCCCTCGCCGTACTCGTTGACCACAAGGTCTTCGAGCGCGCCGTAGGCCTCATCGTCGAGCTTGATGCCCGCAATGTATTCGGCGGCCTCGGGGTACTCGTCCGAGAAGCCCGCAGTGCCGAGGAAGTGGAGCGATTCGCTCTCGCCCATGCCACCCTTGGGGTCTTCGAGGTCCTTGATGTCGAAGGCGGCGTTCGCCCAGAAGGGGCGCCACATCGTGACGACGATGTCTTCTTCGGCCGCGATGGCGTTCTCGAGCTCGGTCAGCATGGCTGCCGTCGACGAGGTGACGAGCTCGTAGCTGTCTTCCAGCCCGTAGGCGGGCATCATCGAGTCCTGCGTCACGCCGGTGAGGCCTGCCCCCGGCTCGATGCCGTAGATCTGGCCATTGAACATGTCGGCGTTGTCGGCGAGCTCGTCGAGCGAGTCGATGTCGGTGTACGACGGGACGGCGATGGTGAGCACCGCGCCGTCATAGTAGGCACCGAGGTCTTCGATGTCGTCGCCGTACTCATCCATGTAGTCGGCGTGCGTGACCTCAGGCCATGCCGACGGGTAGATGTCGACGTCGCCATTGGCGAGGCCGGTGTAGAGCGGGGCCGCCTCGGTGAGCGTCTCCATCTCGACCGTGTAGCCCATCTTCTCGAGCTGGTCTTCGAGGAGGTACGCGGTGCTGAGGCCGTCGGTCCAGCTCGGGATGTAGCCGAGCGTGATCGTGCCCAGGTCTCCGTCGCCCGAGCCGGTGTCGGCGCTGTCGCCGCCGGCGCAGGAGGCGAGGGCGAGGGTGAGGCCAGCGGCGCCCGCGATGATCGCGGTGCGGCGCTTGAAGGTGCGTCCGAGTGTCATGTATGTGTTCCTATTCTCTTCTTTTTCTTGTCTTCTTCTGTGGGGGATGAGTCTTGGGGTCGGCTGCTCCCTGGGGGGCGGTGCTACGCGGTTGCCTCGGGAGCGAGGCGTGACGCGCGGGCCCGACGCACGATCGCGAGGGCCGAACCGCGGTGGGAGCTGGGGGCGCCGAGTGCAGAGGTGACGCGGTCGAGGAACACAGCGAGAACGACGACGCTGAGACCCGCCTCGACGCCGCGGGCAATGTTCAGGGTGGAGATCGCAGCGATGACCTCCTTACCGGATCCGTCGGCGCCGGCGAACCCGGCGACGACCGCCATCGAGAGGGCGAGCATGATGACCTGGTTGATGCCGGTCATGATCGTCGGCGCCGCGAGCGGGAGCTGGATGCCGCGCAGAATCTGTCCAGGCTTCGCACCGAAGGCGTGGCCTGCCTCAACCTTTTCCGGGTCGACCCCGCGAATGCCGAGCTCTGTGAGGCGGACACCGGGGGGCAGCGAAAAGATGATGGTCGAGACGACACCGGGAACTACGCCGATGCCGAAGAACAGCACAGTTGGGATGAGGTAGACAAGTGCCGGCATCGTCTGCATGAAGTCGAGTACAGGGCGCACCATGTTGCTGACGGTTTGGCTGCGCGCAGCAAGGATTCCGACCGGAAGCGCGATGGCGATTGTGATGACGGCGGCCACGAGCACGAGCGCGAGGGTCTGAAGGGTCTGCACCCATTGGTCCATCGCGACCACGAGGAGGAACGTCACGATTGTCCCGACAGCGAGTCTCCACGAGCGCACAACCCAACCGATCAGCCCGAAGACGAGGATCAGGATGATCGCGGGAACAGCGACGAGCACGTCGGTGAGGCCTTCGATCAGGGTGCTGAAGGTGACATCGATTCCGTCGAGTACGGGGGCGAGGTTGAGTTTGATCCATCTGAGGATCGTCTCGATCCACTCGCCGACTGGGATGCGGAAGTCGTCCATCAGCGCAGCTCCTTCGTTCCGGTCTCGCTCGTATCGGCGGAGCCGTCTGGCGCGACCATCGCGAGCAGTTCATCGATCACGGTTGTCGGCACCGCCTGCTGCGGAATCGTGAGTTCGCCGGTTGCTGTGATGCCCGGGCCGAGTGCGGCGAGCAGGGTGACTCGCGGGATCACTCCAACCAGGCGCCCCGTAGCATCCGTCACCGCGAGTGGTACTTCGGATTCGACCGCTGGAACGAAGAGGTCGATGAGCACGTCATCGACACTGACCACGTGGGGAACAGGGCGGATGATGCCCGCGAGCGAGTTCTCGCCCTTCTGCACAAGACGCAGGGCATCGCGGTCGCGGACGATGCCGAGGAGCGTGCGGTCACGGCCGACAACGTGGGCTGCCGAGGCATAGTTGTCGCGCATGGCGCGGAGGGCGGTACGGGGACCTGCGCCATCGGCGACGATGGAGTGCGGACGCTCCATGACATTGCCGGCCGTGAGCACGCGCGCACGATCGACGTCTTGCACGAACTGCTCGACGTAATCGTTGGCGGGGTCGGTGAGGATGTCCTCTGGTGTGCCGATCTGCACGACGCGGCCGTCGCGCATCACGGCGATGCGATCGCCGAGGAACATCGCCTCGTTGAGGTCGTGCGTGATGAAGATGATGGTCTTGCCGAAGCGCTCCTGCAGCTCGAGGAGCTGCTCCTGCATCTCGCGGCGGATGAGCGGGTCGAGTGCGCTGAACGCCTCATCCATGAGCAGGATGTCGGTGTCGGCCGCGAGGGCACGGCCGAGGCCGACGCGCTGTTGCATGCCGCCAGACAGCTGGCCCGGCACCTTCTGCTCGGTGCCCGAGAGCCCGACGAGCTCGATGATCTCGCGGGCACGCTGCTCCCGCTCGGCCCGCGGGACCCCGCGCAGCTCAGCGCCGTAGGCAACGTTGTCGAGCACCGTGCGATGGGGCAGCAGCGCGAAGTGCTGGAAAACCATCGAGATTTTCTCTGCTCGCACCTGCCGAAGTTTCGCCGGCGTGATGCCGGTGATGCTCGTGCCGTCGATGACGACCTCACCCGAGGTGGCCTCGAGGAGGCCGTTCAGCATCCGGATGAGCGTCGACTTGCCCGAGCCAGAGAGCCCCATGACGACGAAGATCTCGCCCTTCTTGACCTCGAAGGAGACATCGATGACGGCGGCGGTGGCGTGGTCGGCGAGCTCGCTCCTCGTCACGCCCGACTTGAGTCGGCGGACGGCGTCGTGCGGCTTCTTTCCGAAGATTTTGTAGACGTTCTTTGCGCTGAGCGCGGTGGTTGATGGGATCTCGTTCACGTGTTCCTGTCGGACACGCTGCGCGGGAGCATGACGTGTCTTCGGGTTGTGGTCCGGGTTTGCAATGCCAGGCATCGTCGTGGGTTCTCGTCGATGCTGGGGCCTCCGCCATGGGGCGGTTCCGCCACTGCGTCACCATACGGTCGACATGTGAAACGCTGCGATGTCGATCGCGGACCTGGGCGTGTCGGCCAACGTCGGCGGCCCCCCTCGGCCGCCTGTTGACCTTCCTACGGTAGCAATCGACGGCCGCATCGGCGAATGGCGATAGCCTGTTGAGGGTGTGCAACGCCCGTCGCGACACCCGCGCATGCCTGTCATGGCAGTCATCGGGCGGCGTTGCACAACTGTGACCTCGAGACCCGTGTGGGGAGCCCGATCAGTGCGTATTCACATCCCTGTCACCCTCCGATGGGGCGACCTCGACGCCTACAACCACGTCAACAACGTCGAGATTTTTCGAGTGCTCGAAGAGGCGCGCGTTCGGGCATTTTGGGCACCGGATGCGACGGTGCCGCAGCAGCTCGGCGAAGAACGCCTGCCCACCGCAGTGTTCGACCCGTCGGCGGGTGCCATGAGTCTCATCTCCGGCCATCGCATCGAATACCTCCGCGCGATCGACTACCAGAGGGCCCCGCTTGACGTGCAGATCTGGTTCACCCGGCTCAGCGGGGCGCGAGCAACCATCGGCTACGAGATTCACAGCGGCGTCGGCCTGCACGCGCGGGCATCGAGCACCATGGTGTTTGTCGACGCACGCGAACAGCGGCCGCGCCGGATGACCCCGGAGGAATTGGCGGCATGGGAGCCGTACCTCGGTGAGCCGGTGGAATTCTCCGGCCGATCGTAGCGGCGCCCCTCGTAGTGGCTACGGGGCGGGGGCTTCGCGCGGGATCCGCACCATGCCTTCTTGCGCGACGCTCGCGATGAGCGCCCCATCGCGCCGGTAGATGCGGCCGAGCGAAAGACCGCGCCCACCGATCGCGTTCGGCGATTCCTGCACATAGAGCATCCACTCATCCACCCTGCCGAAGCGGTGCCACCACATGGCGTGGTCGAGGCTCGCGACTTTGAGCGACGGCGTTACCCACGGCACACCGTGACGGCGCATGATCGGTTCGAGGAGTGAATAGTCACTCGCGTAGGCGAGGGCGGCGCGGTGGAGGCTCGGGTCGTCTGGCATGGGCGAGGTCGCTTTCATCCATACCGCCTGGTGGGAGACGCGTTCGCCCGCGACCGTGAGGTAGATGGGTGAGGTGATGTAGCGCATGTCGAAGGGGCGGCGCTCGGCCCAGTTGCGCGCCATCGGGTGGTCGATGTCGCGGAGGTGGTCGGCCGCCGTCGGCAGGCTCTCCGGCTCTGGCAGATCGTCTGGCATGTCGATCTGGTGGTCGAGCCCGTCGTCGGATTCTTGAAACGAGCAGATGAGCGACATGATGGGGACGCCGTCTTGGTATGACTGCACGCTGCGGGCAGAGAACGAGCGGCCGTCATGGATGCGCGCCACCGAGAAGGTGATGGGCTTGGAGGCGTCGCCAGGGCGGAGAAAATAGCCGTGGAGCGAGTGGATCACCCGCTCATCGTCGAGCGTGCGCATGGCCGCGACGATGGACTGCGCAAGCACCTGGCCGCCGAACACACGACCACCCGGCTGCCACTGGCTTGCTCCCGTGTAGATGTCATACGCGGTGCGCGCACCGGTGTCGGTGAGGTCGAGGGTGGCGAGCAGTTCGGTCATCGGTGTGTCGCTCATGCGGCCCCCAGAGTGTTGTGCCGCCAGCATGCCGGCGCCGGTCGTGGTCGTCGTCAAATAGTGTAGGACCCGCGATGACTACCAGCTTCTCCCTCTCGGACTCCCTCTCCCTCGACGACCTGCACCTCTTCTTGAGCCGTGCCGGGCGTCTCGAAGATGGCGCCGTGCGCCTCATTGCGGGGTCTGGCGTGCTCGCGGTCTACACGGGCGTCATCTTTCCCATCGGCCTGCTCGACGAGAGCCCGACCGTGCTCGGCCTCCGCACGTTCGCCCTTGTCGAGACCGATGGCGCCGCCGCTGCGTTCGACGTGGTCGTGCCGATGCGCTCCCTCGTTGAACGCCTCGTCCGCCTGCAGGGGCAGGATCGCGACCGGGGGGCGCCCGTCACAGTTGGCCTGCCGATCCAGGTGAACACGGCGACGTGGGCCGCGATCTCCCCGCCGCGGGGCGGGTGGCGCACACTGCCGAACACGGATGCCGCACTGCTTGAGCAGACCGCCCGCGCTGGCATCGCCGAGATTGCTGAGGCGCTGCCAGACGGCACGGGTGAGCAGATTGTGCATCGCGTGCGTTCCGAAGTGTGGGGCCGCGGCATCCCTGGCCTCGAATACGTGCCGGCGGGTGCGGCGTTCGGATGCTTCGCGCTCGGGTTCCTCGGTGAGCCCGCCGCAGGGCAGGTCGGGGTGTTCGAGACGGGTCCGTGGACGAGGCTCAGCACGCCGCGCGGCCATGTGCTCGTGCGCCGCCGAGGGTGGACGCTGCAGCGCTAACGGCGACCGGGCGTCGGTGACCTTTCAGCGACGACAGCGCGGTGCGCGGATGAGTGCCGCGCTCGGCCGGATGTGCTTGATTTCTCGGCCGCGCGTGCGTAGCGTCACCTTCACCGGGCAGAGTTGCCCGGTCGGTCGGCGCCACAAGCACCGGCCGAGAGGATCGTGCCCACCACGGCTCACCTGCTGCGGTCGGCACCGGTCGAGGAGGCAGCGTGAGCTCAGTCATTGCCAACACCAGCCACCGTGGCGCGTCACCGAGTGGCGACGCCGCCCATCGGCAGAGCACCTCACCAGAACCGCCCCCCGACCGATCCGCTGAGCGCGGCAGCGCCTTCGCTCCACCGCGGCAGCTCCTCACCCCCGAGGGTCATCGCGTCGCCGATGACGAGCTCGACCGCTGGGTCACGGATGTCACTCCGGATGCCCTCCTCCGCCTTCACGAGGACATGGTCGTCGTGCGCCGCATCGATGTCGAGGGTGTCGCGTTGCAGCGCCAGGGCCAGCTCGGACTCTGGCCACCACTCTTCGGGCAGGAGGCCGCGCAGGTCGGCTCCGCTCGGGCGCTGCGCACCGACGACTTCGTGTTCACGAGCTATCGCGAGAACGGGGTCGCCTACTGCCGCGGCGTGACGGTCGAAGAGATGATGCCGTTCTGGCGGGGCACGGCGGCATCCGGCTGGAACCCCTACGACCACGGCATGGCAACGCCGGCCGTGATTATCGGGGCGCAAACCCTCCATGCGACCGGCTACGCCATGGGCTGCGTGAAGGATGGGGTCGACTCGATCGCCGTCGCATACTTCGGTGACGGCGCGACAAGCCAGGGTGACGTCAACGAGGCGATGGTGTTCGCCGCAACCTTCCGCGCCCCCGTCATCTTCTTCTGCCAGAACAACCATTGGGCCATCTCCGAACCCGTGAGTCTTGTGGCGCAGCGCCCGCTCGCCGACCGCGCGCCCGGCTTTGGCATCCCGAGCATCCGGGTCGATGGCAATGATGTGCTCGCGGTGATGGCGGCGACGCGCTCGGCGATCGCCCGCGCGCGCTCGGGTGGCGGGGCGACGTACATCGAGGCGGTCACCTATCGCATGGGGCCGCACACGACCTCGGATGACCCGACCCGCTATGTCGACCCGCTCGAACGCGAGGAGTGGGCGGCGAAGGACCCGATCCTGCGGCTCGAGCGCCACCTCGAGGCGATCGGTGTACTCGACGATGAGCGCAGGGCTGCACTTCAGGCGAAGGCTGATGCCGTCGCGGCCGAACTGCGAGCCGCGTGCCTCGGACTGCCAGACCCGGAGCCGCTCGCCCTCTTTGATCACATCTTCACCAAGTCGACCGCGGAACTCGACCGGCAGCGGAGCCACTACGCCGCCTATCTCGCCATGTTCGACGCGGATGGGGCCACATCATGAGCGAACTCACCCTCGCGGGGGCGATCACCTCGGGTCTGCGGCACGCCCTCAGCGATGACGAGCGCGTCGTGCTCATGGGGGAGGACATCGGCAAGCTTGGCGGGGTCTTCCGGGTGACGGATGGCCTGCAGCGCGACTTCGGCGGCGACCGGGTCATGGACATGCCGCTCGCGGAGGCGGGCATCCTCGGCACGGCGGTCGGCCTCGCCTACCGCGGGTTCCGGCCGGTCGTAGAGATCCAGTTCGACGGCTTCATCTATCCGGCGTTCGACCAGATCATCGCGCAGGTCGCCAAGCTCCACTACCGCACGCGCGGGGCGGTGCACCTGCCCATCACCATCCGGGTGCCCTACGGCGGTGGCATTGGCGCTGTCGAGCACCACTCTGAGTCCCCAGAGGCGTATTTCACCCACACGGCGGGGCTGCGGGTCGTGACGTGCTCCAACCCGCAGGATGCCCACTGGATGGTGCGTCAGGCGGTCGCGTGTGACGACCCAGTGCTGTTTTTCGAGCCGAAGCGCCGCTACTGGGTCAAGGGTGAGGTCGACGAATCGATGGATGCCGCACCGCCGCTCGATCGCGCCCGCGTCGTCGTCGAGGGCGCCGATGTGACCTTGGTCGCCTACGGGCCGCTCGTCGCGACCGCGATCGATGCTTCGATCGCCGCGCGGGATGACGACGTCTCGATCGAGGTCATCGACCTGCGCTCGCTCTCGCCCGTCGACTTCGCGACCGTTGAGGCGTCGGTGCAGAAGACGGGGCGACTGGTCGTGACACATGAGGCGCAGCGCTCGGGCGGGCTCGGCGCGGAGATTGCGACGAGCGTGACGGAGCGCTGCTTCGCGCACCTCCACGCGGCACCCGCCAGAGTCACTGGACACGACGTGCCGTACCCGGCCTCGCGCCTCGAAGACCACTTCGTGCCCGACCTCGACCGCCTGCTCGATGCCGTCGACCGCGTGCTCGGTCGCGCCAACTCACTCACCGGATGGACAGCATGAGCCTCAAGCAATTCACCCTGCCGGATCTCGGCGAGGGCCTCACCGAATCCGAACTCGTTTCGTGGGAGGTCGCGGTCGGCGACACGGTCGAGCTCAACCAGATCCTCGGCGAGGTTGAGACGGCAAAAGCGCTCGTCGAGCTGCCATCGCCCTTCGCCGGCACGATCGCAGGTCTGCTCGTCGAACCCGGCACCTCGGTGAAAGTCGGCACCCCCATCGTGACAATCGAGACAGCGGATGCTGCGGCCGAGGAGCCAGCGGCGCCTGCGGCTCCTGCGCCTCCCGCGCCTCCCGCGCCTCCCGCCGGTCCCGTACCTCCCGCCGCCCCTGCGCCGCCCGCCGGTCGGCCCGAGCGCACCTCGGTGCTCGTGGGTTACGGCCCCAGGGTCGGCACGGACGAGCGACCGCGGCGGCGGCAGCGGCGCGAGGAGTGGAACGAGGGCCACGGGGGAGCGGAGACGCCCGAACCTCGCGAGGTGCTGGCGCCGCGGCATCCGGAACCTGCATCGTCGGATGCGGATGCACGCCACCCGATCAGCGGGGTGCGCAAGCGTATGGCCGAGGCGATGGTGCAGAGCGCGTTCACGGCGCCCCACGCCAGCCTGCACCTCACGGTCGACGTCACCGCGACCCTCGCCCTGAAGGACCGGCTGCGGCATGACGCTCGTCTTGAGGGGCATCACGTCGGACTGCTCGCCCTCGTTGCGAAGGCGTGCCTTGTGGCGATGCGACGCACGCCCGCGATCAACAGCCGGTGGGATGCGGAGCACGGCGAGATCATCGAGTTCGCGCACGTGAACCTCGGTGTCGCGGCGGCGACCGAGCGGGGGCTCATCGTGCCGAACATCCGCGAGGCCGACCGGCTGTCGCTCGCGGAACTCGCCGACGCGCTCGGGGACCTCACGGAGGCGGCCCGCACGGCATTGACGACGCCGGCACAGCTCACTGGCGGCACCTTCACCATCACGAACGTCGGCGTATTCGGGGTCGACGCTGGCACGCCCATCCTCCCGCCGGGAGAGGCGGCGATCCTCGCGGTAGGGGCAGTGCGCCGGCAGCCCTGGGAGCACGACAACGGCGTCGCGCTGCGCGACATCATGACCTTGACGCTGTCGTTCGACCATCGACTCATCGACGGGCGGCAGGGCTCGGAGTTCCTCGCTGACGTCGGCAGCATCCTGCGCGACCCAGGCGTGGTGCTCGCCTTCGCGTAGCCCACGGTCGGGGGTGTGCGGCACGATGGTCGCATGCGGTACGGATTTGAGTCGGAACTGTGGAGTTGGCAGACAAACGGCGCGCTCTGGGTCTTCGCGACGCTGCCCCAAGACACCTCTGACGAGATTCAGCAAGTCGTGGCGGGCATGGAGAACGGCTTCGGCTCGGTGCGAGTCGAGGTCGTGCTCGGCGGCTCGACGTGGCGCACCTCCCTGTTCCCGAGCACGGAGGTGGGTGCGTACATCCTCCCGCTGAAGAAGGCGGTGCGTGCGGCGGAGAAAGTCGATGTGGGCGACAGCGCGCGATTCGAGATCGAGCTCGTCGATTTCTGAGCTCGTCGGTTTCTGAGTTCGTCGGTTCTGAGCTCGTCGTTTCTTGAGATCGACGGTTGCGGCCCCGTCGACCCGGTGACACTGTGGGCGCATGAGCGACGACCTGACGATTTTGAGCACCGCGGAGACCGCTGACCGTCTGCGCAAGACAGCCTTCGTGCACCTCCAGTCGGCGCTGCTGGGGGCCTATCGCACGCCGGACTTCGTGTCGGCGGCGGCACTCATCGCCAGGGTCGTCGACATCGCGGAGGAGCTTGGTCATCATCCGCACGCCCGCCTCGGTTGGGGCCGCGCATCCTTTGAGATCAACTCGCACGACGCAGGGGGAGTTACGACGCGGGATCTCGAGCTCGCCGCCCGTATCGATGCCGCCGCGCTCGAACTCGGTGCCGAGCGGGTCGCGACCGTGGTGAGCGTCTATGAGCTCGCGATCGACGCGGTCGATGAAGACGCCATCCGCCCCTTCTGGAAGACGGTGCTCGACTACGCGGAGGTGCGGGCGAGCAACGGCGACGTCGAACTCGCGGACCCCAGGCGAATCGGGCCGCGGGTGTGGTTTCAGCAAATGGAGCCAGCGCGCAGCGAGCGGAACCGCCTGCACCTCGACGTGTACGTGCCAACGGACCAGGCGGACGCCCGGCTCGCGGCCACGCTCAAGGCCGGCGGCACCCTCGTCACCGACGAGTTCGCGCCCGACTGGTGGGTCGTCGCCGACGCCGAAGGCAATGAGGCATGCATCTGCACCTCCTCGCGCTGATGGGCCTAGCGCTCCGCGAGTAGCGCCACGCTCGCCATGGCCCGCAATACCGTGCGCGCCTCGGCGGGCGACGAACCGTGGAGGGCGTGGGGCGTCGAGTTGATGAGCCCGAAGGTCGCCTGCACGCGCACGCGGAGCTCCGAGCGGGAGATGGTGGGCAGCAGAGGTGCAAGGGTGTCAACCCAGAGTTCGCTGTAGCGCCGCTGCAGGGTGCGCACGTCGTGCCGGGGCTCGTCGGCGAGGCTGTCGAGGTCGCGGTCCTGCACCCGGATGATGTGCGGGTCACCCAAGGCGAAGTCGACGTGGAACGCCACGAGGGCCGAGAGGGCGGATGCGGCATCCGCATGCTCCTCGATGACCCGCTGCCCTCCGGCGAGCAGTGACTCGCTCACGCCCACCAGCAGCTCCGCGAGCACGGCATGTTTGCCCGCGAAGTGGCGGTAGACGGCCGGGCCGCTCACTCCGGCCGCGGCGCCCAGCTCTTCGAGCGAGACGCCCGCGTAGCCGCGCTCGGCGAAGAGGGCGGATGCTGCCGTGAGGAGCGCCGCGCGGCGGTCGGCCTTCGCCCGTGTTCGGGTGGAGGGTGCGAGCTCGGTCATGGGGTTCCCATTCGCGGGGTGAGCGGATATCCTGAAGGTCAGTTAATCAATCGTAACCGAAAGCAGTCAATGAAGACGCTCTCGAGCTCCGTGGATTCTGCCTCGCCGGGATTCGCCGCCAACGACGCAGCGCAGCGCGCGCTCGTCGCCGAACTCCGCGAGCGGCTCGCGCAGACCGCGCTCGGCGGGCCCGCCTCGTCGCGGGAACGGCACACGGCCAGGGGCAAGCTCATGCCGCGGGAGCGCATCGATCGGCTGCTCGATGAGGGCAGCCCGTTCCTTGAGATTGCGCCGCTCGCCGCGACCGGCCTCTACGGCGATGAGGTGCCAGCCGCTGGGGTCGTCGCGGGGGTCGGGCTCGTCCACGGGCGACCAGTGCTCGTCATTGCGAACGATGCCACAGTGAAGGGTGGCAGCTACCTGCCGATGACGGTGAAGAAGCACCTCCGCGCGCAGGAGATTGCGCTCGAGAACCGCCTGCCGTGCATCGCCCTCGTCGACTCCGGCGGGGCCTTCCTGCCGATGCAGGACGAGGTGTTTCCCGACCGCGAGCATTTCGGGCGCATCTTCTTCAACCAGGCCCGGATGTCAGCGGCCCGCATCCCGCAGCTCGCCGCCGTCATGGGCTCGTGCACGGCGGGTGGCGCGTATGTGCCCGCCATGAGCGACGAGACGATCATTGTGCGCGGCCAGGGCACCATCTTTCTCGGCGGGCCGCCCCTCGTGAAGGCGGCGATCGGCGAGGTCGTCACGGCCGAAGAGCTCGGCGGCGGTGAACTGCATTCCCGCACCTCGGGCGTCACTGACCACCTTGCGGAGGATGACGAGCATGCGCTCCAGCTCGTGCGCGACATCGTGGAGACGCTCCCTCCGCCCATTGACGCCCCCTGGCACGTTGTCGAGCCCGTCGCGCCCCTGCTCGATGAGCGCGAGCTCTACGGTGCCGTGCCCGTCGATGTGCAGGAGAGCTACGACGTGCGGGAGGTCATCGGGCGCCTCGTCGACGGCAGCGAGTTCCATGAGTTCAAGCGGGAGTATGGCGAGACTCTCGTGACGGGGTTTGCGCGCATCCACGGGCATCCGGTCGGTATCGTCGCGAACAACGGCATCCTCTTCAGCGAGTCGGCGCAGAAGGGCGCGCACTTCATCGAGCTCTGCGACCAGCGGGGCACGCCGCTCGTCTTTCTCCAGAACATCTCGGGCTTCATGGTGGGGCGTGACGCCGAGGCCGGCGGCATCGCGCGGCACGGAGCGAAGATGGTGACCGCCGTCGCGACGACCCGCGTGCCGAAGCTCACGGTGGTCATCGGCGGTTCATTCGGTGCGGGCAATTATTCGATGTGCGGCCGGGCGTTCTCGCCGCGGTTCCTCTGGATGTGGCCGGCGGCCCGCATCTCCGTCATGGGAGGCCTGCAGGCCGCCTCCGTGCTCTCGACCGTGCGACGCGACCAACTTGAGGCGCGCGGCGAGAAATGGAGCGCCGACGATGAAGCGGCCTTCGCCCGGCCCATCGCAGGACAGTACGAGGCGCAGGGCAGCCCGTACTACTCGACCGGCAGACTCTGGGACGACGGCATCATCGACCCCGCCGACACCCGCACGGTGCTGGGGTTCGCCCTCGGGGTGTGCGCCGGGGCGCCCCTTCCCGAACCGGCCTTTGGCCTCTTCAGGATGTGATCGGCATGCACCCCCTGTTCGATGCCGTGCTCGTCGCCAACCGCGGTGAGATCGCCTGCCGCATCATCCGCACCCTCCGTCGGCTCGGCATCCGCTCGGTCGCCGTCTACAGCGATGCCGATGCGGATGCCCCGCACACGCGTCTCGCCGACGAGGCCGTGCACCTCGGCCCGGCCGCCGCGCGGGACAGCTACCTCAGCGTTGACGCGATCATGCGCGCGGTGGCGTCGTCGGGCGCCGGAGCGGTGCATCCGGGCTACGGCTTTCTCTCTGAGAGCACGGCGCTCGCCGAAGCCTGCGCCGCGGCCGGCGTGGTGTTCGTCGGGCCGCCCGTCGCGGCACTCGATCTCATGGGCGACAAGATCCGTGCGAAGGCCCGTGTCGCAGAGTCGGGGGTCGCCGTCATCCCCGGCGCTGGTGCCGCTGGGTTCGACGATGACACGCTCGTCGATCTGGCCGCGGGTGTGGGGTTCCCGCTCATCGTCAAGCCCTCGGCGGGCGGCGGCGGCAAAGGCATGCGCATCGTCGACAACCCGGCGCAACTGCGCGAGGCGCTGTCGGGGGCTCGCCGGGTCGCGCTCGCCGCGTTCGGCGGCGACGAGCTGCTGCTCGAACGTGTCATCACGGTGCCGCGGCACATCGAGGTGCAGGTGCTCGCCGACGCCCACGGCACGGTCGTGCATCTCGGCGAGCGAGAGTGCTCGCTGCAGCGTCGGCACCAGAAGGTCATCGAGGAGGCACCTTCGCCCCTGCTCGACGAGGCGACGCGGGCCCGGATGGGGGAGGCGGCGTGCGAGGTTGCGCGCGGCGCGGGGTATGTCGGCGCCGGCACGGTCGAGTTCCTTGTCTCGGCCGAGCGACCGGGGGAGTTCTTCTTCATGGAGATGAACGCCCGGCTGCAGGTCGAGCATCCCGTCACCGAGGAGGTCGTCACGATCGGCGGCGAACGCCTCGACCTCGTCGAGCAGCAGCTTCGCATCGCGAGTGGTGAAGCCCTCGGGTTCGCACAGCACGAGGTCGCACTCTCCGGGCACGCGATCGAGGCCCGCGTCTATGCAGAAGACCCGGCCTCGGGCTTTCTCCCGTCGACCGGCACGGTGCTCGCCTACGAACCGCCGAGCGGCACCGGCATCCGCGTCGACAGCGGCATCGTGAGCGGCTCCACGGTCACGAGCGACTACGACCCCATGCTGGCGAAGGTCATCGCCCGCGGCGCCGATCGCGGCGACGCCCTCCGCCGGCTCGACCGTGCGCTCGTCGACACGGTCGTGCTCGGAGTGCACCACAACATCGCGTTCCTCCGCGCGCTGCTCGCCGAGCCGGCCATGGTCTCGGGCGAGCTCGACACGGGGGTGATCGAGCGGATGCTGCCATCCCACGATTTCGGCACGGTGGAGCCCGCCGTGCTCGGCGTGGGGGCGCACGCGTTGCTCGACAGGAGCGGCGCCCCCGACGGCGGTCCGTGGCACCGTCGCGATGGGTGGCGCCTCGGAAAGCATCGCCAGGCGACCGTCATCGTCGAGGCGCGCGGTGTGCGCACGGCGGTGACGCCGGTGCCGGATGCATCCCTTGCGCACGTCCGCGACGGCGACACCGTCTGGATCGCGCACGAGGGCGACGCCATCGCCGTGCGACGCGTCACCCGCGAGGCGGCGCTCGCAGACCGGCTCGCCGCGATCGACCGGCCGAGCGGCGCCGCGAGCCCCGACGTGCGCTCGCCCATGCCCGGCACGGTCGTCGCGGTCGGCGCCAGGACAGGCGACGCGGTCACGGCTGGCCAGCCGCTCGTCACGGTTGAGGCCATGAAGATGGAGCATCCGCTCGTCGCCCCCACTGACGGCGTTGTCACGGTGCGCGTCAGCGTCGGCGACCTCGTGCGCCTCGACGGTGTCGTCGCGAACGTCCTCTCCGCAGCACCTACCGAGTCCGCAGCACCCACCCAGACTGACCAGCCACCGGCAGCCACAAGCGAGCCGGCCGCATCATCCGCCACGAGCACAGGAGCCCAATGATGAGCACGACCCTGACCCCCCGGGACACGACAGATTTCGACCTCAGCGAGGATGAGCGCGACCTCAGCGCCATGGTGCGCGAGTTTGCCGAGGAGGTCGTCGCGCCGGTGTCGTATGAGGCCGATCGCACGCACACGCTGCCGCTGGACGTCGTCGCGCGCATGGGGGAGCTGGGCCTCTTCGCGCTGCCCTTCCCCGAGGAGGTCGGTGGCCAGGGTGGCGACTACTTCGCGTTCTGCCTCGCGGTCGAGGCGATCGCGCGGGTTGACCAGTCCCTCGCGATCACGCTCGAGGCGGCGGTCGGGCTCGGCGCCATGCCGCTCTTCAGGCACGGGACCCCCGAGCAGCAGGCACGCTGGCTCCCCGACCTCCTCACCGGGCGCGCGCTCGCGGGCTTCGGCCTCACGGAGGCGGGCGCGGGCTCCGACGCGGGCGCGACCCGCACAACGGCACGGCTCGACGGCGACGAGTGGGTCATCAACGGCAGCAAGCAGTTCATCACCAACTCGGGCACCGAGATCACCTCATTCGTCGCGGTTGCCGCCGTGACGGGCACCGCCGTGATGGACACCGCGAAGGATGCTTCCGGTCGCGAGCGTCGCGAAATCTCCACCATCATCGTCCCCAACGGCACACCCGGGTTCACGGTCGAGGCCTCGTACGACAAGGTCGGCTGGCGGGCGTCGGACACGCACCCCCTGACGTTCGACAATGTCCGCGTGCCGGCGTCGAATCTGTTGGGGGAGCGGGGCCGGGGCTTCGCCAACTTTCTTGCGGCACTCGATGAGGGTCGCATCGCGGTCGCGGCCCTCGCGACGGGTGCCGCGGAGGGCTGCCTTGAGGAGGCGGTGCGCTACGCGAGGGAGCGCGTGGTGTTCGGTGTGCCGATCGCCTCGCACCAGTTCGTGGCGTTCACCATCGCGCGGATGCGGGCCCGCGTGCACACGGCCAGGCTCGCGTGGCACGACGCGGCACGTCGCCGCGATGCCGGTGCCCCGTTCGCCGAGCAGGCCGCGATCGCGAAGCTCACCGCGAGTGACGCGGCGATGGCGAACGCGCGCGACGCGACCCAGGTGTTCGGCGGCTACGGCTTCATGAACGAAAGCCTCGTCGGCCGCCACTACCGCGACTCGAAGATCCTCGAAATCGGGGAGGGCACCAACGAGGTGCAGCTCATGATCATCGCCCGCGCGCTCGGGCTCGGGGCCGGCAATGCGTGAGATCGAGCAGCGCGGGCTGTGGTTTGAGGAGTTCGAGGAGGGCGTGCGCTACCTTCACCGCCCCGGCCGCACCATCACGGAGGCCGACAATGTGCTCTTCACGACCATGACAATGAACACGCAGGCGCTCCACCTCGATGCGGCCTGGTCGGCGACGCAGCCCTTCGGTGAGCGCCTCGTCAACTCGATGCTCACGCTCTCGACCATGGTGGGGGCATCCGTCGCACAGCTCACGCAGGGCACGATCGTCGCGAACCTCGGCTTCGAGCGGGTCACGTTCCCGCATCCGCTGCACCTCGGCGACACCCTCTACAGCGAGACCGTTGTCATTGGCCTGCGGCGCTCGGAATCGCGCCAGGGCGAGGGCATCGTCACCCTCGAACACACGGGGCGTAACCAGGACGGCACGGTCGTCGGGGTGGCTGTGCGCAGTACCCTCGTGAGGTGCAAGGAGCAGCCATGACGTTCACGATGGGGCCCGCCATTCTCTTCTGCCCGGCCGACCGGCCGGAGCGTTTCGAGAAGGCGGCGGCACGGGCGGATGCCGTCATCCTCGATCTTGAGGATGCCGTCGCTGCCGACCACAAGGCGTCGGCGCGCGAAGCTGTGGTGGCATCATCGCTCGACGCCGACCGCACGATCGTGCGCGTGAACAGCACCCGGAGCCCTGAGTTTGCCGCCGACCTCGCGGCCCTCGAGCGCAGCGGTTACGACACCGTCATGGTCGCGAAAGTGCAGTCGCCCGAGGAGCTGGCGCCGCTCGCTGCCTTCCGCGTCATTGCGCTCATCGAATCGGCGGCCGGGGTGCTCGCGGCGCCGCAGATCGCGGCCCTGCCCCACGTCGTCGCACTGTTCTGGGGTGCCGAAGACCTCACCGTCTCGCTCGGGGGCACGAGCAGTCGCGGCCCCGACGGTCGCTACCGTGATGCGGTGCGGCTTGCTCGCGCGAGCATCCTCCTTGCGGCCCGCGCGCATGGCGCCGCCGCGATCGACGCCATCAACGTCGACTTCACCGACCTCGACATGCTCACGGAGGAGGCGACGGATGCCGCGGCGAGCGGTTTCACGGCAACCGCCTGCATCCACCCCGCCCAGGTCGAGGCGATCCGCTCCGCCTACCGCCCGGATGCCGCCCAGCTCGACTGGGCGAGGCGCGTCGTCGAGGCTGCCGCCACCAGCGCGGGGGCCTTCAGTGTCGATGGTGCGATGGTCGACGAGCCGGTCATCCGCCACGCGGAGGTGCTGCTGCGGCGGGCCCGCGCCGAAACGTAACGCAGGGGCCTTCGCTGAGGACTCGTCTGGCAGGCTGGGAAGAGATCCGCGCCCAGCGCGTTGGGTTCACTGCACGACACCCGGCCACAACCCTTTGGAGCCCCCATGACCTACGCCGTCACCGGCGCGACCGGCAAGCTCGGCCGCCTCGTCCTCGCCAGCCTGATCGAGCGCGGGGTCGCGCCGGGTGAGATCGTCGCGATCGGCCGCGACACGGCGAAGCTCGCCGATTTCGCCGAGCGCGGCGTCACGGTGCGCGCCGCCGACTATTCGGATGCAGCATCCCTCGACGCCGCCCTCGACGGCGTCGACCGTCTCCTGCTCATCTCAAGCAGCGAGGTCGGCCGTCGCGTCGCCCAGCACGGGAATGTGATCGAGGCGGCGAAGCGTGCTGGCGTTGGTTTCGTGGCCTACACGAGCGCGCCACACGCCGACACGACGAGCCTCGCACTCGCGCCGGAACACAAAGCGACGGAAGAGCTGGTGACGGCATCCGGCATCCCGTTCGCCCTGCTGCGCAACAACTGGTACACCGAGAACTACGTGCAGGTGGCTGAGCAGGCGAGCTACACGGGCCTCATCATTGCGAGCCTCGGCGACGGGCGCATCGCGAGTGCGAGCCGACGCGACTACGCGGAGGGCGCCGCCGCCGTGCTCACCGGGGAGGGGCACGAGGGCAAGACCTACGAGTTCGCGGGCGACCATGCGTGGGACTATGACGAGCTCGCCGTCGCCATCTCCGGCATCGTCGACCGCGAGGTCACCTACAAGCGGGTTTCGTCGAAGGAGCACCGCTCGATCCTCACGAAGGCGGGCCTCGACATGGGCACCGCAGGCTTCGTCGTCACGCTCGACACGAACACCCGTGAGGGGGCCCTCGCCGACGCAAATGACACACTCAGCGGACTCATCGGGCGGCCGACAACGCCGCTCGCCGAAGGCCTCGCCGAGGCTTACGCTGCGGCGCTGGATGCCAGGGAAGCCGCGGCTGCGGAGTAGGGCGCTATTCGTCGAACGTGTTGAGCAGGGAGTGCGCTGCCTTGTCGAGATACGACCACAGTGTCGCGTCGTCGAGGGGGCTCAACTCAAGGGTGTCGAGCGCCGCACGCATGTGGGCGAGCCAGCGGTCGCGGGCATCCGGATTCACCTTGTAGCCTGCGTGCCGCATGCGGAGCCGCGGATGCCCGCGCTGCTCCGAATAGGTGCTTGGGCCGCCCCAGTATTGCTCGAGAAACCCCGTGAGGCGCTGCACGGCACCCTCGAGGTCATCGGAGGGGTACATGGGCCACAGCACCGGATCGCTCTGCACGCCGTCATAGAACGCGCGCACGAGGCGTTCGAAGGTCGCCCGACCACCGACCTGCTCATAGAAACTGCCGCCGCCGGCGGCCGCGCCGTGCTCGCTTGAGCGCAGCGTCACCGGACTCTGTACGCCCATCGCGGGTGGGGGCGGAGCGCCATCCTGGCCAGCATTCACGTCGCTCATGTGGTGTCCTTGCGCGGCTTCGAGGTCTTTGAGGCTGGGGGCGCGGCATCCGTCACCGGCAGCGGGCGGGTGCGCGGTGGTCGCGCGCCGCTGACGCTCGTCGCGCCGTCATAGCCCTTGAGCACGACGCTGTTGAGCGCCGGAAGCTTCACGCCCATGTCATCGAGTGTCGACTTGAGGCGGGCGCGCAGTTCGCGCGCGACATCGTCTTTCGACCCCGAGCGGGTCTTCACGACAAGGCGCACGACAACGGCCTCGGCGGAGATTGACTCGATGCCCCAGATCTCCGGCTTCTCGAGGATGCGGCTGCGCCACTTCGAGTTCTGGTACATGTCGATGGCCGTCTCGAGCATGCGCTCCTGCACCGTCTCGACATCGGCCTCGTAGGGCACCGCGAGGTCGATGATGACGCGGGCCCAGCCCTGCGAGAGATTGCCGACGCGCAGAATCTCGCCGTTGCGCACGTACCAGAGGGTGCCGTTGACATCGCGCACCTGCGTGACCCGGATGCCGACCACCTCGACGACACCGGTCGCTGGCCCGAGATCAACGACGTCGCCGACGCCGAGCTGGTCTTCGGCGACCATGAAGATGCCGTTGAGCACGTCCTTTACGATGTTCTGCGCGCCGAAACCGAGACCAGCGCCGACCGCAGCGCTGATGATTGCGAACGCACCAGAAGCATTCGGAAACACGATGCTCACGAGCAGCAGCACCGCGATGATGACGATGACCGAGGTGACGGCGCCATTGAGCACGGTGCCGAGGGCGCGGGTGCGCTGCACGACGCGTGCCGCAGCGAGGGGTGACGAGAAGAGGGCGGCCGTGTCATCCACGTTCTGCTTCTTCTTCACCCCGCGCACCACCCGGTCGACGACGCGACGGATGATTCGCAGCAGCACCCAGTGCAGGGCAACAGAGACGACGATGACGAACAGCACCTTGAGGGGCACCTGCCATACGTCGATGAAGGCGAGGACGCCGGCCCAAAAGGCGGTCCAGTCGAAGGCTGCAGGCATCTCTTCCATCGGCCTCATTCTACCGAGCACGGCCCCGGGGTCTCCCGTGAGGGGACGCCGGGGCCATTACCCGAGGTCAACGGCTACTTCGCGTCGCGCTCCTGCACCCGCAACGCTCGCTCGACACCATCAAGGTTCTCGATGACGAGGCGGCGCAGTGCCGGGATCTCCTGGTTCGCGGCGAGCCAGGCGCGCGTCGCATCGACGAGCCCCTGTGAGGCGAGCGGCGTCGGGTAGAGCCCGACGACGAGTGCCGAGGCGATGCCGTAGCTGCGCGACTCCCAGAGGGTGAGCAGGCTCGAGAAGTAGCGCTCAACGATGGGCTCGAGCGAGGAGGAATCGTTGACGTGTTGCACGCCCATGCCCGTGTGGCGCACGATCATGTTCGGCACCGTGTCGGAGTCGACGATCGAGGCGAATGCTGCGAGCTTCGCGTCGGCGGTCGGAATCGTCGCCCGCGCCCGTGCCGCCGCTTGCTGGCCGTTCGCCGTGTTGTCCTTTTCGAGCGCTGCGGCAATCTCCGCCTCGCCCGCCGCACCATTCAACACGAGGCCCTCAAGGAGCTCCCAGCTGAGGTCGGTGTCGATCTCGAGGCCGCTGAGCGCGCTGCTGCCGTCGAGCAGAGCGCGCAGGATGGCGACGTGCTCCTCGGTCGAGGCGATCGCCGCAAAGAACTTCACGAACTGGAACTGGGCGTCCGAGCCGGCCTCGGCCGCTGTCGCGAGCGTCCACAGTTCGGTGCCGACCTGCTCGATCGTGGCGGCGCGCGATTCGGGAGTGACATACATGCGTGCGACCGTGAGCAACTGCGTCAGCGTCGTGCGGATCGTGGTCGACTCCGTCTCGCTCGCGATGTTGCCGAGCACGAGCTTCACGTAGTCGCTCGCCTTCGTCTCGGCGTCGCGCGTGGAGTCCCACACCGAACCCCACACGATCGCGCGCGCGAGCGGGTCTTCAATGTCGCGCAGATGCTTGAGGGCCGTCGCGATCGACTGCTCGTCGAGCCGAATCTTCGCGTAGGCGAGATCGTCGTCGTTGATGAGCACGAGCGCCGGTTTCTGAAGCCCGACAAGCTCGGGCACCTCAGTGCGGTCACCGCCGACATCGATCTCGACGCGGTGCGAGCGTGCGAGCTTCGCATCCGCGGCGTTGCTGCCGAGCTCATAGAAGCCGATCGCAAGGCGGTGGGGGCGGATCGTCGGGTAGTCAGCCGTCGCGGACTGCACCACTGAGAACGCCGTGATGCGGCCGTCGGCATCCGTCTCAATCTCGGGGCGAAGCGTGTTGACGCCCGCCGTTTCGAGCCACACCTCCGACCACGTTGAGAGGTCGCGGCCGCTCGTCGTCTCGAGTTCGCGCAGCAGGTCGATGAGCTCGGTGTTGCCGAACGCATGCTTCTTGAAGTATGCGGCGACACCGGCAAAGAACGCCTCCTCGCCGACCCACGCCACGAGCTGCTTCAGCACCGATCCTCCCTTGGCGTAGGTGATGCCGTCGAAGTTCACCTGCACGTCTTCGAGGTCGTTGATGGTCGCGACGACGGGGTGGGTCGATGGCAGCTGATCCTGGCGATACGCCCAGCTCTTCTCCATCGCCTGGAAGGTCGTCCACGCCTCGGTCCACTCGGTCGCCTGGGCCGTCGCGATCGTCGATGCCCACTCGGCAAACGACTCGTTGAGCCAGAGGTCGTTCCACCACTTCATCGTGACGAGGTCGCCGAACCACATGTGGGCGAGCTCGTGCAAGATCGTGACGACGCGACGCTCCTTGATGGCATCCGTCACCTTGCTGCGGAACACATAGGTCTCGGTGAAGGTGACGCAGCCCGCGTTCTCCATCGCGCCAGCGTTGAACTCGGGCACGAAGAGCTGGTCATACTTCTCGAAGGGGTAGGCGTAGTCGAACTTCGCCTCGTAATACTCGAAGCCCTGACGGGTCTTCTCGAAGATGTAGTCGGCGTCGAGGAACTCGCGCAGCGAGCGGCGGCAGAAGACCCCGAGCGGGATGGTGCGACCGTCGGAGCTCGTGAGCTCGCTCCGCACGACGTCATATGGGCCGGCGACAATTGCCGTGATGTACGAAGAGATGCGGGGCGTGGGGGAGAAGCGCCACGTGCCGACATCGCCGTCGATCTCGGGCTCGGGTGTCGGCGAGTTCGAGACGACCTGCCACGCCGCGGGAGCCGTGATCGTGAAGGTGAACTCGGCCTTGAGGTCGGGCTGCTCGAACACGGGGTAGACGCGACGGCTGTCCGGCACTTCAAACTGCGAGTAGAGGTACACCTCGCCGTCAACGGGGTCGACGAAGCGGTGCAGGCCCTCGCCGGTGTTCGTGTACTCCATGTCGGCGTCGATCGTGAGCACGTTGTGCTCGGCGAGGTCGTCGAGACGGATGCGGAGGCCATCGGCGGCCGCGACATCCACCGAGGCACCGTTCAGGGTGATGGCGTGCACCGTGCGGGTGATGGCGTCGATGAAGGTCGATGCACCGTCGGTCGCGCTGAAGGTGACGGTCGTCGTGCTGCGGAACGTCTCGGCGCCCGTCGTGAGGTCGAGGGCGATGTCGTAGGACTCGACCGAGAGGAGTGCGCTGCGCTCCTGGGCCTCGAGGCGTGTGAGATTGTCTCCGGGCATGGGGGTGCTCCTCTTGTCTGGTCGAATGTCGTCGGGGTGCGATGGCATTCGGCGGCCGGTGAACGCCGCTTCCGATCGACGTCGTGCGTGATCGTCGGGCGTCGCGAGCCAGCCTAGCCGGGGGAGTCAGGCCAGTGTCGACCCCGAATGCGACAGGCGCGCTGCCACGGTGTGCTCATCGACCCGGTTGCGGCTGAGGAGCGCTTCGCAATCGTCGATCGTCGTGGCGAGCATCAGCCGGAGAAGGGCATCGGGGGAGTCGATGCACGCCTCGGCGGCACCGAGCACGGCGGTGCTGACGATGGAGCGCCCGCGGCGAGAGAACGACACGGGGCGCCGGACTTCGATGCTCGCGCTGAAGTCTTTGGCCCACGCCATGGCGAGGGGGGCGACTCGTTCGGCATCGGCGATCAGCGCGTGCGCCTGCTCGGTGAGGCCTCCGGCATCGTCGAACGCCGAGCGGCACGCGAGCACACCGACCGCGAGCGTGCGCTGTCGCGACTCCGCGACGACACCGATCGGGGTCACGGCCGCGCGGAGCGCAATCGCCGCGTCGAGCGCGGGTTCGTCGCCGTCGAGCCCCACGACCGACGGCACGAGCGTGGCGAGCGCCTGGCGCCCCCGGTCGCTTGTGAAATCGTTCACCCCGCGGGCAAGGAAGGCGAGAAGCGGATGCGTGCACTGCGGATGATCGCTCCACCGTTCGCCGGCGAGATACGACGCGAACTCCATGAAGCATGCGCCCTGTTTGGGGCGGCGATGCCGACCTCTCGCCAGCATCGGCACGAAGCCGGGCGCCTCCCAGGAGTCGTGGTCACTCGATCCGCTCATGCGACACCTCCATGTCACGCCGGATGCGCTTCTTCTTCAAGTGTGCGCTCGCTCACGGCGGAATACCAGCCCCCGCCCCAATAGCGTTGACGTATGACCGACACCACTGCCTCAGCCCCCACCCGCGTCGACTTCTGGTTTGACCCGTCTTGCCCGTGGGCGTGGATGACGAGCCGCTGGGTCGGCGAGGTCGAAACGCTCCGCAACCTCGACGTGCACTGGCACATCATGAGCCTCGCGGTGCTCAATGAAGACCGCGAGGACATGCCGGAGGAGTACCGGCAGTTCCTTCCTCGCGCGCTCAAGTACACGCGACTCGTCGCCGCAGTCGCCGCCCTCGAGGGTGAGCAGATGGTGAAGCCGCTCTATGACGCGCTCGGCACCCGCATCCACCTTGGCGAAGCAAACGACCCCGATGTGGTCATCGCGGAGTCGTTGTCGGCACTGGGTCTCGACGCCGCGCTCGCTCGCCACGCCGACAGTGACGAGTTCGAGCCGCAGCTGCGCGCGAGTCACGCCGAGGGCCTCGCGCTCGTCGGTCAAGACGTCGGCACGCCGATCGTCGCCGTGAACGGGGTTGCCTTCTTCGGGCCTGTCCTGTCGCCGGCACCGAAGGGGGAGCAGGCCGCGGCCCTCTGGGATGGGGTCGTCGCCGTCGCCTCCTACGACGGGTTCTTCGAGCTCAAGCGCACCCGCACGCGCGGCCCCCAGTTCGACTGAGTCTCGCGGCTCGACGCTCCATCAGCGCTCAATACACTGGGTGTATGCGCATCCACATCGCCACCGATCATGCTGGTCTCGACTTCAGCCGGCACCTGCAGGAGCACCTCGCGGGGGCCGGGCATGAGGTCGTCGACCACGGGCCGGTCCAGTACGACGCGCTCGATGACTACCCCGCGTTCTGCATTGCCGCGGCGCGTGCGGTCGCGCGCGATCAGGCGGCCGGCATCGATGCGCTCGGTGTTGTCTTCGGCGGTTCGGGCAATGGCGAGCAGATCGCCGCGAACAAGGTGACGGGCGTGCGTGCGGCGCTCGTCTGGAGCACCGCGACGGCAGAACTCGCCCGCGAGCACAACGACGCCAACGTCATTTCGATCGGAGCGCGCCAGCACCCCGTCGACGATGTCGTCTCGTTCATCGACACCTTCATTGCAACGCCGTTCACGGGTGAAGAGCGCCACGCTCGGCGCATCGCCCAGCTCGGCGAATACGAGACGACCGGGGCGATCGCCGGCCACACGATCGACTGAGCTCGAATCCCGTCCCATGCCAGAGGGTCATTCCGTTCACCGAATCGCGCGGCAGTTCGCCCTGCATTTCGTTGGCCACGAGGTCGCCGTGTCGTCGCCCCAGGGGCGCTTCGCCGCTGGGGCTGCACAGCTCGACGGGCACCGACTGATCGAGTCACTCGCGGTTGGCAAGCAGTTGTTTCTCGCCTTCGATCACGACCTCTGGCTTCGGGTGCATCTCGGGCTTTATGGCGCGTGGGATTTTGCCGGTGACATCACCGCCGACGCGACCACGGCATCCGCTGGCGGGCGAATGGGGCAGACCAACCAGCACGGCACGGTCTTGGATGCTGCGCCCTCAGCCGAGTTCGAGGGCATCGTCGCGGGTGCCGCGGGCGCGCGTGGCGAGAACGAGGCGAGCCTGAGGAGCATCGGCGCACCCCGACGGTCGCGACTCCGCATGGCGGAGAACGAGACGCTGAAGGAAGTTGAGGGCGAGTGGCCGCCCGAGCCGATCGGGCAGGTCCGCGTGCGGCTCCTGACCGAGGCTGCCGTCGCCGATCTCCGCGGGCCGACCGCGTGCGAGGTGCAGTCACCCGAGGAGACGGCAGCATCGATGGCGAAACTCGGGCCCGACCCCCTCGTCGGCGATGTCGCAGAGGGGGAGGAGCGCTTCGTCGCTGCCGTCCGCACGACGTCGACGCCGATCGGCCTGTTGCTCATGGACCAAAAGGTCGTGAGCGGCATCGGCAATGTGTATCGCGCCGAGATGCTGTTCCGCGCAAGACTCGACCCCTACACGCCGGGAAAGCTCGTGCCAGACGAGCTCGTGCGCGCGCTGTGGGCCGACTGGGTGCACCTGCTGACGATCGGCGTCGAGACCGGCCAGATGTTGACGATGGATGGGCTCACGGGAGACGCCTATCGTGCCGCGCTTGCGAGCCGCGACGATCGGCACTGGGTCTATCACCGCGAGGGGCAGCCGTGCCGCGTGTGCGGCACCCACATCATGATGGCGACGGCTGCGGGGCGCAAACTGTATTGGTGCCCGCAGTGCCAGCGGTAGCAATCCGGTCGCAGCATCTTCACGTCCAGCCGAAGAGTGTCAGGCTGGGCACATGAGGCGCACACCCCACTACATCGTGACCGACCCCGACGAGGTCAAGCGCCTCATCCGGGGCAACCCTTGGGCGACCGTTGTTGCCCACACGGCGAAAGGTCTCGTCGCCTCGCACTACCCGGTCATGCTCGAGGAGGGTCGAGACGAGATCACCCTGGTGAGCCACGTCGGCCGTCCGGATGATCGGGCGCTCGAACTTGGCGCCGGCGAGATCATGATCATCATCCAGGGGCCACACGGGTATGTGTCGCCCGGCTGGTACGACGGCGCCCCGTCCGTGCCGACCTGGAACCATGTCACCGCGCACCTCTGGGGCGTGCCAGAAATCCTCAGCGACGACGAGAACTGGCGCATTCTCGGCGACCTCGTTCACCACTTCGAAGACGGTATGCCGCATCCGAACCTGCTGGAACACAACGAGGAGTACGGCCGGCGCATCATGTCGGGCACCGTCGGGTTCCGCTTCGTCGTCACCCGGTTCGAGGCACGCGCCAAGCTGAGCCAGGACAAGTCGGAGCAGGTCGTCGACTCCGTCATCGAGAACCTCGCGCACGGTGATCACTACGCCAGCCCCGAGTTGGCTGACGAGATGCGTCGAGTCCACGGCGGCGCCGATGAGTGAGGCCGCTCCTGATGCGCCAGTCGTTCTTCGCAATGCCCGACTGACGCTCGGGTCAAATCGCGCGCCCGTTGATATCGCCATCGAGCGCGGGCGCATCACCCGCGTGGGCACCGTCGACGGGTTCGCAGGGCAAACCATCGACCTGGACGGCCGCTCGGTTGTGCCGGGGCTCTGGGATCAGCACACGCACATGAGCCAGTGGGCGCTCCGCACGCACCGCCTCGACATCGCCGTCGCCGGGTCTGCTCGCGAAGCGGCGGCCATGGTGGCCGAAGCACTCGCTGCGACGCCGCCCGAGATCGGGCCAGACGGCGACCCCGTCACGTTCGTCGCCAACGGCTTTCGCGATGCTGTCTGGCCGGATGCCCCGAACCTCGCCGACCTCGATGCGGTGAGCGGCAGCATCCCGGTCGTGCTCATCAGTTTTGACCTCCACGCAACCTGGCTGAATACCGCCGCGCTCGATCGCTACGGTTACTCCGGGCATCCGACTGGGCTGTTGCGTGAAGCCGAAGCCTTCGATATCGAGCACCGCGTCAATGCGGTACCCGATGTGATCCTCGACGCCTGGGTTGCCGAGGCGGCGAAGGGTGCAGCGCAGCGTGGCGTCGTCGGTGTCGTCGATCTCGAAATGACCTGGAATCTCGACGCCTGGCAGCGACGCATCGCGGCCGGCCTCACCCATCTTCGGGTCGAGTTCGGCATCTACACGGAGCACATCGAGCGCGCCATCGGCCTCGGACTCACGACCGGGCAGCAACTTGGCGAGCTCCTCACGGTCGGGCGACACAAAATCCTCACGGATGGCTCGCTCGGCACCAGGACCGCCTACTGCTTCGATGAATATCCGGGCCTTGAAGGCCACCCGCATTCACGCGGGCTTCAGACGGTGACCCCGGCCGAGCTCCTGCCACTGCTCAGCCGCTCGGCGGACGCCGGCATCCTCGCGACCGTGCACGCGATCGGTGACCACGCAAACTCCCACGTGCTTGATGTATTCGAGCAGCTCGGCACCGCCGGCCGCATCGAGCACGCCCAACTGCTCACGCCCGAGGATGTCGTGCGCTTCGGTGCGCTCGGCATCGAGGCGAGCGTGCAACCCGAACACGCCATGGATGATCGCGACATCGCCGACCTCCACTGGCAGGGCCGCACACACCGGGCCTTCCTGCTCCGCTCGCTGCTCGATGCTGGTGCCACACTCCTGCTCGGCTCGGATGCGCCCGTCGCTCCGCTCGACCCGTGGGTCACGATGAGCGCCGCTGTCGGTCGTGCCCGCGATGGACGCGCGCCGTGGCATCCGGAGCAGGCAATCTCGGTCGACGAAGCCCTCGCGGCGTCCGTGCGCTCGAGCATCGCGGCGGGGGAGCCCGCCGACCTTGTCGTGCTCGACGCCGACCCGCATGCGCTCGATGCGGATGCGCTCCGCTCGATGCCGGTGGCGGGCACCATGCTCGGCGGTCGTTGGACGCACCGCTCGGCAGGGATTGCGTGAGCACGCAGGCGCAGGGAACCAGCGCGAGCGGACTCGCGGCCGAGCGCCCGCGCTTCGCCGTCGGCTCGCCCGACGACATCCTTCAGCGGGCGAGTTCCGTGCCCGAACAGCACGATTTTCCTTCCGTCGATGAGCTTGTCGCTGCTTTCAGTGCCATTGAGGCTCGGGCACCGGGGCTCGTGACCTCGCAGCGCATCGGTACGAGTCGCCTCGGTGAGCCCATTCGCATGTACACGATTGGGTCGGGGTCGCACTCACATCTCGTAGTTGGTGGGGTCCATCCCAATGAACCGATCGGTGCCTGGACTGCGACGCATCTGCTTGAACAGCTCGTGAGCGATGAGGCACTCCGCAAGGGCCTCGACGCCACCTGGCACATCGTGCCCTGTATTGATCCTGATGGCGCGCGGCTCAATGAGGCCTGGTTCAAGAATCCGGGTGACCGCGCGCACTACGCCCGCAACTTTTATCGCCCGGCGCCAGACGAGCAGGTCGAATGGACCTTTCCCTACGCCTACAAGAAGGCACAGTTCGACCGGATGCTGCCAGAGACGCGGTCGCTCATGCACGCGATCGATCACGCCAAGCCGGCCCTGTACGCATCACTGCACAACGGCGAGCTGGGCGGCGCCTACTACTACGTGTCTCGCGACGTCCCCGAAATCTACGACCTGCTGCAGCGGATACCGCAGTCGCTCGGAATCCCGCTTGACCGGGGCGAACCGGAGGCCGGCCACCTGCGCGAGGTCGCGCCGGCGATCTTTCTCACCGGCCCGCTGTCTGAGGTCTATGACTGGCGCGAGTCGCTCGGGCTCGACCCGTATCCTGCCGGGTCGGGCGGCGATGACTCGACCTCGTACGCCTCGAAATACGGAACACTGTCGATCATCGCTGAGCTGCCGTACTGGCGGCACCGCGCTGCCGACGACCTGTCGGCGGTCGCCGAGAGTTACGCCTCCGTGCTCCGGCGTTCGGGCGCGATGCTGCAGGAGGCTGGGCGTCTCTTGACTGAGGTCTTTGACCAGGTCGCGCCGCATCTCACGCCCGATAGCCCGTTCTTCCGAGCCAGCAGGCGCTTCATCCCCATGGTCGGCGCGGTTGGTGATGCCACGCTCGCGCGAGCTGAACAGCCGGGCACCGAGCGGAGCGCTCGACGTGCCGAGGTGGCGGGGTGCGAAGAGATCGTGCACATGTATCGCCTTCGCTATGGCGGGATGCTCCTGCGGGCGTGTGCGGCGGAGCACGCCGCCGGTGGAGCGCCCGCCGCTGTGTCGGCTGCCGTGCCTGCGGCTGTGCCCGTCGCTGTGCCGGCCGCTGTGCGCTCCGCGGCCGAGCGATTCGAGACGATCTACGCGTCGTGGATTGAGGATGCGACGGCCGCTGATGATGCAGAAGTCATCCCTATTTCGGCGCTCGTTGGGGTGCAGTACGGTGCCATCCTCACTGCCGCGAGCCACCTTGCCACCGCTCACCGTGCCGAGGGTCACCATGCCGCCGGTCAGCCCACGTCCGGCGACGAACGGTCTGCCGTCTAGCGGAGCGAGGCGATGGTGTGCGCGATGCGTTTGGCGTCGCGCAGGCGGTGTTCGTAGCGCACGGCGATGGCCATAACGATGGCACCGCCGATGCCGGCCCAGATGTACCAGTCGGCGAGTTCGTAGACGGCGCGGATTTGGGGCGCGAAGGTGCGCAGCGCGTGGATGATGACGACGACGGTGCCGATGATGAACGGCGCCTGCAGTCGGAGGAAGGTCGCCGCGATGATGACGAGCACTCCGATGACCCCGAGCAGCACGAGCCGCCAGACGGGAGCGTCGACGGTGGTGGCGACAAGGCTTGGCAGCAACAGGAGTGCGACGCCGGGCGCGAGGTGCGGCCAGCTGCCGGTGCTCGGCCTGCGGGCGAGGGTCAGGCCACCGCTGACGATGAGGGCGATCGCGCTTGGCACCGTGACTTGCTCGATGTGGTCGACCGCCTCGACGACCATGCCCGCGAATGCCGCGATCCCCGCTAGCGCGATGACGATCCATGAGGTGGTGCCGCCGTGCGACGTGCGGTGCCGCACGAAGGCGATCGCATGTACCGCTGAGAGCACACCGACGGCCGCGGTGATTCGGATGACGCTGCGAAGGTCGTCGGGTTGGGCGACGACGGCGGCGATCTCGGCGATCGCTGCCATGGTGACGGCGATTCTGGCAAGCCAGGCGGCGTCGACGGTTCGTTTCGCTTTCAGGATGATGGCGCTCACCCCAAGCGCGACGACGCCGGGAGCCAGCCACGCCTCGAGGGTGGCGCCGTCACTCGTGAGGGTGTCTGCCAGCCGCAGGCCCGTGACCAACAGGGTCCCCACGGCGCCGGCGGCTCCGGCGGCGAGGGCAAGCTCGAGAATGCCGGTGGTGCCGGCCGATGGCTCGCCATGAGGCGCTCGGGCGGTGACGACGCTCGCGGCGAGCAGGAGCGCGATCGATGCTGCGAGGGTCGCGATCGCACGAGTGAACTCGGTGGAGGTGTCGCCGCTCGCAGAGGCGAGGGGCACGATTGCGAGGAGGAGCGCGAAGAAGGTGAGCCAGGCGGCGGCGGTGAAACGCTCGCCGAGGCGTCGCGCGCGACGCACGATCAGGAGGGCGATGAGGAGGAGCGCGGCGGCTGGTGGGAGCACATAGGCCTCTGGATTCGTCACCGCTTCTTGATCGAGAGCCCACCACAGTGCGGCGGTCGCAAATGTAAGGGCGAGCCATCCGAGGTGTCGGCGCTGCGATGTCGAGCCGATGAGGCCGTCGGGACTGGTCGCCACAACACCTATGGTGATCGCGGTGAGCGCAAGGGCGAGCCAGCCTTCGCTGAGGTCGCCGACGAGTGCCGCGATGAGGGTCGGCACGAGGGCGAGCGCGACGCCGAGATCGATCGCCGATCGGCGCACGGTGCGCGCACGAATCACGCTGAAGAGAGCAAGCCCGGCAACGAGCGCCGCGGCGATGGCGGGCGCTAGCCACCGTGCTGACGTGTCGGGTGCCGCCACTGTGGCGATGGCGCTGAGCGTGTAGGCGACTGCCGGAGCCAGGAGCCCCGGCGTGACGATGCGTGTCGCCGACAGGGCGTCGGCCGCTGTGTTGTTGACGGCGGTGGTGTCATCGTGCGTTTCGGAGGAGCGGGCCCACGCCAGCAGCGCGATCGTGAAGATGGCGCCGCCGGCGATGGTGGCGGCGGGCAGCGTCATTTCTGGCCCCCACGCCCAGGCTCCGAGGGTCGCAGCGCCGATGCCGGCGAGGAGGGCGAGCCACAGCGCGACGAGCCGTTCGGCGTGCGCAAGCGTTGTCTGACGTACCGCGCTGATGGCGGCGATGACCGAGGCGACGGCAACAACGCTCGGCGCGATCGCATCCGAACTGCCCGTGATCTGTTCGCCTCCGACGCCGGCCGCAATGAGGGCGATCGTCACGGCGAGACCGACGAGGAGGCTCCGCACCCAGAGCATCCGCGTGGTGTGCCGGGCAGAGATCGCCGCGATGGCAGCGATGGCGCTCGCGACGGGCCAGGTCGGTTCGGTGCTCCAGCCTGCGACCCACATCATGCCGATTCCGCCGATTGCCGCCACGATCGCGGCGATGCGGAGTACCCCTGGCCGGAGCAGAAGCAGGAGGAGCGCCGCGATGCCGATAATCGCCCACCCGGCGATGGCGATGCCCGTTGCGGCAAAGAGTGGGGGCAGCGTGAGGAGTACAGTCGCGGCGGCCGTCGTGAGCGTGAGGAACACCCATTGGCGGCGATGCTGTTCCAGGATCCTCAGGATCAGCCCTGCGGTGAGCAGGCCGAGCGCAAGCACGATGGCCGAGTCGAATTGCTCCAGGCGCAGCATTGGGGTGAACGCCACCGCGGAACTCATGGGAGCGAACGGGCTCAGCAGGTATGGGGCGCTCTCGGCGATGGCGACCCCGACGGCCACGAGCACAGGGAACGCGGCGACGACGGCTGCGGCGCCAGTCGCGGTGCCCACTGCGCGGGTCGCTCGCCCCGTGGTGGTCCGGCGGAGCAGGGCGAGCAACACAACGGCGAGCAGCGCCGGAGCGGCCGCGAACGTCACGCGAAGCCGTGTCTCGTCGTCAAGCGCGTCTGTGCCGAAGGTGATGGCGGCGAGAGCGGTGAGGGCCCCGGCCGTGCTTGCCGTGATGATCGCCATCACTCGGTGATAGGTCGGGTCAGAGACGCGCAGGTGCAGCGCGGAGAGGAGGGCGGCGACGGCGGCGCAACCGAGCACAGCGAAACCGACACCGAAGCGGGGTTCGATGCCGAAGGCGGCGACTGTTGCCGCGCCGAGGGCTGGCGCGCTGACGGCGGTGACGAGCACGCGTTCCGGCAGCGCCATCCGCCTGGCGTCGCCGTCGCCGTCGCCCCGCAGGATGGCGGTGTGCTGCACGGTGCCCGAGAGTGCCATCGCGAGGGCGACGATGTAGGCGGCGACGGCGAAGTCCGAGGCGTCGAAGTCTGCAGCGTCGACAAGGCCGGCGACGAGCGTGCCGACCCCGGGCACGACGACGGCGTAGCCGACGAGGCTTGCCGCCCTCACCCCCGCGAGGCGATACCAGGCGACGAAGAGCGCGGCACTGCCGAGCAACACGACGCCCCAGTACAGGCGTGCGTCGGCAGAGTCGAGACCGAAGAGTCCATTCGCGCGGAGGGCGAAGGCATCGAGGTAGACGAGGAGGAGGGCGAAGACGGCGACGGCCTCACCGCTCGCGCTGAGGCCGCGGCGTCGGAGGAGTGTTGCCGCCGCGAAGGCCGCGAGCGTGAGGGTGCCGATGATAATCGAACGCCACACGAGCCCGTAGTTGATGAACGCGAACACCATAAAGAACACCGCGAAGACAGAGAGCAGAGAGATCCCTGTCACGAGCAGGGCGATCTGCACCCCCGAGCGGCGGCCGGTGCGGGGCGGCGGTGGCGACGAAGCATCCTGCGGCGGTGGCGCTTGTGAGGCCTGTGGTGCTTGAAATGCCGGTGGTGCGGCAGGGGCGGTGGTTGCGGGTAGCGCAAGGAGGGCAGGTTCGACTCGGGGCGCGGCCGGCACCGATCGTGCAGCCGTAGCGAGGGCGCGCATTCGCCCCATGAGCGACACGCGATCGTCGAGCAGCGCGGCGGCCCGCGCCGAAAGGTCAGCGAGCTCTGTCGCGCCCGCCTGGCTCAAATCGAGGTGGCACGAATGGCACGTCGTCGATCGGAGGGGGGCGAAGCAGGCGGGGCACAGCGTTGTGTCGCGAAGCTCTGCGGTGCTGCGGGGCATTACTGTGCGCGCTGCGGGTTCGGATTGCGGATGCGACGTGCCGCCTGAGTTCGCAGTGTTCACGTGCCACCTTCCGCTTGAGTTCGCCCGACTCTATCGGGCGGCAGAAGCGGCCGGGGGCAGACCTAGCGGAGCTGTGCAAAAGCGGAGCTGTGCAAAAGCGGCGCTGCACTCAGCGGCGCAGGAGAGTTGACTAGGGGCGGCCGACGAACGGTGTGCGGTAGGCGGTGGAAACCTGAATCTCGGGCCGGGGTGCCTGCACTTCGTTGGTCCACATCATGCCGTTCCACCAACGAACCTGGGGAAGGCCGAGCGGGTCGTGATACCAGCCGGCTGGGGCACCAGTCGTGGTGGCGCTGTCGAAAATTGCGGTAGAAGACATCGGGTGGCTCCTGGTGGCGGGTCGGCAGAGTCGGGGGGTCTGCGCGAGGTGATCGGGATTCTCTGATGGTAGCCCCCACTACGGGGGACATTACAAGAGCGCGCGGGGTACATTTCGCCCCCGGATGGGGGAGCCCCGAAGGGGGGAGGACCGCTCGGTCGCTCGACTGTCGGTGGCGTGTGGATACAATCGTCACCTGCCCAGCTACGGTGCTCGGGGTGGTCCGGCATGGTTCGTGCCGCGGTCCGAGGCTGAAAACCTCCAGCAACTTCTCCACAGAAGCCTGGAGGTTTCCTTTTGTCCCAGCGCACCACATCCACTGTCAGCCGGTGGTGGACGCTCGCCGTCCTCTCCCTCACCCAGCTCGTCCTCGTGCTCGACGGCACAATCGTCACGATCGCGTTGCCAGAGGCCCAGCTTGAGCTCGGGATGTCTGATTCCGAACGCCAATGGGTTGTCACCGCCTATGCGCTCGCGTTTGGTGCACTCCTGCTCATCGGCGGCCGAGTGTCTGACTATTGGGGTCGCAAGCGCGCGTTCGTGCTCGGCATGCTGGGATTCGGCGCGGCATCCGTCTGGGGCGGGTTGGCGCAGGGCGGTGGCGAGCTCATCGCGGCACGCGGGCTGCAGGGCCTCTTCGCCGCAGTGCTCGCGCCCGCGGCCCTTTCGATGCTCACGGTGGCGTTCCCCTCGGGTCGCGACCGCAACGTCGCCTTCGCGGTGTATGGCACGATCGCCGGCACTGGCGCGGCGATCGGCCTCGTGCTCGGCGGCGTGCTCACCGAGTTCGTCGGCTGGCGCTGGTGCCTGCTCGTGAACATCTTTTTCGTCGTCGCAGGCCTGCTCGGCGCGCTGTTCGTGCTCAAGGAGAGCAAGCCGGACGGGAGCCCGAAGCTCGATGTCTGGGGTGCAGTGACGGTGACGCTCGGTCTCGGCGCGGTCGTCTACGGGTTCACCCTCGCGGAGCACGGCTGGGGAGCGCTCGACACGGTGGCGTTCCTCGCCGTCGGTATCATCCTCCTCGCTACCTTCGTGTGGATCGAGTCGCGGGTGACCAGCCCGATCTTGCCGCTCCATCTGATCCTCCACCCCGTGCGCGGGGCGGTGTTCATCGTGCAGGCGTTGATCGGCAGCGTCATGACCGGCACGATGCTGTACCTCGCGTACCACTTCCAGCTGGTCATGGGCATGAGTCCGCTCGTCGCGGGGCTTGCGACGGTCGTCATGACGGGCGTGACCTTGGCGTCGGTCCCGTTCGCGACGCGCGTGCTCACCGCGTTCGGGCCGAGGCCACTCATGGTCGGCGGGCCCCTTGTTGCGGCGATCGGGCTGCTCTACCTCAGCAGGGTTACCGCAGACGGCAGCTATGTCGTCGAGGTGCTGCCCGCGCTCGTCGCGCTCGGCATCGGGTTCGCGATGCTGTTCGCCACACTGCAGAACCTCGCGCTCTCGGGGGTCGAACCCGAAGATGCTGGGGCCGCTTCTGCCACCGTCAACTCCATGATGAACATCGGGGGTTCGATCGGGCTCTCCGTCTTTACCGTCATCTATGCCGGCGTTGTCGGGTCAGGCTCGGCGACGGATGCTTCCACCTCGGCACTGGCAGCAGGGCACTCCGCGGTGTTCGTCGCCTCCGCCGTCGCAATGGGCCTTGCGGCGCTCGTCTCGGCGCTGCTCATCCGCGGCACCAAGGAGCAGCTCATGCCGCACGCCGGGGAATCTCATGCCGGGGAGTCGCATGCCGGGGAGTCTGTGGAGGGGATGACGGGAATCGAACCCGCGTAATCAGTTTGGAAGACTGAGGCTCTACCATTGAGCTACATCCCCGTGCCGCCTGGTCTACAGGCGCGCTCAGCCATCCTAATACACGGCTGGCTTGACCCTGTGCGGGGCACGAGGTGCTGTCGGCTAGACTTGCCGAGGCCCATTTTGGGTATCGCTGGTTTTAGCGGGGCGTAGCTCAGGTTGGTAGAGCGCTCGGTTTGGGACCGAGAGGTCGCAGGTTCAAATCCTGTCGCCCCGACACATTCCCAAGACGCATGACGTCGACAACGAACATCCAGGAGAGTGCAGCACGTGAAGACCACGGTGGAGAAGCTGAACCCGACGCGCGTCAAGCTCGTCATTTCGGTTAGCCCAGAAGACCTCAAGCCCAGCATTGACCACGCCTACAAGCACATCGCTGAGCAGGTCAACATCCCGGGGTTCCGCAAGGGCAAGGTGCCACCCGCCATCATCGACCAGCGTGTTGGTCGCGCCGAGGTGCTCAACCACGCCGTCAATGAGGGTCTCGACGGCTTCTACCGCACTGCGGCAGAAGAGCAGGGCCTGCGCCCCCTCGGTCGGCCTGAGGCCGACGTCACCGGCCTCCCAGAGCTCAAGGACTTCTCGGGCGACCTTGAGGTCACTGTCGAGGTCGACGTGCGCCCTGAGTTCACGCTTCCCAAGCTTGACGGTCTCAAGCTCACGGTCGACGCCGTTGAGGTGGGCGACGACGAGGTCGAGGCTGAGCTGCAGAACCTGCTCGCCCGCTTCGGCACGCTCGTCACGGTCGATCGCCCGGCCAAGACCGGCGACTTCGCGCAGATCGATCTCGTCGCCACGATCGACGGCAGCGAGGTCGACACTGCCAAGGGCATCTCCTACGAGCTCGGCTCCGGTGAGCTCATCGACGGCATTGACGAAGCGCTCGACTCGCTCACCGCTGGCGAGAACACCACGTTCGAGGCTCCGCTGCTCGGCGGCGACAACGCCGGCCAGAACGCCCTCATCAGCGTCACCGTCCTCGCCGTCAAGGAGCGGGAGCTCCCCGCCGCTGACGACGACTTCGCGCAGATCGCCAGCCAGTTCGACACAATCGACGAGCTCAAGGCCGACCTTCGCGAGCAGCTCGGCAAGTCGAAGGTCTTCGGCCAGGGCACGCAGGCTCGCGACCAGATCGTCGAGAAGCTGCTCGAAAAGGTCGAGATCCCTGTTCCCGAGAAGCTCGTCGAGGCCGAGGTGCACCGTCACCTCGAAAACGAGAACCGTCTCGAAGACGACGAGCACCGCGCCGAGGTCGTCGAGTCGAGCGAGAAGACGTTCCGCACGCAGATCCTGCTCGACTCGGTCGTCGAGGCCGAAGAGATCAAGGTCGGGCAGAACGAGCTCACCCAGTACCTCATCCAGGGTGCCGCCCAGTACAACATGGAGCCGGGCGAGTTCATCCAGATCCTCGACCAGAACGGCCAGATCCCCGGCATGATCGCCGAGGTCGCCCGTGGCAAGGCGCTTGCCAGCGTCCTGTCTAAGGCGAAGGTCGTCGACAGCAACGGCAAGGATGTCGACCTGTCGTCGTTCACGGCCGGCATCGACGACGCGGGAGCCGACGTCGAGTTCCCCGCCGTCGACGAGCACGACCACGACCACGAGGGTCACAACCACTAGCATCCGGTTGCCTCTCGGCAATCCCGACGGGCCCGCGCATCACGCATGCGCGGGCCCGTCGGCGTCTGGCCGGGTGAGCACGACACCATGGCACAGGTGTGCGGCGGGCGGCACGCGGCATCCGCGGGCTTTGCCGACAGCGAACGTGGCAGGGTCGGGGTGCCCGCCTCAGATAGATTCGACATACGCGAAAAACTGAAATGGAGCGTAGGCAATGGCCCAACCGGCATTGGTCAGCAGTGTGTTCGACCAACTCCTCAAGGACCGCATCATCTGGCTCGGCTCAGAGGTGCGCGACGACAACGCGAACGAGATCTGCGCCAAGATTTTGCTGCTCGCGGCGGAGGACTCGAAGCGCGACATCTATCTCTACATCAACTCCCCGGGTGGCTCGATCACCGCGGGAATGGCGATCTACGACACGATGAAGTTCGTTCCGAACGACATCGTCACCGTCGGCATCGGCCTCGCCGCCTCGATGGGGCAGTTCTTGCTCTCGTCGGGCACCAAGGGCAAGCGCTACATCACGCCAAACGCGCGCGTGCTGCTGCACCAGCCCTCCGGCGGCTTCGGTGGCACCTCGGCCGACATCCAGACCCAAGCCAAGGTCATCCTCGACATGAAGCAGCGGATGGCCGAGCTCACGGCCGCGCAGACCGGCAAGACCATCGAGCAGGTGCTCAAAGACGGCGACCGTGACAACTGGTTCACCGCCCAGGAGGCGCTCGAATACGGCTTCGTCGATCACCTGCGCGAGTTCGCTTCGGATGTCGCGGGCGGCGGAGGCACCGACATCGCGGCCTCAGTGGCCGAGGCGAAGGAGTAGTGGCCATGGAATTCACCAACCCTTCGATAGGACAGGCTTCGATGCTCAATGCACCCATGCCAGGCGGCATGGCCCGCCCGGCGGAGTCCCGCTACATCCTCCCCAGCTTCGAGGAGCGCACGGCCTACGGCTACAAGCGGCAGGACCCATACGCGAAGCTCTTCGAAGACCGCATTATCTTCCTCGGTGTGCAGATTGACGACGCTTCGGCCGATGACATCATGGCCCAGCTGCTCGTGCTCGAGAGCCAGGATCCCGACCGCGACATCGTGATGTACATCAACTCACCCGGTGGCTCGTTCACCGCGATGACGGCGATCTACGACACGATGCAGTACGTGCGGCCGCAAATCCAGACGGTTGTGCTCGGCCAGGCGGCCTCCGCCGCGGCGGTCATCCTCGCGGCGGGCAGCCCCGGCAAGCGTCTCGCCCTGCCGAACGCCCGCATCCTCATCCACCAGCCCTCCGCTGGTGACTCGGGTCGCGGCCAGGCGTCGGACATCGAGATTCAGGCCCGCGAGATCCTCCGCATGCGCGGCTGGCTCGAGGAGACGCTCGCGCACCACTCCAACCGCAGCAAGGAGCAGGTGAACAGCGACATCGAGCGTGACAAGATCCTCAGCGGTTACGAGGCGCTCGATTACGGTCTCGTCGACCAGGTGCTCACCTCGCGCAAGAACGTGCCGGCGATCGTCAAGTAGTCGCCGACGCAAACGAAGGGCCCCATCACCTCGGTGATGGGGCCCTTCGACGTGTGGCCTGAGCCGCGGATCAGTCCTTGCGGCGAGTGAGCAGCAGGATGATCCCGATCGTGACCACCACGACGATGGCGCCACCGACGATCCACGGGATCGCGGCATCGATCGCCGTCTGACTGTCGCCGCCTTCGGGCCCTGCATCCTCTGACGGTGAGGCGGATGCCTCGGGCTCAGCACTCGGCGACACACTCGCTTGCACCTCTGCTGCGCCGCACACGGGTGCGACCGGCGACCCTGCGGCCACGTCGGTCTCCGCTGCCGGCTCCCACGTGAACGGGATGACTCCGGAGATGGTGTGGCCGTCTTCTGAGACCGCCTGCCAGGTGAGGGTGTAGGCGCCTGCTGCCCCAAGTTCCGCGGTCATGCGTGCGCTCGGCCCGTCGATGGTGACGCATCCGTCGCCGTAGAAGAGGCCGTCGGCATCCGTCACTTGGAGCGCTGCCGCGCCGGTGGCGAGCAGTGGGGCATTGGTGGTGATGTCGAATTCGGCGGGCAGTTCGGTGAGCACCGAACCTTCTGCGGGTGTCGAGGAGATGAGCGAGTTGTGGCCGCTCGCGCTGGATCCCATGCCAACGACGGAGGCGAGCGTCACCGTGAGGATTGCGCCGACGATCGCGAGCGTTCGCGCGATCGTGGTGCCGATGGTGAGGCTCATGGTGCGAGTTCCTTTCGACAAACGGGCCAACTGGTGGCGACGTTTGTTCGGTGTATCAACGATACGCGTGATGGCAGCCACTAGCGATTCCCTGCCTCGCGACGAGCGGAGATACCGAGCGCAAGGCCCGCGGCGCCGAGCGCGAGCGCACCGATGCCGAGCCAGCGCGCAATCGGGTCGTCACTCGCCTCGGTGGCCGCAGCCTGTGGCTCGCTCGTGTCGTCGGCGGTCGCCTCGTGGCCGTGCTCGTCGCTCGGCGTCGCCGCAGTGAGGGTGAGCGTCGGTGCCGGATGCGCTGGTTCTTCTTCTCCGGCTTCGGCGATCTCCGCCCAGTTGGTCGAGCCGACCTCGCACGTTTGGAGTGCGGGGATGGCGACGGCGTCGCCGGCGTCTCCCTCCGGCAGCTTCACCGAGAGCTCGAAGGTGTCGCGGAGGCCGTCCGCGAGCGGCGTGATCGCGGTGTAGACGATTGTCGTGTCGGTCTCCGTGATGGTCCACCCGGCGTTCACCGTGGGGGTCGCTGACTCGATCGAGTCTGGCAGCGTGAACGCCACCGAGGTGGTCGGCGACCCCTCGCATCCGTGACTGACCGAAAAGGTCAGCACAGAATACGAACCCGCCGAACTATTCGATGGGGTCACGCTGACGTGGGCGTGTGCCGAGAGGGGGGCGGCGATCGCGAAGACGAGGCCGGTGCCGATGGCAGCGATGGAGCGTGTTGTGGTGTTCATGAGTTTCCTTGCATGCAGAGTTGGCCGGAGTTTTGGCCGGTGAATGGATGGCTCGGGCACGCGTTCGAGCGGGCGCACCCGTGTGGGCGTGCCGCATCGATGAGGTGAGACTCAGGCGTGCAGGGGAGCCATCGGTGGTCCGCGATGCCGCAGGAATCCGATGAGGGGAGCAAGGTCGCGCAGCGGGATGTGTTCGCGCCACTGGGCGATGAGTTTGGGGGAGCGGAGGGGGCGCGTCGATGCCATCGCGACGGCGGTGCGGAGCGCCCGCGTCCCGGCGCGAACCGCAGAAATCACGGGTCGAACCGCAGAAAGCAGGGCTGTAACGGTGCGCTCCGCGAAGAGCATCACCGCGACCGTGACGGCGGCGGCCGCCGCGTGCGACAGCACCATGAGCGGATCGGGAGGCAGCGTCAGACTACTCTCCGACGAGGAGAATGCCGTGACCGTGATCGCGGCGCCGTGCGAATGGTGCCCAACGGCGGTCGTGGTCGAAGTGCCACCGGGGGTTGCCGCGGTGCCGAAGAGGCTGAAGAGGCCGTGATAGAGCAACTGGCTCGCAGTGACGGCGATGATGAGGCGCGCCCGAGAGAGCCGGCCGGCGAGCGCGATGCAGAGGGGTCCGGAGAGGGCGATGGCGAGCACGATTGCGACCATCGGGGGCCGCCCACCGTCGGCGATAACGTGTGAGAACGCGGCGGCATAGGTGGCGAAACCAGCGACGGCCCACCCACGGCCGAATCGCGCCCAGCGACCGGTCATCCCAGCGCCCC
This sequence comes from Homoserinimonas flava, assembly GCF_054969005.1. Lineage (NCBI taxonomy): Bacteria > Bacillati > Actinomycetota > Actinomycetes > Micrococcales > Microbacteriaceae > Homoserinimonas > Homoserinimonas flava. The sequence goes on from NZ_JBUEQS010000001.1 coordinate 595,280, forward strand.
CACATTCTTCGACTCGTCGCTCACCAGTCTAGCGATGGCAGACGTGAGTATTTCTTTGTGGGTGATTCCGCCAGTCGGCAGCGCAGTGTCGCCCGATCGGGTTAGGCTCATACCCACGATTCCAATTGATGGAGGAGGGGGCGCATGGCTCGAATTGGCGAGAGTGCCGACCTGCTGAAGTGCTCATTCTGCGGAAAGAGCCAAAAGCAGGTCCAACAGCTCATTGCGGGCCCCGGCGTGTACATCTGCGACGAGTGCGTCGAACTCTGCAACGAGATCATCGAGGAGCGCCTTGCCGAGGCCGGCGAGGTCACCACGAGCGAGTTCGATTTGCCGAAGCCGCGCGAGATCTTCGACTTCCTTGAGGAGTATGTGATCGGCCAGGAGAAAGCCAAGAAGGCCCTCTCCGTCGCCGTGTATAACCACTACAAGCGCATCCGTGCGCGGAACACGATCGCACCGGCCGATGCCGCGGTCGACGACGTCGAGATCGCCAAGTCGAACATCCTGCTCATCGGCCCAACAGGGTGCGGCAAGACCTACCTCGCACAGACGCTCGCAAAACGCCTTAATGTGCCCTTCGCGGTTGCGGATGCCACGGCCCTCACCGAGGCGGGCTACGTCGGTGAAGACGTGGAGAACATCCTTCTCAAGCTCATCCAGTCGGCTGACTATGACGTCAAGCGGGCCGAGACCGGCATCATCTACATCGACGAGATCGACAAGATCGCTCGCAAGGCCGAGAACCCTTCCATCACCCGCGATGTCTCTGGCGAGGGTGTGCAGCAGGCGTTGCTCAAGATCATTGAGGGCACGGTCGCGTCAGTGCCGCCGCAGGGTGGCCGCAAGCATCCGCACCAGGAGTTCATCCAGGTCGACACGACAAACGTGCTCTTCATTGTCGCCGGCGCGTTCGCCGGGCTCGAAGAGATCATCTCCCAGCGGGCGGGCAAGAAGGGCATCGGCTTCGGTGCCCCGCTGCACAGCAAGGGTGATGACATCAACCTCTTCAGCGAGGTGCTGCCAGAAGATCTGCACAAGTTCGGGCTCATCCCCGAGTTCATCGGCCGGCTTCCCGTCGTCACGACCGTCACCCCGCTCGACCAGGTCGCGCTCATGGACATCCTCACGCAGCCGAAGAATGCGCTCGTGAAGCAATACCAGCGCATGTTCGATATCGATGGTGTCGAGCTTGAGTTCGAGCGCGATGCGCTCGAGGCGATTGCCGACCTCGCGGTGCTTCGCCAGACCGGCGCTCGCGGCCTCCGATCGATCATGGAGGAGGTGCTCGGCTCCATCATGTTCGACGTCCCCTCCGACGACGACATCGCGCGGGTCGTCGTCACCCGCGAAGCGGTGCTGACGGGCGCCGCGCCGACGATCGTGCCACGCAAGCTTTCGCGCCAGGAGAAGTCTGCCTAGTCGGACCGGAGGCCGCAGCAGCGTCTTCCAACCCATCTCCGCAGGGATCGTCGCGGCAGTCAGCGGCTTCGCATCGTCGTTCGCGCTCGTCGTTGCCGGGTTGCAGGCCGTCGGGGCGAGTGATGCCGAAGCCTCATCCGGTCTCCTCGCCCTGTGTGTTGTCGCTGGTCTCGTGACCATCGGGTTGTCGTGGCGGTATCGGCAGCCGATCTCGATCGTGTGGTCGACCCCTGGGGCGGCGGTGCTCGTCGCGGCGGGCAGTGGGGGCGCGAGCTTCGCGACAGCGGTCGGCGCGTTCATGGTGAGCGGCGTGCTCATCGCACTGTGCGGCCTATGGCCGGCGCTCGGGCGGGCGATCACCAGCATCCCGACCCCGCTCGCGAGCGCCATGCTCGCCGGCATCCTGTTTCCGATCTGTTTGGCGCCCGTGACGGCAGTGACCGAGCATCCGCTGCTTGCGGTGCCGATCATCCTCGTGTGGCTGGTGCTCTACCGCCTTGCTCCGCGGTGGGCAGTGCCCGCCGCCATGGTTGTCGCCATCATCGTGATCGTGCTCGCGGCTGGCACCGATTGGCTCGGGGGAGACGGTATCGCCCCCGTGGTCGTCGCCGTCGTTCCGGAGTTCGACCCGCTCGTCGTCGTCAGTCTCGGTCTGCCGCTGTTTATCGTCACGATGGCCGGTCAGAATGTGCCCGGCTTCGTCGTGATGCGCAGTTTCGGCTATGCGACGCCTCCACGGCCCGTGTTTGTGTGGACCGGCCTCGGTTCTGCGGCGGGGGCGATGCTCGGAGGGCACGCCGTCAATCTCGCGGCAATCACGGCGGCGATCTCGGCGAGCCCCGAAGCGCATCCAGAACCCTCGAAGCGCTGGATTGCGGGCATCAGCAGTGGCGCGACCTTCCTCGTGTTGGGGCTCGGTGCCGGCATCGCGACCGCGGTGGTCGCGGCCGCCCCATCGATCCTCATCCTCGCCGTCGCGGGCCTCGCCGTTCTTGGCGCCCTCATCAGCTCGATCACCTCGGCGCTGGAGTCACCGCGCGATCGCGTCGCGGCGATCTCGACGTTTCTTGTCACTGCGTCAGGGCTCACGTTTCTTGGCATCGGCTCGGCCTTCTGGGGGCTCCTTGTCGGCGCCGTCATCATGCTCTGGCTGGGGTGGCGCCGACGCTGAGGTGCTGCGCTGAAGCTTGAGCTTGAGCTGGAACTGAAGCTGAGGCACTGCGGCTGAAGCTGCGGCGCCGCACGCTCGGCGCTGCGCGCTCAGGCCCCGTCGAGGCCGCGGCGACGGAGGAGCGGTTCGATCTCCGCCGTGCGTCCACGAAAATCGCGGTATGCCTCAAGTGGGTCTTTCGAACCGCCAACGCCGAGGAGGCGACGGCGGAAGCGATCGCCGTTCTCACGGGTGAGACCGCCGTGCTCGGCGAACCACTCGACCGTGTCGGCATCGAGCACTTCACTCCAGATGTACGAGTAGTAGCCTGCGGAGTAGCCTCCCGAGAACGTGTGAGCGAAGTACGCGCTGGAGTAGCGCGGGGGGATCGCACTGCTGCGGAGGCCGACCTGCTCGAGGGCCTGCGCTTCGAAGGCCGCGACATCCTCGATCGTGTCTGCCGTCGTGATGCGGTGCCAGGCTTGGTCGAGGAGGGCTGCGGCGAGATACTCGCTCGTGGCGAAACCCTCATTGAACTGCTCGCTCGCCCGCAATCGTTCGACGACGGAGTGGGGGAGAGGCTCCCCGGTCTCGTAGTGCACGGCGTAGCGCTCGAGCACGTCGGGCCAAAGCATCCACATCTCGTTGACCTGGCTGGGAAACTCCACGAAGTCGCGGAACACATTCGTGCCCGAAAACTTGGGGTAGTGCGCCGTCGCGAGGAGGCCGTGCAGCGCGTGACCGAACTCGTGGAAGAGGGTGGTCACCTCATCGAGTGTGAGGAGGGTGGGCGAGCCTGGCGACGGCTTGGGCACGTTGAGGTTATTGACGACGACGGGCGGATGTCCCAGCAGGCCGCTCTGCGACACGATGGGGTTCATCCACGCACCGCCGCGCTTCGAGTCGCGCGTGTAGAGGTCGAGCACGAAGAGGCCGAGGGGGGCGCCGTCGTCGAAGACCTCGAAGACGCGTGCCTCCGGGTGGTAGGCCACGAGATCAGTCCGCTCGGCAAAGGTGAGACCGTAGAGGCGTTCGGCGGCGAAGAACACCCCGTCTCGCAGCACGCGCTCCGCCTCGAACCACGGGCGCAGCGCGCTCGAATCGACGTCGTAGTCTCGCTGGCGCACCTGCTCCGTGTAGTAGGCCCAGTCCCAGGCCTCGATGGGGTGGCCGGCAAGCGCCTCGAGTGTGGCCTGTTCGACTCGCGCATTGCGCGCGGCGGCCGGCGCGAGCCGGCCGAGCATTTCGGCGACGGCCTCGGGGGTGCGCGCCGTTTGGTCTGCCGTGATGAACGCCGCGTGGCTGTCGAACCCGAGGAGCTGTGCGCGCTCGGCCCGCAGTCGGGTGATCTCGAGCACGAGCGCACGGGTGTCGTTGGCGCCGCCGCGGGAGCCGCGCGAGAGCGACGCCTCCACGATCCGCTGGCGAGAGTCGCGACGCGTGAGCCGCGCGAGCACGGGGTGGCCGGTGGGCAGCACAAGGTTCACCAGATAGCCATCGACCCCACGCTCGGCGGCAGCGGCGGATGCTGCGGCGATTTCGCTCTCGCTGAGGCCGTCGAGTTCGTCGGCACGTTCGAAGATGACGGCGAGCTCGTTGGTATCGGCGAGCAGGCGCTTCTCGAATCGGGTGGCGAGGGTCGAGAGGGCGCCGTTGAGCTCGCGCAGCCGTGTCTTGTCGGCGTCGTCGAGGCCAGCGCCGGCGAGGGTGAACTCGGTGTGGTGGCGTTCGACGAGGTAGCGGGTTTCCGCGTCGACGATGTCGTCGCGGCGGTCGTGGACGGCCGCGATGCGCGCGAACAGGCGGGCGTCAAGCTGGATGGCGTCATCGTGGTCGGCGAGTCGCGGGGCGAGGGCCTCTTCGAGCTCGGCGATGAACGGGGTCGAATCGGCCCACGACCGGGTGAAGAAGATGGCACGCACGCGGTCGAGGGTTGCCCCACTGCGTTCAAGGGCGACGAGGGTGTTCTCGACGGTCGGGGCCTCGTCATTCGCGATGATGGCATCGATTTCGGCGCGCTGCTCGAGCATGCCCGCTTCGAAGGCGGGGAGGAAGTGTTCGTTGCGGATGTCGGCGAATGGCGGCAGTTGGTATGGCAGTGTGCTCGGCTCAAGCAGTGGATTCGGCATACGCTCCACTCTAGAAGGAGTCGATATGAGCCCCGCACCGCAGCCATCCGAAGAGCGTTACACGCACGGCCATCACGAGAGTGTGCTTCGCTCACACGCGTGGCGCACGGTTGAGAATTCCGCAGCCTACCTCGCGCCCGACCTCGTCAGCGGTCGCACGGTGCTTGATATTGGCTGTGGGCCCGGCACCATCACGGTCGACATGGCGCGGCGGGTCGCGCCCGCGCGAGTCATCGGGCTGGATGCTGCCGAGGAGGTTATCGAGAAGGCGCGGGCTCACGCCGCGGATGAGGGTGTCGAGAACGTCGAGTTCGTGGTCGGCAACGCGTATGACATCAGATTCGACGGTGATTCGTTCGACATTGTGCACGCGCACCAGACGCTGCAGCACCTCGCCGACCCTGTCGCGGCGCTGCGCGAGATGCGCCGGGTGGTCTCGCCGGGCGGGGTCGTTGCCGCCCGCGATGTCGACTACGCGGGCACCATGGTGACGCCAGCGACGACGGGCCTCGACGCCTGGGCGTCGCTCTATCAGCGCGTGCATCGGTCCAACGGTGGTGACCCCAACGCCGGACGCTCGCTCAAGGTGTGGGCGCGCGCGGCTGGCTTTGCGACTGTCGAGAGCAGTGCATCCATCTGGTGCTTCGCCTCGGATGATGAGCGCGCCTGGTGGGGTGGGCTCTGGCGGGATCGCGCCCTGCAGTCTGCCTTTGCGAGCGATGCTCTCGACAAGGGGCTTGCAACACTCGACCATCTGACCGCGATCTCGACCGCCTGGGATGAATGGGCGGCGTCGCCGGATGGCTGGATGGGGATGCCGCACGGCGAGGTGCTCTGCCGCGGCTGAGATTTCGCGCGAAAACTCGGGCTTGCGCTGCCACTACTTAGCGCTACTATGTACTGGTAGCTAGTAACACTGAGTAGTGCGGAAGAGGTGCCAAATGGGGCGACAGATCACGGAGATGCTCAAGGGCACGCTCGAGGGCATTGTGCTCGCGCTGCTCGTGGGGAGTCCTGCCTACGGGTACGAAATCACGACGCTGCTGCGTGCGCAGGGCTTCACCGATATCGCCGAGGGCACCGTGTATGCACTGCTCGTCAGGATCGAGCAGAAAGGTCTCGTCGACGTCGAGAAACGACCGTCGGAGAAGGGGCCACCGCGCAAGGTGTATTCGCTCAACGACCAGGGCAGGGCAGAGCTTGAGGAGTTCTGGAAGACCTGGGGGTTTCTTTCCGAGCGGCTAGAGCAACTTCGAGAACGAGAGGCATGAAAAATGGGCGTTTCAGATTTCACAGCGAAAGTGATCGGTGAGAAGCGCCGGTGGCGCGAATACCGGGCACGGGTCAAACGACTCCCGGGCGGGTACCGAACTGCGGCCGAGGGCCTTGAGCACTACCTCCTGAACTTCGGGCCAGCGGATGGCAACCTCGCCGCGACCATGTTCGAAGACCTCGCCGACCTCTTTGAACAGGCCGCCATCGACGCCACACCCATCAGGGAGATCGTCGGTGACGACCCGATCGAGTTCATCGAAACATTCTTGAAGAACTACTCGAGCGGCGGGTGGGTCGATCGTCAGCGAGCCAAGCTGATCAAGGCGATCGACTCCGCGGTGGACGAGGAGTCGACACCATGAATGCCGAGGTGGCCCGCCCGGATGCTGCGATCCGGGTCGCCGGGTTGGAGAAGGCCTACAAGCAGCTCAGGGTGCTTCGTGGCGTCGACTTCGAGGTGGCGCCAGGCAGCATCTTCGCCCTCCTCGGTTCGAATGGAGCGGGCAAGACGACGATCGTGCGCATCCTCTCCACTCTCCTGAAGGCGGATGCTGGCACCGCGACCGTGAACGGCTTCGATGTCGCGCAGCATCCGCTTCGGGTCCGAGAGTCGATCAGCCTCACCGGCCAGTTCGCCGCGGTCGACGAGATCCTCACGGGGCGCGAGAATCTCATCCTCGTTGCTCGCCTGCGACACCTCAGCGACCCCGGCACGATCGCCGATGACCTGCTCGCGCAGTTCGGGCTCGCGGATGCGGCATCCAGACGTGTCGCAACCTACTCGGGAGGCATGCGCCGGCGCCTCGACATTGCGATGAGCCTCATCGGCGAGCCGAAGGTGATCTTCCTCGACGAGCCGACCACAGGCCTCGACCCCGAGGCGCGCCTCGACGTGTGGAAGGTGATCAGAGCGCTGGCGCACGCCGGCACCACGGTGCTCCTCACCACGCAGCATCTCGAGGAGGCGGAGCATCTCGCCGACCGCATTGCGATCCTCCACGAGGGGCAGATCATCGCAAACGGCACGCTCGGCGAGCTGAAGCAGTTGCTGCCCCCAGCGACCGTCGAATACGTAGAGAAGCAACCGTCGCTCGAGGACATCTTCCTCGCCCTCGTCGGGCGCGACGCAACAGACACCGGAGCGACTCGGGAGGACACGCCATGACCACGCACTTCTTCGCCGACACGGGGGTGTTGCTCGGTCGCTCGCTGCGGCACATCTTCCGCAGTGCTGACACGATCATCACGACTGCGATCACCCCGATCGCCATCATGCTGCTCTTCGTCTTCGTGTTGGGCGGCGCGATCGAGACCGGCACCGAGAACTACGTGAACTACCTCTTGCCGGGCATCATGCTCATTGCGATCGCATCCGGGGTCGCCTACACGGCGTTCCGCCTGTTCGGCGACCTGCAGAGCGGGCTCTTCGAGCGGTTCCACTCGATGCCCATAGCGCGGTCGTCGGTGCTCTGGGCTCACGTGCTCACCTCGCTGGTGGCGAACGCGATCGCGGTCGTAATCATCGTGCTCGTCGGGCTGCTGATGGGGTTCCGCACGGGGGCGGGCCCGCTCGCGTGGCTTGCGGTCGCGGGCATCCTGACACTCTTCACCCTTGCCCTCACGTGGATCGCCGTGCTCGCGGGTCTCTCGGCGAAGACGGTCGACGGGGCGAGCGGGTTCTCCTACCCGCTCATCTTCTTGCCGTTCATCAGCTCGGCGTTCGTGCCGACCGAAACGATGCCTGGCCCGGTGCGGTTCTTTGCCGAGCACCAGCCGGTCACCGCGATCGTCGACACCATCCAGAACCTGTTCGCACAGCGGCAGGTCGGCGATGAGATCTGGGTCGCCCTCGCCTGGTGCCTTGGCATCCTCGTCGTCGCGTATTTTGCCGCCATCACGGTGTACCGGCGCAAGGTGGCCTGAGCGGCCATCTGTGCGCCGAGGTCACGGTTGCGGGAGCTGTTGCAGGGCGGCGTTCAGCAACTCCGGCAAAGCGGGCAGCAGGTACGGTGCTGCGCCGAGCAGCGCGAGATTGAGCACCACCACGCTCCAGAACGCCCTCTGGAACGAAATTTTCACGGTCTTGTGCCGGAATCTCTGCTGGGCGAGGAGCCCACCAGGCCACCCGCCGAGCGCGTCGAAAAAGAGCAGCCTGAGTTCGGGAACGCGTCGCCGCCCGGTTCCAGCGAGTGACTTGTCGATCGCGTAGCCCGAGTAGGACGCGATGCTCGCCACCCCGTAGAGTCCGATGATCCACTCCCAGGCGATGCCCTCGCCGACCACGAAGATCGCGACCGCGCCGAGGGTGATGAGTGCGATGAAGGCACCCACTCGACGCCCCGTCTCGAATCGGGACGAACCCCGCGCACGATCGCCGTTGCCAAACGAATTTCGGACGCCTCCCGCACGATAGGTGAGCCGATGAGCCCGAGGGCGCCCGTGTGCATCGATCGACTGGGAATACTCCACCGCATCGCCAATCTGCGGTCTGCGCCTGGCGGGAAACGCGGAGATGTGGGCAAAAATGCGAGTCTCACCGTAGTCCGAGGTGATAAAGCCGAACCCGCGATCGTCATTCCACGCTGTCACGGTGCCGCGGGCGCGAGAGGTCTGGTCGGTCACGAGCAGATCGTATCGGTCCCTGCGCGCACTCAGGCGGGCGGGGTCACCACGGCGGTGCCCTCGCCCGTGAGGCGCACGACGGTGCCATCATCGAGTTCCGCGATCGGTCGACCCTCGAGCCAGGTGAGCGTCCAGCGCCAGACCGTCGGGTCGAAATCGGCGGATGCGAGGGCGAGCAGTTCGGCATCGACCCCGGCAATCGCGTCCCGCACGATGGCTGGCAGGCGCTCGGGTGCCGCACCGCCTACCGCCCATCGTGTGCCGAGCTGCATCAGGAGGGCTGTTCCGCGAGCACGATGTCGGTGACCGCGAGGGCCTCCGCCTCTGTGAAGTGCAGCGTCTCGATGCGCCCGACTGCCTTGAGGTCGTCCTCGGCGAGGCGGAGCAGGGCGAGCTGCTCGGCCGGTGCCGCGATGACGGCCGAGGTGACGGGCGTTTTCTGCGAGGCCTTCGCATCCGTCTTGGCGCGGCGGATGCCGATGAGGGCAGCGCTCACCGCTCCGAGCAGGCCGGTGGGCGCATCCGTGCCCGGTGCGACCGGCCATTCGGCCGTGTGGATGGAGTCGTCATGCGTCCACGACCACACCTCCTCGGTCGCGAAGGGGAGGAAGGGGGCGAGCAGGCGGAGCATCACGTCGATCGCGCTGCGGAGGGTGAGCACGGCGCTGGCCTGGCCCTCCGGGGGCGATGCACCGTAGGCGCGCTCTTTGACGAGCTCGAGGTAGTCGTCGCAGAAGGTCCAGAAGAACTGTTCGGTTGTCTCGAGCGCTCGGGCGTGGTCGTACTCGTCGAACGCGGTCGTGGCCGTCGCGACAACCCGGTGCAGCTCGGCGAGCACATCGAGGTCGAGCGGGGCGGTGATGGCGTGGTCGCCGCCTGGGAGCTCATAGGAGTACGCGAACTTCGCCGCATTGAGCACCTTGATGGCGAGCCTGCGGCCGATCTTGATCTGCTTCGGGTTCTGCGGGTCGAACGCGGCATCCGTGCCGAGCCGGCTCGATGCCGCCCAGTAGCGCACCGCGTCGGAGCCGTGGTCGTCGAGCATGCCCGCCGGGGTGACGACGTTGCCCTTCGACTTCGACATTTTCTTGCGGTCGGGGTCGACGATGAAGCCGGAGATCGCGGCATGCTTCCACGGGGCGACGCCGCCGTGCTCAAGCTGCGAGCGGAGCGCGGTCGAGAAGAGCCACGTGCGGATGATGTCTTGCCCCTGCGGGCGCAGATCGTACGGGAACACGAGATCGAAGAGCTCCGGGTCGGACTCCCAGCCTCCCGCGAGCTGCGGGGTGAGCGACGAGGTCGCCCAGGTGTCCATGACGTCGAGCTCGCCGATGAAGCCGCCGGGCACATTGCGCTGCGACTCCTCGAAGCCGGGTGCGGCATCCGATGACGGGTCGACCGGGAGCTGCTGCTCGCTCGGCACGATGGGGGAGTCGAACACGGGGTTGCCGTCGGCATCGAGCCGGTACCAGACGGGGATCGGCACACCGAAGAACCGCTGACGGCTGATGAGCCAATCGCCGTTGAGGCCGTTGACCCAGTTCTCGTAGCGCACCTTCATGAACTCCGGATGCCACGCAATCGTCTCACCGAGGGCGACAAGGCTGTCGCGCAGCTGTTCGTCACGCCCGCCGTTCGTGATGTACCACTGGCGGGTCGACACAATCTCAAGCGGCTTGTCGCCCTTTTCGAAGAACTTCACGGGGTGCGTGATGGGCTTGGGGTCGCCGATGAGCTCGCCGCTCTCGCGGAGCAGATCGACGACGGCCTGCTTGGCGCTGAAGACGGTCTTGCCGGCGAGCTGCGCGTACGCGGCGCGGCCGGCCTCGCTCTCGATCGCGTCGGGCGCTTCGCTCACGATGCGGCCGTCGCGGCCCATGATGGTGCGGTTCGGGAGGTCGAGTTCGCGCCACCAGATCACGTCGGTGAGGTCACCGAACGTGCAGATCATGGCGATGCCTGAACCCTTGTCTTTCTGCGCGAGGTGGTGTGCGACGACGGGCACCTCGACGCCGAAGACGGGGGTGGTGACGGTCGACCCGAAGAGCGCCTGGTAGCGCTCATCATCCGGATGCGCGACCAACGCGACGCACGCCGGCAGCAGTTCTGGCCGGGTCGTCTCGATGTGGATGTCTCCAGCTGGGCCGTGGAATGCAAGCCGGTGGTATGCACCCGGCTGCTCCTTGTCCTCGAGCTCGGCCTGCGCGACGGCCGTGCGGAACGTGACATCCCACAGGGTTGGGGCATCGGCCTGGTACGCCTCGCCGCGCGCAAGGTTGCGAAGGAAGGCGCGCTGGGCGGTTGCCTGCGACTCTGGCGCGATCGTGCGGTAGGTCTGGGTCCAGTCAACGCTGAGGCCGAGCTTGCGCCACAACGCTTCGAACTGCTGCTCATCTTCAACCGTGAGCGTCTCGCACAGCTCGACGAAGTTGCGACGGCTGATGGGCTTCTGGTCGGCCGCCTTCGAGCTCTTGTTGTCGCCGCCCTCGAAGGGCGGCACGAACTCGGGGTCGTAGGGCAGGGTCGGGTCGCAGCGCACGCCGTAGTAGTTCTGCACGCGGCGCTCGGTCGGCAGGCCGTTGTCGTCCCAGCCGATGGGGTAGAAGACGCTGCGCCCGCGCATGCGCTGGTAGCGGGCGACGACATCCGTGTGGGTGTAGCTGAAGACGTGGCCGATGTGAAGCGAACCGGAGGCCGTGGGCGGCGGGGTGTCGATCGAGTAGATGGTGTCGCGCGTCGCGTGCTCACGATCGAAGCGGTAGGTGCCCTGCGACTCCCAGGTGGGGGCCCACTTCTGCTCGAGTCCTTCGAGGGCGGGCTTGTCGGGGATGGCGTCGGCCATGGGATGCTCCGGTTCGATGTGTGCGGCACCGTGTCGATGGTGAGATGCCTGAGTGTTGGTTGCGTCAATCGTACCGGAGGGTCGTTCAGGGCTCGGCGATGCCACCGTTCTGCCTCGCTGCCGAGAGCACGACCGAGAGCGCCGAATTGAGATAAGGGGAGAGCGCCCCCCGCGACGAGCCAGCCTCAGCCCACTCCTGCGCACCAGCGGTCGCAGCACCGAGCAGCGCATACGCGGTGGCCTGCGCGCGGGGCGCCGTCACGCCGGCACGGAGAAGGTATTCGCGCACGCTCCTGGCACCCCGGATGAGGCGGGCGACGGCGGATGCCTGCAGTTCGGCGACACTCCCGATGAGCTCGTGCTGCGTGAGCACGAAGGGCACGCTCGCTGGCCCGAACTCGGCGGCGAGCGTGCGGAAGACGCCGGCGACGGCCGAGAGCGGCTCGGCCGCAGCATCCGCTTCGAGCAGCGAGTCCAAGTGGTCGAGCGTCGCGTCGAGTTCGACCCAGAAGACATCGCCCTTCGCGTCGAAATAGTTGAAGAAGGTGTTGCGGCTCACGCCGGCGCGGCGCGTGATGTGCTCGACGGTGGTGCGGGCATAGCCCTGCTCGAGGAACAGCTCGAACGCGGCATCCTGCAGCAGTTCCCGCGATGCGGCGGGTGGTCGACCGCGAGTATGGCCGGGCGGGCTGCTGGTCATGATCACTCCGCGAAAGGATGCAAGCGCGGAATCGCATCGACGAGACGCTGGGTGTACTCGTGCTGTGGTGCCGCGAAGAGTTGGGCGGGCTCGCCCTCCTCCACGATACGGCCATCGCGCATGACGGCGACACGGTCGCTCATGTGGCGCACGACGCCGAGGTCGTGCGAGATGAAGACATAGGCGAGGCCGAACTCCCGCTGGAGGTCATCGAGCAGGTCGAGCACGATGGCCTGCACCGACACATCCAGCGCCGAGACGGGTTCGTCGCACACGATAACGCTCGGCCGCGCGGCGAGGGCTCGCGCGATCGCGACGCGTTGCCGTTGCCCACCCGAAAGGTGGAGGGGACGACGCCCGAGCACGGTCGAGGGCAGCCCAACCGCGTCGAGGAGTTCGCTCACTTGCACCGAGCTCCCGGCCGCACCGCTCTCCGCGGCCCGCGTCGCATCGCGGAGGATTCGACGCACGGTGTGCCGCGGGTCGAACGAGCTCAGCGGGTCTTGATACACCGCACCGAGCAGATGTCGCCTGGGGCGACGGGCGGCCTCCCGGATGCCGCTGAACCGCTCGCCGTGGAGCATCACCTCGCCATCATCAGGCTCGATGAGACCGAGCATCATGCGGGCGACCGTCGTCTTGCCCGAACCCGACTCGCCGACGAGCCCGAGGGTCGTGCCGGGCGCGAGCGTGAGGAACACGGCGTCGACCGCAAGGAGCGCGGGGGCGTGAGGCCGGGCGAAGCTCTTGCTCACGGCCCGCGTCTCGAGCACGGGCGCGGTGCCCGCCGCCGGCCGAATGATGGAGCTGAAGGGTTCGCGTTCGAGCAGGCTCAGGCGCTCTCCGCGCGGCACGCCTGTCGGCACCGAACGGATGAGCTGGCGCGTGTACTCATGCTGTGGGTGCTCCAGCACTGCCGCCGTCTCGCCGTACTCGACGATGCGCCCATCCCGCATGACGGCGACCCGGTCGGCGATCTCCCGCACGACCGCGAGGTCGTGGCTGATGAGCAGCAGCGCGGTGCCGGATGCGCGGAGCCCATCGAGCAAGCGCAACACCTGCGCCTGCACGGTGACGTCGAGGGCCGTCGTCGGCTCGTCGGCGATGATCACGCTCGGCTTCGCCGCGATGGCGCTCGCAATGAGGGCGCGCTGTCGCAACCCGCCGGAGAGTTCGCCGGCGCGCTGCAGCATCCGTATCTCTGGGTCTGGCATGCCGACCTCGGTGAGCGCTTCGAGCACGCGCTCACGACGGTGGGCAGGCGTCATGGTTGTGTGGAGTCGCAGGCTGTCGGCGATCTCGCGGCCGATCGGGCGCAGCGGGTCGAGCGAGACGAGGGCGTCTTGCAACACGAGGCCGATCTCGCTGCCACGGATGCGCCGCCAGTCACGGGCGTTAGCGCTGAGCAGTGATCGCGGGCCGAGTTCGAGCCGCGCCGCCGTGACGTTCCCGCTCGTCAGGCCGAGGAGCGCCCGCGCAGTGACGCTCTTGCCCGAACCGGATTCCCCAACGATCGCGAGGCATTCGCCCGCATCGAGCGTGAACGACACGTCGCGCACAGCCTCGACCCCGGCGAATGACACGGCGAGCCCTTCGACCCGCAATATCGGCCCCGTCGTCTGCGGCAGCGTCATGATTCTCCCCGCCGCGTTCGTGCCTGAATGCTCCGGCCGAGCGCCGTCGCGGAGGCGGCGGTTGCGACGATCGCGAGCCCTGGGAACACTGTCATCCACCAGGCCACGCTGATGTAGGGGCGGCCGGCGGCGAGCATGGCGCCCCACTCGGCGGCGGGCGGCACGACCCCGAGCCCGAGATAGCTCAGCGACGACGCCCAGACGATTGCCTGGCCAACGCCGAGGGTGGCGAGCACGAAGACGGGGGCGACGGCGTTCGGCAAGATGTGGCGGCCCAGAATTCGCGATGGGCGCTCACCGAGCACAACGGCCGCCTCGACATAGCCGGAGCGACGGACGGCGAGGATGCGGCTGCGGATGATGCGCGCATAGCCCGGCGCGGTCGAGAGCCCGACGGCGATCGTGGTGGTGACGACGCCCGGCCCGGCGATGGCGATGAAGACGAGGGCAAGGAGCAGGCCCGGCAGGGCGAAAAGCACTTCGGTGACGCGGGTTGTCGCAAAATCGAACACTCGGCCGCCGACCGCGCCGAGGGTGCCGAGCACGAGCGCGAGGCCGATGCCGATCGCGGTCGCGGCAAGGCCGATGAGCAGCGACTGGGCGGTGCCGTGCACGACGCGGGTGTAGACGTCGCGCCCCGATTCGTCGGTGCCGAAGGGGTGGGCCCACGACGGCGGGCTGAAGGCATCCGCCGGCGCGATGGCGAGCGGATTCCCCGGAGCAAGCAGATTCGGCGCGAGCGCCGCGACGATGATGATCGCGATGATGCCGATGCTCACGAGCTCGCCGAGTGTCGGCCGTGCCCCCGTGCGAGCGCGCACCCGTGTCGCGGTGAGGTCCGGGCGGGGGGCGTCGAGCGCTGGCGTGCTCACGATGCCTTCAGCCGTGGGTCGGCAAGCCGGTCGATCGCGTCGGTCGCGATCGTCACGATCACGAAGGCGAGAGCCGAGACGAGGGCGATGCCGGTGACCATGGGGATATCGCGGGCGGTCACGGCGTTCATGAGACTGCGGCCGAGCCCCGGCCTCGCAAAGACGGTTTCGACGATGACGGCGCCACTGAGCAGAGCGCCGAACGCCCACCCGGAGAGCGAGATGGCTGGCAGCGCAGCGTGCCGGATCGCATGCCTCCAGCGCACCCCGTTCTCGCTTTCGCCGCGCGCCCGTGCGGAGGTGACGAACGGCGATTCGAGGGCGTCATCGAGCGACTCCCGCATCACCTGGGCGAGAAAGCCGGCGAGCGGCAGCGCGAGCGTGAGCACGGGCAACACGAGCCCGGCGGGCCCAGACACGCTCACGGGGGGCAGCCAGCCGAGGGTCGTACTGAAGAGCAGGATGAGCATCGACGCGAGCCAGAAGTGCGGCACCGCGGATGCCACGACCTCGAGCCCTGACGCGAGCGCCCGCCCGATCCGGCTGCCGCGGGTCGCCCACGTCGCGAGCGCGAGCGCGATGACCCACGCGACGGCGAGCGAGAGCACGGTGAGCAGGAGGGTTCCCCAAAACTGCTGGCCGATGAGCTCGAGCACGCCCCGGCGTAGGGAGTACGAGGTGCCCAGGTCGCCCACCAGGAGGCGCCCCAGCATGAGCAGGTACTGCTCTGCGAGGGGTCGGTCGAGCGCGTGCTCTTCGCGCACGAGCGCGAGCGCCTCCTCCGACGCTTGCGAGCCTGGCCCGCCGAGCAGTGCCTCGGCGGGATCGCCAGGCACGAGCCGGAGCGCGAAGAAGATGAGCGTCGCGATCGCCCAGAGCACGAATGCGCCGCCCGCCACCCGCAGGGCGATCCAGCGCAGCATCGTCAGCGGGTGAGCCAGGCGTCGAGGAACGTCGGCGTCGAGACGGTGGGGAGTGCCCGCATGCCCTGCACCGCTGAGGAGTGAAGGTAGTGGTTCTGCTGGTCGTAGAGGGGCAGCACGTAATAGCCGCTCAGCACGATCTCCTGAGCCTCGGCATACAGCTCGGTGCGCAGCTCCGGCTCGGTCGTCTCGCTCGCCTCGGTGAGCAGTCGGTCGAGCTCGGGGTCGCTGAGCTGTGCCAGGTTGGCAAAGTAGCCGCTCGGCGCCGGGACGATCGAGTCGGAGTGGTACAGGATGCGGAGCACATCAGGGCCGACCTTGGTGTACGGGGCGCTCACGAGGTTGTACTCGTCTGCCGCCAGGGCGCCATACCAGCTTGAGAGGTCGAGCGGCTCAAGCACGACCTCGAATCCGACCTCCTTGGCGTTCGCCTGGATCTGTTCGAAGAGTGACTGCTCTGCAGGCACCGATTGGTTTGTGCTGACCGGAAACTGCACGCTAAGGCGTTCGCCGTCGCGCATCCGGACGCCATCCGTGTCACGCTCGCTCCAGCCGGCCTCGTCGAGCAGCGCCTCGGCGGCGGCGAGATCCTCTTCGAAGTACTCGGGCAGGGAGAGCGACTCCGCTTCGACGCTCGAAAGCACGCTGTAGGAGCGGTCGGCCGTGCCGAAGAACAGTGCCTCGATGCCGGCGTTCACCGATGCCGAGCGCACGAACGCCTCACGCACCCGTTCGTCATCAAAGGGCGCCTTCGAGGAGTTCAGCTCGATGCGGTTCGACGCTCCGGGCCGGGGCGCCGCAATCGCCGTGATCTCTCCGCCAGCGGTCGCGGCGGCGAGCGAATCGGGTTGCGGGTTGTCGATCACATCGACCTCGCCCGACTGCAGCGCGGCGTAGCGCGATGCGGCGTCGGGAATGAAGCGCCACTCGATGCCGTCGAGCCAGGCGGTGGAGTCATTCTCGGCATCCTGCGGGGCCGACGTGTAGTCATCGTTGCGCACGAGCGTGATGCTGTCTTGACGAGTCCAGCTCTCGACGATGAACGGCCCAGTGCCGACGGGGGACTCGCAGTTCGTTGCCTGGTCACGCTCGAGCGCCGTCGGTGACTGGATGCCCAGCCACGGCATCGAGAATGACTCGAGCAGCGCGCTGTCGGGTGAGGAGAGCGTCAGGCGAAGGGTGAACTCCTCGGTGGCTTCGGCCGCCGTGATCTTGCTCACCGCGAGATACCCGGTCGAGGATCCTGTCTCCGGGTCTTGCAGGTGGGCGATGTTCGCTGCGACCGCAGCAGCATCGAGCGGGGTGCCGTCGGTGAACTGCACATCGTCCCGAATCACGAACTCCCAGCTCAGGCCGTCGGCGCTCTCCTCCCACGACTCGGCGAGCCACGGCAGAATCTCGCCATCGCTGCTCTTTGAGACGAGCGATTCGATGTACTGCGTGGCAAGGAGCGCCTGCGGGTAGTTGCCGCCAACGTGCGGGTCGAGGCAGGTGGGTTCGGCGTCACCGGTCGCGTAGACGAGCGTGCCGCCGCGCGTGGGCTCCTCCGATTCGGTGGGGGTGCTGGCGCAGCCTGCAACGAGGGCGAGAACGAGTGCGGAACTCCCGCAGATGGTCATGATGCGGGCGGCGCGGAGCATGCGATCCTCACGGTTCGAAACGACTGATGTCAGGAAAGTGGCCCGCGCTCCTTAGATCAACTCGGTACAACAATCCCAACGATCCAGCATACTGCCGAGACGACGATGACCCGACCAGACCCCCGGCCGGGCCATCGTCAAGTGGGCAACGATCAGTCGCGTCGCTCCGCAAGGCGATCAGAGAGCTTCCACGTCGCGGGGATGACGGCGGTCGCGATAGCCGCTTTCACGATGCCACCGATGATGAACGGGTAGAGACCCCACGCGAGGGTCTCCTCAAGCGTGCCGCCCAGTGCGATGCTGAGGCCGACGAGGCCGAAAGCGAAGATCACAATCGTGCCCGCGCTGAACGACACGGCGGCCCCGAGGAACTTCTTGTCCCAGTTGCGCTGTGCGAGCCACCCGGTGAGGGCTGCGGCGACAACGAAGCCGATGATGTAGCCGCCGGTCGCGCCGAAGAGCACCTCGGGGCCAGATGCACCCTCGCTGTAGACGGGCAAGCCAACGAGGCCGAGGGTGAGGTAGAGCGCCATCGAGAGGGCGCCGCGCGTCGCGCCGAGCGTGCTGCCGACAAGCAGCACGGCAAGAGTCTGCATCGTGATCGGCACCGGCTGCATCGGAATGTACAGCTGCGAGGCGAGCGCGGTGAGCACGGCGCCAGCAGAGATCAGCACGAGGTCCGTTGCGATGCTTCGGGTGAAGAGACGGTCGGCGAGAGTGGGGCGGCCGTAGCTGAGGGTCAAAGTCGACACGCTGCGATCCTTCCGGGGCAGGTGGTGCAGGTGGCCGCCCGGGTCGGGCGCAGGATTCCTCGCCCATAGTAGGGGGTTTCGGGCGCAGCGCGGCGTTCCTCCACATTCTCCGAGCGTTTGGGCCCCGGCACGAGTGCCTGTGTAAGGCTGCAGTCAGCGCGGGCAATCACCCCCGGAACGCTTCGAGCATTGCTCGCGCCCCACCGATCGAAGGAGCGCGAAATGGCCGGCGAGACCAGACTCTCAAGCGGAACCCTCACGACGAGACAGGGGCATCCGGTTGTCGATAACCAGAACACCCGCACGATCAGTGCCCGCGGGCCGGCAACCCTCGAGAACTACCAGTTTCTCGAGAAGATCAGCCACTTCGACCGCGAACGCATCCCTGAGCGTGTCGTCCACGCGCGGGGGTTCGTTGCCTACGGCACCTTCACCGCAACCGGCACGGTGGGCGGGGAGCCAATCTCCCGCTTTACCCGGGCGAAGCTCTTTCGGGAGCCGGGCAAGCAGACGGATGTCGCGATCCGCTTCTCGACCGTCATCGGCGGTCGGGACTCCTCCGAGGCCGCCCGTGACCCTCGCGGCTTCGCCGTGAAGTTCTACACGGAAGACGGCAACTGGGATCTCGTCGGCAACAACCTCGCGGTGTTCTTCATCCGCGATGCACTGAAGTTTCCCGACGTGATCCACTCGCTCAAGCCTGACCCCGTGACGTTCCGGCAGGAGCCGGCCCGTATCTTCGACTTCATGTCGCAGACGCCCGAAGCGATGCACATGCTCGTGAACCTGTTCAGCCCGCGCGGCATCCCCGCGAACTACCGCAGCATGCAAGGGTTCGGCGTCAACACCTACCGCTGGGTCAACGCTGAAGGGGAGAGCCACCTCGTCAAGTACCACTGGCTGCCGCGGCAGCCCGTCGCGAGCCTCACGGAGGCGGATGCCGCCGTCGTGCAGGGCGCGGACCTCGGTCACGCCTCCAAAGACCTCCACGACGCGATCGAAGCGGGCGACTATCCCGAATGGGAGCTGCACGTGCAGCTCATGAGCGACGACGAGCATCCGGAGCTCGACTTCGACCCGCTCGACGACACAAAGGTCTGGCCAGAGAACGAATTTCCGACCCATCACATCGGCACAATGACGCTCAATCGCAATGTGGAGAACTTCTTCGCCGAGAACGAGCAGATCTCCTTCGGCACCGGTGTGCTCGTCGACGGGCTCGAATTCTCGGACGACAAAATGCTCGTCGGTCGCACCTTCTCCTACAGCGACACGCAGCGCTATCGCGTCGGCCCGAACTACCTCCAGCTCCCCGTGAACCAGGCGAAGAACGCGAAGGTCGCGACCAACCAGCGTGACGGCCAGATGACGTACCACGTCGATGGTGCCGGCGAGAATCCCCACGTCAACTACGAGCCGTCCATCACGGGCGGGCTCAGCGAGGCCCCGCGCGAACACCAGTCGGAGATCGGGCCAGAACTCCACGGCCGTCTCGTTCGTGCACGGTTGCCGCGCACCAACGACTACACGCAGGCGGGCCAGCGCTACCAGCTGCTCGAACCGTGGGAAAAAGACGACCTCGTCAACAACTTCGTCACCCTCATCAGTGAGGCCGCTCAGCCCGTCCAGGAGCGCATGCTCTGGCACTTCTACCTGTGCGACGACGAACTCGGCGCGCGAGTGGGCGAAGGTCTCGGCATCCGGCTCGAACAGATCGCCGACCTCGGCCCGCTCGCGACCCAGACGCTGAGCGCCGACGAGATGCAGCGCATCGAGAACCTCGGAAACAACGGAACACGGGATGTCACGGGGCTGCAGATGACCCACTGCGTGCCGAACACTCGGGGCACCGTCGTCGGCTGAGCGTCGCCCAGCCCCGCCCGTCGACTATTTGGCTCGCTGTGCAGAGAAGGCGGCGATGAGGCGGGTGGCATCGTCGGAGCGGAATGCCGCGGCGATCGTCCTCGCCTCATCATCGAGCGACGACTGCACGTCGCGGAGCGGCGCCGCGCGCAGGAGGCGTCGGGCCTGACCGTAGGCGCCAGGGGCTCCAGTGAGCCAGTGATCGGCGATCTCCCGCGCCCGAGTGCCGATGTCATCGAGCGCGACGACCTCTGTCACAAGACCCCACTCGAGCGCCTCTGCCGCCGAAAGACGCCGGTTGCTCAGCACAAACTGGAGCGCGCGACGCATGCCGACCGCCTCAGGAAGGAGCGTGCTCACCCCGCAATCCGGGGTGAGGCCGACCGCCGCGTAGCGTGAAGCGAAGAACGCCGAATCGGCGGCAATGATGTAGTCGGCCGTGAGCATGAACCCCACGCCGCCACCCGCCACCGCGCCCTGCACCGCGGCGACGATCGGCTTGCCGCCGTGCCGGTAGAGGGCGTGACCCTCGTGGATGATGTCGGCGAGCCCGTCGATCGTCGCATCGTCGTAGGCGTCGCCGGCCATCGCCAGCACGTCACCCCCAGCGCAGAACGCCGTGCCAGCAGCATCGAGCAGCACCGCGTGCACATCGTCGCGGCTCGTCACCTCAGCGGCGATGTCGCGCCAGCGTCGCGCCGCAGCCTCATCAATCGCGTTGAGCCGATGCGGCCGGTTCATCGTGACGCGGGCGAGCCCATCGGTCACCGAGAGGACGATTGCATCGTTCGGAGGGCTTGTGTTGGCGTCGTTGCCGGTGGTGTTTTCAGTCATCGTGTTGTGAGCGTAGCGTCCGCGATGCGTTCGACGGCGAGCGTTAGCACTTCTTGGGAACATCCGAAGTTGAGACGCGCAAAACCTGTGCCCTGTGTACCAAACCCAGGACCCGGTGCCAACGCCACGCGCGCTGCCGAAAGGATGCGACGCCCCGGGTCATCGCCCAAACCCGACTCCGAGAAATCCACCCAGGCGAGAAAACTCGCGACCGGCTCGCGGTAGTGCGCTGCAGGCAGGTGCTCGGCGAGAAGGCGGGTGAGCAGCATCCGGTTTGCCTCAAGTGTCGCGATCGCCTCGTCGAGCCATGGGGCCCCGTGATCGAACGCCGCGATGCTCGCGTGCACCCCGAAATGGCCGGTGCGCCAAAACACCTCCTGGTACATGCCATCGACGATCGCGCGCACGCGTGGCGACGCAGAAACGATAAGCGCGCACTTGAGCCCCGCCAGGTTGAAGGCTTTGCTCGCCGAGGTGATCGCGACACCGTGTTCGCGCGCCGCCTCGCTCACCGTCAAGAAGGGGATGTAGTGACCGTCGCTGTGCGTGAGGGGCGCATGAATCTCGTCGCTGATGATCATGGCGCCGTGCCGTTCGGCGATCGCGGCGAGGGCCTCAAGTTGCGCCCGCGAGTGCGGGAGCCCCAGCGGGTTGTGCGGATTGCAGAGCACCATCGTCTTCGCACCAGAAGCGAACGCGTCGTCGATGCGGTCGAGGTCGAGCTCCCACGTGGTGCCCGTGTCGAGGAGCGGCACCTCGACAATGTCTGCTCCCGCCTCGCGCACGAGATCGAAAAACGGGGGATAGACGGGAGGAGTGATGATCACGCCATCGCCCGGCTCGGTGACCCGCCGCAGGCACTCCACGATGCCCATGCTCACGTCGGCGGTCGTGCGCACGTGTGCCGGATCAACCACCCAGCCCCAGCGTGCGAGCGCGAACCGGCTGAACGACTCAGGCAGCTCCGGCCCGCCCGAGGTATACCCCGTGTCGTTGAGGCGGATGCGCTCGTGCAGCGCCTCCGCGATCGGCTCGGCGAGCGCAAAGTCGAGTTCCGCGACGAAGAGCGGGAGCACGTCATCCGGATGCGTGCGCCACTTCACGCTCGTGCGCTTGCGGAGGTCATCGAGAGACTGTGCGGTGACTGCCATGCATCCAGCATCCCACCGGTGCCTGCGGATTCTGCTGGTCGCCGCGTCGCCCGCGTGTGCCGCTCCGCCCGCGTCGCCCGCGTGTGCCGCACCGCTTCGGCGGGTGTTTCTTGCGGGGGTGGGCGAAACTTCACCCGCCCCCGCAAGAAACACCCGCTCAACACCGGTCGGGGCGCCGCCAGGGGCACCACCACGGCCAGCCAGAGGCACCACCACGCCCGGCCAGGGCTCCTCCACACCGTCGGCCGGCGCCAGCACCACCCGTGCCGCTGCAGTCGGGCGTTGCGCGAAGCCCGAGATCGCCATGATCGAGCACTGTCGCGCGCAGCGGACTTCCTCATCAGACGGCGGGATGCAGTCACGGTCGGAACCCCTGACTCAGCCCTGCGTCGAGGCCTGTCGAATGGCACCATCGTGCGGGTCTCGACCGGAATCTATGCCCCCGCCGCGGAATGGGCCGCACTCGACGGCCTCGCGAGGCACCGTGCACGCGTCACCGGTGCGGCCGAGCGGATGCGGGAACCGAGAGTCTTTTCACACTTTGCCGCTGCAGCACTCTGGGGCATCCGGATTCTCGGTGAATGGCCCACACAGGTGGACATCACCATTGGGAAGGCAAGTGGCGGACGCTCCGACGGTGGGTTTCGGCGGCGCTGTACGGCGATCGACGCGGAGCACGTGACATCCATCCACGGATGCCTCGTGACGACGCCGGAACGCACCGTGATCGACCTAGCGCGCGAACTGCCGTTCGCTGATGGGGTTGTCGCGATGGACTCCGCACTCCATCGCAAGCGTCGGCTGGCGCCGCTCACCACGCGCGAGCAGCTCCTCGAGACGGTGGGGTCGCTGCGGGGTCGGCGTGGGTGGCGTCGCGCGGCAGCCGCAGCCGAGTTCGCCACAACACTGTCGGATTCGCCTGCCGAGTCGTGGAGCCGGGTCGTCATCCACCAGCTTGGGTTTCCCCGACCGGTGTTGCAGAAAAGCTTCCGGCTCGATGGACGAACCGCCGAGGTCGATTTCTTCTGGGAGGAGTTCGGTCACGTGGGCGAGTGCGACGGCCGGTCGAAGTACGACGACCCCGCGTTGTTGCGAGGAAGGACCCCTGCGCAGGTGTTTCTCGAGGAGAAGGAGCGCGAGAACGAGATTCGACGGCAGGTGCGGATGTTCTCCCGCTGGGAACCGCGCGAGTTGCGCCGGCCGCGCAGCCTGTGGGAGCGCCTCACCCGCGACGGCTTGCCTTGCTCGCGGCCGCAGTTCGAACTGTCTTCGGTGCCGGGTCAGCAGCCGGGCCCGGTCGGGTTCTGAATGCAGTCCTTGCTCACAAGCACCGTCTTCACCCGGAACGCCGACGCCGTGAGCGTCGACTCGACCGACAGGGTTCCGGAAATCGAGTGCCACTGATTGTCGGAGTGGAACGCGTAGCGCGTGCTGTAGATGACCGACGCGGTGATCGTATACGAACCGGATTCCCGGTACACGTGACTCGTCGGGGTGCTGGCGAACTCGACGAGCCCCAAGTCGTCCCACGTCGCGCCACCAGTCCCGGTCGACACGACGGTGCCGTCGCCGAAGTCGAAGCGATAGCCGACCGGGGTGAACTCGACGGATGCGGGGTCACCGAGCAGCAGCCCGGTGCGAACATGCGTGCCGGCGCCCGCGATGAAGTTTGTGGGAAGCCCAACCGCGATCCAGGTCGCGGGCTCCATCGCCAACGTTGGTGCGGCGGCGCCGAACGACACCATGTCGCTGATGCGCGGGCCGCGTCGCACGCTGACGCACAGGTCCGAGGTGGCGTCGGTGCAGGTGAAGTTGATGCCGTCGGTCGTGCCGGTGAAGATGTCTGTCTCGACGCGAGCATTCGACTCGGTGCCGTCACCGTCTGAGGCTGCCCGGTCACCCTGCGCGGGAGCTCCGGGAGTGGTCTCGGCTTCGAGCGTCACCGAATCGCTGTCGTCGTCGTTCGCGGCGCTCACGCAAACCCCATACTTGCGGTCTTCTTCGGAGCACTGATCTTGTGCGTGAGCGACCATCGTGGATGCGAGAACTGACATGTTGATCAGGAGGACGGCGATCAGCAGCTTGAGTCGGACCATAGCTCCATGCTTTCGAGACGAAGGCTGTCGCCGTTCGTTGAGGTAAGTGCGGCTTCGAAGCGCTGACGGTTGGGGACATGGGAAAGGTCGAGCTCAGCATTCGCTTCGAATACGGTGCGGCTCGAGTAGTCGAGGCAGGTGGTCACCATCACGGTGGTTTTCTCGGATGAACCGAACCACTGCTGCAGTTGGGTGTCGCTGAACTCGATGGAGCCAGTCTGTGATCTCTGGGCAGCGGCAAACCGAGTGAACGAATCGAGCTCACCCTCCAGCGCTTCTTCGGAGACGACGTCGGCGATTCGTTCCGGATCGGTGCCACCTTCTTGCAGGATTTGGTTGGTCACGGCCCAAAACGCCGCAAGCGCCTCCTCCGCCGCGGCCAACGCTTCTTCGTCGGAGTCGAAGAGTGCCGCGCTCGCCGAGGGTGTCGGTGTGGGCGTTGGGGTCTGCTGCCCGCAGGCTGCGAGGAGGAGCACACACGCCACGGCGAGCGGCACAGTGCGTCGAAGTGTTCGCATCCGCCGACGCTATCGGTGACGCCCGAGCCGCGGCATCCGTTGTCCACAGCCGGGTGGCCTGCTGACCCATTCGGCGGCGCAGCGTGCACGCGGTATCCTTGATGCACAGGCGTTGATCCGGCTATCACCGGGGAGCTTTCGGCAGAACAGCGGATGCTTCGGTGCCCGCTCACTAGAACCGAACGGGTCTGGCCCGTCACAGCCAATGAACAAGCGGTCGCATTGCGGGTGGAGACGCCGGTGTGTGGCAAGCGGGGTGGTACCGCGGTGGTGAGCAGATCATCCGCCGTCCTCGTGCAGCATCGTCACTGCCAGGAGAAGATTTGAGCTACCCGCGCCCCGCCCACGACGGTTCATCGGCCACCCCGGTGACCCCGAGCCCCGACTTTCCGGCGATTGAGGGCAACATCCTCGCGTTCTGGAAGGGCGACGAGACGTTCCAGGCATCGATCGACAACCGTGACGGTTGCGAGGAGTGGGTCTTCTACGACGGACCCCCGTTCGCGAACGGGCTCCCGCACTACGGTCACCTGCTCACGGGGTATGCGAAGGACCTCTTTCCGCGCTATCAGACGATGCGCGGCAAGCAGGTGCACCGTCGCTTCGGCTGGGACACGCACGGTCTGCCGGCCGAGCTCGAGGCGATGCGCCAGCTCGGCATCACCGAGAAGCAGCAGATCGAGGACATGGGCATCGGGGTTTTCAATGCGAAGGCCCGCGAGTCGGTGCTGGAGTACACGCAGGAGTGGCAGGAGTATGTCACCCGGCAGGCGCGCTGGGTTGATTTCGACAACGACTACAAGACCCTCGACGTCACGTTCATGGAGAGCGTGCTTTGGGCGTTCAAGCAGCTCCACGACAAGGGGCTCGCATATGAGGGCTTCCGGGTGCTCCCGTACTGCTGGAACGACGAGACCCCCCTTTCCAATCACGAGCTCCGCATGGACGACGACGTCTACAAGATGCGCCAGGACCAAACCGTCACGGTGACGTTCCCGCTCGTCGGTGAGAAGGCCGAGGCGCTGGGGCTCACCGCGGTGCGGGCGCTCGCCTGGACGACCACCCCGTGGACCCTCCCGACGAACCTGGCGCTCGCCGTCGGCCCCGCGATCGATTACGCCGTCGTGCCGAGCGGTCCGCTCGGTGGCGGCGATGGCGCTGCTGAGGGTGTCGCCGACTACCTGCTCGCTGCAGACACGGTGGCGGCGTACGCCAAAGATCTCGGCTATGAGAGCGCAGCGGATGCTACGGCCGCCGTTCGTCGCACCGTCAAGGGCGCCGAGCTCGGCGGGGTGCAGTATGACCGGCTGTGGGATTTTTACGCCGACGTCGCGACGTATGGCACCGAGAGTGCGTGGCAGATCCTCGTGGCCGACTATGTCGCGACCGGTGAGGGCACCGGCATCGTGCATCAGGCGCCCGCCTACGGCGAGGACGACCAGGTCACGACGGCGAAGGCGGGTATCCCGGTCATCATTTCGGTCGACGAGGGCGGGCGGTTCCTCAGCGCCGTCGAGCCGGTGGCGGGCCAGCAGGTGTTCGAGGCCAACAAGCCGCTGACCCAGCTGCTCAAGGCCGACGGGCGTCTGCTGCAGCAGAAGAGCTACGAGCACAGCTACCCGCACTGCTGGCGGTGCCGCAAGCCGCTCATCTATAAGGCAGTGTCGAGCTGGTACATCCGGGTCACGGAGTTTAAAAGCCGCATGATCGAGCTCAATGAGCAGATCACCTGGGTGCCGGAGAATGTGAAGGACGGGCAGTTCGGCAAGTGGCTTGAGAATGCCCGCGACTGGTCGGTGTCGCGCAACCGCTACTGGGGTTCGCCGATCCCGGTGTGGAAGAGCGATGACCCCGACTACCCGCGCGTTGATGTCTACGGCTCGCTCGCCGAGATAGAGGAGGACTTCGGCAGGCTCCCGCTCAATGAGGCCGGCGAACCCGACCTGCACCGGCCGTACATCGACGACCTGACGCGCCCGAACCCGGACGACCCGACCGGTCGCTCCACCATGCGCCGCATCGAGGATGTCTTCGACGTGTGGTTTGACTCCGGGTCGATGCCGTATGCGCAGGTGCACTACCCGTTCGAGAACCGTGAATGGTTCGAGAGCCACAACCCGGCCGACTTCATCGTGGAGTACATCGGCCAAACCCGTGGCTGGTTCTACCTCATGCACGTGCTGTCGACCGCGCTCTTCGACCGTCCGGCGTTCAGCAATGTCATCAGCCACGGCATTGTGCTCGGCAACGACGGCCAGAAGATGTCGAAGTCGCTGCGCAACTACCCCGACGTGAACGAGGTGTTCGAGCGTGATGGCGCCGATGCGATGCGCTGGTTCCTCATGTCGTCGTCGGTCATCCGCGGGGGCAACCTTGTCGTGACAGAGGAGGGCATCCGTGAGGGTGTTCGGCAGTTCTTGTTGCCGCTGTGGAGCACCTACTACTTCTTCACCCTCTACGCGAATGCCGCAAAGGAGGGCGGATACGAAGCGCAGTGGCGCACCGATTCGAGCAATGTGCTCGACCGCTACCTGCTCGCCAAGACGCGCCAACTGGTGACGGATGTCACGTCGCACCTTGACGCACTCGACTCCCCGCTCGCGGCTGCTGCGCTGCGTGACTTCGCCGATGTGCTCACGAACTGGTATGTGCGGCGCAGCCGTGACCGCTTCTGGAGCGGCACCGATACCGAGGCATTCGACACGCTGTTCACCGTGCTGGAGACGCTCACGCGGCTGGCGGCGCCGCTCGCGCCGCTCGTCACGGAGTCGGTGTGGCAGGGCCTCACTGGGGGCCGCAGTGTGCACCTCAGCGATTGGCCTGACGCTGCGGCGTTCCCGGCTGATGATGTGCTCGCGACGACGATGGACCGCGTCCGAGAGATCGCGTCAGCTGGTCTTGCGCTGCGCAAGGCGACGGGCAAGCGTGTGCGCCTGCCGCTCGCGAGCCTCACGATCGTGAGCGACGATGGCGACCGCCTCAGTGAGTTCTCGTCGATCGTGCGCGATGAGCTCAATGTCAAGGACGTCAGGCTCGAGCCGCTCGGCGAGGACAGCCTTGGCGCGTTCGGCATCGAGCGCAAGCTCACCGTCAACGCTCGGGCGGCCGGGCCTCGCATCGGCAAGGCCGTGCAGCAGGTCATCGGTGCAGCGAGGGCGGGGGATTGGGCGCCGCAGGGGGAACATGTTGTCGTCGGTGGCATCGAATTGCTGCCGGGGGAGTTCGAGCTTGAGCTCACCGCCGGCTCGTCGGATCGCGCCATCACCTTCCTCCCCGGCGGCGGCTTCGTGCTGCTCGAAACGGCGACGACACCCGAGCTGGAGGCCGAGGGCCTGGCGAGGGACATCATCCGCGCCGTGCAGGACGCACGTCGCGCTGCCCGCCTCAACGTGAGTGACCGCATCCGTCTCGAACTGTTTGTCGAAAGCGATGCGGATGCCACGGCCATCGAGTCGTTTGTCGAGCTCATCTCGGGCGAGACGCTCGCCCGCGCCACCGAGATTCGCCGCGGTGCTGGCGCCGAAGCGTTTGGTCGGGTCGGCGCCCAGCGAGCCGAGATCCGCGCCGCACAGTATTCCAACGTCGCTCGCATTGTGATCGACGTCGAACGATGGGGAGCCACTATCGATGTCTGATCGCCAACCACTCTCAGACGACCCGGAACTTTCCGACGACTCGCTCCTGCAGTCGGAGGCCGACGCGGTGTATGCCGCCCTCCTCGCCCGCGTGGGCGAGTCCGCGCCGCGCGTGCGCTTGGAGCCGACCCGGCGTGCCGCCGCGCTGCTGGGGGATCCGCAGTCGTCTGCCCCGGTCATCCACGTTGCTGGCACGAACGGCAAGACGAGCACGACCCGCATCATCGACAGCCTGCTGCGCGCCCACGGGTTGCGCACGGGCGTGCTCACGAGCCCGCACCTGCGCCGCGTCAACGAACGCATTCTCATTGATGGCGAGCCGATCAGCAATGAGGCGCTCATCGCGAACTGGCGCGACATCACCCCCTACCTCGAGCTTGCCGATTCGGAGCTCGAGATAGCGGGCGAGGAGCCATTGACGTTCTTCGAAGCGCTCACGCTGCTCGCCTTCGTGAGTTTCGCCGACGCACCGGTCGATGTCATTGTGCTCGAGACCGGCATGGGCGGCGAGTGGGATTCGACGAACATTGCGGATGCCGCGGTCGCCGTGATCACACCGATTTCGCTCGATCACATGCACCGTTTGGGTTCGACGGTGAGCGAAATCGCCCGCACGAAGGCCGGCATCATCAAGGCTGGATCGATTGTGGTTTCCGCACGACAGGATGCCGCGGCGCTCACGGAGCTGCAGTCGCGCGCCGATGCGCTCGGCGCTGAGCTCGTGCTGCAGGGCGGCGCCTTCGACGTCGCATCCTCGACCATGGCGGTCGGCGGGCAGCTCGTCTCGGTGCGTGGCCGCGTCACGACCTATGCCGAGGTGTTTTTGCCGCTCTACGGCGCGCACCAGGCGCAAAACGCCGCTGTGGCGATCGCGGCGGTCGAGTCGTTCCTGGGTGGCGGCAGCCAGGCGATTGTGAGCGATGTCGTCGAAGAGGGCCTCGCCGAGGCAACCTCGCCCGGCCGCCTCGAGCTTGTCGGCATCGAACCGACTGTGCTCGTCGATGCCGCACACAACCCTGCTGGTGCGGCGGCGCTCACGGCGGCGATGGCCGAGTTTTTCGACTTCGACGAGGTCGCGGTCGTGCTCGGGGTCCTCGAGGACAAAGATCTCGACGGCATCGTCGGGGCGCTCGCACCGCTCGCGGCCCGGTTCTATGTGACCCAGTCGGCATCGAGCCGCGCTGTCGCATCCGACGACCTCGCCTACGGGGTGCGCAACATTGCGGGGCCGGACTCGACCTGGGAGTACGACGCGCTCGCTGAGGCGGCGGATGCTGCGCGCAGTTGGGCGGGCGAGTCGGCGAAGCGGGCCGTCGTCGTGACGGGCTCGATCACCCTCGTCGGTGAGGCCATCGAGCTCGCGGCACAGCGGGGGTGGAAGGCATGACGGCCGAGCCGGCAGCACAGCCGCGCAGGGTTCGCTCGGTGAGCGAAACCCTGCTGTCGATTGTGCTCGGGCTCGAGGCAGCCCTCGTGTTCTTCATTGCCCTCACAGTCTTCGGCCTCGACCTGGTGCCGCCGCTTGTCGCGTTCGGCGGCGGCATTGCGTTCATGGCGGTGCTCTTGGTCGCCGCAGCATTCCTGCGCTTCGCCTGGGGCGAATGGCTTGGGTGGGGGCTCCAGGTCGCCCTGCTTGCGCTGGGGTTCTTGCTGCCGGCACTCTTCGTCAGCGGCGCAATCTTTGTCGCCATCTGGGTGTACTGCTTTGTCATGGGGCAGCGCATTGACCGGCGCAATGCCGCATTCGCCGCCGACGCGGCAGCATCCTGATCCGCCGTTCCACACACCTATTCATCCAGACCACACCAGCCCCCAGAAGTAAGGAGAACCCGTGTCTATCGACATCGAAGAAACGCTCGTCCTCGTCAAGCCTGACGGCGTTGCCCGCGGCCTCACCGGCCAGATCCTCGCCCGCATCGAGGCGAAGGGCTACCAGCTCGTCGACCTGCGACTCGTGCAACCCGACCGCGACCTGCTCGCTCAGCACTACGCGGAGCACGAGGGCAAGCCCTTCTACGAGCCGCTCGTCGAGTTTATGGAGAGTGGCCCGGTTGTTGCCGTTCGCATCGCGGGCAATCGCGTGATCGAGGGATTCCGCTCGCTCGCCGGCACCACCGACCCGACGACGGCGGCGCCCGGGACGATCCGTGGCGACCTCGGCCGCGATTGGGGTCTCCGCGTGCAGCAAAACCTTGTGCACGGCAGCGACTCTCCCGAGTCGGCCGCTCGCGAGCTTGCGCTCTGGTTTTCCTGACGCCACACCAGCGGCACCAGAGGCACGGCCTCAGAGGTAGGCGATCACGTCCAGCCGCAGCTGGGCGATGATCGCCACCGTGAGGTAGCTCAGCACGGTGATGAGGGGCAGCCAGCCGATCGTCTTCGCCCCGGCGGCGGCGATGCGCGCCGAACCGGAGCGCCGAGCGAGTTCGGCGATGCTGAACCAGAACAGTGGAATTGTGACTATCCAGGTGACCATGCACCACGGGCAGAGGGTGCCGAGCGTGAACACGCTCTGCGCGATGAGCCACGCGACGAACGCCATGGCGCCAACGACGCCCGTCGTGAATGCCGCCCACAGCCAGGTGGGAATTCGGATGCCTGCCGCGAGCGCCGCTCCGACGACGATTACCGCTGGCCATGCCGAGAGCCCGAGCAGCGGATTCGGGAAGCCGAAGACGGCCCCCTGCCACGACTCGAGGTTGGCCCCGCATTGCACGAGCAGACTGAAGTTGCATTCGAGTGATGCCTGTGGCTCGGTGAGGGTGATCACTTTGTCGGCGGTGAGCGCCCATGCCGCGCCGAGCCCGATCACTCCAGCGGTCACGGTGACGACGCCCGCCAGCAGCCGACGCGGTGCCCTTCCGGGCCGCCCACGGGCCGCCGAGAGCACACCGACGCCGATCCCCGCCGCCGAAATGGCGAGGCCGACAGCGCTCCACGGAATGCCGAGAAGCCCCAGCGTCGCGGGTGAGTCCGAGTTCATGCCGTCAAGGGCATACAGCGTCGCGATGAAGCATCCGATCCACACAGCGGTACCAATGACCGCAATCACGACCCCGAGCAGCGGTTGGCGATCTCGAGTGGACTGGTGTTGCACCATGGCACCATCCTCGCACTGTGCTGAGGTGGTGCTCCAACACAGATCGGCAGACATGCGTCCCCCGAATGCGGCACCGTTGCGGATGCGTGCGATAATTTATGAGAAGTCCGCTGCGAGCCGCGCTCACGGTGGCAAAGAAGAAGAGCTTTCCGGCCTGCCGGCCGCGTCGCACCGCGACAGGATGACGAGATTGTCGCCGGCATGACACGCCGGGCATGCAGTACCGAATGATTGACAGAAGACGAGCGAGACGGAGCCGATACCGCTACAGCAGCATCCGTGAGTTCACTACCGACCAGGCAAATGTCGCCGGTCGAACGGGAACCGCAGGGGCAACGCTGGAAGTATCCGCCCGTCACGAGTCGTAAGGATTAGCGGCCTCCCGCCACTGCGGGTACCGCGAGAGAGAATTCCGGATGGAACGCGCGGCGTTTCGCACCGGCTGAGGAGTGCACCAGCAATGGTGGAGACAAACGACAACACTGCAGACGGTGGAGCGCCGAAAGACGGATCGCGCAAGCGCGGTCGACTCTTTGGCGGCCGCAAAGCGAAGACTGAGGAGCAGGCTGCGCCAGCCGCGGCGACGGTGGAACCTGCGGCGACAGCCCCAGAGCCCGAGGCGGCGCCGGCAGCCGAGCCAGCCCCCGTGGTTGAGATGGCCCCCGTAGCGGAGCCAGCCCCGGCGGCTGAGGCGGCACCCGAGGTTCCGGCACCGGCAAAGCGCGCTCCGGCTCGGC
Organism: Homoserinimonas flava; assembly: GCF_054969005.1. Classification (NCBI taxonomy): domain Bacteria; kingdom Bacillati; phylum Actinomycetota; class Actinomycetes; order Micrococcales; family Microbacteriaceae; genus Homoserinimonas; species Homoserinimonas flava. The sequence goes on from NZ_JBUEQS010000001.1 coordinate 627,175, forward strand.
GTGCCCCGGCGAAGAAGAAGCCAGCTGAATCCGAGGCAGAAGTCACACCGACTGAGCCGGAAGCAGAGACAGACGCCGAAGCGAAGGCTGAGCCTGAGGCATCCGAAGCCCCTTCGAAGGCCCCAGAGCCGCTCGTGGCGACCTCGACCACCTCGCTCCTCTTCCGCGCACCAGACCTGCCGACCATGCTGCCGCCCCGCGCCGACGAGATCGAGCAGGCCGACGATGAGCCGTCGACACCACGCCGCCGCACGCGTCGCCGTTCCGGTGACACCGACGAGCAGGGCGAGTCGGAGCGTTCGCAGCCGGCCGCCCGCCAGCCGCGTCAGCCGCGTGAACCACGCCAGCAGCCTGAGCCGTCGAATGAGCCGCAGAAGGTTCGGGGCTCCACCCGCCTCGAGGCCAAGAAGCAGCGTCGCCGCGACGGCCGCGATGCTGGACGCCGTCGCCCCGTCGTCACGGAGGCCGAGTTCCTCGCGCGCCGCGAGAGCGTTGACCGCACGATGGTGGTGCGCCAGAAGGACAACCGCATCCAGCTCGGCGTGCTCGAGGACGGCGTGCTCGTTGAGCACTATGTCGCACAGTCGTCTGAGGCATCCCTCATCGGCAACGTCTACCTGGGTCGGGTGCAGAACGTGCTCCCGAGCATGGAGGCAGCATTCGTCGACATCGGGCGCGGTCGCAACGCCGTGCTCTACTCGGGCGAGGTCGATTGGGAGGCTGCCGCCGAGAACTCTGCCGAGGGCAAGAACCAGGCACGCCGCATCGAGCTTGCGCTCAAGCCGGGCGACAAGGTGCTCGTGCAGGTCACAAAAGACCCGGTCGGGCACAAGGGTGCCCGCCTGACAAGCCAGGTTTCGCTGCCCGGCCGCTACCTCGTCTACGTGCCGAACGGCTCCATGAACGGCATCAGCCGCAAGCTGCCAGACACGGAGCGGGCTCGACTCAAGAAGATCCTCAAAGAGGTGCTTCCAGACAACACCGGTGTCATCGTGCGCACCGCCGCCGAGGGCGCAACCGAAGAGCAGTTGACGCTCGACGTGAATCGCCTCACCTCGCAGTGGTCCGCCATCAGCACGGCACTTGAGAGCGTCACCGCTCCAGCCCTGCTCCACAGCGAGCCCGATCTGTTGGTCAAGATCGTGCGCGATGTCTTTAACGAAGATTTCCACAAGCTTGTCATCGAGGGCACGGATGCTCGCGACACGATCACGAACTACCTCAGCCAGGTCGCGCCAGATCTCGTCGATCGCGTCGAGGCGCACCTCGGCGAGAAGGACTCGTTCGACGAGTACCGCATTAGCGAACAGATCGAGAAGGCGCTCGATCGCAAGGTGTGGCTGCCCTCGGGTGGTTCGCTTGTGATCGACCGCACCGAGGCGATGACGGTTGTGGATGTCAACACTGGCAAGTTCGTCGGTTCTGGCGGCAACCTCGAAGAGACCGTCACAAAGAACAACATCGAGGCGGCCGAAGAGATCGTGCGGCAGCTCCGCCTGCGCGACATCGGCGGCATCATTGTGGTCGACTTCATCGACATGGTGCTCGAGTCGAACCGTGACCTTGTACTCCGCCGTCTGGTCGAATGCCTGAGCCGTGACCGAACAAAGCACCAGGTCGCCGAAGTCACCTCCCTCGGCCTCGTGCAGATGACACGCAAGAAGCTGGGCCTCGGCCTGCTCGAGTCGTTCAGCGAACCGTGTGACACCTGCGCCGGTCGCGGCATCATCGTGCACCACGACCCCGTTACGAAGCATCGGCAGACCCCGCAGCCGGAGACCCGTCGTAGTCGTGGTGGCAAGGGCGGCAACGGTGGTAACGGCGGCGGCAATTCGGGCAACTCTGGCAACGGTGCTCACAGCGGCTCCGCGCCCAAGGTGCCGGCGACGCACGCGATTACCGAAGACGTCAAGAACGCGCTCGCCCAGATCGCGGCGAGCACGATCGTGGCGAACGGCGAGGCGAGCACCCCGGTGCACGCCGCTGCTCCCGAGCCCGAATCTCCCACGGCAGTCGTTGACACCGAAGTGGCACCGGCCAAGGCGACTCGCTCGCGCCGCTCGCGCTCGAAGTCGCCTCAGGCTGGAGAGCCGAGTGATGCCGGGGTTACGGCCGAAACTGCGGCATCGGCATCGAGCAGTGGCGACGGTGGTTCGGATGCTCCGGCCGCCCTCGATGACGTGCTTGAGATTCTCGACATCCCCGTTGCGAAGGCGCCCGCTGCACAGCGGCGCATCAGCACGCAGGATGCTGAGCAGATTCTCGGCTCGGTGCTCGACGCCCTGCCAGAGCCGAAGCAGCCAGGACAGGGCCGATCGCGCGGGTCGCGTCGCGCCTCGAGCGCCGGGGTAGTGCAGGCTGGGACAGCACAGTCGACCACCGTGGTGGACTGACCTGGGCGCGCAACCCGAAGGCGCGAGGAGCACCGATCAATCGTGAGGGAGTTGTGGACGAGCCGATGAGTGTTCAGTCGCGTGACCGCGTCACCTCTCGACGGATTGGCGTTCCGACGATCGTCGGCCTGACTATCGGGGTCGTCGGCATCGTTGCGCTGTTCGTCATCCGAGCCGTGACACCGGAGCTCGGCCTTCCAACGCTCCCGAATGCGGTGCAAGATCTCTTGACGCTGAGCATCAGCGTCATCGTCGAGTCGTTGCCGTTCGTCATTCTCGGCATCGTGCTCTCCACGGTCGTGCAGTTCTGGATTCCAGATCACTGGATCACCAAGATCATGCCCCGCAACGAGTGGGGTCGCCGAGCGGTCGTGTCGTTCCTTGGAATGTTCCTCCCGGTTTGCGAGTGCGGCAATGTCCCTCTCGCCCGAGGACTCGTGCTGCGCGGATTCACGGTCTCCGAAGCGATGACGTTCCTTCTCGCGGCTCCCATCCTCAACCCGATCACCATCATCACGACCCACCAGGCGTTCGGGTTCGACGACGGCATCCTTATTGCCCGTCTCGTCGGCGGGTTCCTCATCGCGAACCTCATCGGCTGGGTGTTCAGCAAGCATCCAGATCAGGAGAGCCTGCTTACCCCGAGCTTCGCTGCCGAGTGCGCGACGGAGGACGCGCAGACGCATGGGCGCGGCCGTGTCGGCAAGAGTGTCAACCTCTTCATCCGCGAGCTCGGCGTCATCATGCCGGCCCTGTTCGTCGGTTCGCTCATCGCCGGAGTCGTGCAGGTTGCGGTGCCACGCGAAGTGCTCGTGAGCCTCGGCAGCAACCCCTTGTGGTCGATTCTTGCGATGATGGTGCTCGCCTTTATCATCTCGGTCTGCTCCAACGTCGACGCATTCTTCATCCTGCCGTTCGCTTCGACATTCATGCCAGGGTCGATCGCCACCTTCTTGCTCTTCGGGCCCATCATCGACATCAAGATGCTTGCGCTGCTTCGCACGACCTTCACGACAGCGGTGCTGCTGAAGATCACCCTCATGGTTGCGCTCCTCAGCGGCGGAATCGGATTGGCGGTGAATTATCTCTACTGACGAACATCTCCACCGCGGCGGCGATCACGCGCATCACGACCATGCTCACCACGACCATGGGCATCACGACCATGCGGTGCCGGGAACCATGTCACGAACGTGGGCCACGTGGCGTCGGTGGCAGGGCATTGTGCTTGCCTCCGCAGTGCTCGTCTCGACCCTCTGGCTCGCCCTGACCGAGCAGCTCGTGCTCTACATCCACCCCCGCTACGTCGTGTTCACGGTGGCTATGGCGGCCATCGGCTTCGTCTTTGTGCTTGCGAGCTTTATAGTTCGCCGAGGCGACGACGCCGAGGAGGTGCCGGGCACGGTCGGACGCTGGGCGTCGCACAGCGGCTCGGTGCTCGCCTTGGGTCTCGCATTCGCCGTCATTGCGGTGCCGCCGGCGACCCTCACGACGGCGACAGCGTCGCAACGTGAGATCAACAGCACGGCGCTCGGGGATCCCGATTCCGGTGTGTCGGAGGCCGCGGCATCCGGTGCATTTGAGACCTTCACGGTGCTCGATTGGGCCTCACTGCTGCGCCAGTCGAGCGATCGAGCGTTCTACTCCGACAAGCCGGCAGACGTCATCGGGTTCGTAACGCCGGACGCTGACGACCCTGAAAACGTGTTCTACGTGTCTCGCTTCAAGGTGACGTGCTGCGCGGTCGATGCCCAGCCTGTCGGGGTGCCCGTGTATCTGGCTGACTGGCAGGAACAGTTCGCGGCTGACGAGTGGGTGCAGGTCGCGGGCACCTTCGACACAAACCCCAGCCGCAGCAGCACGCAGCCGCTCGCGCTCGTCCCTGCCGAGATCGAATCGGTGGAGCAACCCGAGGAGCCGTACCTCTATTGACTCCTCGCTCCACCCTTCGCATCGCGGGCTTTCGCCGTCGTCAGCGCCGCCCCGACGATGCCCAGTTCCGCAGCGCATTCGGCGGCACAGTCTCCGTGCTCGTCGTGCTGTGCCTTGTCTTCCTGGGGCTCACCACCTTCCAGGGGCCCAAGCTCGCCTCGGCGGTCGTTGACTCCACGCTTGTCGTGCAGGATGCCGGGCAGCAGTTGCGCCTGTTCGCCAACCAGCAGGTTGCCCAGGTCACGCCAGAACAGGTGTCGATCACACCGGACGCCGGATTCTCCGTCGATACGCAGGGGGATCTCATCACACTGACCTTCGATGCGCCGTTGCACTACGGCACTGACTACGTGGTGGAGATCGACGGAGTGACGAGTCTCTACCAAGACCAACCGGCGACGCTGCGACACGAGTTCACGACGGACGAGGCTGAGATCTACTACCTCGACCGTGCCGCGCCCGGCTCGGGGGAGGCTGACCACATCATGGCGGGATCGCTCGGCGCTGATGGGCTCGGTGCCACGGAGTCGGTGTATTCGGCCTCGCGCATTCTCGATTTCGCTGTCATCGGGCAGGCGCTGGCCGTGGTGACCGCGCCCGCCGACGATGATCATCGTCTCTCGCTCGTGAGCCTCTTCGATGGGGTTGTCGAAGAGATCGCCCTTCCCGCTCAGGGCACGATCGACACCCTTGAGGGGAGTTCGGCCTTCGCGGTCGGGTTTCGCTTTACAAGCGCTGGCGACTCGCTCACGCGTGAGTACTCGCAGACGCTCCTCTGGATGGATCTCGAAGGTGTGCACATCCCGGAGCCCGTGACTGGAGTCGGTGGAGGAGCGCTCACAGTCCTGGATTGGCAGTTCGTGCCTGGCGGGGACATAATCGCGGCACTCGGCATCGACCAGTCCTTGATCATGATCGATCCGCGGGGCGAGGTACCCACCGTGCCGCTCGGCACCTGGGAGGGGCTCGACGATATCTCGGCCGACGGAACGACGGCGATCGTGCGGGATCTCTACGACACCATCATCTACTCGTTTACCGATGGCGAGGAGCAACCGTTTGGGCCGACGCCCATCGACGGCAACTTCCCGTTCGGCGGCGACGTTGAGCTGCTCGGCAACGGCCCGTCGCGCGTGCAGAAGGTCAGCCTCTACGACGAGGCGACCGCGGTGTTCTCGAGCCTCGTCGTGGTCGACGACGGGCTTGCGTCACGCACGCTCTTCGCGTCCGAGGCGGGCACGAGCAGCGTTGACGACATCAGCGTGTCGCCCAATGGTCAGTTCGTCGCGGTAGAGGTTGTCCCGGATGTCGCGTCGGCTGAATCTGACGCCTACTACCCGAATGCGCGCGCCGGCAGCATCGTGACGCGCATCATCGACATCGAGTCCGGCTTTGTCGTCGCCGAAGTGACCGGGTTCGCTGTCGCCTGGTGACGCCGCGGCGGATGCCGTGAGCTATCGAGTCGCTCAGTCCAGGCCGCGCCGCTCCCGCTGACGAACGCGAAGGCCACTCGCCTGAAGTCGTCGCACAAGGTCCTGGTTGCTCACCGGTTCGGCGCCGAGCTCGACGAGTTCGTCGAAGCGCGTCGCCGGCACATCGTAGTGATCGAGGTCGAACGAGCGGCGGGGGAGCGCCGCGCGCTGCGCGAACGCGTGCAGCTCATCCAGGGATGCATCACTCACGAGGTGGGCCCAAACGGTGCCGTGCGCTGGCCACATAGGCTTGTCGATGAGAACGGCCATTGTTGAAGTCTAGACAACCCTTTGCTGGGCAGCATTGGATGCGTCGACAGCCCGCCGCCCTCGCTGAACCAGGTATGATTGACGAGGTTTGACCGGTCCCCAAGATTTCGAGTAGTATTGACCCTTGGCGTGCGCTGGCTGAGCCCGCATTCAACGCCGAGTTCTTACCGGGCCCAGGCTCCGGTGAAATCATGAAGCTTTCTTCGAGTAATACTTTCTTCAAGTAGTTAGGGTTCCCAAGTGGTTTACGCAATCGTGCGCGCCGGCGGTCGGCAAGAAAAGGTCGAGGTCGGTACGGTCGTCGTTCTTGACCGCATCGCTGCAAACAAAGACGGCAACATCGAGCTCGCCCCCGTGCTGCTGGTCGATGGCGACACCATCACGCACGACGCGAAGGCGCTTGCGAAGGTCACGGTCACGGCTGAGGTGCTGAACGACCTCCGCGGCCCGAAGATTGTCATCCAGAAGTTCAAGAACAAGACCGGGTACAAGAAGCGCCAGGGCCACCGCTCGGAGCTCACCCGCGTCAAGATCACCGGCATCAAGTAAGACATCCGAAAGCATTAGGGGCTGAGCAATGGCACATAAAAAGGGCGCATCGTCCACTCGTAACGGCCGCGACTCTAACGCGCAGCGCCTCGGCGTGAAGCGTTTCGGCGGCCAGGTCGTCAGCGCGGGCGAGATCATCGTCCGCCAGCGCGGCACCCACTTCCACCCCGGCGTCAACGTTGGCCGTGGGGGCGACGACACGCTGTTTGCACTTGCTGCGGGCTCGGTCGAGTTCGGTGCGAAGGGCGGCCGCAAGGTCGTCAACATCGTGGCGGCAGCCTCCTAGGCAGCACAGCACTTCACACGTGGGGCGGGCTTCGGCCCGCCCTTCCGTGTTTATTCGACCGGCCAGCAGCGCACTCGTGCGAGCGGCCCGATCAAGAAAGGATCACGGCTATGGCAACCTTCGTGGACCACGTGACCTTGCACTTGCGATCGGGGCATGGCGGCAACGGCTGCGTCTCGGTGAAGCGCGAGAAGTTCAAGCCCCTCGCAGGCCCGGATGGCGGCAACGGCGGTGACGGTGGCGACATCGTGCTTGTGAGTGACGCCCAGGTTACAACCCTGCTCGGCTACCATCGCTCGCCACACCGCACCTCCGACAACGGCCAGCCCGGCATGGGCGACCACCGCTCGGGCACCACGGGCGTCACCCTTGAGCTTCCGGTTCCCGTCGGCACCGTCGTCAAGGATGCTGACGGCACCGTGCTCGTCGACCTCACCGAGCCGGGCATGCGCATCGTCGTCGCCCCCGGTGGACAGGGTGGGCTCGGCAACGCCGCCCTCGCGAACACCAAGCGCAAGGCTCCCGGCTTCGCGCTCCTCGGAACACCAGGCTGGGACGGGGATATCCTCCTTGAGCTCAAGGTGGTTGCCGACGTCGCACTTGTCGGGTTCCCGTCGGCAGGCAAGTCGAGTCTCATCGCTGCCATGTCTGCAGCAAAGCCGAAGATCGCCGACTACCCGTTCACCACGCTGCATCCGAATCTCGGGGTCGTGCAGGCGGGCGAAAACCGGTACACGATTGCCGACGTGCCCGGACTCATTGAGGGCGCCAGCGAGGGCAAGGGTCTCGGGCTCGAGTTCTTGCGCCACGTCGAACGCTGCTCCGCACTCGTGCACGTGCTCGACTGTGCCACGCTCGAACCCGGCCGCGACCCGATGAGCGATCTTGACGTTATCCGGCACGAGCTTGAGTCATACGAGGTGCCCGAGGGGCAGCTTCCCTTGCTTGATCGCCCGCAGATTGTCGTGCTCAACAAAGTGGATGTTCCAGAGGCCCACGATCTCGCGGAGCTTGTCCGCCCCGATCTTGAGGCTCGTGGCTATCGGGTGTTCGAGGTGTCTGCCGTGAGCCGTGCCGGACTGCGCGAACTCTCGTATGCGCTCGGCGACCTGGTTGCCGAGCATCGCGTTGCCCTCGCGGCCGAACCTGTTCGCGAACGCATCGTGCTGCGCCCGCGTGCCGTCAACGAGTCGGACTTCGCCATTCGGGTCGAGGGTGGCAGCCACGGCAACATCTACCGCATCATCGGCGCCAAGCCGGAGCGCTGGGTGGCGCAAACCGACTTCACAAACGATGAGGCCGTCGGCTACCTCGCCGACCGGCTCGCAAAGCTCGGCGTCGAAAACTCGCTCTTCAAGTCTGGCGCGGTCGCGGGTTCCACCGTCATCATCGGCGCTGGCGAGGGTGTGATCTTCGATTGGGAGCCGACGCTGACGTCGGCCGCCGAACTCATCACGAGCCCCCGAGGCACGGATGTCCGGCTCAGCGACGACGAGCGCCCGACGCGCAACGCCCGACGCCAGGCGTACTTCGAGCGGATGGATGCGAAGGCCGCCGCGCGGGCGGAGCTCATCCGCGAGCGCGAGGCCGGTCTCTGGAATGATGATGAGGGTTTCGCGGTCGAACGCCGCGAAGAATCCGAACCAGACAACGCCCAGGAACAATGACCGCGCACCCCATCACCAGCAGCATCCCGACGCTCAGTGCCGTCGTGTCGCGCAGCGACATTCCGCGCGCGCGACGCGTCGTTGTCAAGGTGGGGTCGTCGTCGATTAGCGGCGAGAATGTCAGCCAGGTTGCATCCCTCATCGACGCGCTCGCTGGGGCCCACGCTCGCGGCACCGAGATCGTGCTCGTTTCGTCCGGGGCGATCGCCAACGGGTTGCCATTCCTGCAGCTCGAGGAGCGGCCGGCCGATCTCGCGACGCAGCAGGCCGCTGCCGCCGTCGGCCAGAACGTGCTCATCTATCGGTATCAGGAGAGCTTGGACCGCTATGGCATCGTTGCCGCCCAGGTGCTCCTCACCGCCGGTGACCTTGAAGCCAAAGTCAACCGGGCCAACGCGCGTCGAGCGATGGAGCGGCTGCTCGCCCTGCGCATCCTGCCGATCGTTAATGAGAACGACACTGTGGCGACGGCCGAGATCCGGTTCGGCGACAACGACGAACTCGCGGCGCGGGTTGCACGCCTGCTCAATGCTGACCTGCTTGTGCTGCTCTCCGATGTTGACAGCCTCTACACGAAGCCTCCGTGGCTTGAAGGGTCTGAGCGCATCGCTGAGGTGCCCTTCGGTGACCCGCTCGACTCGATCGAGTTTGGCGGCATCGGCGCCGCCGGTGTCGGCACGGGGGGAGCGCGCACAAAGGTCATGGCCGCGAGGCTCGCCGCCAGCGCTGGCACCCCCGTGCTGTTGACCTCTACCGGTCTGGTGGATGCTGCGCTCGCGGGTGCGTCCGTTGGCACCTGGTTTGCCGCGGGCATCGAGCCAAGCGCCTAACCACCGGCGGTACACTGGGGCCATGCCTGAGCACACTCTGACTGCGCCAACTCTGCAGGAGAAACTCGTCGCCTCGCGGGAGGCATCGCGAGCACTCGCGACCGCGACCGCCCAGACAAAGAACGACGCGCTCGAGGCGATCGCCAGCGCTGTTATTGCAGGATCCGAGCGCATTCTCATCGCCAACGAGGTCGACCTCGCGAATGGTCGTGACAACGGTCTGAGCGAAGGGTTGCAGGATCGGTTGCGGCTCGACGATGCGCGCCTGCACGCCCTCGCGGCCGCAGTGCGTGACATTGCGGCCCTCACTGACCCGATCGGTCAGGTGGTGAGAGGCTCGACGCTGCCCAACGGTCTCGCACTCAGCCAGGTCCGCGTGCCGTTCGGCGTCGTCGGCGCGATCTATGAAGCTCGGCCGAATGTGACGATCGATATCGCCTCCCTGGCGCTCAAAAGCGGGAATGCTGTCGTCCTGCGCGGCGGTTCGGCGGCGCTGCAATCCAACACGGCGCTCGTCGCCCTCATTCAGGAGGCCATCGCCTCGGTCGGCCTGCCGGCGGCCCTCGTGCAGAGCATCGACGAGTTCGGCCGCGACGGCGCGACCGAGCTCATGCGTGCCCGAGGCCTCATCGACGTGCTTATTCCCCGCGGCAGCGCCGATCTCATTCAGACGGTCGTGCGTGAATCTCAGGTGCCGGTGATCGAGACCGGTGCCGGGGTGGTGCATGTCTTTCTCGATGCGTCGGCGGAGGTCGACCAGTCTGTCGCGATCGTGCACAACGCCAAGACGCACCGTCCGAGCGTGTGCAATGCCCTCGAGACGCTGCTGGTGCACGCCGACGCGGCGGAGCGGCTCCTTCCGCCCGTGCTCAGCGCCCTGCGCGAGAGTGGTGTCACGATCCACGCTGACGACCGGGCTCTGGCGCTCTTCGGCGATGCGGTGCCCGCGACCGATGACGACTGGGGCACCGAATACATGAGTCTCGATATCGCTGTGCGCGTGGTCGACGATCTCGATGCCGCGCTCGACCACATCCGTCGCTATTCCACGCACCACACTGAGTCGATTGTGACAAAAGACCTCGCGAGCAGCGAGCGTTTCTTGGCCGAGGTCGATTCGGCGGTCGTCATGGTGAATGCGTCGACACGGTTTACCGATGGGGGAGAGTTCGGTTTCGGCGCTGAGGTGGGTATTTCGACGCAGAAGCTGCACGCTCGCGGCCCCATGGGCCTGCCGGAGCTCACGAGTACCAAGTGGATCGTGCGTGGCTCCGGGCAGGTGCGCGGGTGACCAGCCCGTTCACGATAGATTAGAACCGCGTCGAACGGAGAACACATGTCACTGCTTGCTGTCATCGCTGCTGAAGAGGGCCACCACGAGCTCGCTCCGATGATCATGGACCCCATCTGGTTCGCCGTCATCGCGTTCGGGTTCTTCGTAGCCCTCGGGCTCGTCACCTATAGCTTCCGTGATGTCGCGCACCGCAACCACCTCAAGACGGGTGCTGCGGCCCCCGACGCGGGCGACCACCACTAGTCGGTCACCGGGTCATGACCGCGGTCGATCCCGAGCGCCGGCGCCCCCGCGTCGGCATCATGGGCGGCACGTTTGACCCGATTCATCACGGTCACCTCGTTGCGGCGAGCGAGGTTGCACAGTATTTCGGTCTCGATGAGGTTGTGTTTGTGCCAACCGGCCAGCCGTATCAGAAGCCGGATGCCACGCAGAGCGAGCATCGATACATCATGACGGTGATCGCCACAGCGTCGAATCCCTCGTTCACTGTCAGCCGGGTCGACGTCGACCGCGACAGGCCCACATACACGATCGATACGCTTCGCGACATGCGCGACGCTCGGCCCGATGCCGAGCTCTTTTTCATCACAGGTGCTGACGCGATCGCCCAGATTCTCGACTGGAAAGACGTCGACGAGCTCTTCGACCTCGCGCACTTCGTCGCAGTTTCACGGCCAGGTCACACCTTGAACGTTTCCGGATTGCCGGAGCAAGACGTAAGCTTGCTAGAAGTGCCCGCTCTGGCGATCTCCTCGACCGATTGTCGCAGCCGGGTGGGCCGGGGGTTCCCGGTCTGGTATTTGGTTCCGGACGGGGTAGTGCAATACATCGCAAAGCACCATTTGTATCGGAGTACGTCATGACAGCCTGGGGTGACCAGCCACCGCTTTCGCGGCGGCAGGTCAGGATGAATCAGCGTGGCCCTGGGGCCGACGCCGAGTTCTCCGCAGCCCAGGAACAGGAGCGTTCCGGGCAAGTGCAGACTGAGCATGAGGCCTTCGACACCTTTACGAACCCCGCGAACGCTGCGGATGCCGAGCGCGCCGCGAGTGAAAGCGGAGCAGCAACCGGCAGTGTGTCGGGTGTGCGTCCGGGCAGCCGACGTGCGCAGCGCCTCGCAGAGACTGGCGGCATCACACTCGACAACACCCCACCGTTTGACGGAGCCGCCTTCCGCGTGCGTGACTTCCGGCCATCGGAGCCGACCGCACCACACGCCGGGGACGCAGCAGTCGAAGCCGGTCGACCGCTCACTCGCAGAGAACTGAGGGCGCTTGAGGCCGCGCGCGCGGCGGAGTCAGCCGGTGCCGCCGATGCAGAGACGGCTGCCGAGCCGCCATCGGAGCCGTCAGCACAGCCACACGATCAGCTACCGGCTCCCGTCGTGGCACCTGTCGACACCAGCTCGCACTCAGTCGAATTCTCGGCTCCTGCGGTCATCGACGAGCCCGTCGCATCCGAGATTCCTGCTGAGTCGCCCGTTTTCGAGGTTCCCGCGTACGAGTCGTCTGTCAGAGACACGCCAGCGTATGAGGTGCCGACATATGAGGTGCCTGCGTTCGAGGCTCCGTCGTATGAGGCTTCGCTTTCCGCAGCATCGACCGATGCGGTGCCGATCGACGCAGAGCCCATCGACGCAGTGCACCCCCTTGTCGAGCCGCCCCAGGCCTACAGCCCATCGTCGTTCGAGGCGCCAGTGGTCGCGCCAGAGCCAACGACGCCTGCGCCTGCCGACATCGACAGGTCCCCGGTCGAATCCGCACCCGACCCCTCCGCAGAGCAGGCTTCCCCGCTCTTCGACCTTGCGCCGCCGACCGGGATGCCGTTTGGCACATCGCCGACCGAGATTCCGACGCTTTCCGATCTCCCTGCGCCGCCAGCGCAAGACCCGAACTTCGTTCCCCAGTACTCGCTCGCGCAGTATCCTCCGCCCACAATGCTCCCCGACTTCTCCGAGTCGGCACGCGGCTTTGACAGCGCTCCGCAGCCGCAAACGGCTCCGGTTGGACACTGGTCTACACAAGAGGCGCTTGACGATGCGGCGCAGGCTGCAGCATCCGCCCCATCGCGTGATGTCGCGGCGGCGAGCGGACCCATTACGAGCAGCGCTCTCGTGCTGCCGGCAATTCCTTCCGGAGCCGATCTCTCGGTGCCGTTCACGACCTCGACCGGTGAAGTGCTCATCACGGGCACGATCAACCTGCCATCGACGCTCGGCACAACCGGCGCGCACCCAGCTCGATACGACCACTCAGATCTCGACGCCATCATTGATGCGGTTGACCGTGACGATGTCGAAGGTGATTCTGCGCCCGTCAGGGCCATCCGTGCTGTGAGCACGCACACCTCCCCCCGTGATGTCGTCGCGATGTCCCGGAACACGGGAGGCAACCGTCTGCCCATTGTGCTCGCCATCACGGCCGGCGCGATGATGGTGAGTGTTACTGTGCTCGTCGTTGTGGGATTCTATTTCGAGACGTTCTAGACTCGACCCACGACCAGCACTTCACCACTAAGGAATTTGTGACAGCCACCCAGCACGCCCACGATCTTCTCGCCATCGCCGCCACCGCGGCTGATTCGAAGCAGGCGACCGATCTGGTGGCGCTCGACGTCTCTGGGCCACTCCCCTTCGCCGACATTTTTTTGCTCGCCTCGGGACGCAATGAGCGCAACGTCATCTCGATCGCGAGCGAAATCGAGGAGAAGCTCATCGAGGCCGGGAGCAAACCCGTCCGACGCGAAGGGCGCGCCGAAGGGCGCTGGATTTTGCTCGACTTCGGCGACATCGTCGTCCACGTCTTCCATGAGGAAGAGCGCATCTACTACTCGCTCGAACGCCTCTGGAAAGACTGCCCCGCCATCCCCATCGACGTGGCGGATGCGCGAACTCACGCCGAATCGCACCCAACCGAATCGGAATGACCGCCTGGGTTCCCGCGTGGAATCCGGGGCCGAACGCTGCGGCGGAGGCCCGCGACGGCGTGACACAGTGGGTGCACGCTGAGCCGCTTTGGCGGCTCGTCGCCGAATTCGGTGGCACTCGACCCGTTGCTGAGACAGCGGGCGAGCTGCTCGAATGGCTTGATGCGTTTTCGGCAGAGCACTGGGACTTTCGGGCGGGCCGCGAACGCAACCTCGCGGCATCCGCTGTGCTTTCCGCTGCCCAGTCGGCTGCGGCGCTCGCGTGCTGCCCCGAGCTCGGACTCGCGCCGTCGTGGCCGCGAGCGACGAGCTACGACGCGATCGTCATGACGGGCGGCATGGTGCGCGCGGGGGTGGTGAAACCGAGGTTCGTGCGTTCCCTGCTCGAGGAAGGGGTCTCGTCGCCGTCAGTCGTCTTTCTCGGTGCACATCGAGCGTTCGCGGGTGACGAATCCCGGGTTGCTGAAGCGCTGGGCATTGTGGGTGACGACGAGGTCGACGGCATGGTGCAGGGGGTGAGTGCCGTGTTCCCGCCTTCGGGCGAGCCGCTGATCGAGGGTGGCGGCAGTGGCAATGCGAGGTGGAGCATCGCATCCTGGCAGTCGACCGACGGCATCACCGTCTCTGTCGTCGCCGCGCCCTCAAGCGCGCCGGAGAAAGGACGGGCGAACACGGCCGACACGTTCAAGTATTGGGGAGCGCGCGCGCACGCCACGACCAGCAGCGTGCTGATGGTGACAACACCCGTCTATGTGCCATACCAGGCGGCATGCGCCGTCGAGGTGCTCGGAGTCGAATACAACCTCGCGGTCGAGGCGGTGGGAGTGGATGCGGCAACGAACGACCTGGGGGAGCACACACAACAGTTCTTGCCGCAGCATCACCTGCAAGAATTGCGCTCGGCGGTGCGCGGCATCCGCTCGCTCGCGGCACGGCTGGAGACGGTCCCCCCGATCAGCAGATCTGGAGAGTGACGTTACCCATCGCCGGAATGTAGTAATCTTGAGAAGTTGCTTCGCGAGAAGCAACAGCATCACCACCGAGGGTCCATGGCGCAGCCCGGTAGCGCACCTGCATGGCATGCAGGGGGTCAGGGGTTCGAATCCCCTTGGATCCACAGATACCCCCGAGATCATCACGATCTCGGGGGTTTTCCGTTTCTGGGATGCGGTGCTCGTGTGTCGTGTTGCCGATCGGAAACCTGATCGACACGGCCCATACAGGGCCGTCGGAGAGAATGGGGCATGCTCCGAACCGTCACCGCCTCGATCGTCTGCACGATCGACGCCCCAGCCTCCCTCGAACTGCAGATCGCCGTCGCTGCTGGATACGAGGCAGAAGAGGCCTTGACGGTGTCAATCGACGGCGTCGAAGTCGACCCGAGTGAGCTCCGCGGAGAGGCCGGCTCACGCCTCCACCTCGCCGATGTGCCGCGAGGGCTGCTCGAAGTGCGGTACCGCGCAGCAGTGACGGGCGAGGCGCCGCTGGCTGCGGCATCCGCACTCGACCAGGTCGTGTATGCGCGGCCGAGCCGCTATGCCGAATCGGATCGTCTCGCAGCCTTTGCCGCTGCGGAATTCGGTGGCATCGGCCACCCCGCCGAGCTGCTCGCGAGTGTGTCATCGTGGGTCGGGTCGCGGCTCGACTACGTGCCTGGGTCGAGTGGCCCCATGGATGGCGCAGCGACGACCCTGCTGGCACGCGCGGGCGTGTGCCGTGACTACGCGCACCTCACGGTGGCGCTGCTTCGCGCACGGGACATCCCTGCCCGTCTCGTCGCCGTCTACGCTCCCGGGCTCGCCCCGATGGACTTCCACGCGGTTGCGGAGGCGCTCATCGATGGCGCCTGGCGGGTCGTCGATGCCACCCTGCTCGCGCCAAGGGAAAGCCTCGTGCGCATCGCGACTGGCCGCGACGCGGCAGACACGGCGTTTCTCACGAACCGCGGAGGGCACCTCACCCTCAACGCGATGGAGGTCACCGCCGTGGTTGATGGCAACCTGCCGTCAGACGACGTGGTGTCGCTCGCAAGCATCCGCTAGTGCTGTCATGGCCGACCCTCGTCGTCATCGTGAACGGATGCTCCAGCGCGACCTCCTCAGTCGTGGCATCACCGACGGCCGCGTGCTGGAGGCGATGGCGACGGTGCCGAGGGAGCACTTCGTTCCTGGGGGTCAGTTGGGCTATGCCTACGATGATCGGCCGCTCCCCATCGGCGAAGGTCAGACCATCTCGCAGCCGTACATCGTCGCGTTCATGGCACAGGCTGCGGCGATTCTGCCCACCGATCGGGCGCTCGAGATTGGGTCAGGCTCGGGGTATGGGGCTGCGGTGCTCGGAACGCTCGCGGTCCGGGTTGACACGATCGAGCGCCATCCTGGGCTCGCCGCTTCCGCGGCGGAGCGTTTGCGCGCGCTCGGCACAGAGAATGTGCACGTGCACGTTGGTGACGGCACGCTCGGTTGGCCCGAGACGGCGCCGTTTGATGTGATTGTCGTGACGGCGGCCGGTCCGGACGTGCCGCGACCCCTCCGTGATCAGCTCGCCGCCGGGGGCCGCCTCGTCATGCCGGTCGAGCGCCGGCGCGGTCATCAGCAGCTCGTTGTCGTGACGCGGCACGGTGAGCACAGCGGCGATCTGAACCACAGCGGCGATCTGAACCACAGCGGCGATCTGAACCACAGCGGCGACGAGGGCTTTAGTGAGCGCTCGCTCCTCGGCGTCGTCTTCGTCCCGCTCATCGGCGAGCATGGGCACGCCGAGTGAGCGGTCTGCCGAGGTGTGGGTGCCGCGGGGCTACCAGGCGGCGGGCTTGTAGTCCTTGAGAAAGACACCGAAGAGGTCGGTGCCTTCTTCCCCGACGACGATCGGGTCATACACGCGGGCTGCCCCATCGACGAGGTCAAGGGGCGCATGAAAGCCCTCTTCGGCGAGGCGTACTTTGGTGTGGTGGGGGCGCTCGTCGGTGATCCACCCGGTGTCGACGGCGGTCATGAGAATCCCGTCGGTCTCAAGCATCTCGCCCGCGCTCGTCCTTGTGAGCATGTTTAGCGCAGCCTTCGCCATGTTGGTGTGGGGATGCCCCGGGCCTTTGTATCGCCGCGCGAACTGCCCCTCCATCGCCGAAACGTTGACGACGTATTTGCGCCTCGCGGTCGACGCCGCCATCGCTGGGCGGAGCCGGCTGATGAGCAAGAAGGGCGCGGTTGCGTTCGCGAGCTGCACTTCGAGCATCTCGAGGGGTTCGACCTGATGCACGTGCTGCGTCCAACTGTTGATGTGGTCTTCGTCGGGGATGAGCCCGCCCGCGTCGATCGCGGTGCCGGCGGCGAGCCGCTCAAGCGATGACGACCCGGCCATCATCGCTTCGGCGGCGAGGGTTTCGGCGGCGGTGCGCCGATCGGCATCGACCGCCGTGCGTGCGAGCAGCGGATGCGCCGTGACCGATGCGGCGATTGCGAGCGGATGCTGGTCGTTCGTGTGGCCGAAGGTCACGAGTTCTGGCTGGGGGCCGTCTGGCAGCGGGGTGTTCTCGGCGTCGACGAGGGCACTGTAGGCACCGGGGGAGCGGCGTACGGTTTGTGCCGCGTTGTTGATGAGGATGTCGAGTGGCCCTTGTTCTGCGACGGAGTCGGCGAGCCCGATGACCTGGGCCGGGTCGCGCAGATCGATGCCGACGACGCGGAGCCGGTGGATCCATTCGGCCGAGTCCTCGAGTGAGCTGAACCTCCGCACGGCGTCGCGAGGGAATCTGGTCGTGATGGTCGTGTGTGCGCCGTCCCGGAGCAAACGGAGGGCGATGTGCATGCCGATCTTCGCGCGTCCGCCCGTGAGCAGCGCGCGTTTGCCGGTGAGGTCGGCTCGCGCAGTGCGCTTGGCGTGGCTGAACGCGGCGCAGTCGGGGCAGAGCTGGTGGTAGAAGGCGTCAACCTGCGTGTAGTGCTGTTTGCAGATGTAGCAGGCGCGAGACTTGATGAGGTGCCCGGCGACGGGTGCGGCCGTGCCAGATGCGAGCGGCACCCCGCGTGTTTCATCGTCGATGCGATCGGGAGCGCCGGTCGCGGTGGCGGCGACGACGGCACGGTCTGCTTCGGCGATCGCTGATCGCTTCTCGACCCTGCGATTGCGTTTGACCGCTTTGAACATGCGCGCTGTCGCCTGGCGCACGGCGACGAAGTCTGGGTGTTCTTCATCGAGGGCGTCGAGCTCCGCGAGCACTCTGAGCGTGGTCTCGAGATCGGTGCGGTCGATACCCGCATCGAGGCCCTCTGGTGTGGGCTCGGACGACGATTCAGGTGCGGCGGTCATTGGGCCGATTCTACCGGTCGAATGCGGGGCCGGTCTGGCGTGCATCACCACGCTCGTCGACCGAACTCGCGACGCCGGGAGTGTGAAAAGCTTCAGGAGTGCCTGATCCGACCCTTGCTGCGCTGCTCGCGGACGCCGACAACCCCGATGCGGTGTTCGACCGCTTTGAGGAGTGGGCGAGAGGTCGTGGGCTGACGCTCTACCCCGCGCAAGAAGAGGCGGTGCTCGAGATCGTCACGGGCGCGAATGTTGTCCTCAGTACCCCGACGGGCAGCGGCAAGTCCCTCGTCGCGATCGGGGCTCATGCCGCCGCGATCGCCGCGGGCCGACGCAGCTTCTACACCGCACCCATCAAGGCGCTCGTCTCCGAGAAATTCTTCGCGCTCGTCGACATCTTCGGCGCCGCCAACGTCGGCATGGTGACGGGTGATTCGAGCGTGAACCCCGATGCGCCGATCGTGTGCTGCACGGCGGAGATCCTCGCCAATCTTGCACTGCGGCAGGGCGCCGACGCCGACGTGGGGCTTGTGGTCATGGACGAGTTCCACTTCTATGCCGACCCGGAACGCGGCTGGGCATGGCAGGTGCCACTCTTGACGCTGCGGCACGCGCAGTTCTTGCTCATGTCGGCGACGCTCGGCGATGTCGAGTGGCTCGCTGACGACCTCTCCCGACGCACCGGACGCGCCACCGCCACGGTCACCGGTGTCGAACGCCCCGTGCCCCTCCACTTCGAGTACGTCACGACGCCCGTCCACGAGACCGTCGAGCAGCTGCTCGAGACCCACCGGGCACCCATCTACATCGTCCACTTTTCGCAGCTCGCCGCCCTTGAGCGGGCGCAAGCGCTCACGAGCATCCGAGTCGCGACACGGGAGCAGCGCGACCGTATCGCCGACGCGATCGGCGACTTCCGGTTCACCACGAATTTCGGCCGCACTCTCTCGCGGCTGGTCCGCTCTGGCATCGGCGTGCATCACGCCGGCATGCTGCCGAAATACCGTCGGCTTGTCGAGCAGCTCGCCCAGCAGGGTCTCCTTCGCGTGATCTGCGGCACCGACACGCTCGGCGTCGGCATCAACGTGCCGATCCGCACCGTGCTGCTCACGGGTCTCACCAAGTTCGACGGCGTGCGGATGCGGCAGCTCTCGGCCAGGGAATTCCACCAGGTCGCGGGGCGGGCCGGGCGTGCGGGGTTCGACACCGCCGGCTCAGTCGTCGTGCAGTCGCCGGAGCATGAATCCGACAACGCCAAAGCCGTCGCTAAGGCAGGGGACGACCCCAAGAAGCTGAAGAAGCTGGTGCGAAAGCGCGCGCCTGAGGGCTTCGTGTCGTGGGGCCAGCCGAGCTTTGAGCGGCTCATTTCCGCCCAGCCCGAGAAGCTCACCTCGGCGATGGCGGTGAGTCATTCGATGCTCCTCAATGTCATCGCGCGGGGAGGCGACGCATTCGCCGAGGTGCGCGAGCTGCTCGAAGACAACCACGAACCGCGTCCGAAGCAGCGCTCGCTTCTGCGCCAGGCACTCGCCATCTATCGCACGCTGCGCACCGCCGGGGTAGTCGAGGAGGTGGACGGCAGCATCCGTCTCACGGTCGACCTGCAGCCGAACTTCGCGCTCAACCAGCCGCTCTCGCCCTTTGCCCTCGCAGTGTTCGACCTCATCAGTCCGCCAGAAGACAATGTGAGCGAACCGACCCCAGGGCTCGCCCTCGACATCATTTCGGTGCTTGAATCGACGCTCGAAAACCCGCGGCCGGTGCTCTCGGCGCAGGAGTCGAAGGCGCGCGGCGAGGCGGTCGCCGCGATGAAGGCCGAAGGCATCGAGTATGAGCAGCGCATGGAGTTGCTCGAGAGCATCACCTACCCGAAGCCGCTCGCCGAATTATTGGGGGAGGCGTTCGACACCTATCGTGCGTCGCAGCCGTGGGTCGGTGACTTCGAGCTCAAGCCGAAGTCGGTCGTGCGCGACCTGTACGAGCGGTCGATGACGTTCAACGAGTACATCGGCTTCTACTCGCTCGCGCGGAGCGAGGGGCTCGTCTTGCGTTACCTCTCCGACGCCTACCGCGCTGCCCGTCAGACGATCCCTGACGAGCTGAAGTCCGAGGAGCTCCACGATCTCATTGAGTGGCTCGGCGAACTCGTGCGGCAGGTCGACTCGAGCCTGCTCGACGAGTGGGAGGAGCTGACGAATCCCGACCCAGAGACGCACCACGATGGCCCTGTCGTGCCGTCAGCACCCCGCGGGGTCACGGCAAACGAGCGCGCGTTCTTCGTGCTCGTGCGCAACGCCATGTTCCGCCGGGTGCAGCTTGCGGCCCTCGAACGCTACGACGATCTTGGCGAACTCGATTCGGATGCCGGCTTCACGGCAGAGCGCTGGGTCGATGCGCTCGACCCATACTGGCGCGACCACGACGAGATCCTCACAGGCCCGGATGCGCGTGGCAGCGCCATGCTCACAATCGAGCGGCGCGCGGGGGAGTGGGGCGTGCGGCAGACGATCGCAGACCCGGCCGGCGACCATGATTGGAGGATCACCGCGGTGGTGGATCTTGCGGCGTCGGACGAGTCCGGGAACGCTGCGATCACCGTGACCGGATTCGTGCGGCTCTAGCCGGCGGACCACACAGTGGACAGTCTGCGACACTCCCGGACTGGGGGTCGCGGCGCGCGTGGTGAGCGTCAGTAGGGTGGGTGTCATGCGCGCGACGCCTTCAGCCCATCGGCTTGTCGAAGTGCTCCCTGGCGCCTGGGGCCTTGGCGCGAGCAATCTGCTCTTCTGGCTCGACCAGCGACACGGCGAACCACGATTTGTCTTTGATGTCTCGACCCCCAACCCGCTCTTGCTCACCGAAACGATCGAGTTCGACGGCACGGATGGTCGCCGGCGCACCGTGCACGGCAAAGCGAAGCTTGTGCGGGGCGAAATGGTGTGGCGTGGGCAGGGTATTCGACGCGCGGTCACACGGCGCTGGAGCGTGCTCGGTCTCGCCGATGATGCCAACATCCTCGTAATCAGTTACCGCGCGTCCCGGCTCATCCCCGGCGGTGTGAGTCTGCTCGTGCGTGAGGGCGTCGAGATCGAAGAGCTCCGCGCGCGCGCCTCGGCGACCGCAACCGAGCTCGGCCTCTCGCCTGAGGACTTCGCCAGCCTCACCTGGATGCGCTGAACCCGGTCGACGGTATTAGTCGGCAGGTAGTGTCGGCAACTGCACGCCAGCGAGCGGATCGTCGGCATCCGAATTCTCGGCGTCGGTGACGGTCGATTCACGCACAGTCGACTCGGGCACGGTCGATTCAGCGGGTGCGCTGTAGGTTGGCACCTGGGCGAGGCTCACGGTGAAGGTGATCGTGAGCGCAATAACCGTCGCGGCGAGCACCACGCCCGTAATGCCGTGGGTGAGCGTCATGCGCGAGGCGCGGCGGAGCCGGCGCACATCGAGCCCGACAACGAGCAGCACGACGCACGCCGCGGCGATCACGAGGATCGCTGGTGCGCTCACGAGCCCCGCGAGGTCAACGGTGGTCGACAGCTCGGTGCTCGCCAGCGCGCTGCTGCGCTCTGGCATGGCGGGTAAGGCCTTCAGTTCGGGTTCTGCTTCGGGAAAAGCTCGGGTGGTGAACGCGGGTCTGCATTGATGATGCCCAATGATCGGTGCATCTGGATGCCCCGACGCTATCAGCGACGTATCGGGCGGTCAATCACCCAGACGGGTGGCGCGAGAATCAGTCGGCGTCTCGCCGCCCCCGACCCTGCGAGACCGAGGCGAGCTCCGGGCGGTCTGGCCGCATGCTGGCAAATTCGATCGCCCCGGCGGCGCGCACGAGCCCGAGGTGCGAGAGCGCCTGCGGGGTGTTTCCCGCCTGACGCTCGGTATCGACGTCGTACTCCTCCGAGAGCAGTCCCACGTCGTTGCTGAACCCGATGAGCCGGTCCATGAGCACCCTGGCGTCGTCAAGGCGGCCGCTGAGCGCATACTGCTCCACGAGCCAAAACGAGCACACGAGAAACGGATGCTCGCCCGGGGG
Organism: Homoserinimonas flava; assembly: GCF_054969005.1. NCBI lineage: Bacteria > Bacillati > Actinomycetota > Actinomycetes > Micrococcales > Microbacteriaceae > Homoserinimonas > Homoserinimonas flava. The sequence continues at coordinate 649,137 of NZ_JBUEQS010000001.1, forward strand.
CAGCCCGTCGACGCCCTCCTCCGTGCGATACCGCAGCACCAGGCCGCCGCGCAGCAGTTGCGCTTCGATCTGCGCAACGGTGCCAAGCATCCGCTCGTCGTCGTAGGCGAGGTAGCCGACCTGCGCGAGCTGGAGGAGCGACGCGTCAACCTCGGTGCCGCCGTAGTACTGCGTGTACGAGCCGAGCTCGGAGTTGAACCCCTCGGTCTCGATCTCGGTGCTGACGGCGTCGCGGAGCTGCTCCCAGCGTTCCACGGGGCCGTCGAGTCCGAAGTCCCGCACCGCACGAATCGCACAATCGAACGCTGCCCACAGCATGACCCGTGAGTGCGTGAAATGACGCAGCGGCCCGCGGATCTCCCAGATGCCGTTGTCGGCTCGCTGCCAGTTCTCCTCGACGAACCCCATGATGGTGCGCTGGAGCGGCCACGAGAAGCGCCCCTCCTCGACCCCAATCTCACGTGCCTTTTGCAGTGCGAGCATGACTTCGCCGAACACATCGCCCTGGTATTGATCGAATGCACCGTTCCCTTTGCGCACCGGAGCCGCACCCTCATACCCGGGAAGGCTCTCGATCGTCGATTCGTGCAGCTGCCGCTCCCCAGAGAGGCCGTACATGATCTGGATGTCGGCCGGGTCACCCGCGATGGCTCGCAGCAGCCAGCCCCGCCATGGCAACACCTCGTCGCGCAGCCCTCGGCTGACGAGCACCTCGAGTGTTTGCGATGCATCGCGAAGCCACACGAAGCGGTAGTCCCAGTTGCGCACCCCGCCCCAGTGCTCAGGCAGGCTCGTGGTCGCTGCGGCGACGATGCCGCCTGTCTGCTCGTGCGTGAGGGCCTTCAAGACGAGGAGTGAGCGGGTCACAGCGTCGGAGTATTCGCCGGCCACCTCGGCGCGCGATGCCCACGCCGTCCACCATTCGCGCGTCGCCGCGAGGGCGTGATCGACGTCGATTGCGGCGGGGGTGTCTCGGTGGGACGGGAACCACGTGAGGCTCAGATCGACCACGTCACCCTCCGCAACCGTGAACTCGCTCTCGTGGAGGTGATCCCGCTTCGTGAGCTTTGGCCCACGGATGATGACGGCATCCGGCCCGGCGACCGCAATGAGGGCGTTGTTCCCGTGCTCGGGGCGCTGGCGCACCCACGGCATGGCACTGGCATAGCCGAAGCGCACCCGCACCTCGTCACGCAGTGTGACGGAGCCGCTGATTCCACGGACGCGACGCACCACATCCGCCCGATTGTTGCCGTGCGGCATGAAGTCGGTCACCTCGACCTCGCCCCCTGCCGTGCGCCAGCGCGTCACGAGGATGAAGGTGTTGCCGTCGTAGCGTCGTGTCATGTCGATCACCGCGTCTGCTGGGCTGAGCAGCCAGCGCCCGTGATCTTCGCTGCCGAGGAGGGCGCCGAAGAGCGACTCGGAATCGAAGCGGGGAAAGCACAGCCAGTCGATGCTGCCGTCGCTTCCGACGAGGGCAGCCGTGTGGCAGTCGCCGATGAGTGCGTAGTCTTCGATCTTCAGAGGCATCGTCCAATCGTTGCACCTAGCGTGTGTGCATGACCTCAACACCCGATGTGCTCGTAATCTTCGGCGCCGGGGGAGACCTCACTCGCAGACTCCTTCTGCCCGGACTTGGCCAACTGCTCGATTCTGCGGATGCGCCGCCGCTCACGCTGCTCGGCGTCGGCTTCGACGCCATGACCGAGACGGAGTGGCGAGCGAGCGTTGCGGCGTCGTTCGCGGCGGGTGGTGCGACGGGGGATGCCGCGGCGCGTGTGGCCGCGACATCCCGATACGTGCGAGCGGATGTCACTTCCCGCGACGACCTCGAGACGGTGCTTGCCGCGATCGACGGCACGCCGGCGTTTTACTTCGCGCTCCCACCGGCGGTGACCGAGCGAGCCATTGCAGCGCTGCAGCGGGTTTCGCTGCCGGAGGGGACGGTGTTCGCGCTTGAGAAGCCGTTCGGCACCGATCTTGCGAGCGCGGTCGCGCTCAACAAACTTGTCACGGCCGTCCTCCCGGAGCGCAGCATCCACCGCGTCGATCACTTTCTTGGCAAGTCGACCATCTTGAACCTCCTTGGCCTCCGCTTCGCGAATCGGCTCTTCGAAGACTCGTGGAATCGGGATGCCATCGCCTCGGTTGACATCGTTTTCGATGAGACACTCGCGCTCGAGGGGCGTGCCGGGTATTACGACACCGCGGGAGCGCTTGTCGACATGATCCAGAGCCACCTCTTGCAGGTGCTCGCTCTCATCGCGATGGAGCCTCCGTCGAGCGTGACGGCCGACGATCTTCGCGGCGGGATCGCGCAGGTGTTGCGGGCGACGCGGGTCGGGCCGGGTGGCCCAGCCGAGGCGAGCCGGCGCGCCCGCTATCGTGCCGGCAACATCGGTGAGCGGAGTGTGCCCTCGTACGTCGACGAGCCCGGTGTCGACCCCGCGCGCGAGACCGAGACGCTCGCAGAGATGACCGTCACGGTCGAGAACTGGCGCTGGGCCGGGGTGCCGTTCCGTTTGCGTTCTGGCAAGGGTCTCGGCACGGCGCGCAAAGAGATCGTTGTCACGTTTCGCGACGTGCCCCATCTCCCTGACGGGCTGATTGGCGTGCGGGAGCCGAGCCAGTTGCGCATAGCGATGGGGCCGGAGGAGGTGCAGCTCGATGTGATGATGAACGGTGGCGGTGACGTGTTCGATCTCGATCGGGTGACGTTCACCGCAACCTTGGGAACAGCAGACCTTGGGCCATACGGCGAAGTCCTTTCGGGCATCCTCGCGAGTGATCCGACACTCTCACTTCGCGGGGACGTGATCGAGGAGTGCTGGCGCATTGTCGAACCGGTGCTCACGGCATGGTCGGAGGGTCAAGTGCCTCTTGAGTCGTATGCTGCGGGCACGGCCGGACCAGACGGGTGGAGTGGTCCGATCGCTGAGGATCGTTCAGCGCGGGTCGGGCCCCAAGAGCTGCTCTGAGAGCCCTGCGCCGTCGGCCGCGTGGTACCAGCGGGTGTCGTCTTTTGCGGGTCGCTCGTCGTCAGATTTGCGACCACCAGCGAGCACCGCTTCACCGGTCGACAGTTGGCGGATCGCGATGGCCTCGACCTGCTCTGGATGCTGTTCGGCGAACTCTCCGTAGATGTCGGGGTCGTGCTGGCCGTCGTCACCGACGAGCAGCCAGCGCATTTCGGGGAACTCCGCTGCGAGCCTGCGCAGCGTCTCCTCTTTGTGCAGTCGCCCGCTGCGGAACCAGCGGTCGTGGGTGGGGCCCCAATCGGTGAGCAGCAGTGGCCCGCTCGGGTAGAGGTGGCGCATGAGAAAGCGTGTGAGGGTTGGGGCGACATTCCATGCGCCCGTCGACAGGTAGAAGCAGGGCGCGCCAGGATGATCGTGGAGCAGCCGTTCATAGAGCACCGCCATGCCGGGCACGGGTCGTCGCGCGTGCTCATCGAGCACGAAGGTGTTCCATGCGGCGAGAAAGGGTCGCGGCAGTGCCGTGACCATGACGGTGTCATCGACGTCGGAGATGAGGCCGAAGCGCACGTTCGGGTCGATGATGAAGACGGGTGCCTCGATGTCCTCCGACCCTTCCGTTCGCACGAGCACGGTGTTCCAGCCGGGCGAGAGGTTCACGCTGATGACGGCATCGATGACGCCGCCGCGGTCGGCCGTCACGGTGTGTTCTTTGCCATCGATTGTGATGGTGACAGCGACATCGTTCAGCGGCACGCTCGTGAAGCTGCGCCAGCCGCGAATCTTCTTGTAGCGATTTGCCGTGCCTGGCTTCGACAGCAGCACACGACCGAGCACGCGAATCCACTCGGGTGAGCCGTAGCCCGCATAGGGAATGACGGTGGGGGTGAGCCCTCGACGCCGCGCTCGGCGTTCCCTGAAGTTGTGGAACTTGTCTTCGAGGCGAGCCGCGAAGTGGGGAATGGAGGTTGCCTCGACAGCGCGAGCGGCGGCGCTCCGGGACTTTGCCATTCCCCCAGTCTGGCATGCTCCGGCGTGCGCTCGTCGGTCATCATTCCTTGCCGCTGCAGCGAACGCGACATTCTGGCAGTTTGCCCTGACATAGCGCCCGAGCGCCGCCCTCACGCCCCCGGAGCGGGGGCGGCGCGTAGTATGACTAGCTGATCTTTCGTTAAAAGGAGCCCCCCTTGCACCACCCTGATCTGGACGCGACACTGCAGGCATCGACCGCCACGCTGCGGAACGAACCTGTCCAGGCGAGGAGTGCTGCGCGGCTCACACGGCTGCTCGACTCCGCGGCCGAAGTCATCGACGAGATTGGCTACGAACGCCTCACTACCGCGATGGTGGCGGAGCGGGCTGGCGCCTCGATCGGCACCGTGTACCGCTATTTTCCCGACCGCATCGCCGTGCTACAGAGCCTCAGCGTTCGCTTTCTCAACGACTTCGTCGCCGAGGTCGAAACTGCGCTCCAATCAGATGCGCTTGACGGCTCGACCGCCGCGGTTGATGCTGTGATTGATATCGCCGTGCATTCGTTCGCGACGAAGCCTGGCTTCCGGTCGCTCCGCTTCGGCGACGTCATCGATGTGCGGCCACGCGAGGAATCCCGCACCCACACCGCGGTCGTCGCCACGGTGATCGCCGAAGCGCTGTCCGAGCGGTTCGGCAGCACGGGCGATGCGATCGAACTGCGCGTTGAGGTCGCCCTCGAACTCGTCGACGCTGTGCTCGCTCGCGCCTTCACCTTCGAAGCCAAGGGTGATGCCCGCCTGATCGGTGAGGCTCGCAACGTCGTGCACTCCTACCTCGACGGCGCCTTCACCCGCTAAAGGCCGCCTTCACTGGCTAGCGGCTCAGCATCAACTCTCGACGCGATCGATCGTCGTAGCGTCACGGTCGCCGGGGTGATCCATGTATCGCGCCTCGGCCCGATGCAGCAGGCGTTTGCCGAGTACGACGAGCAGCAAGAACCCGACGATGATGCCGACGAAGATGTAGCCAGCGGAGTGCAGGCCGTCTGCCAACTCGCGATATGAGCCGGCGGCGAGCCACCCCACCGTGACATAGGCGCCTGCCCAGAGGATGCACGCCGGCACCGTCCACGCCATGAACGTGCGATATCGCATTGAGCTCATCCCCGCCGTGAGGGGCACGAGTGAATGCAGCACCGGCAAAAATCGTGAGATGAACACCGCAATCCCGGCCCGCCGATCGGTGTAGTTCTCAGCACGCACCCACTGCTTCTCCCCGATGCGACGCCCGATTCGGCTGGCGCGGATGCGAGGGCCGAAGAGGCGACCAAGCAAGAACCCGATGCTCTCGCCGCAGAGGGCGCCGATCACGATGGCGGCGAGCATCCAGAGATACTCTGTGAGGCTGCCGATCGCCGTCGAGGCGACGATCACAATGGTGTCGCCCGGCACGATGAGCCCGATGAGCACGGACGTTTCGAGCAGAATGCCGACCCCGGCGAGCAGCGTTCTCAGCACAGGGTCGACCGACTGCACGACGTCGAGGATCCAGGTGAGCACCTCGTTCATGGCGTCGGTGCTCCAATCGAGGCTGTGAGCGGAACCCGCAGCGCCGTGAGTCGTGCGCGCCATGATGCGAGTCGACCCGGCTGCTCCGCTGTCGCCGGCCCGTCGACCCATCGTGTCACGATGCGGGGGCCGTGCAGCGCGTTGAGCGCCCACACCTCAAGGCCGTCAAGTTCGAGTGGCGTTGTGGTCTCCCACGAGAGCGGCACGCCAGTTGCGGTAGCGAGCGCGAGCATGGCCCGCGCCGTCACACTGTCGACACGCTCGAGCTCGACCGCCGGGAGGCAGAGGATGTCGCCGCGCCACCAGACAAGCGACGTCGCGGCCCCCTCGACGATGTGTCCGAGCTCGTCGAGGATGACAAGGTCATCGACACCGTCGGCGCGGGCCGCCGCCCGCAGGCGTTCAAGCATCTCAAGCGATGGCCCCTTGATGGTTGGCGAGGTTCGCGGGTCTGCGCCGGAGAGCTCGGCGAGCGTCAGCGTGCGAAGCGCGGGCGGCGCCTCCCGAATGCGGAGGATGAGTTCGCAGCTGGCGGCGGCTGCGCCATCCTCGCCTGTCGCGTGACGTCGCACCTCCACCCGCGGAAACCATGACCCAGACCGGGGGAGAGCGGCGATTGCGGCATCCCAGAATGCGGCGGCATCATGGGGCATTGCGGCATCGTTCGCCGTCGTGAGAAAGCGTGTGCGGTGCAGGTCGAGTGCGAGCGCCGCACCATCTTCTACGCGCCAGGAGTCTGCGACGGCGATCTCGCCGTGGTGTTCAGCCCCGTCGGCTGGGCTGAGGCCGTTGTCGGTCCACCGCAGGATGACTGGAGCACGCATACGATCAGCGTAGGCGTCGCGGTGGGGAAGAGTCTGCGCTGCGACTGTGGGTCGGCCTACAGTCAGTGTCTTCCTCGCCCCGCACAGGGTGGCCGCGCAGCATCCGCGTAGGGTGTCTGCGTGACGATTCGATTTGTGGCGCTCGGCGACTCGTTCACCGAGGGTGTCGGCGACCCTGACGCCGCACTGCCGAACGGCGTTCGCGGCTGGGCCGATCGGGCGGCCGTGCTCCTCGCGCGCACCGATCCAGACACGAGCTACGCCAATCTCGCGATCCGGGGGCGCAAGCTGCTCCAGGTCGTCGACGAGCAGGTAGAACCGGCTATCGCACTGCGACCGACCATCGTCACCGTCTATGCGGGCGGCAACGACATCCTGCGACCGTCGGTCGACATCGACGCCCTCATGGCGGTCTACGACAATGCGGTTGAGCGGCTGCGGGCCTCCGGCGCGGAGGTCGTCTTGTTCACGGGATTCGACACGGTGCAGTCGGCCATCTTCCGCCGCACGCGTCCGCGGACGGCAATCTACAACGAACTCCTCCGCGAGATCGCCGATGAGCGCGGGGCCCACATCGTCGACTATTGGCGGTTCGACGAATACAACGATCCGCGGATGTGGGACATCGATCGGCTCCACATGTCAAGCCTCGGGCACGCCAACATGGCCAATCGGGTGATCGCTCGGCTTCGCCACGATCACGTTGTTGCTGCCGAACCGCTCGAGCCTCTTGCCCCGCGCCGGCGCATCGATGCCATGCGCGCCGACGCGACCTGGGCGCGCGAGTACTTCGGTCCATGGGTCGGGCGCCGCCTCACCGGCCGCTCTTCGGGCGACGGGCTGTCGGCACGGTGGCCAGAGCTTCGCCCCGTGAGCCCTGAGCAGCCGTAGTTCGCTAATCTGGGAAGTCTGCACGCAATAACGCAACGAATTGAGAGCACCTGTGGCCCAGCAGCACGATGACGGACCCGAATACGACTTCCACACCATGCAGGAGAAGTGGCAGGCGGTCTGGGACGAGACGAAGCCGTTCAGCACCGCCAATGGCGACGACTCACGGCCGCGCAAGTACGTGCTCGATATGTTCCCGTACCCTTCGGGCGACCTCCACATGGGCCACGCGGAGGCCTACGCCCTCGGTGACGTGATTGCACGCTACTGGCGACAGCAGGGCTTCAACGTGCTGCACCCTATCGGCTGGGACTCGTTCGGCCTTCCGGCCGAGAACGCCGCTATTAAGCGTGGCATCGACCCGCGGGCGTGGACCTACGAGAACATCGACCAGCAGAAGCGGAGCATGAAGCTCTATGCGGCGTCATTCGACTGGGACCGCGTGCTCCACACAAGCGACCCCGAGTACTACAAGTGGAACCAGTGGCTGTTTCTCAAGATGTACGAGAAGGGTCTCGCCTATCGCAAAGCCTCGTGGGTCAACTGGTGCCCCAACGACCAGACGGTGCTCGCCAACGAGCAGGTCGTCGATGGCGCCTGTGAGCGCTGCGGCGCGATCGCCGAGAAGAAGAAGCTCACGCAGTGGTACCTCAAGATCACCGACTACGCTGATCGCCTGCTCGATGACCTGAACCAGCTCGAGGGCAGCTGGCCGAGCAAGGTGCTGGCGATGCAGCGCAACTGGATCGGCCGCTCCATCGGCGCCGAGGTCGACTTCGAGATCGAGGGCCGCAGCGAGCGGGTCTCGGTGTTCACCACGCGCCCAGACACCCTCTACGGCGCGACCTTCATGGTCGTCGCTCCGGATTCGGAGCTCGCGGCCGAGCTGGTCGCCGGGTCGACGGATGCCGTCAAGACCGAGTTCGCCACCTACCTCACGGCGGTGCAGAAGAAGACCGAGATCGATCGGCAGGATGCCTCGCGCGAGAAGACCGGCGTATTCCTCGACCGATACGCGATCAACCCCGTCAATGGCGAGCGTCTCCCCATTTGGGCGGCGGACTACGTGCTCTCCGACTATGGCACCGGCGCCATCATGGCTGTTCCGGCTCACGACCAGCGCGACCTCGATTTCGCCCTGAAGTTCGCGCTGCCGGTGCGCGTCGTCGTCGACACGAACGCGCCCGTTACTGGCGCGATCCCCATCATCGAAACGGATGAGCAGGGGGTTCCGATTCTTCCCGATCTGCCCTCCATCGACCCGGCAGTGACGGGCGAAGCGCTGGGCGGCGAGGGCCGCATGATGAACTCGGGACCGCTCGATGGTTTGAGCAAGTCGAACGCCATCAAGCGCGTCATCGAGCAGCTCGAGACTGCCGGCACTGGCCGTGCTGCCCGAAGCTATCGACTCCGCGACTGGCTTATCTCCCGTCAGCGTTACTGGGGCACCCCCATCCCGATCATCCACGGCGAAGACGGCTCAATGGTGCCGGTGCCGGAGGACCAGCTCCCCGTCGTACTGCCGCCGTCGGAGGGGCTCGACCTCAAGCCGAAGGGTTCGTCGCCGCTCGGCGCGGCCGAAGACTGGGTGAATGTGCCGCATCCGATCGACGGTTCGCCGGCGAAGCGTGACGCCGACACCATGGACACGTTCGTCGACAGCTCGTGGTATTTCTTGCGCTTCCTCAACCCGAACGATGACACGAAGGCCTTTGACCCGCGCGAGGCCGACAAGTGGGCGCCGGTCGATCAGTATGTGGGCGGCGTGACCCACGCGATCCTGCACCTGCTCTATGCGCGCTTCATCACGAAGGTGCTCTACGACCTCGGGTACATCACATTCACGGAGCCGTTCTCCGCCCTGCTAAACCAGGGCATGGTGCTCATGGACGGTTCGGCGATGAGCAAGTCCAAGGGCAACATCGTGCAGTTGAGCGAGCAGCTCGACGAGCACGGTGTTGATGCGGTTCGCCTCACGATGGCGTTCGCCGGCCCGCCCGAAGATGACATCGACTGGGCGGATGTTTCGCCAGCGGGTTCCGCGAAGTTCCTCGCTCGCGCCTGGCGGCTCGCCGGCGATGTGACGAGTGCGCCCGAGGTCGAATGGAAGTCGGGCGACGACTCCCTGCGTCGTGTGACCCACCGCTACCTTGCCGACGCGCCTGGCCTTATCGAGTCGTTCAAGTTCAACGTCGTCGTGGCCCGCCTCATGGAGCTCGTGAATGCGACCCGCAAGGCGATCGACAGTGGCCCGGGTGGCGGAGACGCCGCCGTTCGTGAGGCGACGGAGGCGGTCGCGCTCGGCCTCAGCCTGTTTGCGCCATACACGGCGGAGGACATGTGGGAGCGGCTCGGCTACACGGGCTCGATCGCACACTTCGGCTGGCGCAAGGCCGACCCCGTGCTGCTCGTCGAGCAGTCGGTGGTCTCGGTCGTGCAGGTCGATGGCAAGGTGCGCGACAAGTTCGAGGTGAACCCGAAGATCGACCCGGCGGAGCTCGAGCGCCTCGCACTCGACTCTGCTGGTGCGAAGCGGGCGATCGGCGACCGCGAGGTGGTGAAGGTCATCGTGCGTGCCCCCAAGATCGTGAGCATCAGCACAAAGGGCTAGCCTCCTCCACTGCCTCGCGGCGGCGCGGCACCCAACAGTCGGCGGCGACGGTTCGTCATCGACTCCGCGGCGCGACCTAGCGTTCGCGTATGGCGTCTCACGGGTCCACATCGCTCTCGGAGGCCGCGGCAGGGCTCCTGGCGCGGTCAGGCCAAGGGCGGCTCCGGGTCGGGGTCGGTGCGGCGATCGTGCTCGTGCTGCTTGGCCTCGCAATCGCAGTCCTCGTGTCGGCGCTCAGCGATCGTGGTGACACCACCACGATCGAGTCACCCGCCGCCGCCGCATCGTCGGCTCCAGCCGCGGGCATCTATGTGCACCTCCTCGGTGCCGTCGTGAACCCAGGGCTCTACGAGCTCCCAGAGGGCTCGCGCGCGGTCGACGCCGTCGCAGCCGCCGGCGGTTTCACGGCCGACGCAGACCGGGGCGCTGTCAACCTTGCCCGCTTCATCTCCGATGGTGAACAGATCGCGGTGCCGGTCGTCGGCGCCGATCCCGACCCGGTCGGTGCCGCCGGTGCACCGGCAGACGGCCTCGTGAACATCAACACGGCCGATGCCGCGACGCTCGAAACCCTGCCGCGAGTCGGCCCAGCGCTGTCAACGCGCATCATCGAGTGGCGCGAGACCAATGGCCGCTTCACGACCATCGACGACCTGCTCGCCGTCTCCGGCATCGGCGAGAAGACGCTCGAGGGCTTTCGCGCGCTCATCACGGTATGAGCGGCATGACCCCTGGCCAGGCCCAGGTCGCTGACGAGCCGGATGTCACGCCACCCGTCGCATCCCACGACCTCCGACTCGCGGTGCCGGTCGCCGCCGCGTGGGCGATTCTCGGGGCCGCCATCGGAATCGACGGGGCGCTTGTCGTGGGGGCGTTCACGTCGGGGTCACTCGCGGTCGTCGCGGTCGTGGCGGCGCTCGTGCGTCGTCGGCGTCACCCGCGGGGCGGCAGGGTCGTCGCGGTCGTCGCGCTCGGCTTCGCAGCATCCGCCCTGCTGCTCGGCGCCGCGGCAGCCGCGATCGACGAACGCCGACCGCCGGCGCTGCTTGAGGCGGCGGCGGAGTCGCGGCATCTGACGGTCGAGGCGACCCTGACGCAGGCGGTCGTCACTCCGGGCGACGCAGCGATCAGGGTTCGCGCCGACATCGACACGGTGCGCTTCGCGGGGAGCGAGCTCGACGTCGACGTGCCGGTGACCATGTTCGCGCAGTTCGACGGCGTCGCCGAGGTCGGCGATCGGGTGAGCGCGTCGGGGTCGCTGTCGGCGACCGCTCCGGATGATGCATCCGCGTTTCTGTTGTTCACGAGCGGGGAGATTGAGGTTTCGGAGGGAGCGCAGGGGCCGGTGGCGTGGGCGGGGGAGCTGCGCGCCGGGTTCCGAGATCTCGTGGAGGTGCTGCCGGGGCAGGGCGCCGGTCTGCTGCCCGGACTCGCAATCGGTGACACCAGCGCCGTCGACAGCGCGCTCGACGAGTCCATGAAGGGTGCCTCGCTCACCCATCTCACCGCCGTGTCCGGGGCGAACTGTGCCATTGTGGTCGGGCTCATTCTCGCCCTCGGCGCCATGCTCGGTCTTGCCCGATGGCAGCGGACGGTCGCCGCACTTTTCGCGCTGACGGTGTTCGTCTTCATCGTCACGCCAGAGCCGAGCGTGCTGCGCGCAACCGTCATGGCGGTCGCCGTGCTCGTCGCACGCCTGATGGGCAGGGGAGCGGCTGGCGTGCCCGTGCTCGCCCTCGCGGTGCTCATCCTGCTCGCGATCGACCCCTGGCTCGCCCGCAGCTACGGGTTCATCCTCTCGGTCTTCGCTACAGCGGGCCTCCTTGTGCTCGCCGGGCCACTCGCAGCTCGCCTTCACCGATTCATGCCGATGCCCATCGCGCTCGTGATCGCGGTGCCCTTGGCGGCGCAACTCGCGTGCCAACCGGTGCTCATCCTGCTCGAGCCGTCGATTCCCGTCTACGGCGTGATCGCCAACATCCTCGCCGCGCCCGCCGCACCACTCGCGACCGTGCTGGGGCTCGTGGCCTGTCTGCTCGCGCCAATCATGCCGTGGCTCGCGCAAGCGGTGGCATGGATCGCCTGGCTGCCCTCGGCGTGGATTGCGGCGGTCGCGACAATGTTCGCCGCGCTTCCCGGCAGCCGCCTGGAGTGGCGAGAGGGCGTTGTGGGTCTCATTCTCGCCGCCGTGCTCACACTCTTCGCACTCGGTGTCGTTCTCGCGCGGCGGCGGCGCTGGTGGGGCCTCGCGCTCTGCGCCGTACTCGTCGTGGTCGGGGGTGTCTCGGCTGGCGAGCGGCTCAGCACCGTGCTGCACCGGCCGGCCGAGTGGGAGTTCGCGGCGTGCGATGTCGGGCAGGGCGATGCGGTCGTCATTCGGAACGGGGCATCCGTCATGCTCATCGACACGGGACCAGAGCCGGAGGCACTCGATTCGTGTCTCGGCTCGCTCGCGATCGATCACATCGACACGCTCGTGATCACGCATTTCGATCTCGACCATGTTGGTGGCCTTGAGGCGGTGCACGGACGGGTTGACCGCGTCGTCGCGGGGACCCCCGACACTGAGGCCGATGAGCAGCTGCTCGCCGAGCTCGCGCGCTCGGGCGCCGAGATCGTCGACGCGACGAGGGGCCTCCGAGGCTCCGTCGGCGAACTCACGTGGACGGTGCTTTGGCCCGCCCGCACTGCCGCAGGTGTGTCGGGCAACGACGCGAGCGTGGTCCTCGCGGTGACGGGCGGCCCCGACTGCGGGTGTCTCTCGAGTGTGTTGCTCGGTGACCTTGGGGCCGAAGCGCAGGTGCGGATGCTGGCGCAGGCGCGGGCGGATGTCGCGGCGCTCGGCGCGCTCGATGTCGTCAAGGTCGCCCACCATGGCTCCGGAGACCAGCACGACGAGCTCTATGCGGCGCTGAATGCGTCGCTCGGCGTGATCGGGGTCGGTGCTGACAACACCTACGGCCATCCGGCCGAGAGCATCCTGACGGTGCTCGACCGCGTCGGCACCAGCGTGGCCCGCAGTGACGAACACGGTTTGGTGCTCGCCTGGAAGCGGCCGGACGGCTCCATTGGGCTCTGGACGGAGCGAGAGCGCGTCGGTGCTCCACAGTAGGCTTGGATCGTCGCCGGGTTCGCCGGGTCGTGCAAGCAGGAGGGGCGTCGTGGCAGCCAGGCCAGCAGCGAAGGGCTCGTCGAAGTCGGCGGTGTCGATTCCGCAGCTCGACTGGTCGAAGGTGCGTCCAGCGCCCATCGTGCTCGTCTCCGGCACCGAGACGTTTCTCGCTGAGCGCGCCGTTCGCATGCTCCGCGACACGCTGAAGCTCGAAGACCCGAGCCTTGAGGTGAGTGACATCGAGGCCGATTCGTACGCTCCCGGCCAGTTGCTCACGGTCGCGAGCCCGTCACTCTTTGGCGAACCCCGCATGATCAGGGTCACCAACGTCGAGAAGTGCACCGACGCGTTCATCACAGAGGTGCTCGGCTATCTCGAACAGCCGGCGGAGGGCACCTACCTCGTGCTGCGTCACGGCGGGGGAGTGCGCGGCAAGAAGCTGCTCGACGCCATTCGTGGCGGACTTGGACAGGGCATCGAGGTGCTCTGCACTGAGCTCAAGCGCGATACCGACAAGATCGACTTCGCGACCGCTGAGTTCCGCGCGGCCGAGCGGCGCGCGACCCCCGGGGCGATTAGGGCGCTCGTGTCCGCGTTCGCGGATGATGTCGCCGAGCTCGCCTCGGCCTGCCAACAGCTCATCTCCGACGCGAGCGCCGAAATCACCGAGGTCACGGTCGAGAAATACTATTCCGGCCGGGTCGAGACGACGGCGTTCAAGGTGGCGGATGTCGCGATCGCGGGCCGCCACGGCGAAGCCCTCGTGATGCTCCGCCACGCGCTCGCGTCGGGAGCCGACCCCGTGCCCATCGTCGCCGCGTTCGCCATGAAGGTGCGCACCATGGCAAAGGTTTCGGGTGCGCGTGGCGGGTCTGGTCAGCTCGCAGGCCAGCTGGGTCTCGCCCCGTGGCAGATCGACCGCGCCAAGCGTGACCTGCAGGGCTGGAGCGGCACGGGGCTCGGCCGTTGCATCGAGGTGCTCGCCGAGACTGATGCTGCGGTGAAGGGCGCCGAGCGTGACCCGGTGTTCGCGCTCGAGCGCATGGTGGGCGTCATCGCCGAGCGCGGCGAGACACAGCGCTAACCAGCCGCTCGTTCCCGCTGGTTGAGTAGGCCCGCCAGGGCTGTATCGAAACCCGCCGTAGCGCACCAAATGCAGAACACCCCGCCTCGCACTGCGAGACGGGGTGTTCGATGCGGTGCTGCTGCCTAGAGGGCTGCGACCTGCTTGGCGATCGCCGACTTCTTGTTGGCGGCCTGGTTCTGGTGGATGACGCCCTTGCTCACGGCCTTGTCGAGCTTCTTGGTGGCGACGACGAGTGCCGAGGCGGCAGCATCCTTGTCGCCGGCGGCGATGGCGGTGCGCGTGGCGCGAACGGCCGTGCGGAGCTCGCTCTTGACGGCCTTGTTGCGCTCCGTCGCCTTCTTGTTGGTGAGGATGCGCTTTAGCTGCGACTTGATATTTGCCAAGGTGTTTCTTTCTGTTGTGTCCGACGGTGTGTGGCAGCCATGCCAACGGCGTTGTAGAGGGCAACGAGTGTTGGTGGGGCTGCAGTTCGCACCGGGTGATCGTGGGGGATGAACGCGGTGCGCAAGCCAACAGGCAACATTACCAGTCTGCGGGGCGTTTCGACAATTCTTCTCTTCGCTCGCGAGGTGGTGGATTCGGGCGCAGCGACATGCCGTGGGAGAATCGCTGTGTCCATCCACGGCGTTGCTTGCTGACGTCACCCCACCATGTCCCTGAGGAACGCGTGAGCCCCAAAGCACAGAAGGCCCTCGAGCCGGCGTCGACCGACCCCGCCTTCATTCGCAACTTCTGCATCATCGCGCACATCGACCACGGCAAGTCGACCCTGGCCGACCGCATGCTGCAGGAGACGGGCGTCGTTTCGGACCGCGATATGCGCGCCCAATATCTCGACCGCATGGACATCGAGCGGGAGCGCGGCATCACGATCAAGAGCCAGGCGGTGCGCATGCCCTGGTCGCTTGACGGGCAGACGGTGGCGCTGAACATGATCGACACCCCTGGGCATGTGGACTTCACCTACGAGGTTTCGCGCAGCCTTGCGGCGTGCGAGGGGGCAATCTTGCTGGTGGATGCCGCCCAGGGCATCGAGGCGCAGACCCTCGCGAACCTCTATCTTGCGCTCGAGAATGACCTCACGATCATCCCCGTGCTCAACAAGATCGACCTTCCGGCGGCCGACCCGGACAAGTATGCGCGCGAGCTCGCCGGTCTCATCGGCGGCTCTCCCGACGAGGTTCTGCGAGTCTCGGGCAAGACGGGGCTCGGTGTTCCGGCTCTGCTCGATCGGGTGACGCAGCTCATCCCGCCGCCCGTCGGCGATGCGGATGCCCCGGCTCGCGCCATGATCTTCGACTCCGTATACGACAGCTATCGCGGCGTCGTCACCTATGTGCGCATGATCGACGGCAAGTTGAACCCGCGCGAGAAGATCCAGATGATGTCGACCCGTGCGACGCACGAGATCCTTGAGATCGGGGTGAGCTCGCCTGAGCCGACCCAGAGCAAGGGGCTTGGCGTCGGCGAGGTTGGCTACCTCATCACCGGTGTGAAGGATGTTCGCCAGTCGAAGGTGGGTGACACCGTGACGACGGCGGCCAAGCCCGCGACGAAGGCGCTGCCCGGCTACACCGAGCCGCTGCCGATGGTGTTCTCGGGGCTCTACCCGATCGATGGCAGTGACTACCCGGTGCTCCGTGAGGCGCTCGACAAGCTGAAACTGTCGGATGCTGCGCTCAACTACGAGCCCGAAACCTCCGTTGCCCTCGGTTTCGGTTTTCGCTGCGGGTTTCTCGGACTCCTCCACCTCGAGATTGTCACGGAGCGGCTCCGCCGCGAGTTTGATCTCGACATCATCACGACGGCACCGAGCGTCATCTATGAGGTCACGACCGATGACAAGCGCACCATCACGGTGACGAACCCGAGCGAGTTCCCAGTCGGCAAGATTCAGAGCGTGAGCGAGCCCATCGTCAAGGCCGCCATCCTCGCGCCGAAGGACTATGTCGGCGTCATCATGGAGCTGTGCCAGGGGCGCCGCGGCACCCTTCTCGGCATGGACTATTTGGGCGAGGACCGCGTCGAGATTAAGTACACGATGCCGCTCGGCGAGATTGTGTTCGACTTCTTCGACCACCTCAAGAGCAAGACGGCCGGCTATGCGAGCCTCGACTACGAGCCCGCAGGCGAGCAGGAGGCCGATCTTGTGAAGGTCGACATCCTGCTGCAGGGTGAGCAGGTCGACGCGTTCAGTGCGATTGTGCACCGAGACAAGGCCTACGCCTATGGCGTGCTCATGACGGGCCGCCTGCGCGAGCTCATCCCGCGCCAGCAGTTCGAGGTGCCCATCCAGGCGGCGATCGGCGCCCGCATTATCGCGCGCGAGAGCATCCGCGCCATGCGCAAGGATGTCTTGGCGAAGTGTTACGGCGGTGACATCACCCGCAAGCGCAAGCTCCTCGAGAAGCAGAAGGAGGGCAAGAAGCGCATGAAGATGGTGGGTCGCGTCGAGGTGCCGCAGGAGGCGTTCATCGCGGCGCTCAGCGGTGACGTGGAGAAGAAGGACAAGAAGTAGTGTCGCGCAAAGCGCTCTGGAACCTCCCCGTCAACTACGCGGCGGTGGGGGCAACTCAGACGCAGGAGGCGATGGCGTTCCCCCCGGCCGGCTATCACCCGTTCGAGAAGCGCGTCCGTGTCGGCACTGGCCCGGCACGGTGGGATTTCGCGTGGCATGCGACCCTCGCGTGGGGCATCCCCATTCGCAGCGGCTTCACGGTCAAGCTGACTGAGACCCCGCCGGAGGTGTCGGAGGGCAGCTACTCGCCGGTCACCTTCGATACGGGCGGTGTGCCGGTAGGGCCAGCATCAACCCCGAGCGACGAGGCAGTGTACGGCCCGGACGGTCTGCCCTTCGTCAAGGCGGGCGATTCGGTCTGGCTCCAGGCGCGGTTCGGCCCATTCCGATTCGATTCTCCGGTCCGCGTCATCTATGTCATCGATGAGCCGACGCGCAAGGGCTTTGCGTGTGGCACGCTGCCGGGGCATCCGATCAGCGGCGAGGAGGCGTTCATTGTCGACACCGAGCCGGATGGTTCGGTGTGGTTGACCCTCCGCGTGCTGTGGCGCCCCGCGACCGTGTGGGGGCGCATCGGGTATCCCGTGCTCGTCGGCCTGCAACGGATGATTCGGGCACGGTATCTCAAGGCGCTCACTGGTCCGGTCGACTGACGATGCCCTCCGCTCTGCCGCTCGCCGATCCCGCGCCGAGTGACGGCGCCCTTCCGCTGACGGTTGCCGCGGGGTCCGACACCAGGGACTTCGGCGTGTACCTCCATGTGCCGTTCTGCCGGGTGCGCTGCGGCTACTGCGACTTCAACACCTACACGGCGGAGGAGCTGAGGGGAGTGCACCGCAGCGACTACGCGGGGCAGGCCGCCCGCGAGGTCGCCTTCGGCGCTCGGGTACTTGAGGCTGCCGGGGTCGCCGAGCGCGCGGTCTCGACGGTGTTCTTCGGTGGGGGCACGCCGACGCTGCTGCCGGCAACCGATCTCGTGTCGATGCTCGACGCGGTGCGCGCGGCCTGGCCGCTCGCGGCGGATGCTGAGGTGACGACAGAGGCGAACCCAGACTCGGTCGATCTCGCCTACCTGCAGCAGCTAAAGGATGCCGGCTTCACTCGGGTCTCGTTCGGCATGCAGTCGGCGGTGCCGCACGTGCTTGCAACACTTGAGCGCACCCACGATCCAGCGCGTGTGCCGCACGTCGTCGGGTGGGCTCGGGACGTCGGGCTCGATGTGAGTCTCGACCTCATCTATGGCACGCCGGGCGAGTCGCTCGGCGATTGGCGTCAATCGCTTGAGCACGCGATCGCCTTGGCTCCGGACCATATTTCGGCCTACGCCCTCATCGTGGAGGACGGCACGAAGCTCGCCCGGCAGATCCGACGCGGCGAGGTCGCCCAGCCGGACGACGACCTGCAGGCCGACATGTACGAGCTCGCCGACGCGATGCTCGCGGCGGCGGGCTACGAATGGTACGAGGTCAGCAACTGGGCCAGGGGGGCGAGCGTCGATGGCGCCGCGCAGCACCGCAGTCGTCACAATCTCGCCTACTGGCGAGGCCATGACTGGTGGGGTGTCGGCCCCGGTGCGCACAGCCATGTGGGTGGCGTGCGGTGGTGGAACGTGAAGCATCCGGCCGCCTATGCCGGGCGGATCCTCGCCGGGGCGTCACCGGCAGCGGGCCGCGAAACGCTTGACGCCGAGACGCAGGGCGTCGAACGTGTCTTGCTCACCGCGCGACTCCGCGACGGCATCCCGCTCGACGCGCTCTCTGCTGGCGGCAGGATTGCGGTCGCCGGCCTCATCGCCGACGGGCTTGCAGACGCAGCAGCCGCTCTGCGCGGGGCCGTAGTGCTGACCCTGCGCGGGCGGCTGTTAGCGGATGCCGTCGTGCGACGGCTCCTCGACTGAACGCTCTCGCTACTTGATGAACTCGATCGTGAGCGGGTACTTGTAGTACAGGCCCTGGTTCGCCTTGACGGCGGCCATGATCATGAAGACGAGCGCGGCAATACCAACCGCGAAGAGCAGCGGGTAGAAGAGGATGAGCCCGATGCCGAGGGTCACAATGCCGATGATGATCGTGAGAATCACGAGAGCGATCACGTAGATCGTGTACGAGATCTGAAAGTTCAGCGCAGAACGCGTGTGCTCGCGCACGAACGGGCCGCGATCTTTGAGCACGAGGTACCCGATCAGGGCGGGGATGAAGCCGAAGAAGATGCCGCCGAGGTGGATGAGGGTCGACCACAGCTTCTCGTCGGCTGGGCTCATGGGCTGATTGGGCTGGTACTGGCCGGGGGGTGGCGGGGCTGCATTCGTCATGGGCCCATTAAAGCGCTACGACCGGCGAAACGCACAAAGGCCGGGAAAATCCCCCGGCCTTTGTGCGAGTGCTGCCCTACTTGATGAGGCGCAGCGCAAACGGGTAGCGGTAGGCGACGCCATCTTTTGCCTTGGTGAAGGCGAGGATCGAGAAGATGATGCGCACCACCCAGATGGCGAAGGTCAGCAGCACGCCAATGAGCACGAACCACAGGAGGTACGCGATGATGTCGGCGATGAGGAGGGTGATCTGAAAGTTCAGAGCCTCTTTGCCCTCTTGATTGGTGAACGTGCCGCGGTCTTTGAAAATCAGCCAGATGACGAGCGGCGGAACCCAGCCGAGGATGCCACCGAGGTGTGCGAACGAAGCCCACTGCCGGTCTTCGGTCTCGGTGAGCGGGACTGCCGGCTGCGGAGCAGCGGGGGGCGGGGTCTGGTCGGTCATGTCGTGCCTTTCGAGTGGCGAACTCCCACGCTGTGGGAATCGGGATGCCGGTCAACGGTGAGGGTTCGTGAGCATTGCATAACCTAGTGGCACCGTGCCGCATGCCGCAATCACTTGGGATCGCACTCGTGACGGTAGAATTGGCAGTCAGCGTGTCGGAGTGCCAAGGGCGAAGGGGTGATGTGGATGGTCTCGGATCGTGGTCTCGAAGTCCTCCGCGTCATCGTGCAGGACTACGTCGCGTCGCGTGAACCTGTCGGATCGAAGTCGATCGTCGACCGGCACTCCTTCGGTGTCTCGGCTGCGACCATCCGAAGCGACATGGCGCAGCTCGAAGAGGAGGAGCTCATCGCGGCCCCGCACACCTCCTCGGGTCGCGTTCCGACCGACAAGGGCTACCGCCTCTTCGTCAATCAACTCGCGGATCTTCGCCCACTTTCGGCCGCACAGCGGCATGCGATCGAAGCGTTCCTCGGCGAGTCGAGCGATCTCGACGATGTGCTCGCCCGCACCGTGCGATTGCTCTCCCAGCTCACCCATCAGGTGGCGCTCGTGCAGTACCCGACGCTCGGGCGTTCGCGCATCCGCCATGTCGAGCTGGTGTCGCTCAGCGAAACCCGGCTTATGACCGTGCTCATCACCGACACCGGCCGGGTTGAACAACGCATTCTCGAGGTGCCGTCTGGCCTTGACCCCGAGTTTCTTGGCGAGCTGCGGGCTCGCATCAATGCCGAGCTCTCGGGCACAGGACTGCAGGATGCCGCGACCCGACTCGAGGCGCTCACCGAATCGTTTGAACCGAAGCACCGCGCCTTCGTTGATGTTGTGGCACGGAGCCTTGGCGAGCAAGTGCTCGCAAGCCGACACGACAAGCTGGTGATGGCGGGTGCCGCGAACCTTGCCCGCACGGAGGACGACTTTCGTGGCAGCATTTATCCTGTCCTGGAGGCCATCGAGGAGCAGGTTACGCTGCTGCGCCTCTTTGGAGAGATGGAGCAGGAGATGGGCGCCATCGCCGTGCGCATCGGGCGAGAAAACGAGCCCTACGGTCTCGGTGAGGCGTCAGTCCTGAGTTCCGGCTACACCGGGTCAGGCGGCGAAATCGCCCGCCTCGGGGTGCTCGGCCCCACCCGCATGGACTACTCGAGCAACATGACGGCGGTGCGAGCCGTCGCGCGGTACCTGTCACGACTGCTCAGTGAAAACTAACTGCAGCGGCCCCAAGACCATCAGGCATGAACCCCCGCACCGCCTGAGCCCAGAATCACGATTGAAGGAACCGCATTGGCTGACCATTACGAAGTGCTCGGTGTCGACCGCAGCGCGACGCCCGACGAGATCAAGAAGGCGTATCGACGTCTCGCGCGCGAGCTGCATCCCGATGTGAACTCGGGTGCCGACGCGGCAGATCGCTTCAAGGATGTGACGCACGCCTACGACGTGCTCTCCGATCCCAAGCGCAAGCAGGAGTACGACCTCGGCGACCAGCCAGGCTTCGGCGGCGGGTTCGGTGGCGGCTTCGGCGACATCTTCGAGACCTTCTTCGGCGGTGGCGGTGGAGGCACCCGCCCGCCACGATCGCGCACCGAGCGCGGCCAGGATGCGCTCGTGCGCATCGAGGTGGAGCTTGCCGACGTGATCTTCGGCACGCAGCACGAGATCGAGGTCGATACGGCGGTGGTCTGCAAGACGTGCAGCGGTTCGTGCTGTGCGCCAGGCACCGATCTCGCAACGTGTGATATTTGTGGCGGTTCCGGCCTCATTCAGCGCCAGGTGCGCAGCCTGCTCGGCAACGTCATGACCTCGAGCCCCTGTGGCACCTGCCGCGGCTATGGCACGACCATCCCGCATCCGTGCTCCACCTGCTCTGGCCAGGGGCGCGTCCGCGCGCGCCGCAAGATCCCCGTCGACATCCCCGCCGGTGTCGACACGGGGCTCCGACTCCAGATGCCGAGCCAGGGCGAGGTCGGCCAGGGTGGCGGCCCGAGCGGCGACCTCTACCTCGAGATCAAGGTGCGTCATCACGATGTCTTCAGTCGCAACGGCGACGACCTGCTCGCGACACTCGAAGTGCAGATGACGGATGCCGTGCTCGGCACGACCGCGATGTTCGAGTCGCTTGACGGCCCCGTTGAGGTGGAGCTCAAGCCGGGCACGCAGAGCGCCGAGGTCATCACGGTCAAAGATCGCGGCATCACGCACCTGCGGGGCGCGGGGCGCGGCGATCTCAAGGTCGGTGTGCAGGTGCTCACGCCGACGAAGCTCAACGGTCGCGCAAAGGAGCTCATTCAGGAGCTGTCCCGAGTGCAAAACGCGGTGCCGCCGCACCTGTCGCAGTTTCAGCAGGGGCTCTTTCAGAAGCTGCGCGATCGCTTCTTGAACCTTTAGTCGTCGATGGCGCACTTCTATCTCGCCAAGGCGCTCGTTGATGCCGAGCCGGGCTCGACCGTGTCGATCGAGGGTGCGGAGGCGAAGCATGCGGTTGCGGTGAGCCGCATTCGCGTCGGCGAGACACTGTCGATCGGCAACGGCGACGGTCTCGTCGTTGCGGGTGTTGTGGTGCTCGCCGAGCCTTCGAAGCTCAGCATCACGGTGAGCGAGGTGGTGCGGCATCCGCTGCCGAGTCCGACGATCACGCTCGTGCAGGCGCTCGCGAAGGGCGGGCGCGACGAGTCGGCCGTGCAGGCCGCCACCGAACTCGGGGTCGATGCCGTCGTGCCGTGGGCGGCTCGACGGTCGATCGTGCGCTGGGATGCCGCGAAGAGTGCGAAGGGCGTCGAACGTTGGCGCGCCATCGTGCGGGAGGCGACGAAACAGTCGATGCAGGCGCGAGTGCCGTCGGTGCACGAGGTCGAATCGACCGCTCAGCTCGCGCGCCGCGCCGCTGATTGCCACGTTGTGGTGCTTGAGCCGACCGCGACGACGGCCGTGTCTGCGCTCGCCCTCGACGACCGGGACCTCGTGCTTGTCATCGGCCCGGAGGGCGGCATCGACGGTGACGAACTCGAGCTACTTGAGCGCGCTGGCGCCAGCGCCGTGCGGCTCGGCGACGGCATCCTCCGCACCAGCACCGCCGGCCCCGCCGCGATCGCGGTGCTCAACGCTCGACTTGGTCGTTGGTGACGAAGCGCTCTCCAGGGTTTGCGCTTAAGCTGGACCCATGTCTGGCGTAGCCGAACCATCGATTTTCACCCGCATCATCAACCGCGAGATCCCGGCCGAGATCCTCTTCGAGAGCGACTCGCTCATCGCGATTCGTGACATCGCGCCGCAAGCTCCGGTGCACCTGCTCGTCGTGCCGAAAACCCAGGCCCACCGTGATGTCACGGAGCTCGCGGCATCCGACCCCTCCCTGCTCGCCGAGATTGTTGCGACAGCGAAGTTACTCGCCGAACAGCACTGCGATGGGGAGTTCCGGCTCGTCTTCAACACGGGCGAGAAGGCGGGGCAGACCGTATTCCATGTTCACGCGCACGTCCTCGGCGGCACCCTGACGGAAGAGACCCTTGCCAACTGACCACTCTGCAGACCCCGCCTCATCGGTGCGGCGCGACGTCATCCAGATCGACGGTGTCGCGATGGTGCGGCTGCTCGGCCCCAACGACAGGCTCCTTCGCACGATTGAGGCACAGCACCCGCTCGTCGATCTCCATGTGCGTGGCAACGAGGTCACGCTAGAGGGCCCGGACGATGACGTGCGGGCCGCGCGCTCGCTCGTCGAAGAACTCGTCACCCTCATCCGCGATGACCGCGAGCTCGGCGCGGGAGATGTGACCGAATCCGCACGCATCCTCGCGGGAGATTCTGGTCTCAGGCCGACGGATGTCCTCGGTCAGGTCATCCTCACGAGCCGCGGCAAATCGGTGCACCCCAAGACGGCGGGGCAGCGGGCCTATGTCGACGCGATCGATGAGCACACCGTCGTCTTCGGCATCGGCCCGGCCGGCACCGGCAAGACGTACCTCGCGATGGCGAAGGCGGTGCAGGCCCTTCAGCGCAAAGAGGTCGAGCGCATCATCCTCACCCGCCCGGCGGTCGAGGCAGGCGAGCGGCTCGGGTTTTTGCCCGGCACCCTCACCGACAAGATCGATCCCTACCTGCGGCCCCTGTATGACGCCCTCAACGAGATGATGGACCCAGAGGTCGTCGTCAAGTTGCTCGCAATCGGTACGATCGAGGTCGCGCCACTCGCGTATATGCGCGGGCGCACGCTGAACAACTCCTTCGTGATCCTCGATGAGGCGCAAAACACGACGCCGGAGCAGATGAAGATGTTCCTCACCAGGCTCGGCTTCGGCTCGAGAATGGTTGTGACCGGCGACATCACACAGATGGACCTCCCGACGGGGTCGAGCGGGCTCAAGCTCGTCACGACCGTGCTCGACGACATCGACGAGATCTACTTCGCGACGCTGTCGAGCGATGACGTTGTGCGACACACCCTCGTCGGCCGCATTGTCGACGCCTACACCCGCTACGACGCGGAACTGCAGCGCGACGAATACGAACGCAGAGGACGCACAAGGTGAGCATCGAAATCAACAACGAGTCGGTCGTGACGGTCGACGAAACCGCGCTGCAACGTCTCGCCGCGTACGCGCTCGACGAGCTGCACGTGCACGGCGACGCCGACCTTTCGATCGTGCTCGTCGATGAGGCCGCCATGGAACAGCTCCATGTGCAATGGATGGACGAGCCGGGGCCCACCGATGTGCTGAGCTTTCCCATGGATGAGTTGCGCCCCGGCACGGAAGACGCGGTGACCCCAGCCGGGCTGCTCGGCGACGTCGTGCTCTGCCCGCAGGTCGCGCAATCGCAGGCCGACGCGGCCGGTCACGGATTGCTCGACGAGCTTCTCTTGCTCACGACGCACGGCATCCTCCACCTGCTCGGGTTCGATCATGCGGAGCCGGAGGAGGAGCGAGAGATGTTCGGCATCCAGCGCGACATCCTCGTCGGGTTTTCACTGCAGGAGCGGCGGCGCAAGTGACCGTCATCTTCGTCGTCGCTGCGATCACGCTCGTGGGCTTCGGCGGACTCCTCGCCGCAGCCGACGCCGCTCTCGGGGTGCTCTCGCGCAACGACCTCCAAGAAATGGCGAATCGTTCGCGGTCTCGTGCGTCGCTCCTTGCGATCGCCGCGGATGTCGGAGCGCACGTCAACGCCGTTAACTTCATGCGCGTCACGGCCGAGACAACGGCGGCGGTGTTGGTGACCATGAGCTTCGCCACGGTGTTCGAAGAGTGGTGGTGGGCGCTGCTGTGCTCGGCGCTCGTCATGATCGTCACATCGTTCGTGCTCGTGGGGTCGAGCCCTCGCTCTGTTGGCCGAGAACATGCCCGCACCATCATCCAGATGTTCGCGTGGCTCCTTCACGCCATTCGGGTGCTGCTCGGCCCGCTTGCCTCGGCGCTCGTCGCCGTTGGCAACCGTGTCACGCCGGGCCGCTCACGCACGGTCACCTTCAGCTCGGAGCAGCAGTTGCTCAGCATGGTCGACGAAGCCACGGCGCTCGACGTGCTCGAGGAGCAAGACCGCGAGCTCATCCACTCTATTTTTGAGTTCAATCAAACGGTGATCCGCGAGGTCATGGTGCCGCGCACCGACATGGTCACGATCGAGGGTGAGGCGGGGGTGCTCGAGGCCCTCGCACTCTTCTTCGGCAAGGGCGTCTCGCGTATTCCGGTGATCGGTGACGACGTCGACGAGGTGCTCGGGGTGCTCTACCTGCGCGATGTCGCCAGGCTGAGCCACGAACAACCGCTCGGGTTCGACACGATCACCATGGCGGAGATCGCGCGGCCCGCGCTCTTTGTTCCCGAATCGCAGAAGGCCGATGACCTGCTTCGGCAGATGCAGCTCGAGTCGAACCATCTCGCGATGGTCGTCGACGAATACGGTGGCATCGCTGGTCTCGTCTCGCTCGAAGACCTCATGGAGGAGCTCGTCGGTGACATCTCCGACGAATACGACCGCACGCTCGAAGAGATCAAAGATCTTGGGGGCGGCCGCTACCGCGTCGTCGCGCGTCTCCCCGTCGACGAGCTCGGTGAAATCTTTGGCCTCGACCTCGATGATGACGACGTTGACTCGGTCGGCGGTCTGCTCACAAAGGGGCTCGACCGGCTCCCGAGCACGGGCGACACCACGACGGTATCTGGGCTCATTCTCACGGCTGACCGCATCGAGGGCCGACACAAACGGCTCGCCACCGTGATCGTGGAGCGTGATGAGGCGCTCATCAATGTGCAGGATGCCTTCGCCGACGACGGAAAGCAGCAATCGTGACCGAATCATCGCCTCTAGCGGCCGAGTATCGTTCAGGGTTCGTCACCTTCGTTGGCCGCCCGAACGTCGGCAAGTCCACCCTCACGAATGCGCTCGTCGGCGAGAAGGTCGCGATCACGAGCAGCAAGCCGCAAACGACCCGCCGCGCCATCCGGGGCATTGTGCATCGCCCCGACGGTCAGTTGGTGCTCGTCGACACGCCTGGCATGCACCGGCCACGCACCCTGCTCGGCGAGCGCCTCAACTCGGTCGTGCAAGACACTCTCGGTGAGGTCGATGTGATCTGCTTCTGCGTGCCCGCCGACGAAAAGATCGGTCCAGGCGACAAATACATCAACGAGCAGCTCGACGCGTTTCCGCGCGCCAAGAAGGTTGCGCTTGTGACCAAGCTCGATACGACCTCAAAGACCGCGGTTGCCGAGCAGCTGCTCGCCGTCTCCGAGCTTCGCGACTGGCAAACGATCATCCCGGTGTCGGCGCTCACGAATGTGCAGCTCGACGTGCTCACTGCCGAGCTCATCGCCCTCATGCCCGTTTCGCCCCCGCTCTACCCGGCGGAGGCGGTCACGGAGGAGCAGCTCGAGGATCGCGTTGCAGAGCTCATCCGCGAGGCCGTGCTTGAGGGTGTGCAAGATGAGCTGCCCCATTCGATCGCGGTGACGATCGATGACATCGTCGAGCGCGACGACAAGGACCTCGTTGAGATTTTCGCCAACCTGTTCGTCGAGCGTGACAGCCAGAAGGGCATCATCATCGGGCACAAAGGCTCCCGACTCGCGGATGTCGGTGCGAGGGCCCGTGCCCAGATCGAACCGCTCATCGGCTCGCCCGTGTACCTCTCGCTGCGCGTGAAGGTCGCCAAGGAGTGGCAGCGCGACCCCAAGCAGCTGGGGCGCCTGGGGTTCTGACGCCCTGACGCTCGCCGCCGATGCATCCCGGCGGCGGCGGCGTACATCCGGAGGATGATCTTGCCTGCCACTGGGGGGAGATGCGCCGGATCGTCGCCGGCGACACCGTAGCGTTGGGGGATGCTCCGCAAGCCGACCGCGCGCCAACTCACCCTCGACATCGTCGTTGCGGTGCTTTGCGTGCTTCTGCGCTTCGCGATCGGGTTCTCGGCTGAGCTCTCGGTGGCTGCCGAGATCTTCATGATCCTCGCGATGGGGACGGCACTCGCAGTCCGGCGCCTGTCGCCGGGGATTGCGCTCGCGATTGCCTGGGTCGGAGCTGTCGTGCAGATGGCGGCCGGCCTTTCTCCCGACGCCGCGAACCTCGCGATTCTGCCGGTGCTCTATGCGACGGCCGCCTACGGTTCGACCCGGATGAAGTGGATCGGCCTCATCTCCGCGGGCGGAGGCGCGCTCGTTGCGACGGCGTATATGGTCTTCATCCTCTTCTTCTCGAGCCTGGTCGACCCCCTCAATAGCCCGGTCGTCGAACGGATGCCCGACCTCATGTTTGCCCTCGTGGCATGCCTCGTCGGGTTCCTCGCGCTCTTCGGCATTAGCTGGACGCTCGGTCTGCTCGCCCGCACCCGCTTGGCGGCGCGCCTGAGCCGCGAGGCCCAGGTCCGCGCCGAGCTCGAGGAGCAGCAGGCGCGTCGCATTGCGATTGTCGAGCAGGAGCGCAACCGCATCGCCAGAGACATGCACGACGTGGTCGCGCACTCGCTCGCCGTTGTGATCGCCCAGGCCGATGGTGCGCGCTACGCGATCGATACGGAGCCGCAGGCTGCGGCGGCCGCACTCTCGACCATCTCGACCACCGCGCGTGAAGCGCTCGGGGATGTGCGCATCCTGCTCGGGCAGTTGCGACACAGCCAGAGTGAGGGTCCGCAGCCAACCCTTGCCGACCTCGATCGACTCATCGACCAGGTGCGCTCGTCTGGGCTGCAGGTCGACTTTGATACGGAGGGCGACGCCGTGCCGTTGGGAACACCGCAGCAACTCGCCGTGTATCGCATCGTGCAGGAGGCGCTGACGAATGCGCTGCGCCACGGCGACACCGAGCTTCCCGTCACGGTGGCGCTGGAGTGGGGCGTCGATGAGCTCACTCTCCGGATCGACAGCGCGCTCTCACCAGAGCGACCACCGTCGGCAGACACCCTGGGGCATGGGCTCGCCGGGATGCGGGAACGCGCGTCGCTCGTCGGGGGTTGGCTCACCGCCGAACCAAGGCGGGGGCAGTTTCAGGTGCTCGCAGGGATACCCATCAGGATTGAAGCAGGAGGACCCAATGTCTGAGCGAATCACCGTCGGACTCGTCGATGATCAGGCGCTCTTTCGTGCCGGCATCTGCATGCTGGTCGAGTCGCAGCCAGACCTAGAGTTCATCGGCGAGGCCGCGAACGGTGTCGAGGGGGTTGCGTTGGCCGCCGAACGCCGTCCCGACGTCATGCTGATGGATATCCGGATGCCCGTCATGGACGGCATCGAGGCGACAAAACTCATCGTCGCGGCGGCGGAGGAGCGCGGCGACGCGGTGCCGCGCGTCATCGTGCTCACGACCTTCGATCTCGATGAGGCGGCGACCCGGGCGATCCGCGGCGGGGCGAGCGGGTTCTTGCTCAAGGATGCTGAGCCGGAGTTCTTGCTCGCTGCCATCCGCACCGTGCACGCGGGGAGCGCCGTCATCGCGGCCTCAGCGACCCGCGAACTTTTCGAGCACTTCGGCACCGAATCGCGGCCGGCGCAGCCGGCGACGTTCGATGCGCTCACCGAGCGGGAGCGCGAGATTTTTCAGCTCGCCGCTCGGGGGCTCAGCAATGCGGAGATCGCGCGGCAGGAGTTTCTCAGCGAAGCGACCGTGAAGACGCACGTGAGCCGCATCCTCGCAAAGTTGTCACTGCGCGACCGTGTGCAGCTCGTCGTGTTTGCCTACGAGAATGGCCTCGCGGCGTAGGCCCGATCATCCTCGCGATGTAGCGGGTCGAGACGTGCGAGCGACGCGTCGACATGGCCTCGATCCTTAGCGTCGAAGGCATGACATTTCTCAATACCGACGCCGGCCTCGTCGCCCGCGTCGCCACCCTCACGAAGTCCTACGGCGCGGGTTCGAGCCTCGTCACCGCGCTCGACGCCGTCTCGATCGGCATCCGGGCTGGCGAGTTCACCGCCATCATGGGTCCAAGCGGCTCTGGCAAGTCGACACTGATGCACATCATGGCCGGGCTCGACACCCCGACCTCTGGCCGCGCGTGGCTCGGCGACACCGAGATCACCTCCCTCGGCGACTCCGAGCTCACAGTGCTGCGGCGTCGGCGGGTTGGCTTCGTTTTCCAGGCCTTCAATCTGGTGCCGACGCTCGACATCGCCGGCAACATCCACCTGCCGTTCGAGCTCGACGGGCGCACCCCGACGCCTGAGCAGCGCGCGTGGATCAGTGAGCTCGTCGACTCGCTCGGCCTCGCGTCGCGCCTCACCCACAGGCCACACGAGCTCAGTGGCGGCCAGCAACAGCGCGTCGCGATCGCCCGCGCGCTCGCGACCCGTCCCGATCTCGTCTTCGCGGATGAGCCGACCGGCAACCTCGACTCCCGCACGAGTCGTGAGGTGCTCGCGCTGCTCGCGGCGGCGAGCAGCGATTACGGCCAGAGCATCGCGATGGTGACGCACGACCCCATCGCAGCGAGCCACGCAGATCGCATCCTCTTTCTCGCCGACGGTCGTGTTGTCGAAGAGCGCGGCCGTTCGACGGCCGAAGAGATCAGCACGTTCATGTTGGAAATGGAGCGTGCGGCATGACCGGCAACAAGCGGGACCATGTCGCAAGCCTGATCGTCACCGCACTGAGCGCGGCGTTCGGGGCCGCACTCATCCAGGGCACCGCGGTGCTCGCCGCTGTGATCGCCGATGACGATGTCAGCTCGCGTGCGTCGGTGCAGTTGCTGCTCTCGATGGTGGCGAGTGTGTTCATCATCATCGCGGTGTATGTCGCCTCGATCATCACCGCCAATACGTTCGCGACCATCATCGCTGGCCGCACGCGATCGATCGCACTCATGAGGCTCATCGGCTCGACGGCGACGGCCCAGCGTCGCGCCGTCGCGAAGGAGGGGCTGCTTGTCGGGCTCGCGGGCTCCGCGGTCGGCACCCTCCTCGGGGTGGTGTTCGTCTCTGGGGGGACCCAGATCGCCGCCGCCACTGGTGCGCTCCCCGCCATCGAGTACGAGCTCCTCGACCCGCTCGTGCTGCTGCCGGCCATCATGGTCGTCTGTTCGACCTGGATTGCATCGTGGGTGGGGTCACGCCGCGTGATCGACGTCTCGCCGATGCAGGCGACGGGCGCCGCGGTCGAGCCTTCGCGTGAGGCGGTCGTGCGACGGCCCGTACGCAACACGTTCGCGGGCATCTTCTTCTTCGGCGGAATGCTCATCCTCGCTGGCGGGGTCGCGATCGGCTTCATCTCGCCGGCCGGATTCCTCGTCGCGTTCTTCGGCGGGCTCGTCTCGTTTACGGGGGTCGTGATGGGGGCGCACATGATCGTGCCGCCAGTGCTCCGTCTCACCGGGCGGATGCTCGGCCGAACCGCACCCGCCCGGCTCGCCGCCGAGGGGGGAATGCGATACCCGGAACGCAGCACGCGCACGACGATCGGCCTGGTGATCGGTGTCACGCTCATCACGACCTTCGCGGTCGCCGCGCAGGGGTACATCGACATGATCAGGGAGGCGCAGCAGCGAGACCCTCAGACCTACGGGGGCGTCGATGAGATCCTCATCATCACCGTTGGAGTCTTCAGCGTCCTGATCGGGTTTTCCGCGGTCATCGCCGCGTTCGGCATGATCAACACGCTCTCCCTGAGCGTGCTCCAGCGTTCGCGCGAGCTCGGGCTCCTGCGTGCCCTCGGGTTCACCGCCGGGCAGGTCCGCGGCATGATCGTGGCCGAGAGCGTGCAGCTCACGGTCACGGGGCTCGGCATCGGAATGGTGCTGGGTATCGGCTACGGCTGGGCGGGCGCGCAGTCGCTGCTCGGCGCCACGCTCGAGAGCCCCGGTCTCACCCCGCCGTCCGTGCCATGGGTGCTCGTGGTGGTCGTCATCGGCGGGGCGGCGCTCATCACCCTGCTCGCCGCTCAGTTCCCCGCACGGCGTGCCACACGGGTGAGCCCCGTCGCGGCACTCGCGGTGGACTGACGGTCATTCCACTGAGACGAGCTGGCTCTTCACGACAACGACCTCGGGGCCGTAGCTCGTGTCGAGCCGGCTCTGCAGGGTGCCGTCGTCGTGGATGACCTCGACGAAGAGGTATCCGTTCTGCGAGTACGAACCGAGTATGCCGGGCTCGTTTTTGGTGAGTTCCGTCTGGATGGCGAGCAGTTCGGCCTCGCTTGAGGTGCCGGCGTTCGCGGGGTCGACATAGGGATCGTCGACCACCATGGGGTCATAGAGCGCGAGCATGATGGGGGGCTGCGTCACGGTGAGGCGGTCGCCATCCCAGGTGCCCTGCACCGCATAGGTTCCCCAGGTGGTGGTGCCTTCGGTGTCGTCGCCATCGACGCTGTCCCAGTTCCAACCGACAATCTCGGGGCCACCGCAGTCGGGTGGGTAGATCATGGTGATGGCGCCGAGACAGAATTCGACGGCCCCCTCGCCCTTCTGGATCACGGTGCCCTGCCCGAGCACCTCCGAGCTTGTCGGGGCTGCTGCAGGCACGTCCATGATGGTCTCCGGTTCGTCGCTCGATGCGCACGCCGTGAACAGGAGTGCGGCGCCGACGATGAGCGCCGAGGCGCCCGCTCGCATGCTGATTCTCATGTCCCCAGTCTCGCGAGGGGTCGCGGCATCCGCCACCCAACGTTTTGCGAGGGTCGAGCGTCAGCGACCGGGCGCGCGGAGGGTGCTACCCTGAAAGGGTGTTGTTCGGTCTGCTTCTCCTTAGCTGCCGCGACGAGTCCTAGTCTCCAGGCCTCCCTCGTCGCGGTGTTTGTTGTCGGCTGATCCGAACCAAGCGAGAGAGAACCCCAGGACCATGAAGAACACCCAGGCTCCATCAGGAATGCCGATTCAGAAGTATCGCCCATTCCACGAGCTCATCACCGTTGACCTGTCAGATCGCACCTGGCCATCGAAGCGAATCACTGAGGCTCCGCGCTGGTGCGCTGTCGACCTTCGCGATGGCAACCAGGCGCTTATCGACCCGATGAGCCCCGAGCGCAAGCGCATCATGTTCGAACTGCTCGTGCGCATGGGCTACAAAGAGATCGAGGTTGGCTTTCCTTCTGCGAGCCAGACCGATTTCGATTTTGTGCGCACACTCGTCGATGAAAATCTCATCCCCGATGACGTCACCATCCAGGTGCTCACGCAGGCCCGTGAGTCGCTCATCAACCGCACGTACGAGTCGATCAAGGGCGCGAAGCGCGCGATCGTGCACCTTTACAACTCGACGAGCATCCTGCAGCGGGATGTCGTCTTCCGCACCGACCGACAGGGCATCATCGACATCGCGCTCGAGGGTGCACGGCTCTGCCGCGCCGCCGAGTCGATCGCGGCCGGCACCGAGGTGTTCTACGAGTACTCGCCCGAAAGCTTCACGGGCACCGAGCTCGAGTTCGCGGTTGACGTCTGCAATCAGGTGCTCGAAGTGCTCGAGCCGACCCCTGATCGCAAGGTCATCATCAATCTCCCGGCGACGGTCGAGATGGCGAGCCCAAACGTCTATGCCGATTCGATCGAATGGATGTCGCGGCATCTCGCCCATCGCGAGAACGTGATCCTCAGCCTGCACCCGCACAACGATCGCGGCACTGCGGTCGCGGCGGCCGAGCTCGGGTATATGGCCGGTGCCGACCGCATCGAGGGGTGCCTCTTTGGAAATGGCGAGCGCACCGGCAATGTGGATCTTGTCGCGCTCGGCATCAACCTCTTCACGCAGGGGATCGACCCGCAGATTGACTTCAGCAATCTCGATGAGATCAAGCGCACGGCCGAATACTGCAATCAACTGCCGGTGCCTGAGCGCAGCCCCTGGGCCGGCGACCTCGTCTACACGGCGTTCAGCGGTTCGCATCAGGACGCCATCAAGAAGGGCTTCGAAGCCATGGCGGCCGAGGCTGAGACGAAGGGTGTCTCGGTCGATGAGCTCCAGTGGGCTGTGCCATACCTGCCGGTCGATCCCAAAGATCTCGGGCGCACGTATGAGGCCGTGATTCGCGTGAATTCGCAGTCTGGCAAGGGTGGCGTTGCCTACCTGCTCAAGGCCGACCACGCCCTCGATTTGCCGCGCAAACTGCAGATCGAGTTCTCGGGGGTGGTTCAGGCGAAGACCGACGCCGAGGGTGGCGAGGTGACGAGTGACGCCATCTGGGCGATTTTCCACGACGAGTACCTGCCCGCGTCTGAGCGCGAGCACAAGTGGGGCCGGTTCGAGATAACACAGACCCGCACGTCGAGCGATCTTGATGGTGAGGTGTCACTCCAGGTCAAGCTGCGCGTCGGCGACACTGTCGCGGATGTTCAGTCGACGGGCAACGGACCCATCGCAGCGTTCCTCAACGTGCTGCGCGACCGCGGCGGGCTCGATGTCGCGCTCTTCGACTATCAGGAGCATGCGATGAGCGCCGGTGGCGACGCCCTCGCGGCGTCGTATGTCGAGCTCAGCGTCAACGGTCGCACCCTCTGGGGCGTCGGCATCGACGCCGACATTTCGACGGCGTCGCTCAAGGCGATTGTCTCAGCGGTGAACCGAGCCGTTCGCGCCGATCCCGTGCACCAGGATGCGGCGCTCGCGAACGCATAGACCGGGCAGTTAGCTTTCGCTTCGACCTCCTGGCCGTCGTGTCACGCGTCTCCACGCGGGGCGCGACGGTCGGGGGAGTCGCGGCAGCTGGGTGAGCCTCCGCTGCTCTGGCAAGCTCCATTTGAAGAGCACGGCGAGAATGCGCATGCCGAACGTCACGGCGACTCCGGCGACCGACGCGGCTGCGGGGGCCACGCCGAGCGCTTCGAGGGCGACGATCAATCCGGCACCCGAGAATGCGGCGATCGCATAGAACGAGCCGACCTGCATAATCGCGATGGGGGTCGCGAGCAGCATGTCGCGGAGCACGCCGCCGCCCACCGCGGCGAGCACGCCGACGAAGATTGCGGGGATCTCGGGCAGGCCGGAGGCGAGCGCCTTTGTTGTGCCGATCGCCCCGAAGAGTCCGAGCGTGAGGGCGTCGAGCCCCGTGAGGATGTGCCGCACGCGGTGGAGGACACGCTCGAGCAGCATCCCGAGCAGCGCTGCGCCAGTGGCGACCGGCAGGTACCAGTTGCTGTGGAGCGGTGCGAGCGGCACATTGAGCAGCAGGTCACGCAGCAGACCGCCACCCATGCCGGTCGCGACGCCGATGATGGCGACCCCGAGCAGGTCGAGCCGCCGGTCTCTGAAGCCGGCCGCATACATGGCGCCCATCACCGAGCCGATACCGACGGCGAGAAGGTCCGCCCACAGCGGGATGGTGAAGAGAACTGGCTCCATGGAGCCAGTTCTAGCATGCGGCGGTCACCGGTTCGGGAGGCTCGGCGGGGGATACTTGGGGGATGCCGCTCTACCGTGACGAGGTCGTCGTCCTCCGCACCCACAAGCTGGGCGAGGCCGACCGTATCGTGACGATGTTGAGCCGCCAGCACGGCAAGATCCGTGCCGTCGCGAAGGGTGTGCGTCGCACGGCATCGAAGTTCGGCGCCCGTCTCGAACCGTTCATGGTGGCCGACGCGCAGTTCTTCGAGGGCCGCACGCTCGATGTCATCACGCAGGCCGTTTCGATCGGGTCATACGGTTCGGCGATCACGGCTGACTATGGCGCGTACACGGCCGCGAGCGTCATGGTCGAGACGGCGGACAAGCTCACAGAAGATGATGGAAGCCTGCAGCAGTACCTGCTCCTTGTCGGCGCGCTCCGCTCGCTCGCCCGTGGCGAACACGGTGCGAGCCTCACGCTCGACTCCTACCTGCTTCGCGCGCTCTCGATCGCAGGCTGGTCGCCGAGCTTCAACGACTGCGCCATGACCGGTGCTCCAGGCCCACACTCCGCCTTCGTCGTGCAGCTCGGTGGCGTTGTGAGTGACGCGGTCGCCCCTCCCGGCGCCCCGCGGCTCGATGCCGCGACGCTGGGCCTGCTCGGCGCGCTCCTCTCCGGCGATTGGGATGCGGCGGAGCTCGCCGACGAGCGCACGCGGTCGCAGGCGAGCGGCGTCGTCGCGGCGTACGCCCAGTTCCACATCGAGCGGCGGTTGCGTTCACTCGAACATGTCGATCGCACTGTGAGGCGACCATCCGCCGAGGAGGCGACGATATGACCCCCGTCAAGAAGACCCACCGCGACGCAGTCGAGTTCAAGCCCATCGACTGGACGGGGCAGCATCCGCCGGTCTTCGCGCGAGGGTCGGTGCCCGAGCATGTGGCGATCGTGATGGACGGCAACGGGCGATGGGCGAACGCCCGTGGGCTCACGCGGGTCGAGGGGCACCGCGCGGGGGAGGCCGCTTTGCTCGATGTCGTGGCTGGCGCCATCCAGGCGGGGGTCAAGCACCTCAGCGTGTATGCGTTCTCGACCGAGAACTGGAAGCGGTCGCCAGACGAGGTGCGCTTTCTCATGGGCTTCAACCGGGAGGTGCTGCACCGCCGCAGAGACCAGCTCAATGAGTGGGGGGTGCGGGTGCGGTGGGCTGGCCGTCGCCCGCGGCTGTGGGCATCCGTCATCAAGGAGTTGCAGTTCGCCGAGCGTCTGACGGCACAGAACACCACCCTCACCCTCACAATGTGCGTCAACTATGGCGGGCGGAACGAGATCACGGATGCCGTGCGCGCGATCGCCGCGGAGGTCTCCGCTGGCAGGCTCAGCCCTGGCGGGATCAGCGAGAAGACGATCGCGAAGCACCTCTACACCCCCGAGATGCCGGATGTTGACCTCTTCGTGCGCTCATCGGGGGAGCAGCGCACGAGCAACTTTCTTCTGTGGCAGAGCGCCTATGCCGAGATGGTGTTTCTCGACACGCTCTGGCCGGACTTCTCCCGCACCGACCTCTGGGGTGCGATCGAGCAGTATGCCTCGCGCAATCGCCGCTTCGGTGGCGCCGTCGACGCACCGACCGCCTGAACCCTCCGAGTTTGGGTAGTAACGACCCTAAGTGCTAGACTCTGTTCAGGTCACAACGACCTTTACAGGTGGGATGCCGCGATGACCGAGCCAGGGGTGCACGACGAGTCGATCGACCTCGCCGTGTCGACCGTCATCTTCGCCCTCCGCCCAGCACCGGACGGGGGAGCACCGACACTGTGGATTCCGCTCGTGCGCCGCATCCGTCAGCCGTTTGAACGCCGGTGGGCGCTGCCTGGCGGGCCGCTGCTCAGCGTCGAATCGCTTGCCGAGGCTGCCGCCCGGAACCTCAAGGCGACGATCGACCTTGAACCGAAATATCTCGAACAGCTCTACGCCTTTGGAGCGCCCGACCGATCCCCAGGGGAGCGGGTCGTGTCGATCGTCTACTGGGCACTCGTGCACGCCGAACAGGCCGACCGCGTCGCCGAGGGCGCCAACGTGCGCTGGTTCGTCGCCGATGACCTGCCGGAGCTTGCGTTCGACCACAACGCCATCGTCGACTACGCACTCTGGCGACTCAGGAACAAGGTCGAGTACAGCCGCATCGCGCATGCCCTGCTCGGCGACACCTTCACCATCAGCCAACTGCGGAGCGTGCACGAGGCGGTGCTGCGCAAACCGCTCGATCCGGCGAACTTCCGGCGCCAGATGGAGGCGAGCGGTGGCCTCGAACCCACCGCCGCCGTCGTCACCGGCGGACGACACCGGCCACCGCGGCTCTACCGCTACAACGATGCCGTCGACATGGCCGACCACGGTCCGCTCGGCCCACGGGGCAGCTAAGCACCCGCCACCGCACCCACCCCAGACCTTCAGCACTGCACTTCACCGCACCAGGAGCATCCCGTGACCTCAGTCGACACGACCATTCAACGCATCCGCCTCACGAGCCGTGACGCCGCAGGCGCCGCTCAGGCTGGCACCGTTTGCAGCCCCGACCTCGCCTCCGCCCCGTGGAACTTCGACCAGGTGCCGGGCTACGGCCCCGGCTCCTCGATGGGCGACGTGATCCCCGCCGGCGCACCACGCCAGGGAAGCCTGCCCGAGGAGTACCGCACGGCGAGCGCCCTCGAACTCGACGCCCGCATCCGCGCGGCGAAGCAGACGCTCGGCGACCGCCTCGTCATCCTCGGCCACCACTATCAGCGCGACGAGATCATCGAATACGCCGACTTCGTTGGTGACTCGTTCCAGCTCGCGAACGCCGCGCAGTCGAAACCCAACGCCGAGCACATCGTGTTCTGCGGCGTGCACTTCATGGCCGAAACCGCCGACATCCTCGCCCAGCCGGGGCAATCGGTCATCCTGCCTAACCTCGCCGCCGGATGCTCCATGGCCGACATGGCCGACATCGACTCGGTCACTGAATGCTGGGAACAGCTCGAAGCCCTCTACGGCACCGAGCCGGATGCCGACGGCCGCGTGCCCGTCATCCCCGTCACCTACATGAACTCCTCGGCAGCGCTCAAGGGGTTCTGCGGCGAACGCGGCGGCATCGTCTGCACCTCGTCGAACGCCGAGACGGTGCTCGAGTGGGCCTTTGAGCGGGGCCAGCGGGTGCTCTTCTTTCCAGACCAGCACCTTGGCCGCAACACCGCGAAGGCCATGGGCGTGCCGCTTGAGCGGATGCCCATGTGGAACCCCCGCAAGCCCCTCGGCGGCAACACCGCCGCCGAACTCACCGACGCGCAGGTGCTGCTGTGGCACGGCTTCTGCTCGGTGCACAAGCGCTTCACGGTCGACCAGATCAACGCCGCTCGCGTGAGCCACCCCGGGGTGCGGGTCATCGTGCACCCCGAATGCCCCATGCCCGTCGTCGACGCAGCCGATGAGGCAGGGTCGACCGACTACATCCAGAAAGCCGTCGCGGCGACGAGCGAACCGAGCACCTTCGCGATCGGCACCGAAATCAACATGGTGTCGCGGCTTGCGGCGGAGCATCCGCAGCACGAAATCTTCTGCCTCGACCCCGTGATCTGCCCGTGCTCGACCATGTACCGCATCCACCCCGGCTACCTGGCGTGGGTGCTTGATGCCCTCGTGCGCGGTGAGGTGCTCAACCAGATCAGCGTCGAGCCTGGGGTCGCTGCCCCGGCTCGGATCGCCCTCGAGCGGATGCTCGCCGCCAGGCCAAAAGGCTGATCATGCCAAATCGGGTCATCGTTATCGGATCAGGCGCCGCGGGGCTCACGGCCGCCCTCGTCGCCGCGCGCGACAGCCGCAACGAGGTCACCCTGCTCACGAAGGCATCGCTCGGCGAGAGTGCGAGCCTCAAGGCGCAGGGTGGTGTCGCCGTCGCGCTCTTCGACGACGACAGCGTCGAAGCGCACATCGCCGACACCCTCGCCGCGGGTGCCGGTCTCAGTGACGCGGCAGCCGCGACCATCCTGTGCTCTGAGGGACCCGACCGCATCCGCGACCTCATCGATCTCGGCATCGATTTTGACCGGGCTGCCGACGGAGTCACGCTCGCCCGTGGGCTCGAGGCAGCCCATTCGAGCGCTCGGGTGCTCCATGCTGGCGGCGACGCGACAGGGCGGGCGATCATCGCCACCCTCACGGGCGCAATGCGGCGGGCTCCTGTGACGGTCATCGAGCACGCCTTTGTGCGCGACCTCGTCGTTCGGGAGGGGGCCGTCACCGGCGTCGTCGTGCTCCGCGACGGGGTGACAGACGGGATCGCGACAGACACGATCGCGACAGACACGATCGCGACAGACACGATCGCGACAGACACGATCGCTGCAGACGCGGTCATCATCGCGACGGGCGGCATCGGCCAGCTCTACCGCCACACGACCAATCCCGACGGGGCGACCGGTGACGGTGTGGCGGCGGCGATGCGCGCTGGTGCACGCGTCGTTGACGCGGAGTTTGTGCAGTTCCACCCGACGGCTCTCGCGGTCGAAGGCACCCCTCTCGTCACCGAAGCCATCAGGGGAGAGGGAGCGACACTGCTCTCGAGCCACGGCGAGCGATTCATGGTCGGCGTGCATCCGGATGCCGAACTCGCCCCGCGTGACGTTGTCGCCAGGGCCATCGCCCGCCAGATGGAGCTCCAGGGTGGTGCCCCGGTCCGCCTCGATGCGACCGGGATATCCCGAGACGTGCTGCAGCGGCGATTCCCAGGGTTCTTGGCCCTCTGCGAGCGACACGGCCTCGATCCGGCGATGACGTCGGTGCCCGTCACACCGGCGGCTCACTACTGGATGGGTGGCATCGAGGTCGACCTGCACGCGCGCACGAGCATCCGCGGGCTGTTCGCGGTCGGTGAGGCCGCCTGCACCGGGGCGCACGGCGCGAACCGGCTCGCCTCGAACTCACTGCTCGAAACCCTCGTGACCGCCCATCGCGCAGCCGAGGCGTTGTTCGCGCCGTGGACGGATGCCGCTCGCCAGCCCCGCCGCGTGCACACGGTCACGTCGACGGTTGCGCCGACGGTGGAGCTGTCGCGCACAGAACTCCAGAACTTCATGTGGAATCACGCGGGCCTGCACCGCGACACGGCCGGCCTCGGCGAGCTCGGTGCGGTGCTCGCCGCTGCGACCGTCACCGGCGACACCGTCGCCGACCACGAAACACGCAATCTGCTCACGATCGCGCGAGCGGTCGTCTCCGCGGCCGCAGCACGGACGGCATCGGTCGGAGCACACCATCGCGGCGACTCGGCGCCCGACGTCGCGATACCACGCACACGAGAGGTACAGACCACATGCTGACCAACACGGCAATCGACTCCATCGTGGCGTTGGCTCTGGCCGAGGATGCCCCGTGGGGTGACATCACGAGTGAGAGCCTGCTTCCGCAGGGTGCACGCGCCAGGGCGGTGCTTGCCGCGCGCGAGCCCGGCGTTCTTGCCGGAATTGAGGTATTCTCGGCCGCGATGATCGCGTGCGACTCCGAGGCGGAGATTGTCACCGAGCTCGACGACGGCAAACGATTCGCGGCGGGTGACGTTCTCGCGACCGTCGTCGCCGACGCGCGTGCCGTCCTGCGAGCCGAACGGGTCGCGCTCAACCTCATTCAACGACTCAGCGGCATCGCCACCGAAACCGCACGCTACGTCGAGGCCGTCAGCACCACACAGGCGCGCATTGTCGACACGCGCAAGACGACGCCCGGCCTACGCGCGCTCGAGCGTCACGCGGTGCGCTGCGGTGGCGGTCACAACCACCGGTTCTCGCTCTCCGACGCCGTGCTCGCAAAAGACAACCACCTCGCGGTGCTCACCGCCGACGGGCGCGACCTCACCGAGGCCCTGCTCGATGCCCGCGCACGCATCGGACACACCGTGCATTTCGAAGTCGAGGTCGACCGCATCGACCAAATCGAGGCCGTCATCGCGGCAGGAGTCGACACAATCCTGCTCGACAACTTCTCTCCCGACGAACTCCGCGAAGGAGTGCGCATGGTTGCCGGGCGCGCGATGGTCGACGCCAGCGGCGGCGTGACACTCGCGAGCGTCGCCGAGATCGCAGACACCGGCGTCGATCTCATCTCCGTCGGTGCCCTCACCCACAGCGTGCGATCGCTCGACCTCGGGCTCGACGTCGTCGTCGGCTGACCATGGAGATCTACCTCGACCACGCGGCCACGGCACCCGTGCGCCGCGAAGTGCTCGAGGCAATGACGCCCTACCTCACCAACGAATACGGCAACCCCTCGAGCCATCATCGGGTGGGGGAGCGTGCGGCTGCCGCCCTGCAGTGGGCCAGGGAGTCGATTGCAGGCGAGCTCGCGTGTCGAGCATCCGAGATCATCTTCACGAGCGGCGGCACCGAGTCCAACAATCTCGCGATCAAGGGCATCGCCCTCGCGACCCCGCGCGGCCGGCACATCGTGACGACGCCGGTCGAGCATCCGTCGGTGCTCGAGTCGTGCGCCTATCTCGAACGCTTTCACGGCTTCACGGTCGATCGACTCCCCGTCGACAGCACCGGCCGGGTTGCGGCGAGCGACCTCGAGCGGATGGTTCGGCCAGACACGACACTCGTGAGCGTCATGTTCGCGAACAACGAGATCGGCACGGTGCAGCCCCTGCACGCGCTCGGGGCAGTGACGGCGGCGCGCGGCATCCCGCTGCACACCGACGCCGTGCAGGCGG
Organism: Homoserinimonas flava; assembly: GCF_054969005.1. Taxonomy (NCBI): domain Bacteria; kingdom Bacillati; phylum Actinomycetota; class Actinomycetes; order Micrococcales; family Microbacteriaceae; genus Homoserinimonas; species Homoserinimonas flava. The sequence continues at coordinate 689,935 of NZ_JBUEQS010000001.1, forward strand.
CTGGCTGGCTCGAGCTCGCGGTTGGCCCCGCTGCCACCGGGCTCCCCGTCGACGCCCTCACGCTGGCCGGGCACAAGATCGGCGCGCCAAAAGGGGTCGGAGCGCTCTTCGTCCGCGGTCGGGTGCCGCTCGAACCCCTGCTTCACGGCGGCGGTCAGGAGCGCGGACGCCGCTCCGGCACCGAGAACGTCGCGGGGGCCGTCGGTCTCGCCGTCGCCCTCGCTCTCGCGGAGCGGGACCGGGTCGCCAACGCCGCCGCGATTGCCGCGGCGAGGGACGAGTTCATCGCGGCCATTCTCGCGACCGTGCAGGGGGCCTCGCTCACGGGGCATCCGAGCGAACGCCTCGCGGGCAGCGCATCGTTCTGTTTCGAGGGAACGAGTGGCGAATCGGTGCTGCTCGAGCTTGAGCGCCGCGGCATTGTCAGCTCGAGCGGCTCGGCCTGCGCCGCCGGGAGCGACGAGCCCTCCGAGGTGCTCACCGCGATCGGCATCGGCCCGGAGCTGGCCCAGACCGCGGTGCGATTCACCTTCCCCTCAACCGTGACGGCGACGGGGACGGGGGAGACGCTGCGCCTCGTCGCGCACTCCGTCGCAGAAGCGGTCACGGCAGTGCAGGCACTCGGACGCCGCGAATTCGGCGAAACCGTGCGGGAATAGCGCCCATACGCACCCTTTGTGCGCCACATGCGCGGCAGGATGATGTCATGGCAGCCATCCCCGAGCCCAGTGCGGCCCTTGCTGCGGCGATCGCCCGCTTCGATTCCGATGGCGCACGGGGGTACCTCGCGGCCGCATCAATGGGGCTCCCGAGCGACGAGACCGTTGCGGCCGTTCGGGCGGATCTCGACCTATGGCGTTCCGCCCATCGAGACCCCATGGGATACGAACTCAACGTCGAATCAACGCGCGAGCACTACGCCCGCCTCGTTGGCACGACCGCCGACAGGGTCGCGATCGGGTCGCAGACCTCGGTGATGGCGAGCGTGCTCGCCGCGGCGGTGCCGGCCGGTGCTGAGGTGCTCTGTGTCGAGGGGGACTTCACGTCCATCGTGTACCCGTTCCTTCAGCGACACGACATCGTCGTGCGCTCCGTGCCGCTCGCCGACCTCGCCAACACAATCTCAGACGCCACGTGGCTCGTCGCATTCTCGCTCGTACAGTCGGCGACAGGAGCAGTCGCCGACACGACCGCGATCATCAGAGCAGCACGCACCAGCGGCACCCGCACACTGTGCGACCTCACGCAGGCGGCGGGCGTGCATCCGGTCGACGCCACCGACTACGACGCGACCGTGTGTCACGCCTACAAGTGGCTCTGCTCCCCGCGAGGCGTCGCGTTCCTCACCGTGTCAGAGACGTTCGCCCGAGAGCTCACCCCGATCCAGGCTGGCTGGTACGCGGGCGAGCGCATCTGGGAGTCCATCTACGGGCCGACCATGGCGTTGGCATCCGATGCCCGACGCTTCGACGTGTCACCCGCCTGGCAAGCGTGGGTCGGCGCCGAACCGGTCATCCGCATGTTCTCCGAGCTCGACATCGCCGAGGTGTGGCAGCGGGCATCCGCACTCGGTGACCTTCTCTGCGATGCCGTGGGCATCCCGCAACAGCACCAGGCCATCGTCACCTGGCCGGATGTCGAGGGCGACGCCATCGCCCGACTCACGGATGCCGGCATCAGGGCTTCGGCGCGCGCAGGGCGACTCAGGGCCGCATTCCACCTGTGGAACGATGAGCGCGACGTCGAAGCGGTTGCCAGAGCACTGGGCCGGTCACCGCGACAGGGCAAGTAGGCTTGATCCGCGCTTCGCGCACCGCACCACACCCTCGACCGTGCCGCCAGCACGGCTGACCTTTGGAGTTCTTCGTGGCCAACGCCTCAGCCCTCGACCCCGTCATCAACCTTGCCAAGCGGCGCGGTTTCGTCTTTCAGGCGGGTGACATCTACGGCGGCTCACGGTCGGCGTGGGATTACGGGCCACTCGGGGTCGCGCTCAAAGAGAACATCAAGAGGCAGTGGTGGCAGACCATGGTGAACGGGCGCGACGATGTCGTCGGCCTCGATTCATCCGTCATCCTGCCCAAGAAGGTGTGGGAGGCATCCGGCCATGTCGAGGTCTTCAGTGATCCGCTCGTCGAGTGCCTGAGCTGCCACAAGCGGTTCCGAGCCGACCATCTCGAAGAAGAGTTCGAAGAGAAGAAGGGTCGCGCGCCCGAGAATGGTCTCGCCGATATCGCCTGTGGCAATTGCGGCACGAGGGGGCAGTGGACCGAGCCGCGAGCGTTCTCGGGGCTGCTCAAGACCTACCTCGGCCCCGTCGATGACGAGGCCGGCATGCACTACCTGCGCCCTGAGACGGCGCAGGGCATTTTCGTGAACTTCGCCAACGTGCTCAACGTCTCGCGCCAGAAGCCGCCGTTCGGCATTGGCCAGATCGGCAAGAGCTTTCGCAACGAGATTACGCCGGGCAACTTCATCTTCCGCACCCGCGAGTTCGAGCAGATGGAGATGGAGTTCTTCGTCGAGCCAGGTACCGACGAAGAGTGGCACCAGTACTGGATCGACGCGCGACTGCAGTGGTACATCGACCTCGGCATCAAGCCCGAGAACCTCCGGCTCTTCGAACACCCGAAGGAGAAGCTGTCGCACTACTCGAAGCGCACGGTCGACATCGAATACCGCTTCGGGTTTCAGGGCAGCGAGTTCGGCGAGCTTGAGGGCGTCGCGAACCGCACCGACTTCGACCTCTCGACGCACTCCAAGCATTCGGGCACAGACCTTTCCTACTTCGATCAGGCCAAGAACGAGCGTTGGACTCCGTATGTGATCGAACCAGCGGCTGGGCTTACCCGTTCGCTCATGGCCTTCCTCGTCGACGCCTATTTTGAAGACGAGGCCCCGAACACCAAGGGGGGCGTTGACAAGCGCACCGTCTTGCGACTCGACCGTCGACTCGCCCCCGTCAAGGCGGCCGTTCTGCCGCTCTCGCGCAACGAGCAGCTCTCACCCGTCGCACGCGAACTCGCCGCGGACCTCCGCAAGTACTGGAACATCGACTTCGATGATGCCGGCGCAATCGGTCGTCGCTACCGTCGCCAGGATGAGATCGGCACGCCGTTCTGCATCACGGTCGACTTCGACACGCTTGACGACAAGGCCGTGACGGTGCGCGAGCGCGACAGCATGCAGCAGGAGCGCGTCTCGCTCGACCGGCTTCACGCGTACCTCGCGGAGCGCCTCCTCGGCGCCTGACGCCGCGCCTCGCCGCCCACCCACCGCGCCGCCCTTCGGTTCGGAAATTCAGGAGATCTGCACCAACACGCTGGTGGAAACGCTGGCCCAGCCGCTCTGGGGCCGTCATCTCCTGAATTTCCGAAACTGTGTGCAGCACGCCGCTACTCCACAGACCGGGGGTGCGGGAGAACTACACCGGTCCGCCGAGCGGGGCGACATCGTGCGCGCCTGGCCCGCAGGATCGCAGCATGTCGATCATCGCGCAGTGGGTGGAGTCTCTCGGTGGGTTCGCGCAGAAGCAGCAACTCGTGCGTCTTGGCGCGACCGACCATTCGCTGACAGACGCGGTTCGTGGAGGGGCGGTTCTCCGGGCGCGACAGGGCTGGTATGCGACAATTCCGGCCAATGATCCCCGGTTCCGCGCCGTTCGATGCGGTGGTCGGCTCACCGGTCTGTCGGCGATCCGGGCCCTCGGGGGTTGGGTGCTCGAGCGCGAAGGGGTGCTGCATGTCTCGCTGCCTCCGAACGCGTCTCGCCTTCGCTCTCCTGGCAACCGGCGCGCCCGTCTCGTTCCGGCACGGCATGCTGTTCAGCCGCACTGGGACGACGCGGAACTTCTTTCCAGAGGCGATTCATGTCTCGTCGGCCTTCTCGACGCGCTCATGCGCACTGTGCTCGACGAGGACCTCGAGACCGCCGTTGCGGCGCTCGACTGGGCTCTGCATACAGCTCGCATCGACACGTTCGACTTCCAGAGGCTGACTCGAGCACTGCCGGAACGTCTCCGCTCCATTGAACATTGGGTGGATCCCACGTGCGAGAGCCTGCCGGAGAGTCTGACCCGCACGCGGCTGCAGATGCTGGGGCACAGTGTCGTCTCGCAGGTTCCGATTGCGGGCCGCCAGCGCATTGACCTGGTTGTCGACGGGATTGTGGGGCTCGAGACCGATGGTGAGGAATTTCACGCACTTCGGTTCCTTAAGGATCGGCAGAAGGACATCGACATCACCCTGGCTGGCTTCGTTCCTCTTCGGCTCCCGGCGCAGGTGGTGTTCGCGGACTGGCGGCGGGCGGTGGCGGCGGTTCGCGCCGCGATCGAATCTCGTCGCCACGGCAATTCAGGAGATTCTCGTGCAGGACCCCGGCGCGCTCGGGACGAAGCCGCGATGACGTCGTCGCGGGCGGCTCGTGGCCACGAATTCCTGAATCTCCGACAGAGCGGCAGCGTTGCGGCGCTCGGACACAGCGGACTTGGGAGTGTTTCCAACGGGTGAACAGCACGCGACGGTACATCCCCGAGCATTGACCCTCGTATTGGGGGCCGCCTAGCGTGTGAGCATCCGCCAGGGGCAGCACGAGTCGACCCGAACTCACTCGCGAACCCACTGTTCCAGATCGACGGGGATCCGTGTCGCCGGGAGGCGTTGCGAACGGCGCGCCTACCCACCCGCGAGCAAAAGGAACCCGATCCCGATGCATCAGATCACCATGCCGTCGCGCCCAGAAGTTGCCGGGGCCGTCGATTCCAACTCTCCCGAGCTTCAGTTCAGCTGGGAGTATCTCGCGGACCTCTTCACGACTCTGCAGCCGTACTTCCCGCTCGCCGTCGCCGGCACGATCGTGTGGTCGCTCTGGCTCTACCGGGTGATCCTCTCGCGCCGTGCCCGGCCAATTGAGAGCGACTTCCGAGCTACCACCTCGGTGATCGTGCCGTCGTATCACGAGGACCCGGACATTCTGATGCAGTGCCTCGAGTCGTGGCGATCGCAGAACCCGAGCGAGATCATCATCGTGCTCGATGTCGCAGACCTCGAAGCCTTCGACCGGATCACCGAGCTCGGCGACGCGAGGGTGAAGCCGCTCCTCTTCCACCACGCGGGAAAACGGTCGGCACTCGGAGAGGGAATCAGGCACGCACGCTTCGAACTGCTCGTGCTCACGGATTCGGACACATCGTGGCGCCCCGGCCTGCTCGAGAACGTGCAGAAGCCGTTCGTCGATGCGCTCGTTGGCGGGGTCAGTACCCGCCAGAACGTGTACCAGCGCACGACGAGCGTGTGGCGGCGCATCGCTGACTGGCTCGTGAATCTGCGCTACAACGACTACGTGCCCGCCATGGGAATGGCCGGTGCGGTGCCGTGCATCTCGGGGCGCACGGGTGTCTACCGCCGGAGCGCGGTCTTGCCGGTGCTCGAGCACCTCGAGAATGAGTTCTTTCTCGGCAAGCGCTGTGTCGCCGGTGATGACGGTCGCCTCACCTGGCTCGTGCTCGCATCCGGCTACAAGACGGTGCACCAGTCCTCGGCGAAGGCACTCTCGATGTTCCCGTCGAGCTTCTCGGCGTTTGTGAAGCAGCGGGTGCGCTGGAGCCGCAATTCGTACCGCTGCTACCTCACGGCAATCGCGAAGGGGTGGCTCTGGCGTGTGCCGTTCGTGACGAAGATCACCGTGCTTCAGATCCTGCTCACACCGGTGACTATGGGCCTGACAATCGGGTACGTCATCTTCAGCAGACTCGAGCTCACCACAATCGGGATCGCCGCTGTCGCGGGGTGGCTGCTCCTCGGCCGTGGCATCCGCGGGTACTCGCACCTAAAGCGGCATCCGCAAGAGATCTTGTTGCTGCCGCTTGTCGCCCTCACGGTGATCTTCATCGCCCTGCCGATCAAGGTCTACGCCTTCATCACCATGAATAAGCAGGGGTGGCTGACTCGACACGCCGACTCGATTGGTGGCGACGGCCAGACGGCCCGCACCCTCACGGCAGAGGCCGCAGCATGAGGATCTTGGTCGCCATGGTCTTGGCCGTGGTCTGCACTCTCGGCGCTGTGCTGCTGTTTCCCGATCTCATCCCTGGCCGCAGCGATACGAGCGACAGCGCGACGCAGCAAGCGAATGCTGTCACTTCGACATATGTCGGCGATGCGGATGCCGAGGCCGCCCTCGTGGAGATTGAGGAGCGGCGGGTGATCGATGTGCGTTCGATCGCCAATGCGACAGATTGGACCGGGGCCGCGAACGGGCTTCCGTATCGCCTTGTCACGGGGTCGACGTTCACGCTCGTGTTGGTCGAGCGGGCGGCGCCGTACACGCTCACGGATGTGGTGGATCTCGGTGCGCTCGTGCTGCAGCCCGACGGCGCATACCTGCTGCGGGAGCACATCGTCGTGGAGGAGGGGGCGACGCTCGACCTTTCGGGAGAAGGAATTGAGATCAGGCTCGCCTCGTCGAGTGAATCGTTCGTGTCGATTGTCACGCTCGGCGGCGGGTTGACGATCAAGGGCACCGCGTCGCGCCCGGTCGATGTCGTCGCGTGGGACACCGATCTCGCTCAGCCAGACCTCTCAACGGAGGATGGCCGGTCGTATGTGCGTGTCGTCGGCGGGCATGCCGACCTCTCCGACGTGAGGTTCGAGAATCTCGGATTCTGGAGCGGACGCACCGGTGGGGTTTCGTTGACCGGCACGGAGATTCCGGATGCTGAAGCCGAAACCGACGTGTCGAATCCGATTATCAACGGCCAAGAGATCATCCCCGAGGGTCAGGAGTTGGACACACTCGCGCTTGACGGTGACATCAGCGGCTACGGCACGGTGTCGGCGCTCGTGCGCAACGTCTCGTTCACCGGCAACGCCTTCGGGCTGTTCGTGTCGAGCGCTGACGGCGTCATGGTGCAGAACTCGACCGTGCTCGGCAGCCTCGTCGACGGCATCGTCTTTCATCGCGACGTGCGCAACAGTGAGATCCAGTCGACCGAGTCGAGTGCGAACGCGGGCGATGGCGTTGTGGTCACGCGGGCGACCACGGGGAATGTGCTCACCCGTGTAACCGCGACGGGAAATGGCAAGAGCGGCATCATCCTCGAGGGTGGTGCGTTGGCTGATGGCCCGAGCGCAACCGGCACGCCGATCGACGTCTACGGCGACAATCAGGTGAACGACAGCGTCGCGAGCGACAACGCGCGCTACGGCATCCAGATTGACGGCGGCACGAGCATCCGTGTCGATGGCAACATCGTTGCCGGCAATGAGATGGGCATCGTCGTGTCAGGGGATGCCGCGGCGGTCACGGTCTCAAACAACGAGGTGCTTTCGTCGTCGCGTCAGGGCATCGCGTTGCGAGAGGCCGCCACCGATCTGGTGGTGACAGACAATGTCGTGCGCGGTGGTGAAATCGGCATCTATGCGCGCAACGCGGGTGGTGTCTTTGAACGAAATGATGTGAGCGAGGTGACGAACCACGCGATCACGCTGGTGGGCGAGACCGGCAACTCAACGATCGCCGCGAACACGGTGGCGGGAATTGGTTCGAGTGCGATCGACACCGCGCGCACGGACCAGGTCGTGGTGTCCGACAACGATGCGGAGTTGTGGACCAGCACGAAGCCGCTCGACGTGGTGATCCGCAACTTCTTGCAGCCTCTCACGGTGCTGTGGTTGTGCCTCGGCCTCCTTGTGGTGGTGTCCGCTGTGTCGGGAGTGAAGCGTCGGGAGACGGGCATCCGCCATCCGTACGCGAACCTCGCCCCCATGGAGACGTTCACGCGCGGGGTGGTCTCGCGTGATGAGGTCGTGGCGGCCCGCGAGAGCGCGTTGGAGCGGGTCACATGATGGAGCTCATCCGCCAGCATCCGGTCATGGCCACCGTGAGCGGTTTCGTGCTCGGCGCTGTCGTCGTGTTGACGACGTGGGGCATCGTGTCGGCCGCAACCGCACCACGGGATGTGTCAGCGCAGCCAGAGGAGGTGGTGCCGAGCTCGAGCGCCGAGCCGTCGGCGTCTCCGTCACCGTCACCGTCTCCGACGGAAGCGCCGGCAGCGTCGAGCGGGTCGTCGTCGCTTGATTCGGTGTGCGCCGACCCGACCATCACGGTTGCCGACGCGGATGGGCTCGCGGACGCTCTTGCGTCGGCCGCTCCCGGCGACACGATCGAACTCTCGCCGGGCCGCTACGAGGGCGGCATCGTCGCGACCACTTCGGGGACCGCGGAGGAGCTCATCACTCTCTGCGGCCCGGAGTCTGCCGTGATCGATGGCGGCGGCACCAGCAAGGGCTATGTCGTGCATCTCGATGGCGCGAGCTACTGGCGCCTGGTGGGGTTCACCGTGACGAACGGTCAGAAGGGCGTGATGGCCGACTCGACCGTCGGTTCGGTGATCGGAAACCTTCGGGTGCATACGATCGGCGACGAAGCCATCCACCTTCGCGCCTTCAGCACCGACAACCTCGTCATCGGCAACACCATCAGCAACACGGGCAACCGCAAACCCAAGTTCGGTGAGGGCGTCTACATCGGCACCGCAGAGAGCAACTGGTGCGACATCAGCAACTGCCAGCCGGATGCTTCAGACCGCAACACGATCGAGGGCAATACGATCTCGGGCACGACGGCGGAGTCGATCGATCTCAAGGAGGGTTCGAGCGGTGGAGTCGTGCGCGGCAACACGTTTGACGGTTCCGCCATTACGGGTGCCGATTCGTGGGTGGACGCGAAGGGCAACGGCTATCTCATCGAGTCGAACTCGGGCGTGAACTCGCCGATGGATGGGTTCCAAACCCACGAGATTCTCGATGGCTGGGGCACCGGCAATATCTTCCGCGGCAACACGGCGGCCGTGAATGGGCCCGGTTTCGGCTACTCCCTCACGCCCGTGCGCGGCAATGTCGTGGAGTGCGACAACACCGCGAGCGGTGCCGGCGAGGGCTTCAGCAACGTCGAATGCTCCGCCTGAAGGCAACACGAGCCTACATCCCAGCCGAACTGAACCTGCGTTGCCGAACTGAACCTGCGTTGCCGAACTGAACCTGCGTTGCCGAACTGAACTGCATATCCGAACCCCCGCACATCCAACTCAACTGCACGCCAAGGAGGAACCATGTCACACCCGAAGCACCTGGCGCCTGGCGCCGCTCGCCCCCGCATCACCGTCATCGGCACCGGATACCTCGGGGCCACCCATGCGATCTGCATGACCTCGCTTGGTTTCGACGTGCTCGGCGTCGATGTCGATGAGTCGAAGGTGCAGGCACTCTCGGCCGGCATCGTGCCGTTCTTCGAGCCGGGACTGCCTGAGCTGCTCGCGGAGTCTCTTGCGACGGGCCGGCTCGAGTTCACGACGAGTTTTGATCGTGCGGCGGAGTTCGGTGACATCCACTTCGTGTGTGTCGGCACCCCGCAGGCGCCAGGGTCGTATGCGGCGGATCTCCGATTTGTCGACAGCGCGTTCACGGAGCTCGCCAAGCGCATTACCCGCAAGGCGCTGCTGGTGGGCAAATCGACTGTGCCGATCGGCACGGCCAGCCGGCTCACAGAGCTCGTGCAGTCGATTTCCCCGCTCGGGTCTGAGCTCGAGCTTGCTTGGAACCCCGAATTTCTCCGCGAGGGGTTTGCGGTCGAGGACACGCTACATCCGGATCGCTTGGTTTTTGGAGTGGGCTCCGCATGGGCGGAGGAGCAGTTGCGGCTCGCGTTCGAGCCCGTGATCGACGAGGGCACGCCGGTCGTCGTGAGCGACCTTCCGACGGCAGAGTTGGTCAAAGTGGCGGCGAACTCGTTCCTCGCGACGAAGATCTCGTACATCAATGCGATGGCAGAGGTGTGTGAGGCGACGGGGGCCGACGTCAACGTGCTCGCACGTGCGTTGAGCTATGACAGCCGTATCGGCGGCCGGTTCCTCAAGCCGGGGCTCGGTTTCGGAGGCGGCTGTCTGCCCAAGGACATCCGCGCGTTCAAGTTCCGCGCGGAGGAGCTCGGCGTCGGGCAGGCCGTGAGCTTTCTCGGCGAAGTCGACGCAATCAACATCCGGCGTCGCATTCGCACGGTCGATCTCATCCGCGAGCTCGCTGGAGGCTCGCTGAGGGGCGTGAGGATTGCTGCACTCGGCGCGGCATTCAAGCCGAACTCCGATGATGTGCGGGATGCTCCGGCGCTCGATGTCGCCAGAATGCTCTACCTTGAGGGCGCCAGGGTCACGGTCTACGATCCTGAGGCGAACGCGAACGCTCACCGGGCCTACCCGGATCTCGAGTTTGCTGCGTCGTTCGCGGAGGCGATTTCGGGCGCCGAGGTGGTCGCGCTTCTCACGGAATGGGAAGAGTTCTGTTCCGCTGACCCGATGGTCATGCGTTCGCTCGTTGCGGTTCCTCGCATCGTCGATGGCAGGCATGCGCTCGACCCCGCAGCATTCAGGGCCGCTGGCTGGGAGTATCGTGCTCTCGGCACGCCGGCGGCACCCACGATGTCTCTGGCAGAGGAAGCAGGGCGGGCACAGTCCTGGAGCCTCACCTCCGCGAGTTGACAGAGGAGTCTGTCGGGTCTGCGCGGTTCGGGCGGGCAGACCCGGCAGGCGCTGCGTGGGAATGCAGCACGCGGTGCACGAGTTGACCTCAGCATGAGCAACCCGATCAAGGTCGACATTTGGTCCGACATTCAGTGCCCGTGGTGTTACATCGGCAAGCGCAAGTTTGAGGCCGGGGTTGAGAGTTTCGGCGGCGAGGTGGAAATCGAATACCACTCGTTTGAGTTGGCGCCAGACACTCCCGTCGATTTTGCGGGGACCCCGGCGGAGTACTTGAGCGATCGCAAGGGTCTTCCGCTGCCCGAGGTGGAGAAGATGCTCGCGCGGATGACGGGAATTGCGGCCTCGGTCGGGCTCGACTACGACTTCGATTCAATGCAGCAAACGAACACCATCAAGGCGCACGAGCTGCTTCACTATGCGAAGGCGCATGGCCGGCAGCTGGAGATGAAGGAGCGCCTGCTGAAGGCGTTTTTCGTCGAGGGGAGCCACGTCGGCAAGATTGCGGAGCTTGCCGCACTCGCCTCGGAGGTTGGGCTTGACCGCGATGACGTGGCACGGGCACTCGAGTCTGGCGAGTACACGGCTGCGGTGAAGGCAGATCAGGCCCAGGCGGCCGCCTACGGCATCCAGGGTGTTCCGTTTTTTGTGATCGACGGCAAGTACGGCATCTCGGGCGCGCAGGAGGCATCGGCGTTCGCGCAGGCGCTCCAGCAGGTTCGCGCCGACCGCGAGTCCGAGTGAGCATGGATGCTGCGCGACCCGCGCTCACCCTGTTGGGCGACCCGAACGCGGTCGCCTGCGAGGGCGACACGTGTGCTTTCGTGATGACCGAGTCTTCAGGGCCGGCTGCTGATCCGATTTCTGCCACAAATCCGATCACTGCCGTGCCCGAGAGCGACTGAGGCCACCGGCTCTACGCGGTGTTGTCTCTCCCGTCTCGGGCGAGCAACTCGTCTTCGACGGCGCCACCGTAGCCTTCTTTTTGCGGGTCTCCGTGGAGTCCACCCGAGACTGCGTACTCCTCTTCTGGTGAGAGCACGAGGTGGTGTCGACCCCAGACCGCGAACGCGATGAGCATAACGATGTAGACGATGGCGATGGCGATCACGGCCGGCTGGAAGTCGGGGTTGAGCAAGAACCCGATGAAGATCGCCCCCGAGAGGACCGCCGCGATGACGGCACCCGGCACACCCCAGGCACTGCGGTAGGGACGCTTGATGTCTGGGTAGCGTCGGCGCAAGATCACGAACGCGATCATCTGCAGGAGGTAGGCGAGCACGGCGCCCCATACGGCGATGTTGAGCACGATGGCTCCTGCGACCGCTCCAGCGCCCTCTTCGTCGACCCGGCCGAGCAGATCGACGACCACGAGCGCAATGAACCCGATGATGGCTCCCGCGAGCAGCGCGACCCACGGGGTCTGGCGCTTGCCGGTGAGGGAGAGGAAGCGCGGGTAATAGCCTGCGCGCGAGAGCGAGTACATGTTGCGCCCGTAGGCGAACATGATGCCCTGCAGCGAGGCGAACAACCCGATGAGGGCAAAGAGGGCGAGCACGGCGGCGAGCTGGTCGCCGACGATGACGCGGAAGCCGTCGAGGAGGGGCTCGCCCGCGGCCCCCGTGGCCTCGGCACCAAGCACGCCCGTGTTGAGGAACAGCACGAGCAAGCCGGTGACGATGAGCGTGCCGCGGGCCCAGAACCCGGCCTTCGGGATGTCGCGGACCGGGTTGTGCGATTCTTCGGCAGCAAGCGGCAACTCTTCGATTCCGAGGAAGAACCACATGGCGAAGGGGAGGGCAAAGAGGATGGGGAGCACACCGTGGGGGAGGAACGCGGTCTGGCCGGCATCCGGCGTGATGTCGAAAAGGTTGTCCCACGAGAAGTGACCCGAGAAGGCGGCCATGAGCGAGAAGACGACGAGGATGCCGATTGAGATGATCGACACGATGATCGCAAATCGGAACGAGATCGCAGCGCCGGCGGTGTTGAGCGCGATGAAGAGGGCGTAGAGGATGATCCACCACACCCACGGTTGCAGAGAGAATCCGAGCAGTTCTTGCGTGATGCTGTCCGCGTACGACGCCGAGAAGAAGACGATGACGGCGGTCGTGGCGACGTATTCGATGGTCTCCGCGAGCCCAGTGACGAAGCCGCCCCATGGGCCCATCGCCGCTCGGGAGAAGGAGTAGGCGCCACCCGTGTGCGGCATTGCGGCGGCCATTTCGCCGATCGAGAAGATCATGCCGTAGTACATGAGCACGAGGAGCGCGAAGGCGATGAGCATGCCGCCGAAGCCCGCGTAGGCGATGCCGAAGTTCCAGCCGGAGAAGTCGCCCGAGATGACGGCGGCGACCGCGAGGCCCCACAGGCCCCAGACGCCGGCGGATCGCTTGAGTTGTCGCTTCTCGAAATACCCGGTGCCGGCCGAGGTGTATTTCACTCCCGAGACTCGCAGGGTGTCCTTGTTCATCCCTCATCCTTTGGGTCGGTGCTCACGCCCCGCGATCTTCCGGGCATCAAGCGGCCTGAATGTCGTTGGGGTGACTATAGGGCTTCCATTGGTATATGGGAACCACCTTTGTCACCTTGGTGGGGCGCTGTGCCAGAGGGTCGCTGTGGTGTAATGGTCTGTAGGCCGCCCATTGAGGCGGATGCCGGCGCCGTCACTGCTGGCATGTCACCGATTGCAGTGTCACGTCGAACAGGGAGTCGCGCATGAGCCAGAAGCCCTCACCTCTCGCCCTCGATGAACTCGAACGTCTCGTTGGGGCCGATGAGATCGACACGGTCATTGTGGCCTTCACCGACATGCAGGGCAGGCTCGTCGGCAAACGGATCTCTGCCCGCCTCTTCGTCGAGGAGGTCGCCAGCCACGGGGCCGAATGCTGCAACTATCTGCTGGCGGTCGATGTCGAGAACACCACGATCGACGGCTATGCGATCTCCGGTTGGGAGCGTGGTTACGGCGACATGGCGATGATCCCCGACCTGGCAACGCTGCGGCTCACCCCATGGCTCCCCGCGACCGCAATGGTGACGGCAGACGTGCAGTGGCTCGACGGAACGCCAGTCGAAGAGTCGCCTCGCCGCATCCTCGGCGCGCAAATCGCACGGCTCTCCGCGATGGGGCTGGCATCGTTCGCCGCCACCGAGCTGGAGTTCATCGTCTTCGACGACACCTACCGAGACGCGTGGGCGAAGGGATACCGCGAGCTTACGCCGGCGAGTGACTACAACATCGACTACGCCATGCTCGCGTCGACGCGCATGGAACCGCTGCTCCGTGACATCCGCCGCTCCATGGAGGCTGCAGGAATGTACTGCGAGGGCGTCAAGGGGGAGTGCAATCTCGGCCAGCAGGAGATCGGCTTTCGCTACGCCGACGCACTCACCACATGCGACAACCACTCGATCTACAAGAACGGTGCCAAGGAGATCGCGGATGCTCGGGGCAAGTCGATCACGTTCATGGCGAAGTTCAATGAGCGCGAGGGCAGCAGCTGCCACATCCACGTCTCGTTGCGCCGGGACGACGGCACGGCAATCTTTTATGACGAGGCCGAGGAGTTCGGCATGTCGAAGGTGTTCCGTCACTTTGTCGCCGGCCAGCTTGCGGCCATGCGGGAGTTGACGCTGTTCTTCGCGCCGAACATCAACTCCTACAAGCGCTTTGTCGATGGCAGTTTTGCGCCAACCGCGGTTGCGTGGGGTCTCGACAACCGCAGCTGTGCCCTCCGTGTGGTCGGCGGGCCGGCAGCGATGCGGGTCGAGAACCGTGTGCCGGGCGCCGATGTCAACCAGTACCTCGCAGTGTCGGCACTGCTCGCGGCTGGCCTGCACGGCATTGAGCACGAGCTCGAACTGGAGCCACCAACGACGGGCAATGCGTATACGGGCGATGCGCCGAGGGTGCCGACGACGCTCCGCGAGGCGGCCGACCTGTTCGAGGCTTCGGCGATTGCTCGCGCGGCGTTCGGGGATGCTGTCGTCGACCACTATGTGCACAACGCGCGTGTTGAGGTCCGCGCGTTCGATTCCGCCGTCACCGATTGGGAGCGCATTCGTGGCTTCGAGCGTCTCTGAACCTGCCGAGCCGGCCCTTGCGTCTCCCGTCATCGGCATCACCAGCTACCTGGAGCGGGCACAAACGGGCGTGTGGGATGTGCGGGCTGTCTTTCTCCCCAAGGTCTACCTCGATGGGGTCACCGAGGCCGGCGGGGTTGCTGTCGTCCTCCCGCCGCAGCCGGCGACGCCCGAGATTGCCCGCGCCGTGCTCGCGAGCCTCGATGGTCTCATCGTGTCTGGCGGGGCCGATGTCAATCCGGCGCTCTACGGGCAAGAACCACACGAGCGCACCGGCCTTCCGCGCGACGATCGAGATGCGTGGGAGGGCGCCCTCCTTGCCGAGGCGGTGTCATCCGGCGTTCCGTTCCTCGGGATCTGTCGCGGTGTGCAGATGCTGAATGTCTCGCTCGGCGGAACACTTCACCAGCACGTTCCCGACGTCGTCGGGAGTGAGGACTATCAGCCGGCGCCGGGCCGGTTCGGGCGCAAGGATGTTGACATCGAGCCAGAGTCAGCGTTGGGCCGCCTGCTCCGCCAGGGGGAGGAGCCGCTCTCAGTGCACGTGTATCACCACCAGGCGATCGACGAGGTTGCGCAGGGGCTCACCGTCACCGCGCGGAGTGAAGACGGGGTCATTGAGGCGGTTGAGCTCGAGGGTGATCGCTTCGGCATTGGGGTGCAGTGGCATCCGGAGGAGAACGTCGAAGATCGCCGGCTGTTCGCGGGCCTCGTCGAGGCGGCACGCGACTACAGCGAGAAGCACAAACCACAGCGCCAGGGGAGCGAGTGATGAACTACACCGTGATCAATCCGGCCGATGAGTCGGTCGTCGAGACCGTTGAGCATCGTGACGTCGCCCAGGTCGACGAGGCGATCGCTGCCGCGGCCGTTGCGCAGCGAGCCTGGGCCGCGGTCGCGCCAGCTGACCGGGCGCGAGCGCTGCGCCGTTTCGCGGATGCCGTCGACGGCGACCTCGAACATCTCGCGCTCACCGAGGTGCGCAATTCTGGGCATCCGATCGGTCAGGCCCGCTGGGAGGCCGGTCATGTGCGCGATGTGCTCGAGTACTACTCGGCGGCGCCTGAGCGCATGCTCGGCCAGCAGATCCCCGTCGCGGGCGGCATCGATCTGACCTTCCACGAGCCGCTTGGCGTCGTCGGCGTCATCACGCCGTGGAACTTTCCCATGACGATCGCCGCCTGGGGGTTCGCGCCGGCCCTCGCCGCCGGCAATGCGGTCGTGCTGAAGCCTGCCGAGTGGACGCCGCTCACGAGCATCCGTCTCAGGCAGCTTGCCCTCGAATCGGGCCTGCCGGAGGGGCTGTTCCAGGTGCTCCCGGGTCGCGGCTCGGTCGTCGGCGAGCGCTTCGTCACGAATCCGACCGTGCGCAAGGTGGTCTTCACCGGATCGACAGCGGTCGGCAAGCGGATCATGGCCGGATGCTCCGAGCAGGTGAAGCGGGTCACGCTCGAGCTCGGCGGCAAAAGTGCGAACATCGTGTTCGCCGATTCGGACCTCGAGCAGGCCGCGGCGAGCGCCCCCTATGGCGTGTTCGAGAATGCGGGCCAGGACTGCTGCGCCCGCAGCCGCATCCTGGTCGAGCGGAGCGTATACGAGCGTTTTATGGAGTTGCTCGAGCCGGCGGTGGCCGGGGTCGCGGTCGGCGATCCCATGCTCGAGTCGACGGAGATGGGCCCGCTCGTGTCGCGTGGTCATTTCGATTCGGTGCGCGACTACCTGACTGATGATGCCCCCGTCGCGTTCCGAGGCACCGCGCCGGAGGGTCCTGGCTTCTGGCTCGCTCCCACGGTGCTCACGCCGGGGCGCGAGCACCGCACGGTGCGCGAAGAGATCTTCGGCCCCGTCGTCACGGTGCTCCCGTTTGACGATGAGGCCGACGCGATCGGCCTGGCGAACGACACCGAGTATGGGCTGTCTGGCTCGATTTGGACCCGCGACGTCGGCCGCGCCATCCGAGTCTCCCGCGGGGTCGAGGCGGGCAACCTCTCGGTGAACTCGCATTCTTCGGTCCGCTACAGCACGCCGTTCGGGGGGTTCAAGCAGTCGGGGCTCGGCCGAGAACTTGGGCCGGATGCCCCACTGCACTTCACCGAGACGAAGAACGTCTTCATTGCCGTCGACTAGAGGGGACACCATGACCGAAATCACGAGGATCGACCTCACACAGCGACTCGCCGGCCGCGTCGCCGTGATCACGGGTGGGGCGAGCGGCATCGGGCTCGCGACAGCACGCCGCTTCGCGGCCGAGGGGGCGACGGTCGTCATCGGCGACATGGATGACGAGCGTGGCGCAGCGGCGGCGGAGTCGGTCGGCGGCCTCTATGTGCGGGCGGATGTCACGGACGAGGCCCAGGTGAATGCCCTGTTCGACACCGCCGCGTCGACCTACGGTTCGGTTGACATCGCCTTCAACAACGCGGGCATCTCGCCGCCGGACGACGACTCGATCGAGACGACCGAGTTGCCGGCCTGGGAACGAGTGCAGGACGTCAACCTCAAGTCGGTCTACCTGTGCTGCCGAGCGGCCCTGCGCCACATGACGAAGCAGGGCCGGGGCTCCATCATCAACACAGCGTCGTTCGTGGCGGTGCTCGGCTCGGCCACCTCGCAGATCTCCTACACGGCGTCGAAGGGCGGCGTCCTCGCCATGAGCCGTGAGCTCGGGGTGCAGTTCGCGCGCCAGGGCGTCCGGGTCAACGCGCTGTGCCCCGGCCCCGTCAATACCCCGCTCCTGCAGGAACTGTTCGCGAAGGATCCCGTGCGTGCGCAGCGTCGGCTCGTCCACATCCCGCTCGGCCGGTTCGCCGAGCCGGAGGAACTCGCGGCGGCCGTCGCGTTCCTCGCGAGCGACGACTCCTCGTTCATGACCGGGTCGACCTTCCTCGTCGACGGCGGCATCAGCTCGGCCTATGTGACGCCAGAGTGATCGAGACCGAGCCCATGACGGAGCCGATCGACGAGGCGGGGCCTGATGAGCAGCCGGAACTGCTCGCGGCGGAGTTGCTGCTGCGTCCGGCTCGCTCGGCGAACGTGTTCGAGGAGACGATGCAGCGGCTCCTGCAGTCGGTGCGGCTCGGCCTCATCGCGCCCGGCGAGCGGCTCCCGGCCGAACGCGTGCTCGCGGGCATGCTCGGGGTGAGCCGTGACACCCTGCGTGACGCGATCGCTGCCCTCACGGATGCCGGATACCTGGTCTCGCGACGCGGGCGCTACGGCGGCACCTTCGTGGTCGACGAGGTTCCAGAGCTCACGCCGGTCGTCACGGAGTCGGGCGTCGCACCGCGCCGGTCGGTGCCGAGCGACGAGCTCGACGACACGCTCGTGCTCCGCAGCATCCTCGAGTTGGGCGCTGCTCGCCAGGCGGCCATGAGCGAGCTCACGAGCGCGCAGCGGGAGAGCCTCTGGCAGGCGTTGCAGGACTGTTCGACCGCGGCGCCCACCGACTACCGCCGGCACGACTCGCGGCTGCACCTGCTCATCGCCGAGCTCGCCGGGGCGCCGAGCCTCGTACCACTCGTCGCCGACGCCCGGATGCGCATCAACGAGCTGCTCGACGGCATCCCGCTACTCGGTCCGAACATCGCGCACTCGAACGAGCAGCACGAGGAGATCGTCAAGGCGATCCTCCGCGGCAAGCCGGGCGAGGCGACGAGAGCGATGACGGAGCACATCGCGGGTTCGGAGGCGCTCCTCCGCGGCTTCCTCGCATAAGTCACTCGCTGGTTGAGTAGGCCCGCTAGGGCCGTATCGAAACCAATGGCCGAATGCTCACGCGATCGGCTCCGTGATGTCGGCGACGGTCGCGCCGAGGGCTTCGCAGAGCGCATCGGCGTCGACGAAGAAGGTCGTGTCGTGTTCGCCGGCGCCGAGTGAGACGCGGGTGCCGAGCATCCGTTCGTCGGCGTAGACGGGCCACGCAGTCGTACTGCCGAGTGGCGTGATGGTGCCGCGCTCGTAGCCGGTCGCCTCGAACGCCGTCTCGGCGTCAGGCAGGGAGAGCTTGTTGACACCGACGACGCCCCGGAGCTTGGGCCACGAGATCTGCCGGTCGCCCGGCACGAGCGCGAAGGCGAAGGTGCCGTCCTTGCGTTTCACCACGAGGCTCTTCACGACCTCCGATGGTGTGACGCCGAGGGCTGCGGCGGCCTCGGCGAGACTCGTCGCGGGCCCGCGCTCGACGAGATCGATGTCGAGGCCGAGTTCGCGTGCCGCTGCGGCGACCCGCTCCCTTCCTGTGAGTACTGTCATGCGCGCTGCTCGCTTTCTGGGAGAATTGCGGGGTGACTGTGATCGACGCTACCGCGCCCAGCTCGGCCCCCGCGCCGCTGGCCGGGCGTGCGCCGCTCCGCATCGGGCCGCACGAGCTCGATGTCCCGGTCGTGCTCGCGCCGATGGCGGGCATCACGAATACGGCGTTCCGCCGACTGTGCCGTGAGTTCGGCGCCGGTCTCTACGTGAGCGAGATGATCACGAGTCGTGCCCTGGTCGAGCGCACGCCCGCGAGCATGCGCCTCATCCAGCATCACGAGTCTGAGACGCTCCGCAGCATCCAGCTCTACGGGGTCGACCCCAAGACGGTGAGCGATGCTGTGACGATGCTGGTGTCCGAAGACCGGGCCGACCACATCGACCTCAATTTCGGATGCCCCGTGCCGAAGGTCACGCGCAAGGGCGGCGGTTCCGCGCTGCCGTGGAAGACGAGGTTGTTCCGCGAAATCGTCGAGGGCGCGGTGAAGGCGGCCGGTGATGTTCCGCTCACGATCAAGATGCGCAAGGGCATCGACGCCGACCACCTCACCTATCTCGAGGCCGGTCGCATTGCGGAGGGCGCCGGGGTTTCGGCGATCGCGCTGCACGCCCGCACGGCCTCGGAGTTCTACAGCGGCGAGGCCGACTGGTCGGCCATCACGAAGCTCAAAGAGACGGTGACGAGCGTTCCCATTCTCGGCAACGGCGATATCTGGTCGGGGGCCGACGCGGTGCGCATGGTCGAGCAGACCGGATGCGACGGGGTCGTCGTCGGCCGCGGCTGCCTTGGCCGTCCGTGGCTTTTCGGAGACCTGGTCGCTGCCTTCGCTGGGGCGACCGATGTTGCCCAGCCGGCGCTCGGCGTCGTCGCAGAGACGGTGCGCCGCCACACGGTGCTGCTCACCGAGTTTTTTGGCAGCGAGGAGTGGGCCTGCCGCGACATCCGCAAGCACATGGCCTGGTATTTCAAGGGCTACCCGGTCGGTGGTGACCTCCGGCGCCAGTTTGCGACCGTCGAGAGCCTCGCGATGCTCGATGACTTGCTCGCCGAGCTCGACTGGGACGAGCCCTACCCTGGCGTCGGGGCGGAGGGCCCGCGCGGTCGTGCCGGCAGCCCGAAGCGCACGACGCTGCCGCAGGGGTGGCTCGATAGTCATGATCTCGACGAGTCGCAGTCGTCTGAGCTCGCGGGGGCAGAACTGGATTCCAGTGGCGGTTGACGCAGAGCTCGCCGCGCAGGGCTATGGCGAGCACGACACGGCACGCTTCTTGCCCGAGGAGCACTACAGCCGGCGGAGTGATTTTGCCCGCGACCGCGCACGGCTCCTGCATTCGAGTGCCTTGCGCCGCCTCGCCGCGAAGACGCAGGTGTTGAGCCCGACGCAGGGGGCCGATTTCGCCCGCAACCGGCTGACGCACTCCCTTGAGGTGGCCCAGGTGGGCCGCGAGCTCGCGACGAGCCTTGGGCTCAATCCGGATGTTGTCGACACCGCTTGCCTCGCGCACGACCTCGGGCATCCGCCGTTCGGTCACAACGGTGAGCGCGCCCTCAACGCGTGGGCGGCCGAGGTCGGCGGCTTCGAGGGCAACGCCCAGACCCTCCGTTTGCTCACACGGCTCGAGCCGAAGGTGTTCGGTGATGACGAGCGCGCCTACGGGCTCAATCTCACGCGCGCGAGCCTCGACGCGAGCTGCAAATACCCGTGGCCAGATACGAGATCGGTCGCCGACCCGAGCGGGCGTGCCAAGTTCGGTTTCTACAAAGACGATGTCGCGGCGTTCGAGTGGCTGCGGCAGGGGGCGCCAGATGGGCGACTCTGCATCGAGGCGCAGGTCATGGACCTCTCAGACGACATCGCGTATTCGGTGCACGACTTCGAGGATGCGATCTTCAGCGACTACATCGATGTGCGCGCGCTTGGCGCTCGGGTCGACCATGACGAGCTGGTCGATTCGATGTTCGAGTGGATCGGCGGCGAGATAAGCCACGATGAACTCATCGCCGCGTTTGACCGTCTCGACAGTCTCGACGTCTGGATCGACACGTGGGACGGCAGCCGGCTCTCCCAGAGCAGGCTGAAAAATCTCACGAGTCAGCTCATCGGCCGCTTCGCTGGCGGCGCTGTGCAGGCCACTCGTGAGGCATTCGATTCCGGCAACCTCAGTCGTTTCGGTGCCGACGTCATCGTGCCGCGTGACATCCAGGCTGAGATCGCGGTGCTCAAGGGCATCGTCGCCGCATTCGTCATGTCCAAGAACACGCGTCAGCCGATCTACGCGCAGCAGCGCGAGATTCTCACGAGCATCGCCGACGTGCTGGTGGAGACCGGCGCAACGCACCTCGACCCAGGATTCGCGGCCGACTGGGATGCTGCGGCCGATGATGGCGCCCGGCGCCGGGTCATTGTCGACCAGGTTGCGAGCCTCACCGACCAGTCGGCGATGAGTTGGCACGACCGGCTCGTTGTCGGCAGCGTCTGACGAAGCAGCCTCAGTAGAATCATCGAATGGCCGGACTCATTCGACGCAGCGACATCGATGAGGTGCGGGCCAGGGTCAACATCGCTGACATCGTCGGTGACTTCGTGACCCTGAAGGGCGCTGGTGTTGGCTCGCTCAAGGGTCTGTGTCCGTTTCATGATGAGCGCAGTCCGAGCTTCCACGTGCGTCCACAGGTGGGCCGCTACCACTGTTTCGGCTGCGGTGAGGATGGCGACGTGTTCACGTTCCTACAGCGCATGGATCACGTCTCGTTCTCCGAAGCCGTCGAGCTCATGGCGCAGCGCATCGGGTTCGAGCTGCACTATGAAGACGGCGGGGCGGCGTCGCGCGACTTCGGCAACAGAGCGAGGCTTATCGCCGCGAATACGGCGGCAGCAGATTTTTTCACCGCTCAGCTCGTGACGCCCGAGGCAGATCCCGCGAGACGCTTTCTCGGTGAGCGCGGATTCGATGCCGCGGCGGCCGCACGCTTCGGGGTCGGCTTTGCCCCCAAGAGCTTTGACGCCCTCGGCTCGCACCTCAAACGGCTGGGCTTCACCGAGGCTGAGCTCGTGACATCCGGCCTGGTGAGCAAGAACGAGCGGGGCAGCACCTACGACCGCTTTCGTGGTCGGCTCGTGTGGCCGATCCGCGATGTGACCGGCCAGACCCTGGGGTTCGGTGCGCGGCGCCTACTCGACGACGACCAGGGCCCCAAATATCTCAACACCCCCGAGACCCCGATCTATCACAAGTCGCAGGTGCTCTACGGGCTCGACCTTGCGAAGCGCGACATTTCGCGCGGCAAGCAGGTGGTCGTGGTGGAGGGCTATACGGATGTCATGGCCTGCCATCTTGCTGGTGTCACGACGGCCGTCGCAACGTGTGGCACTGCGTTTGGCGTCGACCACATCAAGGTGGTGCGCCGCGTGCTCGGCGACTTCGACAATGTCGACTCGACGGGGCTCGGCGAGGTTGTCTTCACCTTCGACCCGGATGAGGCCGGCCAGAAGGCGGCGAGTCGCGCCTTCGCCGAAGAGCAGCGTTTTGCGGCGCAGACCTATGTCGCGGTGGCGCCGGAGGGGCTCGACCCCTGTGATTTGAGACTTGCCCGCGGCGATGACGCTGTGCGCGCCCTCATCGCGACCAAGAAGCCCATGTTCGAGTTCATGGTGCGGCGTCGCCTTGCCGAGCATGATCTCGATACGGTCGAGGGCCGGGTCGCCGCGCTCCGCGCCGCAGCGCCCATCGTCGGCGGCATCCGCGATCGTGCGTTGAGCGTCGGCTATGTGCGCAATCTCGCGGGGTGGCTCGGCATGGATCCGGCCGAGGTGGGCCGGGCGGTGAGCGCCGCGCAGCGCCAGACGGGGGAGTCGCGCGCGACAACACCCCGCGATTCGCGCCGTCCGGGTGACGAGTCGGGTGAGCCTGCTGCACCGCAGGCCGATGCTGGGCCGTCGATCACGCAACTCCCATCAGATCCGACGACGCGACTCGAGCGCGATGCCGTCATGGCGGTGCTGCAGGCGCCCGTCGAGGTGGGCCGTGAACTCGCGACCCGAGTGAGTCAGGCGGCGTTCGCAAACCCCTCGCTCGCGGTCGTGCGCGACGGTATCGCCGGGGCCCTCGCGCCGGCGGACGATGGAACCGATGCGTTCGCCTCGGCCGCGTGGCTCGACCGCGTGCTCGATGAGGTCCCGGCGCCGTTCCGTCGCCTCGTGACAGAACTCGCGATGGCACCGCTCCCCGAGCAGTCGGGGCGCGATCTCCGTCTCTACTCGGTCGGCATCGCGACGTCGGTCATTGATCGGGATCTTCTTCGGCAGAAGGCCGAACTGCTGGGCAGGCTCCAACGGGCGGATGCGACGGCTGAGCCAGAACGCTACGGCCAGCTTCAGCGCGCGCTCGTGAGCGTGGAGCAGGAGCGTCGCGCACTGCGAGAGGACTAGTCTCGAAGTTCAGCACCAGACGAGGGGAGTGGGCGCGTGAAGCGGCAGACGGATGATGTGGTGGTCGCCGCCCGCGATCTCTCGGTGCACTACCGCTCCCGCGATGCGCTCTCCTATCACTTGGCGGTCGACGGTGTGAGCTTCGACATCCTTCCCGGCGATGTGCTCGGCGTGGTGGGTGAGTCGGGCTCGGGCAAGTCGACGCTCGCGCTGACGGTCGCCGGGCTTGCCGACCGTCAGACACTCGAGGAGGGCTCGCCCGAGATCTGCGGCGGGCAACTTCGGGTCTACGGCACTGACATGCGCAATCTCACGCGGCGCAAGCGCGACAGGCTCACGCTCGTCACCGGCTATCTGGCCCAGGATGCAGCGGTGCGGCTCAATCCGCAGCTGACGGTGGGCGAGAATGTGGCCGAGCCAATCTTCCAGCGTGAGCGTCGCTTCAATCAGCGGGAGGCGGCGGAGGCGGTGGCGACGCTCGTCGACTCGGTGCGCCTGCCCCTCAGCATGCTTGAGCGCTATCCGTTTGAGCTGAGCAGCGGCCAGCGGCAGCGCGTGGCGCTTGCGAGGGCGCTCGTGCTCGAGCCGACGTTCCTCGTGGTCGATGAGCCGACGCGCGGCGTCGATGCCACGGTGCGCGATGGTGTTGTCGGGGTGTTGCGCGAGTTGCAGCAGCAGCGCCGCTTTGCCGCCATGGTGGTGAGCAGCGATCTTGAGGTGGTGACGGCGCTCACGGAGCGTGTCGCGGTGCTCGATCGCGGTGTGCTGATCGGCATTGGCGAGCTCGATTCGATGCTGATGGCACCGCAGCATCCGTATCTTCGATCGCTCGCCACTGTGCGAGCCGAGCTGAGGAATCATGACCGGGCTCGCTGAGCAGGCTTCTGCCGCTGATGCTGCACCCGTGCTGCTGTGGTGCGGCGGCTATTCGGCTGCCATGGGCGGCACCGCGAATGGCATCGGCCTACTGCGGTGGGATGGTGAGGCGCTCACCTTCACCGGGACGGTGGTGCCGACTCCGTCGCCCTCATTTCTCACCAGGGATGGCGAGGTGCTTGCCGCGGTCGATGAGGGCACGGGGCGCGTCCGCACCTTCGCGATCGGCGAGGCGGGCTCTCTCACTCCGCTCGGGTCGGTCGACGGGGTCGAGACGGGTGCCAACCCGTGTCATGTCGCCGCGGTCGGTGTGGGTGAGGCGAGCGTGTTTATTGCCGCCAACTATGCCGACGGCACGCTCGACATGTTCGACCGCGACGACGACGGTGCCGTTCGTGCGCGGATCGATTCGTTTGCGGGGGAGGGTTCTGGCCCCCGACCGCAGCAGGATGGGCCGCACGCGCACAGCACCCTCGCGATTGCTGCAGAGGCCGAGGGTGGCGCCGCGTCGCCGCTCCGTGCAGTGCTCAGCGCCGACCTCGGCGCTGATGTCGTGCATGTCCACGCTGTGTCGTCGTCTGGCACCGAGCGACGCTCCTCGAGGGCACTTCCGGCCGGTATCGGACCCCGAGATCTCGTGTCGCTCGACGGGCGCATCATTCTCCTCGGCGAGTTCGGCAACGCGGTCGTCGAGCTAGCGCTCACCCCGCCGACGTCGGATGGCGTGCTCAACGTCGTCAAATCCGGGAGGGTTGTGAGCGACCCGGTCGACGCAGACAAGGCCGCTGGTCTCACTGCGAGCGCAGACGGCCGCGTTCTCTACGTCGGCCTGCGTGGCTCGAACCGCGTCGGGGTGATCGATGCGTCGACGCTTGAACCGCTCGCGTCTGTCGGCTGCGGCGGCGATTGGCCGCGGCACCTCGCCGTCGTGGGTGATCTGCTCTTCGTCGCGAACCAGCGCTCAAGCACGGTCGCGGTGTTTTCGCTCGACGCCGCCACCGGCATCCCCTCCCTCCTCGCCGATACCCACGTGCCGACACCGACCGCGCTGCTCCCGGTGCCGACGGCGCGCGGAGGCGATTTGGTGCCACGCGATTCCTTGATAAAGTAGGCAAGCTGTTTCAGCAATCCTCGATAGCTCAATTGGCAGAGCAGCCGGCTGTTAACCGGCAGGTTCTTGGTTCGAGTCCAAGTCGGGGAGCCACAGTGCAGACACCATCGTGTCGGGCGCTCGGGCGACGCTAAGATGATCCACCCGCGGTCATCAGTGTTCGCCTGTGCGCCCGGTCCGTTGTTGTCTGCCCGTCAATCATCGTTGGGGGTACCGCATGCAGTCGTGGCTCGCCTGGCTCGCTGACAGCTCGGTTGTCCCCAATTTCGCCGTTGCCGCTGCTGCCCTGCTGGCGCTCGCGTTCGTCATCATTGTGGTGCTCTGGCTTGTGGCGTCGTCCTCACGTCGTCGCCTGCGAGCCGAACTCGCTGCGGCAGATGCCGATGTGCTTGACCTCGAGCAATCTCTGGCGGAGCAGGGCGCGCGGCTTCGCATGGTCGGCGAGCTGCATGAGGTCGCGATCCATTCCGTTTCAGACATCGTGCGGCAGGCCGACGGCGCTCGCTATAAGGCCGAGTCCGAGCCAGCAGCAGCGGCCCGTGCCGCTGTGTCGATCGGTGACTCCGCACGCTCCACGCTCGCCGAACTCCGGCGGGTGATGGCGATCGTGCGGCACGGCGAAGCGGATGCTACGGCACAGCCGGGCATCAAGACCGCCCGCGAACTGTTCCGTGTCATGCGTGAGGCAGGGCTCGACATCCGTTTCGAAGAGACCGGCAGCCGGTTCGAGCTCACACACGGCGCCGAGGTTGCCGTGTTCCGCATCCTCCAGGAGGCGCTCTCCAACGCGCTGAAGTATGGGGGCGACGGCACCGAGGTGCGGGTGTCGTTCCGCTGGTCTGACGATGGTCTCACGGTGCTCGTCGACGACGACGGTGTGCGGTCGACCACTCGTCGCGCGGGCAGCGACCCGAATCGCGTCGCGCGTGACGGCGGGTACACGATCGACGATGATGCCGCCGCCCTCACCGGCACGCCGATCGGTCCTGGTATCACCGAGATGCGGGAGCGCACAGCGCTGTTCGGCGGGGTGTTCAACGCCTACGCGGTTCCCGGCGTCGGGTTCTCCGTGTCTGCCGCATTCCCTCAGCTCCGTCATGCCAAGGGAGTCTCCGGCGCGACCTCAGGCAGCTGAGATGGCGGCGCAACCGGCACCCCGGCAGGAATCCGTCACCCGCATCGCGGTGGGTGTCGCGCTTGCGGTCTCTGCCTACGGAGTCTCCTTCGGCGCACTCGCGGTCGCGGCGGGCCTCGACGTCTGGCAAGCCTGCGTGTTGAGCCTCGTCATGTTCTCTGGCGGATCGCAGTTCGCCCTGGTCGGGGTCATCGCGACGGGTGGCGCAGCTGCCGGTCCGGCGGCGATCGCCGGCGCCACGCTCCTCGCAACTCGGAACGCCATCTACGGGATGCGGATGAGCACCATTATCGGCGCTGGGTCGGTGCGCCGTCTTGCTGCAGCACATTTCACGATCGATGAGAGCACCGCGGTCGCGACGGCGCAGACGGAGCTCGCAGATCAGCGACGAGGCTTCTGGCTCACCGGCATTCTCATCTTTGTGGGCTGGAATATTGCGACGCTCGCGGGCGCGCTGCTCGGCAATCTCATGGGCGACGTGAGCCGCTACGGTCTCGATGCTGCGGCCGCTGCGGCGTTTCTTGCGCTCCTGTGGCCGCGGCTCCGCGAGCGGCAAGCCATCATCGTCGCCGTCGCAGCGGCCGTGGTCGCGACCGTGCTCACACCCTGGCTGCCGGCGGGGCTCCCTGTCATCGCGGCGGCGCTCGTCGCTGTCATCGTCGGCCTTCGAAACTGGTGGGGCCGATGAGCGTCTGGGGGATCATCATCGTCGCGTCGCTCGCCGGGCTCGCGCTCAAAATCTCGGGTTATCTCGTGCCCGCCGAGTTCATGGAGCGGGAGCGGCCGGCTCGCGTTGCTGGCCTCCTCACGGTCGCGCTGCTCGCCGCGCTCGTCGCCACCCAGGGTCTCGCGAGCGGCCAGGCCATCGAACTCGACGCGCGCGTCCCGGCGCTGCTCGTCGCCGGGGTGTTGCTCTGGCTGCGGGTGCCCTTCATCGTTGTGGTCATCGCTGCCGCCGCGACCGCAGCGCTGCTGCGCGCCGTGACGGGAATCTGACCACGGCCCGACGGCGTGCGATTCAGGCGTCGAGGTCGTCGACCCCGGGCATCCAGGTGAGCCCTGGCTCGCCCCATCCAGCGCGCTTCACCGCTTTTGTCGCGCTCTTCGCATTCGCATGGTCAAGACGGTCGACATAGAGCACACCGTCGAGATGGTCATACTCGTGTTGGAAGATGCGAGCGAGCCAGCCCTCGGCCGTGATCTCGTACGGTGTGCCGTCGACATCGTGTGCGCGAAGGATCACGCGGTGTGCCCGACGAAGCGGGTAGCGCTCACCCGGCACCGAAAGGCAGCCCTCTGCCTCGGCCATGTCATGGAGGGTTGCGGTCGAGAGCGGGCTCTGCCAAAGCTCGGGATTGATTGCCACGCCGCGATGCTCGATGTCGTCATCGTCGATCCAGGCGAAGACAAAGACGCGCAGTCCAACGCCGACCTGAGGGCCGGCGAGTCCGACGCCGGGGGCGGCCTCCATCGTGTCGAACATGTCATCAACAAGTGTTGCGAGATCGTCGGTGAACTCGGTGACCGGCGCCGCCGGCGAGTGAAGTACGGGGTCGCCGGTGATGACGATTGGGAGCACGGCCATTCGCCAAGAATATCGGGGGAACAGCAGGTAGGGTCATTCCGTGCTGCCAGACCTGACTCCGCTCGCCGTGGAAACCCTCACGCCGCTGCAGATCCTTGGCATCCCGGTCGCGCTAATCGGTGCAGTGTTCCTTGCCCTGGGTGCCCAGCTTCAGCACCGTGGCGTCGGCAAGGTTGAGGCGCGAGCAACAGCGCAACGCGCGGCCACGATCGAGAACCTTCAACCGCTGGCCAAAACGGCGGGGCTCAGCCTTCACCAGATCGCGCTGCTCGCCGCCAGACCGTCCTGGCTCATCGGCACGGGGATGCTCGGGCTCGCGGTGCTTCTGCAACTCACGAGTCTCTATCTTGCGCCGCTGACGCTGGTGCAGCCGCTCGGGGCCCTGGCTCTCGTCGTTACGGCGATCGTGAACGCGCGAGTGTCGAAAGTGAAGCTCGATACTGTGAGCATCCGCGCTATTGGATTCTGTGTCGTCGGTGTTGCACTCTTCGTGGGTGTTGCCTCGTTCACGACGCGGTCCCATCCGGTCAGCGACGGCCAAGTGCTCGTGATCCTTGTGTTGCTCGGTGGTGTCACCATCACGTTCGCGTTGCTCTTCGCGTTCTACCGCGCACGATTCAAGGCGATCATGTATATCTTCGGTGCGGGTGTCCTCTACGGCTTTGTCGCGACGCTGGCAAAAGTCGTTCTCGACCGCTTCAAGGTCGGCGACTTCGAACTGCTCACCTTTGCGTGCATCGCGGCGCTCCTCGTCGCGACCGTTGTCGGCGGGTACTTCGTGCAGAACGCGTACTCGTCCGGACCGCCAGACCTCGTGATTGCGGGCCTCACGGTTGTCGACCCCATCGTGGCCGTATCGATCGGCATCGTCGTGCTCGGTGAGGCCGGTGGGGCGCACTGGAGCGCCTTCACCGTCTTCATCATCGCCGGAGCGCTCGCGGTGCGTGGCGTCTTCATGCTCGCGCGGCATCATCCACAGTCGCGCGTGTGACGCCGCCATCGAGCACCTCTGCGGTAGGTTGGTTCGAGCTTCCAGCCTGACCCCCGGTCCGCACCCTGCCACCGGCACTCATCGCAAAGGGATTCACCCGCGTGCAAGAACACACCGCTGCATCCGACGCAACCTCGCCGTCGTCAGCCGCGCCGCTCCGCGTTCTGATCGGCTGCGATACGTTTCCGCCGAATGTCAATGGGGCGGCAAACTTTGCTTCGCGCCTCGCCGCAGGCCTCACTCAGCGCGGCCACGAGGTGGTGGTGCAGGCACCGGCCTTCAACCGCAAGCACGGACGCTTTGTCGAACACCATGAGGGTGCCGAGTTCACGGTGCACCGCATCTATTCGTGGCGCTGGTATCCGCACGATTGGCTGCGCTTCGTGTTGCCGTGGCGGTCACAAGCCCATGCCGCGCGCATTCTCGACGAGGTCAAGCCAGATGTGGTGCACATCCAATCGCACATCGTGGTCGGCCGCGGCCTTGCACGCCAGGCGGCGAAGCGCGGAATCCGCATCATCGGCACGAACCACTTCATGCCCGAGAACATGATCGAGCACACGCTACTGCCGAAGTTTCTGCAGGCGCCAGTCATTCGGCGAGCCTGGGTGGATGCCTCCAAGACATTTGCTCTGTGCGAGGCGGTGACCACCCCAACCAAGAAAGCAGCGGCCTTCTTGGAGTCGGAGGCGAATGTGCAGGGGGTGCACGCCATCTCGTGCGGGATCGACGAGAGCCTCTACACGCCGAGCTTTGATGAACCCAAAGAACACCGCATCGTCTTCGTCGGGCGGGTCACGGGAGAGAAGCACATCGATGTGCTGCTTCGCGCGGTCGCGCGTCTCGACCCTTCGCTCGACGTCAAACTCGACATTGTCGGCGGGGGAGACCAGCTCTCGCAGCTCAAGCAGCTTGCTGCGTCGCTCGGCATCCGCTCCAATGTCACCTTCACCGGGTATGTGAGCGATGAGGAGCTTCGCTCGATCCTCACGTCGGCGTCGCTCTTCGCTATGCCGTCGATTGCAGAACTGCAAAGCATCGCGACGATGGAGGCGATGGCATCCGGACTGCCCATTGTGGCCGCCGACGCAATGGCGTTGCCACACCTTGTGCACGATGGGCAGAACGGCTTTCTCTTCACCCCCGGCGACGTCGATGACCTCACCGACAAGCTCACGACCATGCTCACGATGCCGTGGGAGCAGACGCTGCAGTTCAAGCGTGAGAGCCTCAGGATGATCGAACCGCACGACATCGAGCGCACGCTCCGCATCTTCGAGAGCCTGTATCGTGGAGAAGCGGTCACCGACCCGGCGACCGATATCACGCTCGACGGGCCGGCGACCTAGCCAGTCGCAGCGGCACGGGGCGGTAGCTCAGCTGGTTAGAGCAGCGGACTCATAATCCGTCGGTCACGGGTTCAAGTCCCGTCCGCCCTACTTCAAGCAGACACATTATCAACCTTGTGATTGTGCCCTATGAGTTTCGCCGGCTCGTCCTACGCGGGAGCTAGCTATTCATTCTGCTCACGCGAATCTTTTCAAGTTCGAAAAGTATGTGAGGGCAGTCATCAAGCCGATTGAAGCGAAATCTGTGACTTCGTTCAATCTTCATGTCGCACTGGACTTCTAAGAATGGCGCCCATGACTGCAATGAGAAGTAGTTGTACGGCAGGCTGATCCCGTATGGAGCGTTCCCGATGTAGTCGGATCGTCTCAGTCGCCGACGCTCACTCTCCGTCTCCCAGTAGTGGTCCTTGACAATGACCGAGCGCCGAGACACACGTGCTGCCTCGTGCAGGACTGTCTCCGGATTGTCAGTGTGGTGGAGCACGTCGATGAGGAGCACGCAGTCGAACGAGTCATCCTCGAAGGGAAGGCGGTCACCGAGGTACTGCAGAGTGGGGATGTGCACAACGGGTTGGACGTGGACGTCGCACCCCGTGAACGAAACATCGAGGCCTTGTTCTCGGAGTCGCGCACGGATTGATGCCGCAAGCGCCCCATCAGACGAACCAAGGTCGAGCACGGTGCGTGCGGCTGTCAGCCGAGGCGCTAGCAAGTCCACTAGGAAGCGCTGTCGAACGGGGAAGAATATCCGTTCATTCATCCAACGCAACACGCCTCCGATGATTCGCCCTCGCCCGCCGACTGGAAGAGTCATCGGTGCGCAGTTACGCCGCTAGGTCGGCACGAATTCGAACCGACGACGGTTGCGTGATCTGCCAAATGGCCGATGAAAGGCAGTCTGGAATATTGAAGTTGGATGACGCGACGCTTCATGTAGCTCCATTCTGTGACACGTGGCAATGTACTGCACGAGCAACTCTACCGTTGTGTGAGGGTCGGGGCACTGTGCCACCGTGAAGAACTCTACCCTCACGTAAGGGTAGAGTTGGAGCTAATGGATACAAGGAATACCGCGAATTCGCAACCGAGCCACCGTTGGAGACGCTATGTGGCACTTGGTGACTCGTTCACTGAAGGTATTGGCGACCCCGAACCACGCAGCCTGGGAGGGAATCGAGGCTGGGCTGACCGGGTAGCAGAGGTGCTCGGCGATGGCCAGCCGGGTCTCTCCTATGCGAATTTCGCGGTTCGAGGCAAGATCTTGCGTCAGATCAGTGACGAGCAGGTCGCGCCGGTGCTGGATCTGTGCCCGGATCTGATCACAATCTCTGCTGGAGGCAATGACGTCATTCGCCCGAGAGCTGATCCGGATGATATTGCCGCCCGGTGTGATGACGTCGTTGGCCGCTTGTCCAGGGATGGCGCCACCGTCGTGCTCTTCACGGGGCCCGATCTCGGTTTTTCCCCGGTGTTTCGGGGTCTGAGAGGAAGGATTGCCATCTACAACGAAAACTTGCATTCCGTTGCAGCTCGGCACGGGTGTCTCGTGGCCGATCTCTGGTCGCTAACAGAGATTCAGGATGCCAGAATGTGGGCCCCAGACCGGCTGCATCTGAACTCCGTGGGCCACCATGCGGTGGCACTCAGTGTGCTGAGCGTTCTCGGCGTAGAACACACTCTGCAGCCCTCGCAGATTGAGCCATTGAAGGCATCCTCATGGCGAAGCGCGCGATCGAGCGACGTTGCCTGGGCTCGCACCTATCTCATGCCATGGGTTCTACGCCGTGCTCGACGCCAGTCCTCAGGTGACCGCGTATTGGCGAAGCGTCCCGAGGCCGCTTTTCTAGGCAGGCCGGGAGGTAATCAACAATGACGACGCCACATCTCTACCGGACACAGTTGGAAGGACCACATCCATGACAACGCGAATAGTCATTCTCGGAGGCGGAGCCGCTGGGCTCACCACCGCCCTTGAATTGCAGAAGAAGAAGCACATCGCCCGCGGAGCGAGTATCACTCTGATTGACGAATCTCCTTACTACACCTACCAGCCGTTCCTTCCCGAAGTTGCCGGCGGCCATATACGTGCCCGCGACGTGACGGTGCCGCTGCAGAAGACACTCCGGCATTCGACCGTTGTCCAGGCATCCGTCAGCGGCTTGGACAGCGCGGGCAAGAGAGTTTCGGTCGTGACGCCCGACGGCGAACTCAGGGAGCTTCCGTACGACCACCTTGTTGTCGCGCTCGGAGCCGTCACTCGCACCTTTCCTACGCCTGGACTCGCTGAAAATGGGGTGGGGTTCAAGACAGTTGGAGAAGCACAATATGTCCGCGATCGCGTGCTTGGAAACATCGCCCGCGCGGCCAGCGTCCAGGACCCGGCGGAGCGATCGAGGCTGCTCACCACAGTGTTCGTCGGCGGCGGTTACACCGGGGTCGAAGCGGTGGCGGAACTCGCAGACGCCGCGAGGACCGCGACCCACAGCTACCGCGGAATTGCCCCTGAAGAACTGCATTTCGTTTTAGTGGAGGCGCTCGACCGTATCGCGCCTGAAGTCGGGCCTGAACTTTCGCAGTGGACTCTCGGTCAGCTTCGTGCCCGCGGCATCGACATTCGTTTGAAGACGACGATGCCATCCTGCGTCGATGGCAACGTCGTGCTCAGTGACGGAGAAACCATACCGGCCTCTGCAATCGTCTGGACAGCGGGGGTGAAGCCAAACCCCGTGCTGGCCGACCTTGGATTGCCACTCGGACCCAAAGGCCACGTCATTGTCAATGCCGCCCTTCAGGTCGAGACCAGCGAGGGGATGAAGCTCGATGGCGTTTGGGCCTTGGGTGATGGTGCACAGGTGCCCGATCTCATGTCTGCTTCACAGCCGGCCTACTATCCGCCGAACGCTCAAAACGCCGTTCGTCAAGCCCTGACTGTGTCCGCCAACATACTCGCCGATGTAGCAGGGCGACGAGTCGTGGAGTACCGGCACAAATCGCTTGGAACGCTCGCCAGCTTCGGCATCGGAAAGGGAGCGGGAATCATGAAGGGGATTAAGGTCAGAAACGCGCCAGCCTGGTTCGCTCACCGCGCTTATCACCTCTACGCAATGCCAACCATGAATCGAAGGCTCCGCATACTGGCAGGATGGGCAACCGACCTGATTGCCGGCAGAGACGCGACACCAGTAAATGGCGATACCAACCCGCGCGCGAGCTTTCTCCAGGTCACGTCTGTGGTCACCGCAAAGAAATAGGTCCGCGAGGCGTCAGCCTGGCTGGGGGGCGACAATCCGCCCTTGCTGCCGGCGCCCTTCTCGGGACCGCTGCTCGGATAGGTGACCTCTTGACCTCCCGGGAGGGCGGGTTGGTATAGGGGACTTGGGATTTCATAAATCTCCCACCTCGATTTCAGGCGCTGCGGCACCCGCCGCTTCGCAGCTAGCCTTGCTGGGTGCCCCGCGTCCCGTTCTTCAGCAGATTCAGGTCCGGGCAGGGCGAGCGGCTCGATCGTGACGTGCTCGTCCTCGGGGTGATCGCA
This sequence comes from Homoserinimonas flava, assembly GCF_054969005.1. Taxonomy (NCBI): domain Bacteria; kingdom Bacillati; phylum Actinomycetota; class Actinomycetes; order Micrococcales; family Microbacteriaceae; genus Homoserinimonas; species Homoserinimonas flava. Next base: position 723,815 of record NZ_JBUEQS010000001.1, read on the forward strand.
TTCTTTGTGATGCTCGGCTTCGGCGTCGTAATCCCGGTGCTCCCGGTGTTCGTGCGCACCTTCGAGGTTGGTTTCCTCGAGGTCGGGGCGGTGGTGTCGGCGTTCGCGCTGATGCGCCTTATCGCAACACCCTTTGTCGGTCGGCTCGTCGATTTCGGCGGTGAACGCACGATCCTTGCGATAGGGATTGGCATTGTGGCCGTCTCGAGCGGACTCGTTGGCGTCGCGCACAACTACCCGGAGGTGCTTCTGCTCCGCGGCGCCGGTGGCATCGGTTCGGCCATGTTCTCGGTCTCGGCAATGACCCTTCTCTTGGGCAATACGCCGCCATGCCAACGGGGGCGGGCCATGGGGTTCTACCAGGGCGGCTTTCTCATCGGCGGCATGGCAGGTCCCGGCATCGGCGGTCTCCTCGCGGTGGTCTCACTCCGTGCGCCGTTCTTCTTCTACGCGGCGACTCTTCTCGTCGCAGGTCTCATCGGCCTGCTCTTGCTGCGCCGACCGGATGCCACGGGGCGGGCGCCCGCGCTCGACCGCATCCCGCTGCGTGCGGTTGCCCGCGATCGGGGTTTCATCACGGCGTGCCTCGCCAATTTTGCCCAGGGCTGGGGCTCGATGGGGGTGCGGAGTGCGCTCATCCCGGTGCTCATCGTCGAGCTTCTCGGCGAGACCGCGGTGTGGACGGGGGTGGCGTTCGCGATTGCGGCCGTCGCCCAAACACTTGCGCTCGCTCCGGCCGGTCGATTTGTCGATCGCGTCGGTCGGCGGCCCGCGATCATCGGCGCCTTCAGCGTTGCGGCGGTGCTGCTGCTCGCGATCCCTCACGTGCGTGATCTCGCGGTGCTCATTGTGCTGTTGTGCCTCTATGGCGTGGCGGCGGCGTTCATGGGCACGGCGCCGGCCGCCGCGGTCGGCGACGCTGCCGGGCCAAAGAACGCGCGCCCGATCGCCGTGTTCTCGGCGTTCTCCGATGCCGGCGCTATCGTCGGCCCCCTTGCGGCTGGCGCGCTCCTCGACACGTTCTCCTATCCGGTCGCATTCGCTTCTGCCGCCGTGCTCATGGCGGCGACGGCGATTGTCGCGATTTGGATGCCACGACGTCACAGTCAGGTGTCAGTGCGGTGAATACCATGCAAATAGGGGGCGGTACCTGTCTTTTCGGCAAACCGTGCACTAGTGTCGGTAACGCAGTTGCAGTACCTCGCAGATCTTGATTGGTTGCCGCCCTCGGGTGGCAAGTTTCTTTCGGGAGCGGACGAAGTTCACCGCGACGAGTGATTCCGGAGGTCGGAGTCACGCGAAGAGCTCCTGAAGGAGAAGATAAAATGGCAACAGGAACCGTTAAGTGGTTTAACGCTGAAAAGGGATTTGGCTTCATCGCCCCCGAAGACGGCAGCCCCGATGTGTTCGCACACTACTCGGCGATCTCGACGAGCGGCTACCGCTCGCTCGACGAGAACCAGAAGGTCGAATTCGATCTCGCGCAGGGCCCCAAGGGTCCTCAGGCAGAGAACATTCGCCCCATCTAGTTGACCTGTTCCGTCTGGCCGTCACCGGCCTGCGGAACACGTGAGACTTCGGTCGGCCCTCACCTCACGGTGGGGGCCGACCTTTTTCGTAGGATGGGAAGCATGGATACCGCCACCACGCCCGAATCGCGCCTCGCCACCTTCCGCCGCCGTCGCGACGAATCGGTCGTGCAGCCGCAGGGCAGCCTCGCGCTCACCACAACGCAGCTGATCGACTCCGAGCAGTCGGTGTGGGGCATTCCCGGCACGTGGGCGCCGCTGCCGTCAGGCGAGTCAGGGGTCCTCCTCACGGCGACCGCCGACGATGGCATCGTGGTGGATGGCGTCATCGTCGATGGCTCGGTCACGGTCGCCGGCCGGGATTCGGGTGCGCCATCCGAGATCCGTTTCAGCGACACGGTTGTCGGCTTCATCATCGCCGTCGATGGCGGTTATGCGCTCAGGGTGTGGGATGCAAACGCCGAGGCCGTGCAGCAGTTCGAGACGATCGATGCCTTCCCCTACAACCCCGAGTGGGTCATCTCGGCGCAGTTCGTAGAGATTGAGGGTGGCACCACGCTGGGCTTCGAGCACCTGAAAGACGAGGGCGAGGCTCGTGAGATGGTGATCCCAGGGGAGATCACGTTCGAGAAGGATGGTGTGGAGTACAACCTCGCGGCCTTCAAGTCGGGCCGTGCGCTCCAGCTCGTGTTCGCCGATGCGACGAACGGCGACTCCACCTACAGTGTTGGCCGATTCCTCTTTGTCGCGCCGAACCCCGATGGCACGATCACTCTCGACTTCAACCTCGCGGTGCTGCCTCCGTGCGCGTTTTCTTACGCATTCAACTGCCCGATGCCGCCGAAGCAGAATCGCTTTGCGGTGCCGATCGAGGCGGGCGAGAAGAACGTGCTCGCCAAGGGTGGCGTGCTCCTCCACTGACGCGGCGGCCCCGTTCCGCCGGTTGAGTAGGCCCGCTAGGGCCGTATCGAAACCCACCCCGCCTACCCCAACGTCGTAGGCTCCCGCCAGACTGGACACCGTGCACATTGTTGTCGACTCAGCTCCGTCAGGGGTGAGCTTGTCGACGCTCGATGATGACGGCCACGTGCTCGACACCTCCGCCGTGCCGCGGGTCGAGTTCGCCGCTGAGGTGGCTCGACGCGAGCGTGGCCGGCCGCGCTGGGTATGGGACGACACGAATCACTGGTACCCACCGCTGCTGCGTGAGGGTGTTCGGGTTGAGCGGTGCGTCGATCTCCGGCTGTGCCGCGCCATCCTTCGGGCGTCGCCGCACAGTGAGGGGTCTCGCGTGGCGAACCTTCCCATCGACTCGTGGGATGACCCCCCGATTGACGATGTGCCGATACCGACAGCATCAGCACTCTTCGATCTCGAGGCCACACGGCAGACCGATGCCCGCGATCCGCTCGCTGAGTTCATCCTGCAGCGCGAAGCCTCGCGCGTGTCGGCCCTCGCCATGCTGCTCGCGGCAGAATCTGCCGGCGCTCTGGTTGCCGCCGAGATCAAACATGCGGGGCTTCCGTGGCGGGCCTCGATCCACGATGCCCTGCTGACGCGGATGCTCGGGCCGCGGCCCGGTCGGCAGGGAGACCGCCCGGCACGCATGGAGGTGCTCGCGCGTGACATCCGCTTGGCGCTTGATGCGCCGGATCTCAATCCTGATTCTGCCGCGACCGTGCTGAAGGCGCTCCGCCGGGCTGGCCTCATGGTGGAGTCGACGAGCAAGTGGGAGTTGCAGCGCATCGAGCATCCGGCAATCGCGCCTCTCCTCGAGTACAAGTCGCTCGCGAGGTTGTTCAGCGCCAACGGATGGCACTGGCTCGAGTCGAATGTGCGCGACGGGCGGTTCCACCCCGACTACGTGCCCGGCGGCGTCGTGACGGGTCGTTGGGCGAGCCGTGGTGGTGGCGGAGCCTTGCAACTGCCGAAGCAGGTGCGCGGCGCCGTGGTTGCCGACGAGGGATGGAAGCTGGTGGTGGCGGATGCTGCGCAGCTCGAGCCTCGCATTCTCGCTGGCTTGGCGCGCGATCGCGGCATGGTCGAGGCTGGCGCTGCCGGCGATCTCTATGCCGGCATTGTCGCGAGCGGTGCCGTCGCGACGCGCGAGCAGGCGAAGCTCGCGATGCTCGGGGCGATGTACGGGGCGACGACGGGGGAGAGTGGCCGGCTCATGCCGGCGCTCGCGCGTGCGTATCCGCAGGCGATTGCCCTCGTCGAGGCCGCGGCCCGCGCCGGTGAACGCGGTGAGCGGGTGGCGACTTTGCTCGGCCGGGGTTCGCCGTTCCCCGGCGAGGAGTGGCGCGAGGTGCAGTCATCCGCATCGAGTGAGGGTGCCCCTGCCGGGGCTGCTGACCGGGCTCGCGGAGCAGCCAGGTCGTGGGGCAGATTCACGCGCAACTTCGTCGTGCAGGGCACGGCGGCGGAGTGGGCGCTGTGCTGGATGGCGACCCTGCGGCAACGCCTTCACCTGCTCGGAGCCGGGGCTCTCACGGCATCACCCCACCTGGCCTTCTTTCTTCACGACGAGGTTGTCGTGCACACCCCGGCGGAGCACGCGGATGCCGTGGCCGACGCGATCCGCGAGTCCGCCAAAGAGGCGGGCAGGTTGTTGTTTAGCCAGCTCCCCGTGCACTTTCCCCTCACGATTGAAGTGGTCGACAGCTATGCCGACGCGAAATGATCGTCCGTCGGCACATTCACAGGCGACACGGAATGACACGCTTGTCATTCCGGCTCGCGATCAGGCATAATTCGAGGTGGCGGCAACGCCACAATCGAATAGTTCGTTGTTCAGCACTCTCGTTCCAGTGGTCGATGGGGAAGTCGTACCAAGTGGAATGGAGAGATCGTGGCTGTAGCAACTGCACGCGGGGTGCTTTTTGTGCACTCCGCTCCTCGCGCGCTTGCCCCGCACATTGAGTGGGCCGCAGGTCGTGCTCTCGACCGCGCCGTGAACTTCGACTGGGCCGATCAGACGGTGCTCAAGGGCTCCCTCCGCACCGAGTTCTACTGGGAGGGTGAGCAGGGCACCGGCGCTGCACTCGCCTCTGCGCTGCGCGGGTGGGAGCACCTGCGCTACGAGGTCACGGAGGACCCCACGCCGGGGAGTGACGGCGGGCGGTGGCTTCACACCCCCGACCTCGGCATTTTCTTCGCTCAAACCGATACTGCTGGCAACGTTGTCGTGCCGGAGGACCGCATCCGCTACGCGATGGAGGTTGCCGGCTCCGACGCTTTCGAGCTGCACCGCGAACTTCGGCTTGCGCTCGGGCAGGCCTGGGACGACGAGCTCGAGGCGTTCCGTCACGCAAGTGACGAACATCAGGTCGCTTGGCTGCACAAGGTCGGCTAGGCCGAAGGCTGTCCAGAGTGGTGCAGCGGGTCAGGCCACGTAGAAGTCCGTGATCTTCGCTACGTAATTCTTCGGATCAAAGAGCGCCCGGTCCACTCGTGCGCCGCGTGAGAGCGCGAGGATCAACTCTGGATCGCTCACGAGCGCGGTGAGGGCGTGCGCCAGCCCAGCAGCATCCGGGGTGGCGGAGCGGTATCCGGCCTGTCCGAGACCCTCGCTGAGCTTCGGGTCGCAGTAGAGCACGCCCCGCTCCCGGCTCACCGCCTCGGCAATCGTCATCGGCTGATTGTCGAAGCCGAGCGAGGTGAGCACCACCATCGCGCTGGCATCCATGAGTTCGAGCACACGCTCGTGCGGCAGATTGCCGTGGACACGGATTTCGGGGCGATCGGCGACCATAGAGCGAAGGGTTGCCAGCTCACCACCCTCGCCGACAAAGTCGACGGTGAACGAACCGGGTGCCGTGGTGAGCGCGGTGACTGCGGCTTCGGCGAAGACGAGCGGTCGCTTCACACTCTCGCAGCGCGCCACCCACAGGAATGACGGATGCTCGGCGGTGGCGTTCGACAGCGTGCGCGAGGGCAGCGACGACGTCGCAATGGGGTTCGGCAGTACTTCGATGCGTCCGGTCACGCCGGCGGCGGCAAGGTCTTTTGCTTGATGTGCCGATGGTGACACGACGATGTCGACGCGCTGTGCCATGGCGAGGGTGAGATTGCGCAGCAGGTTGTCGACGGGCCGCCGGCTGAGTGGACGTCGTGGAAACGGGGTGCCCGTGATGCGTCGGAGCAGTGTTCTCAGCAGGGGAGCGAGTGGCGCATGCCAGCCGCCGTCGCTCGCCCAGTAGAAGGTGTGGACTGTGTGGATCACGGGCAACCCGAGGTCGCGCGCAGTATCGACGGCAGCGTGTGCGAGCCCGAACTCCGTCTGCACATGGATCGCTTGGATGCCGTGGCGCTCGAACGTTTCGCGGAGCGTCGATCGGAGGGCGGCCGTGTTGGTGACGACGGGGAGGTCGAATCCGGGCAGCGTGAGCATGGGTCTCACGTGTACTCCGCCAGCGTCTTCTACCGTCGCGGCGTTCAGCCCACGTGTGGCTGCAACGAGCAATACCTCGTGACCGGCGTCGAGCAGTGCCCGCTCCTGCTGAAGCATTGACGTTTGGGCGCCGCCGACATAGTCGAGAAAGTAGTCGCTGACGATCGCGATCCGCATCGCGAACGGCCTACACGCTGCGGAACGCGATGACGGCGTTGTGGCCGCCAAATCCGAAGGAGTTGCTGATCGCGAGGAGCGGACCTTCGCCGAGCGAGCGGGGCTCGGTCACGACATCGAGGGGAATCTCGGGATCCTGCTCCGTGAGGTTGATCGTCGGGGGAGCGGTGCGCTCGTAGAGCGCGAGAATCGTGAAGATGGCCTCGAGCGCGCCCGTGCCGCCAAGTAGATGACCGGTCGATGCCTTCGTGGCCGATACCGGGATGCTCCCGACGCGGTCGCCGAAGACTGCCTTGAGAGCGTTGAACTCCGCGATGTCGCCAACTGGAGTGCTGGTGGCGTGCGCATTGATGTGCCCGACATCGTCGGGTGTCGCGCCTGCCTGCTCGAGGGCGGCGAGCACGGCGCGAGCCGCGCCCGAACCCTCGGGGTCCGGGGCCGTGATGTGATGTGCGTCGCTCGTAACGGCGCCGCCCGCAAGTTCGGCATAGATGCGGGCACCGCGCGCGAGCGCGTGCTCTTCGGTTTCGAGCACGATAGCGGCGCCGCCCTCACCGAGGACGAATCCGTCGCGGCTCACGTCGTAGGGGCGCGACGCGCCAGCCGGGTCATCGTTGCGCTTCGAAAGCGCCTGCATCGCTGCGAATGCGGCGATCGGAAGCGGGTGAATGGCGGCCTCCGAGCCTCCCGCGATGACGATGTCGGCGAGCCCAGCCTGCAAGTGATCGTAGGCATTCGCGATCGACTCAGTGCCTGAAGCGCAGGCAGACACGACGGTGCGTGCACTGCCGCGCGCAGAAAGCTCCATGCTGATGGCGGCGGCGGGGCCGTTTGGCATGAGCATGGGCACGGTCATGGGGAGGACCCGGCGCGGGCCCTTCTCGCGGAGGGTGTCCCACGCGTCAAGCAGCGTCCACACTCCGCCGATGCCGGTCGCATAGTCGACGGTGATCCGACGAGGGTCGACATCGGGTGTACCAGCGTCGGCCCATGCTTCTCGCGCGGCGATGAGGGCGAACTGGCTGCTTGGGTCGAGACGCTTCGTCTCGACGCGCGCAAGCACATCGGCCGCCGGGACTTTAGCCTGGCCGGCGAAGGTCACGGGCAGCTCATGTTTGGCCACCCACTCCTGCTCGAGCGGACGTACGCCCGACTCGCCCGCAAGGAGGGCATTCCAGGTTGACTTGGTGTCTCCGCCGAGCGGTGACGTGGTGCCCAGGCCGGTGACGACAATCTTTTTGGTCATTACGAAAACTCTCTGTCGGCGGTGACGTGCGTCGGTGCGCGATCGGCCCGGTCAAATAGACCCGGGCCGATGCGCAGACGTCGAGTGTTAGCCCTGGGCTGCGACGATGAACGTGACAGCGTCGCCGACGGTCTTGAGGTTCTTGACCTCGTCGTCGGGAATCTTCACGTCGAACTTCTCCTCGGCGTTGACCACAATGGTCATCATCGAAATCGAGTCGATGTCGAGGTCGTCGGTGAACGACTTGTCCAGCTCAACCGTGTCGGTTGCAATTCCAGTCTCGTCATTAATCAGCTCGGCGAGGCCGGCCAGAACTTCTTCGGTTGACAATGCCATGGTGTTTTCTCCTTGAGGTGTCGTTTTGACCGAGGCCAAGTTTAGGGCAGAACGATGACTTGGGCTCCGAAGACGAGCCCGGCGCCGAAACCGATCTGCAACGCGAGCCCTCCACTGAGTTCCGGATGCTCTTCGAGCAGTCGGTGGGTGGCGAGCGGAATCGAGGCGGCCGAGGTGTTGCCGGTCGTCGCGATGTCCCGGGCGACGAGCACATGCTCTGGCAGCTTGAGCTGCTTGGCGAATTCGTCGATGATGCGCATATTCGCCTGGTGGGGGATGAAGGCCGCGAGATCATCGGCAGTGATGCCGGCCGCCTCGAGGGCTTGCTTCGCCACCTTTGCCATGTCCCAGACCGCCCAACGGAAGACCGTCTGGCCCTCCTGACGGAGTGTCGGCCACACGGCGTTGCCATCCCGGTAGTCGACGAGGGTTGCGTTCATGCCGACCGCGGCTGCCTTCGACCCGTCGGAGCCCCACACCGGTGCAGCGATGCCGGGAAAGTCGCTGGGGCCGATGACGACGGCGCCGGCACCGTCGCCGAGGAGGAACGAAATGGAGCGGTCAGCCGGGTCGACGACGTCGGACAGCTTCTCGGCTCCGATCACGAGCGCGTAGTGCGCAGCGCCCGAGCGGATGAGCGCATCGGCCTGCGTGACGGCATAGCTGAACCCGGCACACGCGGCATTGGCATCGTAGGCCGCCGCCGGATTGGCGCCGACCCGGTCGGCCACGACTGCGGCGAGCGAGGGGGTCTGCTGCACGTTGCTGATGGTGGCAACGATGACGAGGTCGATGAGCTCTGGTGCAACTCCCGACTTCTCGATGGCCTCAGTCGCAGCATCCGTCGCGAGATCGACGGCGAGAATGCCGACCGAGGAGCGCGTGCGGGTCACGATGCCGGTGCGCTGCTGGATCCACTCGTCGCTGGAGTCGATCGGGCCAACGAGTTCGGAGTTGGGAACGACGCGGTCGCCGCGGGCCGCGCCATAGCTGTAGATGCGGGTGAACTCCGCTCCGGAGGACTGGGTGAGTACGGGGGAAGTCATGAGGCGGTCCCATCGAGGAGGTCGTAGGCGGCGGTGAGATCATCCGGGGTCTTGATCGCAACGGTTGGGACCCCTTTGAGCGCGCGCTTGGCGAGGCCCACCAGAGCGCCAGCCGGGGCGATCTCAATGATGCCCTCGACACCCTCTGAGGCAAAGGACTGCATCGTGAGGTCCCAGCGCACTGGGGATGAGACCTGGCCGACGAGCAGGTCGACGAAGGCCGCACCGTCGTCGATGCGGGTGCCGTCGTGGTTTGTCCAGATCGGAAGGGTCGGGTTGGCGGATTCGACCGTCGAGGCTGCAGTGCGCAGCGTATCGACCGCTGGCACCATGTGGCGGGTGTGGAACGCTCCAGCCACCTGCAGTGGGATAACACGGGCACCAGCCGGTGGCGCCTCCCGCAGCGTCGCCAGGGCATCGAGATCACCGGCAACGACGATCTGGCCGCCACCGTTGAAGTTCGCTGGCTCGAGTCCGAGCTCGGCGAGCCGCTCGAGGAGGGCCGCCTCGTCGGCACCGATGACGGCGCTCATGCCGGTGGCACTCACCGACGCGGCATCCGCCATGGCAGCACCGCGCGCAGCGACGAGACGCACGGCGTCGGTGTCTGACAGGATGCCGGCACCGGCTGCCGCAGTGAACTCACCAACCGAGTGACCAGCGATACCGCCGACCCGCTCGCGGCGCCCGTCGAGCAGGGCGCGCAGCGTGAGGAGTCCGGCGGCGACAATGAGCGGCTGTGCGATTGCGGTGTCACGGATCGTGTCGGCATCCGACACCGTGCCGTGGTGGGCGAGGTCGAGCCCCGCAGCATCCGACAGGGTGGCGAGGTGCTCGGCGAATCGGGGTTCGGCGATCCAGGGTTCGAGAAACCCTGGGGTCTGAGAGCCCTGTCCGGGGCACACGATAACGATCACTTCTCTAGTCTCCCTATCGCTCGCGGTATTGCGCTGTGGAACTCAACCAAGAAATGGCGCGATGCTTGTGCGCGCCGTCAGTCGAGACGGCCGACGTCAGTGCCCGGCCCGTCGGCGCGGGGTGTGCTCGGTCTCAGCAATCGACCCGACGATGAGTGCCGCCTGCAGGATGAGCGATTCACGGGCGCCCGTGGCATCCCACCCGATCACCTCGGAGACGCGCTTGAGTCGATAGCGCACCGTGTTGGGGTGCACGAAAAGCTCTCGTGCGGTCGCTTCGAGCGAACGCCCGTTGTCGAGATAGCACCACAGCGTGCCGAGAAGCTCGGTCGAATGCGCCTGGAGGGGCTTGTAGATGCGGTTGATAAGTGTCGATCTGGCGAGGGGGTCGCCCGCGAGTGCGCGCTCGGGAAGCAGATCGTCGGCGAGTGCCGGTCGGGGTGCATTGCGCCACGAGCGGGCGACGGCAAAGCCCGCGAGTGCCGCCTTGGCGCTTCGCGACGCCTCGACGAGCGAGGGCACCTCGTGACCGAGAATGAGGAAACCATCGCCGAACCCCGGTTCGAGCGCCTTCGCGATATCGAGGAACGATTCACGGTGCTGCGGAATCGTCTCCTCGGGTTCGCTTGAGGCTGGGGTTGCCCGCCCGATCACGAGAACAAGACGGCTGCCCTGTACCCCGATGAGCACGTCGGCCTCAAGATGGCGTGCGGTGCGTCGCAGCATGTCGACATCGAGCATCTTCGGCGCGGTGCCGACAAGCACCGAGACCTCGCCGTGACCGTGCCACCCGAGGGCCGCGATGCGGCTCGGGAGTTCGTCGTCGTACTCGCCGCTGAGGATCGAGTCGACGACGAGCGCTTCGAGGCGTGCATCCCAGAGTCCGCGTGCCTCGGCGGCGCGCGCGTAGACATCCGCCGCCGCAAAGGCGATCTCTCTCGAATAGAGGAGAATCGCCTCGGCGAGCGACGCGTCGCGGCCCTTGATTCGTTCCTCAACGACCTCCACCGTCACCTTGATGAGCTGGAGGGTCTGCGTGAGACTCACCGACCGCAGCAGCTCCCGAGGGGCCGCACCGAACACGTCGGCAGCGATCCACGGCGTCGACGTGGGGTCGTCATACCAGTGAATGAACGAGGTGATGCCGTTCTGCGCCACCATGCCAACCGCGGAGCGACGCCCAGGCGGCATGTCGCCATACCAGGGGAGCGTGTCCTCCAGTCGCTTGAGCGTCGCTGTCGCGAGCTCGCCTGACATCGTCTTCAGCCAGGCGAGCGTCTGCGCTTTCGTCCGAGGTGCTGCCATGATCGTTGTCGGCGCCTAGCTCTCGCCGCCGGCGTTGCCGGAGGTTCCGGCAGTGACGTCGTGGAGCCGGTAGCGTTCGATCGCCTGCGCAGGCAGACTCGGGTCAACGGCGCCCTGGGCGGCGAGCGACTGCAGCGTCCGGACGACGACCGATGGACCGTCGATCTTGAAGTAGCGACGTGCTGCCGCGCGCGTGTCCGAGAAGCCGAAGCCGTCGGCACCCAGTGTGGCGAAGTCGCCCGGAACAAACTGGCGGATCTGGTCTGGCACTGCGTGCATGAAGTCGGTCACCGCGATGAACGGCCCCTCAGCACCCTGCAGTTTCGCGGTCACGTACGGCACCTTCTTCTCCGTGCCGGGGTTGAGCATGTTGTGCTCGTCTGCCGCAAGGCCGTCACGACGCAGTTCGCTCCACGACGTCACCGACCACAGATCGGCCGAGACGCCCCAGTCATTCTGCAGCAGTACCTGCGCCTCGATGGCCCACGGAACGGCGACTCCCGACGCCAAGATCTGGGCCTTGGGCCCTGCAGCCTCGTTCACATTGAGGCGATGGATGCCGCGGAGCACACCATCGACGTCAACATTCTCTGGTTCGGCCGGCTGCACGAGTGGCTCGTTGTACACCGTGAGGTAGTACATGACGTTCGGGTCCGGGTGGGTCCCGCCGTACATCCGATCGATTCCCGCGCGCACGATGAGTCCGAGCTCATAGCCCCAGGCTGGGTCGTACGTCACGACCGCGGGGTTGGTGGAGGCAAGAAGTGGCGAGTGCCCGTCGGCGTGCTGCAGCCCCTCACCCGTCAGTGTTGTGCGACCGGCGGTCGCACCGATGATGAACCCTCGGGCCATCTGGTCGCCGGCCGCCCACATGGCATCGCCCGTGCGCTGGAACCCGAACATTGAGTAGAAGACGTAGACCGGGATGAGCGGCTCGCCGTGGGTCGCATACGAGGTTCCGACACCGGTGAAGGCTGCGAACGCGCCCGCCTCGTTGATGCCGGTGTGCAAGATCTGGCCCTGCACGCTCTCCTTGTAGGCGAGCAGCAGCTCGCGGTCGACCGAGGTGTAGTGCATGCCATTCGGGTTATAGATCTTCGCCGACGGGAAGTAGGCGTCCATGCCGAACGTGCGCGCCTCATCCGGGATGATCGGCACGATGCGGTGGCCGAAGTCCTTCGAGCGCAGCAGATCTTTCAGCAGCCGAGCAAACGCCATCGTGGTGGCGATCTCTTGCTTGCCAGAGCCCTTGCGCACGATGTCGTAGGTCGATGCATCCGGCAGGGAGACCTGCGTGTACTTCGAGCGACGCTCCGGCAGGTAGCCGCCGAGCGCGCGACGACGCTCGTGCATGTACTCGATTGCCTCATCGTCGTTGCCGGGGTGGTAAAACGGCGGCTTGTACGGGTCGGCTTCGAGCGCAGCATCCGTAATCGGAACTCGCATCTCGTCACGGAACTGCTTGAGGTCTGAGAGCGTGAGCTTCTTCATCTGGTGGGTCGCGTTGCGACCCTCGAACGACTTGCCGAGGCCGTAGCCCTTGATGGTGTGGGCAAGGATGACGGTCGGCTGGCCCTTGTGCTCAGAGGCAGCCTTGAATGCCGCGTACACCTTGCGGTAGTCGTGGCCGCCACGCTTGAGGCCCCAGACCTGGTCGTCGGTGTAGTCCTTGACGAGATCGAGCGTGCGCGGGTCGCGACCAAAGAAATGCTCGCGCACATAGGCGCCATCCTCAGCTTTGTAGGTCTGGTAGTCGCCGTCGGGTGTGACGTTCATGAGGTTGACGAGGGCGCCATCATCGTCGCGGGAGAGCAGCTCATCCCATTCGCGACCCCAGACGACCTTGATGACGTTCCAGCCAGCGCCGCGGAAGAAGCTCTCGAGCTCTTGGATGATCTTGCCGTTGCCGCGCACGGGGCCATCAAGGCGCTGCAGGTTGCAGTTGATAACGAAGTTGAGGTTGTCGAGACCGTCATTCGCCGCGAGCTGGAGGGCGCCGCGGCTCTCAACCTCGTCCATCTCGCCGTCACCGAGGAACGCCCAGACCTGTGAGTCGCTCGCGTCTTTGATGCCGCGATTCGTGAGGTACCGGTTCGCCTGTGCCTGGTAGATCGCGTTGATCGGACCGAGCCCCATCGAGACGGTCGGGAACTGCCAGTAGTCGGGCATGAGCCGCGGGTGCGGGTACGACGAGAGTCCGAACGGCGCGCGGGACTTCTCCTGGCGGAAACTGTCGAGCTGCTCCTCGCTGAGGCGTCCCTCGAGAAAGGACCGGGCGTACATGCCGGGGGAGGCGTGGCCCTGGTAAAAGATCTGGTCGCCACCGCCTGGGTGGTCCTGACCGCGGAAGAAGTAGTTGTGCCCGACCTCGTAGAGCGAGGCGGATGATGCGTAGGTCGAGATGTGGCCACCGACCGAGATGTCGGGGCGCTGCGCACGGTGCACTGTGATTGCGGCGTTCCATCGGATCCAGGCCCGGAACCGACGCTCGAGTTCTTCATTGCCGGGAAACTCGGGCTCGTTCTCGACCGGAATGGTGTTGATGTAGTCCGTCGTGGGCACCATTGGCACGCCGAGCTGAAGCTCTTTGGAGCGCTTGAGCAGGCTGAGCATGATGTCGCGGCCGCGACCGCGTCCTTGGGCAGCAACGACCCCGTCAAGGGATTCCTGCCACTCTGCGGTTTCCTGCGGGTCCGAGTCGATGTGGTTCACCGAATACGGGTCCTGGTCGTGAATCGTCACGGTTGCCTCAATCTTGTCTGCGGACTATTCGATCCCGCCGATTTCGTTGGTCGGGTCACGACGCAGCGTTGGGCGGGCTAGACCATCCTAGTTATCGAAAGTCGGCATCGTTTGGATGGTTTCCACACACGTCGCTAGCATTTGCCACAGTTTGCTCGACCACGAGCGCATTGACATGAGAGACGGAGCGCCGACATGGCAGCAGAGATCGGTGACCAGGCGCCAGCCTTCACGCTCGACAATCAGTTCGGTGAGTCAGTCGAGCTCTCGGGCCTTCTCGAGACGAAGCCGGTCGCGCTCGTGTTCTTTCCGTTGGCGTTCACCAATACCTGCAGGGGTGAACTGTGTGAGCTTCGCGACAACCTCGCGCTCTTCGATGACGCGGGCGTGCATCTCGTTGCGATCTCGGTGAACAACAAGGCGACGCTTCGGGAGTTCGCGGAACGCGAGGGTTACACGTTCACCCTGCTTGGTGACTTCTGGCCCCACGGCGAGGTGGCGAAACGCTACGGGGTGTTCTTAGAAGACCGCGGATTCGCCGCACGGGCGACGTTGCTTATTGGTCAAGATGGCATCATCCTCGACCGCGTCGTAAACGCTCCAGGAGAGCGACGTGACCTCGCGGTGTATCGCGATGCGATCGCCCGCGTAGCGTGAGCGGAGCGCTTCCACGCTTGTACTATGGAGTGTGCGCCGGCATCGGCGGCACGGGCCTTTAGCTCAGCTGGTAGAGCGCCACGTTTACACCGTGGATGTCGTCGGTTCGATCCCGGCAGGGCCCACATCACAGCAGGGCCCACATCACAGCAGGGCCCACATCACAGCAGGGCCCACACCACTTCTGCGTGGCCAAAGCGCTCGATGGATCGTTGTCGCTAGTATTTGGCCATGGACGACCCTGCGACCTCCGACGCCGAGCTTCTCGGCGACGACGCTGCGGGCGGATTCAGGCGGCGGTCCACCTGGCAACGCGCCGCGGGAACCGGTGCCGGCGGTTCGTCGGAGCCGACGGATGCCGCGACCGCAGGTCTCGACGACGATGCTCTCGCCGATGCACTCGCCGCGCAGGTCGCGCAGGTCACTGCGTCGATGCCGATCATTACGCCGGAGATGCTGCAGCGAGCGAGCAACTCCACCGACGAGCTCTTCCAGGCACTCATGGATGCCGAAGTCGCTCCCGACCCGGTTTCACCCGCTCTCATCGATCCCGTGCTTGAGCCTGAGCCCACTGCAGAGAAGGTCGAACTGTCATTCCCCGGCCCGAAGGCGTCTGAGCAGATCTGGGACAGCGATGTCATCATCGTGCAGCCGGAGGGCGGTTGGCACGAGTCGTTTATGCCATCCGCTCCGCCCTCCTTCGAGTCAGCGCCTGTTGCTCCCGAGGCAGCACAGTTTCCTGCCTACCTCCCATCCGAGCCTCCCCGCTATGACCCTGGACAAGATTCGTGGCTCGACCTCGCGCTGCTGCCACAGACGAGCGACGACTCTGAGCCTTACGCTCACGACGCTGGCTATGACGTCAGTTCCGCGGTCGCGCCCGATACTGACTTCAGCCGATTCGCGCCGCCGGTGTCGTCGCCACGGCCAGTGCATGACCCTGCCGCGGATACAAGACCAGAGCCATTCGAACCGTCGGCCCCGTTTGTCTCATCGCCACCGGTCACTCCTGAGGTGCCGATCCTCGGGGTGTCATTGCCCGCCGACTTTGGAGCCATGCTGCAGGCTGCTCCGCCACCGGCCCCGTCGTCGGCAGTCGTTCCTCCGCCGGGCTCCGAGCTTCCTGAGCCACCTCGGCGGCGTTCGCTCGACGACGACGCGCTCGCCAAGGTCCTCAGCAGTGAGCGCGACCGAGGTGGCGTTTCAGGCGCGCTCGCGGAGCTTGAGGTGCAGATGCAGTTTCGAGCGGATGATGCACGAGAGTTCGCGTCCTGGGAGCGATCGCTGCACGCCATCGGTTCCCCCGAAGCGCTGTTGGCGATCGAGCGCGCGAACGCGAGTCTCGGCCAGCGCTTCGCGACGGAGGTCGCGATCGACGACGCGCTGTTCTCGACAGACCGGCCAGGCCCTCCCGGGCCGGTCGACGAGGCCGCAGGTCCCGACGAGAACACTGAAGAGCCGATCGTCGGGCCTGCCACTGGGCTAGCGGAGCCTCACTACGACCCCGACGCGACGGCCGCCTACACACCATTCGACGACCCCGAACAGGATTCACGCGTGTTCGGCAGTGCGGCGGCTGCCGAACAGGACCTGCGTGCTGACGACGCTCACGTCGACGAGACCGACCGAGCCTGGCTCGCGAGCCAGGCCGATGCCGTCGAGCCGGCGGCCGCCGCCTCGCTTGCTCACACGGTTCCTCCTCCCGCGCCGGTGGAACCCGGTGTTACTCCCGTCTTCGAAGACGAATCGGTCGTTCGCCAACGAGCCTTCGCGATCGAGTCAAATGAAGGCGAGCCGACGCCGCTCGAGCGCCGAACCGGGCGTGCAGCTCGCATGTTCTGGCAGTGGTTTGCGATCAACTCTTCGGTCGTCAGCATCGCTATCGGGGCTGCGCTGCTTGCGCTTGGAATGAGCGTGCGTCAGGCACTGGTCGCGGTGCTCGTCGGTGTGGCATTCTCTCTTCTCCCGCTGGGGCTCGGCGTACTCGCTGGCAAGTGGAGCGGCCAGCCGACCATGATCGTGTCGCGCGCAGCATTCGGTGTCGTTGGCAATCTGCTCCCGGCGGTTCTCGCGGTGATCGCTCGTGTGTTCTGGGGTGCCGTCTTTCTCTGGATCATTGCGAATGGCGTCTCCGCCGCCGCGGAAGTTTCTGACATCTCCCTCCCTGCCTGGTTCCCGCTCGTGGTCGTCGCGGCAGCGCTCCTCATTGCCGCTGTCGTCGGAGTTTTCGGATACCTCCTCTTCATCCGCTTTGCGACTGTCCTCGGCATCCTGAGCGCACTGCTCATGCTCGGTGTCGTGGTGCTCACAGCGCCGAGTCTCGACCTCACGGCGGCGCTTTCGGTAGGTGACGGTCCGTGGGTGCATATTGCGACCGGCGCCGTGCTTGTCTTCAGCGTGATCGGGCTCGCGTGGGCAAACAGCGGTGCTGAGGTTGCGCGCTATCAGCGGTCTGGCGGATCCGGGGCGGCGTCGATTGCGTGGACGATCGCCGGAACCGCGGTTCCGACGCTCACACTTCTCGGCTATGGGGTGCTGCTTGCATCGGCGTCGCCAACGCTCGGTGACGCTCTGCAGAGCAACCCCATCGCTGCCCTCGGCGGGCTCTTGCCGCTGTGGTACCCGGTGCCACTCACCGCGGCACTGGTGCTCAGCCTCCTGTGCGGCGTGGTCCTCACCATATATTCCGGCGCGTTCTCCCTCCAGGCGGCCGGCGTCACGGTGCGGCGCCCTGTTGGGGTGATCGTGGTCACGCTGCTTGTCGGAATTCTCGCGGTGCTGCTGCTCGGGCTCACTGGCGATCTCCGCACGCTCTTCACCGATATTGCGACAACCATCGCGGTGCCGGTGGCAGCGTGGGCGGGCATCTTCGCGTGCGATCTCATGATTCGCAACGAGCGATTCGACGGGGCGGCGCTCATGCGCCGCGGGGCGCTCTACGGCAACGTCAACACGGTGAACGTGAGCATGCTCGTCGTGGCGAGCGCGATCGGGTTCGGATTCACGGCCGCATCGATCCCCGGCCTCGAATGGCAGGGCTACCTCTGGGTCCTGATCGGGGTCGCCCCCGATTCGGCGCTCGGGATGACCGATCTCGGTGTGCTCGCCGCGCTCGCACTGGGTCTCCTCACGCCGCTCGTCTCCGGCATTCCTCGCATCCGTCGCCAGGAACGCGCCTGATTGTCTGGCGGATGCCCGACCGACGCGGCATCCGCTCACTAGACTTGTCGCGTGCCACCAACCATCGCCGAGGTCTCCGCAGTCGTCGAAGCACTGTGGCCGACTTCGGGGGCTGAGGACTGGGATGCGGTTGGGCTCATTGTCGGTGATCCTGCCGACACGATCAACCACATCCACCTCGCTGTCGATGCGGTCGGCGACACGGTCGCAGAGGCGGTCGAGGCCGGGGCAGGCTTGCTGTTGGTGCACCACCCACTGCTGCTCCGGGGGGTCACAAGCCTTGCGGAGGACGGTTACAAGGGTGCCGTTGTCGCTCGCCTCATCCGCGGCGGATGTGCGCTCCTCGCGGCGCATACCAACGCCGATGTCGTCGAATCCGGCACATCTGCGGTCTTCGCGTCGCGGCTCGGTCTGCTCGCGAGCGAGCCGATTGCGCCGGGAGAAACACCGACCCGCGGTCTCGGCCGCGTCGGGCAGCTCGCCGAGCCGGTGAGCCTCGGTCGGCTGGCGCGGGCCATCGCCGACCTGCTGCCCCCCACGGCTGGCGGCGTGCGGGTCGCGGGTGACTACGACCAAGTTGTCGAGCGTGTCGCGCTGTGCAGCGGCGCTGGCGATTCTCTCCTCTCACACGACTCGGTGCGCACCGCTGATGTGTACATCACCTCAGACCTCCGCCACCATCCAGCTTCCGAGGCGCGCGAGGCCGCGCTGCTCGGTGGGGGCCCCGCCCTCATCGACGTGTCGCACTGGGCCTCCGAGTGGTTGTGGCTCGAGACGGCAGCGGCAGAGCTCCGCGCTCGTCTGCCCGAGGTTGAGGTGAGCGTGAGTGAGCTGCGCACCGACCCGTGGGATTTCAGCATCGTCCAGTGACCGCATCCTGCGGCACCATCGTCCCTTCGAAAGCGAGCAATATCAATGGCCCTGAAAGCCAGTCCAGAGTCCCAGGCGGCACTGTTGGAGCTCCAAGCGAGCGACACCCGTGTGCAACAGCTTGACCACCAGTCCAAGAACCTTCCAGAGATCGCACGCCTTGCTGAACTCGCGCGTGACGCCGAAACGCTTCGCCAGCGCTTGCTCACCGACACAGGTGCGGTGGAGGATGCCCGTCTTGAGCTCGCCCGCATCGAGTCCGATGTTGCGGTCGTCGAGGCCCGCATGGCACGAGACTCTGGGCGACTCGCGACGTCGTCATCGGTGAAGGATGTCGCGGGCCTCGAGCACGAGCTCGCCTCCCTCCGGCAGCGTCGCGATGACCTTGAGGAGATCCAGCTCGGTGTGATGGAGCGGGTTGAGACCCTTGAGGCGACGGCTGACGCGACGAAGGCCGAACACGACCAGCTCAAGGCGACCATTGCGAGCGTTGAGAGCGATCGGGATGCCTCGCTCGCGTCACTCGTGAATGAGCGCACTCATGCCGTCGCCCGACGTGCTGAGATTGCCGCGACCATCCCAGAGGAGCTGCTCGCGGTGTACGACCGTCAGCGGTCGAGGTACGGCATCGGTGCGTCGATGCTTCGCGGTGGCGTGTCGTCTGCGAGCGGTGTTCGGTTGAACGAGAGTGACATGGCGCGGATCAGAGCCGCCGCGCCCGATGACGTCATCATGTGCCCGGACTCCGAGGCGATCCTCGTGCGCACTTCCGAGTCGGGTCTGTGACGCAAAGGTCTGTGACGCAAGGGGCTGTGACGCAAGTGCCAGTGTCGCAATAGAATGGGCCCGCGAATGGGTCGGCAAGACGGTCGCGTCATCCGAGAGGGTGCCGAGGAACGTCCGGGCTCCGAAGAGCAGGATGGTGGGTAACACCCACCCGGGGTAACCCGCGAGAAAGTGCAACAGAAAGCAGACCGCCACGGTGGCGTCGTCTTCGGGCGACACAGCGGGGTAAGGGTGAAACGGTGGTGTAAGAGACCACCAGCGGTCCGAGTGATCGGGCCGGCTGGGTAAACCTCGTCCGGAGCAAGGTCAGACAGGAAGCGTCACGGGTTGCTCGCCCAGTTTCCGGGTAGACCGCTAGAGGGCTGCGGCAACGTAGTCCCGAGATAGATGGCCGTCCAGCACCGCAAGGTGGGGACAGAACCCGGCGTATCAGCCGGCCCATTCGCCCCGCCCCGCCCCGTCCCGGCCGCGTCAGCCGTGCGCGGCGCGGGGCACGGCCAGCGCGGCAGCACCCATGATGCCGGAGTTGTTCCTCAACCCGGCGGGCGCGATTGGGGTGCCGAGGTCGAGCAGCGGGAGAAACGCTTCGTGGTGCTTCGAGACGCCGCCGCCGACGACGAACAGTTCGGGGCTGAAATACCGCTCGAGCCGTTCATAGAAGCGCTGGAGACGCGCTGCCCAGGTCGCCCAGTCGAGTGCCTCGCGCTCGCGCGCCCCGTTCGATGCAACGGTCTCCCAGTCGATGCCGTCGATTTCGAGGTGCCCGAGTTCGACATTGGGCACGAGCACACCGTCATGGATGAACGCCGTACCGATGCCGGTGCCGAGCGTCGTCATAATTACGAGACCGTCGATGTTGTGCGCGGCGCCGTAGCGGCTCTCCGCAACCCCGGCCGCGTCGGCATCGTTGACAAAGTGGATGTCACGGCCGAGCGCATCCTCAAACCTGCGTTCAGCATCCAAGCCGATCCAGGCGTCGCTCACATTCGCGGCCGAGAGGGTCCGTCCACCGCGGACGACAGCGGGAAAGCACACGCCGACCGGGGTTGTCGGCTCCAGCCCCTCGATTGCGGCAACCATCTCGACGACCGCGTCGATCACATCGTGTGGCTCGCCGCCCTCTGGTGTTGGGGTCTTGTGCCGTTCGGTGATGAGCGTGCCGGTGGCGAGGTCGACGAGAGCGCCTTTGATGCCCGTGCCGCCGATATCGATTCCCACTGCAGTGGTGATCATGCTGGTTCCTTTGCTCATGGGAGGGTGAGTACTTCGGCGCCTCGCTCCGTCACAACGAGGGTGTGCTCAAACTGTGCGGTGATGCTCTTGTCTTTGGTGGTGACGGTCCAGTCGTCTGCCCAGATGTCCCACTCGTGCGTGCCGAGCGTGAGCATGGGCTCGATCGTGAACACCATGCCGACTTCCATGACGGTGTCGAACTTCGGCGCAGAGTCATAGTGGGGGATGATCAGGCCCGAGTGGAATGCGGTCCCGACGCCGTGACCCGTGAAGTCGCGCACGACGCCATAACCGAAGCGCTGGGCGTACGATTCGATAGCTCTGCCGATGACATTGACCTGGCGGCCGGGGGCCACCGCTTTGATGCCGCGGCGGAGGGCCTCCTCGGTGCGCGTGACGAGGTCGACGATCTCTTCACTCGCTGTACCGACGATAAACGTGCGGTTCGTATCGCCGTGAACGCCGTTCTTGAAGGCCGTGATGTCGATGTTCACGATGTCGCCGTCTTCGAGCACGGTGTCGTCGGGGATTCCGTGGCAGATGACCTCGTTGATCGAGCTGCAAATTGACTTCGGGTACCCGCGGTAGCCGAGCGCCGAGGGATATGCACCGTGCTCGATGACGAACTGGTGTGCGATGCGGTCGAGTTCTTCTGTCGTGACGCCCGGGCGGATGTGTTCGCCAACCAGGGCGATCGCATTGGCCGCGATTCGGCCTGATTCGCGAATTTGCGCGATCTGTTCGCTCGTGTAGATGTCGCCGCCGGTGAATGGCGCAGGTGTGGCCCGGCCGACATACTCGGGCCGTTGGATGTCGCGAGGGACCGGGCGTTCGGGGGAGACGGCTCCCGGAATCAGGTGTCCGCTCGAATCCTTGGGCATAGTATCGATCTTAGGTCGAGCATCGGAGGAGCCATGTCCGAGTGGTGGTACAACACGAGAACCGGTGAGGTCGAGGAGGGCATGCAGTCGCCCGCGATCGACAGGGCCGGCCCGTTTTCGACCCGCGAGGAGGCGCTGCGCGCTCCAGAGGTCATCGCGGAGCGTTCCCGCCGCTGGGCAGAGGAAGAAGGCCGGGAGGCTCGCTGAGGCGAGGAACTTACGCCCCGCTGAGCCCCCCGCACTCGCGGCTAGATGAGCCCCTGTGCGATCATCGCGTCTGCGACACGGCGGAAGCCGCTCGCGTTGGCGCCGACGACATAGTTCCCCGGCGCGCCGTAGTGTTCTGCAGCGTCGAACGCTGCACGGTGCACGTCGTGCATGATCGAGCGGAGTCGGTCTTCGCTCTTTGAGAAGTCCCAGCGCTGCCGTGAGGCATTCTGGCTCATCTCGAGCGCCGACGTCGCGACTCCGCCCGCGTTCGCCGCCTTCCCAGGGGCGAAGAGTGCGCCGGCGTCTTGCAGGAGCGCGACTGCATCCGGAGTCGTCGGCATGTTCGCGCCTTCCGACACGGCGACGATGCCATTGGCTACCAGTCGTTTCGCATCGTCGAGCAGCAACTCGTTCTGCGTCGCGCACGGGAAGGCGAGCTCGCCTGGGACATCCCACACCCGGCCATCCGACACGAATCGAGCGCTGCTGCGTCGGTCGGCATAGGCCGAGATCCGAGCGCGATCAACCTCTTTGACCTGCTTGAGCAGTGCGAGGTCGATGCCCGCCTCGTCGACGATGTAGCCGCTGGAGTCTGAGGCGGTAATGGCACGGCCGCCGAGGTGCTGGATCTTTTCGATCGCATAGATCGCAACGTTGCCGGATCCCGACACGATGGCCGACCTGCCGTCGATGCCTTCGCCGCGCGTCGCGAGCATCTCGTCCATAAAGAAGACGGCGCCGTACCCGGTGGCTTCCGTTCTCACCTGTGCCCCGCCCCAGAGCACGCCTTTGCCCGTGAACATTCCAGACTCATGACGATTGGTGAGTCGTCGGTACTGCCCAAACAAGAAGCCGATCTCGCGAGCGCCAACCCCGATGTCGCCCGCCGGGACATCCGTGTGCTCGCCGAGGTGACGGTACAGCTCGTTCATGAAGCTCTGGCAGAAGCGCATGATCTCGCCGTCAGAGCGGCCGTGCGGGTCGAAATCGGCCCCGCCCTTGGCCCCGCCGATGCCCTGGCCGGTGAGGGCGTTCTTGAAAATCTGCTCGAATCCGAGGAATTTGATGATGCTGAGATTCACGCTGGGGTGAAAACGCAGGCCACCTTTGTACGGTCCGAGCGCGGAGTTGTACTGCACGCGATAGCCACGATTGACCCGCACCACCCCGGCGTCGTCGACCCACGGTACGCGGAACATGATCTGCCGCTCCGGCTCAACAAGGAGGTCGACAACGCCGCTTTCGAGATATTCGGGGTGCCGTGCGACCACAGGCGCGATCGATTCGAGCACCTCGAGCATCGCCTGGTGGAACTCGGGTTCGCCCGCACTGCGCGCGACGGTCCGGTCATAAACGCTCGCGAGGGCAGGGGTCAACGATGAGTGCATGTGGAACTCTCCTAGTTCAGTGGTGCTGGTGTGCGTGGGCGGGCACTACTCGTAGGAGTGCTCCGGGCCCGGGTAGGTGCCGGATTCCACGTCCGACCTGAATGCGGTGACAGCGTCGCTGAGCACCGAGTGAAGATTGGCGTACTGCCGCACAAAGCGGGGGATGCGTCCATCGCTCATGCCAGCCCAGTCGCTCCAGACGAGCAGTTGACCGTCGACATCCGGGCCGGCACCAACGCCGATCGTTGGAATTCTCAGCTCTTTTGTGACGAGGGCTGCGGAGTCTGATGGGACCATCTCGAGCACGACGGCGAACGCCCCGGCATCTTCGACGGCGTGAGCGTCGGCGAGCAACTGGGCGACCTGGTCGCCACGCCCTTGAATCATGTGCCCACCGAGGCCGTGCTCACTCTGCGGGGTGAAGCCGATATGCGCCATGACGGGGATACCGGCCGACACGATGCGACGAATCTGCTCAGCACTCCGCTCACCGCCCTCAAGCTTGACGGCGTGAGCCCCGGTCTCCTTCATGAAGCGGAATGCCGTGTGCAGCGCCTCGTCCGGTCCCGTCTCGTAGGAGCCAAACGGGAGGTCTGCGACCACAAACGCCCGTTTCGCCGCGACGGCGACAGCGCGAGCGAGTGGGATCAGCTCATCAGTCGTTACCGGAAGCGTCGTGTCATACCCGAAGACCGTATTGCCCGCCGAGTCGCCCACGAGCAAGAAGTCGATGCCGGCTTGGTCGAAGATCTTTGCCGAAAGATAGTCATAGCTCGTGAGTCCGGTGATGCGGATGCCGCGTTCCTTCGCCGACTGAAAGTGGCGGGTGCGCACGCGCTTGACAGGGGGCTGGGCAGCAGCGCCGTCGGTTTCGCTCATGGTGTCACTCTAGGCCGTGGGCGAATCACTTCGCCCGGCTTGGGCGATACGTCACGGGGAGGCGCCGGTCGCGGCCGAAGGCCATTCCCGAGATCTTCGGGCCGATGGCACCCTGGCGGCGCTTCCACTCCGCACGGTCAACCAGGGTCGTGATGTGGTCGACGATCTCGGCGTCGAAGCCGAGGGCGACGACATCCGCTGCGCCGAGCTTTCGCGTGACATACGCGTCGAGAATGCCATCGAGAATCTCATACGGCGGGAGTGAATCTTCGTCGACCTGGTCGGGCCGGAGCTCGGCCGATGGCGGTTTCGTGATGGAGTTCTCCGGCACGGGCGGTGTCTCGCCACGCGACACGGCGTGTTGATTGCGCCACTCGGCCAGCTCCCACACGAGCAGCTTCGGCACGTCTTTGATGGGGGCGAACCCGCCGACAGAATCACCATAGATCGTCGAATACCCGACGGAGAGCTCACTCTTGTTGCCGGTGGTGAGTACGAGGTGGCCGTGCGTGTTCGACAGGCCCATGAGAATGACGGCACGGACCCTCGCCTGCAGATTCTCTGCCGCGAGTCCCGTGAGGTCGAGTTGCGTTTCGAACGGCGTCACGAGCTCAGCAATCGCCTGCGTTTCATAGTGCAACCCGAGGCGCTCGGCGAGGTCATCCGCGTCGGAGCGCGAGTGATCAGACGACCACCGGCTTGGCATTGAGACCCCGTGCACCCGATCGGGGCCGAGCGCATCGACGGCGATTGCCGCGCAGACGGCCGAATCGATACCACCGGAGAGGCCGAGGATGACGCTCCTGAAGCCGTTCTTGGCGACATAGTCGCGTAACCCGAGCACGAGCGCGTTCCAGAGCTGTTCGCGGTCATCGGGAAGCTCGGCGACGTCGCGACTGAGCTCGGGCTTCGGCGCGTCGCTCGTGTCGAGCTCGATGCGATGCACAGCAGGGGGGAGCGAGGCATCCGTCGCATTCTCCGCGTCGATGTCGAGCACGAGAAGGTGCTCCTCGAACTGCGGCGATCGCCCGAGGATGGCGCCCGAACCATCGACAACGACACTGTCACCATCGAACACGAGATCGTCTTGTCCACCGACAAGATTGACGTAGGCGACGACCGTGTTGGTCTCGATGGCGCGTCGCGTCACGAGCGGGAGACGCACCTCATCCTTGTCGCGTTCGAACGGCGAGCCGTTGAGCACCACGAGGATTCCGGCATCAGCCTCGAGTACGCGAGAGACCGGCCCGCCATCTCGCCACAGGTCCTCGCAGATGACAACGGCAACATCGATGCCGTTCAGTCGCACAACCAGGAGCTCTTCACCCGGAATAAAGATGCGGTACTCGTCGAAGACGGAATAGTTCGGCAGATGATGTTTGGCATACGTGGCCTTGACGTGGCCGTGATGCAGCACGCTCGCGGCATTCCGTGCGATGGCCGTCGGCGCGTTGCTCGTGCCGAGCAGGCGGGGTGAATGCGGGCCATCGGGATGGCCGACGATGACCACCAGGTCGCCGAGCCCGTCGTCTTGGAGGCGCTTCGCGAGCGTCTCAACTGCCTCGACTGCGGCCGTGAGAAAGCTCGGCCGCGAAGCGAGATCCTCGATTGGATATCCCGTGACCGCCATCTCGCCGGCCACGAGCAGCTCCGCACCCTGTTCGGCAGCCTTCCGCGCCGCCTCGAGTACCTGAGCGGTATTGCCTGCAAGGTCACCGACGACCGGATTTGTCTGCGCGAGTGCCAAGCGAAGTCGTCCCATAGCCAGTAGCCTAATAGCGCACCGTCGGCCTGATTCAGTGGTCGAAACCAGCCGAAACCATGAGGGGCAAATGGACAAGCAGCGCGACTTCGTACTTCGTACCATCGAAGAGCGGGGCATCAAGTTCATTCGACTATGGTTCACCGATGTTGTCGGCACGCTGAAGTCGGTCGCGATCGCACCGGCCGAGGTTGAAGGCGCATTTGCCGAGGGTCTCGGCTTCGACGGATCAGCGATTGAGGGCCTCACGCGCTCGTATGAGGCGGACGTGCTCGCCCACCCGGACCCGGCGACGTTCCAGATTCTCCCGTGGCGTGGGGAAATCGACCCGACCGCTCGCATGTTCTGCGACATCATGACCCCAGACGGCCAGCCGGCGATCGCCGACCCCCGCAACGTATTGAAGCGCACGCTCGCCAAGGCGGCGGATGCCGGGTTCACCTTTTACACGCATCCCGAGATCGAGTTCTACCTGCTCAAGAGCTCCAAGTTTGGAGTCGAGGGCCCGGAACCTGTCGATGGTGCGGGCTACTTCGACAATGTTCCCGGTGGCACGGCGCACGACTTCCGTCGCCGTTCGGTGAGGATGCTTGAAGACCTCGGAATCTCGGTGGAATTCAGCCATCACGAGGCTGGGCCGGGCCAGAACGAGATCGACCTTCGTTATGCCGATGCGCTCACGACGGCCGACAACATCATGACGTTCCGCACCGTGATCAAGGAGGTGGCGATCGAGCAGGGCGTGTATGCGACGTTCATGCCGAAGCCCCTCTCTGACCACCCCGGTTCCGGCATGCACACGCACATGTCGCTCTTCGAGGGCGATGCGAATGCTTTCTATGAGGCCGGTGCGAAGTACCAGCTGTCGAAGACAGGGCGACACTTCATCGCTGGTCTCCTCAAGCACGCCCCCGAGATCACCGCGGTCACGAACCAGTTCGTCAACTCCTACAAGCGGCTGTGGGGGGGCGACGAGGCGCCGAGCTTCATCACATGGGGTCACAACAACCGTTCCGCACTCGTGCGGGTGCCGCTCTACAAGCCCAACAAGGGGCAGAGCGCACGCGTCGAGTATCGGGCGATCGATTCCGCATCCAACCCCTATCTCTCGTTCTCGCTCATGCTCGCTGCGGGACTCAAGGGCATCGAGGAGGAGTACGAGCTGCAGCCGGAGGCCGAAGACAATGTCTGGCAGCTGAGCGATGCTGAACGTCGTGCGCTGGGATACAGCGCGTTGCCCGCGAGCCTCGATCATGCCGTGTCGATCATGGAAGAATCCGAGCTTGTCGCCGAGACCCTTGGCGAGCAGGTGTTCAACTTCGTGCTTCGCAACAAGCGCCAGGAGTGGCGGGAGTACCGCTCGCAAGTGACGCCATACGAGCTCAGCCGCAACCTGGAGATGCTCTAGCCGACGCCATGGCTCGCGACCAACTCTCGCTGACCGAGCTCGCTCGTCTTGGCTTCGCTCAACTTGGCGAGGCAAAAGAGTCGCTCGGTGTTCTCGGCGCGGAGCGCGCGAGTGCGCTCCTTCCGTCGTTCGTGGTTGCAGCTGATCCCGATCAGGCACTCTCCTTTGTCATCGACCTCATCGAGCGTGCGCCAGTGGAGACGGCGGCAATCCTCAACGATGCGGATGCCACGCAGCGCCTGCTTCGGGTGCTCGGAGCTTCGTCCGGGCTCGGTGAGTTTCTCTGCAGGCATCCGGCGCATCTCGACGCCGTGGCGACGCCGCTGCACGGTCCGTTGGCGCCCGAAGAGTACCGTGCGGATCTCCTCGCGGCCGTCGAGGGCGTGTCGGGTGAAGAAGCGTGGGATGCGCTTAGGGTGCGGTATCGCCGCCATGTCACCGCGCTCACTGCATACGACCTCGGTCTCGGCGATCCGCTGATGGGTGTCGCCGAGATCACTGCGGCTCTCGCAGACTTGGCGGGGGCAGCGCTCGATGCTTCACTCGCGGCGGCGCGGAGCATGGTGTCGTTTCCGGCCGAGGAGGTGGCGGCGACCCAGCTCGCCATCATCGGCATGGGCAAAGCCGGCGCACGCGAGCTGAACTATGTGAGCGACGTTGACGTGATCTTCGTCGTTGATGGTGACGACACTATTGAGATCGGCCGGGCCGTCGAGGTCGGGACCCGACTCGCGGCGATGACGATGCGCGGCATCGATGATCTCGCATCCGAGCCTGCCCTGTGGGAGGTTGACGCCAACCTCCGCCCGGAGGGCAAGGCCGGTGCGCTGGTGCGAACACTCGAATCACACCTCGCGTACTACGAACGCTGGGCGAAGAGTTGGGAGTTTCAGGCGCTCCTCAAAGCGAGGCGTTTGGCTGGCGACGATGCGCTCGGCCAACGCTACGAGGCAGCGATCCGACCCCTCGTGTGGCGGAGTTCATCGCGCGAGAACTTTGTCGACGGCGTGCAGAAAATGCGAGAGCGGGTTACAGAGCATATTCCGACTGACGAGGTCGACTACCAGCTCAAGCTCGGCCCTGGCGGCATCCGGGACATCGAGTTCACGATCCAGCTCTTGCAACTGGTCCATGGCAACGCCGACGAGTCGGTGCGCCAGCGTGGCAGCCTTGCCGCCCTTGCCGCCCTCGCCGAGCAGGGGTACATCGGCCGCGCGGAGGCGGCCGAGTTCGCGCACGACTATCAGTTCCTGCGCGTACTCGAGCATCGCTTGCAGCTCAAACGGCTCTCGCGCACGCACCTCATGCCTCGCGACCCGGAGGCACTGCGGGTTCTCGCGCGCGCTTCCGGTCTCGCGACGACAGCGGCGGGAATTGTCGAGCAGTGGTCGGCGCGCAAGGCGACCGTGCGCACCCTTCACGAGAAGCTCTTCTATCGCCCGCTGCTTTCGGCGGTCGCGGCGTTGCCAGATGACGGGCTCGCACTGAGTAGCGAGCAGGCAGCCGCCAGGCTTGCAGCGATCGGCTTCGTCGACCCGCGGGGCGCACTCTCGCACATCGCTGCCATGTCAACGGGAGTTTCGCGACGAGCGCAGATTCAGCGGAACCTGCTGCCGGTGATGCTGCAGTGGTTTGCCGAGGGCACAGACCCCGACTACGGGCTGCTTGCGTTTCGCCGGCTGAGCGATGAACTGGGGGAGTCGTACTGGTATCTGCGCATGCTGCGCGACTCCTCGGGTGCTGCGAAGCGACTCACTGCGGTGCTGAGCGGTTCACGGTACGTTGGCGGTCTTCTCGAGCGGCTGCCAGAGTCAGCAGCGTGGCTCGAAAACGATGAGGAACTGCGCCCGCGATCAAGTGCGCTGCTGCGCGAGGAGGCGTCGGCGCTGCTTCGACGACACTCCGACCCTGGCACCGCGGCCCACGCGCTACGGTCCGCTCGAAGGCGCGAAGTCCTCCGTGTCGCACTCGGCGCCATCCTCGACCTCGTCAAGGTCGAAGAGCTCGGTATCGCCCTCTCGGACATCAACACGATGCTCCTGCAGGGTGTGCTCTCTGCGGTGCGTGGACCCGACGACGATGGGATCGAGTTCGGCATCATCGCGATGGGTCGCTATGGTGGCGCGGAGCTTGGCTTCGGCTCTGACGCGGACGTGATGTATGTCTACCGGGCCACAACCGCGGACGCGGCTGCAGCTCAACGACGGGCCGACGCGATTGTGGCCGATATCGTGCGGTACACGGAAGACCTTCGGTTGCCATTCGAGCTTGATGCAAATCTTCGCCCGGAGGGTCGAAATGGGCCGATCACGCGGTCACTTGACTCCTATCGTTCGTACTATGCGCGCTGGTCGCTCACCTGGGAGGCCCAGGCGCTCCTGCGCGCGAAGGGTGTCGCGGGCGACGCCGCGCTCCTTCGCGATTTCGAATCACTTGCCGACACTGTCCGCTTTCCGACAGACATCGCTGAAAAGGATGTCCGCGAAGTCAAGCGCATCAAAGCGCGGGTCGAGTCGGAGCGTCTTCCCCAGGCTGCAGACCCTGCGCGGCACTTGAAGCTCGGCCGCGGCTCCCTGAGCGATGTCGAGTGGTTTGTTCAGCTCATTCAGCTTCAGCACGGTGCCGAGGTCGCTGGGCTCCGCACGTCATCGACGCTTGGTGCACTCACGGCGGCCGCAGAACACGGCTATGTGTCGGCAGCGGACGCGCACACACTTCGCGAAGCATGGATCATCGCTTCGCGCGTCCGGTCGGCCATCACCCTCTGGTCGGGCAAGACCTCAGACGTGCTTCCGACCGACCGGCAGCAGCTCGACGGCGTCGCGCGGCTGCTTCGGTATCCGCCCGACTCGGCGTCGCAGCTTGAAGAGGACTACTTCAGAACGACCCGGCATGCGAGATCCGTGTTCGAAAGGGGCTTCTACGGCACGTCCACGCCGTACGAGCCGACGATCTGAGCGATTCCATCCCGCCTCTTCGTTCGACCGTTGCGAGTGCCGACGTGTTCGACCGACGAAAAAGGGCCGCAGGATCTGCATCCTGCGGCCCTTCAACGATCGAAGCGATTACACGCCGTAGTACAGCTCGTACTCGATCGGCGTCGGACGCATCGCGGCGGGAAGGATCTCCTTCTCGCGCTTGTACGAGATCCAGGTCTCGATGAGGTCCTTCGTGAACACGTTGCCGTGAAGAAGGAAGTCGTGGTCGGCCTCAAGCGCGTTGAGCGCCTCGGCAAGACCCACGGGAACCTGCGGGATGTTCTTTGCTTCCTCTGGCGGGAGCTCGTACAGGTCCTTGTCGATCGGCTCGTGCGGCTCGATGCGGTTCTTGATGCCATCGAGACCGGCCATGAGCTGGGCCGCGAATGCGAGGTACGGGTTGCCTGAGGCATCCGGTGCGCGGAACTCAATGCGCTTTGCCTTCGGGTTGGTGCCCGTGATCGGGATGCGAATGGCAGCCGAGCGGTTGCCAGCCGAGTAGACGAGGTTGACGGGCGCCTCGAAGCCGGGCACGAGGCGACGGTACGAGTTGAGCGTCGGGTTCGTGAAGGCGAGCACGGAGGGAGCGTGCTTGAGGAGGCCACCGATGTACCAGCGCGCAAGGTCGCTGAGCCCGCCGTAGCCGGCCTCGTCGTAGAAGAGCGGCTTGCCGTCATTCCAGAGCGACTGGTGCGTGTGCATTCCCGAACCGTTGTCGCCGAACAGTGGCTTCGGCATGAACGTCGCCGTCTTGCCCCACTCGTTCGCCGTGTTCTTGACGATGTACTTGAACTTCAAGATGTCGTCGGCCGCGTGGACCATCGTGTCGAAGCGGTAGTTGATCTCCGCCTGGCCGCCGGTGCCGACCTCGTGGTGCGCACGTTCGAGGATAAGACCAGCGTCGATGAGCTTGAGGCTGATGTCGTCGCGAAGGTCAGCCTGCTTGTCGACCGGGCTTACGGGGAAGTAGCCGCCCTTGTACGGGGTCTTGTTGCCCAGGTTGCCACCCTCTTCGACGCGGCCCGTGTTCCAGGCGCCCTCTTCAGAGTCCACCGTGAAGAAGCTTGCGTTCTGCTTCGTTTCGTAGCGCACATCGTCAAAGATGTAGAACTCGGCCTCGGGAGCGAAGAACGCGGTGTCTGCGATGCCTGTCGAGGCGAGGTACTTTTCGGCCTTCTTGGCAACCTGACGGGGGTCGCGCCCGTAGACCTCGCCGTTGCGCGGGTTGAAGATGTCGAAGACCATAATGAGGGTCTTCTCGGCGCGGAACGGGTCGAGATACGCCGTCGTCACGTCGGGGATAAGCTGCATGTCCGACTCGTGGATCGAGGCGAAGCCGCGGATCGACGATCCGTCGAAGAGCTGGCCGTCGCGGAAGAAGTCCTCGTCAACAGTCGAGGCCGGGATGTTGAAGTGCTGCTGGACACCGGGCAGATCGGTGAAGCGAATATCAAGGAACTTGACGTCGTTTTCCTTGATGTACTTGAGCACCTCGGACGAATCGTTGAACATGCGATTGACTCCAATGGGCGAGGGGTTGATCAAAGGCGACTGCAACTGCAGCCATGAGGAGGCTAGTTGCGGGGGGTTTCTCCATGGTGTCGCTTTTGTTTCGTCAATGTTACGCGTCCGCCGATGCGTAAACTTGTGGGATGCCCGACACCATTGTGAGCCGACCGAGCAACAACGACTGGCCGGGCCATCGTCTGGGGCTGCCGGAGAGCGGGCCTCGATCAGTTGCTCGTCCGCTGCGGCGCATCGCCGCGATCGCAATCGACTTCGCGATCGCAGCGATGCTCTGGTCGCTCTTCTTTCGCGATGAACAGTGGGCATCAACGCTGATCTTCATCGGCATGCAGATACTGTTCATTCCGCTTCTGTCGGGGAGCATCGGGCACGTCGCGCTCGGGCTCCGTGTTGTGCCCGTGACCGGCGGCTGGGTTGGCGTTTGGCGACCAATTGTGCGAACGCTTCTGCTGGCATGTCTCATCCCAGCGCTCATCTGGGACGCCGATCAGCGAGGTCTCCACGACAAGTTCGCCGGGACGGTGCTTGTGCGGGTGTAGCGGTCCGCGGAGATGCGCTCAGCGTGGACGCGGCGCGCGCACCTTCAGCGGGTCGATCCCCTTCGGAATCGCGAGTCCGCTCTTGCTGCCGAGCGACGTAATGCGATTGTTCACGGCATACACTTCGGCCTTGCTGAGCTTCTTCTTGAAGGTGCCGAGTGTCTTCGCGATCTTGTGCAGCGGCACTGAATCTGCGTCAGGGCCAACATGAAGGATGT
The DNA here is from genome assembly GCF_054969005.1 of Homoserinimonas flava. Classification (NCBI taxonomy): domain Bacteria; kingdom Bacillati; phylum Actinomycetota; class Actinomycetes; order Micrococcales; family Microbacteriaceae; genus Homoserinimonas; species Homoserinimonas flava. The sequence goes on from NZ_JBUEQS010000001.1 coordinate 756,022, forward strand.
TGATTGGCACGTTGGGCAGCACGCGTGCGACTTTGCGTCGTTCATCATCGAGCATCCGGGTTGTGCGTGAGCGCGGGCCTTCGCCGATCAGTGCGACGCCTCCTCGGCCGACCGCGCGGTAGACAGCATCCTGGGTGCGAGGGCTCACCGCGACGGGCATCTCGCTGGCCGTCCAGCCGCGACGGAGCGAACTCTTGAGTACGGCTCCAACAGCACCAGGCTGGCCCTGGATCTGGCTGTAGGCAGCACGCTCGGCACGGCGACTCAGCACGATGAGGAAGACGAGGAGCCCAGCGAGAAGACCGGAGATAGTCCACAGGATCAGCCCGAAGATGCTGCCACCCGAGATCAAGACGCCTGCCACGATAATGATCACAGTTGGGGCGAGGAACCCGAGGAGCATCCACCACACCGATGCGGGGTCGTGGCGCTTGGTCATCTTGAAGACCTGATACATCTGCTTGATGCGGCCGGGCTCCTTTGGAGCCTTCGGTGCCTTCGGGGTGCTCTTGTCGCGTCGTGCCATGCCTCAAGGATAGGCCCTGTGGCGGAGCATCCCCTCCTCCAGTCGTGGGCGGATTGCGCACGCTGCACAGGCCGCGACCTCTGACGAGCCGGCGAACGTTGCCGCATCGAGGATCATGGCGTGGGAATGATCGGTGGCTACAAGCTCGTACGCAGGCTCGGCGTCGGAACGCGGGCTGAAGTGTGGTTGGGCACGCGGGAGGACGACGACATTACTCGTGCTCCTGGCAGTGTCAATGGCGTGGCAGCGTGGTCGGGACGTGCTTCGGCGCCGATGGTCGCGCTCAAGGTGTTTCAACCAGAGGCCGACCCACGCCAGGTCGACGCCGAGATTGACATGCTCTCGGCCGTCGAAAGCGAGCACGTCGTGCCAATTCTCGATACCGCCATGGAGCATGATCGTCGTCTGTGTCTCATGCTGCCGCGGCTCGACCCGGCCGGCGTCTCGCGCCACCTCTCATCGACGGTGCTGACTCCTGGAGAGTGCGTCACCCTCGTCGTGCCACTTGCCAGAGCGGTTTCTGCCATTCATTCTGCCGGGTTTGCCCACGCCGATCTCCAGCTATCGAAGGTGCTGCTCACGGAGTTCGGGGCGCCCGTGCTCCTCGGCAGTGGGCACGCGGTCAGGGTGGGCACCCCGGTCTCACGCCTCGTCCGGAGAGAGAGCGAAGCTCTCCTGGACGATCGCCGTCGCCTCGCGGCGATGGCGCTCGCCATCGCCGAGCGAACCCTTGAGCCGCCGATTGAGCTCACAGAGTATGTCCTCTGGCTCCGGGGTGAACCGTGGCGAAACCCCGATTTCACCACTGAACTCGAGGAGCGATCCTTCGGCCTTGCGCGGGCGGTTCCACTCACTGGGCAAGATTCGAACTCGACGTCAGCAGTGCTGGCTCCTGATCGAGTGGTGATCGCAAAGGAACTCAGCGATGGACCGCCCGGATCGCGAGCTCGTCGCACGAGCGGGCTTCCCGGTGTGGGCAGCAATCGTGTGATGTCACTCCCACACGTGGCTGAAATTACTCGAACGCTCCAGCGCGGTGTGGGGGCCGTTGCCGCGGTGCGCCTGCGGTTCAAGATTCTCGCCATTGTTGCAGTGGTCGTGGCGGCTGGCACCGGGGTGCTGACTGCCACAGCGTCGGAGGGGGAAGCGTCGGGGGCAGCAGCGTCGGGGGCGCAGGCAAGCGTTGATGCAAAGACAGACCCTTCCACAGGCTCGAGCGACAGCCAGGGGGCGTCCGGCACGGGCGCCGTCGCGGACGCTCTCGCGCTCGACAATGACGATGTGATCACTGTCGCGCCACTGCTGCTGGCCGCTCGGGAGGAGTGCCTCAGGATTGCATCGACAGAATGCCTCGAGAGCGCTGTTCAGCTTCACTCCGCAGCCTGGCAAGACGACGCGGTAAGTATTGCCGAACAGCGCGGTGGTTCTCGGGCCTACGTGCCGTTCTGGGTCGAGGGGAGCACCGTGTCGCTCGTCGATGCGATGGGTGATGTTGTTCTTCTGCGCATAGATCGTGGGGCTCATGCCGACGGTGACGCCGCAGGCCACCCCGAATCAATCAGTGACGATGGTGCGAAATCGACTCCGGCCTCGGTTTTGATGATCAGAACCGAGGCCGGATGGAGGATTCGTGATGTATTCGACTCCTAGATACCGAGGGAGCCGCCGAAGTCGCCGGCCTCGAGTCGCTGCTTCACCGAGACGAGGAAGCGGGAGGCATCCGCACCGTCGATGATGCGGTGATCGTATGAGAGCGCGAGGTACACCATGGATCGGATCGCAATTGCGTCGGTCCCGTTGTCGCCGACGACCACCGGACGCTTGGTCACGATGCCGGTCCCGAGGATGGCCGACTGCGGCAGGAACACCACAGGAGTGTCGAAAAGCGCTCCGCGCGAACCGGTGTTTGTGAGAGTGAAAGTTCCACCCGCAAGCTCGTCGGGCTTGAGCTTGTTTTCGCGCGTGCGCTCGGCGAGGTCGGCGATCTCCTTGGCGAGACCGGCGATATCGAGCGATCCCGCATCTCGGATAACGGGAGTCAGCAGGCCTCGCTCGGTGTCGACGGCGATGCTCATGTTCTCTTGCGGCGGGTACACGATGTTCTCACCGTCGATCGTCGCGTTGATGATCGGATAGGCGCGAAGCGCCTCCGCCGCCGCGAGTGCGAAGAATGGCAGGAACGAGAGCTTCGTGCCGGTCTTTTCGAGGAACTCGTCTTTGACCTTGGAACGGAACGCAGCGACCTTCGTGACGTCAACCTCGACCACGGTCGTGAGCTGCGCCGACGACTGCATCGAGATGACGGCCCGCTCAGCGACAACCTTGCGGAGCCGTGTCATTGGCACGGTTGTTCCGCGAAGCGGCGAAGACTCGACGCTCGCTGGTGCGGCGGCAGTCTCTTCCTTCTGCGCTGGAGCGTCCGCTGCGGGCGAGACCGCAGCAAGCACATCCTCTTTGCGGATGCGTCCACCGACGCCGGTCCCGGTGACGGTCGACAAGTCGACGCCCTGCTCGGTAGCGAGCTTGCGCACGAGAGGCGTGACGTAGCCGGCGTTGCCCGTCGATGCCGCGGGAACCGCAGCAGGAGCCGGTGGTGCGGCGGGTGCCTCGGGAGCCGCCGGCATCGATGCCTCGGTGGCCGATGCGTCCGGTGCCTCCGCTTCGGACTGCTGCTGGGGTGATGCCTCGGGGGGAGACTGCTGCTCAGTCGACGGTGCTTCGGCTGGCGCCTCATCCGCGGGCGATTCGTCGGCCTGTTCAGGCGCTGGAGCAGCAGCCTCCGGAGCGGCGGCTTCTGGGGCGGCGGCTTCTGGAGCGGATGCGGCAGAACCGATCCGGAGGAGTTCAGCACCGACCTCGATGGTTTCGTCTTCGGCGACGAAGATCTCCTGGACGACGCCAGCGATCGGCGACGGAATCTCCGTGTCGACTTTATCGGTCGAAATCTCAAGCAGGGGCTCATCAACTTCGACGCTGTCACCGACCTTCTTGAGCAGGCGCGTCACTGTGCCCTCGGTGACGCTCTCGCCGAGGGAAGGCAGGGTGACTGACTGTCCCTGCTGTCCGGCGGAGGGCTCTGGTGCCGTTTCGGCAACGGGCGCTGGCTGCTCAGTTTGAGCTTCCTGTGCGGGTGCCTCTTCGGTTGATGCTTCGGGTGCCGGTGCTTCACCCGCTGGTGCTTCAGCAACCGGTGCGGCGGCGGCTGGCGCCTCGGCCGCGGGGGCTTCGGTCGGTGCCGATTCCGTCTCAGCGGCAGGTGCCGGGCTGTTGTCGCCTCCACCGCTGCCATCGCCGATCCGCACGAGCGGAGCGCCGACCTCGACGGTCTCGTCTTCGGCGACGAGAATCTCTTCGATCACGCCGGCGATTGGCGATGGGATCTCTGTGTCGACCTTGTCGGTAGACACCTCGAGGAGAGGCTCGTCGACCTCCACTTGATCGCCGACGTTCTTCAGCCAGCGCGTTACCGTGCCCTCGGTGACACTCTCACCGAGTGCCGGGAGGTTGACGGATTGGCTCATCAGTGGTGCTCCTTAGGTGAATTCTCTGTACACAGCATAGTTTGGCGCTGACTCAAACGGCGTGAAGTGGCTTGCCGGCAAGGGCAAGGAATGCCTCTCCGAGCGCTTCGTGCTGAGTGGGATGCGCGTGCAGCAGCGGCGCGACATCTTCTGGGTGTGCATCCCAGTTGACAGCGAGTTGAGCTTCGCCGATGAGCTCTCCGACGCGAGCCCCGATCATGTGCACTCCGACGACCGGGCCATCGTTGACGCGAACAACCTTAATGAGACCGGATGTGCCGATGATGTGGCTCTTGCCGTTGCCGGCGAGGTTGTAGTCGTAGCTCGAGACCGAGTCCGCACCGTGGATCTCGCGAGCCTTCGCTTCAGTGAGTCCGACGGAGGCGACCTCTGGGTCGGAGTACGTGACCTTCGGGATGTTGGTGTCGCTGACAACGATTGGGTTCAACCCGGCGATCTCTTCGGCGACGAAGATGCCCTGCTGGAAGCCACGGTGGGCAAGCTGGAGTCCGGGCACGATGTCGCCGACGGCGTAGACACCGGGGACATTGGTGGCGAGGCGTTCATTGGTGAGAACGAATCCGCGATCCATCTCGATGCCGGCTTCTTCGAAGCCGAGACCGTCGGTTGCCGCGCCGCGACCGACGGCGACGAGAAGAAGCTCGGCCTCGATGGTGTCTCCGTTCTCGAGGGTTACAACCACACCGTCGTCGTTCTGGGTGACACCCTGGAAGCGCACCCCGATCTTGAAGTCGATTCTGCGCTTGCGGAAGGCACGCTCGAACTGCTTGCTGATGGCCTCGTCTTCGTTTGGCACGAGGTGGGGGAGCGCTTCGATGATGGTGACGTCTGCGCCCCAGGACTTCCAGACACTCGAGAACTCGACGCCGATCACGCCACCGCCGAGCACTGCGACCTTTTTCGGAACAAAGTCGAGCTCGAGCGCCTGCTCAGAGGTGATGACGCGACCGCCAATTTCGAGGCCGGGGAGCGTGCGTGAGTACGAGCCGGTCGCGAGGATTACGCTCTTGCCGGTGTACTGCGTGCCGGCGACCTCGACCGTCGTGGGCGAAACAAGCTTGCCTTCGCCCTCAACGACCGTGATGCCACGCATCTTGATGAGCCCGGTCAAACCCTTGAACTTGCTCGACACGACCTCCTGGCGGTACGCCGTGACGGCCGCGATGTCGATGCCGTCGACCGTCGCATTGACGCCGTACTTCGCCGATTCACGGGCGACGTCTGCGACCTCGGCCGAGTGCAGGAGCGCCTTGGTCGGGATGCAACCGACGTGAAGACACGTTCCCCCGAGTTTGTTCTTCTCAATGAGGACGACCGAGAAGCCGAGCTGCACTGAGCGCAGCGCCGCGGCGTATCCGCCACTCCCGCCGCCGAGGATTACTACGTCAAACGTCTGTTCGGGCACCCGTCAACTCCTTGTGGATGAGGATTGTGCGGGACCGCATCACTGATGCGGATGCGAGTCCAGCGGCAGATTCTTCGTATTCAAACCCTACTACGCCCTGCTAAATTCGATCGCCAGCTCGACGAGCGCGCGCACTCCGATCCCGGTCGGCCCCTTGCCGGTGAAGCCGAAGCCGCCACCGGAATTATTCGCCGTCCCAGCGATGTCGATGTGCGCCCAGGGAATGGACCGCTCATCACTCCCGGTGGTGCCGACGAACTCCTTGAGAAAGACACCTGCGAGCAGCATCCCGCCAGCGGAATTGCCGATGCGGGCATTCGCGATATCAGCGACGTCAGAATTCAAACCGCTTCTCAGCTCCTCGGGGAGCGGCATAGGCCAGAATCGATCGCCGACTCGGCCCGCCGCCTCGCAGACCTGCCCGACAAGCTCCTCGGATCCCATCACCGCCGTGTAGCGCGTGCCGAGTGCGACAATGGCGGCGCCCGTGAGCGTGGCGATGTCGATGATGGCGTCGGGGTGTGTCTCGCTCGCGGCGACGATCCCGTCCGCGAGCACGAGACGGCCCTCGGCATCCGTGTTCAGCACCTCAACGGTGGTGCCGCCTCGAATCGTGATGACGTCGTTTGGTCGCATCGCCTCACCAGACGGCATGTTCTCAGCGAGGCAGAGCCAACCAGAGAGGCGCACCGGCAGTCGAAGCTGAGCCGCGGCCTGGATCGCACCGAGCACACTCGCGGCCCCGGCCATGTCGTACTTCATGCCCACCATTGACGCCGCTGGCTTCAGCGATAAGCCGCCGCTATCAAAGGTGATGCCTTTGCCAACGAGAGCGAGGTGTGCTGCGGCACCGTCTGGCGCGTAGTCGAGGCGCACGAGACGAGGTCCGCGGGTTGACCCGCGACCGACACCGAGGAGACCACCAAAGCCCTCTGCCTCGAGGTCAGTCTCAGCGAGGACAGTGACGACGACGGGCAAATCCTGGAGAGCCACCTTTGCAGCGTCAGCGAAGGTCTCTGGATAGAGCTCCCCAGGGGGCATATTGACGAGGTCGCGCACGAGCCCCATTGCTGTCGAAAGGGCCTCGGCTCGGTGGATCGCGTCACTCGAGTCGAGTGATGATGCGACCACGATGCTCCGTGCTGGCAGCTTTGCCTTGTCTCGGGTTCGGCCTTTGGCTTCGACATAGGTGTACGCCCCAATCGCGGCGCCTTCGAGTACGGCAGTCAACGCGTCCTCGGAGTCAACGGGCAGGTCGAATGCGAGTGTTTCAACACCGAGCAGCGTTCGCGCGGCAGCCCCGGCAGCCGAGCGCAAGTCGTCGATTGTCGGCACGCCTTTGCCGAGTCCGACGAGGGCAATGCTTGAGGCTGCAATTCCGTCGCCAGGGAGGCGGGTGATCTCGTCTTTGGCTCCCGAAACGCCGATCGCTTGGAGGGCGTCTCCCAGGTGATCGAGTGCCGCCATCCCGGTGACGATAGTCGGGCCGTCGTCGGTGGAGGCCACGCCGACGACGAGGACGTCCGCATCGATCGATTCGGCCGGGGTGTCAACGACGGTGAGGGAAGGTGGAGTCATCCGGCAATGCTATTTGCTGTTCGCTGATGGCGTCGGTGGTCTCGGCGCTCACGGCGGTTGCTCGCGAAGGCCGCGGATAGCATTGTTCTATGAAGTCAGCCGGTGAACTGTATGTGATCGCGGATGGAATGGGCGATGTGCCCTCCGGTCTGCCGCTGGTTGCCGCGCTGACCGGATTCGCTGACGCGGGCGCTGCGGTGTCCCAGTTCACTGAGGCAATCAGAGAAGAACTCGCGGCGACTCGAGTTGCCACCTTCGAGAATGATGAGCTTCTCGACTATCGGGCGCGCCGCCCCATCATTTCGTTCGATCAGGATCATCTCTCTGACTATGTCCCGGCACGGCTTTCGCTTGACCTCCTAAGCGATGAGCTCGGCCGACCATTCCTTCTCTTGTCGGGCTATGAGCCCGACTATCAGTGGGATCGTTTCACACGGGCGGTGCGTGAACTCATCGAACGATTCGAGGTGTCGTCGACGACCTGGGTGCATTCGATCCCGATGCCGGTGCCACACACCCGTTCTATCGGTGTCACTGTGAGTGGAAACCGTGCAGACATCGCGGAGGCGATGTCGGTGTGGCGCCCTCACACGCAGGCTCCTGCGAACGCGCTGCATCTGGTCGAATTCTCCCTTTATGAGTCCGCAATCGACGTGGTCGGTTTTGTGCTGCTGATTCCCCATTACCTCTCGGACACCGAGTATCCGGATGCCGCGGTGAAGGCCCTCGAGTGCATCACCGCTGCGACCGGGCTCATTTTCCCGACCGATCGCCTTCGAGAGGAGGGGAGAGATTTCGTCGCACGCATCGACGCGCAGGTCACCGAGAATGGCGAGCTTGCCAAGCTCGTCGGAGTTCTCGAAGAGCGTCACGACGCCTATATGGAAGGGAATGCGGTGCGGTCGCCTCTCACCGATGAAGCGGGCGCACTCCCAACAGCGGATGAGATCGCAGCCGAGCTCGAAAAGTTCCTCGCAACCCGCAAGGGTGATGACGATCCACACCTGCCCTGACAATCCGTACTCGGCATTCGCCGCAGTTAGGCTCGGAGTGTGAACTCCCGCAGGTCGTGGATCGTGTGGGGCGCCGCCGTAGTGGCATACATCGTCGCCGTCATGCAGCGGTCCTCGCTCGGCGTTGCTGCCGTCGAAGCGACGGACCGTTTCGCGATCTCCGCGTCGGTGCTTTCAACGCTCGCGGTCGTGCAGCTCGTCGTGTACGCCGTGCTGCAGATTCCCGTGGGTGTTGTCCTCGACCGTGTCGGCCCGCGTGCTCTCATCGCCGCCGGTGCCGCACTCATGCTGCTCGGCCAGACTTCAGTGGCATTCGCCGACGAGTACGCGATCGCGGTCGTTGGCAGGGTGCTTGTCGGCGCTGGCGATGCCATGACGTTCATTTCGGTGCTGAGGCTGCTTCCGCAATGGTTCGCCGGTCGCATCCTTCCGCAGGTGTCGCAGTGGACGGGCAACGTTGGTCAACTGGGGCAGCTGCTCTCAGCGATTCCATTCGCATGGTTGCTGCACGATTTCGGGTGGACCTCCGCCTTTGGGGTTGCCGCCGCCGCAGCGCTGTTCTCTCTCCTGATCACCCTGGTACTGGTGAGGGACTCGCCGCGGGGGAGCCCACCAATCTCGAAGGTCGAGAGCTGGGGTCATGCGCTGCGTGAGGCGCGTCACGCACTTCGACGACCAGGAACACAGCTCGGGTTCTGGTCGCACTTCACGACGCAGTCGCCCGGCTCGATGTTTGCCCTGCTGTGGGGCTTTCCGTTCCTCGTGAGCGGACTCGGCTACACGCCGGGCCATGCCGCGGGACTGCTCAGTCTGCTTCTGCTCTCGGGGTTCATTGCGGGCCCCATTCTCGGTATTCTCACTGCCCGGCATCCGATGCGCCGATCGTCGCTTGTTCTTGCGATCGTCGCCGCGACCGCCATCACGTGGGCTGCCGTGCTCGTCAACCCAAACGAGCCAGAACTCTGGCTTGTGTGCCTGCTCATCATCGTGCTCGGGGTGAGTGGTCCCGGTTCGCTGATAGGCTTCGAATTCGCGCGCGCCTTCAACCCGATGCGTAGTCACGGTTCGGCGACGGGGATCGTCAACGTCGGGGGCTTTGTTGCGAGCTTCACGATGATGTTCCTTATTGGGGTGACCCTCGATCTTGTCTCGGATGGCTCGCAGGAGAACCTCTACTCCTGGCCCGCATTCCGCATCGCATTCTCTCTGCAGTTCGTCGTTCTTGCGATCGGTGTGTGGTTCATCCTGCGGACTCGGAAACGCACACGCCGACAGCTTCGTGACGACGAGGGAATTGAAGTTGCCCCCTTGTGGGTTGCAGTCTCTAGGGCACTTCGTCGGCGTCGGCGGTGAACGTAGGCTCCTGCAGTGGGCCGGTGGCGGGGGGCCTCAACAAACCGTGCAATAATTGGAGACTGAGACCCGTTCGATGGTCTGGACTCATTGCAGGGCGCGCAGCCTGAGGTGATCCGGACTTGACATGGGTCTTAGTGCTGCCCGCAGGGAAGGCACACCCCTTCTGACTGAAAGGTAACCACATGGCTACCCGCACCAAGACCACACCCGAGGCTGACGAGAAGACTGCAACGAAGTCTGCTGCCGCCGGTGGGGCAACGAAGCCCGCCGTCGCAACGTCAGCGCCGAAGAAGGCCCCCGCAAAGCGGGCGACGAAGAAGACGGCGCCCGAGTCACCGGATGCCACCGAGCCCGAGGTGAAGGCCCCGAGCAAGTCCGCGACGAAGCCCGCAACGAAGGCCAAGTCACGGGCTGCCGCAAAGGCCGAAGACGCCGAAGTGGGGGAGGTCGACGAGGCAGCTGTCGCCGAGACAGATGTCGACGAGGAGCCCAAGGAGGGCGCAAACGACGAGAAGCTCCCCACCGGCGCGATCGTGCTTTCTGCTGGCGATGACGACGACGAGGTTCCCGTCTACTCCGCCGCAATCACTGGGGCGACGGCGGACCCTGTCAAGGACTATCTGAAGCAGATCGGCAAGGTTGCACTCCTCAACGCTGCCGAAGAGGTTGAGCTTGCGATGCGTATCGAGGCGGGGCTGTTCGCCGAAGACAAACTTGCGAACGAGGGCGACAAGCTTTCGCCTGCTCAGCGTCGCGAATTGCAGTGGGTTGCAAAAGACGGCCAGCGGGCCAAGAGCCACCTGCTCGGTGCGAACCTCAGGCTCGTTGTTTCGCTCGCAAAGCGCTACACCGGTCGCGGCATGCAGTTTCTCGACCTCATCCAGGAGGGGAACCTGGGTCTCATCCGTGCGGTCGAGAAGTTCGACTACACCAAGGGCTTCAAGTTCTCGACGTACGCGACGTGGTGGATCCGACAGGCAATCACCCGTGCGATGGCCGACCAGGCCCGAACCATCCGCATTCCCGTGCACATGGTTGAGGTCATCAACAAGCTCGCACGAGTGCAGCGCCAAATGCTGCAGGATTTGGGCCGGGAGCCAACGCCAGAAGAACTCAGCCGTGAGCTCGATATGACGCCGGAGAAGGTCGTCGAGGTGCAGAAGTATGGGCGTGAGCCGATCTCGTTGCACACGCCACTCGGCGAAGACGGTGACAGCGAATTCGGTGACCTCATCGAGGACACCGAGGCTGTTGTCCCCGCCGATGCCGTCGGATTCACGATGTTGCAGAAGCAACTCGAGAGTCTGCTCGACTCGCTTTCGGAGCGCGAAGCCGGAGTCATCCGCATGCGCTTCGGTCTCGGCGACGGGATGCCGAAGACGCTCGACCAGATCGGCGACACGTTCGGCGTGACGCGTGAGCGCATCCGTCAGATCGAGTCGAAGACGATGGCGAAGCTGCGTCATCCTTCGCGGTCGCAGTCCCTCCGCGACTACCTTGAGTAGGACGCCACCACCGCTCGGAACGCGGCCATCGGCAGCGCGGTATCTCCTGCCGATTGCGATTGGCAAGATCGTCCGCGTTCTCGCGCGTCTGCGCGGTGGGGGCTCGGCGTTCCCGGGATATGTGACGCTCCGTCTCGCTCCGAATTTTCTCGCAGATGTGACGCGGCAGTTCCCGCACGGCAACCTCTTCGTGTTGGGGTCGAATGGCAAGTCGACGACGACACACATGCTCACCTCGATCATGCGTGGTCACGGACTCTCGGTCTTCACTAACCCTTCGGGGGGCAACCTCCCGCAGGGCATCGCTTCGTCGATCCTCGGACAGGTGAGCCTCACCGGCCGGCTTACGTCCGACATCGGGGTCATCGAAGTGGATGAGGCATTCGGCAAGGTCATCGCTGACGCCTTGGACCCGGTAGCCGCCGTCATCCTCAACCTCCAGATCGACCAGATCTATCGTTTCCACGAGCCGGAGCGAGTTGCGGGCATGTTTCGCGACATCGTTGACGGTGTCAGCGGCACTGTGGTGCTCAACCGTGATGACCACTTCCTGACCACGCTCGCCAAGCGTCTTGAGGAGGAGGGTCGTCTCGACCTCGGCTTTTTTGGACTCACGGAGTCGGCGATCGCCTCGGCCCCGCACGGGCAGGTTATCGCTCGCGACTACGAGAACGAGCAGGCGCCTCCATCGGCCGCGCGCGAAGCCTTTGCCGAAGTCACCGGCGTCGCAGGCGCGACGGCCACCATCTCCTTCGATGGAGTGCCACGCCATATCACGCTTGCCGGCAGAGGCCTCCACTATGCAGTCGACGCGGCTGCCGCTATCACGCTCGCGCACCGAGTGCTCGGCGATCAGTTCTCGCTCGATACCGCGATCGAGTCCCTCGAGTCGGCGAAGCCCGTATACGGTCGCGGCGAAGTGGTGCGTCACGATGGGCAGGACCTTGAGATCCTGCTGCTGAAAAATCTCGCGAGCTTTCAGATGAATGTCGACTACCTCGATGGTGCGCCAGACTCCGTCATGATCGCTCTCGACGAGGGCAGCAAAGACCTGTCATGGCTGTATGCCGCGGATGTCTCGAAGTTCTCACACGTCGATATTGTCTCCGGTCCGAAGGCGGCGTTCATGGCACTCAGGCTCGCGTACGCGGGAATCGAGCATGGTGTTCTCGAGACAGACCTGGAGAAGGCGCTCGATCGCATCCTCGCCTCGCCGATTCCGGCTGATGGCAAGCGGACGCTCATCCTCGATTACGACCAGATGATTCACGCGCGCAAGTATCTCGGCCATAGCGACCTCGAGCGGGGTGTCGTGTGACGACGTTGAGAATTGTCGAGCTGTTTCCGGAGCATCTCGCGGTGAACGGCGATATGGGCAATGTCATTGTGCTGCGCGAACGTCTCCGCCTTGCCGGATTCGACGTCGAGCACGTGCTGCACAACCCGGGGGATGAACTTCCCGAGACTGCAGACATCGTGACGATCGGCACGGGTCCTGTCTCCGCGCTGCGTGTGCTGGAGCCGGCGGTCGCCTCAATCGCTGCCCGTCTGCAGAGCTGGCGTGACGACGGTGTGCCGATGCTCGCGGTGACTGCCGGCCTTCAGCTTCTCGGCACGTCCGTGAGACTTCCGGGCGGCCACACTATTGAGGGTGCCGGAGTGTTCGACGTCGAAACGGATGCCACGGCTGATCGAGTGGTTACGAACTGTTTTGTCGTTGACACTCCCGACCACGGCCGTCTCATCGGAATCGAGAATCATGGTTCCCGCACGACCATGGGCCCGTCGGCCGTCGCATTCGGCGTGCCGGTGACGGGTCGCGGCAATGACGCTGGCGCGGGCGAGGGTGTTCATGCGCACAATGCGATCGGCACGCACCTCCAGGGCCCAGTGTTGGCGATGAACCCCACCGTCGCGGACCACCTCCTCTCGGCGGCTGCCACTCGACGGAGTCTCGATTACATACTCGGGTCCGGACACGCGAAGCTCGACGCCCTCGCGCTGGAGTGCCGGCGCATCCTCGCACGCGCCGCGAATGTCACCGTTCGTGGTTCGGCCGGCTGAGCGCTCTTGATGGACGGCGTCGACGTTGACTCTGTTGGCCTTCGTGTCGCACTCGTTGTGCGCGACCGAGTAACTGAGAACTTCGCCATTGTTGCTGCGGCCGCACGACTTCCCGTCTTGGCCGACCTACCTTCAGACGCCTTCGGGCATGGACTTGAGTCGGCAGCATCCACCCTCGTCGCAAGCGGTGCGCGTCAGTTCGGCGTCTCGAGGTTGTCGGATGCCGTGCGTCTGCACGAGGTCTTGTCCGGTGCAGAGATAGTGCTCTGGACTCCAGCGCCGAGCGGTGACCTCCAGCCCGCAGCCGACTTGGGTCTTGCGGTCGGTGTCGCATCGATTGCCGGGTTCGATACTGCCGTCGCCTCCGGAGTGCGCAGACTGTGGTTGTCGATTGGCGATGCGCCGGGCGTCGAGACGCTGAGCCAGGGCGAATTCGAATCGGTGCTGCGGCGCATCGCAGCGCGGCACCGCGACGGTGGCCTTCGAATCTCACTCGCGGTCTCGGGCGAGAGTCCCCAGGCGCTGGCAGCGGCGCTGGCTGCTGCCGCATCGACCGACGTCGCTCTTGAATCCGTCGGTCTCGAATTCGCATCGCACGGGCTCAGCAGCCTCTGCGCGGGGATTCCTGTCGTCGTCAGAGCTGGCGCCGAACTCTTCGGACTCAGCACCTCGCTCGAACTGCCAACCGTCGCAACACGAACTGCGCTGTCGCTTCTTGCGCCGGTCATTGCTGTGAAGCGGGTATCTGCCGGTGTCGGGGTGTCGTACGGCTATACCTATCGCACGACACGCGAGACCACGATCGCGCTCGTGCCCGTCGGGTACGGTGACGGAATCGACCGTTCCGCTGGCAACATCGCCCAGGTCTCGCTCGCTGGCATCCGGTACACCATTGCTGGAAGGGTGGCCATGGATGCCTCGGTGCTCGACATCGGCGAAGCTGACATCAGTATCGGTGACATCGTCGAAGTCATCGGTGACCCGGCCACAGGAGCGCCTGGAGCTCAGGAGTGGGCGTCATGGCTCGGTGTGCCGAGTGCCGCGATCGTCGCCGGCCTCACCGCCAGAGTAGAACGGCGATGGATATGAGCCAGAACGTGACGGAGGCCGTCATCGACCTCACCGCCTTCGGGCGCAACGTCCGTCACCTGATGTCGGTCGTGGCACCGGCCGAGCTCATGGTGGTGTTGAAGGCCAACGCGTATGGCCATGGCCTGGTCGAGATGGCATACGCCGCAGTGGATGCGGGGGCACGACGCCTCGGCGTGCTGGATGTCGACTCCGCGCTCCGCCTCCGACGATCGGGGATCTCCGACGACGTGCTCGTGATGGCGTGGCAGTACCCATCAACTCAGGACTTCGCCCAGGCCGTGGCAGAACGCGTCGATCTTGGTGTGTCGCAGCGCTCCGAACTGGGTGCGATCGTGGGGGCAGCCGCAGAGGTCCAAGCTGCGATCCACCTCAAAATCGACACCGGGCTCAATCGGAATGGGGCGACCGCTGCAGAGTGGCCGAAGCTCGTCACCGAGGCGAAGCGGGCGCGTGATCTGGGGAAGGTCCGGATCGCCGGCATCTGGTCGCACATCGCTGAAGCTTCGGAGGAAGAGGACACCCTCGCGAGAGAACGCTTTGAGCAGGCCATCACGGTCGCCGGTGACCTCGGTGTCGAATTCCCGATCCGACATCTCGCCGCGAGTTCGGCGGGCTTGCGACGTTACGACGTGCGATTCGACATGGTGAGGATGGGCGGCCATTGCTGGGGCATCCCGTCGTTCGACGGGGTCACACCTGCAGACATCGGCGTGGTTCCCGTCATGACCCTCCGCTCCGAAGTGAGCGGTGTTCGAGTCGAAGGGCGCGAGACGCGCGCGATCGTACCCCTCGGGTTCGCCGACGGCATCCCATACCGAGCTGCCGGTCGGGTTGCGGTGGCGATCGGGGGAGTTCGCGCGCGGGTGCTGCGCGTGTTCCTCGACTCGATGGAGGTCGATGCGGTGTCGACTGCGCACCCCGGAGCGTCTGTCGTCCTTTTCGGACCCGGCGCTGAAGGAGAGCAGACGGTGCGCGAGTGGGGCGATCTAACCGGCACGCTCGGCGACGAGATCACGACCAGGATCAGTGTCGCGATCCCGCGCCGCTACGTCGTGTCCGCGGCGCAGTAGCGCGGCGGCGCTCCGGCTGCCGAAGCTGCTGAGGCGGAGTTACGCCTTCGCGTCCTCAAGGAGTCTTGCGGACTCGTCGAGCCATTCGGTCGCAACCGCTTCGAGCTTCTCCTGATGGCGACGCCCGTGGTGCGCGCAGAACAACAGCTCACTGCCGCCGATCGCGACGCGAATGTAGGCCTGGGCCCCGCAGCTGTCGCACCGGTCTGCGCCGGTGAGTTGGTAGGAGTCGCGCTCGGTCGTCTCGGGTGAGATCTGAGACATGGGTTCCTCCTCCGTAGGTCGAACCGGCGCTCGGTGAGCGCCGTACGTCAATACAAGCATGCCGCGCCTGAATCTCCGGTATCAGTCGCAAGTATTTCGCTCACCGCGTACCACCCAGTGCAGGGGGGTGTCGGTTTCTCGTCTGTGTCGCATCGCTCAGTAGGCTTGCCCGAGATGCTCGGACTCAGTCCGGGCATCAGCGTTTTCAATGAAGGAGTCACCCGTGTCGAGTTCCGACTACTCTGCTCGCCACCTCTCGGTGCTCGAGGGGCTGGAAGCCGTGCGCAAGCGGCCAGGAATGTACATCGGGTCGACGGATTCCCGCGGTCTCATGCATTGCCTCTGGGAGATCATCGACAACTCGGTCGATGAAGCCCTCGGCGGTCACGGCGACTCCATCGGAATCGTGCTTCATGCTGACGGGAGTGTCGAAGTCCGAGATCGTGCGCGCGGCATCCCGGTCGACATCGAGCCAAAGACCGGGCTCTCCGGAGTCGAGGTGGTGTTCACCAAGCTCCACGCTGGCGGCAAGTTCGGCAGCGGATCGTATGCATCGTCCGGTGGCCTGCACGGCGTCGGTGCCTCGGTCGTCAACGCCCTGTCAGAACGCCTCGACGTCGAGGTCGATCGCAATGGCAAGACCTGGGCGATGTCGTTCCACCGTGGCGAGCCTGGAATCTTTGCCGACTCCGATCCCCGAGACCCACGGCCGGATGCACCGTTCACTCCGTTCGAGAAGCGCAGCGAACTCCGCGTCATCGGCAAGACGGCGAAGGGCGTCACCGGCACTCGCGTGCGGTACTGGGCAGATCCCCAGATCTTCACGAAGGGCGCGACCTTCCAGACCGACGAGCTCATGTCCCGGGCTCGCCAGACCGCCTTCCTTGTCGGTGGGCTGACGCTCGACGTCGCTGACCATCGTGGCGAAGAGCCGACGGCGGAGACGTTTCGCTTTGACGGTGGAATCTCTGAGTTCGTTGACTACATGGCACCCGACACCGCACTCACGAGCACGTGGCGAATGCACGGCTCCGGAACCTTCAAAGAAACGGTGCCGGTGCTCGATGATCGCGGGCACATGGTCGCGACGGAGCTGGAGCGTCAGTGCGAGGTCGACATCGCTCTGCGCTGGGGCACCGGCTACGACACGGAGTTCAAAAGCTTCGTCAACATCATCGCGACCCCGAAGGGCGGAACGCATCAAACCGGGTTTGAGCAGGGAATGATGAAGTTCCTGCGGTCCCAGGTCGAGCAGAATGCACGCCGGCTCAAGGTTGGCAACGACAAGCTCGAGAAGGATGACATCCTCGCCGGGCTGACCGCGGTGCTCACCGTGCGGCTTCCGGAGCCACAGTTCGAGGGGCAGACGAAGGAAATCCTCGGCACGCCCGCCGTTCGCGCGATCGTTGCAAGCGTCATCGCGAAACAGATGACAGAACGCTTCAGCTCGTCGAAGCGGGACGATAAGGCCCAGAGTGCCCTCGTGCTCGAAAAGATCGTGGCAGAGATGAAATCTCGGGTCTCTGCACGCGCGCACAAGGAGACCCAGCGTCGCAAGAACGCTCTCGAGAATTCGACACTCCCCGCAAAGCTGGTTGACTGCCGCAGCAGCGACGTCGGCAATAGCGAGCTATTCATCGTCGAGGGTGACTCTGCGCTCGGGACGGCGAAGCTCGCTCGCGACAGCGAGTATCAGGCGCTCCTGCCCATCCGAGGCAAGATTCTCAACGTGCAGAAGGCCTCGGTTTCCGACATGCTCTCGAACGCGGAGTGCGCCTCAATCATCCAGGTCATCGGTGCCGGCTCGGGGCGAAGCTTCGATCTCTCAACGGCCCGATACGGCAAGGTCATCATCATGAGCGATGCGGATGTCGATGGCGCGCACATTCGCACGCTCCTCCTCACGCTGTTCTTTCGCTATATGCCGGACGTGATCCGCGACGGGCGTGTTTACGCGGCCGTCCCGCCGCTGCACCGGGTAGTCATCATGAACCCGGGCGCAAAGCCGAACGAGACGGTCTACACCTACTCCGAAGCCGAGCTCACAGGCGTGCTCGCGCAACTCAAGAAGTCCGGGCGCCGCTATCAGGACCCGATTCAGCGGTACAAGGGGCTCGGGGAGATGGATGCCGACCAGCTTGCGACGACCACGATGGATCGATTGCATCGCACCCTTCGACGGGTCAACATCTCGGATGCAGTCGCCGCCGAGCGGGTGTTTGAACTGCTCATGGGGAATGACGTCGCGCCACGCAAGGAGTTCATCATCGAGGGGTCGAATGCTCTGAGCCGCGAGCGTATCGACGTCTGACCCGTTCTGAGTGGTGGCGAATCCGGGCAGAGGTTCAGAGCCCGAGCGCTCGCCCAATGCTGCCGACGACATTCTCAAGCGGCGTGCCTGACGCATCGCGCTTCGCGCCAGCGTCTGGCAGCGTGCGAGCGGAACCATCCGGCCCGACCGCAAACGCCGGTGCTGGCCCGGCCCACGCCACCGTCAGCATGTCCTCTCCCTTCAGGAGGGAGTGGGCGCGAACCCCGCCAGTGCCGCGGCCCTTTGCCGGAAACTCCGAGAGAGCCGACACTTTTGCGCGACCGGCGTCTGTGCCCGGAATTGTCGCGCTCGACCCGGAAAGTGTCGCGACGATCGCGGCCGACGCGTCATCGATCACGCTGAAGGCCAGCACCGATGCGTTGGCACCGAGTCGGATGCCGCTCATGCCGCCGGCCGGCCTGCCCTGCGGGCGCACCGCATCCGCACCGAACCGCAGAAGTTGCGCATCGCTGGTGACGAAGACGAGCTCTGCCGTGTCGCTCGCAGGAGCAGCGGCCACGACCGTGTCGCCTGGCTTGAGCGAGATGATCTCGAAGTCCGGCCTATTCGGCAGATCGCCCGGTATGACCCGTTTCACAATGCCCTGCCGCGTACCCAATGCGAGGGGAGTGGTATCGGAGAGCGAGACAAGGGTGAGGACTCGTTCGCGCTTCGTGTCGAGACCCATGTATTCCGAGATCTTGCGGCCCGCCGAAAGCTGCACCGAGTTCTCGGGGACGACAGGGAGGTCGACGGGGGAGAGACGGATGATGCGTCCAAGGTTCGTGACCGCCCCGATCTCGCTCCGGCTCGTCGTGGTGACCTCGGCGAGTACGGCGTCGTGCTTGGAGCGCCGGGCGGGACGTGCGAGAGGTTGGACTCCCTCAGGTGAGTCCACGCGCACGATGCGCCCGGTCGTAGAGAGAATCACTCGGCACGGCACGTCGGCAAGCTCAAGTACCGGCGCAACCTTTGAGCGACCCGCCGTGGCAACGCTCGCACGCGCTTCGGTGAGGAGGGTGCGTCGCGGTGTGCCGAAGCGTTCGGCGACGTCGTCGAGTTCGCGGCTCACGAGGTCACGGAGCAGTGTGGGGCTTGCGAGCAGGCGTTCGAGGTCGGCGATCTCCGCCATGAGTTGATCACGTTCGGCTTCGAGCTCGATGCGTGAGAACTTGGTGAGGCGGCGAAGCCGCAGCTCGAGGATGTACTCGGCCTGCACTTCGCTGAGGTCGAAGACCTCGCGAAGGCGGGTGCGCGCCTGTTCGGAATCATCCGAGGTGCGGATGACCTGGATAACCTCATCGATGTCGAGAATCGCGATGAGCAGGCCCTCGACAAGGTGCAGCCGCTCGCGGCGTCGGTCGAGTCGGTACCGACTGCGACGCGTCGTGACGGAAAGTCGGTGATCGAGGTAGACGCGGAGGAGCTCCCGGAGTCCGAGCGTGCGGGGTCCGCCGTCAACGAGCGCAACGTTATTGATGTTGAACTGGTCTTCGAGCGGTGTGTGCTTGTAGAGCTGCTCGAGCACCGCCTCGGGGTTAAACCCCGTCTTGATGCCGATCACAAGTCGAAGTCCACGTTTGCGGTCGGTGAGGTCTGCGACATCCGAGATGCCACTGAGCTTCTTTGAGCTCACGCCGTCTTTGATCTTCTCGATGATCTTTTCGGTGCCGACCATGTATGGCAACTCGGTGACGACGAGGCCGGTCTTGCGCGCGGTGATGGACTCGATCGAAACCCGGGCCCGCGTCTTGAAGCTGCCTCGACCAATCTCGTACGCATCCCGGATGCCGGCGAGACCGACGATCGTGCCACCACTTGGCAGGTCGGGACCGGGGACAAATGCCATGAGGTCATCGAGCGTCGCATCCGGATTTTCGAGCAGGTGTCGCGCAGCGCCGACCACCTCAACGAGGTTGTGAGGTGCCATATTGGTCGCCATGCCGACCGCGATGCCGGTCGCACCGTTGACGAGCAGGTTTGGGAACGCCGATGGCAACACCTCGGGCTGCATGAGCTGGTTGTCGTAGTTCGGCACGAAATCGACGACGTCCTCGTCAAGATCCGCCGTCAGCGCCAACGCCGCAGCGGTGAGCCGGGCCTCCGTGTAGCGCGGCGCTGCTGGCCCGTCATCGAGCGATCCAAAGTTCCCGTGCCCGTCAATGAGCGGTACGCGCATGATGAATGACTGGTTCAGTCGCACCATCGCGTCGTAGATCGACGCGTCACCGTGGGGATGGAGCTTGCCCATGACGTCGCCGACGACCCGCGCTGACTTGACGTGTCCGCGATCTGGTCGAAGCCCCATCTCTGTCATCTGAAAGAGAATGCGCCGCTGTACAGGCTTGAGACCGTCACGCGCGTCTGGGAGGGCGCGCGAATAGATCACGGAGTACGCGTACTCGAGAAAAGAGCCTTCCATCTCGGTCGCGAGATCGACGTCGTCGATCCGTTCCTGGGGCTCGTCTGCGGTGCGATTGGCGGGAGTAGTCATAAGATTGACGCCATGTTACCGGCGCCGTTCTCGCAACGGTTGAGCCTCGCCGATGTCATGCCGAGTTTGCTTTCGTCAGTGCTGGGGGAGCCGAACAGTCTCGCTCTCCCGCGTGTCAAGCGGGCCATTGTGGTGCTCGTCGATGGCCTCGGAGCCCACATGCTGAAGGCGCGTGTTGGCCACGCGCGCACGCTTGCCTCTGCGACATCGTCGGTGCTTGCATCTGGGTTCCCTACGACGACGGCCGCTGCGCTGACGACGCTGTCGACGGGAACCCTTCCTGGGATCCACGGCATGGTTGGCTACACCTCCCTCGACCCGGCGACCGGCAGCGTTGTCAACCTCCTCAGCGGGTGGGACGACATCGACACCGCGGCGACCTGGCAGCGATCGGAAACGATATTCGAGCGTGCCGCCAATATGGGTATTCCATCGTTCGCGGTGGGCGCCGCGAGGTATGAAACATCGGGATTCACAAGCGCGGTGCTCAGCGGTGCCGAGTACCTGGTCGCAAGCGATCTTCGGGATCGGCTGGAATCCGCTCGCACTCATCTTTCGGCCGTCGGCGAGGGAATCGCCTACGTCTACGTGCCCGAACTCGACCAGATCGCCCATCGGCATGGCTGGTCTTCTGATCGGTGGATCACAGCGCTTGAGGATCTCGATGCTGCGCTGAGGGCGTTCACGTCATCGGGTCCTGCTGGCGAGGGTCTGCTGTTGACGGCAGATCACGGGATGGTGGATGTCCAACAACACCAGCACATCCACTACGACACGGCCGAGGGATTGCTCGAGGGTGTGACGGCGGTCGCCGGTGAACCTCGATGCCTCCAGGTGCATTTGGATCCCGGTCTTTCGAGTGCGGGCCATGCGGCAGCGCTGGAGCGGTGGCGCACCGCCGAGGGTGGTCGCTCGTGGGTTGTGTCCCGTGCGGAAGCAGTCGCTGCGGGATGGTTCGGCGAGACGGTCGACTCGGTCGTGTTGCCGCGCATTGGCGACATCCTGATTGCGGCTCGGAAGGCCGTCGCCTACTACGACTCACGGTCCGCGTCGGCCTCCGCACTCGCCATGGTCGGCCAGCATGGCTCGCTCACTCCGGAGGAGTCACGCGTGCCCCTTCTCCGCTTTGGTGCGTTCGCCGAGAACTAATCGTCGTCGGACTTGGCGCCGAACACGATGTCGTCCCAGCTCGGCATTGATGCGCGCCCCTTTTTTGCCGGCTTCGACGAAATCGACTGCATGGGAACAGTGCGGTCGGGAGGTGTGCGGTCGTGCACCGCGGGCGTCTCGTCGTCGTCGAAGTCGTCAAGGGGAATGTCGATGACACGGACGCTGCCCGTCGCGGGATGGGCAGCGCGAGGGCCCTCATCTTCGAGAGGTGCTGACTCGCGCACACCGCGGCGGCGACGAAGCGCTTCGAGAAGGTCGGCCGTGTGGCCGCTCTCGGCGGCACCCTCAGAAGCATCGCGATTGATCGCCTCGGGCGACACCGCCTGGGGGCCGCGAGTAAACGGGATGGCCGCAGCGTATGGCGCGGTGTCGCGTGAGAGTTGGTCGTCTGAGAACGCTCCGCTATCGAAGCGGGTGGTGTCGGGTGCGCGTTCGTCTCCTGGCACCGCGCGCAGCCTGGGAATGAGCGAGCCGGTGATTTCGCCCTGCTGGCTCAATCGGGTTGCGTCTCCGTTGATTGGCGCAAGGGTTGCTCGTTTGGGGTCGAACTGCCAGCGCGCGTCGTGTTCCACATCGTCAGCAGCGAACTCGAGCTTGACGATCCAGCCGGTTTCA
Organism: Homoserinimonas flava; assembly: GCF_054969005.1. Classification (NCBI taxonomy): domain Bacteria; kingdom Bacillati; phylum Actinomycetota; class Actinomycetes; order Micrococcales; family Microbacteriaceae; genus Homoserinimonas; species Homoserinimonas flava. Next base: position 778,027 of record NZ_JBUEQS010000001.1, read on the forward strand.
ACATCCTTCCAGCTCGCCCACGTCACATCCCGTGCGTCGATCTCGAGTAGACGCTCTGCCATGACGGTGCCGAAGGTGGCCCCGTTGAGCGGATCGGAGTCGGTCGCGGTGTTCACGGGCACGGCAAGCGCGGCGCTGACGATGAACTGCCGCTCCGCAAGGACGGGACCCTCAAACTTCCCGATGTAGTCGATCGAAGCACCCGTGAGATCGGCGACGTCCTGTGCAGACAGGCCGGCTCGAATGTGAGCCTGCACTTCCCGTGGGGCAACTCGGCGTTCCCCGTGCCCCACGGGCGACCGTCGCCGCAGCAGCGACTGCGTTTCTTCGTCGATGGGAATGCGGTACCGGGTGCCATCATCCGCACTCGCGAGGAGTGCGCCATTCTCCACTCCGTTGACTCTCAGGTCTTGCATGCTGATCGCCTTTCAGGCCGTCACGGTTCGGCTCTAGATTCTCACGGGATCGCTCAAATCGCGGGAATACGCAGGGCGTGCCGCGAGTTGTCCACCCCGTGAACTCGGGCCTCCTGCCCGCGTTTGCTATTCACATTCGAATGAGGCAAACTGTCGCCGCCGATCGAGAACGATCGGCACGTACCAAGACTGGATGGGCATGGCAACCGACTACGACGCACCTCGTAAGACCGACGATGACTCCGAGAGCATCGAGGCCCTCAAGGAGCGTGTCCCAGACAAGATGTCCGGTGTCGTCGACTCCGATGATGCCGACAACCCCGGTGGCTTCGAGCTTCCCGGCGCTGATCTTTCCGACATGGATCTCGACGTCGTGGTCCTGCCACCGCAGGCCGACGAGTTCACGTGCGTCAGTTGCTTCCTCGTGAAGCACCGCTCGCAGATCGACCACCAGGAGAAGCTCGGGTCTATTTGCCTCGAGTGTGCAGCCTAACCTTCTCGATCGCGGCGACCAGGCCCTCTGGGTCTCTACTCGCAATGAGCCAGTAGGGCGTCGGATCGGCGTTGTCTTCAACCTCGACCTTCACGGCTGAGGACACTCCACCGCGGATGACGAGCCAGGCCCTGGCATCAAGTCGGATTCCGCGTTCGGCTGTCGCCTCGACGCCCCGGAAGGCGTGGGCTTCGCCAATCGCCTCGACGGGCAGTGTGGCTGGGCCAGCCTTGATTCCGCTGGAGTCGACGGTGATCGTTGGGGATCTCAACACGAGCACGCCTGCGAGCCCGATGTAGAGAACGATGGCGACGATAACCCCGACGGATGCTTCAACCGGGAGGAACACGAGCATCGTCGCGGGAATGATCAAGAGCAGTGCCACCAGAAGTCCGGGTGCGGGCCAGAGGCGTTCTCGGTACGTCGTCATGTGCTCTATTCGATCAGACTTTCTGCTCCGTAGTCGCACTGCACTACCCTCGTCTCGTGACTCATTCCATCGATGTCCCAATCGTCGGCGGCTACCTCCCGGCGTATGCCCACCCTGGCGACGCTGGCGCTGACCTCCGTTCATCCGAATCCGTCACCATTGGCCCGGGTGAGCGAGCCACTGTCGGCACCGGCGTGGCGGTAGCACTTCCAGGCGGACACGTGGGGTTTGTCGTGCCACGGAGCGGCCTGGCGGCACGTCACGGAATTACGATCGTGAACAGCCCTGGCACGGTCGATGCCGGTTATCGTGGAGAGCTTCGAGTGACACTGCTCAACACAGATCGTCAAGCGTCGTTCGCTGTAGAAGTGGGTGACCGCATCGCACAACTGGTGGTTGTGCCCATCGTTTCGGCGAAGTTCGTACCAGTCGAGCAGCATGACGAGACAGAACGCGGCGCCCAAGGCTTCGGCTCGACCGGCATCCGCGCAACGAAAGAAGGAGTCACGGAGTGACCGACACCAGTTCAGAGACAGACGATGGGCTCGTGCAGTCCAAGTCTGCGCCTGCTGACCGCGCAACGAATGGCCCGTTCGACGAGAGTGAAGCCAATGCGGTTCGACCGTATGTCGATCTCGGCGGCGTGAAGATTCTTCCGAGGGAGGGCTTGCAGTTGCGGCTTGAGATCGAAGAGGGCAGCAAGCGCGTTGTCGCCATCGGGCTCGACTACGCCGGGTCGAGCCTTCAAGTGCAGCCATTTGCCGCTCCCCGCTCAGCAGGGCTTTGGCATGAGATCCGGCAGCAGATCGCCGAGCAGATTGGCAAGCAAGGGGGAACGACCAAGCTCACTACCGGAACGTTCGGCCCCGAGCTCCTTGCCGAGATCCCCGCGACCGCGTCTGGGCAGCCTGGCTCGAAGCGGCTCGCCCGCTTTATTGGCGTCGATGGCCCCCGTTGGTTTCTCCGCGGCGTGATCGCGGGGGAGGGACTCGTCGATCAGGATGCCGCGGCGAAGATCGAAGATCTCTTCAGGAGCATCGTCGTGGTCAGAGGCTCCACCCCAATGCCGCCGCGCGACCTCATCCCGCTCCAGATGCCACGTCAGGGCGCAACGAATGCGCCGGTGCTGCCCGCAACTCCAAGCTCGTGACGATCGACCGCGAACCGGAGCCAGCGGCCGAGGCACGGGGGTCCGCGACACCTGAAGCCGATGGTGACGCCGCGTCGCTGAGCACTCGAGAAGAGCTGCGAATCGCACTCGGTGCGGCCGCCAGGAATGCCGGCTTTGCCACGGTCGCACCTGGTGAGGTTCCCACCGCGTCGTCACTCCTCCGCGCCGTTGGTGGGATCAGGGGGCTCGTCGAGTCGATTCTCCCCGGCCTCGGGTTCCTCATTGTGTACACGATCACGCAAGATGTCGTGCCATCGGTGCTCGCGCCGCTCGGGGTCGCTCTCGCGTTCGTCGCAGCGCGCGCGCTGAGCCGGTCGATGATCACTCCAGCGCTCGCGGGTCTCGTTGGCATCGGTGTCTCGGCGGCACTCGCACTGCTGACCGGTCGCGCAGAGGACAACTTTGTGCCAGGACTGATCATTAATGCGATCTCGGTCGTCGTGCTCCTCGTGTCTCTCGCGATTCGTTGGCCCATCGTCGGAGTCATCGTCGGCCTCTTGACGAATGAACTCAGCGAATGGCGTGATGATCGTACAAAGCGGCGCGTTCTCACCGTGGCAACGTGGCTTTGGGTCGGCCTCTTTTCGGGCAGGCTGCTCGTCCAGGCGCCGCTGTACTTCGCGGAGCAGACGGAAGCCCTTGCGGCGACGAAGCTCGTCATGGGGGTTCCCCTCTATGCGGCGATGTTGTGGGTGACCTGGCTCCTGGTCAGGGCGGTCTACGGCAACGCCAGGCCGGTCGATGAGCGCGTGTCGAGTGACCCAGCGTGATATATTTATCTTGACATCAAGATAAATATCCGTAGACATTTCTCGTTCGCTTGGCATCACCGACTTAGGCTTACCTTGCTGGTGACGATCACCGATCACGGCGAGGATTGCCTACGAAAATGCGGCGTGTTCTGCGCGCCGGCCAGAGCAAGGGAGTCGACGCCATGTCGTCAGTCAACAGTTTCGGTTCACGGGACACTCTCACGGTCGGTTCGACCGACTACGAGGTGTTCCGACTCGACAAGGTCGCCGGGTACGAGAAGCTTCCATTCAGCCTGAAGGTCCTCCTTGAGAACCTCCTTCGCACCGAAGACGGTGCGAACGTCACCAAGGAGCAGATCGAGGCTCTCGGATCCTGGAATCCCGGTGCAGAACCAGACACCGAGATCCAGTTCACCCCTGCCCGCGTCATCATGCAGGACTTCACCGGCGTGCCCTGCATCGTCGACCTCGCCACCATGCGCGAGGCCGTTGCAGAGCTCGGTGGCGACGCGAACAAGATTAACCCCCTCGCACCGGCCGAGCTCGTGATCGACCACTCGGTCATCGCAGACCTCTTTGGCAGCGAAAATGCCCTCGAGCGCAACGTCGAGATTGAGTACGAGCGCAACGGCGAGCGCTACCAGTTCTTGCGGTGGGGCCAGACGGCATTCGACGACTTCAAGGTCGTGCCGCCCGGCACGGGCATTGTCCACCAGGTCAACATCGAGTACCTGGCGCGCGTCACGTTCACGCGTGAGGTCGGCGGTGTGCTCCGCGCCTACCCCGACACCTGCGTCGGAACCGACTCCCACACGACAATGGTGAACGGTCTCGGTGTGCTGGGCTGGGGCGTCGGCGGCATTGAGGCAGAGGCCGCGATGCTCGGCCAGCCCGTGTCGATGCTTATTCCCAAGGTCGTCGGGTTCAAGCTCAAGGGCTCGATCCCCACCGGTGTCACGGCCACCGACGTGGTGCTCACCATCACGCAGATGCTGCGCAAGCACGGCGTTGTTGGCAAGTTCGTCGAGTTCTACGGCGACGGCGTTGCCGAAGTTCCGCTTGCCAACCGCGCCACGATCGGCAACATGAGCCCCGAGTTCGGCTCCACTGCCGCGATGTTCCCGATCGATGGCGTCACACTCGACTACCTCCGCCTCACGGGCCGCAGCGAAGACCAGGTGAACCTCGTCGAGGCGTACTCCAAGCTTCAGGGATTGTGGCACGACCCGTCTGTCGAGCCTGTCTTCAGCGAATACCTCGAGCTTGATCTCGCGACGGTTGTCCCGTCGATTGCCGGCCCGAAGCGTCCCCAGGACCGCGTCGAGCTCAGCGCTGCAAAATCGCAGTTCGAGATCGATCTCCAGGATTACGCGGCCAACGACCACTCGAAGGTTGACGCCGCGGTCGAGGGCACCTTCCCGGCGTCTGACCCGATCGGCTTCACCGCCGAGGATTCCGACTCGGCGCACGAGCACTCTCACAGCCACGTCAGCCACGCCCCGCTGGAGCTGTCGAAGCCCGTCAAGGTGAGCACGCAGGATGGGCGCAAGTACACCCTCGACCACGGCGCCGTCGCCGTCGCGGCGATCACGTCATGCACAAACACCTCCAACCCGAGCGTCATGCTCGCCGCCGGACTTCTCGCACGCAACGCGGTGAAGAAGGGCCTCACGTCGAAGCCGTGGGTAAAGACGACGCTCGCGCCGGGTTCCAAGGTCGTGACCGACTACTACGCGAAGGCCGGACTCACCGACGACCTGGAGGCGCTGGGCTTCTACACCGTCGGGTATGGCTGCACCGTTTGTATCGGCAACACGGGCCCGCTCATCGAAGAGGTCTCCGCCGCGATCAACGACAACGACCTTGCCGTCACCGCGGTGCTCTCTGGCAACCGCAACTTCGAGGGTCGCATCAGCCCGGACGTGAAGATGAACTATCTCGCGAGCCCGCCCCTCGTAATTGCTTACGCACTCGCCGGCTCGATGAACTTTGACTTCGAGACTGATGCGCTCGGCAACGACACCGAGGGCAACCCGGTCTTCCTGAAGGACATCTGGCCAGACTCCGCGGAGGTGCAGTCGACGATCGACAGCTCCATCGACACCGCCATGTTCACGAAGGAGTACGGCGAGGTCTTTGAGGGTGACGAGCGGTGGCGTTCCCTGCCGACACCCGACAGCGAGGTGTTCGAGTGGGATTCAGAGTCGACCTACGTGCGCAAGCCCCCGTACTTCGACGGCATGACCATCGAGACCTCGCCCGTGGTCGACATCACTTCGGCCCGTGTGCTCGCGAAGCTCGGTGACTCGGTCACGACCGACCACATCAGCCCGGCCGGAAACATCAAGGCCGACAGCCCTGCTGGGAGCTACCTGCAGGAGCACGGGGTCGATCGCAAAGACTTCAACTCCTACGGCTCGCGCCGTGGCAACCACGAGGTCATGATCAGGGGTACCTTCGCCAACATCCGCCTCCGGAACCAGCTGCTCGACGGAGTCGAGGGTGGCTACACCCGCGACTTCACCCAGCCGGATGCTCCGCAGTCGTTCATCTACGACGCATCGCAGAACTACCAGGCTGAGGGCACACCGCTTGTCATTCTCGGTGGCAAGGAATACGGCTCGGGCTCGTCGCGCGACTGGGCCGCCAAGGGCACCAGCCTTCTCGGGGTCAAGGCGGTCATCACTGAGTCGTTCGAGCGAATTCACCGCTCGAACCTCATCGGTATGGGCGTCGTGCCGCTGCAGTTCCCGGCGGGGGAGAGCGTCGATTCGCTCGGCCTCGATGGAACCGAGTCGATCAGCATCGTCGGGCTCACCGAGCTCAATGAGGGCCGCACTCCGAAGACCGTGAAGGTCATCGCAGAGCCGACCGCGCATTCTCCCGAGGGCAAGACCACGATTGAGTTCGATGCGGTCGTGCGCATCGACACTCCCGGCGAAGCGGATTACTACCGCAACGGCGGCATCCTGCAGTACGTGCTCAGGAGCCTCGTCTAAGCTTCGGGAATGAGTATTCTCGAGACCATCAGCGGTCCTCGTGATCTCGACGTGCTCTCCTCTGCTCAGCTCTCACAGTTGGCAGAGGAGGTCCGTCGGTTTCTTGTCACGGAGGTGTCGAAGACCGGCGGTCATCTTGGTCCGAATCTTGGTGTCGTTGAGCTGACGATCGCCCTGCACCGCGTGTTCCACTCGCCGCAGGACCCGATCATCTTCGACACCGGACACCAGTCCTACGTGCACAAGTTGCTCACGGGGCGCCAGGACTTCAGCCGTCTTCGCCTTCGTGGCGGCCTCGCAGGGTATCCTCAGCGCTCGGAGTCAGTGCATGACGTCGTCGAGAGCTCCCATGCGTCTAGTTCGCTGTCGTGGGCGGACGGTGTTTCCCGCGCATTTGAGATGTCAGGACAGGACGATCGGCACGTCGCCGTCGTGGTCGGCGATGGTGCGCTCACTGGCGGGATGACCTGGGAGGCCCTCAACAACATCAGCGACGACAACACGCGAAACCTCGTCATCGTTGTCAATGACAACGGACGTTCCTACGCGCCGACAATCGGCGGCATGGCGCGGTTTCTCAATGGCGTCCGTACCCGGCGCACCTACCGCAATCTGCACCTCGGCAGTCGCAAGCTGTTCGACAGGCTCGGCGCCCCAGCACGCGCGCTCTACCGCGGTGTGCGAGGCGGTCTGCACGGCTTCCTCAGCCGCTTCACAAACAACGAGGCACTCTACTCAAACCTCGACATCAAGTATCTCGGCCCCATCGACGGGCATGATCTGCACGCGCTCGAAGAGGCACTGCGCCAGGCGAAGACGTATGCGGCACCCGTGATCGTTCACGTCATCACGCAAAAGGGCCGAGGTTACAAGCCTGCCCTTGCCGACGAAGCCGATCAGTTCCACGCGGTCGGGCAGATCGATCCAGAGACCGGTGAGTCAGTGAGCGGGCCCGGTTCGCCGTCGTGGACGTCAGTGTTCGCCGACGAGATCGTCGAAATCGCCGCAGAGAATCCGCGCATTGTCGGCATTACCGCCGCAATGCTCCGTCCGGTCGGCCTGCACAAGCTGGCTGCCAGGTTCCCTGACCGCGTGCTCGATGTCGGCATCGCGGAGCAGCACGCTGTGACATCCGCTGCTGGGCTCGCGTTTGGCGGCCTCCACCCGGTCGTTGCGGTGTACGCAACGTTTATCAACCGTGCCTTCGATCAAGTGCTGATGGATGTCGCGCTGCACAGGGCTGGCGTCACGTTCGTGCTCGATCGTGCTGGCGTAACAGGCCCGGATGGTCCGAGCCATCACGGAATGTGGGACCTCGCGATCCTCCAGGTCGTGCCCGGCATCCGACTCAGCGCGCCGCGCGACGCGTCACGCCTGCGCGAGCAACTGCGTGAGGCGGTCGCCATCGAAGATGCGCCCACCGTCATCCGCTTCTCGAAGGGCAGCGTGGGAGGCGAGGTCGAGGCCGTGCGTCGCACCTCGGACGGCGTGGATGTGCTCCACGAGTCTGCCCAAAAGGATGTGCTCATCATGACGATCGGCCCCATGGCCGACATGGGTCTCGAGGTCGCGGCACGGCTCGAGCAGCAGGGCATCGGCGCGACGGTCGTCGACCCTCGGTGGGTCGTGCCGATCCCCAAGAGTGTTATCGAGCTTGCAGCCGAACATCGAATTGTGATCTCGATCGAAGATGGTGTGCGCGTCGGCGGAGTCGGCACACGACTGCGCCAGGATATGCGCGCTGCCGGCGTCGACACTGCCGTGACCGAGCTCGGCCTTCCGGACAGGTTCCTTGATCACGCGACGCGCGCCGAAATTCTCGAAGAGGTCGGTCTCACCCCGCAGCAGATCGCGCGAGACGTCGTTGCCCAGGTGCTCGGCAGCAAGATTCCTGTCGCCCGCTCTGAGCCACGGAATGAGCGCGTCGACGCCGAGGGCTGATACTTCGGCTCTGAGAGGCGAGTTCAAACGGAGAATGGCCCGGACTGCGAACTCCGGGCCATTCTCCTTTCTTTCGTGCTGGTCTAACGGTGATCGACACCGCGGATTGTCGGTGTGTGGAATGTGCCCCCGAAGGCACGTTCGGAGGCGCCAACACGGTCGAGGTATGGCGTCGCTCCACCCATCTGGAACGGCCATCCTGCACCGAGGATGAGGCAGAGATCAATGTCCTCGGCCGCCGCGACGACCCCCTCGTGGAGCATGCGCTTGATCTCGTCCGCGAGTCCGTCCTCGAGCCGGCGGAGGATCTCCTCACGGGTCATCGGCGTCGTGCCACCAGAGACGATCTTCACGGCCTTCTTGTCGAAGCCCTTGATCTTGCCCTTGCCGTCGCGCTCGAAAATCTGACCATACTCGGCGAGGCGGTGGAGGTTCTCGCTCTCGAAGAATCGCTCGGGGAACGCCGCGTGATGTGTGTCGAGCACGTGCGCACCGACCTTGAGCCCGACCAGCTCGAGCAGCTCGAACGGCGTCATCGGCAGTCCCAGTGGCGCATTCGCCGTGTTCACGACCTCGAACGGTGTGCCGGTGTCGACGGCGTGCATCGCCTCGCCGAGAAGCTTCGCGAGGATGCGGTTCACGACGAAGCCGGGAGTGTCGGCCGTGATGACCGCCGTCTTGTACAGCTTTGCAGCCGTCACCATGGCGGTGCTCAGCGTGGCCTCATCCGTCTGCGGAGTGTTCACGACCTCGATGAGCGGCATGACCGCGACGGGGTTGAAGAAGTGGAACCCGACGAGCCGCTCCGGGTGTGCGAGCTTGGCGCCGATCTGTTCAACCGAGAGCGATGAGGTGTTTGTCGCGAGCACCGCGGTCTCTGAAACGTGCTTCTCGATCTCGGCGAGAACATCCTGCTTCGCCTCGAGATTCTCGTAGATCGCCTCGATAACCCAATCTGCATCGGCAAAGTCCGTCTTGTCGGTCGTGCCGGTGACGAGCGCCTTGAGGCGGTTAGCGTCGTCGTGCGAGAGCTTTCCCTTCGAAAGAAGCTTGTCGATCTCGCCGTGGATGTATCCGAGGCCCTTATCAATCTGCTCTTGCGAGATGTCGGTGATGATGACCGGGACCTTGAGACGTCGCACGAAGAGCAGCGCGAACTGCTGTGCCATGAGGCCAGCCCCGACGACCCCGATCTTGGTAACCGGCTTCGCGAGCTTCTTGTCGGGCGCGCCGGCCGGTCGCTTTCCACGCTTTTGCACGAGGTTGAAGGCGTAGATGCTCGCGGCGAACTGGTCGCCGGCGATGAGCTCGGCGAGCTTCTCGTCCTCGGCAGCAAACCCTGTGCGACGATCGGTGTTCTTTGCCGCCTTGAGGAGTTCGAGTGCGGCATACGGGGATTTCGCGACCGTGCCGATGCGGCTTTCAAGCATCTTGTGCGCGATGCCGATCGCGACGTCCCACTTGACCGCCCGCTCGATCTTGCCCGGTTCATTCGGGCGCTTGACCTTCGTCGCACCGGCAATGACGCCGTCGGCCCAGCGGATCGATTCCTCGAGGAAGTTTGCGGGGTCGAAGATTGCATCCGCGATACCCATGTCGAACGCCTGCTGCGGCTTCAACATGGTGTTGTTCTTTAGGGGGTTCTCAATGACGACCTTGAGCGCATTCTCGATGCCGATGAGGTTGGGAAGCAACCAGGCGCCGCCCCATCCGGGAATAATGCCGAGGAACACCTCGGGGAGCGCGATTCCGGCGCCCGAACGATCGACAGTGCGGTAGTTCGCATTGAGGGCGACCTCGAGGCCACCGCCGAGCGCGAGCCCGTTGATGAAGACGAACGATGGGACCCCGAGCTCATCGAGCTTGCCGAGTACGTGGTGACCGAGCTGGGCGAGCTTCTTCGCGGCATCCCTGCTCGGGATCTCACTCACCTTGCTGAGGTCGGCACCGGCAGCGAGAATGTACTGCTTTCCGGTGACAGCGACGCCAGCGATCTCGCCGCGAGCGGCACGCGCTTTCTGCTCGTCAAGCACGTCACCGAGCTCAAGGAGTCCGAGCGGCCCAAAGGTGTTTGGACGGGTGTGGTCGCGCCCGTTGTCGAGCGTGATGAGGGCGAGCATTCGCCCATCGGAGAGCGCGACATCCGTCACGTAGGAGTGGGTAACCACCTCGTCGCCGGAAAGCGCCTTGAGCTCGTCGAAATTCTGCGTCATCACTTTTTCTTCTTCTTTCCCGTGTAGTGCGGGTTCTCCCAGACGACCGAACCGCCCTGGCCCAGGCCGACGCACATAGCCGTGAGCCCATAGCGAACCTCTGGGTGCTCCTCGAATTGGCGTGCAAGCTGAATCATCAGGCGGACGCCAGATGACGCGAGTGGATGTCCCACCGCGATGGCACCGCCCCACTGGTTGACCCGCGGGTCATCGTCGGCGATGCCGTAGTGGTCGAGGAGCGAGAGCACCTGCACGGCAAACGCTTCGTTGAGCTCGAACAGGCCGATGTCGTCAATCGTGAGCCCGGCCTTCTTGAGCGCCTTCTCGGTGGACGGGATCGGGCCGATGCCCATGATCTCGGGCTCAACGCCGGCGTAGGCATAGCTCACGAGTCGCATTTTCGGCTGGAGGCCGAGCTCCTTCGCCGCTGCACCACTTGCGAGCAGACCGACCGTCGCGCCGTCATTCAGGCCGGATGCATTGCCGGCAGTGACCCGACCGTGCGGCCGGAAGGGGGTCTTGAGATCCGCGAGCCCTTCCATCGTCGTCTCGGGTCGGGGCGCCTCGTCGCGTGTGGCAAGGCCCCAGCCCGCGGCAGTCTTGATGGCGATCGGCACGAGATCCGGATCGATCTTGCCAGCGGCGACGGCGGCTGCGAACTTCTGCTGGCTCGCGAGAGCAAAGCGGTCGGCGCGCTCCTTCGTCAGCTCCGGGAACCGATCATGGATCCTCTCCGCCGTGTTACCCATGTTGAGTGCTTCGGCGTTGACGAGTTTCTCCGCGACGAATCGGGGGTTAGGGTCGACGCCCTCACCCATGGGGTGGTGGCCCATGTGCTCGACGCCACCGGCGAGCACGATGTCGTACGCACCCATCGCGATGCCGCCTGCGAGGGTCGTCACCGACGTCATCGCGCCAGCGCACATGCGGTCGATCGCATACCCGGGAACGGAGTGGGGAAGGCCTGCCAAGATGGCCGCGCTTCGGCCGAGCGTGAGCCCCTGGTCGCCGGTCTGGGTTGTCGCAGCGATCGCAACCTCATCGATCCGGTCTTTTGGCACAGCGGGGTTGCGCTCGAGGAGGGCGATCATCGCCTTCACCACGAGATCGTCGGCCCGGGTGCTCCAATACATTCCCTTTTCGCCGGCTCGACCGAATGGGGTCCTCACCCCATCGATGAACACGACTTCTTGCATCTCGGCCACAGTGCCTCCTTGTTGTCAGGTACTGAACCTGATCCTAGGCTTGGCATTTTTGGGGCACGAACCCTTTGCACGAACCTACGAAGCGTCTTCCTCGCCCTCCGGGGCCTCTTGGACCGCATCTACAAAGGCTTGGTGGATGATCTGTACGGTTGCTTCAATCTGCCAGGGACGAGCACCGAGTTTGGCGAGGGTCGCAGCGAGGGCGTCGGCACCCAGCGGCTCCGGAGGATTCCAGGCCACGCGGCGCAGCGTATCGGGCGTCAGTAGGTTCTCAAGGGGTACGGCCATCGACTCAGCGAGCTCGGCGATGCGAGGTCGTACGACTTTCAGCCGCTGATCGGCCTCCGGGTTGCGATCAGCCCAGGCCTTGGGCGGCGGGATCGTGTCAGCGCCGGGGACGCGCAGCGTGAGTACTTCGGTCGAGGCGAGCCCCTCTTCGATCGCTGACCACCACCGCGCGAGCTCTGACCGGCTTGCTCGACCGCTGAACTCACGCAGTGCCGCGAGGTCGCGCTTGCTTGAGGGGAGCGTCTTCGCTGCCGCGACGAGGCTCGAATCGGGCACCAGACGCCCGGGAGCAATGTCGGTCTCCCGCGCATATGCATCCCTGGCCTCCCAGAGTGCCTTTGCGACGGCGAGGTTGCGTGACCCCCGCACGGAGTGCACTCCCGAGAGGCGTCGCCAGCCTTCGCCGCGCGAACTTGGGCGTGCTGTGCGGCTGAGCACATCGGCGAACTCCTGCCGTGCCATCTCTGTCTTTCCCTGCTCGTCGAGGAGTGACGCGATAGCATCGCGAAGGTCAACGAGCAGCTCGACGTCGAGGGCGGCATAGACAAGCCAAGATTCCGGCAGCGGCCGTGTGGACCAGTCGGCCGCGGAATGCTCTTTGGCGAGGTGGATGCCGAGCAGCGACTCGACTACCGTCCCGAGACCAACGCGGGGGAGCCCAGCAATTCGGGCACCGAGCTCAGTGTCGAAGATCTCGACAGGGTCGAGGCCGACTTCTCGCAGACATTCGAGATCCTGGCTTGCCGCGTGAAATACCCAGACCACCTGGGAGATTGTTGCGTTCAGTTCAGAGAAGTCGCCGATGGCTGGTGGGTCAAAAAGAAAGGTGCCCGCTCCGCGACGAAAGACCTGGATCAGGTAGGCGCGCTGTGAGTAGCGATATCCGGATGCTCGCTCCGCATCGACCGCGACGGGGCCTTCGCCCGCGCCGATACGCTCGACGGCCGCGAGATACTCATCCCGCGTCGTGATCACGTGATGGCTGTCGGCCGCCACCTCATCGCTTGGTTCAGAAGTCACATCATCCCTCTCGGCTCACGCTTCGCGGGCGGCTCTGCGTGTCGCCAAGGATCTCACGCCCTCGGCCGGAGGGAGGCCAGCGAGCATGCCAAGGAGTTCACCCCAGCCTTCGACGTGGCTCGTGACATCCGCGTCGCTCGGTGTCCACGAGGCCCTGAGTTCGATCTGCGCGCCGTCGCCCTGGTCGGCGAGTTCGCCATAGCCGGTTGAGAGAATCTTCGTCGCGGTGCCGGACGGGTTGGTATAACGGGCGCCTCGTGCATCGAGGGCGTCGATGAGCCACGACCACGCAACATCCGCGAGAAATGGATCGACGCCAATGTCGGTCTCCAACGGCGCCTGCACGAAGCACACGACACGGAACACCCCACCCCAGGCATCTGGAGCTTCAGGGTCGTACAGCAACACGAAGCGGCCGGTTCCGAGATCAGAATCCTCATCGTGGCGAGCCGGTGTGACATCCGCAGCGAGCGCGATCGAGTGAGGCGATAGCGACGACGGCGACGGGATGTCATGCACGCTGACCTCAGATCGGAACGTCGCGCGACGAATCGCAGCAACGGCATCGCTGAACGGGGTTGGAATTGCCCCAGTATCTGAGTTCGCCACATGTGAAGACTAAAGTTCAAGCGTGACGCACGCACGCAGGCACGCCGCACGGCAGGCGCAGTGGTGGCTTCCCGCCGTCTTCGTCGCCGCTGCAGGTGTCGGAACTGTCGCAGCAGCGACCATCGCGGGCACGCTGCTCGTCGCTCGTCGGGTCGTCACGCCTCCGCGCCGGGCAGTGCACGACATCCGTATTGTGGCCCTTGATCTCGAAGCCGAGACCATCGTGCTGACGGCGCACCCCGAGTCGCTGGTCGATGGCCACTATGGCCTCTGGTTTGACCGCGATTCTGGCTACGCGAAGGTCGGGCCGATCCTGGATCGTAGCCCGAACACGGTGACTCGTCGCCTCATTCGAGTTGAGGAGGGCATGCCCCGTGCGGGAGCCCGGTGTCGAATCTCTGGCTGGTATTACCGTGACCCCGAAGAGCTCGCTCTGCCCTTTAGCGAGGTCGAAGTGGAGACGACCCTCGGCCCGGCCCCTGCCTGGAGGATCGACCCCGAGACACCGTCGACCCGCTGGGTTATCCAAGTCCACGGACGCGCCGTAGATCGACGAGAGACGATCCGGGCTGTGCCGGTGTTCCGCGATGCTGGCTACACCTCTCTCCTCATTTCATATCGAAATGACGGTCTTGCCCCGCAAAGCGCCGATGGACTCTATGCGCTCGGAGACATCGAATGGCTCGATGTCGAGAGTGCGATGCGCTACGCGCTTGATCATGGTGCGAAGAGCATCGTGCTCATGGGATGGTCGATGGGTGGGGCAACCGTCTTGCAGGCGGTGTCGCGTTCACACCTTGCGGCCGTCGTGGACGGCGTCATCCTTGAGTCGCCCGTCGTCGACTGGGTAACGGCGCTTGATCACCAGGCGGGCATGCTAAGAATTCCCCGCTTTGTCACGTTCGCCGTGTACCGCGTGCTCACTCGGCCGTGGGGGAGAGTCGTCACCGGCCAGGCCGCACCCATCGATCTTCGCCGGCTCGATTTCGTATCTCGCGCTGTGGAGCTTCGAGTGCCGATCCTGCTTTTGCACAGTTCAGGAGATCGCTTTGTTCCCAACACTGCGTCTCGTGCACTCGCTGAGGCGCGACCAGACATCGTGACGTTTCCTGAGATATCCGAGGCCGGGCACACCAGGATTTGGAATCACGATCCGAAGCGGTTTACCAAGATTGTCAGTGCATGGCTGGATCGATGACGCGCTGCCCTACGCCGCCGACTTTGCCGTGACTTGACGTTTGATTCTTGAGAGCAAGGCACTCATGCCGCGAAGGCGCAGAGGGCTGATGGCCTCGGCGAGACCGATCGTGCCCGCAAAGTCCTCAGAAACGCCGAGTACCTCCGCCGCGGGGAGGCCGTCGAGGCCCTGCACCAGAATTGATGCGAAGCCGCGAGTGGTCGGTGCCTCGCGCGGCGCCGTCACGAAGAGGTGGACCACCTCATCCTCATCGACCTCAACAAAGAGGTACACGGGAGCTTGGCATTCTTCAACACGCTCGAGAAGGTCGGGGTGGTCCGCGTAGCGTTCAGGAAGCTCCGGCAGCTCGTTGGCGAACTCGAGGAGCAGCGTGAGGCGCTCGCGTTGGCCGACGGCGAGGAACTCCTCCCGAATATCGGCGAGCGCCGCGGGGAGATCGTGTGCGTTCATCGCTCCGAGTATCGCATCATGGTCGCCTCCGTCACCGGGAACGCAGTACTCCAGGCTCTGAGCCGGTCACAATCGGAACTCGGACTGCAGATCCCCACTCCGTCCACGAGCCGTCGTAGTTGCGCACCTTCTCGAGCCCGAGGAGATGGGTCAGCACGAACCAGGTGTGGCTCGATCGCTCTCCGATACGGCAGTATGCGACCACGTCGTCATCTGGGCGGATGCCGGCCTCGTCGAAGTAGAGCGCCTCGAGCTCAGCTCGACTTCGGAAAGTGCCATCATCTGCCGCAGCTTTGCCCCATGGCACATTCTGCGCCGTCGGTATGTGGCCAGCCCGGAGGGCTGATTCATCCGGATATGCGGGGGCAGTCGTCCGTTCGCCTGAAAATTCTTCTGGTGAACGCACATCGATGAGTGGCTTGCCGAGGTGGAGGAGGACATCGTCTTTGAACGCCCTGATTTGTGAGTCGTCGCGCTCGACGACCGGATACGAAGTTGGCGTCGGTGCGGAATCTTCTGTCGAATAGGCACGACCTTCTGCCTCCCACTTGGCTCGACCGCCATCGAGAAGGCGCACGTCCTCGTGGCCGAAGAGGGTGAAGACCCAGAGAGCGTAGGCGGCCCACCAGTTGCTCTTATCGCCATAGATGATGACAGTGCTGTCGCGGGCGATGCCCTTCGAGCTCATGAGGCGGGAGAATGCCGCTCCGTCGATGTAATCGCGTTCGACAGGATCGTTGAGATCGAGATGCCAGTCAATCTTCACCGCACCTGGAATGTGGCCGGTTTCGTAAAGGAGAACATCCTCATCGGATTCGACGACGACGATCCGCGGCGTGTCGAGGTGAGCGGCGAGCCACTCGGTGCTCACAAGTCGCTCAGGATGCGCAAATTCGGAGAAGCGCGCCGCGATGTCGGACGGGATTGTCATGAGTGCCTCCGTGGTGCTCGGCGCCGCGGCATCCCGCCGTCGGCAATCGGGTTAACATGGGGTTCTCCCTCTATGACTGTAGGCGCTGTGCCGTGCCTGATGCTGCGGGGAACGTAAGACTTCGACACGCCTACGGCGCACCATTTTCAACGGACGGGTTCCCGTGACCACACAGCAGCAGGGTCAACCGACCGCCTCCCCGATGAGTCTGCTTCAGCGCGACGATCGGCTCGGGGGAGAGGAGATGGTTGCCCATCTCGTGCCACCGCGTCAGTTCTTGTCAGCGTCGCTCGATACCTATCGTCCCGATCGCGACTTTCCTTCTCAAGGTGCTGCCGTCGCGGCGATTCGCAACTTTGCCTCCGGCGCGACCGGGCGGGGCGGCGGCTTCTTCTCGCGCCGTAAGGCTGCTGACGACACCCGACCGGGGATCTATCTTGACGGTGGATTCGGCGTCGGCAAGACCCATTTGCTCGCCTCGCTGTGGCATCTCGCCGGCGGCCGCAAGTATTTCGGCACCTTCATCGAGTACACCGCGCTTGTCGGAGCACTCGGGTATGCCGAGACGGTTGCCGCGCTGAAGGGTGCATCTCTCATTTGTATCGATGAGTTTGAGCTCGACGATCCGGGGGACACCCGACTCATGGCGCGCCTACTCGGCGAGCTCGTCGCCTCGGGCACTCGCATCGCAGCGACGTCGAACACGCCGCCAAACGCGCTCGGCGAGGGGCGCTTTGCTGCGCAGGACTTTCTCCGTGAGATCGACGCCCTCGCAGGTCAGTTCAACACGCTCAGAGTCGACGGCGTTGACTATCGCCATCGAGAAAACTCCGGCCATGCTGTCGCGGTCGCTACAGAAGAGATCGAGCCTCGACTCGCTGAGCGCGCCGGGCCGACCACGATTGATGATTTCGGCTCGGTACTTGAGTTTCTCGGCCAGGTGCATCCATCGCGCTACGTCAAGATCGTCGATGGGCTTGCCGCGGTCGGTCTTCGTGATGTTCGGCCCTTCACGAGCCAGACGGATGCACTGAGATTTGTCGCGTTTGTCGACCGTCTCTACGACGGCCAGGTCGCGGTGATCGCGAGTGGAACTCCGCTCGACGCCGTATTTCCGGAGGAGATGCTCGCGGGTGGCTATCGCAAGAAGTATCTGAGGGCGGTATCGCGACTCATCGCCCTGACCTCGGGTCAGCCTGAATAACGACTACTCGAACGATTCGTTCGTGATGCCCAGCCAATGGGTGGTCGCGTGAAACACGCTGTTTACCAAACGGGATTTCGCGTAACACTCGCGAAACACGGCAACAGCCCCGCCGAAACTTTCTCACAAGAAACTGGGCGACGTACCGAAGCAGTGGAGGGCAATCCTCCAGGGCTCGGGCCACCCTTCGCGAACTGAGAGAGGTTATCCCTATGGACACCGGCGAACTTGCTTGGGCCATCACGGCCACTGCCCTAGTGCTGTTCATGACACCAGGCGTTGCGCTCTTCTATGGCGGCTTGGTGAAGGCCAAGAGCGTCATCAGCATGATGATGATGAGCTTCGGCTCGCTTGCCCTCATCGGAGTGCTCTGGATCTTGTACGGCTTCAATATGTCTGCGGTCGGCGGCGTCTGGGACTTCGCGGGCAACCCGTTCTCCAACCTGGGCCTTGCTGGAGCAGACAACGAGACACTCGTTGGTGCAGCCTTCGGTGGAACCTTCGCCATCATCACGGTGGCCCTCATCTCCGGCGCGATCGCAGACCGTGCGAAGTTCGGTGCCTGGATGATCTTCGCGGGAATCTGGGCGACTCTCGTCTACTTCCCCGTCGCAGCGTGGGTCTGGGGCGGTGGCTGGATCCTCAACCTCGGTGAGACCATGGGACTCCCCGGCGTCATCGACTACGCCGGCGGCACCGCAGTGCACATCAACGCGGGCGCAGCAGCCCTCGCATTGGCACTGGTGCTCGGCAAGCGCGTCGTATTCCAGAAGGGCGCACACAAGCCGCACAACGTGCCCCTCGTGCTCCTCGGTGCCGCGATCCTGTGGTTCGGCTGGTTCGGCTTCAACGCCGGTGCTGAGTTCCTCAACGACATGGCGAACGTTGGCCTCATCGTCACGAACACGCTCGGTGCCACGTCGGCAGCCATCCTCGGTTGGCTCATCATCGAGAAGCTCAAAGACGGCAAGGCCACCGCGGTTGGCGCTGCTTCCGGTGCGGTTGCCGGCCTCGTCGCCATTACCCCTGCCTGTGCCAACCTTGAGCCCGGCTGGGCCCTGCTCCTCGGCATCATTGCCGGCGCGCTCTGTGCGCTGGCTGTCGAGCTCAAGTTCAAGCTCGGATTTGATGACTCGCTCGACGTCGTGGGCATCCACCTCGTCGGTGGTCTCATCGGTACCCTCTACCTTGGCTTCTTCGCCATGGAGACCGGTCTCTTCACCGGTGGCGACCTCGGTCAGCTTGCAACGCAGACGATCGCGGCCCTCGGCGTCATGATCTACTCGTTCGTCGTCGCCTTCATCCTTGGCTTCGCCATTGAGAAGACGATCGGCTTCCGCGTCAAGAACGAAGACGAGGTTGCTGGCATCGACACGATCGTGCACGGCGAAGAGGGCTACGCCCTCGAGAACGCCTAAGCGACACTAACCCTTCGGGGGTGCGGCCGATAAGGCTGCACCCCCGTTGTCGTGCGCTTGGCGCACATTTCAGCTGCATCGATGCCAGCGGTGCCGTTTCGGCGAGTCGGAATCGTCATTGGCGCGTTGCTCGCGCGGCACGGGGCAAGATGCAATGGTGATCGACCACCTGTACCTGCTGCTGGTTATGGGGCTTGCTGCCACGGGGGCTCTCGCAATCGTGCTTCTGCCATCATTCGGGCGCGGGGCCACTGCGTTCGTGGTAACCGCCTGGTACGGGCTGTGCTTCGTCCCGATCGTGCTGATGCAGTCCGATCATCTGCCCGATCCGCTTTCATTGAGCACAGCAACGGATTATGGCGCCGCGGCTGCGTTTCACGTCTCAATGTTTGGGCTGCTTGCAGCCATCGGCACCATCGGTTCACGGCGCCGATCTTCGCCGGCCATCTCTTCGGGCACGCGGTGGCCGAGTTTCGCCGAGACCATCGGCGTTGTTGTGGCGACAGTGCTCGCATGGACCGCGTGGCTCGTCGCGCTGGAAGGCGAGCTCAGTGCCTACACCTTTGGCATGGCGATCAACTGCCTCATCATGGCCGGCTGCGGGGCGCTCGTCGCCGTAATGCTCGGCCTTCTGCGACGAAACCGGCTCGCGAATCGCGATCTTCTCATCGGTGCCATCGCTGGGCTTGCCGCCGCCACGGCTGCCGCCGCTAGTGTGCCACCCGCTGGTGCCATCGCGGTTGGGGTCCTTGCGGGCGGCGCGGCCTTCTTCGCTTCCATGCGATGGTTGCGCGCTGGGGGGCCGGGGTTCAGCATCGCCCTGGGAGCCGGAGTCGGGGCCGTCATAGGCCTGCTAGCGATCGGCCTGATCGACGCCCGGGCCGGATTCTTCTTCTCGGGGCAGCCGACACTGGCGCTGGCGCAGTTCGCACTCGTCGCGCTGACGCTGACGCTGGGCTTTGCTATCGGGGTAGCTGCAGTGGCTGCAACCTGGCGAGTGCGCCGCAGGACGCAGGGGTGAGAGCGCGGGGAGCTCGGCACAACGCTTCAGCCAAATGGAATGGCAGGGCTGCAGCAGTGAGTTACCACCCGGGGTATGGTGCCGTGTCTTCTATCATCGCTGGAAAGGCGGCAGGCGTGAGCCGCTCGAATTCCGGCGCGAGGACCCGGCACGCGGCGAAGCCTGCCTCCCGCACTCGGGTGGTGGTGACGTCGATGATCACCACTCGAGTGCTGGAAGCGAGCAGCGCTGCAAGAGGCTTCGGCCCCGCCTCCCGGCGGCCAGTCGATCCGCTGGGAACTGTGCGTTTCCGCACGCGGGCGACGCTGGATCGACTGAGTCCATATTGAACGTGGCACATCGGGTCGATGAGGCGTCGCGCATTAGCGAACGTGGCTTCGGCGTAGCGGCGGTTCGCATCGAAGTCCGCGAGGCCAGCAACGCCGCCGTTGCCGATGTGTTCGGCGTCGCGGATGAGACTGCTGGAGGAGTTCAGGTCTTGGGCCGATGCGTACTGGACGAGTGCATCGGCTGCTGCCTGGGCGGCGGCGTCGTCAGGATCAGCTGCGGCCGCGAAGCCCAGGCCGATGATGTCGTCGTGGCGGTCGTCCGCGACGACGAGGCGTACGGGAACGTCGATGGAGGACGGCACATCGAGCACTCGAATCTCCAGGGATGACTCGTTCCACGCCGCGCGAAGGCCCGCGGGCGGATCGCATTCCTGGAGCGCCGTGGGGGTTCGCCACCATCTGGCAATGGCGTCGTGGGCGATGATGTGTGCGGCGGCACGGTTGGCTGCATCGCTGAGGTCTGAGCCAGCCTGGAGCCCGACGAGGTTGTGACTGTTGGTGGGCGGGAGAGGCTGCAGGCCGCTCGCGAGGTAGCCGGCGTGGACGAGGGCGAGCGGGGCCCAGCAGGTGTCGCCGCGCTCGTCGCCCGCGAGCCACCAGTTCATCGCCTGCTCATCGTCTCGAACGAAGGGAAACCCCGGCACTGCGTGCAGGCGTGGGTCGTGGGGCCGCCAATCCGTGACAGTGAGGACGCGGTCTCCGGTGTCGCGGAGTTCGTGGGCGGTGGCGCAGCGGAGCTTTCCTTGCCCGAGGTACGCGCCGCAGTAGTGAGCGATCCCGGAAAGCACGCCAGCACGCTCGGGCGTTTCGGGTCCGCCAGTGAAGGCTCCGGCTGGCGCGAGCAAGTCAGGCTGGAAGCGGGGATCAACGCTTGCGAGATGGGGTAATTCCGCGTGGAGGTGTTGAAAGCCGGGCGGGTGCCAGGGCTCAACGGGGCGGCTAACGATTCGTCGCAAGATGCCCGTGACGGAGTCGGTGCTTGGCGCAGGTCTTAGCCGGTGCGGCACCCATTCGTCACCCTCCCATCGTTCGAGCACGTCGGCGGCGGTGTCACGGGTGTCGCCAGCGAAGGTGCTGAGTTGGTCTGCGAGGAGTGGTCGCTCGATGAGCGCAGCAGCGAGGGCGGGCTCGCTGATGCCCGCGCGCAGGAGATTCTCGACCAGATCGACCGTAGCGCAGGCATTGGCGGGGTGGAGTGCGATGCGGTGTGGTCGTCCGGCGTACCGCCACAGCACGACGCGTTCCACGTCGCATCCGGCAGCGACGTCATGCAGTCCTAGCGTCGATTCAACCGTGATGTCATGCGCGCCGACCGGGATCTCGACATCGGGTGCTGACGCTCGGATCTCGGCAAGGGCGGCGAGGACCGGATCGGAGTGGACTGCCGCCGCCGGAGCATCGAGGATCCAGCGGCGGCCGTCATCTCCGCAGACGACGAGGTGGTCGCTCCCGAGGGCGTGCGCGGTGATTCGGGTCACGCGTGGGGGATGGGGAAGAAATTGAGGTCAGCCTCCGTCAGGCGCCGCGCCCGCCATCCCAATTCGACGGCGAGGTCTTGAACGCGTCCTCGCCCGAGAAACGGGAAGGCGGCGGGTGCGTTGCCGATGGTTCCGGGGACGATTGCTCGCACGACGGCCATCCCGGTGCTGGCGATGTCGGGCGAGGTGATGTCGACCACGATGACTTCGTGACCCGCGTTTTCGAGCGCACTTCGGTACGGGGCCGGTGTCCGTTCGCCGAGGCGGGGAAGGTCAGTGAGTCGGCGGGTGACGGGTCGTTCAAGAAGCGGAGCAACACGCTGGACGGCACGGGGGTCAAGGTGGACCTGTTGCTGCACCATGAGGTCGTCGCAGTCGCGCATGTCTTCCCGATAGGAGTCGAGGTATCGGCGGTCGGCGCGCCACGGCTTGAACGACCGGCTGTTGAGGTCCCCCCGAGCCATCGCATCCCAATGCGCTCCGTCGGCTCGGAGAAGGTCGCGGCTACCCTCTTGGAGTGTGCAGGCCTCCGTCCACGCTTTGAGGGCGGCTGCTTCGGGCGTATCTCGACACGCAAAGCCGACGTTCACCAGCGTGTCTATGTCGTTGTGGAGGACTCCTGCCATCACCGGCACGCCGAACTCGTTGTCCAGATGGATCAACGAGGGGCGCTGGCCGGCATCGAAGGGCACGTCGTCCCAGACGCGAGCGAGCTCGCCGGGATCGATGGCATCCAACGGCTGTCCATTGAGCCACCACACCATCGTCGCGTGACGCTCGATGATCTCCTCGAGTGCGGAGGTCACGGCATAGTCCGGGTTGGGGCCCGCCGCAACACCGGCAAATGGGCAGAATGTGGTGACCGGCGCGCCGGCATACCCTGCCGTAAACCAGTTGACGTAGACGGTGCTTGCGGGCACCAGCACGGCCTCGCCGGTCGTAAGCGATTGACCCGGAACCCAGTGCTGCTCGAGGTCGTGGGTCATCCGCACGAACGGAAAACCTGGGGTGTCGTACTGCTCGTCGGAGTACAGCACGAGTTCGTCCGGGTCGAGCACTCGGATGGAGCCGCGGTGGAGGGAGTTGTAGCTGCCGACGGTGACAGGGAGGGTGTCGAGCAGATTGCCGCAGTAGCGTTCAGCGGCTTCGCCGATTGCGCTCGCCCGTGCCTGTTCGGAGTCGCCGAAGGCGGAGCCTTGGCACGACGTGTTGTTGGCCCATCGTGAGACGCGGCGCATATTGCAGACGTCGCTTTGCGCTGTAGCGAGAAGCGAGGGGATGCTCGGGTGGTGCACGACGTCTCGGGTTCGCTGAACAAGCCCGGTCACCCGGTCGACGAGGTCGGCAGGCGTGTGCTGGCGGGATGCGCTGAGCACGCTGGTCGGCAACGGGAGTACGGGGTGCATGGTCGATGTGCCGTCCGCGGCGATCTCAGTGACGACGTCACCAACCCGGGTTCCGCTGAGAACAGCTACTGCCGCTCGGATGCTCTGGCCAAGGTGGTGCGGAGGGCGACCAGCGTCGCCGCCGGCTGCGGGGGCGCGGAGGGCACGATGGGCGACAGCGTCAAGCGCGGCGGCGGTGCGTCGGGCGGCGAAGTCTTCATAGTTCGCGCCAACTCCTGGTGTCACGAACGGTCCGACCCACAGGGTGGAGCGGGAGACTTCTACCGCTATCCACGGGGTGCGAGCGTCGCTGCAGAGTCGATCCAGGGCGATGAGGGTGGCGTCATCGGCACCGCGGACAGCATAAACGAGGAGTTCCCGGGTGCGGAACGCTCGGTGGATCACGCGCTGCCAATCGTCGGCGGGTACTGCTCGAACGACTCCGTCGCCGCCGTGCTGCAGCGCAGCGACGACCGCGGGGTCCCCGGTGACGAGAAGATCGCCAGGGTTCGCATCCGACCCGTCGCCCGTGTCGTAGTCGGGAGCAGTGTTGGGCAGCGACCCGGCTGGCTCCGGGTCGGTGAATGCGCCGTCGCGTTCGAGGACGTCGCGCAGCATTGCGGCGCCGTCTTCCCATCCGGCGGGAAGAAAAGGGGAGGAGATTCCTGTGCCCCAGGTGTCCAGCATGCGCAGTATGGCGGGAGGCTCGATGTCCACGGCGTAGGAGGTGTCGGCCGGTGTTGTGACGAGGGTTCGGGCGCCGGGCAGCGCGCGGACTTCGACGTGTACGGTGCGGGTGAGGGTGGAAGGGGACATGAGGCTCCGATCGGCGTGCCGGGTTGTTGGTGGTGGGTAGGGTGCCCCGCCGCGAGGACGGGGCACCTGACAGTCAGGACCAGGCGAACGCGGTGGACACGTGTCCGTGGTTATTCGCGTTGGGCGCGAGGATCTGGTCCTCGGAACGCTCCGTCGCAACCTGCGTAATGGTGATCTGCATATTCGTCACCCCCTCTCTTGTTTTTGTGCGCCGACCCGGATGGTCGATGCGTCAGGGTTATTGGTGTGGTCGAGAGCGAGCAGCGAGCAGTACCGAGGGTCGCCAGTGAGGGCGTCATGGGTGCCGTCAGCGATCACGCGACCGTTGTCGATCAGCACCACGCGCGGCATCCGGCGGATAGTGGATACCCGGTGAGCGATCACGATGGTCGTTCGCCTGAATCGGACGCGGGCGAGCATGTCGGCCAGGTCGCGTTCGAGAATGGTGTCGAGGTTCGCGGAGGCTTCGTCGAGGATCAGTACGGCAGGATCGCGGAGCATCGCCTGCGCGATCGCCACCCGCTGGCGTTGGCCTCCCGACAGTGCCGTGCCGCGTTCTCCAACGGGCTCGTCCAGGCCCGCGTCGAAGGCTGCGACGGTGTCACCGAGGCCCGCTCGTCGCACTGCCTCTTCCAGCTCTGCATCGCTCGCATCGGGGTTGGCTAGCAGCAGATTCTCGCGGAGCGAACCGCGGAAAATGAACGGGTGCTGGGGGATGAGTGACACTTCGTGTCGGGCGGTGTCGGCGGTCAGTGTGCGGAGGTCTCGCCCGTCGAGCACGATGCTCCCGGAGGTGGGATTCCAGAGGCGGGTGAGCAGTCGGGCGATTGTGGATTTTCCGGCTCCGGAGGCGCCGACGAGCGCGAGGTGTTCGCCGGGCCGGATGTCGAGATTGAGACCGTCGAGCACGAGTTGATCATCGGTATACCCGAAGCCGACATTGCTGAGTTGCACCGCACCGGAGCCCCCGCCCTGACGAGTGTCTTCTCCAGGGAAGACCTCATCTGGCTCGTCCAGGAGAGAGAGGATGCGGGTTGCGGCCGCTGACATTTCGCCGACGCGCTGCAGCATTGCGAATGCTCCGACGGCCGGGACGATGGACGCGGTCGCCAAGACGGTCGCTGGAGGGATGAGCACCGGGTCGATGGTGCCCGCTGCCGCCGCAGCGACAAGCGCGAGAAGGAACCCGAACGTGGTCGCGGCGACGATCAGGTCAGCCAGACTGCCTTCGATGGCGCTGCGCAGCGAGAAGCGCCGTTTTGCGGACTGAACGGCGCGGGTGTGTGCCAGGACCGTGTCGCGATGTTGATCGGTCAAACCCAGGGCGGCGATCTCCCGACGCGATTCCATCCCTTCGAACGTCGTCGCGCGCAACGCACCAATGCGTTCCCGAATATCTGCGCCTTGTCGGGTCTGCAACGGTGCGAGCAGCCACGGAACCGTCAGAAGCAGCGCGATCCCAAGTGGGACGAGGAGACCGATAGGGCCCACAAGAACTACGAGCGCGATGCCGAACAGTACAGGGGTGAGGAGGGCGTTGAGTGCGGCGCCGAGTGTGTGGGCATAAAACCACTCCATCGCCTCGACATCTCCCATCGCGGTCCCGGTAACCTCGCCAGCGCGTCGGCGAGCCGATCGGCCGGGCACGATGCGTTCGATCGCGTCGTATACCCGCAAGCGAAGTGCGGCAATCACTCGGTAGGCGAGCACGTGGCTCAGCCAGGACTCGACCCACGTGAATGCGCCACAGGTGACGATTGCGACGGCTAGGCCGATGAGGAGTGTTGTTACCAGGGCGCTGTCTCCTGCTGTAACGAAGGAAGCGATGCTGGCGCTGAGTCCAGCGGCCGCAGCTGCGGCGAGTTGGTAGGCGGTCATCGACAGCGCTGACCGGATGAAGAGGAGGCGATCGGCGGGAGCGAGTACCGCGAGGAGACGCAAAACCGGTCGGAGCATTGTCATCGTGCTCATGCCGCGACCTCGTCTCGCTGTGCAGCGTCTAGCTGCGCCAATGCACCGCCGGTCGCGACGAGTTCGTAGTAGCGGCCGCGTTCGAGGACGCGACCCCCGCCCATCACGAACACTTCGTCCGCGTCGCGGATACTGGTCAATCGATGGGCCACAATTACTGTCGTCACCGGTGTCCCGTTGCGCGTGAGCCGGGGGAGGCCTGCCAGCAGCGCGCGCTCTCGACGTGTTTCGATTGCGCTTGTCGCTTCGTCCAACAGCAGGATTGGGGCATCCAGGAGCAGCGAGCGAGCTATGGCGAGACGCTGGCGCTGACCGCCCGAGAGCAGGGCGCCAGCATCGCCGACCGGGGCATCCAAGCCTCCCTGCTCGACGCCAGCGAGCTCGAGCGCCTGTGCTGCTTCGAGCGCCTCGAGAAGGCGTGCGTCGTCGGCGTCTGGCGCGACCACCGCGAGGTTGTCGCGCACCGTGCCCGAGAAGATCACGGGATCCTGCGAGACAAGGGCCACAGCCGCGTGTCCCGGGCTGGTCTCTAGAACGGCAACGCGGCCAGACGCCGGCGCGATGAACCCGAGCAGGATGTTCGCAATGGTCGACTTCCCTGATCCTGACGCTCCCACGACGGCCACGCGGCTGCCTCGCCGAATGCGGAGTGTGACATGGCTGACTGCATCGGTGTCGGTGCCGGGATAGCGGGCGACGACGTCGTCGAGCTCGACCGCATACGGCGGTGCGGCGGCGACTCGCGAATCCGGATGAGCGGAGGCAGACCCGTGTGCACGGTCGAGTTCTGCCACGATGCGGCTGCCGGCAGCGACGCCGAGGTAGCCGGCGTGCCAGTGGTTTGCGAGATCGCGGAAGGGTCGATAGGCCTCGACGGCCAGCATCGTCACCAGGAACAGGGTCGATGCGGGGAGTGCGCCCGCGTTCACTCGGGCGACCCCTACGCAGAGCGCGATGGCGGGACCCGCGAGGAGGAGGAACCCGGTGAGTCCGGATTCGATGAGGGACAGTCTGAGCTGGGCAAGTGTGGCGGTCAGGAGGTTTTCGCCCGCGACGGTGAGCCGGTTCCGGGTTCGACGGGTGGCGCCGAGCAGTTTCAACGTTTCCATTCCTCGCATGGCATCGACGGTGTCGGCGTGGAGACCGGAGTACGCGCCCCAGTGGTCGTCACCGCGACGTTGGAGCGTTGCATCCCAGAGACGCGGCAGCACCGGCACCGCGACGGCTGCGATCCCCGTCACCATCCCCACCACCGGGTCGACCGCCGTGAGCAACACGACTACTGTCAGCGCAGTGATCGCCGTAATTACCACCTGGGGGATGTACCGTGCGACGTACGGCTCGATGTTCTCTACCCCATCGACGAGGAGTGAGTCCGACACCCCCGTCCGCTGCGTACCGGTCGTGATCGGGCCGGCGGCCGCGGCCGCGTCCAGCATCTGAGCCCGCAGCGTCGTCTTGGCCTTGGACGCTGCCGCATGAGCGGAGATCTCGCGACCGGCGGTAGCGAAGGGACGCGCAAGGAGAGCAGCCGCCATCACGAGCATTGGCACGACAAGGGCGGACAGCGATGCTCCCGTCACGATTCCTGAGAACACCTGTGCTGTCGATACGGCCTGCACGATCGCGAGTGCGCTGAGCATCAGACCCATCACGATCGTCGCGGCGACCGCAGCGCGCGCAGGTGCGGCCAGGTGCAAGAGTCGGAGATGAATCACGGCAGTCCTCAGTTTGGTAACGAGAATCAGTATCAGTAAGCTCAGTAACTGTGTACACCATCGATGCGCCTCCGCGCCACTCCGACACGTCATTCGGAACGCCGTTAGGTGACGCCGCCCGCCAAACTCGGCGTCGCGGAACTGTCCTTCTTGCCGCACTCTGCGGGGTGCTCATTGGATCGGCGATCGTCGCGGTCGGCATCGGCCCGGTAGACATTTCTCCGTTGGTTGTCGCACGCGTGGTCGGGGCGCAACTCGGTCTTCCGATCGATGTGACCTGGACCTCGGCCGAGGAATCGATAGTGTGGCTGATCCGGGTTCCTCGGGTGCTGCTTGGCGCGTTCGTCGGAGCCGTGCTCGCGATGACGGGTGCGGCCATCCAATCGCTCGTTCGCAATCCGCTCGCTGACCCTTACCTGCTGGGCATTTCATCCGGCGCATCAACAGGAGCGGCGGCAAGCCTTCTGTTCGGTGTTGGTTCCGGCCTCGGCGCGATCGCCCTCACCGGCAGCGCATTCATCGGGGCGATGCTGGCGATCGTGCTTGTGATGACGATCGCCAGGATCGGTGGCCGGTTCGTGCCCTCGCGACTGATCTTCGCCGGAATCGCGGTCGGTTTCGCGCTCACCGCTCTCACGAACTTCTTGGTGTTCGCCAGCGAATCCCGTGACGGCACTCGCGCTGTGCTCTTCTGGATGCTCGGCTCACTGGGCCAGGCTCGCTGGCAGTCCGTGCCGATCGGACTCGTTGCAGTGATTGTCGCGCTGGTGGCCTTCACTCTGTGGGCTCGCCGCTTCGATGCGATCGCCATCAGCGACGACACCGCGTTGGCGCTCGGCACCAACCCCACCCGCTTTCGGGCGTCTGCGGTGCTCGTTGTGTGTCTCGTTATCGCCGCCGCCGTCTCGGTGTCGGGGCTGATCGGCTTCGTCGGGCTGGTAGTGCCGCACATCGTCAGACGTCTCGTTGGTGGACGACACAGCATCGTCATCCCGACATCCGCTGTCCTTGGAGCCCTCCTGCTGGTCTGGGCCGATGCCGCCGCCCGAATCGCCTTCGCGCCGAGGGAGTTGCCATTGGGAATCCTCACCGCGCTCATCGGGACGCCCCTCCTTATCGCTCTGATCCGGCGTTCGGCAGAGCGTTGACCCAAGAATCACATGCCCCAGATCCAGTTTCACCCACACCGAAAGAGAGAACATTCGTATGACCAATCACCTCCAGAGACTTTCTGGCGCGGCCCTCGTCGCCATCGGAGCGCTCGTCGCAGTGACAGCATGTTCGGCTGCGACGGCAGATGTCGACGCCGATGGCCCGTACCCGCTCACTATTGAAAACTGCGGTGCGGATCTCGAGATCACTTCCGAGCCCATTTCCATCCTGACCATCGGCACCTCGTCGATCGCACTGCTCGATGCAGCGGGCGCATCCGATCGGATCACCGCCCGGAGTGGCGAGTTCGGCGCAGATCTCCCGGATGGCCTCGAGAACCCGCCTGCCGATGTGACGATCGTCGACCCCTCCGACCCGACGGCGGAGTCGATCATCGGAGCGGAACCCGACATCATCGTCGGCTACGGACTGTTCAACGCCTCGTCGAACGACATCGCCGCAGCCGGCATCCCTGAGATTGTCATCGACGGTGAGTGCAGCCATGACGCCGCCCTCACAGAGAAGACCGACTTTGACGCGATCTTCGCCGACGTCGAACGACTCGCGAGCGTCTTCGGCACGCAGACTGCGGCTGACGAACGCCTCACCGAACTCCGCGACGAACTTGATCAGCTCACCGCGTCCGTATCGACCGAGACTGAGAGGGGCACTGCCGCCGTCGTGTACTACTTTTCCTCGTCTTCCACCCTTTCCGCTCGCGGAGGGCAGGGTATCGCCGACGACGTACTGGACCGCGCCGGCTTCGACAACGTTTACGGCGATGAGCCCTCCGTCTACCTGGAGGCAAATGTGGAGACCCTGCTCGACGCTGATCCCGACACCATCGTCCTTGCCTACGGCCTCTACGGCGAAAGCTTCGAAGATGCGAAGACGCACCTGCTTTCCGAGCCCGGCGCGAACGACCTCGCCGCCGTGAAGAACGATCAGATCGTCGGGGTTCCCGCGTCTGATCTGTCGCCTGACCCGGGCGCGCTCCGCGGCCTTCGCGCCGTGCTTGAGGGCACCGGGCGTATTTCGCAGTGATCGACGTCGATGGCCTGGTCGTTCGGTACGGCCAGGCCGTCGCCGTCGCGAACGTGAGTCTTGGCCTTCACACGGGGAGGACTGTCGGACTGATCGGCCCGAATGGTTCGGGAAAGTCTTCGATCGTGCGGGCAATATTCGGCGCCATCGATCGCGTTCGCGGAACGGTCGTCATTGATGGCGACGTGCTTGACACGTTGTCTGCTCGAGATCGCGCCGAACGCATTGCGGTGGTGGCGCAGGAGGAACGCACCGGTCTGCCGCTCACAGCCTGGGAGTCCGTAATTCTCGGACGGTCCATCCGAATGTCGGGATGGAGCCGCTATCAGCCGCAAGATGAAGCAGCAGCCGAAGACGCGATGCAACGCGCGGGCGTCGTCCACCTCGCCCAGAGGTCGGTCGACACGCTGTCCGGTGGCGAACGCCAGCGCGTGTTGATCGCCCGGGCCATCACGCAGGGTGCAACCCACTTGCTCCTCGATGAGCCGACGAACCACCTGGACATCCGGTACCAGCACGAGATTCTGGCACTCGTGCGGAGTCTGCCGCTCACGTCGCTCGTCGTGCTGCACGACTTGAACCTCGCCGCGCGCTACTGCGACGAGCTCGTTCTCCTCGATAAGGGCAACCTTGTGGCCAGCGGTACGCCGGACGAAATACTGCAGCCAGAGCTCATCGCCGCGACGTACGGAATCGGCGCACGCCGCGCCGACAGCGACGGCGTGCCCCAACTGACGTTCTTTCCTCTTCTCGATCGGTGAGACTCAGAAAGGCCATCGGAGCAGCAAGAAACGTATGAACAATCGGGGGTTTTCTGTGGGCGATACCGGACTCGAACCGATGACCTCTTCCGTGTGAAGGAAGCGCGCTACCAACTGCGCCAATCGCCCGTCCGGACAATCTTGCCACAGGTTTCCGCAGCGGGAAGCACAGCATTCGAGCACCCGGGCCGCACGGGACGCGCCGCATGCGGCGCGGGTTTGGTGTGGGGAGATAAGTTCGGATAGAGTCATCGAGCACGCAGAGATGCGGGCAATGCGGATGTGGCGCAGTGGTAGCGCATCACCTTGCCAAGGTGAGGGTCGCGAGTTCGAATCTCGTCATCCGCTCGAGTGAAGTCTCACGCACGTGGGAACCCTCCATGGTGGCGTGGCCGAGAGGCGAGGCAGCGGCCTGCAAAGCCGTCCACACGGGTTCGAATCCCGTCGCCACCTCCACTCACGTACACCCCGGGCGATTGGCGCAGCGGTAGCGCGCTTCCCTGACACGGAAGAGGTCACTGGTTCGATCCCAGTATCGCCCACAGAGAAACCCCCGGGAAACCGGGGGTTTTCTGCTTCTGTGGGGTGGTCATGCAATACCCGTGCAATACCTTCAAACACGAAAAGCGCCCCCAAGAAAAAATCTTGGGAGCGCTTCGTGGTGCTAGCTGGTCAAAGCGTTTCATCCGCTCTCAACATGTAGAGCGAGTTCGCTGTCGTGCCTGCTAAGCGGAAATCAGGACTCCTTCTCCGCTTGCATCTGAGCGGCCCCAATGAGGCGCTGTAAGTCCCCATCTGACGCCCCTACACGCCTCCAGTGGCGTAGGTTGTTCGCGAAGTCACGTGCCCAGATGTTGAGCGGCTCGCCTGCTGCTACGGCGGCAGCTACATCAGCTTCGCTGGCAAGCTGCGGTGGGACCAAACTGAGTCTTCGCATCGTCTCGCGTGCTTGAGCGAGGCCTCTCGCTGTTTCGGTTTCGAACCACTCAGCGAGAAGGGCATTGCCAGAAGAACTAGTCGCAGCCTCGAGCAAAGTCAGGCCCACGCGGAGTTCCCGGAATGGCTCGGCAGCGCTCTCGGCCCGAAGGTTGATCGTGTTGAGAGTCGCAAGAGCACCGAGCGCCCGGACAAAGGCCTCGTCGCTTCTGTCTTCCAATCGGTCGGCCGCGATCTGTGCGCGCTCTTCGTCACGAGCCTCTGCGGCTGCCAGCCGTTCCGACTTGGCTAGGTTCACGGCCACCACTGTCGAGATGATGATGGCTGCTGAGGGAATGGCAACCCCCGCGATGACTTCCAGGAGGGTTTGATCCATGGGCGCACTCTATCGGCCGTGCACCGCGCCCAAGCACCCTGTTCGCCTCGTAAGGATGGACGCTGAGACACGAAGCGGTGCCGAAGCATGGGCGTGCTGAGAATGCGGGCTGGTGCAGCTGTGAAGCAGCCTAGGTTCTGCTAGACCCAAGTGACGCCAGGCTGTTCCTTCGCACGAGCCAGTGCATCCTCGGAGAGCTCCAAGTGAAGTATCTCGTCGGCGTGGTTGCATGCGTCGACCCAAGACGCCAAGCCCGGTTCTAGCAGATCCAGCATGTATCTGATGTCGAACATTACACTTTCGGGGGTTTGGCGATACCAAGTGCCATCCGGAGCCTTCTGACCCGGATGCGGTATCCCGAATACAAGTGACTCGTGGTGTGACACCCGGTTTCGCGCCCACCGAACTCTTCGGGTCAGCCCCGCCGCATCCTCCTGCGACAGCATCGAGTCTCGGAAAACGCCGTTCAGAGCTGGCTTCCACAGGAGTTCCGAGTAGTCCGCATTCTCGCTACTGCCCCGCTCGAGCGCGCTGCCTGGCCCAAATAGATCGGTCCACGCCCCAAAGTTCAGCTCGGCCACGAGCTTCCCAACCGGAAAGCGGCGGGGAAGGTAACGTTTGGCGTCCCGGATCTTCGATTTGGTTCGATAGTCAAACTGACCATGCAGGTCTATGAGCCAGCGCTCAGAGTACGCAGCTGTCATGCTGCGGTGGATCCGCTCTCTCAGGGTCACTTCCGCCAGATGAAGCATCTCGTGCAGAGCGCCAGACAACTCGATGTCCGCTAGATAGAGATCTAGGCCTCGTCGCACGTCCCCGCCGAAGACCGCTCGATAAGGGCGAATACGCGCGGGAGCTAGGGTTGCGTGGAGCGCAGCACGAACGCTCTCGTTAGGTTGACTCAGCATGCTGGACAGCGTATCGTTGGCCAAGAATTCCCCCTCGCAGGGGTTCCGGAACCGTCTCATTCATCGAATGCGACGGTCTCCTATTCATATTGGTTTCTAGAAACCCCAGAAACACAAAGAATGCGCCCTCAAGGATAAGTCCTCGGGGGCGCATTCTTGTTGCGGGCGGGCTAGACCGGTGTGGAGTCAGGGACATACTCGCGGATGGTGCCTTCCTTCGGAAAGATGACCCATTCGGTGACATGCATTGGTCCAAGCTCACCCGTTGCGGACAGGGTGATGCGACCAAAGACTCGTGCAGGCGTGCATGTCCATACTGGCGAGGGATTGCCGTGCCGCATCGTGTATCTCGCGACAGACTCCACAGAATCAGTCCAGGACCACCCATCCGCTAGATGTGAAGGCGCTGCACGGAGTAGGTGCACAGGGGGCGGCGGCGCGGTACTGACTAGAGTTACGTCGACTTCGATCGACGCATATTCGGACTCGCCAACCTGGTCGACAGTGTACGACGCATCGAACGGGCCGATACGGTCGAACTCCCGCAGCCACCACTCTTTCGGTCGCCGCTCGGTTGGGCCTCGCATGTCGCCTCCGCGGGTCCACTCGTAGATGAGACGCCGCGCATACTCATTGTTCCGCAGGCCGTCGATCACTGGCTCTCTCCTGTCATGTCAATGCGCCCGTACAGATCGAAGCTCAGTGGAATAGCGAGATCGTTCATCTTCTTGTCTCCAAACGAAAATGGGCCTCACGCGGAATGCGTGAAGCCCGAACTATGAAACTCGTTACTTACATGTCGACCACCAGCGGTCGAAGCGTTGCCGCCGTGCCCGCCAATGGCGCACCGAGGGCGATGTATCGGCCTTGCGTGTACACCTCGAGGTTGCGCCCGTCCCGAATGACGCGGCCTGGACGTGCCGACAGAAGCCCCCAGATATGCAGACCCTCGCCCGACATCGACACCTCCATGAACGTGCCCTGATTGGCGTCCACAAGCTCCTGCGCCCACGGCAGCAACTTGCCACCTTCGAAGCAGTGATCCAGATCCAGCACAGAGATACCGTCACCGTTCAAGACGAATCCGATGCCCTTGCCGATGGCGCTCGCCTTGGCTTCTGCATATGTGGACCATGTAGCCGGATCGATCGAAGAGGCCGTGCCTCCGTGAACAGAAAAGGGCACTTTCTTGGCATTGAATCGCACGAAACGGGGCTGTTTCTGCATCATTTTCGGCAAGAATGGGCCGTTTTTTGCCCGCCTAGCTGCGTACACGCGACACTTAGGGGAGCAGAACTTGGCGTCAGCCCTATAGAGGGTCAGCGGAGTCCCGCAATACCCGCACCCAGTGTCCATGACTCCAGTCTATCTGGAAACTGTTACGGTTATTCCCTTTGTTTATATGGGAAGTAGCCGAAACATGGGAGACAGAGACGAAAAACCGCCATCTAAGCGATTGAGGGCACCAGAAGCCCGAAAACCCCGGAAACACGGGGCAGAAGACGCATTCTGGGCCGCGCAGACGGGCCTAAAAACACAGCATCAGCGCACGCAGGATCAGAATTGCTATCCGGCGGTTTGGCGAGAGTCCGCGAGGGGGGCACCCCCACGGGATCGGGCTGGTGGTTGCAGCATAGCGGGGATGCCTTGGTGTAGACATCCCCGCTGCTGACTACTTGACTACTGGCAGTGCGTGTCCGCCCGCGATGAGCTGTTCTGCTGCCCCTGGGGTGACAGTGATGACCGCGCCTTGTGGCTTGCCGCCGAGTGGCTTGGTGAGTCGGATGTGCTGCATGGTGTTGTCCTTACTTCCGGTCCTTGGCTGAGTCGGCTTCGGTGTAGATGCCGGGGGTGTGTCCTTCTCGTGCTGCCCATACGAACCACGTGAGGCTGTTGTCTTGCATGTGGTCGCGCTTGCCTGGATCGCCTGTGTACTCGTAGCAGTCCGCGCGCTGGTGTGTGCTGCGGATTACTTCGAGGGTGCGAAGTGCGCGGGTCTGTTCGTAGATGGTGCTGAGTGCCGCCCATGCGTCGGCCACTGCGGGGATGTGCAAGAGGATGTCGAGCTGTCGTGGATCTTCTCGGGGATCCAGGCGCAAGGTTTCGGGTGCAGCGTCGAGAACGGTTCTGACGTGCACATCCACGAGGGGCCGGAACGTCTCAGTTACCCATGCTTCTCCGTGTTCCGCGAATACCGCGTGCGTGTCTCTCGACACAAGGATCTGCGCGTTGTAGAACATCTGCGCGAATGGCGCGTTGGGTGTGTTCGTTACGAGGGTGCGTGCGCTGGCTGCGGCCATGATGTCGGAGAGCTCAGCGGTGCCGTCTGCGATCCTGCGCACAGTGTCCGCGACGATCGTTTCGGGGTTGGATGCCTTGCGCTTCTGTTCGATACCGGCGAGTCGCTCGAGGGTTCGTGAACGTTCCTTCTCGATCTTGGGTGGGATGGTGACGCCTACAGCTTCGAGGGACTCGGTGATGCGCATGAGGTGCTGTGCGGTTGAGGTTCCGACGGGCTGTCGGCGGGTAGTGGTGTAGCGAGACATTGAGGTTCCTTAGTTGTTGAAGAGGTCGGTGACCATGTTGCGAATGGCGGCGTCATCGTCAGGGCCGGATGTGGTGTCGACGTTGCGCTGTGCATCGGTCATGGATTCGCTTAGGCGGTCCCATTCCTGCGCGGCGTGGCCCATCGCTGCATCGCGTCCGTTGGGCGCTTGTGCTGCTACGGAGTTGGCTGCGCGTAGGACTTGGGCGCGGAGTGTTGAGAGTGACTGTCCTGCTGGTAGGTCGGCGTGGTCGAGGAGGGCGAGATCCTTGTCTGTGATGTTCCGTCCGTTCGCTGCTGATTCGATGAGGTAGCGGACAGGGTTGTTCTTGGGCAGGTGGCTCATTTGGTTTCCTTCTTCTTGGGGGTGCGTCGGGTTGTGCGGAGTTCTTCGAGCCATGCCTGCCATTCGTGTCGCAGTTGCTTTTCGAGGTAGGCGATGGCGGTGTGATTCGGGTGGGGGCGGATAAGTCCCAACTCGGTTGGGTTCAGTCGGGGCATCACTTTTCCTTTCGGGTGCTGTAGGTTCTGCCTGCCCATACGCCGGCTTTTGGCCGGTCGAGTTGCGCGTATGTTTCGCATAGCTCGTAGAGGGGGCAGAGGTCGCAGATGGCTTTACAGGCGGCTTTGTCGGCTGCTGTGAGGTCGTCTGCGGTGAATAGCTCGTTCCCTTCACAGTCGGGCGGGGATGTCCACATGGCGGCGGTGAGGCGCTGGTATGCGTCTGAGGCTTGGCTCATGCGATTACGTCTCCTAGGACGATGAGGCGGTGGTTGTGAGTGCATTTGGGGCCGCATCCGAGTGCGTTGGTGAGTGCCAACGATTCGCGCCCCTCGTGCTCGTGATCGAAGAGGCGGATGCTTCCCCGTCCGCAGAAGCTCACTAGGGCGAAGACAGCGGCGGTCATGCTGCTACCTCTGCCCCAGTAGGGGTGTGAGTTGTGTGAGAAGTGGGAGTTTGAGGAGTCTCCGGTTCTCCGAAACTCTCACTTCTCACACTTCTCACAGGGGCATAGAAGCCTCGTGACAGCTTCTCGATGCGGCCTGAATCGAACGCTCGACGCAGGTATTCGTCTACGTTCGTCACGTCTGGGAGGAGTGTCTTGAGGTCGCGAGGCTTGACCCCCTCAGGGAAACGACTCACTGTCTCGATCACTTCGGCCATACGATCCCCGACACCCTGGGATGCCTTGGTGGTTTGAGCTGCACGTGCTGCATCTTCGAGGCTTTCACCGTCGAGCTCCCACACGCCTGAGTCGGTCATTGTGAGCGAGTATTCGCCTTCTGCCGCGTCGCGTGACGTGACTTGGAGCGTTGCCCGCTTCTCTTGGCGATCGCGCCTGAGCACGAGCACCGTATCTGCCGCCCCGGCGATGCCCTGAGTGCCGCTCACAGCGTCTAGGAAGTCACCGCCGTCCATCTTTCGGGTGTGGTGCACGATGACGAGTGACGAGCCTGGTACGGCGTCTGCGGTGCTTTTGAGTGCTGACAGCACCTTGTAGTCGTGGCCGTACTGACTGCTGTTACCTGCTGGTGGCATAACTTTGCCGAGGGTGTCGAGGATGACAACAGGATCTAGACCGTCGTGCTTCTGCATGAAGGCGCGGATGGTTTCCACGACGTGCCCGTCATCGATCGATGTCTGGAACTCGAGCCGGTGAGACACCTCCTGCGGGTTCAGCATTCGCAGTCGTGATTGCAGCCGGCGTTGTCCGTCCTCGAGCGCGAGGTACAGCACGGGGCGGGGGTTGCCAACGGGGATGCGCCCGAATGCGTTGCCGCCGTTGGATAGTTCGAGGCCGAGGCCTAGAACCATCCAGCTCTTGCCGATCTTCGGTGCCGCTACGAGCAGCGTCATGCCTTCGGGGATGATCCCTGGGACGACGTACTTTGTTGGCGGGAAGTGCTGCTGCATCAGCCACTGGGCGTTGAATGGTGTGCTCATCGGCTGGCCTCTTCCCAAAGCTCGTTCGTGGCATGCCTGAGAAAGTCGGCGGGTGTCTTGCGGTTGCTGTAACAGAAATAGAAGAGATCGGCCTCGTAGTTGAGGCGTTCGATGCGCTGCTCGAGCTTCACCATTTCGGCGTCCCGTGAGGCGCGGCCCTGGTCGTAGGCGAGGGTGTGCCATGCGAGCAGAGCAGGAGTGAGCTCGTGCAGTTCGACTTGGCCGAAGAACAACTGCCAGAGCAACGAGTCGAGCTGCTGCTCTACGGAGAAACCGATCAGATCGGCGGTAGAATTGGCGTAGTGGTTAGTGAGATTCGAAGCCGCTCGGTTCCCCTCCGGGCGGCTTTCTCGTTCCCCGGTCAACGGGTGCCCGCCATGACGTTACGAATCGCCGTCTCGCCGGTCGGATCCGCATGGGTCATGAAGTACACGTCGAAGTCGACGCTTGGCCCGCCTCGGCGGATGTAGGCGCGAACGATGCGCGCGACCTTGGCCGGCGAGATGAGCAGGGCTTGACCATCCACGATGTACATGGCGCGCCGGAGGAGTTGTTCGACCGTTTCGGTCTGGCTCACCTCGTGGTTCCAGGTGGCCTTGTTGGCGGTTGCGGCATTCAAGCGGCATCACCGCCGTACTGGAGCCTGTTGCCCATCGACTCGACGCTGCAGATGTCTACGCGGATGAGGCGCGGCCCGAAGCGCTTGGCTTCGATGTGGCCTGCGGTGATCCATCGGCGGATGGTCTTGGCACTGACCTGGTACCGGTCGGCTGATTCTTGGATTGTGGCCCACTCAGGGGCGGGTGCGGCTGTAGCCACGGTTGCACTCCCTATAAAGAGAAAGAACCGAACGCGACATATCTCATAGGGAGATAAATCGTGCTCGGTTCGAGTGCTCGAGGCCCACCAGGGGCGCGCAGCCAATCCGTTAGGCATTCACGCGTTCAAGCCACCAGGGCTCTAGTTCGCTTGCTCCTCCAGGGAGCGAATACGTAGCGTCGGTCTTAAGTTGTAAAGCCACTCTAGCTTCGAACGTGTGTTCGTGTCAACACTTGTCCACTTGCGGCGTGTCGTGGCTGTCCCGATGGCAGGATTCGAACCTGCGGCCAGAAGGGTAGAAACCAACTGCTCTGTCCACTGAGCTACATCGGGGAGTGCCCCGGCTTGTGCCGGGGCGGTGGTTCTAGGACGCGTTGAGCGTGTTCACCTCTGCGATGGCGGCGGTGAGTGCGTCGATGAGTCTCTGCGCCTCAGCCACCGTCAGATCGCCCGTGAAGTCCACGCCGATATCCCATGCTTCGTTGTCTTGGAACCGTTCGATTGTGACGCC
This sequence comes from Homoserinimonas flava, assembly GCF_054969005.1. Taxonomy (NCBI): domain Bacteria; kingdom Bacillati; phylum Actinomycetota; class Actinomycetes; order Micrococcales; family Microbacteriaceae; genus Homoserinimonas; species Homoserinimonas flava. The sequence goes on from NZ_JBUEQS010000001.1 coordinate 816,479, forward strand.
GTAGTTCTCTGTTCGTGTGTGTGTGATGCACGGGTCGTGGGCGAGCACTGTCCACGTCTCGTGCCCGATGTCGTAGTGGGTGCAGTTCGGCTCGGTGCACTCTACGAGGGTCTTCTTGTTGGGGTCGATGGTGGCGGTTGACATGATTACTTCACCTCCGCGTTGAGTTCGTCGGCGAGCGTGGACGCTCCGATGAGGTGTTCGGCGTGGCTTCGAGCCTGATCTGCCGTGAAGATGCCGTCCTTCTCCGCGTCTGCGTAGACCGTCCATGTCGTACCCTCGTTACTGTCGATCTCGACGGCCACGAGGCCGGCGCGCGCATCGGGCGGTGTGCACGTGATCTGCCAGATGGTCGTGGGAGATTCATCGCCGTTCATCACATGCGTGAGGGTCAGGCCGCGCGCTCCCGCGATCGCTTCCGCGCGCTTTACGTCGAATCCAGCAGTGATTGCCCGGTCGATTACCATTGAGTTGTTCATGGTTTCCTCTTTCAGTGGGGTTGTGAACTGCCCTCGAACTGTTTGCCCAGGTCGGGGGCTCTTTCTTTGCACCGTGTGGTGCAAGTCTCTAGGCGAGCTCTGACATTCGTTTCGCTAGCTCGGTGTCGCGTCCTGCGGTGTGCTGGTATCGCATCGCAGCGGCCACTGTGGAGTGACCTAGGCGCTCTTGTATCTCTCTGAGGGTTGCGCCCGTCTGGGCGAATCTCGTGGCCCCGTAGTGGCGTAGTGCGTGGAATGGCATGTCGCCACGTTTGGCGGCTTCTCTCGCGGGGTAGTAGTGCTTCACGAATGTGGATTGCGCGAGGTGTGTGGTGCCGTCTGCGGCGGGAAACAGCAGAGCGTCGGGGGAGGCGTCTACGTAGTGCTCTAGGTGCCTCACGATGTCGTCGTGGATGTGTGGTGGCAGCATGATCGACCTCACACCCGCTTCGCTCTTGGTCTTGCCGATCGTGTAGCCGACGCCCGTTGTGTGGGTCACCGCGCGGGTCACGTCGATGATGATCGCTTCAAGCGCCTTGCCGTCCATGACCAAGCGCACATCTTTGCGGCGCAGTTCGGTGAGTTCCCCATAGCGACATCCGGCCCATGCTGCGATCTGCACTGCGGCCTTGTAGCGGGGGGTGATGGCGTCGAGGATCTTCTGCAACTCGACAGCGGTCGGGGGTACAACCTTCTTGCCCGTGTTGGCGTTCTGTGCGCCACGGATCATGCACGGGTTGGTGACGATCCGCCCATCCTGCACGGCGGTCGCAAGAATCGACTTGAGCAGCCCGTAGCCGCGTGCCGTCTGAGTCATCTTCCCGGTCTTCGATTGCGCGGAGTACCAAGCGCGGATCATCTCTGGGGTGAGCATCGCCATGCGTTCGCCCGTGAGCGTGGACAGGGGGCCATCTAGGAGGCGTTCGTACTCGACGCGGGTTCGTGGGCGCAGGGCTTCACCGTGGCGGTTGGTGCGGGTGTCCAGCCACTCGATCGCATAGGTTCCGAGCGTGTCTGTCTTGCCTGCCTTCTTGGCTGCTGCGCGTGATGCTTCGACGGGGGACCATTCACCCTTGACGAGTGCGGCCTGCTGAATCGAGAGCCACCCTCGAGCGTCGGTCTGATTGTCGAACGTGTGCGGAGCGTTGTAACGCTTGCCGTCGAGGCCCGTGTAACTCGCCTGGATACGGCCAGAGGGAAGGGTGCGGAGAGCGCCAAATGACTGCCGGCGCTTCCTGCTCTTCTGGGGTAACTGTTTTGTTCCCATGCCCTGATTCCATCCGATTCGTGCAATACCGTGCAATATCTCGTGTCCACTTGTGTCTACTTGTGAACAACAGTGACGCTACAGCATGAATCGCGAATTGCCTACAACAAAGGGCTAAAGCGGGCATATCCCAGTGGATTCGGGGGTGTAGTCCAGTAGCCCAAATACTGGTTCGATCCCAGTATCGCCCACAGTAGCCCCCGAGAAATCGGGGGCTTCTTTCGTTTGCAAAGCGTCGTATCCGGCGATCTCAGGAGCCGCGCCGCGACACTAAACTTGGCCGAATGAGCCAGCAGTCAGGATTCGACCTCTTTACCGACCGCGACATCGTCGCCATGCGGGTCAACGGTGAGTTGAGAGACTTGGCAGCCAGCGTCGCTGAGTCGGATTCTGTCGAGGCCGTGAGGATTGAGTCGGAGGAGGGCCTCGCGATCCTCCGCCATTCGGCCGCCCACGTCGCCGCTCAGGCAGTCCAGACGATCAATCCCGACGCAAGGCTCGGCATCGGCCCGCCCATCACGGATGGCTTCTACTACGACTTCGATGTCGCTGATCCCTTCACTCCCGACGATGTCAAAGCCATCGAGAAGGCCATGGAGCGCATCATCAAGCAGGGTCAGCGGTTCGTGCGGCGCGTGGTGACCGATGAGGAAGCACGTGCTGAGCTCGCATCCGAGCCCTACAAGCTCGAACTGATCGGGCTGAAGGGCTCGGCATCAGAGGGTGGCGACAACGAGTCGGTCGAGGTCGGCGCCGGCGAACTCACGATCTACGACAACGTCGATCCGAAGACGGGCGAGACGGTCTGGAAGGACCTCTGCCGCGGCCCCCACATCCCGAGCACACGGATGCTCGGCAACGGGTGGAAGCTCATGCGCACGGCGGCCGCCTACTGGAGGGGCTCGGAGAAGAACCCCCAGCTCCAGCGTGTCTACGGCACCGCCTGGGCGTCCAAGGATGACCTCCGTGCATACACGGCACGGCTCGAGGAAGCGGCGAAGCGCGACCACCGCAAGCTCGGCTCGGAACTCGACCTCTTTTCGTTCCCCGACGAGATCGGCTCGGGGCTCGCAGTGTTTCACCCTCGCGGCGGCATCATCCGCAACGAGATCGAGAACTACATGCGGCAGCAGCTGCTCGCCTACGACTACGACCTCGTCAACACGCCCCACATCACAAAGGGGCACCTGTTCGAGACCAGCCAGCACCTCAACTGGTACAAGGACGGCATGTTCCCCGCGATGCATCTCGACGAGGAGCGGGATGCCGCCGGCAATGTGACGAAGCAGGGCCAGGACTATTACCTGAAGCCCATGAACTGTCCATTCCACAACCTCATCTTCCGTGCGCGCGGACGCAGCTACCGGGAATTACCGCTTCGCCTGGCCGAATTTGGCACGGTGTATCGCTACGAGAAGAGCGGCACGCTTTCGGGCCTCACCAGGGTGCGAGGCCTGACTCAGGACGACGCACACATTTACGTCACACCCGAGCAGGTGAAGGACGAAATCGGTCGTCAGCTCGACTTCGTCTTCGAGACGCTTCGCGGGTACGGCCTCGAGGACTTCTATCTCGAGCTCTCCACTCGAGACCCTGAGAAATCTGTCGGCAGTGATGCGCAATGGGAGGAGGCGACTGAGACCCTCCGGCAGGTCGGCGTCGAATCCGGTCTTGAGCTTGTCAACGATCCCGGCGGCGCCGCGTTCTATGGCCCGAAGATCTCGGTGCAGGCGCGAGACGCCATCGGTCGGACCTGGCAGCTCTCCACCGTGCAACTCGACTTCAACCAGCCCGCGCTGTTTGAGCTCGAGTACACAGCATCCGATGGCAGCCGCCAGCAGCCCGTCATGATCCACCGCGCCCTGCTCGGTTCGATTGAGCGGTTCTTCGCCATCCTGCTCGAGCACTACGCGGGTGCATTCCCCGTGTGGCTCGCCCCTGTCCAGGTCGTCGGCATCCCTGTGGCCGAGGAATACAACGAGTACCTCGGGGAGATCATTGCGCGCCTCAAGTCGCGGGGCGTCCGTGCCGAGGTCGATCTCTCGAGCGATCGGATGCCGAAAAAGATCCGCAATCACACGAAGGCGAAAGTGCCGTTCCAGCTCATTGCCGGTGAGGACGACCGTGCCGCTGGCGCCGTGAGCTTCCGGTTCCGGGACGGAACGCAGGAGAACGGCGTGCTGATCGAGACAGCGGTTGCTCGCATCCTGGATGCGATCGCGTCGAAGGCGCAAGTCTGATGCCGAGTTCTGGTCCGGATGAGTTCGCCGGCGTCGAAGCTGAGACGGCAGACGGGTTCGCCGCCGTGCCGGATGCCTTTCAGAGGCTCTGGACGCCGCACCGTCTTGTATACATCCAGGACGGGCAGCAGCCACAGGCGCACGAGTGCCCCTTTTGCATTGCGCCAGGTCGCGATGACGAAACCGCCCTCATCGTTGCTCGAGGAGACCACGCGTTCGTCTTGCTCAACCTGTATCCGTACAACTCCGGGCATCTCCTCGTGTGCCCATATCGCCATGTTGCGACGTATGACGAGGCGAGCCTCGAGGAGATTGGGGAGATCGCTACGCTGACGCAGACCGCAATGCGGGTCTTGCGTGAGACATCCCTGTGCGACGGCTTCAACATCGGCATGAACCAGGGGAGGATCGCGGGGGCGGGCATCGCTGAGCACCTTCACCAGCACATCGTGCCGCGCTGGGCGCTCGACTCAAACTTTTTTCCGATCATCGCGGGCACCAAGGCAGTGCCTCGGCTTCTCGGCGAGGTGCGCGACGAGCTTGCGTCCGCGTGGCCCGCGTCGGCTTGACCGTGCGAAATCCGCACTCCACACGAAGGTAGAATTGCCGCTATGGCCAACAGCACTGCGAACGAGAACCCCAGCACCGAAACCGGCTCAAACCGCGTTAAGCGCGGCCTCGCCGAGATGCTGAAGGGCGGCGTCATCATGGACGTCGTCACAGCAGATCAGGCGCGCATTGCCGAGGATGCCGGGGCCGTCGCCGTGATGGCGCTTGAGCGTGTTCCTGCCGATATCCGTTCACAGGGTGGCGTGGCGCGCATGAGCGATCCAGACCTCATCGACGGCATCATCGAAGCGGTATCGATTCCCGTCATGGCAAAAGCCCGCATCGGCCACTTCGTGGAAGCCCAGGTGCTGCAGTCGCTCGGTGTCGACTACATCGACGAGTCTGAAGTGCTCAGCCCGGCCGACTACGTGAACCACATCGACAAGTGGCCGTTCACCGTGCCGTTCGTCTGCGGCGCGACCAATCTTGGCGAGGCGCTCCGACGCATCAACGAGGGTGCCGCCATGATCCGCTCAAAGGGCGAGGCTGGCACCGGCGATGTTTCAGAGGCTACGAAGCACATCCGCACCATCCGCCGCGAAATCGCACGCCTGACATCGCTGAGCAACGACGAGCTCTATGTTGCGGCGAAAGAGCTCCAGGCGCCGTATGAACTCGTTCTCGAGATCGCGAAGACCGGCACGCTCCCGGTCGTGCTCTTCACCGCAGGCGGTGTAGCGACACCAGCGGATGCTGCGCTCATGATGCAGCTCGGCGCTGACGGGGTCTTCGTCGGATCCGGCATCTTCAAGTCTGGTGACCCTGCAAAGCGTGCTGCCGCCATCGTGAAGGCCACCACCTTCTTCGACGACGCCGATGTCATCGCCGAGACGTCGAGGGGCCTTGGCGAGGCGATGGTCGGCATCAATGTCGCTGACCTTGCAGCCCCGCACCGCCTCGCCGAGCGTGGCTGGTAGGTCCGCTGCATCCGTGTCGCCCAGGGTTGGAGTCCTCGCGCTGCAGGGTGACTTTCGAGAACACCTGAAGGTCCTCCACTCGCTCGGTGCTGACGCTCGACCGGTTCGCACGCCTCACGATCTCAACGAGGTCGACGGACTCGTGATCCCCGGTGGTGAATCGACCGTCATCGACAAGCTGTCACGCACGTTCGGGCTGGCGGACCCAATCCGAGAGTCGGTGGCCGCGGGGATGCCGATGTTCGGCACGTGTGCCGGGCTCATCATGCTTGCTGACCGTGTGCTCGATGCTGGCCCAGGGCAGCAGTCGTTTGGCGGCATTGATGTGACGGTGCGCCGCAACGCGTTTGGCTCCCAGGGCGATTCATTCGAGACCGATCTCGACGTGCCGGACCTCGGGGAGCCGCCAGTCCATGCGGTGTTCATTCGAGCACCGGTCGTCTCGGAGGTCGGCGCAGGCGTGAGCGTGCTCGCGTCGCTCAACGACGGGCGCGTCGTTGCGGTGCGGCAGGGCAACCTTCTTGGAACATCGTTCCATCCCGAAGTGACACAGGATTACCGCTTTCACGAGCACTTCCTCGGGATGGTCAGCGAAGCACCCCGGCGGCGGAGCTGACGGGAATCTTGGCTGCGCTCGTGGCTGGGTAGAATATTTCCCATGTCAGGTCACTCCAAATGGGCAACCACGAAACACAAGAAGGCGGTCATCGACGCACGAAGGGCGAAGTCCTTCGCGAAGCTGATCAAGAACATCGAAGTTGCCGCGAAGATGGGCGGCGCTGATCTCTCGGGCAACCCAACGCTCGTCGACGCCATTCAGAAGGCCAAAAAGACCTCCGTTCCAAACGACAACATCGATCGCGCGGTCAAACGTGGCGCCGGGCTCAGCGGTGAGTCCATCGATTACGCGACCATCATGTACGAGGCCTACGCGCAGGGCGGTGTGGCATTGCTCGTTGAATGTCTCACCGACAACAAGAACCGCGCCGCTGCTGAAGTGCGCACCGCGATGACCCGCAATGGTGGCACCATGGCCGATCCTGGTAGCGTCGCGTACAACTTCAGTCGCAAAGGTGTCATCTCGATCACCAAGACCGACGACGTTACGGAAGACGACATCCTGCTGGCGGTGCTCGATGCGGGAGCCGAGGAGGTCAAGGACCACGGGGGTGGTTTCGAGGTGATCACGGAGCCTTCCGAGCTCGTCGCGGCGCGCTCGGCGCTGCAGGAGGCCGGCATCGACTACGACTCTGCCGAGGCGGAGTTCGTTCCGAATCTCCTCGTCGAGCTCGATGCCGAGACCGCTCGCAAGGTCTTCAAACTCATCGATGCGCTCGACGACCTCGACGACGTGCAGAACATCTTCGCCAACTATTCTGTGGCGCCCGAGACGCAGGCCGAACTCGACGAGGACTAGGCGCCGCCCCGTGAGTGTTCGCATCCTCGGCATCGATCCGGGGCTCACACGATGCGGGGTCGGCATCATTGACGTCGGTCGCGGTCGTGACGCCACACTGGTAGAGGTCGGCGTCATCAGGACCCCAACTGACCTTCCCCTCGAGCATCGCCTGCTCCTCATCGGCGACGCGCTCGATCGCATCCTTGCCGAGTTCACGCCAACGGCGGTTGCGCTCGAACGCGTGTTCGCGCAGCACAACCTCAAGTCAGTCATGGGGACCGCCCAGGTGAGCGGGGTCGTGCTCCTTGCCGCCGCGCGGCACTCGCTCGCCGTCGGTCTACACACCCCTTCGGAGGTGAAAGCTGCGGTCACGGGCTACGGCGCTGCCGACAAGCAGCAGGTGGGGCAGATGGTCGCGCGAATCCTGCGGCTGGACGCCCCACCGAAGCCGGCGGATGCTGCAGATGCGCTCGCACTCGCGCTGTGCCATGCCTGGCGTGGTAATCCGGCGGGCGAGACGCCCTCGTCGGATGCCGCGACTCCAGCGCTTCGTGCGTGGCGCGCCGCCGAGCGCTCCACGGCAAGGTCGGCGGAGGCTCGTAGGCTGAACCCATGATCTCTTCGGTCCGTGGCGTCGTGCTTTCCGTTTCCGGCACGTCGACCGTGGTTGAAGTCGGCGGAATCGGATTGGCGATGAGTGTCACCCCCGATCACGCCAGGATGCTGCGCGTCGGTTCAGAGGCGAGCATCCGTACTGCGCTCGTCGTTAAAGAGGATGACCTTGCGCTGTTCGGCTTCGCCGACGGCGATCGCCTCGCAGTGTTCGATCTCCTCCGCGGGGTGACCGGCGTCGGCCCCAAGTCGGCGATGGGGGTGCTCTCGGTGATGTCGCCGGATGAGGTTGCGCGCGCGGTCAATGCCGATGATGACAGCGCCTTCCGCAAGGTGTCGGGCATCGGGCCGAAGACGGCCAAGCTCATTGTCTTGTCGCTCGCAGGCAAAGTCCACGCAACCCGCTCGGCCACCTCATCCACCGCGCGGGTTCCCGGCGATGCGAGGGCGGATCTCGTTGAAGCGCTCATGGGCCTCGGGTGGAACGAGCGTGCCGCTGTCCAGGCTGCCGATGATGCGGTCGAGGTCGTGGAGCCTGCGCTTCGCGACAGCGTTCCCGCACTGTTGCGGGTTGCGCTCACGTCGCTTGGCCCCGCGCAGCCGGCAGGCAGGGGAGTCGGGCGATGACGGCGAGTGACCGGGTTGAGTACGGCAGTTTTGAGCGGAGCGCTGATTCGGTCGTGACGCCGAAGCCAGAATCCCAGGCAGAACTCGCGTTCGAAGGCGCACTGCGACCGAAATCCCTCGCTGAGTTCGTCGGACAGTCGAAAGTCCGAGCTCAACTGGAACTGCTGCTCGACGCGGCGGCGATCCAGAATCGGGCGCCAGACCACATTCTGCTTGCAGGGCCTCCAGGGCTCGGCAAGACGACCCTCGCCATGATCATCGCGCAGGAGAGCGCTCGCCCGCTCCGGCTCTCCAGCGGGCCGGCGATTCAGCACGCGGGAGACCTCGCGGCCCTGCTGTCGTCGCTGATTCCCGGAGAGGTGCTCTTCATCGATGAGATCCACCGGATGGCGCGCTCCGCTGAAGAGATGTTGTATCTCGCGATGGAAGACTTCCGAATCGACATCATGGTGGGCAAAGGGGCGGGCGCAGCATCGATCCCACTTGACCTCGCGCCATTCACCCTCGTCGGTGCCACCACCAGGTCGGGCCTCCTCCCGAACCCATTGCGCGACCGCTTCGGATTCACCGCACACCTCGAGTTCTACTCTGAAGACGAGCTCGGCAGCGTTATCGCCCGCGCTGCCCGGCTGCTCGACCTCGACGTCGATGACACCTCGCGCGCCGAGATCGCCGGCAGGAGTCGGGGTACGCCTCGCATCGCGAACCGACTGCTTCGTCGCGTGCGCGACTACTCGCTCGTGCATCGCACGGATGGCCTCGATGCCGTCAGGGCCGCGCTGCACCTGTACGATGTCGACGCGCTCGGGCTCGACCGGCTCGACCGCGCCATCCTCACCACCATCGTGCGGCAGTTCGATGGTGGGCCCGTAGGTCTCAGCACCCTCGCGGCATCCGTTGGAGAAGAGGCCGAAACGATTGAGTCGGTGGTCGAACCCTTCCTCGTGCGGATGGGTCTACTGGCACGAACTCCGCGCGGACGAGTTGCCACGCGCGCGGCCTGGGCCCATCTCGGAGTCGAACCGAGCACGTCGGGTGTATTCGGAGAAGGCCTGTAGTCTTTTACGGTCGCGCCAGACGCGTGACTATCGTGCGCAGTACTGCGCGTCTCCACCCCGGAAGGTCTCCACTCCGCATGGATCCCCTGCTCATTGTCATGATCGCCGTTCTGGCGCTGTTCGTGTTTTTTCAGTTCCGCACCTCGAAGAAGCGCCGTGCTGAGCAGGAACAGCTCAGCAGCAAGATGGTGCCCGGCGCCGAGATCATGACGCAGTTCGGTCTGTACGGCACCCTCCTGTCGATCGACGAAGACAAGAACGAGGCGTTCGTCGAGACAACCCCTGGCACCATCATCCGTCTGCACCGTCAGACCATCCTCAAGGTCGTTGAAGACGAGCCCACCGAAGACGAAGCAGTCGATGCTGACTCGACGGTTGCCGTTGATGAGCCGGCCGCTGATTCCGTCGTTGACCCCCTCGATGACCCGAAGGGTCAGACCCCTCGGGCAAACGGCAAGAGCGACGACTAAGCACTAGTCTTTTCTGAGTTCGGGCGAGGACGCATCGAACCACCCGTCTGATCCGCGCGCACCCTGCGCCGGAGCGTAGAAAGCTGAGTTCCCGTTGGCTGCACCACGATCGACACCGGCCAAGAAGGCCTGGCGTTCCCTGAGCTGGCTTGGCGTCATCATTGCTGGGCTCATCGGCCTCAACCTTGCTGGCGTGTTGTGGCAGGGATCCGGATGGACGCCAAAGCTTGCGCTCGACCTCGAGGGCGGAACGCAGATCATCCTTGCCCCGCAGCTTGAGAGCGGCCAGCAGGTCACCAGCGAGCAGCTCGATCAAGCAGTTTCGATTATTCGCCAGAGAATCGACGCCGCGGGTGTCTCCGAGTCCGAGATCAACACTCAGGGCGCGCAGAACATTGTCGTTTCGATTCCCGGTACCCCAGACCAAGAGACGCTCGATCGCATCGAGTCCTCGGCCAAGCTTGAGTTCCGCCCGGTGCTGCAGTCAGCGTCAGCAACCGAGACTGCGACAGATACGACGACAGACGACGGTACTGTCACCGATGAATCCGTTTCGCCCTCTGCTGACACGGGGGAGACTGACACGGGAGAATCGGGCACCGGTGAAGGCGGCTCAGGAGGAGTCACTACTGAGGCAGAACCTTCGGCGTCTGAAACCCCGGTTGAGGGTGAAGAGACCGTTGAGGAGTCTCCCACGCCGACCGACGCGAGCGACCTCGCCTGGATCACGGATGAACTCCAAGACGAGTTCAACAACTTCGACTGCGCTTCAGTCGATGATTCCGGCACGAATGTTGCACCGGCGGCAGAGCCACTCATCACCTGTGACAGCTCGCAGACAGTGAAGTACATCCTCGGCCCTGTCGAGGTCTCCGGTGAGGAGATCGACGACGCTACTCACAGCCTTGTGGCGAATAGCCAGGGCGTGAGCACGGGGCAGTGGGGCGTGAACATTGTCTTCAGTGACAAGGGCACAGAGCAGTTTGCTGAGGTGACCACCCGCCTGTATTCGTTGGAGGGCGTGCAAAACCAGTTCGCGATTGTGCTCGACGGCAGTGTCATTTCTGCGCCGACCACGAATGCGGTGATCACGAACGGTCAGCCTCAGATCACAGGAAGTTTCACGCAGGAGACGGCGCAGACCCTTGCCGACCAGCTGAAGTTCGGTGCGCTCCCGATCGGCTTCGAGGTGCAGAGCAGTGAGAACATCTCCGCAACCCTCGGCGAGAGCCAGCTGTGGAGCGGTCTCATCGCCGGCTTCATTGGGCTCGGTCTCGTGGTGGTCTACTCACTATTCCAGTACCGCACCCTCGGTCTTGTCACGGTAGCCTCGCTCGGTGTTGCTGGCGTCATTGTCTACCTCGTCATCAACCTCATGTCGTGGCGCGAAGGCTACCGGCTCTCTCTCGCCGGTGTCGCGGGGCTCATCGTGGCGATCGGCATCATCGCAGACTCCTTCATCGTGTACTTCGAGCGCATCCGAGATGAGCTTCGTGACGGAAGGATGCTCGGCTCCGCTGTCGAAGCGGGCTGGAAGCGTGCGATCCGTACGGTGCTCGCATCGGACTCGGTCAACTTCTTAGCCGCAGCGGTCCTGTTCCTTCTCGCCATCGGCAACGTTCGCGGCTTCGCACTGACGCTCGGCATCACGACGCTCATCGACCTCGTCGTCGTCATGCTCTTCACACATCCGCTCATGCAGCTGCTCGCGAAGACGAAGTTCTTTGGCGAGGGGCACCGACTGAGTGGGCTGAATCCGCAGGCACTCGGCGCCGTGTATCGGGGCCGAGCAACGTTCCGAGAACCGACCGGTGTGAGTAGCGCGAAGCGCACCACGAGCAGTCGCGAGGCTCTCAAGCGACAGACGATCGCCGAACGCAAGGCGGCAGAAGCATCTGCTCCCGCTTCGAAGGGCAAGGATTCCTGATGGCAAGCTTCTCTCAGTTCGGCAATGACCTCTACACCGGCCGCCGTTCCATCAACTTCATTGGTCGCCGCAAACTCTGGTACGGCATCGCGGCCGTTTTGATCGTCGCCTCCATTGTCGGACCGTGGCTTCGTGGGGGATTCGAGTTCGGCATCGAGTTCCGTGGAGGCTCGCAGTTTCAGGTGGAGCGCACCTCAGAGCTGAGTCAGGAACTCGGCGAAGAAGCCGTGCAGAGCATTGTCGAAGATGCGCTCCCGCGCGTGAGCATCATCGGTTCAGACACGGTTCGCATTCAAACCGACACTGTCACCGACGATGAAGCCATTGAGGTTCGTGAAGCGCTCGCCACCGCGTACAACGTTCCGGTCGAGCAGGTCAGCTCCTCGTTCATCGGTGCGACCTGGGGTGCTGACATCACGGCACAGTCGATTCGAGCGCTTCTCGTCTTCATCGCACTCGCAGGCGTGTTCATGGCCCTGTACTTCCGCACCTGGAAGATGTCGCTCGCGGCGACGCTCGCACTCGCCCATGACCTCATCATCACAGCAGGGATCTACGGAATTCTCGGCTTCGAGGTCACGCCGGCCGCGGTCATCGGCTTCCTCACAATTCTTGGATACTCCCTCTACGACACGGTTGTGGTCTTCGACAAGATTCGTGAGAACACGGGAGAAGACGGCGAGGCGTCGCGGCGGACATTCGGTGAATCGGTGAACCTTGCGGTCAATCAGACCCTCGTTCGTTCGATTAACACCTCGGTGGTCGCGGTGCTCCCGGTGGCGGCGATTCTCTTCATTGGGTCATTCGTACTCGGCGCGGGAACCCTTCGTGATATTTCGCTCGCGCTGTTCATCGGCATCATCGTCGGTGCGTATTCGACGATCTTCATCGCCGCGCCCGTCTATGCACACCTGCGCGAGAGTGAGCCGGACATCGCAAAGCAGGCCAAGCGGGTTGCGACCGACCGAGAGGCAGCGACGGCTGCAACTCGCTGATCTCCAGGGTGCTGCGCCGTCTCTAGGCCAGCACCACTGGTGATAGTTTTGCACTCACAATTCGTTGGGAGGTGAGATGACCGAGGTCAGCACGAACAGCCCAGCCACGCGCCGGATGCTGCTGCCACGGCTCTTTTCGCGTGCCCAGTATGCCGGTGCGATCGAGAACCTTATTCGCACTGTGCGAACCCACCACCCCAAGGCCGATGTTGACACGATCGAGCGTGCGTACAAGGTCGCGGAGGTTGCGCATCGGGGACAGCAGCGCAAGAGCGGCGAGCCCTACATCACGCATCCGGTGGCAGTCGCCCAGATCCTCGCCGATCTCGGCATCGGATCGAAGACGATTGCGGCAGCGCTCCTCCACGACACGGTTGAAGACACCGAGTACACGCTCGATATGGTGCGCAAGGACTTTGGCGATGAGATCGCGATGCTCGTCGATGGGGTCACCAAGCTCGACAAGCTGAAGTACGGCGACAGCGCTCAGGCTGAGACCGTACGCAAAATGGTCGTGGCGATGTCGAAAGACATCCGTGTGCTCGTAATCAAACTTGCAGACCGCCTGCATAACGCGCGAACCTGGGGCTTCGTTTCATCGGAATCCGCCAAGCGCAAGGCGCAGGAGACACTCGAGATTTACGCTCCGCTGGCGCATCGGCTCGGCATCCAGGCCATCAAGTGGGAGCTTGAAGACCTCTCATTCGCCGTGCTGCATCCGAAGCTGTATGTCGAGATCGAGAGCCTCGTTAAGCAGCGCACCCCGCAGCGTGAAGAATTCGTACAGCAGGTCATCGACGCGGTGAACGAAGATCTCAAGGCTGCGCGCATCAAGGGCAAGGTCGTCGGGCGTCCGAAGCAGTATTACTCGATCTACCAGAAGATGATTCTCCGCGGTCGAGAGTTCGACGAGATCTATGACCTCGTCGGCCTCCGCGTGCTCGTGGCCTCAGTGCGTGACTGCTACGCCGTTCTCGGTTCGATCCACGCACGGTGGACCCCGATCCCTGGTCGATTCAAGGACTACATCGCGACACCGAAGTTCAACCTGTATCAGTCGTTGCACACCACCGTGATTGGCCCGCAGGGTCGGCCGGTTGAGATTCAGATTCGCACTGAAGAGATGCACCAGCGCGCTGAGTATGGCGTCGCGGCACACTGGAAGTACAAGGAGCGTGTCGCCGGAGCGCGCGATGTGAGCTCGGGAGCCGTCGGGGATTCGGACATGGCGTGGCTCGCCCACATCTCGGATTGGCAGGCCGAGACCTCAGACCCAACCGAGTTCCTCGACTCACTTCGCTTCGAAATTGGGGCGAAGGAGGTCTACGTGTTCACCCCGCAGGGCAAGGTCATCGGTTTGCCGGCGGGAGCGACACCCGTTGACTTTGCCTACGCGGTGCACACCGAAGTCGGCCACCGCACAATGGGGTCCAAGGTGAACGGACGCCTCGTTCCGCTGGAGAGTGAGCTCTCCAGCGGTGACGTTGTCGAGGTATTCACGTCGAAGAATCCAGACGCCGGCCCGAGCCAGGGATGGCTCACGTTCGTCAAGAGCACCCGCGCACGAAACAAGATTCGGCAGTGGTTCACCAAAGAACGTCGTGACGAGGCGATGGAACAGGGCAAGGATGCCATTGCCCGCGCCATGCGCAAACAGAACCTTCCCCTGCAGAAGCTCATGAATCAGGGCGCGATCAGTGAGGTCGCCGCCCAGCTGCGCTACGACGACATTTCTGCGCTCTACGCTGCGGTCGGTGAAGGTCACGTCTCGACACAGTCGGTGATCGAGAAGATCGTTTCGACGCTGCAGGTCGAGAGTGAGGCCGAGGAGGAGTTCACGGTCGCGCGGGGCCGAAGCAAGCAGCGCAGGTCCGGCAATTCCGGGGTGCTCGTGAAAGGCGCCCCAGACATCCTCGTCAAGCTTGCCAAGTGCTGCACACCGGTGCCCGGCGACACGATCATGGGCTTCGTCACGCGCGGTTCAGGCGTATCGGTGCACCAATCATCCTGTGTCAACGTCGCGTCGCTGCTGAAAGAGCCCGAGCGGGTGGTCGACGTCGAATGGGCGCCCTCATCGACAAGCCTTTTCTTGGTGCAGATTCAGGTGGAGGCGCTCGACCGGTCCGGCCTGCTCTCGGATGTCACCAGGGTGCTGTCCGAGCATCATGTCAACATTCTCTCCGCGACTGTCGCTACCTCGAACGACCGCCTTGCCATCAGCAGGTTCGTCTTCGAGATGGGCGACACTACGCACCTCGACCGCGTGCTCAATGCCGTGCGAAGGATCGATGCGGTGTACGACGTGTACCGCGTCACGAGTTAGTAGCGCACTCTGGCCGCGCTTCTAGCGCAGTGATTCGCTCGAGAGCATTGCGCTTGCCGGCGAGCTTGTGCCGTCGAGTGACGTCCCGGCGGCAATCGCCGAGGCTGAATCCGTGCGTTGTACTGAGCTGACGCACAACGGCGCGCTCTTCCGAGTCAAAACGTGCACCGCGGATGATGTCGACGGCCGTGCGCAGCGGCGTCGTCACGGTGATTCCCCCAATGCGCACGGTGTCGTTGCCGTCGATCGCAACTTCCCGAAAGCGAAAGCGCCGTGTCGAAGGCACCCGTATGCGTGCAGTGAGCGAGACGCAGAACTCGTGAGTGATCGGTGGGTGCCGCCGGGCGCCGTGAACCCATGCGGCCGACATCCCCTCCGCGATCAGCCGTGGCGTCATGAGGATGGCCAACGATTGTGCGCGATGGCGACTCTGTTCGAATTCGTCGATGGGCGCGAATCCTTCGCCGATCATGTAGACCTCGCCATCGAGCCGCGCTGCCTGAAGTTCTTCGAGCGGGAGGTCGAGCGCGCTGAGCACGGGGGAGAGCTTCGGGTTCATCGCACCATGGTCGCGCAGCCTTTCCTCGAGAGGGGACAGCGCGAACAATCTGTGGAGAGTGGCTAGACGATCACTCCGAGCCATGCGCGGCGAGCATCCAGGGCCTCCTGTGCTTCGGCAATCCGCTTCGCATCGCCGCTCGCTTTTGCCTCTGCGAGGTCCCGCTCGAGCTGCTCAATCGCGGCTTCGAGCTGAGCAGCGAGGCCCTCGGCACGAGCCTTGCGCTCGGGGTTGTTGCGCTGCCAGTGGTCTTCATCGAGCTTGCGGACGGCGGCTTCAACCTTCCGAAGTCGATCCTCGACTACCTTGACCTTCGCGCGCGGAACCTTGCCGATGGCATCCCACTTCGTCTGAATGTTTGCCAGCGAGGCACGGGCCGCATCGCGGTCGGTTGCGGTGAGCAACGACTCGGCCTCTTTGAGCAGTGCTTCTTTCAACACCAGGTTCGCTTCGAACTCTTCGTTGTCCCGTGCGTCGACTTCTGACTTTGCTCCGTAGAGTGCGTCGCCGGCGGCCTTGAACTTGGCCCAGAGTGCGTCGTCATACTTCTTGCCCGCACGGCCGGCGGCCTTCCACGCGTCGAGGAGACGGCGATACTCGGGGATCCCGTCCGCTCCTTTCGAGACCAGGCTCTCGGCCTGGGCGACGAGCTCCTGCTTCTGCGTGCGAGCGTGCTTGTGGGTCGCATCAAGTTCGGCGAAGAATGCCTTGCGGTGAGTTTCGATGATGGAGCGCGCAGCACGGAAGCGTTTCCAAAGATCGTTGCCTTCGCCCTTTGGCAGGCGCGGCCCGGTCTGCTGGTGGGTCTGCCACCGCGAGAACAGCTCGTCCATCGAGGCGCTGACCTGCTTCCACTGCGCCTTCGCGGGATCCTGCGCGGCGAGCGTCTCAGCCTCGACGACGAGCGCCGTGCGATACGCGATCGCCTCGTCGAGTGCGGCGCGATCCTCAGCCTGCTGCTTCTCGGTGAGCTCCCCGACAGCGCCACCGAGGGCTTCGAGGCGGGCTTTGAGTGATGCCAGATCGCCGACGGCATTCGCCGTAACGACCGTCGCCAAGAGTGCATCAACGGTTTTGGAAACATCCGAAGGAGGCGTGCCGCGCTTGATGCGCTGTTCCAGCAGCGTGACTTGCCCGGCGAGGTCGGTGAACTTGCGTTCGAAATAGGCCATGGCTTCGTCAGCAGTTCCATCGGGATACTGGCCGACGGCACGCTCGCCATCGCCCTCGCGCACGTAGACGGTGCCTGTCTCGTCGACGCGACCCCATGGTGCCTGGTTGTTGTTCGTCAAAGCCTCACCTTGCTGCCGGGGCCGACCCGCTTCGGCCGACCGCGCACTAGCCTATTGCACCGGCATGCGACGGCGATCAGTCAAGCGTGACGGAGGTGATCGTCGTCGCGACGACTGGCGAGCCGTCGGTTTCGGAGCTGCCAGGGGTCACCCCGGCATCGGTGATTCCCGCGCGAAGCTCATCGAGCCCGCTGGTGATCCGGCCAAGCACGGTGTAGCCACCCGCCTCGTCCGCGGGGATGGTCGTGTCTTCGTAGACGATAAAGAACTGGCGGCCGTTGCTCTCGGCGTCATTCGACGCGCGTGCCATGGCAATAGTTCCCGCCGGATAGACGTCGTCGGCGGGGGCATTCTCGATCGGGCCGAACGTGAAGGTGGAATCGGGTGACCCCGCCCCGTCAATCGAGCCACACTGCAACACATAAAAGCCACCGTTGGTGAGTCGGTGGCACGTCTTGTCGACGAAATAGCCGTCGCGGGTGGTCTGCACGAAAGCAGCGACCGCTTGCGGAGCGGCCTGGCCGTCGAGTTCGATCGTGAGCGGGATGTCGTTGAGGACAAGTTCGCCGGTCCAGATGCGATCCTCGGCGAGGTCGGGAGAGGGAACCGTTGAGGTCTCCGCCTCCGCCGAGGCTTCTGGAGTCGGCTCCGGCTGTCCTGGGCCGACCGTGAAGAAGAGCACTTGCGCCACAACGGCGAGCGTGACGATGAGCACGGATGCGATCACCGCAACAATGTTGTCCCTACGCCGACGAGCGATGCGATGCTGGTGCACTCCCTGGCGAGCGCGATACACCCGCAAACGCTCGCGCGCCGCGCGCGTGTCCTTCTCGCTGCTCCGGTTCGTTCCCACTGGTCCTCCGACTCGCCGTGATTGCCACGAGAACCCTAGCCGAACAATGGAGGACTTCGGCGTCGTCGGGGGCCCGTACCATGGCCTCCATGAGTGCCATGCAAGGCCTGTTCTCCGGGTCAACCCCCTTGGCCGTGCGTATGCGTCCACGAAGCCTCGACGAAGTTGCTGGGCAGAAGCACCTCCTCACTCCCGGGTCACCACTTGTCTCGCTCGCCGCCCCAGAAGCACAGCAGGGCGCGGTGTCACTCATCCTCTGGGGCCCGCCGGGCACCGGCAAGACGACGCTTGCACAGGCCATCGCCCACAGTTCTGGCCGGCGCTTCGTCGAGCTTTCCGCCGTGACCGCCGGAGTGAAAGACGTGCGAGAGGTGATGGAATCAGCCCTCTCGCAGCGCGACCTTTACGGTCAGTCGACCGTGCTGTTTCTTGACGAGATCCACAGGTTCACCAAGGCCCAGCAGGATGCCCTGCTTCCAGGGGTCGAGAACGGGTGGGTAATCCTTGTGGCGGCGACGACAGAGAACCCGTCGTTCTCCGTCATTTCGCCATTGCTCTCGCGCTCGCTCTTGCTCACACTCGAACCGCTGAGCGATGAGGACCTCGGGGTGCTCGTCGATCGCGCGGTGTCAGACGAGCGCGGGCTCAAGGGGCGCTTCACTCTCGATGACGATGCCCGCGAGTCCATCGTGCGGCTCGCATCCGGCGATGCACGCCGAGCGCTCACAGCGCTCGAGGCTGCGGCCGCCTCGGTCGCGGCAGGTATGGGCGACGACCCCGGTCCCGCACCAATCACCGCCGAATCCGTCGCACTTGCCGTCGATCGAGCGCTCCTGCGTTATGACCGCAACGGCGACGAGCACTACGACGTGATCAGCGCCTTCATTAAGTCGATCAGGGGTTCCGATCCCGACGCCGCGTTGCACTACCTCGCCCGAATGGTCGAGGCGGGGGAGGACCCTCGCTTTATCGCACGCCGAATCATCATCAGTGCCGCTGAAGACATCGGCCTGGCAGACCCACAGGCACTCGTTATTGCGACCTCGGCAGCAAACGCCGTGCAGCTCATCGGCATGCCAGAGGGGCGGCTGCCGCTCGCAGAGGCAGTCGTCTACCTCGCGACGGCTCCCAAGTCGAATGCCGCCTATGCGGGAATCAATGCGGCGGTCGCGGATGTCCGCGCTGGCAAGTCCGGCCGCGTGCCAAAGCACCTGCGAGACGCGCACTATGCCGGCGCAAAGAAGCTCGGCCACGGCAAGGGGTATCGCTACCCCCACGACGCCGAACTGGGTGTCGTCGAGCAGGACTATCTGCCGTCAACACTGCGCGGGCGCAGATACTACGAGCCGACCGACCACGGGCACGAACGCGAGATCGGCCCCCGACTGCAGAAGTTGCTTCGGATCATCCGGGGCAAGTGATAGTATTGGCCCCGCCTACAGTGGGTATTCGTGCACGGCTGCCTCGATACCAACGCTGACGGGGAGAGTCCTTTAGCCGGGCGCCCCACGGCACCATCCCTCTTCTGTTCGTTCGCAGGCCTGCGCCTGCGGAACCACTGTTGAAGACCGATGACGTCTGTATCGAAAGGAACTCGTGTCTACTAAGTCACGTACTCGTAGCAAGACCAAGCTCTCCCGTGCGCTTGGCATCCCGCTGACCCCGAAGGCCGCCAAGGGCTTTGAGAAGCGTCCATACCCGCCCGGAGAGCACGGTCGCACCAAGCGCAAGACCGACAGTGACTACGCCGTCCGTCTCCGCGAGAAGCAGCGCCTGCGCGCCCAGTACGGCATCCGTGAAGCGCAGCTTCGGATCGCCTTTGCCGAGGCACGCCGCACCGAAGGCCTGACGGGTGAGAACCTCGTCGAGCTGCTGGAGATGCGTCTCGACGCGATCCTCGTTCGCGCCGCGATCGCTCGCACCACCGCCCAGGCCCGCCAGATGATCGTGCACCGTCACATCATCGTCGACGGCCAGCGCGTCGACCGCCCGTCGTTCCGCGTGAAGCCCGGTCAGCTCGTTGCCGTGCACCAGCGCAGCGAGGGCATGGAGCCATTCCAGGTTGCCGCGGCCGGAGGTCACGTCGATCTCCTCCCCAAGACGCCCGCCTACCTCGAGGTCGAGCTCGACAAGCTTCAGGTGCGTCTTGTGCGTCGCCCGAAACGTGCCGAGGTTCCGGTCACGTGTGAGGTCCAGCTCGTCGTCGAGTACTACGCCGCACGCTAGTCTCGATTTACGCTTGGAAGCGGGTCGCCTTTGGCGGCCCGCTTTCGGCGTTTGAGACTTGCGCACACTTCTTGAGGGTTGCCTCAACAGAGCACTCACGTTGTGGCAGGTTCGAGCCGATAGGCTCGCAGACAACGACCTAGCGGGCTCATTCGATGCTCGCACTATCAACGACGACAACTTCCAGGGAGCCAGTCATGAAGAACCTTCTGATGCTCATCATCGGCGTCGGCATCGGATTCGTCGCCGCGCACCAGATCAATAAGACTCCCGAGGGTCGCCGCTTCTTCGAAGAGGTCGACAGCCGAGTGGGGGAGTTCACCGGTGCCGTCGTCGATGGCTACCGTGCTCGCGAAGCGGAACTCCGTGCCGCCGTCGCCGAGGCTGAAGAGACGATCGCTGACCTCAAGCGCGCGCAGGGTTAGCCTTTCGCACGCTTCTCATTTCGCACCAGAACCAACAGGAACCCATGCAGACTGCTGAACTTCGTCAACGCTGGCTCGACTATTTTGCCGAACGGGGTCACACCGTCGTGCCGTCAGCTTCGCTCGTGAGCGACGATCCGACGCTGATGTTCACGGTCGCTGGAATGGTGCCATTTATTCCGTATCTTTCCGGACTCATTCCTGCGCCATATCCGAGAGCCACGAGTGTGCAGAAGTGCATTCGCACGCTCGACATTGAAGAGGTGGGCAAGACCACCCGGCACGGCACGTTCTTCCAGATGGCCGGCAACTTTTCATTCGGGGACTACTTCAAGGAGCAGGCGATCACCTACGCCTGGGATCTTCTGACGTCGAGCGAAGCCGATGGTGGTTACGGATTCGAAGAACGCGACCTCTGGGTCACCGTGTACGAAGACGACGATGAGGCGATCGAACTCTGGAAGCGCATCGCCGGTCTGCCGGAACACCGCATTCAGCGCCTCGGCAAGGCCGACAATTACTGGCACACTGGCCAACCGGGCCCCGGCGGGCCGTGTTCGGAGATCTACTTCGACCGTGGCCCGAAATACGGGGCAGAAGGCGGCCCGGCAGTCGACGACTCTCGGTATGTCGAAATCTGGAACCTCGTCTTTATGCAGTACCTCCTCGATGATGTGAAGAGCAAGACCGACTTCACGGTCGTCCGCGAACTGCCGAAGAAGAACATTGACACGGGGCTCGGGCTTGAGCGTGTTGCGTTTCTCAAGCAGGGCGTTGAGAACATGTACGAGATCGATCAGGTGCGTCCCGTGCTCGATCGTGCCGCCGCACTGTCCGGGCGTCGCTACGGCGCAGATCACGACGACGACGTGCGGATGCGCGTGGTTGCCGACCACGTGCGTTCGGCCCTCATGCTCATGGCTGACGGCGTTACACCGTCGAACGAAGGCCGCGGATACATCCTCCGTCGCCTGCTGCGTCGTTCGGTGCGAGCGATGCGGCTGCTCGGCGTCGACACTTCTACCTTCAGCGAGCTTTTTCCGGCATCACGAGAAGCGATGAAGGATGCCTACCCGGAGGTGCAGCAGAACTACGATCGCATCGCACGCCTCGCCTACGCCGAGGAGGAGAACTTTCTCGGAACCCTCGCAAGCGGCACCAGCATCCTCGATCTGGCCGTCTCGAAGACGCGGGATGAGGGCCGCCGCCAGCTTCCTGGCGATACCGCTTTCCTTCTGCACGACACGTTTGGGTTCCCGATCGACCTGACGCTTGAGATGGCTGAGGAGGCTGGACTCACGGTCGACCGTGTCGCTTTTGATTCACTCATGACCGAGCAGAGAACGAAAGCCAAGGCGGATGCGAAGGCGAAGAAGACTGCCCTCGCCGATCTCTCGGTCTACAGCGACTTCCGCGCGCAGGGCGAGACGGTGTTCACCGGGTACGACTACCTCCAGACAGAAACGCGGGTGCTCGGCCTCATCGTCGATGGGGCAAGCGTCATGCGCGCGGTCGCCGGGCAGACGGCCGAGGTCATCCTCTCCGAAACGTCGCTCTATGCAGAATCGGGCGGGCAAGAGGCCGACGCCGGGACCATATTTGGGGCCGGGTTCGAGCTCGAGGTGCTCGATGTGCAAAAGCCTGTCAAGGGCCTTGTGAGTCATCGAGTGATGGTGGTTTCCGGCGAGGTTGGCATCGACGACGCCGCAACCACGATTGTCGATGCCGAGTGGCGCAGGGGAGCGACGCAGGCTCATTCCGCGACCCACCTTGTTCATGCAGCGTTGCGTCAGGTCCTCGGACCGGATGCCCACCAGTCGGGTTCATACAACAAGGCCGGCTATATGCGTCTCGACTTCGGCTGGAATCAGGCACTGTCAGCAGAGACGCGCAGCGAAATCGAGGAGATCACGAACCTCGCGATTCGACGCGATCTCGACGTCGAGACGCGCATCATGCCGCTCGACGAGGCGAAAGGCCTCGGTGCAATGGCGCTGTTCGGAGAGAAGTATGGCGATAGCGTCCGCGTTGTCGATATTGGCGGGCCATGGTCACGCGAACTCTGCGCTGGAACCCACGTGACGAGTACTGCCGGCGTCGGCCTCGTGAACCTTGTCAGCGAGGCATCCGTCGGGTCCACGAACCGGCGAGTCGAGGCGCTCGTTGGCATGGATGCCTTCCGTGACCTCGCTGTCGAGCGAACGATCGTTTCGCAGCTCACGGCGAACCTCAAGACACCGCGAGACGCCCTGCCGGCGAAGATTGCGGACCTTCTGTCGTCACTCAAAGCAGCAGAAAAGCGCATCGCCGAGTTCGAATCAGCCGCGCTGACTCAGCGCATTCCGGAGATCGTCAGCGGTGCGACTCGTCGTGGATCGCTCACGCTTGTCCGAGAGAGCGTCGGCTCGCTCGGATCAGCAGACGATTTGCGCAATCTCGTGATCGGCGTGCGTGGTCGCCTTGGCAGCGACGCCGCTGTTGTCGTGCTTGCCGCCGACGTGCAGGGCAAGCCAGCGGTCATCGTTGCAGCGAACGACGCGGCACGGACGCTCGGCGTCAAGGCCGGCGCCCTTGCGAAGGCCGCAGCAGGCGTGCTCGGCGGCGGCGGCGGCGGTAAAGACGATCTTGCACAGGGAGGCGGGGTTGACGTTGCTGCCATTCCTGCCGCGCTGGACATCGTCGTCGAGGGGCTCCCGCACTGACGATGCGAAGCGGCGTGCGACTGGGAATCGATGTGGGCCGTGCCCGCATCGGTCTCGCTCGCAGCGACCTCCACGGAATGCTTGCGACGCCCGTCGCGACGATTCAGCGCGGCACCGGTGACGTCGCCGAGATCATTCGCCTCGCTCATGAGATCGACGCCGACGAAGTGATCGTCGGGCTTCCCCTCTCGCTGTCCGGTGCTGCCACGGCATCGACGGAGGATGCACGATCGTTTGCCCACCTCATCGCGGCGCAGGGTTTGATCGTGCGCCTCGTCGATGAGCGACTGTCAACTGTCTCTGCGAACCAGGCACTCCGAGCGAACGGACGGACAGCACGGAATTCGCGGTCGGTCGTCGACCAAGTTGCGGCCGTTATAATCCTCCAGCATGCCCTCGATATCGAGAGATCTAGGGGAGTTCCCCCCGGTTCGCTCGTTGTCCCGCACGAAGGACCACTCAATGCACCAGGACAATGACCGTCGCGACGGTGAGAACGCGGGCAATGGCGAACCCGACTGGGATGCGATATTCACATCGCAGCCCGACGCGGAGCCATCACCTTCTCCGAATGTCGGCGAGGAGCCGCTTCGCCGCGACCGCCGATCGGCCTCATCGTCCCGCAGACAGCCGCGTGAGCCGCGTGAGCGGCGTGACCGCAGCGAGCGACCGCGCCGACGTTGGATCGGGTGGGTCATCGCCCTCCTCGTTGTGTTCGGCCTCGGCGCGGGTGCCGTTGCATTCGTCTGGCTGAATTTTGAGGAGCAGGTCCGCAGTGTGATGGGCTGGGAGATCCCGCCGGAGGACTATACGGGCGAGGGCACAGGAGAGGCGTCGATCGTCATCGCCGAGGGCGATACGGGCGGCGACGTCGCAAACTCTTTGCTGGAGGCCGGTGTCATCAAGAGTTATGACGCGTTCTGGGACTTGCTGCTCAAAGAGAACCCGCAATTTTTTCCGGGCTACTACGTTCTCGCACAGGAGATGAGCTCGCAAGCGGCCCTCGATGCACTCCTCGATCCGGCGAATCGCGTCGAGAACACCGCGCTCGTGCAGGAGGGGTGGAGTGCCGACCAGGCATACGAGGTTCTCAGCGCTGCAACGGGTCTGTCGATCGAAGACTTCGAGGCGGCCGCAGCAGATCCGACCGTGTACGGCATCGGGGCAGAGGCCGTTAACATCGAGGGCTATCTCTTCCCTGCCCGGTATACCTTCGATCCCGGAGTGGACGCAGTGACTGTGCTCTCCACCATGGTGAATCGCACATTCCAGTCGCTTGACGCCGCCGGCGTCGCACCAGAGGATCGCCACCGAGTGCTCACCATCGCGGCGCTGATCCAGCGCGAGGCTGGCAGCAAGAGCGAGGACTTTTACAAGGTCTCACGCGTCATCCAAAACAGGCTCGACCAGGGGATGCTGCTGCAGTTCGATTCGACAGCGCACTACGGCTACGCCTGGGCGCATGGTGAGCGTCAGCTTGGCGGAGTATTCAGCACGAGCGAAGAGCTCAATGATGACAATCCGTACAACACATACGTGCATACCGGTCTGCCTCCAGGCCCCATTTCGGCGGCAGGCGATCTCGCCATCGAGGCCGCACTGGCGCCGGCAGACGGCGCCTGGCTCTACTTCGTGACCGTCAACCTCGACACGGGTGAGACGAAGTTCACCGACACGCTTGATCAGCACAACGCGGCGGTCCGAGAGCTGCAGGAGTGGTGCCGTTCCTCGGACAGCGAGAACTGTGGTTGACGCCGCCCGACGCCTGGCAGTGCTGGGAAGCCCAATCGGGCATTCCCGCTCACCGCGGCTACACCGTGCCGCCTACGCTGCGTTGGACCTGCCGTGGACGTATGAGGCGGTCGAGATGCCTGCTGAGCGTCTTGAACCATTTCTCGACGGTCTTGGCGGGGAGTGGCGCGGATTGTCTCTCACGATGCCTCTCAAACACACCGTCATTCCTCTCCTGCATGAGGCGCACGAGCGTGTTCGCCTCACTGGGGTCTGCAACACCCTTCTTCTCGACTCCGGCCGGCGCCGTGGTTTCAACACCGATATCCACGGCATCGTCGCAGCATGTGCCGAATCCGGGGTCACTCACTGCACCGACGTGCAGATTCTCGGTGGTGGTGCCACTGCGTCGTCGGCGATCGCAGCGGCGGCTGAGCTCGGCGCTCGTCGCGTGACGCTGTCGGTCCGGAATCCACAGCGAGCCCTTCAGCTTGTCGAGCTCGGGCCGCTCCTCGGAGTCCACATCGAGATCGTCCGCTTGGAGGACGCGCCACCCACGGCACCGGATCTTGTCATCAGCACCCTCCCGAATGGTGCAGACGCAATGGTAACGTTCGACCCGGCGCTTCGACGGGATGCAACATTGCTTGATGTCGCGTACGACCCGTGGCCGAGCGCGCTCGCGTCGCGCTGGAGCGAGGTCAACGGCCGTGTGATCTCGGGTCTCGAAATGCTGCTGCATCAGGCGGTAATGCAGGTCCGCATCTTCGTCAATGGTGATCAGGATGCTCAGCTCCCTGACGAAGCGAAGGTCACGACCGCCATGCGGGCAGCATTGCACGTCTCCTCGCCGCGCTGAGCGCGCCATCGCGGGCGGACATCCCTGCTCCGGGGCTGTGGGAGGATCGTGTACATGCTTCGTTGGTTGACCGCTGGAGAATCTCACGGCCCCGAACTGGTGGCGATCCTTGAGGGATTGCCTGCCGGGGTTCCCGTATCGCTCGATGACATCCGTGCAGATCTTGCACGCCGCAAGCTCGGGTATGGGCGAGGCGCTCGCATGAAGTTCGAGGAGGACGAGCTCTCGATCTCTGGAGGCATCCGGTTCGGGGCGACTATGGGAAGCCCGGTGGCGCTTCGTATCGGCAACACTGAATGGCCGCGCTGGGTCGACGTGATGAGCGCCGAACCGGTCGACCCCGCAACCCTCCCGAAGGGGAGGGGAGCGCCACTCACCCGTCCCCGTCCCGGCCATGCAGATCTGGTCGGCATGCAGAAGTATGAATTCCCTGAAGCCCGAAACGTGCTCGAGCGTGCGAGTGCGCGTGAAACGGCTGCACGAGTCGCCCTCGGTGCCGTTGCTCGCCGGTTCCTCGCTGAGCTTGGGGTCGAGCTCGTGAGTCACACGCTCTCGATCGGCACCGTAAAGGTTCCTGAGGGCAGCATCCTCCCGAAGGCGTCGGATGTTGCTGCACTCGACGCCGACCCGCTGCGCTGTTTCGACGCCGGAACGTCCGAGCGCATGGTTGCCGAGGTTGACCGTGCGCACGATGACGGCGATACCCTCGGCGGTGTTGTCGAGGTGCTTGCCTATGGCCTTCCACCCGGACTTGGTTCGTACGTGCACTGGGATCGTCGACTCGATTCGCAGCTCGCTGCCGCACTCATGGGGATTCAAGCGATCAAGGGAGTGGAGCTCGGTGACGGCTTCCTCACCACCACACGGCGAGGCTCCGAGGCGCACGATGAGCTCTTTCAGTCGGATGGCGCGATCAGCCGAGCGACGGACCGGGCCGGTGGCACTGAGGGGGGCATGTCCACCGGGACAGTGTTGCGAGTGCGCGCTGGCATGAAGCCAATCGCCACCGTCCCGCACGCCCTGCGCACGGTCGATGTTGCCGCCGGTGGCCCGGCCGAGGCGCACCACCAGCGGTCGGACGTGTGCGCTGTGCCCGCTGCTGGGGTCGTGGCTGAAGCGATGGTTGCTCTCGTCCTCGCCAACTCGATGCTTGAGAAGTTTGGTGGCGACTCAGTCGCAGAGACGCGGCGAAACCTTCGGGCATACCGCGACGCAATACCGTCAGCACTCTCGACCTCGGCTAGTTCCGACCCCGATCTGCAGTGAGCACCTCCATCGCCACTCCGATTGTGGTCTTCATCGGGGCCCCTGGCTCTGGCAAGACGCGGATCGGCAAGCGGGTCGCCCGCTTACTCGGTGTCGAGTTCGTCGATACCGACAAGCGCATCGTTGCGACGCATGGTCCGATCGCTGATCTCTTCGAGCAGTTCGGCGAACCGCACTTTCGCGCACTCGAGCGCGACGCCGTTGTCACGGCACTTCAGGAACCCGTGGTCATGTCGGTGGGTGGCGGAGCAATTATTGATTCCGCCACCCGGTCCGATCTCGAGGGTCGCCGGGTCGTGCGCCTGATCGTGAGTCCAGAAGCCGTGGCCAAACGAATCGCTGGCGGCAAACGTCCTCTACTCTCAGGCGGTGTCGAGGCCTGGAAGGCGCTCGTCGAGCAACGAGCACCGCTGTATGACGCCGTGGAGTCGTCGATATGGGACACCTCATCGCGCCCGATCGATCAGATCGCATACGAGATTGCGACCTGGATCGCAGAGGACACGGGCATGCCGCTGAAGGACCCACGCGAGAAGGAGAACGAACTGTGAGCATCACGAGAATCACCGTCGGGGGAGAGGCACCGTACGACGTGCTCGTTGGCCGCGACATCCTGAGCGAACTCGGTGACCTCATCGGATCGGATGCACGCAAAGTGCTCATCGTGCACCCGCCGACACTCGGTGCGCGCGCCTCAGCGCTCCGCGACGCGCTTCTCGACCAATTCGAGGTGCTGCTCGCGGAGGTGCCCGATGCGGAGGCCGGCAAGCGGGTGGAGGTTGCCGCGTTCTGTTGGCAGGTGCTCGGGCAGGCCGATTTCACGAGGAGCGATGTCGTCATCGGGTTCGGCGGCGGCGCTGTCACCGACCTCGCGGGATTCGTCGCGGCAACGTGGCTGCGTGGGGTACGTCTCGTCCAGGTGCCGACGACACTGCTCGGCATGGTCGATGCTGCAATTGGCGGCAAGACCGGCATCAATACCAACGAGGGCAAGAATCTCGTCGGCGCCTTCTACGCTCCTGCCGCGGTTCTCGTCGACCTCTCATTGCTCGAGGGGCTGAGCCCCATGGAGATCCTCGCGGGCTTCGGCGAGGTCGTGAAGTATGGCTTCATTGCTGAGCCGGAGATCCTCGACATCATCGAACGCGATGTGGATGTCGCGACCGACCCGCGCACGGAGGAGTTCCGCCGTCTCGTCGAGCTTTCCATCGGCATCAAGGCCCGCGTGGTGGGCGGCGACTTTCGCGAGGCGGGGGAGCGCGAGATCCTGAACTACGGCCACACCCTCGGCCACGCCGTAGAGTTCGCCGAGCGATTCCAGTGGCGTCATGGTGCTGCCGTCGCGATCGGCATGATGTTCGCGGCTGAACTGGCCCGACTCAGCGGTCGCCTCTCTGACGAGGTTGTCGACCGGCATCGCCGTATCCTCGAGTCTCTGCAACTGCCGACGACGTATCCCGCTGGCCGGTGGAACACCCTCTTTGCCGTCATGAAGCGCGACAAGAAGGCCAGGGGCGACCTCCTCCGGTTCATCGTCCTCGATGACATCGGGAGACCCACCGTGCTTGCCGGCCCGGACCAGAGCCTGCTCTTTGCCGCCTACCAAGAAATCGGGGTCTGAGCCGTGCATTCGGTAGTGACCAGGTCGAGCCGGTAAACTCTCCCTTCGGCGCTCACGCCACCGAACACCGGCCACCACACCGGCTCACGTCCCGATCGAACGGATCCCCCTCTCATGGCCTCTACCGCTGACATCAAGAACGGCGTCGTCATCAAGATTGACGGCCAGCTTTGGACGGTTATTGACTTCCAGCACGTCAAGCCGGGCAAGGGCGGCGCGTTCGTTCGCACCAAGATGAAGAACGTCGTCACCGGGAAGACCGTTGACAAGACGTACAACGCCGGCACGAAGATCGAGACTGAGAACGTTGACCGTCGTGACTTCACGTACCTTTACGCCGACGGCGAGTCGTTCGTGTTCATGGACTCGACCGACTACGACCAGATCACGATCCCCGACTCCATCGTCGGCGACGCCAAGAATTTCATGCTCGAGAACCAGCCGGTGACGATCGCGCTCAACAACGGCAACCCGCTGTATATCGACCTGCCGGCATCCGTCGTGCTCGAGGTGACGTACACGGAGCCTGGCCTTCAGGGCGACCGGTCGACCGGTGGCACCAAGCCGGCGACCGTCGAGACGGGCTATGAGATCCAGGTCCCGCTCTTCCTTGAGACCGGCACACGGGTTAAGGTCGACACGCGCACGGGCGACTACCTGGGCCGCGTCAACGACTAGTGAGTGCTCGCAGCAAGGCGCGCAAGCGCGCCCTCGACCTCTTGTACGGCGCAGATCTTCGCGAAATCTCACTCAACAGCGCCATCGCGACAGAGTCTGAGCGTGCCGCCCTCGAACCGGCGCGCCGCGACTCGTGGCGATATGCGCTCGAGATCGTTACCGGAATCACCGAGCATGGCGACGAGATCGATGAGCTTATCGAGACGTATGCGCAGGGCTGGACTATCGACAGGATGCCCGTGCTCGACCGTGCGCTCGTGCGCATCGGCATTTGGGAAATCATGTTCAACGACGAGGTCCCAGACGCTGTCGCAATCGCGGAGGCCGTCAAGCTTGCAGAGGAGCTGAGCACCGACGACTCCGCTGGTTTCGTCAACGGACTGCTCGGCCGGATTGCCACGCTGCACTCCGCCTAAGTCATTCGCTTAGCCGATCCGCCTGCAACATTTCGCTGCGTTACGACGCGGTTTTTGGCTCGGCATTACGAGACCTACGCTCGGTATGTGACCTTCGCCTCTACGCTCGCGCCCTCGACCGGTGCCCTCGCCGTACGCCTCGACGGCGTCGGGAGGACCTTCGACGAGCGCGTGGTGCTTCGTGACATCGACCTTGACATTGCATCGGGCGAGATCGTTGCGCTCATCGGGGCATCCGGATGCGGAAAGTCGACGCTGCTTCGCCAGGTCTCCGGCCTCGACCACCCAACGGCAGGGGCGATCGCCATCGGCCGCACCCCCGTATCGGGCATCGACCTCCGCTGCTCCGTCGGCTTTCAGGAGCCGAGGCTGTTGCCATGGCGCACGATCGAGCACAACGTGTCGCTCGGCCTGCCAAAGGGCGTCGATCGCCAACTCGGCCGGGATCGTGTCGCTGAGCTTCTTCGATTGGTGGGACTCGGGGCATCCTCGGGTCTTCGTCCCCGCCAGGTGTCCGGCGGCATGGCGCAGCGCGCCTCGCTCGCGAGAGCCCTCGCCCGCCGCCCAGGCGTTCTCGTACTCGATGAGCCGTTCGGTGCTCTCGACGCTCTCACCCGGCTGCAGATGCAGGATCTCCTCCTCGAAGTCCACTCTGCCGAGCCGACCACCATTCTGCTCGTGACGCACGACGTCGATGAGGCCTTGTATCTTTCCGACCGAGTCGTGCTGATCGGCACCGACCCCGACGCCCCTGCGGGCTCGGGCGCGACCATCCGCAGCATCACACAGGTCCCCGGCGCACGACCGCGAGACCGGGGGGATGCCACACTCGCGCACCTCCGCGCCGAACTCCTCACGGGGCTCGGTGTTTCAACACACCACCACAGTTAGACCCATCACCGCCCGACGGCCACAGCAATCGTCGCCGGGCAACACGTCCCCACCAATCCCGAACCAAGGAAATGCAATGCGATTCAAGCCCACCATCACCGCGGCAGCCCTGCTCGCCGCCGGTTCACTCGTGCTCACCGGCTGCGCCGCCGGCGAAGGCTCCGCCACACAGGCTGAGTCCACCTCCGGCGAGTGGAGCACCGACACGCTCAACATCGACTTCGCCACCTACAACCCGTTGAGCCTCATCATCAAAGATCAGGGCTGGCTCGAGGAAGAACTCGACGGCGTCACCGTGACGTGGCTGCAGTCGGCAGGCTCCAACAAGGCCAACGAGGCCCTCCGCGCCGGTGCCGTCGATGTTGGATCGACGGCAGGCTCGGCGGCACTGCTCGCCCGCTCGAACGGCTCACCCATCCAGGTCGTCGACATCTACTCGCAGCCTGAATGGTCTGCCATTGTCGTTGCCGAAGGCTCCGACATTCAGTCGGTCGACGACCTTCGGGGCAAGACCATCGCCGCAACCAAGGGCACTGACCCGTACTTCTTCTTGCTCCAGACGCTCGAGGAGGCCGGTATCGGCATCGAAGAGGTCACAATCGAGAACCTGCAGCACGCTGACGGCTCCGCCGCACTGCTCTCAGGAGCCGTCGATGCCTGGGCGGGTCTCGACCCGATCATGGCAACGGCCGAGGTCGACTCGGGTGCCGAGCTCATCTACCGCAACATCGACTTCAACACCTACGGCTTCCT
The DNA here is from genome assembly GCF_054969005.1 of Homoserinimonas flava. Classification (NCBI taxonomy): domain Bacteria; kingdom Bacillati; phylum Actinomycetota; class Actinomycetes; order Micrococcales; family Microbacteriaceae; genus Homoserinimonas; species Homoserinimonas flava. The sequence continues at coordinate 847,674 of NZ_JBUEQS010000001.1, forward strand.
CAACGCGACCGAGGACTTCATCGAGAACAACGCCGATGTGCTCCAGGTCGTCGTGAACGCCTACGAGAAGGCCCGCCAGTGGGCTGAAGAGAACCCTGACGAGGCGGCCGAAATTCTCGCCGAGGTCTCCGGCACCGACATCGCCATCGCCGAGAAGGTGCTGCTGGAGCGCACAAACCTCGACGTGGGTGAGCCCGGCCAGGCACAGCGCGACGTGCTCGAGATCGTTGGTCCGATCTTCGTCGAGTCGGGTGACGTCGAGACGCAGGAGCAGATCGACGAGGCACTCGACAGTCTCTTCAACACCGACTTCTACGCGGCCGCAGACCCGTCGGAGATCGGCGACTGATGACCCCGCGCCGTAAGGCGGCGACAGACGCCCCCGCACCGGAGTCCGGTGCGGGGGCGTCTGCGAGCCTCCACCAGTACTCATCCGGATATGGCTACTCTGCCGCGGGAACTGAAGCAAACGCGATCCCCGAGCGTCGGGACAAGCCGGACCGGGCCCGCCGAGGTTGGCTGGTTGCTGCGGGAGCGGTGCTGCCCATTCTGCTGTTCGCCACCTGGTATTTCGTGAGTGCACTCGAACTTGTCCCCGCCTACAGGCTTCCGTCTCCGGCGTCGGTATGGACGGCTGCAGTGCAGTTCGCGCAGGACGGGACACTCGCTCGGCACATCACCATTTCGACGCAGCGTGTACTGCTGGGGTTCGTTTTCGGCGCGGTCGCTGGGCTCATTATCGGAGCGATCGTCGGCCTCTCGCGGTGGGGTTCTGCATTCTTGTCGCCAACCATCGGCGCCTTCAGAGCGGTGCCATCGCTTGCCTGGGTTCCCCTGCTCGTGCTCTATGTCGGCATCAACGAGGACTCGAAGGTTGCACTCATCGCCATCGGCGCGCTCTTTCCTGTCTACACGACAGTGGCAGGCGCACTGCGACACGTCGATCCGCAACTCGTCGAGCTTGGTCGCGCGTATGGGCTCGGTCGTCTGAGTCTCCTGTCACAGGTGCAGTTCCCCGCAGTCGTGCCCAGCATCGTCTCGGGTTTGAGGCTCGCGCTCGCGCAGGCCTGGCTCTTCCTTGTCGCGGCAGAACTCATCGCCTCGTCGATGGGGCTTGGATTCCTGCTCGTCGACTCCCAGAACAACGGGCGTGTCGATCGCATGTGGCTCACCATCATCTTGCTTGGCATCCTCGGCAAGCTCACTGACTCCCTCATCGGCCTACTCGAGAAGTACCTCCTCAAGCGCTGGGGCTGACCGCGCGCCAGCGCACGCTACGATTATCTGAACGACATCCTTTAACAGCCGTCCTGTGAGGCGGGGAAGGAGGTCAGAGTGCCGGAACGCATTGTGCTCCAGCAGGCTGACATCGCGCGTGCACTCACGCGCATCTCACACGAGATCCTCGAACTCAACCGCGGCTCCGACGGGCTTGTGATCCTGGGCATTCCCACCCGCGGCGTGGTCTTGGCCAAGCGGATCGCGGCGATCACGGCGGGCATCTCCGGAGGCCCGATCGCCTCAGGCTCTCTCGATGTGACCATGTACCGCGATGACCTCTCCCGCGGTCGCATCCGAACGCCATCGCCGACTGCGATCCCCGCTGCCGGCATCGAGGGTGCCGTCGTGGTGCTCGTTGATGACGTGCTGTACTCGGGACGCACGATCCGTGCCGCTCTCGATGCCATCGGAGACCTCGGACGCCCGCGTGCGGTCCGACTCGCGACGCTCGTCGATCGCGGCCACCGCGAGCTCCCTATTCGCCCCGACTTCGTCGGCAAGAACCTCCCGTCGGCACAGCACGAGCGCATCAATGTGCGTCTCGACGAGGTTGACGGCGCCGAATATGTCAGCATCGACTCCGGATCCGGGGATGCCGGATGAGGCACCTCCTGAGTACCCGCAATCTGACGCGAGATGAGGCCGTCGCTATCCTCGATGTCGCCGAAGACATGGCGGATGTCTCGACCCGAGAAATCAAGAAGCTCCCGGCGCTTCGCGGCAAGACCGTCGTCAACCTGTTCTTCGAAGACTCGACACGCACCCGCATCTCGTTCGAGGCCGCGGCGAAGCGGCTGAGCGCCGACGTCATCAACTTCTCGGCCAAGGGTTCGAGCGTCTCCAAGGGGGAGAGCCTCAAAGACACGGCGCAGACCCTTGCCGCGATCGGTGCCGACGCGGTCGTGATGCGGCACGGGGCATCCGGGGCTCCCCAGGTGCTTGCGACCAGTGGCTGGATCGACGCAGGCGTCGTCAATGCCGGCGACGGCACGCATGAGCATCCGACACAGGCGCTGCTCGACGCCTTCACGATTCGCCGCCGGTTCTTTGGGCCGAATGCTCGCGGCCGCGACCTCGCCGGACTCTCGGTTGTCATCGTCGGCGATGTGCTGCATTCTCGAGTCGCGCGCTCGAACGCCTGGTTGTTGGCAGCTCTCGGTGCGGCGGTGCGGCTCGTCTCCCCACCGACACTGCTCCCCGTCGGCATCGGCTCGTGGCCGGTGACTGTGGGCTTCGACCTCGACACGGCGCTGTCTGAGCCGACCGACGTCGTGATGATGCTGCGTATCCAGGCCGAGCGAATGGATGCGGCGTACTTTCCCAACGCGCGGGAGTATTCGCGGTTGTGGGGGCTCGACGACGAGCGTCTCGCGCGTCTCGGCGAGGGTACGATTGTGATGCACCCCGGTCCGATGAACCGCGGCCTCGAAATCTCTTCGGGAGCCGCAGATTCGGCACGATCAACCGTGCTCGAGCAGGTGTCGAACGGGGTCTCGGTGAGGATGGCTGTGCTGTACCTCTTGCTTGCAGGCGAACGGGAGGGATTGGCATGAGTGGCACGATTCTGGTGCGGGGAGCCTCGTTGCACGACGGCGCGACGACTGATGTGCTCGTGCGCGATGGTGTCATCGCCGAGATCGGTCGCGGGCTGGATGCTACGGGCGCCCGCGTCATCGACGCTGACGGACTCCTCGCGCTCCCGGGCCTCGTCGATCTCCACACGCACCTGCGCGAGCCGGGCTTCGAACAGAGCGAGACAGTGCTCACGGGTTCCCGTGCTGCTGCCGCCGGCGGGTTCACTGCGGTTCACGCGATGGCGAACACGTCACCCGTCGCTGATACTGCCGGCGTGGTCGAGCAGGTCGCCTCTCTTGGCGATGCCGCCGGCTATGTCACCGTGCGGCCCGTCGGGGCTGTCACGGTCGGGCTTGCGGGCAAGGCTCTCGCCGAGATCGGTGCCATGGCACACAGCAGGGCCGCGGTGCGGGTCTTCAGCGACGACGGCAAGTGCGTGTCAGACGCGCTCCTGATGCGCCGCGCGCTCGAGTATGCGAAGGCCTTCGACGGTGTCATTGCGCAGCACGCGCAGGAGCCGCGCCTGACCGAGGGCGCCCAGATGAACGAGGGCGTCGTCTCGGGGGAGCTCGGCCTCACCGGCTGGCCGGCGGTCGCCGAAGAGGCGATCATCGCGCGTGACGTCCTCCTCGCAGAGCATGTCGGTTCCCGAGTGCACATCTGCCACCTCTCTACCGCTGGTTCGGTCGAGGTCGTGCGCTGGGCGAAGTCCCGCGGCATTGCGGTCACGGCCGAGGTCACCCCGCACCACCTGCTGCTCGATGAGGAGCTCGTGCGCTCCTACGATGCCAGGTACAAGGTGAATCCGCCGCTCCGTCGCGCGGAGGATGTCGAGGCACTCCGGGCCGGTCTTGCGGATGGCACGATCGACATCGTCGCAACGGACCACGCTCCGCATCCGTCCGAAGACAAAGATTGCGAATGGGCGTCGGCCGCGTTCGGCATGGTGGGGCTCGAAACAGCGCTCTCCGTCGTGCAAGCCGCGACCGTCGACACGGGCTACCTGACCTGGTCGGATGTCGCACGCGTGTTGTCGAGCGCACCCGCCGCGATCGGCAGGCTCGGCGGCTACGACCGCGGCATTGCGGTCGGTGCCCCCGCGAATTTCACGCTCTACGACCCAACGGTGTCGCAGGTGTTCGAGCGCAGCGCCCTCCAGGGCAAGAGCGCGAACTCACCGTATCTTTCACTCACTCTTCCCGGTCGCATCGTTACGACGGTGCACTCCGGGTACACCACGGTGCTCGACGGTCGACTCGTCGATGCAGAGACCGTGGCTCATGCAGCAGGAGGTCGAAATGCTTAAGTCCGCACTTCTCGCGCTCGTCGTGGTGATGCTCGTCGTGCTCCTTATTCTCATGGTGCTCGGCTGGTACGGGCGTCGGCGGCGCCAATCATCGCTCCCGGCTCCACGACGACTCACGGGTGATGCGGGGGAGATCCTGTTCAGTGCTGACGCCTTCTACGTCGCCACCACCACCGCAGGTGACCCGCTGGATCGCATCGCGGTGGGTGGGCTCGGGTTCCGTGCTCGCGCGGGTGTGAGTGTGACCGCCACCGGAGTGGTGCTCACCATCCCGGGCCAGGATCACCTGTGGGTTCCGAGCGCTGAAATCAGCGGGGTGGATCGCGCAACGTGGACAATCGATCGCGTGGTGGAACAGGACGGCCTCGTGCTGTTCGAATGGCGATTGCCGAGTGACGACGACGCGGCCGTGTCTGTAGCACCCGCATCCGTAGCACCCGTGACCGTCGCCTCCTACTTCCGTTTCGACGCTCCCGCCGACGCTGACGGCTTCATCGCCGCAGTCTCGACACTTCTCTCACCAGATCATCTTTCCTCAGCTCCGATCGATTCCCACCAGGGAGGAACCGCCTAGTGGCCATCCCACATCCCGCCGTGCTCGTCCTCGAAGACGGCTCCCGCTTCACCGGTCGTGCCTACGGTGCGCTTGGCACAACCCTCGGCGAGGCCGTGTTCGCGACCGGAATGACCGGCTACCAAGAGACGCTCACCGATCCGTCGTATGCCGGGCAGATCGTAGTCATGACGGCGCCCCACATCGGCAACACGGGCGTCAACGATGACGACGATGAATCGAAGCAAATCTGGGTCAACGGTTTCGTCGTGCGCGATCCTTCGCGCGTCGTCTCCAACTATCGGGCCAACGGTTCGCTCGATGATCGACTTGTCCGCGACGGGATTGTCGGCATCAGCGGCATCGACACTCGCGCCGTGACGCGCCGCCTGCGCGATGCCGGGGCGATGCGAGCCGGGATCTTTTCAGGACCGGATGCCGCGAGCGAGCCGGGTCTCCAGCTCGAGGCGGTGAGGACTGCCGAAGGCATGGCCGGCCAGAACCTCTCAGGCAGCGTCTCGACGAGCGAGGCCTACGTGATCCCGGCCGATGGCGACCGTCTCGGCGTCGTCGCCGTGCTCGACCTCGGGGTGAAGGATTCGACGCTGAACTACATCGCCGCGCGGGGCTTCGACGTCCACGTGTTGCCGCAGACGGTGACGATCGACGATGTCCTCGCGGTGCATCCGGATGCCGTGTTCTATTCGAACGGACCGGGCGATCCAGGAGCATCCGACCAGCACGTTGCACTGTTGCAGTCGGTGCTGCGCGAGGGCCTGCCGTTCTTCGGCATCTGCTTTGGCAACCAGCTGCTCGGTCGGGCACTCGGCTATGGCACCTACAAGCTGCCATTCGGCCACCGCGGCATCAATCAGCCGGTGGTCGACAAGGGCACCGGTCGCGTCGAGATCACGTCGCACAATCACGGTTTCGCTGTCGATGCCCCGACGGGTGGGCCGAGCGAGTCGCCGGCGGGCTTCGGCCGCGTTGAGGTGAGTCACGTCAATCTCAACGACAACGTCGTCGAGGGGCTCAGGGCACTCGACATCCCCGCGTTCTCGGTGCAGTACCACCCGGAGGCTGCGGCCGGGCCGCACGACGCCAACTATCTCTTCGATCGATTCCGCGACATGGTGCTTGAGCACCAGCAGAAGGAAAGCAAGTAATGCCCAAGCGCGACGACATCAAGTCCGTTCTTGTCATCGGTTCCGGCCCCATCGTCATTGGGCAGGCCGCGGAGTTCGACTACTCGGGCACGCAGGCGTGCCGTGTGCTCCGAGAGGAGGGGGTCCGCGTTATCCTCGTGAACTCGAATCCCGCGACCATCATGACCGACCCCGACTTCGCCGACGCGACGTACATTGAGCCCATCACCTGGCAGGTCATCGAGACGATCATCCAGAAGGAGAAGCCGGATGCGATCCTCCCGACCTTGGGCGGCCAGACGGCGCTCAACGCGGCGATCGAGTTGCACGAGAACGGCATCCTCGAGAAGTACGACGTCGAGCTCATCGGTGCGAACTTCGAGGCCATCCAGAAGGGTGAGGATCGCCAGATCTTCAAGGAGCTCGTGCTCGAGTGCGGTGCCGACGTCGCGCGGTCACACATCGCGAAAACGGTCGAGGAGGCCGTCGGCTTCGCTGAAGATCTCGGCTACCCGCTCGTGATCCGCCCCTCCTTCACGATGGGTGGGCTCGGTTCCGGCTTCGCCTACACGCAGGCCGAGCTGGTGCGCATGGTCACCGACGGCCTGCACCAGAGCCCGACAACCGAGGTGCTCCTCGAGGAGTCGATCCTTGGGTGGAAGGAATACGAGCTCGAACTCATGCGTGACACGTCCGACAACACCGTCGTCGTGTGTTCTATCGAGAATGTCGACCCCGTTGGTGTGCACACGGGCGACTCGATCACGGTTGCGCCGGCGCTCACCCTCACCGACGTCGAGTATCAGAACCTCCGCAACATCGGCATCGAGATCATCCGCGCGGTCGGCGTCGACACTGGCGGATGCAACATCCAGTTCGCCATTGATCCGGCGACGGGTCGAGTCATCGTCATCGAGATGAACCCCCGCGTCTCCCGTTCAAGTGCTCTCGCGTCAAAGGCGACCGGCTTTCCGATCGCGAAGATCGCCGCCAAGCTCGCGATCGGCTACCGGCTCGACGAGATCCCGAACGACATCACGAAGGTGACCCCCGCGAGCTTCGAGCCGACCCTCGACTACGTCGTCGTCAAGGTGCCCCGCTTCGGGTTCGAGAAGTTCCCCGCGGCCGACCAGACGCTCACGACGACCATGAAGTCGGTTGGCGAGGCAATGGCGATTGGCCGCAACTACGCGACCGCGCTGCAGAAGGCGCTCCGTTCGCTCGAGAAGCGCGGGTCATCGTTCCACTGGAACGGTGACGCCCGGTCAAAGGACGAGCTCCTGACGGTCGCCTCGGTGCCGACAGATGGCCGCATCATCACGGTGCAGCAGGCACTCGTGGCGGGCGCGAGCATCGACGAGGTTTTTGCCGCGACCGGCATCGATCCCTGGTTTATCGATCAAATCGTGCTCATCAACGAGGTGGCGGCGGATGTCGCGGCCGCCCCCGAGCTCGACGCCGATGTGCTTCGCCACGCAAAGGAGCACGGCTTCAGCGACCAGCAGATCGCCGACCTTCGTGGCCTGAGCGAGGAGGCGGTACGCGATGCGCGTCACAGTCTCGGCATCCACCCGGTGTTCAAGACGGTCGACACCTGTGCCGGAGAGTTCCCCGCACTCACGCCGTATCACTACTCAAGCTACGAGCAGGAGACCGAGGTTATTCCGAGCGACCGGCGCAAGGTCGTCATCCTCGGTTCCGGCCCGAACCGCATCGGGCAGGGCATCGAGTTCGACTATTCGTGCGTCCACGCGTCGTTCGCACTCTCCGACGCGGGCTTCGAGACCATCATGATCAACTGCAACCCAGAGACGGTGTCGACCGACTACGACACCTCGGATCGCCTCTACTTCGAGCCGCTCACGCTCGAGGACGTTCTCGAGATCATCCACGCGGAGCAGGCGAGCGGCGAGGTCGTCGGAGTCATCGTGCAGCTCGGCGGCCAGACCGCACTTGGACTCGCAAAGGGGCTCAAGGCCGCTGGCGTTCCGATTCTCGGCACCTCGCCCGAGGCGATCGATCTTGCTGAAGAGCGCGGACTGTTCCAGGGCATCCTTGACGCCGCTGGGCTCATTGCGCCACGGAACGGCACCGCGATTGACCTTGCTGAGGCCGTTGCGGTGGCCGAATCAATCGGCTATCCCGTGCTGGTTCGCCCCTCATATGTGCTCGGCGGTCGCGGCATGGAGATCGTGTACGACACTCCGACCCTCGCTGACTACTTCGATCGGATGGAGGGCCAGGTCATCATTGCGGCCGGGCATCCGCTGCTCGTCGACCGCTTTCTCGACGACGCGATCGAGATCGACATCGATGCGCTTTACGATGGCGAGCAGCTCTACGTCGGCGGCGTTATGGAGCACATCGAGGAGGCCGGCATTCACTCGGGCGACTCAAGCTGCACGCTCCCGCCCGTGACGCTCGGTCGCGAGCAGATCGCGCGGGTGCGGGATGCGACGCTCGCCATTGCCAATGGCCTCGGCGTTCGTGGCCTCCTCAATGTGCAGTTCGCGGTCGGCGCCGGCGTGCTCTACGTGCTCGAGGCGAACCCGCGTGCATCGCGCACCGTGCCGTTTGTCGCGAAGGCAACCGGAACGCAGATCGCGAAGGCCGCAGCGCGCATCATGGTCGGCACCACCATCGCGGAGCTCATCGATGAAGGCATGCTGCCGAAGCATGATGGTTCGATCGTCCCGATGGATTCGCCAGTGGCGGTGAAGGAGGCTGTGCTCCCGTTCAAGCGCTTCCGCACCCACGAGGGCAAGATCGTGGATTCAATTCTCGGGCCGGAGATGCGCTCGACGGGTGAGGTCATGGGTTTCGACTCGAACTTCCCGAAGGCCTTTGCAAAAAGTCAGGTTGCCGCGGCCGTGCGACTCCCGCGCCAGGGCGCCGTCTTCGTCTCGGTCGCCGACCGTGACAAGCGTGCGATCGTGCTGCCCGTCGTGCGCCTGCAGCAGCTCGGCTTTACGATCCTCGCCACGATCGGTACCGCCGAAATCCTCAGCCGCAACGGTATTCACGCCGAGGTCGTGCGCAAGTATGACCAGGGCGAGGCGACGGTCGCAGACGAACCGTCGATTGTCGAGCTGATCGATCAGCAGAAGGTTGCGATCGTCATCAACACGCCGAGCGGTCGTGCCGCTCGAGCCGATGGCTACGAGATTCGTGCCGCTGCGGTCGCCGCCGACCTCCCGCTCTACACGACCATCGCGCAGGTCGGTGCCGCCGTCGCATCAATCGAGTCGATGCGTGAAGGATTCACAGTGAAATCGCTGCAGGACTATGCGCTGGAGCGCCGCGAGCGTCTGGCCCTCGTTGACTAGTTTCGGGGAGCGACTTCACGACGCGGTGGACCGCGTTGGTCGGCTTTGTGTCGGCATCGACCCGCACCCGTACCTGCTCAGGGAGTGGGGGCTCGACGATTCCGCTGAGGGACTTCGCGAGTTCTCGCTCCGTGTTGTGAGCGCGGCCGGCCCTCGCGTCGGTGTAGTCAAGCCCCAGGTCGCCTTCTACGAGCGTCATGGTGCTGCCGGCATCGCGGTGCTGGAGGAGACGATCGCGACAGCCCGCGCGGCCGGACTGCTCGTCATCGCCGATGCCAAGCGAGGCGACGTCGGCTCGAGTGTCGAAGCATACGGCCAGGCGTGGCTGAGCCCCGGTGCGCCGCTCGAAGCGGATGCCCTCACCGTGAGCGCCTTCCAGGGGGTTGGTTCGCTTGAGGCCGTCGTGCGTCTGGCCCGCACCCACGGAAAGGGGCTCTTCGTGCTCTCGGCGACCTCCAACCCCGAGGCATCCGTCGTTCAGAAGGCCACGACGGCAACCGGACGCTCGGTCGCAGCGGCGATCGCCGCAGACGTGGCCGCCCTCGAGCCAGAGTCGAGCCGCGAATCGTGGAGTTCATTCGGGCTTGTACTCGGCGCAACCCTCGACCTCGCTGACTTCGGGCTGGATACGGCGACCCTCGCCGGTGTACCAATCCTCGCGCCCGGATTCGGCCACCAGGGTGCCGCTGTCGCCGATCTCGCACGCATCTACGGTGCCGCAGCCGACGCTGTGCTCGTGAGTGCGTCACGGAGCATCCTCGTTGCCGGCCCGGACGACCTCGCCGTCGCGATAGAAGCCCATGTGACCGAAATCGCCGGTGCCTAGGATGTGCGCATGGCAAGCGTGAACCCACCGGAGGTCGACCGTGTCGCCGCAGCCCATGCGGCCGTCGCGGCGCGCAGGGCTCGCGCCGCAGTGAAGCGGGATGTCGCAACGGGTGCTCGCTCGCCGCTCGACGTTGTGCGGCGCGCGTGGGACGGCGAAGACAGCTCGCCGGAGGCGACCCTCAGGGTGCGCGAGCTCTTGCTCAGCATCCCGGGACTCGGACCAGTGCGGGTCGGGGCTGTTCTGCAACAGCTTCGGATCGCTGAATCCAAGCGGGTTGGCGGTCTTGGTCGCCGACAGCGCGTTCGACTCGAAGAGTGGCTCGAGTCTCGGGTGCGCTCGGGCGCAGACGGGGTCGGCGCGGCCGGCACGGATGCTGCAGAGACCAGGCTCGTTGTGCTTGCCGGCCCCACCGCCGTCGGCAAGGGCACGGTGTCTACCTTCATTCGTGAGAACTTTCCGAATGTCCATCTCTCCGTTTCGGCGACGACGCGCGCGCCGAGGCCGGGGGAGACCGAGGGCGTCAACTATTACTTCGTGAGTGACAAGGAGTTCGACGAGCTCGAAGCATCAGGCAGCATGCTCGAGACGGCGACAGTGCACAATGCGTATCGCTACGGCACGCCGCGGGCCCCCATCGATGATGCGCTCGCGTCTGGCCAGAGTGTGCTGCTTGAGATCGACATCCAGGGGGCGAGGGCGGTGAAGGCGGCCATGCCGGAGGCGATCCTGGTCTTTTTGCTCCCGCCGTCATGGGAAGAGCTCGTGCGCCGACTCACCGGTCGCGGCACGGAAGATGCTGCCGAACAGGCCCGCCGTCTCGAGACCGCGAAGATCGAGCTCGCGGCGCAGGATGAGTTCGATGTCCGTGTCGTGAACCGCGACGTCAGCGAGGCGGCGCGGGAAGTCGTAGACTTGATGTCTACCTCACGAACACGCACGACTGCCCGCTGAGGGCATCAAGGAGTCTCGACCATGGTCAACCGTACACAGGGCATCATCGATCCGCCCATCGACGAGCTGCTCTCGAAGGTCGATTCCAAGTATGCCCTCGTCATCTTCGCGTCGAAGCGTGCGCGTCAGATCAACGACTACTACGCCGACCTGCATGAGGGAAGCCTGTTCGACAATGTCGGGCCCCTCGTTGACTCGACGATCGATGACAAGCCGTTGACAGTGGCGCTCCACGAGATCAACGAGGACAGGCTCGTCGTCAAGCCGCTCGCCGAGTAGGCGACGGCTCGCGGGCGAACGTGAACATCCTCTTCGGCGTCACGGGAGGTATCGCCGCCTATAAGGCGGTCGCGGCAATCCGTGGCCTTGTGCTCGCGGGACACGACGTCCATGTCGTTGCGACCGAGGCGGCGCTTCGGTTCATCGGGCGCCCGACCCTTGAGGCGATCAGCCGAAATCCGGTCAACACAGACCTCTATGAGGGTGTCGATGAGGTGCGCCATGTTGCGCTCGGCCAACGAGCCGATGTCATCGTCATCGCGCCGGCGACAGCGAATATCATCGCGAAGCTCGCGGGCGGAATTGCCGACGATCTGCTCGGCAACTCCGTGCTCGCGAGCGTGGCCCCCGTAATCATCGCTCCCGCCATGCACACCGAGATGTGGCAGCATCCTGCGACAGTGGCGAATGTCGAGACGCTTGTGGCTCGCGGCGTCACCGTCATCGGCCCGGATTCGGGTCAGCTCACGGGTTCCGACTCCGGCCCGGGACGACTCGTCGAACCGGAGGTGATCGTCGATGCCGTTGTCGCCGCTGCGAGCGTCGAACAGGATCTCCAGGGCCGCTCGATCGTCGTCACCGCTGGCGGAACCCGCGAGCCCATCGATCCCGTCCGCTTTATCGGCAACCGTTCGACGGGCAGGCAGGGCGTCGCGATCGCGGAGCGTGCCGCGCGACGCGGGGCCGACGTCACCCTGATACTCGCGAACAGCGAGGTGAGCGAGCCACGGGGCATCCGCATCGTTGCCGTCTCGACCACTGAAGAGCTCAGGGCCACGGCCGTGGATGCTGCGGCAACGGCCGATGTCGTCGTGATGGCTGCCGCCGTCGCCGACTACCGCCCGAAGGCGGTCGCGAATGCGAAGATCAAGAAAGACCAGCAGGGGGATTCGCTCGCGCTCGAGCTCGTCCGCAACCCGGACATCCTCGCCGAGCTCGCTGCCGAGAAACGCCCAGCCCAGGTCGTGATTGGCTTCGCAGCCGAGACGGAGCCCGATGACGCGGTGATGCTGCAGTTGGGACGAGAGAAGATCCAGCGCAAGGGGTGCGACTACCTCGTAATCAATCGTGTTGGGTGGAGCGAGGGTTTCGCCACGGACGGTAACACGATCACCGTGCTCGATCGCAGCGGCACTATCGTGGCGGAGGCCTCGGGAACAAAGACGTCGGTGGCCGACCGTATCCTTGACCTGCTCCACTGACCGTTTCACCAAAGGTTTTCGCTCTATGACCTCACCACTGCGTCTGTTCACGTCCGAATCGGTGACCGAGGGCCACCCGGACAAGATCTGCGACCAGATTTCTGACTCGATCCTTGACGCCCTGCTCGCGCAAGACCCGGCGAGCAGGGTTGCCGTCGAGACACTTGTCACCACCGGCCTCGTGCACGTCGCCGGTGAGGTCACGACCGACGGCTACGTCGACATCCCCGGCATCGTCCGCGACGTCATCACGCGAATCGGGTATACCTCGTCTGAAGTGAGCTTCGACGGACGCAACTGCGGTGTCACGGTTTCGATCGGTGCCCAATCACCCGACATCGCGCAGGGCGTTGACACGGCGCTCGAGCAGCGTGAGGGCACCGCCGGCGACGAGTTCAGTCGGCAGGGCGCCGGCGACCAGGGCATCATGTTCGGGTTTGCCACGAATGAAACACCGCAGCTCATGCCGGTGCCGATCTGGCTCGCCCATCGTCTCGCCGAGCGTCTCTCCGAGCTGCGCAAGGACGGGCACGTCGACTACCTGCGTCCCGATGGAAAAACTCAGGTGACCGTGGGCTACGAAGGTTTCGTGCCGCGCACGGTCGACACCGTCGTGCTCTCGACCCAGCATGCACCGGGCATCAGCCAGCGCGATCTTGGCGCTGCAATGCGCGAGCTCGTGATCGATCCCGTGATCGAGGCAGCTGGGCTCGACACTTCGGATGTCACGCCGCTGGTAAACCCGACCGGCAAGTTCGAGATCGGTGGCCCGAAGGGTGACGCGGGTCTCACTGGGCGCAAGGTCATTGTGGACACCTACGGCGGCGCGGCGCGGCATGGCGGGGGCGCGTTCAGTGGCAAAGATCCGTCGAAGGTCGACCGTTCTGCCGCCTATGCGATGCGCTGGGTCGCCAAGAATGCCGTTGCGGCCGGGCTCGCGGAGCGGCTCGAAGTGCAGGTGGCGTACGCCATTGGGCGCGCAGCTCCGGTGGGGCTGTACGTCGAGTCGTTCGGCACGGGCGCTGTCGATGATGCGGTGATCACCGAGGCGATCCGTGCGGTCTTCGATCTTCGGCCTGCCGCGATCATCCGCGACCTGGATCTGCTTCGGCCGATCTATGCGCAGACGGCAGCCTACGGTCATTTCGGCCGCGAACTCCCTGACTTCACGTGGGAGCGTCTCGATCGCGTCGACGACCTGCGCGCCGCCGCGGGGCTGTAATGCCGAGGGGATCGGCACCCGTCGCGCGGGTCATGATCGATTCCCCACTCCCGCAGCTCGACCGCTTGTTCGACTACGAGATTCCGGCTGAGCTGGTCTCGGCGTGCCGCCCAGGCGTTCGAGTGCGGGTGCCGCTCCGCTCGGCGGGCCGCATGGCAGACGGGTTCGTCATCGAGGTGGCGGAACGTGGCGACTACGAGGGAACCCTCAGTGTTATCGAGGATGTCGTGTCGCCGGTCCGAGTGCTCACACCGGAGGTCTGGGAGCTCGCGAGGAGAGTTGCCGACCGTGCGGCTGGGTCCGCAAGCGACATCATCCGGCTCGCGGTGCCTCGCCGGCAGGTTCGTGTGGAAAAGCAGTGGATGGCGCGTGAGACCGCGCCGACGGTGTCGACACCGCGGTCGACAGCCGACATCGCAGACATCCCGGAATATGGTGCCGGCCGCCTTGCTGAGGCAATCGCCAGTGGCGAACGGCTCTCCCTTGCGGCGCTTCCCCGTCTGGAGGAGGTTGCCCCGGCAGGCTCGGGGGAGCCACGCTGGGTTGGCCATTGGGCGGTGTCGCTCGCGACTGCGGCGGCGCACAGCCTCGCCCTCGGTCGTAGCGCCATTCTTGCGGTTCCCGACTATCGCGATCAGGAGCAGCTCGCGCTCGCACTTTCCGCCATGATTCCGAGCGACCTAATCCTGCGATTTGATGCTCGACAGTCGAATCCTGATCGCTACCGTTCTCTGCTCACCGCGCTTGACAGTGTGCCGCGCGTGCTCATTGGCAATCGTTCGGCTGTGTATGCGCCGGCGCCATCACTTGGGCTCATCGCCCTTTGGGACGACGGTGACCCTCTGCACGCCGAACCGCTTGCACCGTATGTGCACGCGCGCGACGCGGCGCTCGTCAGACAGGAGCAGCAGCACTGCGCCCTGATCTTCTCTGCGCACGTGAGGAGTGTTGAAACCCAGCGCCTCGTCGAGCTCGGCTGGCTTACGGCGTGCGATCCGGTGCGCGCCGTGTCACCGAAGGTGATCCCGACTGCCGCGCAAGACGGCGATGGCTTCGCCGCATCCGCCCGCATTCCGACGACTGCGTGGCGCGAGGCGAAAACGGCGCTGGAGCACGGGCCGGTGCTCGTGCAGGTCGCGCGACCCGGCTATGCGCCGAAGATCGCGTGCGCGACGTGTGGCAGCGCGGCACGCTGCCGAAGCTGCGAGGGACCACTCGCCATGCGCCGTGCTGGCGTCGTTCCCTCGTGCACCTGGTGTGGTGCGCTCGCGTCGGGGTGGCGCTGCCACGACTGCGATGGCGCGACGATGCGAACGGTCGGCTCGGGATCGCAGCGCACCGCGGAAGATCTCGGGCGCGCATTCCCCGGCGCCCGCATCCTCGTTTCCGATGGCGAGAAGCCGATCGAACGGGTTTCCGCCGCCCCGGCGCTCGTGATCGCGACCAGGGGGGCCGAGCCCGTCGCAGACGGCGGCTACCGTGCAATCTTGCTGCTCGATGGCGAGCGGATGCTCGCCCGCGAGAGTCTCACGGTCGCGGTCGACTGTCTCCGCTGGTGGGGCAACGCCATCGCCCTCGCAGCACCACGGGCGCCGAGCATCCTTGTCGGTGTTGGGGGAGACCTCGCTGTCGCGCTCGCAACTTGGCGCACCGCCGACTTTCTTCACCGGGAGCTCACCGACCGACGCACGCTCCGCTTTCCACCGGCTGTGCGGGTCGCGACCCTGACCGGCTCGGGTGAGCTCGTGCAGGCGGCATCCGATGCGGTTGCCGCTCTCGCCGGTGTCGATGTCTTGGGTCCGACGACGCTGGAGGACGGTGTGCGGGCGATCGCCCGGTTTGACTACGGCGCCGGCCAGGAGGTCGCCCGCACGCTCAAGGCGGAGGTGATCCGTGCTGCGACAAATCGACGCAAGCGGGTGCCCCCAGGCAACTCGGGCTATGCAGCACTGCCTAGACTCAGGGTGCGGTTCGATGATCCCGAACCGTTCCTGTGACCGCCTGAACGCGGTCTCTCCTGCTCTCTCGAAATGTGGTGCCACTGCTATGCGTCTCGTCTTCGCGGGTTCTCCCGACGCTGCCGTGCCAACCCTGCTCGCCCTCGCGGCATCGGAGCACGAGGTTGCGACGGTCATCACACGGGCCGATTCTCCGCATGGGCGCAAACGCATCATGACGCCGACACCGGTCGCCACCGCCGCCGAAGAGCTCGGCATCGATGTCATCCGCACTAATCGTCTCGGTGAGCATGTCGAGTCCGCCGTCCGTGCACTCGCGCCGGATCTCGGCGTGATCGTCGCCTATGGCGGTCTTGTGCGCGAACCGCTTCTTTCGTTGCCGAGGCTCGGGTGGATCAATCTGCATTTTTCGCTCTTGCCGCGATGGCGAGGTGCGGCTCCCGTGCAGCGTGCGATCATCGCCGGCGACGAGGTGACCGGAGCATCCGTGTTCCGTCTCGTCGAGGAGCTCGACGCCGGGGACGTGTTTGGGCATCTCACGCAGCGCATCGGCGCACAGGAGACTGCCGGCGATCTGCTCGCTTCTCTCGCAAGCGCGGGCGCCGTGCTTACGCTCGATGTGATCGACGCCCTCGCGGCGGGCACCGCACGCGCGGAACCGCAGGTGGGGGATGTGACACTCGCCCCGAAGCTTTCGCTCGCCGACGGTCGGGTCGACTTTGCGCAGCACGCGAGCGTCGTTGTGAACCTGGTGCGCGGTGTCACTCCAGAGCCAGGCGCGTTCGCCGAGGTCGATGGCGTGCGGGTCAAGCTGCTCGAGGTCAAGCACTGTGCCGAGGGCCCAGAACTCGGCGCCGGCGAGGTCGCAGTCCACGACGATCGTGTGGTGTGTGGCACGGCGTCGACCGCGATCGAACTCGTGACGGTGCAGCCTGCGGGCAAGTCGCCGATGCCCGCCTCGGCGTGGATCCGTGGCCGTCACGGCGTCTCCACCCGGTTCGCAGTTTCAGCAGTCGGCGAGGCATCATGAACGAGCGTGCGCGCCGTCCGCAGCGACTACAGTCGGCGTCGGTACAGCCAGCACGTCGCATCGCGTTTGAGGTCATCACCGCCGTGCGAGAGGCGGATGCCTACGCGAACCTCCTGCTGCCGGTCAAGCTTGAGCGGGCGAGGCTTGGGGCTGCCGACGCCGCTCTCGCCACGGAGCTCACCTACGGAACGCTCCGGCTCCAGGGCTACTACGACGCTGTTATCGCTCTGGCCGCTGGCCGGGCTATTGACAAGATCGATGCCCCGGTGCTCGACGTACTGCGGCTCGGCGCACACCAGCTTCTCTCGCTGCGCGTTGCGCAGCACGCGGCGGTCGACGAGTCGGTGAATCAGGCGAAGCTCGTCGCGTCCCGCTCGGCTACGGGTTTCGTCAACGGCGTCTTGCGCACGATCGCGCGGTCGAGCCCCGACGAGTGGCGCGAACGGGTGTCGGCGACGCCCCGGAGTGACGATGATCGTCTCGCGGTAGTGCACTCGCACCCGGCGTGGGTGGTTCGGGCGCTGCGCAAGGCGCTCGCTATCGAGGGTCGCGATGACGAACTCGAAGCGCTGCTCGAGGCGAACAACGTGCCGCCGCGGGTATCGCTTGTTGCACTGCCTGGGCTCTCGGTGCGTTCGGAAATCAAGGGCGCAGACCCCACACGATTCTCGCCGATCGCGGCGACGAGTGGCGGCGGTGACCCGTCGTCATTGCCTGCCGTGGCCGAGGGTCGGGCACGGGTGCAAGACGAGGGGTCTCAGTTGGCGGCCCTCGCGCTGAGCCGCGCAGAGCCAGTTCGCCCTGGTGAGCGCTGGCTCGATCTTTGTGCGGGTCCCGGCGGCAAGGCGGCGCTGCTCGCTGCCGAAGCCGCGGCATCCGGCGCCTCGCTCGTTGCGAACGAGGTGGTTCCGGCTCGCGCCGATCTTGTGCGAACCGCACTCGCGGCCGTACCGGGCAACGTCGAGGTCACAGCGCTCGACGGGCGAGACTTCGGCTCGACGGCAACGGCATTGTTCGATCGCGTGCTGATCGATGCGCCATGCACGGGTCTTGGCGCGCTCCGGCGCCGGCCTGAAGCCCGGTGGCGCAAACGGCCGAAGGATGTCCCACCGCTTGCCGCACTCCAGATCGAGCTGCTCGAATCGGGCCTCGCCGCGACGAAGCCGGGGGGCCTCGTCGCCTACGTGACCTGTTCGCCCCACCTTGCGGAAACCCGTGTCGTGCTCGATTCGGTGCTGAAGCGGCATCCTGCGGTTGAGCGAGTCGATGCGCGAGCGGTGTTGTCCTCGATCGTGTCGTCTCCGCTCGACCTGGGGGAGTCGGATGGCACAGTGCAGTTGTGGCCTCATCGCCACGGCACCGATGCCATGTTCATCTCGCTCCTACGGGTGCCTCGCTAGGCTCTCGCCATGACCGTTCGCGTGAACCCCAGCATCCTTTCCGCCGATTTTGTGAACCTGGAACACGAGCTTGGCCGCATCGCGAACGCCGATCTCGTGCATGTCGATGTCATGGACAACCATTTCGTGCCGAATCTCACGTTTGGCCCCCAGATGGTCGAGCGCATCCAGGCGGTCTCACCCGTGCCGCTCGACGTGCACCTCATGATCGATGACCCCGATCGCTGGGCGCCCGGATACGCCGAGCTCGGCGCGTACTCGGTGACGTTCCATGCCGAGGCAGCGGCCGATGCGGTGTCGCTCGCACGCCGCCTTCGCGGTATCGGCGCCCGCGCGGGCATTGCGGTGAAGCCTGCAACGACGATCGAACGGATTCTCGAGATTCTCCCCGAGTTCGACCAGGTGCTCGTCATGACGGTGGAGCCAGGCTTCGGTGGCCAATCGTTCATGCGCGAAGTTATGCCGAAGCTCACGTCGCTCCGATCTGAGGTCAACCGGCGCGGACTCGACGTGTGGCTGCAGGTCGACGGCGGTATCACCGAAGACACGATCACGATCGCTGCCGAGGCCGGTGCCGATACCTTCGTCGCCGGGTCGAGCGTCTACAACGCCGAGAGCCCGTCGCTGCAGATCGACGCGCTGCGCTCGGCCGCTGCGACGCACACACACTGAGGTCGTGGAGTGGGTCGTCGATCTGGTTGGATGGTTGCATGACTGATTCAGAGCGCAGCAAGCCAGAGATCGAGTTCTTCGAGGGCGAGGCTCCCACCGAGCTCGTCGTCACTGACATCGAGGTTGGTTCCGGCGCTGAAGCGACGCCAGGTGCGACCGTTGATGTGCATTACCTCGGCGTGGACCTCGAGAGCGGTGAGGAGTTCGATTCCTCGTGGAGTCGCGGTCAGTCCATCAACTTTCCGCTTGGCAGTCTCATCGCTGGCTGGCAGGAGGGCATCCCCGGCATGAAGGTCGGCGGCCGCCGCCAGCTCGTGTGCCCTCCGCACCTCGCGTATGGACCAGTCGGTGGCGGACATCAGCTTTCTGGCCGCACCCTGATCTTCGTGATCGACCTCCTCGGCGTCAGCTAAAGAACCATGCCCGACGCTGACGGTCGCTCCGCGCCGACAGCACCGCGCCGGACGAGTACCCTTGACACCGTGAAGACCTTCGATGATCTGTTCGCCGAGTTGAGCGACAAGGCGGAGCAGCGCCCAGAGGGGTCGCGCACTGTTGCCGAGCTCGATGCCGGAGTGCACGCCATCGGCAAGAAGATCGTAGAGGAGGCTGCTGAAGTGTGGATGGCAGCCGAGTATCAGTCCGATGCCGAGACTGCTGAAGAGATTTCGCAGCTGCTCTACCACCTTCAGGTCCTCATGCTTGCGAAGGGCCTCACCACCACCGACGTGTACCGACATCTCTGATCAGCAACCGCCGCTCACCGATGATCGACCTGGGCTCAGTGCCCGCAGAGAGAGAATGATGCTTCGCATTGCAGTGCCCAACAAGGGTTCGCTCGCCGAGACCGCCGCGGAGATGCTGCACGAGGCCGGGTACGCCGGTCGGCGCGATCCGCGTGCGCTCACGGTTGCCGACCCACAGAATGACGTCGAGTTCTTCTTCCTCCGCCCCCGCGACATCGCGACATACGTTGGTTCTGGCGCGCTCGATGTTGGCATCACGGGCAGGGATCTCTTGCTCGACTCCGGTTCGTCGGCGGTCGAGATCGCGAATCTCGATTTCGGGTCATCCACGTTCCGCTTCGCCGGCCCAGCCGGGCGCTTCGCTGCGCTTGGTGACCTCGAGGGTGTTCGTGTCGCGACGAGCTATCCGGGCCTCGTCGGCGCATTCCTGCACACGCACGGCATTTCAGCCGAGCTCGTCAAGCTCGACGGCGCGGTCGAGTCAGCGGTCAAACTTGGCGTGGCGGATGCTGTCGCCGATGTCGTCTCGACCGGCTCGACCCTTCGCGCGCAGGGTCTGGAGATCTTCGGCCCCGTAATTTTGGAGTCGAGCGCCGTGCTCATCAGCGCCGACGCAGCGCTCTCGGGGATTGCGACACTGCACCGGCGGCTCCAGGGCGTGCTCGTGGCGCGGCAGTACGTGATCATGGATTACGACCTGCCGGTGGAGCTTCTCGAGGCTGCGGCCGCGATTACGCCGGGGCTGGAGTCTCCCACCGTGTCGCCGCTTCGCGACGATCGCTGGGTCGCGGTCCGCGTTATGGTGCGACGTGTTGGCATGAACCGCATCATGGACCAGCTCTATGACCTCGGCGCGCGGGCGATTCTGGTGAGCCCGATCCACGCGGCGCGGCTCTAGGCGCGTCATGCCCGTCGCTGTCAGAGTCATCCCGTGTCTGGATGTGGCCGCCGGCCGAGTCGTCAAGGGTGTCAATTTTCTCAATCTTCGCGACGCCGGTGACCCGGTTGAGCTTGCCCGCAAGTACTACGAGCAGGGTGCAGACGAGATCACCTTTCTTGACGTGACGGCGACGGTTGATGACCGTTCGACGATGTATGACGTCGTGCAGGCGACGGCAGAACAGGTGTTCATCCCGCTCACGGTTGGTGGGGGAGTGCGCACGACCGATGATGTTGCGCGATTGCAGGGACACGGCGCAGACAAGGTCGGCGTCAACAGTGCGGCAATCGCCCGGCCCGCGCTCCTGTCCGAAATCGCGGACCGTTTCGGCTCACAGGCGCTCGTGCTCTCGCTCGACCTCAAGCGCTCTGAACGCACCGAATCTGGCTTCGTCGTCACGACGCACGGGGGGCGCACCGAAACAGACCTCGACGGGCTCGCCTGGGCAAGGGAGGCCATCGAGCGCGGCGCCGGCGAATTGTTGGTCAACTCGATCGATGCCGATGGCACCAAAGCCGGTTTCGACCTCGAGCTCATTCGCGAGATGCGCGCAATCAGCCCGGTTCCGGTGATTGCGAGCGGCGGAGCTGGCGCACTCGAGCACTTCGCTCCGGCGATCGCGGCCGGTGCGGATGCTGTGCTTGCCGCGTCCGTGTTCCACAATGGCGAGATGACGATTGCCGAAGTCAAGCAGAGCCTGCACGACGCCGGTGTCCCGGTCAGATGAAGTGAAGGATGAGGTGGGCGCAGTGATGAGCAGCATCGAGGTCGAGTCGGTCGTGCGCCGGGCTGTGTTCAACGCCGATGGGCTTCTTCCGGCGATCATCCAACAGCATGATTCCCGCGAAGTGCTCATGCTCGGGTGGATGGATGCCGAGGCGCTGAGTCGCACCCTCACGGAGGGCCGGGTCACGTTCTGGTCGCGCTCGCGGCAAGAGTATTGGCGCAAGGGCGACACCTCAGGCAACCGCCAGTATGTGAAGGCTGCCGCCCTCGACTGCGATGCCGACACCCTCCTCGTGAGTGTTGAGCAGGTCGGTCCCGCCTGTCACACGGGTGCCCGACGCTGCTTTGACGTCGAACCCCTCGATCCCGCTATTGGAACCCCAGATCATGAATGACTCCACGACGCGCGAGCGCTTTGACGCGCTCCTCCCCACTCACCGTGTGATCCCAGTCATCCGGGAGGTGTTCGCTGACGGCGAGACGCCGGTCGGTGTGTATCGCAAACTTGCTGATGGCCGTCCGGGTTCGTTCTTACTCGAGTCCGCCGGTCAGGGCGGCATCTGGTCGAGATTCTCGTTCATCGGTATCTCATCGTTCGGTGTGCTGACAGAAGAGAATGGTGCTGCTCGCTGGCTCGACTATGGGCTGTCGGCCGACCGTGCGCTCGGCAGCGAGAGTCCGACCGCTCCGCTGGCCGCACTCGATCACCTGCAACGACGGTGGGCCACGCCGAAAGTGGATGGCCACCCTCCGCTCACTGGCGGTCTCGTCGGCTTCATTGGCTGGGAGGCGGTGCGTCAGATCGAACGATTGCCGAACGCTCCGGCCAGCGACTATGACTTTCCGGCCCAGGCTATGAGTTTCGTCTCTGAGCTCGCGGTGATGGATCACCGCACTGGCGCTGTGCTCCTCGTCACGGCCGCACTCAATGACGGCACCGAGACATCCGATGAGCTGTGGTCGAGTGCACTGGACAGGCTCGACGCACTGCAGCGGCGGCTCTCGATGCCCTCGGAGGCGTGGCTCGCCGAGGTCGACTTGACTATCCAGCCCTCACCGACGCCGCGAATCGAAGAAGCGCAGTTTCACGACTGGGTGCACCGCGCCAAGCAGTTCGTGCGCGACGGTGACGTGTTTCAGGTGGTGCTCTCTCAGCGCTTTGACCACGAAATCGCTGCGGCACCGCTCGATGTCTACCGGGTGCTCCGCACGCTGAATCCGAGCCCGTACATGTACCTTCTCGCGCTCGAATCCGCTGCGGGCGAGCCATATTGGGTGGTTGGGTCTTCGCCCGAGGCGCTCGTTAAGGTCGAAGACGGCCGCGTCTTCAGCCACCCCATCGCTGGTTCGCGTCCACGCGGTGCAACCCCAGAGGCGGATGTAACGCACGCCGAAGATCTCCTCGCAGATCCGAAGGAGCGAGCCGAGCACCTCATGCTCGTCGACCTCGCACGCAATGACCTGCAGAAGGTGTGCGATGCGGGTTCCGTCGAGGTGACGGAGTTCATGCAGGTCGAGCGCTACAGCCACATCATGCACCTCGTGTCGAGCGTTGAAGGCGACCTGGCCAAGGGTGTCTCTCCCCTCGAAGTCTTTGCTGCGACCTTCCCGGCAGGCACCCTCTCTGGAGCGCCGAAGCCGCGAGCCCTCGAGATCATCGATGAGCTTGAGGTCGCCCAGCGCGGGCTCTACGGCGGTGTCGTCGGCTACTTCGGTCTCGCCGGCGATGTTGATCTCGCGATCGCGATCCGCACCACAACCATTTCGGGTGGGGTGGCCCGCGTGCAGGCAGGCGCGGGTCTTGTGGCGGATTCGGATCCCGAGTCCGAGTATCAAGAAGCGCGGAACAAGGCGGCCGCGCCACTGCGCGCAATCGCCGTGGCCAACGCCATGCGTCGGATCACAGAATGACGCGTCTGCGCGCGTCCAAAGGCACCGCGCTCACCACCGTGGCTGTCCTCGCCGGCCTCAGCATGCTCACGTGGTCGCTGCCGTGGGTCGAGGTCACACTCGTCGCTGGCGCGTCCCTCGACTCCGTCATCACGGTGGCTGGGGATGCTGCGGCGCCAGCTCTCGTGCCACTGAGCCTCGCGGCACTCGCCCTTGTCGCCGCTCTCGCTATCGCCGCGCCTGCGCTCCGCTACGTGCTTGCTGCCCTTCTTGCGGTACTTGGCGCCGGCATCGCGCTCACTGGAGTGGTCGCGATAGCGGATCCCGTCGCGGCCGTCTCGGCTTCGGTGACTGAGACGACAGGCCTCAACGGAGACCGTGCGGTCGATGCCGCTGTCGCTTTGCTCGCTGTAAGCATCTGGCCGGGGTGCACGATCGCTCTCGGCGCTCTCGTTGTGGGCGCGGCGCTCTGGATCGCTGTGACGGCCCGGCACTGGCCAAGCTCGTCCAAGCGGTACGAGTCGCTCGACCCGACGCAGCCCGATCATGCCCAGGAGGGCGCCGCGACACCGCCATCGGCTGTTTCCGACTGGGACTCGCTGAGCGCGGGCGACGACCCGACCGGGGCACCCAACGCACGATAGGCTTGTCTTTACTGCACCCGAGAAGGAGTTTTAGTGAGCGACGACAACACCGAACCAGGCCACGGCCACTCGCCTGCGGCATGGACCGCCGTCACCATCATGCTCGTGGCGTTCACATTTGGCACCGTAGCATTCTGGTTCGACATGCCGGTCTTCGTCTGGGCATCCGCCGGTCTCTTCGTGGTTGGCGCTATCGTCGGCTGGGCCATGGCCAAGGCGGGGTATGGCGTCGGCGGTGCTCGCTCGGCCCCAAAAGGTCATTGACGCCCGGTGCTTGACGATCTCCTTGCCGGAGCCCTTGCCGACGCCGACATGCGTCGCGCTGTCCGCCCCCTGAGTGCGGTCGAATCCCTAGCGCTTGCGCAGCCCGCGCCGATCGACGCAATCGAAGCACTGTCTCCCTCCGAGCGCGTGAAGATTATTGCTGAGGTGAAGCGCGCGAGCCCATCCCGCGGTTCACTCGCGGAGATTCCTGACCCTGCAGCCTTGGCGGTGGCCTACGAGACGGGCGGGGCGAGCGCTATCAGCGTGCTCACGGAGGGTCGCCGCTTCGGCGGTTCGCTCGCGGATCTCGAAGCTGTTCGGACTGCCGTTGGCATTCCTGTCCTTCGCAAGGACTTCATCGGAGACCCGTACCAGGTCTTCGAGGCGCGGGCGTCTGGCGCAGATCTCGTCTTGCTCATCGTCGCGGCACTTGACCAGCGGCGATTGCGCGAGCTTTACACCCTCATTCGTGAGCTCGGCATGACCGCCCTTGTCGAGACGCACACGGCAGATGAGGTGAGCCGTGCGCTTGAACTCGGTGCCGGCATCGTGGGTGTCAACGCGCGCGATCTCAGCACGTTCGAGCTCGACCAGGGCCTGTTCGGCGAGCTCGCTGTGCAGATCCCTGCCGGCGTCATCCGCGTCGCAGAATCCGCGGTGAAGACTGCTGCGGATGTCTCGCACTATCGAGCCGCCGGTGCCGACGTCGTGCTCGTTGGCGAGGCACTCGTCACCCAGGGCGACCCGATACGCACCCTGCAAGAATTCCTCGCCGTCTGACGGCCTCAAGAACGGAACACCCCGCACCATGGCGCTACGTGATCAGTCCGGACCATTCTTCGGAGAGTACGGCGGGCGATTTATGCCCGAAGCACTCATCGCCGCGGTTGACGAGATTGCCGAGGCCTACGAGCAGGCTCGCAACGATCCCTCGTTCGCGGCAGAACTCGCCGAACTCCACCGCACGTACACGGGGCGGCCGTCGATCATCACCGAGGTGCCGAAGTTTGCCAAGCATGCCGGTGATGCTCGGATCATTCTCAAGCGCGAAGACCTCAACCACACTGGCTCGCACAAGATCAACAACGTGCTCGGTCAGGCGCTGCTCACCAAACGGCTCGGCAAACGGCGTGTTATCGCCGAAACCGGTGCAGGGCAACACGGTGTTGCGACGGCGACTGCGGCGGCGCTGTTCGGTCTTGAGTGCACCATCTACATGGGCGAAGTCGATACACAGCGTCAGGCGCTGAATGTCGCGCGCATGCGGCTTCTTGGTGCCGAGGTCGTCTCGGTTACTACCGGGTCCCGCACGCTGAAAGATGCCATCAACGAGGCCTACCGCGAGTGGGTCACTTCGGTCGAAACGACAAACTACGTGTTCGGCACGGCGGCGGGGCCGCACCCGTTCCCAGCGATGGTGCGTGACTTTCAGAAGATCATCGGCGAGGAGGCGCGCGCGCAGGTGCTCGAGCTCACGGGTCGACTCCCCGACGCCGTGGCCGCGTGCGTCGGGGGCGGGTCGAACGCGATCGGCATCTTTCACGCCTTTCTCGACGACCCAAGCGTTCGCCTTTTCGGCTTCGAGGCCGCTGGCGATGGCATCGACACCGCGCGGCACGCCGCATCAATCGAAAAGGGCCGACCCGGCATCCTTCACGGCGCTCGGAGCTACCTCTTGCAAGACGAAGATGGTCAAACCATCGAGTCGCATTCGATCTCAGCGGGCCTCGACTACCCAGGGGTCGGCCCAGAGCACGCCTGGCTCGCCGATCTCGGCCGGGCGGAGTACCGGCCGGCAAGCGACACAGAGGCGATGGAGGCACTTCGCCTGCTGAGCCGCACGGAGGGCATCATCCCGGCGATTGAGTCGGCACACGCTCTCGCGGGTGCGCTCAGCCTTGGCCGCGAGCTCGGGCCCGATGCCGTGATCCTTGTTAACCTGAGCGGTCGAGGCGATAAGGATGTCGCGACCGCCGGTCGCTGGTTCGGGCTCTTCGATGAGGGAGTGACCCCAGAATGAGTGCACACGATTCGCAGCAGCGCATTTCGGCCGTCACTTCCGTCATCACGAAGCGGCGCGATGCAGGCAGCGGTGCACTCGTTGGCTACCTCCCGGTCGGCTTTCCCGACCTCGCCACAAGCATCGATGCCGCAGTCGCTCTCGCCGAGAACGGCGTCGATGTGCTCGAGCTCGGCGTCCCCTATTCAGACCCGGTGATGGACGGGCTGGTGATTCAACAGGCGACGCAGGTGGCGCTTGACCGCGGCTTCAGGCTCAGCAATGTGTTCTCCGCGGTTGAAGCGATCAGGGCGCGGGTAGACATCCCCGTCCTTGTGATGACGTATTGGAACCCCGTGTTGCAGTACGGCGTCGACCGCTTCGCTGACGACCTCCTCGCGGCGGGCGGCGCGGGCCTCATCACGCCCGACATCACTCCGGATTCCGCCGCTGACTGGATCTCCGCGAGCATGCGCACGGGGCTCGACCGGGTGTTCCTCGCAGCGCCGACGTCAACAGGTGCACGGCTGCGCCAGACGGTCGAAGCGACGACAGGCTTCGTCTACGCCGTATCAACCATGGGAATCACGGGGCTCCGCACAGATCTGGATGCTGCAGCCCGCACTCTCGTCGGTCGGCTGCGTGACGTCGGCGCTCCGACAGTGTGCGTCGGTATCGGCATCTCGAACCCCGAGCAGATTCGGCAGGTGCTCGGCTACGCCGATGGCGCGATCGTCGGCACTGCGTTGGTAAAGGCGTTGGCTGATGGGGGAGTGAGCGAGCTCGCCCGCACCGCGGCAGCACTCTCGGCCGGTACTAGGCTGGACTAGCTTCGCAGTCCGGCGTCGGCGCGAGCCGAGACCCACACCTGATCGACGAAAGGTTGTCCCGCGCGTGTTCGTGCCCTTCAGCATCCCCAGCCCGAGCGAAGACTGGCGAGTGTTCAACCTCGGCCAGTGGCTGCGTGACATCGGTCTCGAATGGTTCCCATTCAATATCTCGATCTATGCCTACGCCCTGTGCATCCTTGTCGGCATTTTTGCCGCAGCGTGGCTCACGAATCGCCGCCTCACTGCGCGCGGTGCCGAGCCGTGGGTCGTCATTGATATCTGCTTCTTTGCCGTCCCGCTCGGCATCATCGGTGCGCGCATCTTCCACGTGCTCACCCATCCGGATGACTACTTCGCCGAAGGGGTTGATCCCCTTACGGTGTTGTATGTCTGGGAGGGTGGCATCGCTATCTTCGGTGCACTCATCGGCGGCGCTATCGGCGCGATCATCGGTTGCCGTGTCACGGGCATTCGCTTCTGGGCATTCGCCGACGCGCTTGCGCCAGGCATCCTCTTGGCCCAGGCTCTTGGCCGCTTCGGCAACTGGTTCAATCAGGAGCTCTATGGGCTCCCAACGGATCTGCCGTGGGGCTTGGAGATTAGCCCAGACAACGCGGCGTTCCCCGCCGGCCTTCCTGATGACACACTGTTCCACCCGACCTTCCTCTACGAGGTCATCTGGAACCTTCTCGGGGTGGCGGTGATCCTGCTCGTCGAGCGTCGCATCCACCGAAACCGCGGTGTTGCCGCGACCGGCGCTCGACCGGGCCCCTTCGGCTTCAGCTTCGGCGAGCGTCGCCTGCAGTGGGGCAGAACGTTCGGCCTCTACCTCGTCTGGTACGGCGCCGGTCGCATCGTGTGGGAGTCGATCAGAATCGATCCGAGCGAGATCTTCTTCGGTGTGCGCACGAATGTGTGGGCAGCCATCGCGGCGGTCATTGTCGGCCTCATCATCATCATCGTGCAGGGCCGTCGCCACCCCGGTATCGAGCCCAGCCCGTACGTGCCCGGTCGCTCGTGGGAGCCGGAGGGTGTTGTACACTCTGACGACACATATTCAGACGATGACAGCGACTACACGGCGGTAGTCCCGTCCGACACTTCGTCAACAGATGTGTCACCAACGCAGCCCGCCACAAGCGGCTCCAGTAAATCTCCCTGACTCCGGCGTCAACCCCCTGCCCCGGTCGATGGGGTTCCAGCGCGGGCCATCGACGTCCCAAGTTCTATGTTCGAGGACGGTCCTGAATGACTCATCCCAATCCTTACTCTCGGTTCTCTACCGTTCCCGCCGCCACCGGCATGTTCGATCCCGATCAGGAGCGCGACGCCTGCGGGCTCGCGATGGTGGCGACACTTCGGGGTACGCCGGGGCACGACATCATCCAGACGGCATTGCAGGCCCTCCGCAATCTGGAGCATCGCGGCGCGATCGGGTCCGATGCTGGCACTGGTGACGGCGCCGGCATTCTTACTCAGATCCCTGACGCCTTCTTCCGTGCAGTCGTAGACTTCGAGCTTCCTCGCGCCGGCGAGTACGCGGTCGGCATGGCGTTTCTTCCCACGAATACTGCTGAGCGCACGCAGGAGAAGGCAGCCATCGAGAGCATTGCGGGCGAGGAGGGTCTTGAGGTGCTGGGGTGGCGAGCTGTCCCGATCGTGCCCGAGGAGCTCGGCAATCTCGCACGAGATGCGATGCCCGCTTTCGAGCAGCTTTTCGTTGCATCGCACCCGGCAGATGACGCTTCGCGCCTCTCGGGGATCGAGCTCGATCGCCGTACCTTCCGTCTGCGCAAGCGCGCAGAGCGGACCCTCGGCTCCTATTTTCCGTCGTTGAGTTCTCGCACTCTGGTCTACAAGGGCATGGTGACGACCCTTCAGCTGGAGCCCTTCTACCCAGACCTCTCCGACGAGCGCTTTGCGTCAAAGCTCGCGCTCGTGCACTCGCGGTATTCCACGAACACGTTCCCCTCGTGGCCGTTGGCCCAGCCGTTCCGCATGATCGCGCACAACGGCGAGATCAACACTGTGCAAGGCAACCGCAACTGGATGCGCGCCCGCCAGTCTCAACTCGAGTCCGAGGTGCTTGGTGACCTCGGTCCGCTAATGCCGATCGTGAGCCCCGGGGCCAGCGATTCCGCCTCATTCGACGAGGTCGTTGAGCTCTTGCAGCTCTCCGGACGGTCACTTCCGCACACCATGATGATGATGGTGCCCGAGGCATACGAGAACCAGGTCGATATCGACCCCGCCCGCCGTGCCTTCTACGAATATCACTCGATGCTCATGGAGCCGTGGGACGGCCCTGCCGCCCTCGTCTTCACCGACGGCAGTCTTGTCGGGGCCACGCTCGACCGCAATGGCTTGCGACCGGGGCGCTTTCTCATTACGGATGACGGACTCGTCGTTCTCGCGAGCGAGATCGGCGTGCTCGATGTTGAACCAAGTCGCGTGGTGCGCAAGGGGCGCCTGCGTCCCGGGCGCATGTTTCTTGTCGACACTGAGGCCGGGCGCCTCATCGAAGATGACGAGATCAAGGGGGAGCTCGCCGCGTCACAACCGTGGCAGCAGTGGCTTGATGCTGGGCGCATTAATCTCAAGGACCTGCCAGAGCGTGAGCACATCGTGCACACCCCAGCATCGGTCTCCCGTCGCCAACGCACCTTCGGCTACACGGAGGAGGAGCTGCGCATCCTCATCGCCCCGATGGCGGCGAACGGCGCGGAGCCAATCGGCGCTATGGGATCGGACACTCCGATTGCGGTGCTGTCCGAGCGTCCACGACTCCTGTTTGACTACTTCACTCAGCAGTTCGCGCAGGTGACCAACCCGCCCCTCGATTCCATCCGCGAGGAGGTGGTGACCTCGATGCGCGGAGGCCTCGGCCCCGAGCGGAATTTGCTCGCGGCCACCCCGGAGCACGCATATCAAGTCGCGCTGGATTTCCCCGTCATCGACAATGATGAACTCGCGAAGATCCAGCACATCGATGCGACCCCGGGAAGTCGCACGACGACGACCATCCGGGGGCTCTACCGTTTCGATGAAGGCAGCGATGCCCTCAAACGACGCCTCGAATCAATCTGCGGCGAGGTGGATGACGCCATCGAGCGTGGTGCGAAGTTCATCGTGCTTTCGGATCGAGACTCCAACAAAGATCTCGCGCCAATTCCCTCGCTCCTTCTCCTCTCGACGGTGCACCACCACCTCATCCGCCGTGAGAATCGCCTCAAGGTTGGACTCATCGTCGAAGCCGGCGATGTGCGAGAGGTGCACCACGTCGCATTGTTGATTGGCTATGGCGCATCAGCGATCAACCCGTATCTCGCAATGGAAACGGCCGAAGAGCTGGTCCGCAATGGCACGATCACGGGTGTCGATGCCAACAAGGCCGTGAAGAATTTGATCAAGGCCCTCGGCAAGGGTGTGCTGAAGATCATGTCGAAGATGGGGATCTCGGTCGTCGGCTCCTACGTCGGTGCACAAGCATTCGAGGCTGTTGGTCTTTCACAGGAGTTCATCGACGAGTACTTCACGGGCACGACGACAAAACTCGGCGGAATCGGCATTGAAGCGATCGCCGCGGAGAATCTTGCCCGCCACTACTTCGCATACCCGGAGGAGGGCACATCACGAGCCCATGAGCGACTCGCAACTGGTGGCGAGTATCAGTGGCGCCGCGAGGGTCCGCCTCACCTCTTCAACCCGGACACGGTGTTCCGCCTGCAGCACGCGACACGCAGTCGGCGGTACGACATCTTCCGCGAGTACACGCGCATGGTCGATGAGCAGGCAGGCAATCTCATGACCCTGCGCGGGCTCTTCGCCCTGAAGACCGGCGTTCGACCGGCGGTGCCGATCGACGAGGTTGAGCCCGTCTCCGAAATCGTGAAGCGATTCAACACCGGTGCGATGAGTTACGGCTCGATCAGCCAGGAGGCTCACGAGACGCTGGCGATCGCGATGAATCGACTCGGCGGCCGAAGCAATACAGGGGAGGGTGGCGAAGATGTCGAGCGTCTCCTCGACCCCGAGCGCAGAAGCGCCATCAAACAGGTAGCTTCTGGTCGGTTTGGGGTCACGAGCATGTACCTCACCCACGCCACCGACATTCAAATCAAGATGGCCCAGGGTGCAAAGCCGGGCGAGGGCGGGCAACTCCCCGCTGGCAAGGTCTATCCCTGGATTGCGCGTACACGGCACGGCACGGCAGGCGTCGGGCTCATTTCCCCGCCGCCCCATCACGACATCTATTCGATCGAAGACCTCAAGCAGCTCATTTTCGATGTCAAGCGCGCAAACCCGGCAGCGAGAGTGCATGTGAAGCTCGTGAGCCAGAACGGAATCGGCGCGGTCGCCGCCGGGGTCTCCAAGGCTCTCGCGGACGTCGTACTCGTTTCAGGCCACGATGGCGGCACCGGCGCGAGCCCACTCAACTCGTTGAAGCACGCTGGCACGCCGTGGGAGCTCGGCCTTGCAGAAACGCAGCAGACCCTCATGCTGAACGGGATGCGGGAACGCGTCGTCGTGCAGGTCGATGGCCAGCTCAAGACCGGTCGCGATGTGATCGTGGCAGCGCTCCTCGGTGCAGAAGAATACGGATTCGCCACGGCTCCCCTCGTTGTCGCCGGATGCATCATGATGCGTGTATGTCATCTCGACACCTGCCCGGTCGGGGTTGCAACCCAGAACCCCGAGCTCCGAGCTAGGTTCACGGGACAGGCCGACCACGTCGTGAACTTCTTTGAGTTCATAGCGCAGGAGATCCGCGAGTATCTCGCCGAGCTTGGGTTCCGTTCGCTCGATGAGCTCATCGGGCGGCGCGACATCCTCGACATCGATCGAGCAATGACACATTGGAAGGCCGACGGTCTCGACCTCTCACCGATTCTCATTGGCCCGAACTTTGCCGAAGACGAGCCCCGGCTCAATCGGACTACCCAGGATCATGAGCTCGACAAGCACTTCGACGTCGAGCTCATCCGGCAGTCAGCGCCGGCGCTCGAACACGGCACTCCGGTGTCAATCGAGCTCCCGATCCGTAACACGGAGCGCGCCGTCGGCACCATGCTCGGGCATCACTTGACTCGTACCTATGGCGAACACGGACTCCCCGAGGGCACGATCGACGTGCATCTTCGTGGCTCCGCCGGGCAGTCGCTTGGTGCATTCCTCCCCTCTGGCATCACCATCCGCCTCGAGGGCGACAGCAACGACTATGTCGGAAAGGGGCTGTCGGGCGGTTCTGTCATAGTTCGGCCCGACCGCGACAGTGTGTTCCCCGCCGAAGTGAACGTCATCGCCGGCAACGTCATCGGCTATGGCGCCACGCGGGGGAGCCTCTTTATCCGCGGTCGCGTCGGCGAGCGTTTTCTGGTGCGCAACTCCGGTGCGACCGGAGTCGTTGAAGGGGTTGGTGATCACGCACTCGAGTACATGACCGGCGGTCTCGCCGTCATCCTCGGCTCAACGGGTCGCAACCTCGGTGCTGGAATGTCGGGAGGTACGGCATATATTTACGACCTCAAGCACGAGCGTGTGAACCGCGAATCTCTGGCAAGCGGCGAGCTGCGGCTTGAGCAACTCGGCAGCGGCGACGTTGCGATTCTCACTGATTTGCTTGAGCGTCACTTTGCCGAGACGGGATCTGCGCTCGCACAACGCCTACTCGCCGACGGCGAGGCAGCGATGGCCCGGTTCGTCAAGGTCGTGCCCCGCGATTACGCCGCCGTGCTCGCCGCTCGCGAGACAGCAATCAGTGAAGGACTTGACCCAGACGGCGACGTCGCGTGGTCGCGCATCATGGAGGTGACCGGTGGCTGACCCCAAGGGATTCTTGAAGACGCGGGACCGCGAGCTCCCCGCTCGACGTCCGGTCGCGCTGCGGCTCATGGACTGGAAAGAGGTCTACGAGCAGGGCGACACCGCGACGCTCCGTCGACAGGCGGGCCGCTGTATGGATTGCGGCGTGCCGTTCTGCCATCAGGGTTGCCCGCTCGGCAATCTCATTCCTGAGTGGAACGATCACGTGCGACGGGGAGAGGGCCGCGAAGCCATCGAGCGACTCCACGCGACGAACAACTTTCCGGAGTTCACTGGTCGTCTGTGCCCCGCGCCGTGCGAAAGCTCATGTGTGCTTGGTATCAACCAGCCGCCTGTCACCATCAAGCAGGTTGAGGTCTCGATTATCGACCAGGCCTGGGCAAACGACTGGGTCGAACCACATCCGCCTGAGCGGCTGACAGGCAAGACTGTCGCTGTCGTTGGTTCGGGGCCGGCTGGCCTCGCTGCGGCGCAGCAACTTACACGGGCCGGCCATACCGTTGCCGTGTTCGAGCGCGATGACCGGATCGGCGGGCTCCTCCGCTACGGCATCCCAGATTTCAAGATGGAAAAGAAGGTGCTTGAGTCGAGGCTCAAGCAGATGCAGGCTGAAGGCACGCGCTTCCGCGCAGGAGTGACGATCGGTGTTGACATCTCGTGGAGCGATCTCCGCGCGCGATACGACGCAGTGATCGTTGCTACCGGTGCCACCGTGCCTCGTGATCTTCCCGTTCCCGGACGCGACTTCGCGGGTGTGCACTTTGCGATGGAGTACCTCGTCGAGCAAAACCGTGTGGTTGCTGGCGACAAGGTCACCGACCAGATCACAGCCGAGGGCAAGCACGTCGTCGTCCTTGGCGGTGGCGACACCGGGGCCGACTGCATCGGTACTGCGCACCGTCAGCGTGCGCTCTCCGTTACCAACCTCGCGATCGGCAAGCAGCCGCCGAGCGAGCGGCCGGAGCACCAGCCGTGGCCGACCGCGCCGACGCTCTTCGAGGTGCAATCCGCACACGAGGAGGGCGGAGAGCGGATGTTCTTGGCCTCCACGGTCGAGTTCCTCTCAAATGATGTTGGCGAGGTTCGAGCGATTCGCGTTGCAGAGACCGAGTACATTGACGGGCGCCGGGTGCCAAAGTCGGGCACGGAGCGCGAGATTCCTGCCGATCTCGTGCTGCTGGCGCTCGGGTTCACGGGCCCAGACAGCCAGGATCTTGAGTCGCAGCTCACGGTGCCGTTCTCCCAGGGTGTTCCTGTGCGTGGGGGCAACTACGAGACCGACCAGTCTGGTGTGTTCGTCGCGGGTGACGCTGGTCGTGGACAGTCGCTCATCGTCTGGGCCATCGCCGAAGGTCGCGCTGTTGCCTCCGAGGTCGACAGATTCCTTGAAGGAGACACGTTGCTTCCTGCACCCGTTCGTCCGAGCGATCGACCGATCTCACTCTGATCGATCCTCGTATTCGAGCGGGCGACCCCTCTAGTCCTAGGCTGGGATCATCCAGGTCACGTACGACCCAAGAAGAAAGAACTGCATGAGACGCGCAAAGATTGTCGCAACCCTTGGGCCGGCGACATCCAGCTATGAGAACATCAGGGCGATCATCGAGGCGGGCGTCGATGTCGCCCGAATGAACCTGAGCCACGGCAGCTACGCCGTGCACGAAGAGATTTTCGGCAAGATCCGTCGCGCAGCGGGCGCGACCGGTCGTCACGTGGCTGTTCTGGTCGACCTGCAGGGCCCAAAGATTCGACTCGGAAAGTTTGCCGCCGGCCCGCATCATCTCGAGGTCGGCGATCGATTCACGATCACCACAGAGGACATCGAGGGCACGGCGGAGATTTGCAGCACGACCTACAAGGGGCTTCCGGGCGACGTGCAACCCGGCGACATCCTGCTTATTGACGATGGCAAGGTCAAGCTTCGAGCCGTGTCATCCGACGGGACGAGTGTCGTCACCGAAACCGTCGTGGCCGGCGCAGTCTCCAACAACAAGGGCATTAACCTCCCGGGCGTCGCAGTGAACGTTCCTGCGCTGTCTGAAAAAGACGAAGACGACCTTCGCTGGGGGCTCAAACTGGGTGCGGACTACATCGCACTGAGTTTCGTGCGAAACGCCGAAGATGTGACCAGGGTGCACGAGATCATGGCAGAGGAGGGCGTGCGCGTCCCCGTGATCGCCAAGATCGAGAAGCCGCAAGCCGTGGACAACCTCGAGGCGATTATTGATGCGTTCGACGGGATCATGGTCGCCCGAGGCGATCTTGGTGTCGAGCTTCCGCTGGAGGCGGTGCCCATCGTGCAAAAGCGAGCGGTTGAGCTCTGCCGCCGGATGGCAAAACCGGTCATTGTTGCCACACAGATGCTTGAATCCATGATCGAGAATCCGATTCCGACACGCGCTGAAACCTCGGATGTGGCGAACGCGGTGCTCGACGGCGCCGATGCTGTCATGCTCAGCGGCGAGACGAGTGTCGGCAAGTATCCGGTCGTCACCGTGCAGACGATGGCGCGCATCATCGAATCGACCGAAGATCATGGTCTTGAGCGCGTTCCACCGCTCGGCACAAAACCCCGCACGCAGGGCGGTGCAATCACCCTCGCAGCGGCGGAGGTCGCTGAGTTCGTCGAGGCGAAGTTCCTCTGCGTCTTCACCGAATCGGGTGACTCGGTGCGTCGTATGACGCGACTGCGCAATAGCATCCCCATTCTCGGGTTCACACCGGAGGCAGCAATCCTGCGGCGCATGTCGCTGAGCTGGGGGGTGCAGAGCTACGAGGTTGAGCGCGTGACCCACACGGATGCTATGTACCGCCAGGTCGATGACATCCTGCTGGGCGAGGAGCTCGCCGAGATCGGTGACAAGGTCATCGTCATCTCGGGGTCGCCTCCCGGCATTCCAGGCTCCACCAATGACCTTCGTGTGCACCGCGTCGGCGATGCACGCAACGCGGTCGCTCCTGCCTGGGCTGACCACGCGTAGCCCGGAGCTCGTCGCTTGAACGCAAAAGCGTCCGGCGTTTGCGCACTCACTGTGCTCTCACGCTGGACGCTTTTGTGTGATCGCATGCCGGGCGCTTTTCGACATCTGGGTCGTCACACTGCTGGGCTGCGGTTCGTGCCGGTGGTGGGGGTCGAACCCACACGTCCTCTCGAACAAAGCATTTTGAGTGCTCCGCGTCTGCCATTCCGCCACACCGGCGCACGTTAACCGCGTCAAGAATACCGTAGGCTTACGGCGTGGCAGACCAAGAAGCAACACAGGCCCCCCGTCGCGTCGTCGTAGCCGAAGACGAGTCGCTCATCCGGCTCGATATCGTCGAGACCCTCCGTGACAACGGATTCGACGTCGTGGGCGAGGCCGGCGACGGTGAAGCAGCCGTCGCGCTCGCGACCGAGCTGCGGCCGGACCTCGTCATCATGGATGTCAAGATGCCACTCCTCGATGGCATTTCCGCCGCCGAAAAGCTTTCCAAGAACCACATTGCGCCTGTCGTGCTCCTCACGGCATTCAGCCAGAAGGAGCTTGTGGAGCGCGCGACGGAGGCCGGCGCCCTTGCGTATGTCGTAAAGCCGTTCACGCCGAATGACCTTCTTCCTGCGATCGAAATCGCCCTCGCTCGCTACGCACAGATCATCGCTCTCGAGTCCGAGGTTTCAGACCTGGTCGAGCGTTTCGAAACCCGCAAGCTCGTCGACCGAGCCAAGGGCCTGCTCAACGAGAAGATGGGGCTCACCGAACCCGAGGCGTTCCGTTGGATTCAGAAGGCGTCGATGGATCGTCGTCTCACGATGCACGACGTCGCCAAGACGATCATCGACCAGTTCGCCTCGAAGAAGTAGCGATCGCCCAACTAGCGTCGGTCGCGGAGCATGTTTGTCATGCGCACCGTTGAGAGGCGATTGCCCTCATCGTCCTCGATGACGATCTCATGCGTCGCGAGTGTGCGGCCAAGCGTGATCGCCCGGCAGGTAGCAGTGACCCACCCTTCAGTGATTGATCGGCTGTGGGTCGCGTTGATTTCGATTCCGACCGCGTAGCGCCCCGGCCCAGCGTGGATCGCCGACGACATTGACCCGAGCGACTCGCCGAGCACAACGTGGGCTCCGCCGTGGAGAAGGCCGACGACCTGTCGGTTTCCCTCAACCGGCATCCGTGCAACGGAATAGTCGGCCGAAAGCTCGATGAAATCGATACCCATCTTCCGAGGGAGCTCTCCGCCGTGGGAGTTGGCGAGCCGCTCTACGAGTTCTGGGTCGAGTCCAGGGGGAAGCTTCGTCATCGAGGGTGCCTTTCGCAGCGTCACGGTGGCGTGTCAGAAGGCCCCGTTAGGCTGTCTTCGTGTCGGATACTGAAAAGCCTACCCTCCTCGTCATCGACGGCCATTCGCTCGCTTTCAGGGCGTTCTACGCCCTTCCGGTCGATAGTTTCCAGACACGTGACGGGCAGCATACGAATGCCATTCACGGGTTCTTGTCGATGCTTCTGAGTCTGCTCAATCAAGAGAAGCCGACGCATCTGGCTGTCGCGTTCGACATTTCGCGCTATTCCTTCCGTACCCGCGAGTACGCCGAGTACAAAGGCACTCGCGGCGAGACCCCGCCCGAGTTCATTGGACAGATTCCTCTTCTCGAAGAGGCGCTTGCTGCCATGAACATCGTGACGATCTCCAAAGAAGACTTCGAAGCGGACGACATTCTTGCAACGCTCGCCACCCGCGGGGCCGCTGAAGGATTCCGGGTGCTCGTCGTCAGCGGTGACCGCGACACGATTCAGCTCGTCAATAGCGATGTCACGCTGCTCTATCCCAATGCCCGCGGTGTATCCGAGCTCAAGCGCTACGACCGCGATGCGGTGGTCGAGCGCTACGGTATCGAGCCGCAGCAGTATCCGGATGTCGCGGCGCTCGTCGGCGAAACCAGTGACAATCTCATCGGCATCGACAAGGTGGGGGAGAAAACCGCCGTCAAGTGGATCAAGCAGTACGGCGGTCTCGACGAGATTCTGGCCCACGCCGATGAGATCAAGGGCGTCGTTGGAGAGAAGCTTCGGGAGCAGCGTGAAAATGCTGTTCGCAATCGTCGGTTGAACCATCTCATCACCGATGTCGAGCTGCCGGTCGGCCCCGCTGATCTTGAGCGCCGTCCGATCAACGCGGGCGCAGTGAAGGAGGTGTTCGATCGCTTGCAGTTTCGCACGCTGCTCGAAC
Source organism: Homoserinimonas flava (assembly GCF_054969005.1). Taxonomy (NCBI): domain Bacteria; kingdom Bacillati; phylum Actinomycetota; class Actinomycetes; order Micrococcales; family Microbacteriaceae; genus Homoserinimonas; species Homoserinimonas flava. Next base: position 885,473 of record NZ_JBUEQS010000001.1, read on the forward strand.
GCGTACTCAAGATTGCCGCGGCGGAGGGGTCGAGCGACGAGGTCACCGGCGCTGCTGTGGTCGATGACGACAGCTCCGCTCAACTCGCTCCCGTCGTGCGCACGCTTGTCGATGAGGAGCTCGCGCAGTGGCTCATGCGCCAGTCTGCTGATGGCACGGCACCGCTTGGCCTGCGCGTCGAGATCGGCGGTGATGGCGTTACCGGGTTCGGCATCGCGTCAGCCACCGACTCGGCGTACGTGCCCTGGGCAGCCGGAAGGCTTGACTATGCCGCGCTCGAGTCATGGCTTGCCGGCCCGTCGCCGAAGTACCTCCTCGACTCGAAGCGCCAGCTGAAGGCGCTCACGCAAGTCGGGCTGGCTCTCGGCGGCATCGCGTTCGACACGAGCCTCGCGTCGTGGCTGCTTCGCCCGGGGGGCAAGTCAGAAGATCTCGCGTCGCAGGTGTATGCCGTCCTCGGCGAGACGGTGTCTGTGTCAGATCCCAACCAGCTGCTGCCAGAGGTAGAGGCCCTCAGCGCCGCCACTGAGGCCTGGTATGTGCTCCGCGTTGCCAATGCACTCGCTGAGCGTCTCGATGAGGGCACGCGACGCGTGCTGATCGACCTCGAGCTTCCGATCGTGCCGGTGCTTGCTCAAATGGAACTCACAGGCATCCAAGTGGCATCGGATGTTCTCGCCGACCTCCGCGGCCGACTCGCCTCATCAGCAGCCGAGTTCGCGGGCAAGGCCTACGAAGAGATCGGGCGCGAGGTCAACCTCGGGTCGCCGAAGCAGCTTCAGCAGGTGCTCTTCGAAGAGCTCGGTATGCCGAAGACGAGGGCAAACAAAACCGGATACTCGACCGACGCGGCGTCGCTCACCGATCTGCAAGAGAAGAGCCCTCACCCGTTCCTTGGGCTGCTCCTCCAGCACCGCGACGTCACGAAGCTCGGTCAGATCGTCGACACGCTCGAGAAGAGCGTGCACGCCGATGGGCGCATCCACACGAGCTACGAGCAGACGGGCACGAGCACTGGGCGCATTTCGTCGAATGACCCGAATCTCCAGAACATCCCGGTAAAGACAGAGGTGGGGCGAGAGATCCGCTCGGCGTTCATCCACGGTGCCGAGTTCACGACACTGCTCACAGCCGACTATTCGCAGATTGAGATGCGAATCATGGCGCACCTCTCTGGCGACGCCGGACTCATCGAGGCGTTCAATGCGGGAGAAGATCTTCACCGCTTCGTTGGTGCCCGCATCTTCCACGTCGACCCGGCTGACGTGACTCCGACGATGCGAACCAAGGTCAAAGCAATGTCGTATGGGCTTGCGTATGGCCTCAGCGCGTTTGGCTTGTCAAAGCAACTCCGCATTGACACGGGTGAGGCGAAACAGCTGATGACCGACTACTTCGAGCGCTTCGGCGCCGTGCGGGAGTATCTCCGCTCCGTGGTCGAGAAGGCACGTGAAGATGGCTACACCGAGACCATTCTGGGTCGGCGCCGACCGTTCGGAGACCTTCGCTCCAACAACCGTGTGCTGCGCGAGAATGCTGAACGGGCCGCGCTCAACGCGCCGATCCAGGGGTCCGCAGCCGACATCATGAAGGTCGCGATGATTGATGTCGCGGGCGATCTTCAGCGCGGTGATCTGCAGTCAAGACTGCTGCTCCAAGTGCACGATGAGCTCGTCTTCGAGGTCGCCGACGGCGAGCTTGAGACTCTCACGACGATCGTGCAGACGCGAATGGCCGGGGCGGCAAAGCTCGCCGTGCCACTCGAGGTGCAGGTCGGCATTGGCGCCAACTGGGATGCCGCAGCGCACTGACGTTCGAGCATGTGATCCCGCAGCGGCCTGGAATACGCTTGCAGCATGACTGAGGCTAGGACTCCGACAAACATCGACCGCATCGCCGAGAACTGGGTGACAACCATCACCGATCTCGACCCGACTATCGCGACCTATATCGGTGTCCCTGGGCGCCTCGCCGAGTATGGCGACTACTCCCCGGCCGGCGCGGACGCGATGGTTGCAGCAGCGAAGCAGGTCTTGCGAGCGCTCGACGCCGAGACGCCGGTCGACGATGTCGATCGGGTTACTCTCGCCGACCTCCGGTCGACGCTTGAGCTCGATATTGACGCGCACCAGGCGCGGTTGCACCTCCGGGACCTGAATGTTCTTGCCTCGCCTGCAACCGAGATTCGTGAGGTGTTTGACCTCATGCCCACTGAGACAGAGTCTGATTGGAGCGACATCGCCGGTCGCATGGCGGCGCTGCCTCAGGCTGTTGCTGGCTATATCGAGACGCTGCGAGCGGGCGTCGTCGAGGGCGTCACGCCCGCACGAAGGCAGGTGATCGCGGTCGCGGAGCTCACCGAGCGCGTCGGAGATCCATCCGGCTTCTTTGCTTCGTTCGCCGCGGAGGCCACGGATGTCCCCGCATCGCTGGGCGCAGAGCTCAACTCTGCTGCCGGTCGCGCAGCAGAGGCGTACCAAGAGCTCACCGCGTTCTTTCGCACTGAACTGGCGCCGAAGGCGACCGAGGATGACGCGGTGGGCCGAGATGCGTACGCACTCCACTCCCGCCGCTTTCTCGGTTCGACCATCGATCTCGACGAGACATACGAGTGGGGCATCGAGGAGCTCGCCCGAATGACCGCTGAGCAGGAGAGGGTCGCTCAGCAGGTCAGCCCCGGAGCCTCGGTTACGCAGGCGATCGAAATCCTCAATGGCGATCCGAAGCGAATCCTCAAGGGCACGGAAGCACTCCGCGAGTGGATGCAAGAACTCAGCGATCGTGCTGTTCGTGAGTTGGCGGCAACCCAGTTCGACATCCCTGAGCAGATCCAGCGCCTCGAGTGCATGATTGCGCCGACGCAGAATGGCGGCATCTATTACACGGGGCCGTCAGACGATTTCAGTCGTCCAGGCCGCATGTGGTGGTCGGTGCCCGTCGGTGTCACCGAATTTTCGACGTGGCGTGAGACCACGACCGTGTACCACGAGGGCGTTCCAGGCCATCACCTTCAGATCGGTCAAGCGGTCGTCAATCGCGCCGAGCTCAACACGTGGCGCCGGCAGCTCGCAGGCACATCGGGCCATGCCGAGGGCTGGGCGTTGTATGCCGAACGTCTGATGGAGCAGCTCGGCTATCTCGCCGACCCTGGCGATCGACTCGGCATGCTTGACGCGCAGCGTATGCGCGCGGCACGAGTCGTTCTCGACCTTGGGGTGCACCTCGGCAAGCCGAAGCTCAACGGCACCGGCGTGTGGGATTTCGACTACGCACTCGAGTTCTTTCGGGCGAACTGTCACGACAGTGCCCCGAGTACCCTGTTCGAGGTCAATCGGTACTTTGGTTGGCCTGGGCAGGCGCCGTCGTACAAGGTGGGGCAGCGCATTTGGGAGAGCATCCGCGACGAGGCGGCGAGTCGTGAGGGCGAGCACTTTGATATCCGCGACTTCCATCGCCGAGCACTCGCGCTCGGTGGAGTGGGGCTTGACACGCTCCGCTCTGCGGTCGTCGGTTGACGCGGTGAATGCCGACGACGACGCCCCGTACGTCGCCGCGCTCGGCGATCGGATGTCCGAACTTCACCCTCGGCTTCGCACCTACTTTTCTCGCATTCCCGCCGGCATGACGGGTGTCGGCGAAGGAGTGTTCGAGGTTGTCGGCACGCCTCGTCGCTGGCTGTGGCCCGCTTTGAGTCTGCTTGAGCGTGACGGCGTCCTCTTTCCGGGCTGGCGGCATCTCGTGCCCTTCTCGATCAGGAATGTGCCTCTCCCTGGCGGGGGAGTGGCGGCCGCGAGGACGTTCGAGTTCGATGATGGTCGACGCGTCATGGTCGACAAAATGGTGTGGAACAACGGCCTCACCGATTGCCTCGGGCGCTCCGGAAGGCTGCGGGCCCGCTTCGAGGTCGACGTCGTGCAGGGGGAGTTGCATCTCACTTCGACGCGCGTCGGCATAAGCATTCTGCGGCGAGTGATCTGGGCGCCGTCAGCACTCGCACCCGTCGTGCATCTTACCGAGCGATTCGACGATGCGACCGCGCGCCAGCAGGTCGATGTGCGCATTGAGCATTCCTGGCTCGGTAGTTTGTATCGATACGCAGGGAGCTTCACCTATGAGCTCCGTCGGGGGGATGGTGCGCAATGAGTAGACGAGTGGTAGTCGCGGGCGCTTCGGGCTTCATCGGTCAGCGAATGGTGGAGTCATTCCGCGCCGACGGTGACATCGTGACCGTCATCGGTCGCAGTGGCGCAGATGCCACGTGGGGCGACACTCCGGCGATCACGCGCCTTCTCGACGGAGCGGACCTCCTCGTGAATCTCGCGGGCAAGAGCGTCAATTGCCGCTACAACGCGAAGAACCGACGGGAAATCTTGCGGTCGAGGGTCGAGACAACCCGCGAACTCAGCCGTGCCGTTGCCGCGTGTGCGTCCCCGCCATCCATCTGGATGAACTCGTCGACCGGCACGATCTATCGGCACGCTGATGACAGGCCGATGACCGAGGCGGAAGGTGAGATCGGTGCGGGGTTTTCTGTCGATGTTGCGACCGCGTGGGAGCGGGAGTTTTTCGCGCACGACCTTCCCGGCACCCGCAGAGTGGCGCTCCGCATTGCAATCGTTCTCGGCAATGGCAGCGTGATCCCACCGTTTCTTCGCCTTGCTCGAGCTGGGCTCGGCGGCCCCCAACTTGACGGGCGATGGTTCGCGTCGCCGCGCCGCGTTGCCGCAGGCACCTACCATGCGTACCGGCCGACCAGGGGGCGACAGAAGTTCAGCTGGGTACACATTGACGACGTCGTGCGCGCCGTTCGGTTTATCGCGGAGCGCGATGGGATCGACGGCGTGGTGAATGTGTCCTCACCGCATCCATCCGATAGCCGCACACTGATGGCGACGATCAGGTCGGCTGTTGGCGTCCCGTTCGGTCTGCCCACCTTTCGATGGATGCTCGAGCTTGGGTCTGCCCTGATCCGAACTGAGACCGAACTTGTGCTCAAGAGCCGCTGGGTGGTGCCTGCCCGTCTCACGAGTGAGGGGTTTCAGTTCCGGCATCCGCATCTCACCGGTGCGCTGGCGCAAATCATGTCCGAGCGCCGCGCCTCGGGAGGCTGACCCTAGAACTGGGGGCACAAATCTGAAAGATATTCCGGAACAGAGCATCGCCTTATTTCGGGGTACATGCCTAGGCTTCAGGAATGACCAACCGAATGCGTGCTGGCCTGTTCGTCCTGGGGGGACTCCTTTCCACTCTGGCGCTCGGCGTCGCTGAACTCACTCCTGTACCCGCGGGCGCTGCTGTCGCGGCCGTGGCCGCTTCTGAGGTGCACACTGAGGCGGCCGACACCGTTGCAGAATCCTCGCCGGAGCCGACGCCCGGTGAAGAGATCCCAGTGGCGGATGCCGCGCTGAGCGCATCTGCCGCGGTCGAGCTCTCGGGCGAGATTGTCGTGACGATCTCGGAGCATGCTCAGACCCACGAGGGCGACGCCGTCGAGGCGCCATCGAATGACCACCTCTACTCCGTCGAGACCGTCGAGGGTGACGTGGTCCCGATCTCCGGCGCAATTCCAGACACGGTCGTGACCGGTGACAGCTTCGCGGGAGCGGTCGCCGTCGATCAGGCTGTTCTCGACACGCTGACACCGGAATCTGCGGCCGAGCTCGAGGGCACTGTCGGTGGTGCCGCACCGCTACCGCAAGACTCGGCGGCAGCCCAGGAAGTACTCGCAGCCGCGAGCGAGACATCAACCGAACTCGCCGTCGTCGATGCGCAGGTCACGGTCGCAGCAACCGCCACCACAAGCATTCAACGCCATGAACTCGTGTTCGTCGTGAACTCACCCCCCGGGGTTGCTGCGGTCACCCACAGCGACGCACAGGTGCGCACGCTCGGAGCCACGGCCGCGACCCACTGGCAGTCGAGCTCCAACGGCTTGATTTCAGAGTTTGCAACGAATCAGACGATCACTCGCACGAGCGCTGGCTCCTGCGGGGAGGATCCATGGGTGACGTGGAACCGCGCTGCACAGCAGCTCGGCTACGCCAACTGGGCCGCATTCAAGTCGCAGTCACCGGCAGGGACCGCGCGTCATCTCATCGTGTTGCTTCCTGCAGACTGCCAGGGCGCGGCCGGGGTTGGAGTCGGCATCGTTGGAAGCAGCCTCCACTACGGAGGTGCGGTGCGTCAGATCATCGGTGGCGGGGCCGACACGTCGACCCTTGCCCACGAGATCGGTCACAACTTCGGTCTCGGCCACTCGGATCTGCACTACTGCGTTGGATCCGCCTGCTCCTCCTACGAGTACTGGGATATCTACGACGTCATGGGGCTTGGCATCAGTGGTCGCGACGTGCTGACCCCGCTCAATACGACCACTGCATCGATGCTCGGGTTCCTCCCCTCGGGAAGCACCGCCAGCTACTCCCTCGCAGCCGGAAGCACGACGCAAACCCTGTCGCTTTCAGTCACACGACTGAGCGCGACGAGCGGGATTCGACTGCTCAAAATCACCGATCCGCGCACGGCCGAGGTCTTCTACATCGAACTCCGTGATGGGCTCGGAGACCCTCAGCCGTACTACGCCCTCAATCCGACCATTACCCAGTTTGGTGGCCGCAGTGTCACCTTTACGCCAGGGGTGCGGATGCTGCGGGTCGACGGCAACGGTTCGGCAGTGATCGCGGCGAGCCAGACCACCGGAAACAACCGAACTGCGATTCAGGCTGGGCAATCGATGTCGAGCCCCTCGGGCGGCATCACGATTACCGCCGTGTCTGGTTCTACCAACTCCGCGATGCAGCTCAGCGTGCGGTTGTCGTCATCCGCATCGTCGGGATCGGCGGGGGCGTCCGCGAATGGTTCTATGCCGGTGTATCGATTCTGGAGCGACACGTACCAGGGGCACTTCTACACCGTGAGTGCGAACGAGAAGGCAAACATTATCGCCACGTATCCGCAGCACATCTGGCGTTACGAGGCGGTTGCGTATCGGGCCTTTACAACGCAAGTTGCTGGAACCGTGCCCCTCTACCGGTTCTGGAGCGACACGATGCGCGGGCACTTCTTCACGGCAAGTGCCTCCGAGAAGCAACACGTCATCAACGCGTATGACGACAGCGTCTGGAAGTACGAGGGGATCGCGTATTACGTGTACCCGATGTCGAACACGACGGCCGACGCGAAACCCGTGTATCGCTTCTGGAGCGACACAAAGCGGCATCACTTCTATACGTCGAGCGAGTCCGAGAAGAACCACGTCATCGCGACGTATGCCAGATCGGTCTGGGCCTACGAGCAGGCTGCATACAAGGTGCCAACCTCGTAGCTCCCTCACACCGCTTCGCTTGCTGAGCATCGCATCAGGCGGCTATGCTGGAGAGTCGCAATTCTGCGATCATCTATCCGCCTGCCACGGCGACGTCACCAGGGTTCACTCGGGTCGACGAAACATCACGCACCATTTCGTTCGTGGCCTGAGTATTGTGCCCAACCCGGGCATGTCCATCCTGGAGCAACTACTACATGACAATCGCAACGACCGGCAAGGCACCCAAGCAGGTCGCCATCAACGACATCGGATCTGCTGAAGACTTTCTCGCCGCAGTCGAAAAGACGCTGAAGTTCTTCAACGACGGAGACCTCATCGAGGGCACCGTCGTCAAGATCGACCGTGACGAGGTTCTCCTCGACGTCGGCTACAAGACCGAGGGCGTCATCCCCTCGCGTGAGCTTTCCATCAAGCACGATGTGAACCCCGACGAGGTTGTCACTGTCGGTGACACCGTCGAGGCACTCGTTCTCCAGAAGGAGGACAAAGAGGGTCGTCTCATTCTCTCCAAGAAGCGCGCGCAGTACGAGCGTGCGTGGGGCGATGTCGAGAAGATCAAAGAAGACGACGGCGTCGTCACCGGTACCGTCATCGAGGTCGTCAAGGGCGGTCTCATCGTCGACATCGGTCTTCGTGGGTTCCTCCCCGCATCGCTCATCGAGCTTCGCCGCGTGCGCGACCTCACGCCGTACCTCGGTCAGGAGATTGAGGCCAAGATCCTCGAACTCGACAAGAACCGCAACAACGTGGTGCTCTCCCGTCGTGCTCTGCTCGAGCAGACGCAGTCCGAAAGCCGCACCACCTTCCTCAACAACCTCGCCAAGGGCCAGGTCCGCAAGGGCGTCGTCTCGTCGATCGTCAACTTCGGTGCATTCGTGGACCTTGGTGGCGTAGACGGTCTCGTCCACGTTTCCGAGCTCAGCTGGAAGCACATCGAGCACGCCAGCGAGGTCGTCGAGGTTGGCCAAGAGGTCACCGTCGAGATCCTCGAGGTCGACCTCGACCGCGAGCGTGTTTCGCTCTCGCTCAAGGCCACGCAGGAAGACCCGTGGCAGGTCTTCGCTCGTACCCACGCAATCGGTCAGGTTGCACCGGGCAAGGTCACGAAGCTCGTTCCCTTCGGCGCGTTCGTTCGCGTCGCTGAGGGCATCGAGGGCCTCGTTCACATCTCCGAGCTCTCGGGCAAGCACGTCGAGCTCGCCGAGCAGGTTGTCTCCGTTGCTGAAGAGGTCTTCGTCAAGGTTATTGACATTGATCTCGAGCGTCGCCGCATCTCGTTGAGCCTCAAGCAGGCCAACGAGGGTGTCGACCCTGAGGGCACCGAGTTCGACCCGGCCCTCTACGGCATGCTCACGGAGTACGACGAGCAGGGCAACTACAAGTACCCGGAGGGCTTCGACCCGGAGACCAACGAGTGGAAAGACGGCTTCGACGAGCAGCGCTCGAAGTGGGAAGCCGACTACGCCGCCGCGCAGGGCCGCTGGGAAGCCCACAAGAAGCAGGTCGCCACGGCATCCGTCAAGGAGATCGAAGACGCTCCGGCTTCTGCCGGCAGCGGATCGACGTTCTCCAGCGAGTCCGCTACGGCGGGCACCTTGGCCGATGACGAGGCACTTGCTGCCCTTCGTGAGAAGCTTTCGAGCAACTAGCAAGACGTCACAGCACCGCGATTCCGCGATGCAGTGAAGAACGGCCGGGCCTTCGGGTCCGGCCGTTCTGTCGTTCTCGCCCGGATCGTCAGGTGGCTGCCGCGCGCCGACGACGCCCGCGGTGGAGCGACGCTACGAGCCACCACACGAAGAGTGGCACGGCAACGATCACAAGGATCGGGATGATGATGGCGAGCAGTGAGAGGACGACGCTCCCAACATCCTCAGCGGCGCTGACGAAGGGCGCTGCGGCCCCTGCCGTCATGGCGTTGAGCACGGGTCGCACTGACATTTTGATCAGGTGCACGATCAACGCGATGACCGCCCCCGTTGCGATCGGCACCCACTGGTTTGACGCAAAGAACTCGGATGGGTCGGTCATGGCGATCGTCTCGCTGCTTGCACCAGATCCGAACGCTAGACCACCGGCTGTCGGCCGCACGAGCGTCTGGATCCAATCATTGACACTGTCAACCACCGGAATCTTGTCTGCGATCATCTCGACGATGAGCAGCACGCCGAGTATGCCGAGCACCCATTCGTTCTCGAGCCACTGCCATGCGCTCGGGAGCGTGACGGGTTCGAGAAGCCTGCTCGCGAGTCCGAGAGTGATGAGCGGGATGTAGGCGTTCAGGCCGGCCGACATTGCGAGACCCGCACCGGTCAACAGTTCGATCATGATTCCTTCCGATGGCCGCGTGTCTGACAGATCGCGCGGCCGGCTCCCATCGGCACGAGGCTAGCCCACTAGCATTGCGCCGTGTACCTCATCGCGCTCACTGGCGGAATTGCATCCGGCAAATCTCTCGTCGCTTCCAGGCTCAAAGAGCTGGGCGCGGTGCATATCGATGCTGATGTGCTTGCCCGCGAGGTGGTTGCTCCTGGCACGCCGGGTCTCGACGAGATCCGCGCGGAGTTCGGCGACGACGTCATCTTGCCGGACGGCTCGCTCGATCGCGCCGCTCTCGCTGCTGTCGTCTTCACCGACAGTGCGCGCCTCGCGCGTCTCAACTCGATCACCCATCCTCGCGTGCGTGCGCTCACCGCCAGTCGAATCGCTCAGGCCGTCGAAACCGACCCTTCGTCGATCATTGTGTACGACGTTCCGTTGCTGGCGGAGACCGGCACGGATGTGCACCAGTTCGACAGTGTCGTGGTGGTTCATGCCGACAGCGCGACGCGGATCGATCGGATGGTCGAGCACCGCGGAATGGCGCGCGAGGAGGCAGAGCACCGGGTCAACGCACAGGCGACGGATGCCGCGCGTCTCGCGATCGCGGACGTCGTAATCGAGAACACCGGCACAGTCGAACAGCTCCTGGCGCAGGTAGACCGACTGTGGTCTGCAGTGCGCGACAGACCTCTTGAGGCGGAGCGCTAGACACCGGACGTTATCGCTTCTCAGCGTGAATGTCGGTGCCCCTCTCTAGACTTGAAGGATGCAAGCGACCAGGTCTGTGCGGCCCTTCGAGGTCATCAGCGACTACACCCCAAGCGGCGATCAGCCGGCCGCGATCGCCGAACTCGCCGGACGGGTGAACGCGGGTGAGGCCGATGTCGTGTTGCTCGGTGCCACAGGAACCGGCAAGTCAGCGACGACGGCCTGGCTCATTGAACAGGTGCAGCGACCAACCCTCGTGATGGCGCACAACAAGACCCTGGCGGCGCAACTCGCCAACGAGTTCCGGGAGCTGCTGCCCAACAACGCGGTCGAGTACTTCGTTTCGTACTACGACTACTACCAGCCAGAGGCCTACGTGCCCCAGACCGATACGTTCATCGAGAAGGACAGCTCGGTGAACGCCGAGGTCGAGCGGCTCCGACACTCGACGACGAATTCCCTGCTCAGCCGTCGAGATGTCATCGTCGTCTCCACCGTGTCGTGCATCTACGGGCTCGGAGCAGCAGAGGAATACCTCGAAGCCATGGTCGCGCTCCAGGTGGGCGAAAACATCTCGCGTGATGCGATCATCCGTCGCTTCGTCGCGATGCAGTACCAACGCAATGACATCGACTTCTCGCGCGGCAAGTTCCGCGTTCGCGGAGACACGATTGAGATCATTCCGATGTACGAGGAGAACGCGATCCGCATCGAGATGTTCGGTGACGAGATCGAGGCCCTCTATGCGCTGCACCCGTTAACGGGCGAGGTTCTCCAACAAATGGACGCGGTCTCAGTTTTTCCTGCGACGCATTACGCCGCGAGCCCAGCCACGATGCAGCGCGCCATTGTGACGATCCGCGAGGAGCTTGAAGAGCGGCTCACAGAACTTGAACGGCAGGGCAAGCTGCTCGAGGCCCAGCGGCTCCGCATGCGCACGACCTTCGACCTCGAGATGATGGAGCAGATCGGCTTCTGCAGCGGCATCGAGAACTACTCGCGGCACATCGACGGCCGGCTTCCCGGGGCGCCACCGAGCTGTCTTCTCGACTACTTTCCCGAGGACTTCCTCGTGGTAATCGACGAATCCCACGTGACAGTGCCGCAGATCGGGGCCATGTTTGAAGGGGATGCTTCGCGAAAGCGCACTCTCGTCGAGCACGGTTTCCGTCTGCCGAGCGCGCTCGACAACCGGCCGCTGAAGTTCAGCGAGTTTCTCGACCGCGCCGGGCAGAAGGTGTACCTCTCCGCGACCCCCGGCAAGTATGAGCTCGGGGTTGCCGATGGCTACGTTGAGCAGATCATCCGACCGACGGGGCTCATCGATCCTGAGATCGTCGTGAAGCCGAGCAAAGGCCAGATCGATGATCTGCTCGAAGAGATCCGTCGTCGCGCCGAACGCAACGAACGCGTGCTCGTCACGACACTCACGAAGAAGATGGCCGAGGAGCTCACCGACTTCCTCACCGAGGCCGGGGTGCGTGTGCGCTACCTCCACTCGGATGTCGACACACTCCGTCGCGTCGAGCTCCTCACCGAGCTCCGGCAGGGCGTCTACGACGTCCTCGTGGGCATCAACCTCTTGCGCGAGGGCCTTGACCTTCCCGAGGTCTCGCTCGTCGCCATCCTTGACGCGGATAAGGAGGGATTCCTCCGTTCGTCGACTTCCCTTATCCAAACCATCGGACGCGCCGCACGAAACGTCTCGGGTGCCGTGCACATGTACGCGGATGTCATGACTGATTCGATGAAGTTTGCGATCGAGGAGACAGACCGCCGCCGTGAGAAGCAGGTCGCATACAACCTCAAGCACGGTATCGACCCCACACCGCTTCGCAAGAAGATCGCCGACATCACCGATACCCTCGCTCGCGAGGAGGCCGACACCGCCGAGTTCCTCGCGGGGCGCGGAGATCGTCGACGGGCACCCACGCCCTCGCTCGGCAAAGAAGGGCGACGCTTTGAGGGACTCGCGGCCGCGGGCGCGGGCGATCTCGATGCACTCATTCGCGACCTCAACGATCAGATGCTTCAGGCCGCCGGCGAATTGAAGTTCGAGCTCGCGGGTCGACTTCGAGACGAGGTCGCCGATCTCAAGAAGGAGCTACGCCAGATGGAAGCTGCCGGACACATCTGACGCGGTACACTAGAACAGATGTTCGAGTGACCCGCTTCGGACTCACCCCACTCAGCGATGCCGACGACTCCCGGCACGCCCGCAGTAGAGAGAACGTAGGCTGACAATCGTGTCGATCACTCCCGTCGAATCCAATTCTCGCCTCAGCGTGCGCGGCGCCCGCGTGCACAATCTCCACAACGTGGATCTCGAGATCCCGCGCGACTCGCTGGTCGTGTTCACGGGCCTTTCGGGTTCCGGCAAGTCCTCACTCGCGTTCGACACGATCTTCGCCGAAGGGCAGCGACGGTACGTCGAGTCGCTGTCTGCCTACGCGCGACAGTTCCTCGGACAGGTCGATCGGCCGGACGTGGACTTCATCGAAGGGCTGAGCCCTGCGGTGTCGATCGACCAGAAGTCGACCAACCGCAATCCCCGGTCCACGGTGGGCACCATCACCGAGATCTACGACTACATGCGGCTCCTGTGGGCGCGGATCGGTATTCCACACTGTGCGGTCTGTGGCGAGCCAATCGCGCGGCAAACTGTGCAGCAGATCGCCGACCAACTCATGACGCTCGAATCCGGAACGCGCTACCAGGTGGTCAGCCCAGTGGTCTCGCAAAAAAAGGGCGAGTTCGTCGACCTCTTCAAAGAGCTCGCCGCCTCGGGCTACTCCCGCGCGATCGTCGACGGCGACGTCGTGCAGCTGAGCGCTCCTCCGACACTAAAAAAGCAGGTCAAGCACGACATCTCCGTCGTCGTTGACCGTCTCGTGGCCGCCGACGACGTGCTTTCTCGGCTCACCGATTCACTCGAGACTGCCCTCCGCCTTACCGACGGTCTCGTCTCGATCAACTTCGTCGATGAGGAGGGCGACGCTGCCTGGCGCACGTTCTCCGAAAAGCTCTCGTGCCCGAACAATCACCCGGTGCAGCTTACCGAAATTGAGCCGCGCACCTTCTCCTTCAACGCCCCGTTCGGCGCGTGCCCAGAGTGCTCAGGTCTTGGCACCCGCATGGCGGTCGACTCGGAGCTCCTGCTCGGCGATCCCTCGCTCAGTCTCGCCGACGGCGTTATCCTGCCGTGGACGCAGAGCGGCAAGGGGCTGTACAACTACTTCCAGCGTCTGCTCGAGGGTCTCGCTCGCGATCTGGGCTTCTCACTCAAGACCCCGTGGGAAGACCTCGCAGACGAGGCAAAAGAAGCCGTGCTGCGCGGCAACGACTTCCAAGTCAGCGTGAAATGGCGCAACCGTTTCGGCCGCGAGATGAAGTACTCGACCGGGTTCGAAGGCGTCATCCCGTACATCGAACGCAAGTACCTCGAGGCGGAGACCGATGCCGCGAGGCAACGGTTTGCCAGCTACCTTCGCGAGATCCCCTGCGCCGTCTGCAATGGCAAGCGCCTCAAGCCCGAAGTCCTCGCCGTGACGGTGCAGAACGAGAGCATCGCGGATATCTGCGAGCTGAGCTTGAGCGACGCCCACACGTTCATGCAAGAGCTCCACCTCACCGAGCGTGAGTCCCACATCGCCGCGGCAGTCCTCCGCGAGATTCGCGCCCGACTTGAGTTCCTCCTCGAAGTGGGGCTCAACTATCTCAACCTCGCCCGGTCGGCCGGATCCCTCTCGGGAGGGGAGGCGCAGCGCATCCGTTTGGCGACGCAGATCGGGTCTGGTCTTACGGGGGTGCTCTACGTGCTCGACGAGCCGAGCATCGGCCTTCACCAGCGAGACAACCGACGGCTCATCGAAACACTCGTCAAGCTCAAGAACCTTGGCAACACGCTCATCGTCGTCGAACACGATGAAGACACCATCCGCACCGCCGACTGGATCGTCGACATCGGGCCAGGTGCCGGCGAGCACGGCGGCAAGGTCGTGCACTCGGGCTCGTACGAAGATTTGCTTGTCAACGAACTCTCGATGACAGGCGACTACCTTTCGGGACGCAAGAGCATCGCGGTGCCCGCGACACGGAGAGACATCGACGCGGATCGTATCCTCCGGGTCGAAGGGGCCAGAGCAAACAACCTCCGCGACGTCACCGTCGAAATCCCTTTGGGCCTGTTCACCGCTGTCACAGGCGTCAGTGGCTCAGGCAAGTCCTCACTCATCAACGACATCCTCTACAAGGTGCTCGCAAACGAGCTCAACGGCGCACGGCAGATCCCCGGCAAGCACACGCGGGTCACGGGCCTCGAAAGTCTCGACAAGGTTGTTCACGTCGATCAGGCGCCGATCGGCCGCACACCGCGGTCCAATCCCGCGACCTACACGGGCGTCTTCGACCGCATCCGCACGCTGTTCTCCGAGACGGCAGAGGCGAAGGCCCGCGGCTACCTCCCTGGCCGGTTCAGCTTCAATGTCAAGGGTGGTCGCTGCGAGCACTGCTCGGGCGACGGCACCATCAAGATCGAGATGAACTTCCTCCCCGACGTCTATGTGACGTGCGAGGTGTGCGGGGGAGCGCGCTACAACCGCGAAACTCTCTCGGTGCACTACAAGGGCAAGAACATCGCTGAAGTGCTCGAAATGCCGATCAGCGAGGCGGCGGAGTTCTTCCAGGCGATCGGCGCCATCCATCGCTTCCTCTCCACGCTCGTCGAGGTCGGGCTCGGCTATGTGCGGCTCGGCCAGAGCGCCACGACCCTTTCCGGCGGCGAGGCACAGCGGGTCAAGCTCGCCACTGAACTGCAACGTCGGTCGAACGGGCGAAGCATTTACGTGCTCGATGAACCGACGACTGGGCTCCACTTCGAAGACGTGCGCAAGCTGCTTCTTGTGCTCAGCGGACTCGTCGAGAAGGGCAATACGGTCGTCGTCATTGAGCACAACCTCGATGTCATCAAGTCAGCCGACTGGGTCATCGACATGGGCCCGGAGGGTGGAGCCGGCGGCGGGCAGGTTATCGCGACCGGTACACCAGAGCGAATCGCGGGCGCCGAGGTGAGTCACACCGGGAGATTCCTGCGAGAGCTTCTCCCGGCGGATGCTGTGGCGAAGGCCGGCAAGGCGACTCCCAAGTCCGGGGCGCGCGGCACCCGGGCCGCGAGCACTAAGACGACCGGCGCGAAGACGGCTGGCACGAAGGCCACCGCGAAGGCGGCCAGCACGAAGGCGCGCAAGGCGCGCGCGGCCGGCTGACCCTCGTGCTTGGCGCATGAGCGACACGGTCAGTTATCGTCCGAAGGCGGGGGAGATCCCGACCCAACCGGGCGTGTATCGGTTCAAGGATGCGAACCAGCGCGTGCTGTACGTCGGCAAGGCAAACAACCTCCGAGCAAGACTGAGCAACTATTTCGCGCCGCTGCGGAGCCTGCATGAGCGCACGCGGCGCATGGTCACGACCGCCGCATCCGTCGAATGGACCGTCGTCGGGAGCGAATTCGAGGCCTTGCAGCTCGAGTTCACCTGGATCAAGGAGTTCGATCCGCCGTTCAATGTGAAGTTCCGCGACGACAAGTCCTATCCGTACCTCGCGATCACGCTGCAGGAGTCGGTTCCGCGCGTCCTCATCACCCGCAACAAGAGCATGCGCGGTGCCCGCTATTTCGGGCCGTACACCAAGGTTGGTGCGCTGCGCGAGACGGTTGATCTCATGCTCAAGGCGTTCCCCATGCGCAGCTGCTCAGACTCGGTCTATCGACGGGCCGAGCAGTCCGGCAGGCCATGCCTGCTCGGCGACATCGGCAAGTGTTCCGCGCCGTGTGTTGGTCGCATTTCGAAGGGCGATCACAAGTCGACCGCGCTCGACTTCGCGTCGTTCATGGCGGGTCAGGATCGCCGCTATTTCAGTGACCTCTCCACCCGCATGACCGCGGCGGCGGAGGAGCAGGATTACGAGACGGCGGCGAAGCTCCGCGACCAGCGGGCCGCGCTCGAGACCGTGCTGTCCAAGAACACCGTCGTGCTTTCTGACTCGATCGACGCCGACCTCTTCGGCATTGCGCACGACGAGCTCGCGGCGGCGGTCCAGCAGTTCTCTGTGCGGGGCGGGCGCATCCGCGGCGTCCGCAGCTGGGTTGTCGATAAGGAGCTCGATCTTGAGCTTCCCGAGCTCGTCGAGTCCGTGATCCAGAAGGCCTATGGTGACGACTTCGAGCCCCCGAAGCGAATCTTCGTTCCGGCGCTGCCTGACGATGCAGTCGAGCTCGAGCACTGGCTTGCCTCTCGCAAGTACGAGCTCACGGGGCGCAGTGGCAAAGTCTCGCTCTCAGTCGCGAAGCGCGGGGAGATCGCGACCCTCGTGCAGACTGTCGACAACAACGCCCGCGGCGCACTCGTGCTCTACAAGACGAGGCGCAGCGGGGATTTCACGGCGAGATCGCAGGCGCTGGCCGACATTCAGGAGGCACTCGGCATGCCCGATGCGCCCCTTCGCATGGAGTGCTTCGACGTCTCACACCTCAGCGGCACCAACATCGTCGCCTCGATGGTTGTGTTCGAAGACGGATTGCCGCGCAAAGATCAGTACCGCCGCTTCGGGATCGAGGCCGCTGCCGACGACACCGAGGCGATCGCCGATGTCCTGCGCCGCCGGCTGGCGCACCTCGACACCGACACACCGGAGTCTCGACGATTCGCCTACCGCCCGAACCTCCTCATCGTCGACGGCGGCCAGCCCCAGGTCAATGCGGCGGCCCGCGTGCTGCAGGAGTACAACATCACCGACATCGCCCTGTGCGGCATCGCGAAGCGTCTCGAAGAGATCTGGCAGCCGGAGTCGGACTTTCCCGTCATCCTGCCCCGCAATAGCGACGCTCTCTTCCTCATCCAGCGCATCCGTGACGAAGCCCATCGCTTCGCCATCACGTTCCAACGCCAGCGCCGCAAGCGGGACATCTCGACCGTGCTCTCCGAGATCCCCGGCGTCGGGGCATCCAGGGTCAAGGTTCTCCTCATGCATTTCGGATCGGTAGCTCGCCTTCGCGAGGCGACACCCGAGGAGATCTCAACCGTGAAGGGGATAGGGCCAGTGCTGGCGACAACGATCCATGGCCGTTTGCACGAGTCACAGACTCCTTCGCTTGGTGGGTAGGCTTGGCACTGCACACTACGGCGATGAGATAGAGGGCAACCGAGATGGCGGAGGGTTCCGAACGACAGGAAGTCCTGATCGTTACGGGCATGTCCGGTGCCGGTCGCTCCACTGTCGGCAACGCACTCGAAGATCTTGGCTGGTATGTCGTCGATAACCTGCCGCCCCAGATGCTCCGCCCACTCGTCGAACTCGCGGGTCGCGCCGGCAGCAACCTGCCTCGCATCGCCGCGATCGTCGATGTCCGTGGTGGCAGACTCTTTTCCGACCTCGCCGAGACGATTGTCGCGCTGAGAGCCGGATCGACCGTGCGGGTGGTCTTCCTGGATGCGACGGATGCCTCGCTCGTGCGTCGTTTCGAGCAGGTCAGGCGCCCGCATCCCCTGCAGGGCGACGGCACACTACTCGATGGCATTTCTGCTGAGCGCGCACGCATGCTGGAGATTCGGGAGTCGAGCGATATTGTCATTGACACTTCGGATCTCAACATCCATCAGCTTGCGACCCTCGTGGCCGAAACCTTTTCGTCCGAGAGCACGCCAGGGGTGCGGCTTACGGTCATGAGTTTCGGTTTCAAGTATGGCCTGCCGACCGATGCCGATCTCGTGGCGGACATGCGCTTCCTCCCGAACCCGTTCTGGATGCCCGACCTGCGGCCGTTCAATGGACTCGATGAGGTCGTGAGCTCGTATGTGCTCGCACAAGAGGGGGCGCAGGAGTTCGTGAGCGCCTACACTCGTGCGCTCGAGCCTGTGTTCGCGGGCTATCAACGCGAGAACAAGCGCCACGTGACCATCGCCGTAGGATGCACGGGCGGCAAGCATCGCTCGGTGGCCGTGGCTGAGGAGCTCGCTCGTCGCCTCGGTGATCTTCCGGGCGTCGTGGCGAGCTCGAAACATCGCGACCTCGGTCGCGAATAGTCTTCAGCCGACAGTGTCGGCCCAGCATCATTTTCCAGTACTGCACGAAAGGATTCGCCTGTGGCTCTCACCGCCGATGTCAAGGAGGAGCTCACCGGGGTCGAGGTGAGCAAGACGACCGTGAGGGCGGCCGAGCTTTCGACGATTCTCCGGTTCTCGGGCGGGCTTCACATGATCTCCGGCCGCATTGCGGTGGAGTCGGAGCTCGACAGCCCCGCGCTTGCGAGGCGGGTCCGCAAAGACCTTGCCGAACTTTATGGAGTGCGCGGTGACGTCGCGGTTGTCGCCGCAAATGGCATGCGCAAGTCCACGAACTATTTGGTTCGCGTGCTCGAAGGGGGCGAGACGTTGGCCCGACAGACCGGTCTCCTCGATGCACGACGACGACCGATCAGGGGTCTGCCGAACCGACTCACCACTGGTTCGCGCGAGGATCTCTCCGCTATCTGGCGCGGAGCGTTCCTCGCGCAGGGCACACTCACTGATCCCGGCCGATCTGCCGCACTCGAGGTCGTGTGCCCGGGCAACGAGGCGGCAATGGCACTCGTCGGGGCAGCCTCTCGCCTCGGCATTTCTGCAAAGGCCCGCGAGGTCAGGGGTGTGCACCGCGTCGTGATCCGTGACGGCGAATCGATCAGCGCCATGCTCATCACCATGGGCGCGGCAGAGACGGTGCAGGCGTGGGAGGCACTTCGGCAGCGACGCGAGGTGCGCGCGACCGCGAATCGTCTCGTGAACTTCGACGATGCGAACCTCAGGCGCTCAGCTCAGGCTGCCGTCGCGGCGTGCGCCAAGGTCGAGCGTGCACTCGAGATCCTCAGCGACGACATCCCAGAGCATCTGCGCTACGCGGGCGAGCTTCGTTTGAGATTCCGCGATGCGAGCCTCGACGAACTCGGCCACCATGCCGACCCGCCCATGACCAAGGACGCGGTCGCTGGTCGCATCCGTCGACTTCTCGCGATGGCAGACAAGAAGGCAGAAGACACCGGGATTCCCGGCACTGATGCGAACCTGCCGCCCGAGTATGAGGACGCGTAGACTTTCATCAACCCCCGCAGCGCGCACACTATTCGATGTGCCGACGCGACACATAAGGAGAGCACAAATGGCTGACTACACCCTTCCAGAACTCCCGTACGACTACGCAGCACTTGAGCCGAGCATCAGCGCCACCATCATGGAGCTGCACCACAGCAAGCACCACCAGGCGTATGTGACCGGTGCGAACACGGCGCTCGCGCAGCTTGCCGAGGCACGTGACAAGGGCGAGCTCGCCAATGTGAACAAGCTCGAGAAGGACCTCGCGTTCAACCTTGGCGGCCACGTCAACCACTCGGTGTTCTGGACGAACATGTCCCCGGATGGCGGCGACAAGCCCACCGGTGACCTCGCGTCGGCGATCGATGACAACTTCGGCTCGTTTGAGAAGTTTCAGGCGCACTTCACCGCCACCGCGCTCGGCGTGCAGGGCTCCGGATGGTCGGTGCTCGCGTGGGATTCGATCGGCCAGCGCCTTATCATCGAGCAGCTTTTTGACCAGCAGAGCAACGCGGCGTTCGGCACGATCCCGCTTCTGATGCTCGATGTCTGGGAGCACGCGTACTACATCGATTACAAGAACGTGCGCGCCGACTACGTCAAGGCGTTCTGGAACATCGTCAACTGGCAGAATGTGCAGCAGCGCCTTGAAGCAGCTCGCACGGGCACGACGGGCCTCCTGGTACTGTCATAGCCTGCTCGGCCGGGCTCCGGCTCGGGCAAACGACACCCCCCCAAATCGCCTCACGACATCACCCTTCGTCGGCAGGCACACAACACTCAGGAGTCCCATTGACCGTCAGAATCGGCATCAACGGCTTCGGCCGGATTGGCCGCAACTACTTCCGCGCAGCTCTTGCGCAGGGCAGCGATCTCGAGATCGTTGCCGTGAATGACCTCACCGACACCAAGACCCTCGCCCACCTGCTCAAGTACGACTCCGTCACCGGTCGTCTTGCCGCCGACGTGTCCGTCGATGGCGACACCATCACGGTCGATGGCAAGGCCATTACTGTGCTTGCAGACCGCGACCCTGCCAACCTGCCGTGGGGAGACCTTGGCGTCGACATCGTGATCGAGTCGACCGGCTTCTTCACCAAGGCGGAGGGCGCTCGCAAGCACATCGACGCCGGCGCCAAAAAGGTGCTCATCTCGGCACCCGCTTCGGGCGAGGATGCGACCTTCGTGATGGGCGTGAATCACGAGTCCTACGATCCAGCGAACCACCACATCATCTCGAACGCGTCGTGCACGACGAACTGTCTTGCGCCGCTCGCGAAGGTGTTCAACGACAAGTTCGGCATCGAGCGTGGTCTCATGACGACGGTGCACGCGTACACCGCCGACCAGAACCTGCAGGACGGCCCGCACAGCGATCTCCGTCGTGCCCGCGCTGCGGCCCTGAACATCGTCCCGACGTCGACCGGCGCCGCGAAGGCGATTGGTCTCGTCATGCCGGAGCTCATCGGCAAGCTCGACGGTTTCGCACTTCGCGTCCCCGTGCCGACCGGCTCGATCACGGACCTCACGGTCACGGCGACACGCTCTGCTTCGGTCGATGAGATCAAGGCCGCGTACAAGGAGGCTGCCGAAGGTCCGCTCAAGGGGATCCTCAAGTACACGGAGGATGAGATCGTTTCGAGCGATATCGTCACGGACCCGCACTCGTCGATCTTCGACTCCGGCCTGCTCCGTGTGCTCGGCGACCAGGTCAAGCTCTCGGCGTGGTACGACAACGAGTGGGGCTACTCCAACCGCCTCGTCGACCTCACCGAGTACGTCGCCGCGCGACTCTAACCATCATCGGGGTGGGCGGCGCAGTGCCGTCCACCCCTGTGTGCGCCAGCCGATCCAACCAGCAACGCGGAGACAGATCACCAATGACCCTTCGAACCCTTGATTCACTCGGCGATGTCGCCGGCGCGACGGTGATTGTCCGCTGCGATCTCAATGTGCCGCTCGATGATGGCCGAATCACCGATGACGGTCGCATTCGCGCCTCCGTCGCGACGCTTCGCCGTCTTCTCGATGGGGGAGCGAAGGTCGTCGTGGTCTCGCACCTGGGCCGACCGAAGGGCGTGCCCGAAGCAAAATACAGCCTCGCCCCGGTCGCCACACGGCTCGGCGAACTGCTCGATCGGCCCGTCGCGTTCGCCACCGACACGGTCGGTGACTCGGCCACTGCAACGGTCGCAGCACTTGCACCTGGTGAGATCGCCCTTCTTGAGAATCTCCGGTTCAACCCGGAAGAGACCTCGAAGAGTGACGCCGAACGCGCCTCCTTTGCGGCGAGGCTCGCCGCCTACGGTGACGCGTTCGTGTCTGACGGCTTCGGGGTCGTCCACCGCCAGCAGGCGAGCGTCTTCGAGCTTGCGAAGGCGCTGCCGAGTGCTGCCGGTCTGCTCATTGAGGCAGAACTCGATGTGCTCGATCGCCTGACGGCACGGCCCGAAAGCCCGTACACCGTGGTGCTCGGAGGCTCCAAGGTGTCAGACAAGCTCGGCGTGATCGGCCACCTCCTGCCGCGCGTCAACACGCTCCTCATCGGTGGCGGCATGATGTTCACCTTCCTTGCCGCGCAGGGGCACAAAGTCGGCTCGAGCCTGCTCGAGGTCGACCAACTCGAGACGGTTCGCGGCTACCTGGCAGAGGCTGAGCGACTCGGGGTCGAAATCATTGTGCCCACCGACACTGTCGTGGCGTCACACTTCGGCGCAGATGCCGAGCATCAGGTTGCCAGCGCGGACTCGATCGAGTCGACCCCATGGGGCTCTGCTGGCCTCGGGCTCGACATCGGCCCTGACACGGCGCTCCGCTTTGCCGAGGTCATTCGGGGCTCGCGCACAGTGTTCTGGAACGGACCGATGGGTGTCTTCGAGCTCGCACCCTTCGCGAACGGCACGCGCGCCGTCGCAGAGGCGCTCACGAAGGTGGACGGCCTCTCTGTCGTCGGGGGTGGCGACTCGGCCGCAGCGGTCCGTGCACTTGATTTCAACGATGACCAGTTCGGTCACATTTCTACCGGTGGTGGCGCGAGCCTCGAGTTCCTTGAAGGCTCGTCACTGCCAGGACTGGAGGTCCTCGGATGGCAGTGACACAGCGAGCGGGACGCACCCCGCTCATCGCAGGCAACTGGAAGATGAATCTCGACCATTTGCAAGCAATCGCCGTCGTGCAGAAGCTCGCCTGGAGCCTCAAGGATGCACGATTCGACTACAGCGAGGTCGATGTCGCGGTGTTCCCGCCATTCACCGATCTCCGCTCCGTGCAGACACTCATCTCGGCCGACAAGCTGCACCTGCAGTTCGGCGCTCAAGATGTGTCGGCCCACGACTCCGGCGCCTACACGGGCGAAATCTCGGGCGCGTTTCTCAAGGCACTCGACTGCGCCTACGTGATCATTGGTCACTCGGAGCGTCGCACACTGCATCGGGAGACCGACGAACAGGTCGGTGCGAAAGCGCTTGCCGCGCTAAAGCACGGCCTCGTGCCCATCATCTGCGTCGGAGAGACTGCCGATGACCTCGCTGAGCACGGCCCGAGCGCTGTGCCGGTGGCGCAGCTTACGGTCGCGCTGGAGAGCCTGCCCGCAGGATCTGACATCGTCGTGGCCTATGAGCCGGTGTGGGCGATCGGTTCCGGTCAGGCGGCAACCCCGGAGCAGGCCGAGCAGGTAGCGGAAGCCCTTCGGGCCGTCATCGCCGAGAAACTGGGCGATGATGCCGCGGCCGCGACACGCATCCTCTACGGCGGCTCGGTCAAGTCCTCCAACATTGCTTCGTTCATGCGGCAGGCGAATGTCGACGGGGCTCTCGTCGGCGGAGCAAGTCTCGACGTGCAAGAGTTCGCAAACATCTGCCGGTTTAAGGCCCACGTCGGGACTTGATCTCAGCGCCGCGCGGGCGCGGAACCGTCGGGCTATACTGATCTACGGCTTCCGCGCTCCCGAAGGCGCCTCATTCGCGCCGGCGCGCATCCACCGAAAGGCTTTACGTGCAAATTCTTCAGGTCGTGCTTCAGGTGGTGCTGGGCATCACCAGCCTCCTGCTGACACTGCTCATCCTGCTTCACAAGGGCCGCGGTGGCGGACTCTCCGACATGTTCGGTGGTGGGGTAACATCCAACCTTGGAGCATCGGGAGTTGCTGAGCGCAACCTCAACCGTTTTACCGTGATCCTTGGACTCATTTGGGTTACGTGCATCGTCGTGCTCGGTCTCATCACTAAGTTCGACTCGGCAATCTAGGAGTAACCGTGGCGTCAGGCGGCAGTGCAATTCGTGGTTCCCGTGTTGGAGCAGGTCCCATGGGCGAGCAGGATCGTGGCTTTCATGCCGAGCGCATCCAGGTGCACTACTGGTGCGGGAGTGGCCACCAGCTGAGCCCGTACTTTCTCGCCACGATCGAGCCGGAAGAGATTCCGGAGCAGCTCGACTGCCCGAACTGTGGCGCACCCGCCGGACGTGACCGCGAGAACCCACCGCAGGTTGCCAAGCTCGAGCCGTACAAGACGCACCTTGCTTACGTGAAGGAGCGCCGCACCGAAGAAGAGGCCGTCGCACTTCTTGAAGAGGCACTCACGCAGCTTCGTGCGCGCCGCGGGTCCGTAACACAGTAGACCCTCCGCGGTCATGATTGATCGCGAGTGGCAGCGTTATTGAGACGCAGCGCTAACGGCGCCCCTCCGCGAGGAGGTCGCGCGGAACATCCGCAGCGGCATCAGTGTCCATGAAGAAGATGGTCTCTTCTTGCGCCTGCACTCCCGCGACCGGCACCAGGTTCCGGCTGGCTCCCGCCAGCGCAAGGCCGACCGCGGACGCTTTGTCGGCGCCAGCAACTGCCAGCCAGATCCGAACGGAACCGTTGAGTACCGGGAGAGTAAGGCTCAACCGCTCCGGCGGCGGCTTCGGTGAGTCGCGCACGGCGACAACCGCGTCTGTGGAATCTACCTGCGCGTGATGCGGAAACAGGGAAGCGATGTGGCCGTCGGGCCCAACCCCGAGAAAGGTGATGTCAAACTCCGGCGCGTCCGCACCATCGCCCGCATGGGTCTTGAGCTCGGCGGCGTAGTGTTGCGCGGCAATCTCGAGCGGGAGACCGTCATCCGAGGGGAAGCGGTGGACGTGTGCGGCGGGCACAGGAACATGATCAAGGAGAGCCTCCGCCGCCTGCTGATCGTTGCGATCGGCATGCCCGGCGGGCACCCAACGCTCATCTCCCCACCAGAAGTGGATGCGGCTCCAGTCGATGGTGTCGCTCACCTCTGGTCGTGCAACGGCGGCGAGCACCGCGATGCCCACCGATCCTCCCGTGAGGCACACGTGGACGAAGTCGTTCTGCGACTGCAAGTCCACGACGGTGGCGACGAACTGCCTCGCCACGACATCGATGAGCGCATCCTTGCTTGGCTCGACGACGACAATGGTCTCTGGCACGGCTACTCCTCGGGTTCGGATGCGCGAAGGTGTACGAGTCCGTCCTGAAGCACATCACCGAAGAGCACGTCGGGACCGAGCCTGCGAAGCTCCTCAGCAAGACAGTCGCGCAGACCCCTCCGCGGCAGCGAAATGTCGTGCACCGGCTGGCCCGGCTGTGTCAGCGTTGCAACCGGGACATGGGTGCGTTCGAGGGTGATCTCTCCGGATGCGCGAGTGAGCGTCACTCCGCCGATGCCGTGATCACCTGACCTCGTCAGGTCAACTGTGACGGCGACGTCGAGCTGACGTTGCAGCCAGGCCGCGAGCAGAAGCGTCGAGGGGGAGCCTGACGAGCCCGTGACGTGCGCTGCCGTGACAGATTCGAATGGCGGCTGATCGAGCACTGCGGCGATCTGCGCGCGCCACAGGGTGAGCCGCGTCCACGCGAAATCGGTATCGCCGGGGGCGTAGGTGCCACTCAGTTCGCGAAGGAAGCCTGAAGGGTTGGCCTGCGACGCGGCATCCGTGATGCGTCGCTGCGCAATGCGCCCGATGGCGGATTCGGAGACGACAGCCGGCGTGCGCCCCGGCCACCACGCAACGACGGGCGCGTCTGGCAGCAGGAGGCCCATGACCAGGCTCTCTTCGTTGAACGCGTTCTCACCGTAGGCCTTAACCACGATGACCTCGCTTGCGCCGGCGTCACCGCCGACCCGGATTTGCGCATCGACGCGCGCGGATTCGCTCGATGGATTATCTGAGGTGGAGACCACGATGACGCGCATCGGGTGTTCTCTCGACGCTTCGTTAGCGGCCTCAATTGCCTGCTCTTCCGAGCCGATGTCTGTCGCGATCACGAGCGTGAGCACGCGGCCAAGTGCTACAGCCCCGCCCTCCTCACGAATATTCACCAGTGTCTTCGAGATAGCACTCGTGGTGGTGTCTGGCAGATCAACGATCATGGTCGTCTCCATTGCCGGCCGTCACGCGCGAGAAGCTCGTCAGCGGATGCCGGACCCCACGTTCCCGGTCGGTACTGTTCTGGGCTGCCCTGGGTCTCCCAGAACTCTTCAATCGGGTCGAGAATCTTCCACGAGAGCTCGACTTCTTCATGCCGCGGGAAGAGCGGCGGATCGCCGAGCAGCACGTCGAGGATGAGCCTCTCATAGGCTTCCGGGCTCGCCTCGGTGAAGGCGTGACCGTAGCCAAAGTCCATCGTCACGTCACGCACCTGCATGCCCGCTCCTGGCACTTTGGACCCGAAGCGGATGGTGACGCCTTCATCTGGTTGCACGCGGATTACGAGGGCGTTCTGCCCGAGGGCTGCGGTCTGATCGGCCGCGAAAAGATTTTGCGGCGCCCTCTTGAAGACGACGGCGATTTCGGTGACGCGGCGACCGAGGCGCTTGCCCGCTCGCAAGTAGAAGGGCACCCCTGCCCAGCGGCGTGTGCCGATGTCAAGTCGGATGGCCGCATACGTCTCGGTCGTCGACTCCGGGTTCATCCCGTCCTCTTCGAGGAAACCCTCGACTTTCTGGCCGCCCTGCCACCCTGAGCTGTACTGGCCCCGCGCGGTTGCACTCGCGAGGTCGTCGGGGAGCGTCACCGCAGAGAGGATTTTCTCTTTCTCGGCGCGGAGGTCGCTCGCGTTGAACGACACGGGCTCTTCCATCGCGGTGAGGGCGAGGAGTTGCAGAAGATGATTCTGTATGACGTCACGGGCGGCACCGATGCCGTCGTAGTATCCCGCGCGACCGCCGACCCCGATGTCCTCGGCCATCGTGATCTGCACGTGGTCGACGAAGTGTGCGTTCCACAGCGGCTCATAGAGCTGGTTCGCGAATCGCAACGCAAGGATGTTTTGCACCGTCTCTTTGCCGAGATAGTGATCGATACGGAATACCGAGTCGGCTGGGAAGACGGACTCCACGACGGCATTGAGTTTACGCGCGGTGGTGAGGTCACTGCCGAACGGTTTCTCGATAACCAC
Organism: Homoserinimonas flava; assembly: GCF_054969005.1. NCBI lineage: Bacteria > Bacillati > Actinomycetota > Actinomycetes > Micrococcales > Microbacteriaceae > Homoserinimonas > Homoserinimonas flava. Next base: position 912,354 of record NZ_JBUEQS010000001.1, read on the forward strand.
CCTGCGCCATTTGCCATCGCGCTGCTCTGCGAGGCCGGAGCGGCGAAGCTGCTCCGTGACGACGGGGAACGACTTCGGCGGGATTGAAAGGTAAAAGGCGTGATTGCCCATCGTGCCCCGCTCGCTATCGAGCTCGTCGAGTGTCTGCTTGAGCGTTTCGAACGCGGCGTCGTCATCGAACTCGCCCTGCACGAAGCGGATGCCCTGCGCCAACTGCTTCCAGACGTCCTCGTCGAACGGTGTGCGTGCGTACTGTTTGACCGCGTCGTGCACTTCTTTCTCGAAGTCTTGATCGTCCCACTCCCGACGCGCGAACCCCACGAGGCCGAATCCTGGTGGCAGGAGACCGCGGTTCGCGAGGTCGTACACGGCCGGCATGAGCTTCTTGCGGGAGAGGTCACCCGTGACACCGAAGATGATCAGCGCACTGGGACCGGCGATTCGGTTGAGACGTCGATCGTTGGGGAGGCGAAGCGGATTGAAATCTGGAGTGATCTCGACGGGCATCAGCTGATTGCGTCCACGAGCGTGGCAACGCCGCGCCTCGCATCGGTGAGTGAGAGCGTCAGCACCGGGCGCCCGTGTGATTCGAGCACGGCGGCATCGCCCGCGGCCTGTGCCTGCAGAAGCTGTCCGAATGTGAACGGGCGGTCGGGTATTGCGAGATCCTGCTCACCGGTGGCGACAATCTGAAGGAACACACCGTTCGCCGGGCCACCCTTGTGGTACTGGCCGGTGGAGTGGAGGAAGCGCGGGCCCCAGCCGAAGGTGGTCGGCCGTCCCGTGCGCTCGGCAATAGCGTCGCGCAACGACTCGAGTTCAGCGTGGGCGAATCGGTTGAGGTAGGCCTGGATTGCGATGTACCCGTCACCGGGGACGAGCCGTAAGAGAGCCGACACGACGTCCGGTACGGTCGATCCCACGAGGGCTTCGCTCGATCCACGAACTTCGATGCCGTCGGCCACGAAGGCGGGGGCGCTCGGTTCGGGTCGATCGTCGAGCAACCCGCGAGTGGCGATCTTCGCGGACTCGACGTCAGGCTGGTCGAAGGGGTTGATGCCAAGCAAGCGACCCGCAACCGCAGTCGCATACTCCCAGACGAGCAGTTGCGCGCCGAGGGTGCCGCTGATTTCAATCTCGCCCTCGACCACGTCACGCGTCTCACGGGCGCCCTCGACGAGCCGCACGATCTGCACGTCGTCGGCCCTGGTGGAGAGCTCGGGGGAGTCAATGCCGAGCACGACGGGGAGGATGCCCTTCCCGTCCTTGCCCGTTGATTCTGCGATGAGTTGCTCGGCCCAGTCGGCGAACCCGACAATGTAGGTGCCGTCGGGCACGATCGCGAGCTTGTCGCGGAGCGGGCGGGTTGCGGCCATCGCGGCACCGAGGATGAGCCCGGGGTTGTCTGGGTGGTCGACCGCGAGTCGACCGGCGACGGAGGATGCCTCATCGAGCAGGGCCGCGATGTCGACACCGGCGAGACCGGATGGGACGAGGCCGAACGCCGTGAGTGCCGAGTACCGACCTCCCACGTTTGGGTCAGCATTGAACACGCGATACCCATCGGCGCGCGCGGACTCATCGAGCGGTGACCCTGGGTCGGTGACGATCACGATCCGGCCGACGGGGTCGATACCTGCCTCACGGAATGCGTGCTCGTAGATTCGCTTTTGACTGTCGGTCTCGACGGTCGAGCCCGACTTCGAAGAGATCACGACAGCGGTCGACGAGAGACGGTGCTGCAGCGCGTCGGCGATCTGCGTTGGGTCGGTCGCGTCAAGCACCGTGAGGGGCACCCCGGCCGTTCGCGTGATGACCTCCGGCGCGAGTGACGAGCCCCCCATGCCGCCGAGCACGATGTGGTCGACGCCATTGCCGCGAAGGTGATCGCGGAGGGCGATGATGTCATCGACGAGTCCTTCGGAGACGACGACGGCCTCCGTCCACCCGAGACGGCGTTCGGCTTCCTCTTCAGCGCTCTGTCCCCACAGCGTCGGATCCTGCGCCGTGATGCGTGAGGCGACGAGGTCGCTCACGAGCTGAGGCACAACCCTGGCGACCGCCTCAGCGGCGGCCCCGCTCACGGTGATGTCGAAACTCACCGTGCAGCCTCGAGTGCTGCGCTCACGGTGTCGAGAAGTTCGTTCCACGACACGATGAACTTGTCGACGCCCTCGGATTCGAGCAGCGCCGTGACCTCGTCGTACGAGATGCCGAGCGCGTCGATCTCGTCGAGAACTTCGTTCGCTTCGTGGTAGGCCCCCGTAATGGTGTCGCCTCGAATGACGCCGTGATCGAACGTCGCCTCCATGGTCTTCTCCGGCATGGTGTTCACCACGTTCGGCGCAACAAGTTCGACAACATAAGCGGTGTCCGGCACAGCTGGGTCTTTCACGCCCGTCGATGCCCAGAGAGGACGCTGGATGTTCGCACCGGCAGCGAGAAGGCCCTTCGCGCGCTCGGTGTCAAACGACTGCTCGAACACTTGATAGGCGAGGCGCGCGTTGGCGATGCCGGCTTTGCTCTTGAGCGCGAGCGCCTTTTCCGTGCCGATCTCCTCGAGTCGTCGGTCGATCTCGGTATCGACCCGCGAGACGAAGAATGACGCCACAGAGCGGATGCTCGAAAGGTCGACGCCATTCGCGCGCGCCTGCTCAAGCCCCGTGAGGTAGGCGTTGATGACCTCACGGTAGCGCTCCAGGCTGAAAATGAGGGTGACGTTGACGCTGATTCCGGAGGCGGTGAGCGCCGTGATGGCCTCGAGGCCTTCGACGGTCGCCGGCACTTTGATCATCGCGTTCGGGCGATCGACCTTCTCCCACAGCTCGCGACCCTGAGTGATCGTGCCTGCCGCGTCGTGCGCGAGGCCGGGTTCGACCTCAATCGACACTCGGCCGTCCTGTCCATCAGTGGCGTCGTAGACGGGGCGCAGGATGTCACAGCCGGAGGCGACGTCGTGCGTCGTGATCTCGAAGACGGATGCAGTGACATCCGAACCGCCACGGGAGAGGATGGCGACCTGCTCGTCGTACGCCGCGCCCTTCGCGAGCGCGCTCGCGAAGATTGTGGGGTTCGTTGTCACCCCCACAACGTGACGGTCATCGAGCAGTCGGAGCAGCGCTCCCGACGTGATCCGTTCACGCGAGAGGTCGTCGAGCCAGATGCTCACGCCGGCGGCGGAGAGTTCGGCAAGGGGGCTATTCGTCATGGATTCATCTTCCGCTTGGCTTCTGTACGGGGGGTGGGAACGGCCAGGTTCATATCGTGACCGCTCTGGCGATCAGACTGCGCTGAGTGAGTCGTGCGCGGCGGCGACGGCGTGTTCGGTCGTCATGCCGAACTCGCGGAACAGCGTCTGGTAGTCGGCGGAAGCGCCGAAGTGTTCGATCGAAACGCTGCGGCCTGCATCGCCAAGGTACTGACGCCAGGTCAAGTTGATTCCAGCTTCGATCGACACGCGGGCGCGAACCGACGACGGGAGCACCGACTCGCGGTACTCAGCATCCTGCTCTTCGAACCATTCGAGGCACGGCACCGACACGACACGAGCGTTCACGCCGTCCTTGCGAAGCACCTCGCGAGCCTCGACCGCGATCTGGACCTCGGATCCCGTGGCGATGAAGATGACGTCGGGCGTGCCGCCCGGTGCCTCCGCAAGCACATAGGCACCCTTAGCAACGTTGCGTGCCGAAGCGAAGGTGTCGCCGTCGGCATCGCCGTCACCACGTTCGAACACCGGGATGTTCTGACGAGTGAGCGCGATGCCTGCTGGCCCTTCGCGACGCTGCAGGATCGACTTCCACGCCCAGGCAACCTCGTTGGCGTCGGCGGGACGAACGATGTCAAGGCCCGGGATCGCGCGGAGGGTTGAGAGCTGCTCGATCGGCTGGTGGGTCGGTCCGTCTTCGCCAAGCGCGACTGAGTCGTGTGTCCAGACATAGATGGCCGGTGCCTTCATGAGGGCAGCGAGTCGAACCGCCGGACGCATGTAGTCGCTGAAGATGAGGAACGTGCCACCGAAGGGCCGCGTGTTGCCGTGCAGCACGATGCCGTTCAAGATCGCCGCCATCGCGTGTTCACGGATCCCGAAGTGCAGGACGCGCCCGTAGGGGTTGCCTGTCCATTCTTCGGTCGAGCGGTGCGCTGGCACGAATGATGCGCCGCCGGCGATCGTCGTGAGGTTGGATTCCGCGAGGTCGGCAGACCCGCCCCACAACTCCGGGATGACGGCTCCGAGGGCGCCGAGCACCTTGCCCGATGCCGCGCGGGTCGACACGGCCTTGCCTGCTTCGAAGACGGGCAGAGCATCATCGATACCGTCGGGCAGTTCACCCTTGAGCACTCGGTCGAGCAGCGCTTTGCGCTCGGGGTTCGCGGCGGACCACGCGTCGAAACCGATCTTCCACTCTGCGTGCTGCGCCTGGCCGCGTTCAACGGCCTTGCGGGTGTGCGTGATGACCTCATCGGAGACCTCAAACGTCTTCTCGGGGTCGAAGCCGAGGATCACCTTGGTCGCGGCGAGCTCCTCGGCGCCAAGCGCCGATCCGTGAATCTTGCCGGTGTCTTTCTTGTTCGGTGCCGGCCATCCGATGATGGTGCGCAAGATGATGAGCGACGGCTTCGACCTCTCGGCCTTCGCCGCCTCAATCGCGGCGTTGAGCTCCTCGATGTCCTCGTGGTAGTCGCCGGTCTTCTTCCAATCGACGACCAGCACTTGCCAGCCGTATGACTCGTAGCGCGCGTGGACGTCTTCCGTGAAGGCGATGTCGGTGTCGTCTTCGATCGAGATCTGGTTGCTGTCATAGATCACGACGAGATTGCCGAGCTCCTGGTGGCCGGCGAGCGAGGATGCTTCGCTCGTAATGCCTTCCTGCAGGTCGCCGTCACTCGCGACGACGTAGACGAAGTGATCGAAGGGGCTCTCGCCCGGTGCCGCGTCAGGGTCAAACAGTCCGCGCTCGAAACGCGAGGCGTAGGCGAATCCGACGGCGGATGCGAGGCCCTGCCCGAGAGGCCCAGTTGTGATCTCAACACCGTCGGTGTGGCCGTATTCTGGATGGCCTGGCGTCTTGGAACCCCACGTTCGGAGCGCCTTGAGGTCATCGAGTTCGAGTCCGTAGCCGCCGAGGTAGAACTGCACGTACTGGGTAAGCGATGAGTGGCCCGCCGACAGAATGAAGCGGTCGCGTCCGATCCACTCGTTGTCGCTCGGATCACGGCGCATGACCTTCTGGAACAGCAGGTAGGCGGCGGGCGCGAGCGACATCGCCGTTCCTGGGTGGCCGTTGCCCACCTTTTCGACGGCGTCAGCTGCGAGGATCCTCGCTGTGTCAACTGCAAGGTTGTCAATGGGATCCCATTGGAGAGCTGCCACGTGAATTTGACCCTTCTAACGCAGGTTGCGTGCGCAGTCGAACGATGCGCATCGGTTGTGCAGCCACCCGACAACACCGGGGCTCCGAGCGCGCTGTCTGCCACGTTGCTTCGGAACGATTGGAGTCATTTCGCAGTGGGGGGAGGCTTCACCAAGTATAGGGACAGCGGGTGTATCGACGATGTTGCCAAGACCTCTCTCGCGACGAGCCGCAGTGTGAGTGAACTAGACTGGGGAGTTGGAGACAGCACAGCCGTTAGAGGAGCGATGGACGCAGTCGTAGACACCCCCGTTCGGCAAGAACGGGCCACGGGCATCGCCAAGGTCCGTGCGTACTTCGCTCTCACCAAACCGCGGGTGATCGAGTTGCTGCTTGTGACAACGGCCCCCGTCATGATTCTCGCGGCAGGCGGCATTCCCAACCTGTGGCTCCTCTTCTGGACACTCGTCGGTGGTGCGCTCAGCGCTGGTGCGGCCGGAGCGTTCAACTGCTACATCGATCGTGACATCGATCGCGTCATGGCTCGCACGAGCTCGCGGCCGCTTGTCACGGGTGCGCTCTCCGATCGCGAGGCCCTGGTCTTCTCGTGGGCGCTCACGGTGCTCTCTGTCGCCGTGCTGTGGATTGCTACGAACTGGCTCGCTGCCGCGCTTTCGGCAGCGGCGGTCTTTTTCTATGTCGTTGTCTACACACTGATCCTCAAACGGCGAACCTCGCAGAACATCATCTGGGGCGGTATCGCCGGATGCTTCCCGGTGCTCATCGGATGGGCTGCCGTCACCGAGTCGCTGAGCTGGTCGGCCGCCATTTTGTTTCTCGTGATCTTCCTGTGGACGCCACCGCACTACTGGCCGTTCTCGATGCGCTTCCGCACTGATTACGCGGCGGCGAATGTGCCGATGCTGTCAGTCGTGCGCGGACGGGCGCAGGTCGGCCTCCAGACCATCCTGTACGCGTGGGCCACCGTCGCATGTTCGCTCTTGCTCATCCCCGTACATCCGATGGGCATCACCTATTCGGTCGTTGCCATTGCCTCTGGCGCGTGGTTCATCATCGAGTCACACCGACTCTACGGTCGCGCGATCCGGGGCGAGGAGACAAAGCCAATGCGGCTGTTCCATGCCTCGATTACGTATCTCACCCTCGTGTTCGTCGCCGTCGGCGTCGACCCACTGCTGCCGTTCTAGCGCGTCGAGCCGGGAGCTGCGAGGGCAGACTCGTCGATCGCGGTTGACCGCTTGAGTCGCAGCACTACGACGGTGAGCACCGCCGCCATGACGGCGGCGAGCACCATATGCACGCCAACCGCGATGGGGGGAAGGCCGCTTCTGGCCTGGTACAGCCCAACGGCGATCTGCACGAGCTCAATCAGGAGAAGCCCGACCACCCAGCGGGCGCCGGGCACACGCAGCCGACGTCCTGTGACGACAAGCACAAGCGTGATGGTGAACAGCGCGTAGCTCGGCCACGCATGCACGTGCTGCAGCAGCTCCGCGTCGAACCCGGTGCGGCCTGCGGCCGCGTCGCCGGAATGCGGGCCTGATGCCGTTGTGAGCACACCGAAGACGATCGTCACTGCGGCGGCGAAGCTTGCTGAGTGTGTCACTGCGGCATACCAACGGGGCACGGCGAGTTTCCGAGGTCCTGGTGTCTCGTCGAGCCGCACAAGGAACGCGGCGGTGATGCAGACAAGGCCAATGGACGCGACGTAGTGGAACCCGACTATGAAGGGGTTGAGGCCGGTGAGCACCGTGATGCCGCCGACGATGGCCTGGGCAATCACGCCGAACACGACAATGAGAGCGAGTCGGAAGAGATCGCGGCGCTCGTGACGCAGCTTCCAAACCCTCAGCAAGACAATGAGGGCGAGGATGCCGACGAGCCCCGTGAGGGTGCGGTTGCCGAACTCGATCACCCCGTGAATGCCCATCTCAGGAGTGGAGATGAGGGAGTCGGCAGTGCACTTCGGCCAGGTGGGGCAGCCGAGCCCTGAGCCGGTGAGCCTCACGGCACCACCCGTTGCGATGATGAGCACTTCGGCCGCGAACGAGAGCCATGCGAAGACTCTGGTGGTGCGATCGATGGTGCTCGGGAGCCTCCACCTCGAGCCCGCGATCGTGGTACCTTCGGCGGTCTTCTGGCGGTTCACTGGCAACCTTCCCCAATCAGCAGCCGCACCCTATAGAATTGTCTGGTTCAGGAACACAGCCAATGCCGGGGTGTCAGCGTAGACATTCGGGGGAGTGACCCCCGTTTCCCTGTTCATTCTAGGCAGGCTGCACAGGCATCCGATGCCGGTCAGTCTTCCGAGCGAACGCACCTCGAGCATTGAATTGCGCCTCACCGCGCATCGCGAATCACAGCACAGCAGATCGGGAATGAACGTCCACGCCCATCCGTTGTGGCAAGTGAGGAATAAGAGGTAAGCCATGTCAGAAGTTCTGATCGACCGCCCGGAACTCTCGAGCCTCGGTATCTATGAATTCGGCTGGTCCGATTCCGATATCGCCGGGGCCTCTGCTCGGAGAGGCATCTCACCGGAGGTCGTCGCAGACATCTCCGCGCTCAAGGATGAACCGGAGTGGATGCTCAAGAACCGCCTGAAGGCGCTCTCGCTCTTCTACAAGAAGCCCATGCCGTCGTGGGGAGCCGATCTTTCCGGCATTGACTTTGACAACATCAAGTACTTCGTGCGCTCCACCGAGCAGCAGGCCGCCACCTGGGAGGATCTGCCTGAGGAGATCAAGAACACGTACGAGAAGCTCGGCATCCCAGAAGCAGAGCGCCAGCGCCTCGTCTCCGGCGTGGCTGCGCAGTACGAGTCCGAGGTTGTCTATCACCAGATCAATGAGCAGCTCGAGGCGCAGGGTGTCATTTTCATGGACACTGACACGGCGCTTCGTGAGCACCCGGAGTTCTTCGAAGAGTACTTCGGCACCGTCATCCCCTCCGGCGACAACAAGTTCGCCGCGCTGAACACGTCGGTGTGGTCTGGCGGATCGTTCGTCTATGTCCCTCCGGGAGTCCACGTTGAGATCCCGCTGCAGGCCTACTTTCGCATCAACACCGAGAACATGGGCCAGTTCGAACGCACGCTGATCATCGCCGACGAGGGCAGCTACGTGCACTACATCGAGGGCTGCACGGCGCCGATCTACAAGTCGGATTCACTGCACTCCGCTGTGGTCGAAATCATCGTCAAGAAGAACGCACGGGTTCGCTACACCACCATTCAGAACTGGTCGAACAACGTCTACAACCTCGTAACGAAGCGCGCCGTCGCACACGAGGGCGCAACGATGGAGTGGGTCGACGGCAACATCGGCTCGAAGGTCACCATGAAGTACCCATCGGTCTACCTGGTGGGGGAGCGCGCCAAGGGCGAAACCCTCTCGGTGGCATTCGCCGGCCCCGGCCAGCACCAGGATGCCGGCGCAAAGATGGTGCACATGGCCCCGTACACGCAGTCGTCTATCGTGTCGAAATCCATCGCGCGCGGTGGTGGCCGCACTGGCTACCGGGGGGAGATCCGCATTGCGGCTGGCGCCCATCATTCCGCGAACACCGTGCGATGCGATGCGCTGCTCGTCGACACGATTTCGCGCTCCGACACCTACCCCGTCACCGACATTCGTGAAGACAATGTCACGATGGGCCACGAAGCTACCGTCTCCCGCGTGAGCGAGGAGCAGCTGTTCTACCTCATGTCACGCGGCATGCCCGAGGACGAGGCCATGGCTATGATCGTCCGCGGCTTCATCGAGCCCATCGCTCGAGAACTTCCCATGGAGTACGCCATGGAACTGAACAAGCTCATCGAAATGGGCATGGAAGGATCTGTCGGATAGATGTCAGTTCCCGTAGCATCCGTCCAGACCCCGAGCGCTGCGCCGCTCGAACATTCCAAGATTGGCTCGAGGCAGCACAGCGCTGGCGGCCTCGGTCTCGCCCCGGTGCAGTCGCGCGCTGAGCGGTTCGCATCGTTCGACGTTGCCGACTTTCAGCCCGCAGCGTCGAGCGACATCGAATGGAAGTACACGCCGCTGGCCAAGGTCTCCGCGCTCACCAGCGGTGTGCTCGACGGCAGCGAGTACGAACATGTCGTGCAGTCCGACGGCGTCGCCTCAGTCGACTGGCGCGGTCGCAATGACCCGTCAATCGGCACCGCTGGCACGCCAGAAGATCGCGCAGCTGCCAATGCATGGAGCTCCTTCGACAAAGCCCTCGCGATCACCCTGCAGGGTGAGGATGCATCGGTGACGATCACCCGCGCGGCTTTCGGCACCGCCGCTCGCGCCGCGCACACCGTCATCACCGCGAAGGCCAACACCCGCGGTGTCGTGGTGATCGAGAATACTGGCGATGCACAGCTCGTCGAGAACATCGAGATCATCGTCGAGGACTCTGCGGAGCTGACCGTCGTGACTCTGCAGGAATGGAATGATCAGGCTCTGCACCTCGCAAGCCTGTTCGCGACGATCGGCCGTCAGGCGAAGCTCAAGCACGTGACGGTGACCCTTGGTGGCGACGTCGTGCGCGTCAATCCGACGGCGCTCCTCGGCGCAGAACGCGGTGAGGTCGAGCTCTACGGGCTCTACTTCGCAGATGCAGGCCAGCACATCGAACACCAGGTCTTTGTGAACCACGATGGCCCGCATACGAAGTCGACCGTGACCTACAAGGGCGCACTGCAGGGCGACGGAGCGCACACCGTGTGGATTGGCGACGTGCTCATCGGGCAGCGCGGCACGGGCACCGAGAGCTACGAACAAAACCGGAACCTCCTCCTCTCTGAGGGCGCGCGCGCCGATTCGGTGCCGAACCTCGAGATTGAGACGGGCGACATCCTCGGTGCAGGCCACGCCAGCGCGAGCGGACGATTCGACGACGAGCAGCTCTTCTACCTCCAGGCTCGGGGGATTGCAGAAGAGGAGGCGCGCAGGCTCGTCGTGCGCGGCTTCCTCGGCGAAGTCATCCAGAAGATCGGCATCCCAGAGATCGAGTCACGGCTCGACGCCGCCATTGAAGCCGAACTGGCGGTGAGCTGAGTGACCGTTAGAATTTGTGCGCTCGACGACCTGTCGGTGAGCGCTGCGGTCCGAGTCCTCATCGGCGACACGCCAATCGCCGTTGTCAAGGACTCGTCAGGGGCCGTGCACGCAATCGGCGACACCTGCACTCACGGTGATATCTCACTGGCCGAGGGCTTCGTCGAGGATCAAACCCTCGAGTGCTGGGCACATGGCTCGCAGTTCTCGCTTGCGACCGGCAAGCCGATCACCCTTCCGGCCTACGAGCCCGTCCCCGTCTTCGCCGTCACGATTGTCGATGGCGACGTGTTCATCGACCCGACTCCGACCTTCCCCTCCTGAGCATCCGGTCGGCAACGCCGACCGAAGAGAAAGTAGCGTTGACACAATGTCAGTATTGACCATCACCGATCTCCACGTCAGTGTCGAGACAGAACAAGGCGACAAGCAGATCCTCAAGGGCGTCGACCTGACGATCAAGTCCGACGAGATCCACGCGATCATGGGGCCGAACGGCTCCGGCAAGTCGACCCTGGCATACACCCTTGCCGGTCACCCGAAGTACCGCGTCGACAGCGGTTCGATCAGCCTCGACGGTGAAGACGTTCTCGCGATGAGCGTGGATGAGCGCGCCCGCGCCGGGCTCTTCTTGGCGATGCAGTACCCGGTCGAGATCCCAGGAGTTACCGTCACGAACTTTCTCCGCACGGCAAAGACCGCCATTGACGGCGAAGCTCCCGCCATCCGCGGCTGGATCAAAGACGTGCGTGCCTCGATGTCGAATCTCCGCATGGATACCTCCTTCGCAGAGCGCAATGTCAACGAGGGCTTCTCCGGTGGAGAAAAGAAGCGTCACGAGATTCTCCAGCTCGAGCTGCTGAAGCCGCGCTTCGCCGTTCTTGACGAGACCGACTCGGGTCTCGACGTCGATGCGCTCAAGGTTGTGTCGGAGGGTGTGAACCGGGCGAAAGCCGACAGTGGGCTCGGACTTCTCCTCATCACCCACTACACGCGCATTCTCCGCTACATCACACCCGACTTCGTTCATGTCTTCGTCGACGGCCGCGTGGCCGAGCAGGGCGGTCCCGAGCTCGCGGATCGTCTCGAGAACGAGGGCTACGATCGCTTTCTCACCGGGTCGAACGGAGGCTAGAAGCATGCCTGTCGCACTCGAGCCGAAGCTCTTCGATCAGGTCGAAGAGGCGCTCAAAGAGGTCATGGACCCAGAACTCGGCATCAACATCGTTGATCTCGGGCTCATCTACGACCTGACGTGGGATGAGGAACACGACGCCCTCATCATCAGCATGACGTTGACCTCCGCTGGCTGCCCGCTGACGGACGTCATCGAGGATGAGACGGCGCAGGCCCTCGATGGCGTCGTCGAGCAGTTCCGCATCAACTGGGTTTGGATGCCGCCGTGGGGCCCAGAGAAAATCACGGATGATGGTCGCGACATGATGCGAGCGCTCGGCTTCTCGATCTAGCAAGCCTCAGGCGCCCCGCGCGGGCACCCTAGCCTCGCAGGCTGGTCGTAGTGGGTCTCGGGCCGGCTTCGGCGGCCTTTCGGTGAAGCCTGATGTCGACATGCCACGCTGCTGAGACGAGCGCGGCGGTGACGATCACCTTGACGCCGCCCGCAAACACGAGGGGCGTGACACCATCCTGAAGCGCCCGAAAAAGATCGAAGCCGTTGAGTGTCAGCAGGCGCGCGACGCCGAAGATGTAGACGAGCACTGTGATGAGAGCTGAACAGGCAAGGTTGCTCCAAAAGCGACGGTCCCACCGTCGCCCCGCACACAGTCCGGCAAGAATAGCCGCCGCAACAAAGCCGACAAGATACCCGCCGGTCGGCCCGGCGAAGTGCTCCCAGCCCGACGCACCCTGGTTGAACACGGGCAGACCCGAGAGCCCCATTCCGATATAGAGGATCAGTGCCAAGCCCCCGCGAACCGCACCGAGGGTGTACCCAACAATCAGGACGCCGATGATCTGACCGGTTGACGGTACCGGCCACAGCGGCACCACAAACTGGCCCGCCTGCGCCACGACCGCGGCGCCGCAGAGGATGAGCACAAGATCCATGAATAGGGCGGGGGTGAAGACCCGGTCGGCCAGCGTCTGCGGGCCGACATGGATGCGACGCCGATTCAGCTCGTTGAGGATGCGTCGCACACCGGAGCCCCGTGGGTCGCGTGGGTCACGCATCGTCACCTCTCATCACCCCTGAGAGTCGAGGTGCCAGAACGCAAATATACTAGTGCTTTCCCCTTTAACCATCGCTTCTCTCTTGAAGACATTGAACGGACTCTGCCTGTGCTCAGCGTGCTAGACCTCGAGATCCGCGTAGGAGCTCGCACGCTCATGGAGGGCGTCACCTTCCGTGTCGACCGTGGAGACAAGATTGGCCTTGTCGGCCGCAACGGCGCGGGCAAGACGACCCTCACGAAAACGCTTGCCGGCGAAACCGTTCCGACGAGCGGACGCATCGATCGCACGGGTGAGGTCGGCTACCTGCCACAGGATCCGCGATCAGGAAACCCCGAAGACCTCGCGCGCACGCGCATCCTCGATGCGAGAGGGCTCGGCCAGCTTGTCGTCGGAATGCAGCAGACGAGCGCTGACATGGGCTCAGACGACCCAGCGATCGCCGCCGCAGCGATGAAGAAGTACTCGAGCCTCACCGACCGCTTCGATGCGCTTGGCGGATACGCCGCCGAGGCAGAAGCCGCATCCATTGCGAGCAATCTCAACCTGCCTGACCGCATTCTCGATCAACCGCTCAAGACGCTCTCCGGTGGCCAACGCCGTCGCATCGAACTGGCGCGCATCCTTTTCTCCGACGCCGAGACGATGATTCTTGACGAACCCACGAACCACCTCGATGCCGACTCTGTCGTGTGGCTCCGCGAGTTCCTCAAGGGCTACAGCGGCGGCTTTATTGTCATCAGTCACGATATCGACCTCGTCGGCGAGACCGTCAACAAGGTCTTCTACCTCGACGCGAATCGTCAGATGATCGACGTCTACAACATGGGGTGGAAGCACTATCTGCGCCAACGCGAGGCCGATGAGGAGCGTCGCAAGAAAGAGCGCAGCAACGTCGAGAAGAAGGCGACCGTGCTGCAGCAGCAAGCGGCTCGCTTCGGTGCCAAAGCGAGCAAGGCTGCGGCCGCGCACCAAATGGTGCGTCGCGCCGAGAAGATGCTCTCAGGGCTCGAAGAGGTGCGCACGGCTGACCGCGTCGCAAAACTCCGGTTCCCTGACCCTGCACCCTGTGGCCGCACACCACTCACCGCGAACAACCTCAGCAAGAGCTACGGCTCGCTCGAGATCTTCACGGCGGTCGACCTCGCGATCGATCGCGGGTCAAAAGTCGTCGTCCTCGGCTTCAACGGGGCCGGCAAGACGACGCTGCTTCGGATGCTCGCTGGCGTGGATGCTCCAGACACAGGGCAGGTCGTGCCTGGCCACGGCCTTCGCATCGGCTATTACGCTCAAGAGCACGAGACCATCGATGTGAAGCGCTCGGTGCTTGAGAACATGGTGTCGTCGTCGCCGAATCTCACCGAGACGGAGGCGCGCAGGGTGCTCGGTTCGTTCCTCTTCACCGGGGATGACTCGTACAAGCTGGCGGGGGTGCTCTCCGGCGGTGAGAAGACACGTCTCGCACTCGCCATGATTGTCGTGTCGGGCGCGAACGTGCTCCTACTCGATGAGCCCACAAACAACCTCGACCCGGCAAGCCGAATCGAGATCCTCGATGCTCTCGCGAACTATGCGGGCGCGGTCGTGCTCGTGAGCCACGATGAGGGCGCCGTCGAAGCCCTCAACCCGGAGCGGGTGCTGATCTTGCCCGACGGGGTCGAAGACCACTGGAGCCCCGACTACGCAGAACTCATCTCGCTCGCCTGAGTACACTCGCGTGCACCCAGCGCTGGGTTATCGAACCTCGCAGCGCTATTGAACTTCGCAGCGCTATCGAACTTCGTCGAGCAGTGCATCCTCTTCTTCTGCGTCACTCGGAGCCCGAAGGGCCTTCTTTGCCTCGCGTCGCTCGATCTCGCGCCGCACCCGCTCGTCTTCGGAGTTCACGACGAGATACTCCTGCCTGAGCGCCCAGCCGAGCCCGATGAACGCGAGCAGTGCAAAGACGTACCACTGCAGCGCATAAGAGAGATGCGGGCCCTCATCGGGTTCTGGCTTCGCTTCGACGATCGGCGTCTCGGCAGGTTCCGGTGCCTGTTCCGCCACGAGGCCGTACGCGGCGGTATACGTCGGCAGATCGAGCCTCTCGGCGATCTCCGGCAAATGGATCGTGGCGACCTGGTTGGTGCCGACCGGGGAGCTGCGACCAGGGAGCGTTGGTTCTCCTGCTGTCAGTCTGGCGACGACGGTCACCCTGCCGCTCGGTGCTGCGGGAACGGCATCGGGAGCGTCTTGCTCCGAACCCGTCGGCACCCACCCGCGGTTGACAATGAAGACGGTGCCATCGTCGAGGAGCAGGGGAGTTAGCACCTCGAAGCCTGGGCTGCCCCCGTAGGGGCGGTTGCGCACGAGCATCTCCTCGTCGACCAGATAGGTGCCCTCGAGCACGACGGGCGTCCATTCTTGCGATTCGCTGTAGGCGTCGAGGGAGTCGAGCGCGCGCTGCAGCTCGACCGGTTCACGATCGTAATTAGCTTCAACGAGTGCGATCTCTTGCTGCGACACCGCGCGACGATCGAACTGCCAGTTGCCAAAGCCGACGCTCATGATCGCGAAAACAATCACGAGCGCAAAGTAGCCCGCCCAGCGCCACGTGAGGATAAACCGCCAACCACTCACGACCCGACCCCCGAGGCTTCCCCTTGATCAAATGGCGTCACCACGACGGGGAACTCGCGGGCCTCAAGGTAGTCGCGGAGATAGTCATCGTGGTCGTCACACGCGAGCCAAATCTTGGTGCGGTCGCTGGCGTGAATCTTTGGGTTTCTCCACTGCACGGCACGCGTCGCGGTTTCACGACAGCCAGCCCGCGAGCACGACGGCGGCGCGGTGTCATCAAAACCGATCACGTCGGCGTACCGCCCTCTGGCTCGCGCACGACGAGTGCTCGTGCATCTGGCGCCTCCACGGAGCCGCCGCTCGTCGCCGAAACATTCGCAGCAACGACGGCGACATACGGAAGCACGATGGCACCGATTGCAGGAATGACGAGCCACCATCCCGGCGTGAAGAAGCACGCGATGATGCAGACAAGCCGGATGCTCATAGCGACGCTGTACCGGATCATACGTTCGCGCCGGTCGTCGTCCGGCGACCGGGGGAGCGAGGTGATGGGTTGGGGCTTTGCCATGAGGGATCTGCTTCTAGCCTACGACTAAGATCGTATGAGTTTGCCGGAACCAGGTGGTCCCGCAGATTCGACGACAGGCTGGCCTTCGATCGGCCATGACACGGCAGGAACACGACACGATGACGACAACGAGAACAGTGCTCGTGACCGGGGGCAATCGCGGCATCGGCTTTGCCATCGCCGAAGAGTTCATCGCGCAGGGGCATCGGGTGGCCGTCACGGCACGCTCCGGCGAAGGGCCTGCGGGCGCGCTGACCGTTCGCGCCGATGTCACCGACCCTTCCTCGATCGATGCCGCCTTCACGCAGGTGGAGGCCGAGCTCGGACCGGTCGAAGTGGTTGTTGCGAATGCGGGGATTACAAAAGACACCCTGCTCATGCGCATGAGCGACGAGGACTTCACCTCGGTGGTGGAAACCAACCTCACGGGCGCTTTCCGCGTCGTGAAGCGTGCGTCAAAGGGGATGCTCAAGGCTCGCTTCGGCCGTATAGTGCTCGTCTCGAGCGTCGTTGGGTTGTATGGCGGTCCCGGCCAGGCGAACTACGCGGCGTCGAAGGCAGGACTCGTGGGCTTTGCCCGATCGATCACACGGGAGCTCGGCTCCCGCGGAATCACGGCGAATGTCGTGGCCCCCGGCTTCATCGAGACGGACATGACCGCCGAACTGCCGGCAGAGACACAGGCGCAGTACAAGGCGACAATTCCCGCAGCTCGTTTCGCATCGCCGCAGGAGGTCGCACGAGTTATCGCCTGGGTTGCTGGCGACGATGCTGCCTACATCAGTGGCGCGGTCATCCCAGTGGATGGCGGACTCGGAATGGGCCACTAGCCAGGCCAGTTGCCGACGAGACCTGTCGTCAGCGGGTGGGGGCGAGGCCGATCGCCGGGAGCACCATGGCGAGGTCGCGAATGTCGAGCACGACATCAGCAGCACCTCGGACTGGCGCCTTCGCATCGAATGCGATTGACAGACCGGCGATCTCCATCATTTTGAGGTCGTTCGCACCATCCCCGATCGACACGGTCGCGCGAAGGGGAACCCCGGCATCTGCAGCCCACTCCGCGAGTGTCGCGGCTTTTGCCTCTGCGTCGATGATGACACCCTCGACTCGCCCGGTGAGAACGCCATCGGCGATCTCGAGGCGGTTTGCCCGACAGTAGTCGAGCCCGAGATCCGCAGCGAAGGGGTCGATCACCTCATGGAAGCCGCCGGAGACGACCCCAATCCGGCCACCTGCTGCATGCACCCCCGCGACAAGCTCTGGCACCCCTTTCGTCACCACGACGCGCGACCGCACTGCGGCGATGGCTGCGACAGGGAGGCCCGCAAGCGTCGCGACGCGCTCCCGCAGGCTCTCCTCAAAGTCGATTTCGCCATTCATGGCGCTGAGGGTGACCTCGGCGACGCGATCGAGGCTGCCGGCCTCAGCCGCAAGCAATTCGATCACCTCGTTCTCGATGAGTGTCGAGTCGACATCGAGCACGACGAGAAGTGACATGGCTTGCATCCAAACGGGAGGCCGGAGCGCCACGGGCGCACGGGGATCAGTTGACGACGTGAATGCCCTTGCCAACGACCGTGATGCCGGATTCTGTAACGGTATAGCCGCGGGCCCGATCGGCTGCAGCGTCAACCCCCACCGTCGCACCGGCGTCGACAACGACTTCTTTGTCAAGGATAGCCCGCTGCACGACGGCACCCTGGCCGATCCGCACACCGTCGAAGACGATAGAGTCCACCACTCTGGCCCCGGCATCGATCGTCGCCCAAGGTCCGAGCACGCTGCGCTCAACGTGAGCGCCAGAGAGGAGCGAACCGAGCGAAACGATCGAATCGATCGTCGTGCCGAGGTTGCCGGTCGCATCACGCACAAACTTCGCCGGGGGAGCGTTGAACTGCTGATTGAAGATCGGCCACGTACGGTTATAGAGGTTGAACACCGGCAGCGCCGAAATGAGGTCCCGGTGCGCGTCGTAGTAGGAGTCGATGGTGCCGACATCGCGCCAGTAATACCGGTCGCGATCCGTTGCTCCAGGGACCTCGTTCCGGTTGAGATCGTAGACCGCGGCATCTCCCCGTGACACGAAGTCGGGCACGATGTCCCCGCCCATGTCGTGGTTCGATGACGGTAGCTCCCCGTCACGCAGCACAGCATCCATCAGCACATCGGCGTCGAAAACGTAGTTGCCCATTGAGGCAAGCACCTCCTCGGGAGAATCCGGCAGCCCGATCGGATGCTGCGGCTTCTCATGGAAGGCGTGGATGCGAGTTGGATCCTCCGAGTCGACCTCGATGACCCCGAACTGGTCGGCGAGCGAGATGGGCTGACGGATCGCCGCCACGGTGACACCGGCTCCCGAGGCGATGTGCGCCTCGATCATCTGGCTGAAGTCCATGCGGTAGACGTGGTCGGCACCGACCACAACGACGATGTCGGGCTTCTCGTCGCGCAGGAGGTTGAGGCTCTGGAGGATGGCATCAGCAGATCCCGCGAACCAGCGCTTGCCGAGTCGCTGTTGCGCCGGCACTGACGCGACATAGGAGTTTGTGAGGCCAGAGAGCCGCCAGGTCTGCGAAACATGCCGGTCGAGGCTGTGTGACTTGTATTGCGTGAGCACGACGATCTGCCGAAGGCCTGAGTTGATCAGGTTCGAGAGAGCGAAGTCGATAAGGCGGTAGTTCCCCGCGAACGGGACGGCGGGCTTCGCTCGGTCTGCAGTCAAGGGCATGAGTCGCTTGCCCTCGCCACCGGCGAGCACGATTCCGAATATCTTCTGGGAGGCCATGGCTCCACAGTATGCGCGAACCCCCGGCTGTACTACCGTTCAATCTGTGAGAGTCGACGTGGTCACCCGTGAATATCCGCCAGAGGTCTACGGCGGTGCCGGAGTCCATGTCGCCGAACTCGTTCGTGAGCTCCGCTCGAGTGTCGATGTGCACGTCCGATGCTTCGGTGCCGACCGTGACGAAGGCGGTGTGACCGCGTATCGAGTGCCCGAAACTCTCGTGGCCGCCAATCCCGCGCTCAGCACGCTGGGCGTCGACCTTGCCATCGCCCAAGACATTGCGGGCTCCGACGTCGTGCACTCCCACACCTGGTATGCAAACGGCGCCGGCCATCTTGCATCACTGCTCCACGGCATCCCACATGTCGTGACGGCGCACAGCCTCGAGCCGCTGCGTCCGTGGAAGGCCGAACAGCTCGGGGGCGGCTACCGCGTCTCAAGCTGGATCGAAGAGACCGCCTTCACCGGTGCCGATGCAGTGATCGCCGTGAGCGATGGCATGCGCCGTGACATCCTGCGCAGCTATCCGACGATCGACGCCGAACGGGTGCACGTCGTGCACAACGGCATCGATCTCGAATCGTGGCAGCCCCGGCACGACCCCGATGCACTCCGCGCCCTCGGAATCGACCCCGATCGGCCATCGGTCGTGTTCGTCGGCCGAATCACCCGACAAAAGGGGCTGCCGTATCTCTTGAAAGCCGCCGCGCAGCTCCCGAGCGAAGTGCAGCTCATCCTGTGTGCCGGTGCGCCAGACACACCGGCGTTGATGGCAGAGGTGCGCGCGGCGGTGCAGTCGCTTCAGGATGCTCGCAGCGGGGTGGTCTGGATCGACCGCCAGCTTCCGCGGCCCGAGCTCTGTGCCGTGCTCACCGCGGCGACGACATTCGTCTGCCCTTCGATCTATGAACCGCTCGGTATCGTCAACCTCGAGGCCATGGCGTGTGGCGCACCAGTGGTGGGCACGGCAACCGGGGGCATTCCGGAAGTCATCGATGATGGCGTCACCGGTCGACTCGTCCCCATCGAGCAGGTCGATGACGGCACAGGCACGCCGATCAACCCTGAGCGCTTCATCGAGGATCTCGCGAGAGCCCTGATCGAGACGGTGTCAGACCCCGAGGCGGCGGCGCGAATGGGCGCTGCTGGGCGCCGACGGGCCGAAGAGGAGTTCGGCTGGGATCGCATTGCACGACGCACAGAAGAGATCTACCGAAGCCTGCTCTGAACGCACGCTGTGTCACGGCCTTCGGCGGCACTCCTGAGGGTAGGGTTGATTCATGGCCAGCGTCCTCCAGCTTTCTGATGTTTCCGTGGTGCGCGACGGCAACACAATCCTCGACTCCATCGACTGGACAGTCGAGAGCGACGAACGGTGGGTCATTCTTGGACCGAACGGCGCAGGCAAGACGACGCTCCTGCTCCTCGCCTCAGCCCTGATCCACCCGACATCGGGCGACGCGCAACTTCTCGATGCACGCCTCGGCAGCGTTGACGTATTCGAGCTCCGGCCGAGAATCGGTTTTGCCTCCACCGCGATGGCCCGGCGCCTGCCCCGCAACGAACGGGTGATCGACGTCGTCATGACGGCGGCCTACTCGGTGACGGGTCGCTGGACTGAGAGCTATGAGGAGCTCGATTCGCGTAGGGCCGAGCGCGTGCTTTCTGAATGGAAGCTCAGCCACCTCGCCGAACGCCGCTTCGGCGACCTGAGCGACGGCGAGCAGAAGCGAGTGCAGATCGCACGATCGGTCATGACCGACCCAGAGCTTCTCCTCCTCGACGAACCAGCTGCAAGCCTCGACGTGGGCTCGCGCGAAGAACTGCTGCAACTCCTCAGTGGCTACGCGTCGTCATCCGAAGCTCCAGCGATCGTCATGGTCACGCATCACGTCGAGGAGATCCCTGTGGGCTTCACGCACGCCATGCTGCTCGCCGATGGCGGTGTCCGCGCGACCGGGCCCATCAATGAGGTCGTGACATCAGAGCTTCTCAGCGACACCTTCGGGCTTCCACTCGAGGTGCGCAACGACGGTGGGCGCTTCACCGCGCGGGCCGCCGAGTTTCTGGTATCGTAGACAGCTGGCCGTCGCGACGTCGACGTTTCCACAGTCTTAGATCCTGTTCAACGAAATCCACTCAAGGAATCACCTCATGAAGTCTGGCATTCACCCCGAGTACGCACCCGTCGTCTTCCGTGACCTCGCGTCGGGCGCCACGTTCCTGACGCGCTCCACCGTCGGCAGCGACAAGACGATGGAGTGGGAAGACGGCAACACCTACCCGGTCATTGACGTCGAGATCTCGTCGGAGTCGCACCCGTTCTACACGGGCAAGCAGCGCATCATGGACTCGGCCGGTCGTGTCGAGAAGTTCAAGAACCGCTACAAGGGCTTCGGCAACTAAACAGCTTCACATCGGACCGTGAGTCCGATGGCAACGGGCGGGTGGCTTCGGCCACCCGCCCGTTTTGCGTTCAGCCCGACCGCGCTATCGATGTCTACCGCTGCGGCCAGGCGGTTGACGTCACAAACGACGGGTCCTTCGTGCGTCGCATGTAGTCCTGAAAGCTCTCTGCCTGCTGGGCGTACCATCCGATCTGGGCCTGATGCAGCCCAGCGGCGTCTTCCGGAAGGTCGCTCGCGAAGCGGCGCACAATCGCTTGCGCCACGCGGCCGGCGGCGACCGCGTCGGCGCCAGCATCGTGCGCATCTGTGAGGTCGACTCCGTAGTGCGCGGCCGAGACCTCGAGCGTGCGCTTGCCACGCCGATAGCGGTCGACTGCCTTATCGATGACGAGCGGGTCGACGACGGGAAACGGCTCACCGAGCGGTTCGAGGCCGTAGCGTATCGCCTCGCGGTGCAGCAGAGAGAGATCATAGGGCGC
Source organism: Homoserinimonas flava (assembly GCF_054969005.1). Lineage (NCBI taxonomy): Bacteria > Bacillati > Actinomycetota > Actinomycetes > Micrococcales > Microbacteriaceae > Homoserinimonas > Homoserinimonas flava. The sequence goes on from NZ_JBUEQS010000001.1 coordinate 933,772, forward strand.
GTTGAACACCGTGACCGGAATGCCGCGAGAGAGCAGCCCTCGAAGGGCCTCAAGAATCTCACTCACGACGTCGACGGCGGGTCTGCCCAGTCGCCGCGCTCGCTCGGTCGTGATGCCGTGCACCGCGGAGGCCCCTGCCGGGATCTCGACCCCTGGGTCTGCCAACCAGAGGTGCTGCTCGACGCTGCCACCGGCCCCGTCGATCACGCCAACGTGGGCGGAGACGATGCGGCTGGTGTCGATGTCGATCCCAGTTGTCTCGAGATCGAATACCCCCAGCACATCAACCCACGAAGTGTTCACTCTTTCACCCTAGAGGTGGCCTCCGACATGCGAACCCACATGCAACCAGTAGAAACTCTGGGTGCCGAGCGTGAGTGTCAGGCTGCCGTCGTCGGTGAACGCCGGGAAGTCTCCGCCGCCGAACAAGTCGACGAGGCCCGCCCCGGCGAGTTCCTCCGCCGTGATGGTCACCGAGACCGGATTGTGGGCGAAGCTGAACACGCAGAGCACCTCTTCTGCCGCGTCACCAAACTGGGTGCCTGAGCCCTCGTACGACCGCACGAATGCGAGCACGGACTCGTGGCTTGTCTGCAGCACGCGAATGCCTCCGAGCCCGAAGACGGGGTGAGCCTTGCGTACGTGGATGACATTTCGCACCCAGTGGAGCAGCGAGCGCGACTGGGCGAGCTGCGACTCCACATTGGTCTGCGTGTAGTGGTACACGAGCGACTGCACCACGGGGAGGAAGAGCTTGCCGGGGTCGGCCGAGGAGAACCCCGCGTTGCGATCGGGCGTCCACTGCATCGGGGTTCTCGACGCATCGCGGTCTGGAAGCCAAATGTTGTCGCCCATGCCGATCTCGTCGCCGTAATAGAGAAACGGGCTTCCGGGCAATGAGAAGAGCAGTGCGTGCGCCAGCTCCAACTCGTCACGGGAGTTGTCGAGCAGGGGAGCGAGGCGACGTCGGATGCCGACATTCACGCGCATCCGGGGGTCGTAGGCGTACCAGCCGTACATCGCCTGGCGATACTCCTCCGAGACCATTTCGAGCGTCAGCTCGTCGTGGTTGCGAAGGAATACGCCCCAGCCGGCGCCGTCAGGAATGTCGGTGGTCTCGCTGAGCACCTGAACGAGTTCGCTCGCATTCTGCGACCGCAGCGAGTAAAAAATGCGCGGCATGACGGGGAAGTCGAATGCCATGTGACACTCCGGCTCTTCTTCAGTGCCGAAGAATGCGGCGACCTCACGCGGCCACTGGTTCGCCTCCGCGATCATGACGCGGCCGGGGTAGTCATGGTCGACCATTGCGCGGAGTCGCTTGATGAACTCGTGGGTTGGCGGCTCACCCTCGCCGTTGCCCTCCTCGGATTCGTAGAGGTAGGGAATTGCGTCGAGCCTGAAGCCGTCGACGCCGAGATCAAGCCAGAACCGCACGACATCGAAAACAGCGTCGTGCACGGCCGGGTTCTCGTAGTTGAGGTCGGGCTGGTGTGAGAAGAAGCGGTGGAAGTAGAACTGACGGCGCTCGGAGTCGAACGCCCAGTTCGAATCTTCGGTGTCGGTGAAGATGATGCGGATGTTCTCAAACTTCTCGTCAGTGTCGCTCCAGACGTAGAAGTCACCGAAGGGGCCGTCTGGGTCTGAGCGCGACTGCTGGAACCAGTCGTGCGCATCCGAAGTGTGGTTCAGCGGGAGGTCGATGATGACCCGCATGTTGCGCTCGTGCGCCTTCGTCACGAGCTCGCGGAACTCGTCGAGTGTGCCGAACTCAGGAAGGATCGCCTTGTAGTCGGCGACGTCATAGCCACCGTCGCGGAGCGGTGAGGTGAAGAACGGCGGAATCCAGAGCGCGTCGACGCCCAGCCACTGCAGGTAGTCGAGCCTGGAGATGAGCCCGCCGAGGTCGCCGGTGCCGTCGCCATTGCTGTCGACAAACGATCGCACCATCACCTGGTAAAAAACGGAACGGCGGTACCACCGGGGGTCGAGGGTCAGCCCTGGCAGCTGGATTGGGGCGGTAAAGCTCACGGGGCTCCTCTCGGGGGCAGAAAACAGACGTGATGAGTCTAAGACGCCAGCGGCACCACCGAGGTGTGAAAGGGCTGACGCACACCGCGCGTTGCCTAGACTGAGCAGGATGAACGTCCAATCCCCGTACGCCGGTTCCCTCGCGCGACTCCCGATCAGCGAATCGACTATTGTCGTGCTCGGCAGCGAGACAAAGTACTGGGTGTATGGCGATCCGGATGCCGCGACCACCGTCGTGCTCACGCACGGCTACCGCGGCGAGCACCACGGCCTCGAGCCTGTCGTCGCCCACCTGCCTGGCGTGCGATTCATCGCCCCCGACCTGCCAGGGTTCGGGGAGTCGACACCAATGCATGGGGTGACACACGACGTTGAAGGGTACGCGCGCTGGCTCGCCGCCTTCATCGCGGCCATCGAGCTCGGGGGTCGTGCCGTCGTCCTCGGCCACTCCTTCGGTTCCATCATCGCCTCCGCCGCGGTCGCCGGCGGGCTCTCGACCCCCGCACTCATCCTGATCAATCCGATCGCTATCGCTGGGCTCAAGGGGCCGCGACCGATTGCCACCGCGGTCACAGTGGCGTTCTACCGCTCGGCACGCTGGCTTCCCGAACGCGCAGCGCGCGCCGCACTTGGGTCCCCGATCATCGTGCAGTTCATGAGTTCTGCACTCGTCAAGACGAAGGATGCGGCGCTGCGGCGCTGGATCCACTCACAGCACCACACCTACTTCAGTCGATTCGCCAGCAAGCGCACCGTCCTTGAGGGCTTCGAGGCATCCGTCACGCGGAGCGTGGGAGAGTTCGCCGCCGACATCTCGATTCCGACACTGCTCGTTGCCGCCGAACTCGACGACATCACGCCGCTCTCGGCCGTCAAGGCCCTCCACACCGCCATCGCGGATTCGACGCTCGTCGTGATCCCGGAGGTCGGGCATCTCATCCACTACGAGACGCCCGCGGCAGCAGCATCCGCCATTGAGGCGTTCCTGGCCACCGTCCGTTCGTGAAGATCGTCTTCGACTGTCGCTACACGCGACTCGAACGCCACGATGGCATCAGCCGCTATACGGCCGAGCTCGTTACTGAACTCGCACGACTCACCCCCGTTACGATGCTCATCAGCGATGAGCGGCAGTTGTCGATGCTGCCAGACCTCCCCTGGATCATGGGCACAGATCCAACGAGCGTGCGTGAGCCGTGGGTCTCGAGAATCGTGAATCGCGCTGCACCGGATGTCGTCTTCACCCCCATGCAGATGATGGGCTCTCTCGGTCGGCGCTACCGCTTCATCCTCACCCTGCACGACCTCATCTACTACCGGAGCCCCACCCCACCGCGGGACCTCTCGTGGCCTGTGCGCGCCGGTTGGCGGATCTACCACCTCACCTATCTCCCGGCGCGGATGCTGCTGCGTCGGGCCGACGCCATCGTCACCGGTTCGTTCACGACCCGCGACGAAATCACGGAGGCCGGCATTACGAAGCAGCCCATGACGGTCGTCCGCAGTGCCGTGAGGCAAGCACCAATCGAACCCAGAGTTGCTCCAACAACACGAACGCTCGTCTACATGGGCTCGTTCATGCCGTACAAGAACGTCGAGACAATCGCCACCGCGATGCAGTCACTGCCCGGATACACGCTCCACCTGCTGAGTCGAATCGGCGCGTCCGATCGCCGCAGGCTCGAGGCACTCGCCCCGAGCGGCACCATCGTGTTCCGCGACGGAGTCAGCGACGAGGACTACCGCGCCGCACTGCTCAGTGCGACAGCGCTCATCTCCGCGTCGCGCGACGAGGGATTCGGAATCCCCCTCGTCGAAGCGATGGCCGTCGGCACACCGATCGTCGTGAGTGACATCCCCGTCTTTCACGAGATCGGAGGTCGCACCGCCGGATACTTCGACCCCGACGACCCTGCCGGACTCGCGGCAGAAGTTCGCAAACTCGAGGCACCGGGGGAGTGGGAGCGACGGTCGGCGCTCGCCCTCGAACAGGCGGCCGAATTCACCTGGGAGCGCTCAGCACGAACGCTCTATGAGCTCGCCACACGGGTCGCATCACAACCGCGTGCTAGCGGGCGGCCTCGCGACGCTCGACGGCGTTCTGCTCGCTGATGTCAGCGGCGCCATCACCGGCAGACTCGAGCTCCTCGTTGAACGAAACAAGCCGCAACGAGCCCTCGACATAATCCAGCATATGCACCGAGCCGTTCGGGATCAGTTCAGTGTGGTGATCACCCTCCCCGGGCTCGATTCGCTTGAGCACCGAGCGAATGAGGCCGCCGTGGCTCACCACGAGGAGCCTGCCACCCTGGTGGGTTTCTGCGAGGTCGATGAGTGCTGGAATGGCGCGCGCCGCAGCATCCGAACGCCGTTCACGGCCCGGCACGGGGCTCAGACCGGGGAATCGCTCCTCGAGGTCAGCGGCCGACAGGCCCTCGGCCTCGCCGTAATGGCGCTCGATCACCGCATCGATAGTCGCCGGCGCCGTGAGACCAAGCCGTCGGGCAACGATCTCGGCCGTCTCGAACGCACGGGAGAGCGGGCTCGAGAACACACGATCCCACGCAACGCCCGAAGCGAGGGCATCGGCAGTCTGCCGGGCCTGTCGTCGGCCGGTCTCATTGAGAGGAATATCGGAGCGACCCTGGATGCGGCGCTCGCGATTCCACTCCGTTTCGCCGTGGCGGATAAAGGCGATTCGGGTCACGCCAGCAGCCTGGTCTCGAGCTCTTGCAGCGTCGGCGATGTCCCCGCGTCAATCTTCAGTGTCGCCCGACCGTCGGCCTTCGTGACCCCACGATTCACGACGATGACGGGGGCCTTGCGCCGAAGCGCCACCTCAAGCAGGCGAATGCCGGAGTTCACGATGAGCGACGACCCCGCCACGAGAAAGACGTCGGCAGCGTGCACGAGCGCGCGCGCCTCTGCGAACCGCTCGACCGGCACAAACTCGCCGAAGAAGACCACGTCAGGTTTGAGTACGCCGCCACAGACCGAGCACGCCGGGACGACGAAGTCGGAGAGACGCTCCGGCGTGACGTCACCATCGGGGCCGAGCTCGACGGGCTCGGCATGATCGAGCCATGGGTTTGACGCCGAGATAGATTCGGCGATCGCCCCGCGAGCGAAGTACTGGCCGCAGTCGAGACAGCGCACGCGGTCCATCGAGCCGTGGAGATCCACCACGCGAGAAGAGCCTGCCCCGAGATGCAAACCATCGACATTCTGGGTCACAACACCGTTGGTGACCCCGGCCGCCTCAAGCGAGGCGAGCGCGCGATGGCCTGCATTGGGGCGTGCTCGAGAGAACGCATGCCACCCGAGATGGCTGCCTGCCCAATACCGTCTGCGATATGGCTCACTCTCGATGAACTGGGAGAAGGTCATGGGCGAGCGCAGGGGTGCGCCTTCGCCTCGATAGTCAGGGATGCCGGAGTCGGTGCTGATTCCGGCCCCGGTGAGCACTGCAAGCGTGCGGCCGCGGATCAAACGCTCGGCGGCGTCGATCATTTCGGGCGGCGCAGCATCCGCGGCGGCCGGCCGCAGGGCGGTGTCTTCTGGCATGCAGCTTCCTCATCGAGAGAACGGGGGAGAAAACCCCTCTCACACCTTAAGCGTTCGCAGCATCCGATATGTTTCACCAGGCCACGAGAATGCGCCGCGACACTGCGAATGGAGTTCGACGATGCCAACGATCAGGGTCGATGATCTCTCCGCGCCAGGGCTCGACGACTTCGCCCGTCTGACCGACGTGGTGCTGAGGCGTCTGCAGGAACCCGCGGGTGGCCTCTACATCGCCGAATCCTCAAAAGTCATTGCGCGTGCCATCGAGGCGGGTCACACGCCGCGTTCATTTCTCGTGCTCGAAAAGTGGCTCGGAGAGGTCGAACACTACGGCGAACGCTTCGACGTGCCGGTCTATGTCGGCGACGACGAAATGCTCACCTCGCTCACCGGATTCAGCCTCCACCGCGGAGCACTCGCATCCATGCGACGGCCACCCCTCGCCGCCGTCGAAGACATCATTGCCAACGCCAGGCGCATCGTTGTGCTCGAAGACCTCACCGACCACACCAACGTCGGCGCAATCTTCCGCGCCGCGGCCGGGCTCGGGGCGGATGCAGTGCTCGTCACCCCTCGATGCGCCGACCCGTTCTACCGCCGAAGCGTGCGCGTGAGCATGGGGAGCGTGCTGCAGGTGCCTTGGACTCGGTTGCCCGAGTGGCCGGCGGCGCGCGACATCCTCAGTGCTGCTGGATTCCATATCGCCGCGCTTGCCCTCACCGACGGCGCAGTCGCGCTCGACACCTTCGCAACCGATCCGCCGGAGCGAATCGCCCTCGTGATGGGGACAGAAGGCGATGGTCTGAGTCGGGCGGCGATTGACGCCGCCGACACCGTTGTGACCATCCCAATGGCGCGCGGGGTCGATTCGCTCAATGTCGCGGCAGCGAGTGCCGTTGCGATGTGGGAGCTTCGCGTGCGCGACTGACCCACCGCGCACGATGCGCGGGACGGAGCCACGCGTCTCCTAGGATTGATCTCGTGCCACCCACCCGAGCCCAGGTCTATCGGCGTCGTCGGCTCGTCGTGTTCGGTGCCGCAGGGGCGCTTCTTGTCGCTGGTTCGTACCTGCCGATGACTCTCTTCGCACCTCTCGATGCAACCACCGCGGCGGTCGCCGAGGTCGAGGCGCCGGCGACCGTCGCGGCCGAACTCGCGTGGCCATCAAGCACCGCCATCGGCATCGGCGCCATCGGTGTAGAGGGTGTGCTCGCATCAACCGGCAGCACCGAGGTGTTGCCGATGGCGAGCATCAGCAAGATCGTCACCGCTCTCACGGTGATTGAACACCACCCGATCACACTCGACGACCACGGGCCCTCCATTGAGCTCACGGCCGAGGATGTCTCGTACTACGCAATGTTCCAAGCGCGGGGTGCCACGGTGAAACCCGTGACTGCAGGCGCGGTGCTGTCCCAATATCAGGCGATGCAGGCAATGCTGCTGCCATCTGCGAGCAACTACACGTACTCGCTCATCAACTGGGCATTTGGCTCTGAGGCGGCGTTCGTCGAGGCCGCGAATACCTGGCTCATCGACAACGGATTCACGCAGACGACGCTGGTTGAGCCGACCGGACTCGACCCCCGCAACAGCAGCACGGTTGCCGAACTGATCGAACTCGGCAAACTCGCGCTGGCCGATCCAGTGATTGCCGAGATCGTCGCGACGCCAACCGTGGACTTGCCGGGCGCTGGCATCCTCGAGAATTCGAATGAGATCCTCGGCACCTACGGTATCGACGGAATCAAGACGGGCACGCTCCCGGAGGCTGGCGCGTGTCTGCTCTTCTCGTCGGACTTCGAGGTCGGCGGTCACACGGTTACGATCGTGGGCGTGGCCCTTGGCGGAGTGCTCCACGACGTGCAATATCCGCAGATCCAATCGCTCGTGCAGACTGTGCAGTCGGGCTTCCGCGACGTCACCCTCGTTGAGCAGGGACAGGTGTTCGCGGAGTACACAACCGAATGGGGCGACTCTGCCTCTGCGGTTGCCGGCGAAGGCGCCTCGGCGCTCGTGTGGAGCGACACGGCGATCTCGCTTGAGGTCGCCACCGATGAGGTCACAACCGCCGCAGAGGGAGAGCGCGTCGGCACCCTGAGCTACTCGGTCGGCACTCAGCGCATTGAGGTAGCCCTCCTGCTCGATGAGAGCATCGATGATCCTGGCGCTCTGTGGCGTCTCGGCAATCCGTCGCTCGTATTCGGATAGACGTTGAATATGCTCGATTGTGCATATTCAACTCTGGGAATATGCCATACTCGCCGTGTAATACTCGCCCGTGTCATAATCACCGCGTAGTCTGATGGGTATCCGTTGTAGCAAGGCGCTTCATCTTTACCCGACTGGGAAGTCAACTGATCGAGGAGATGAATGACAGCCTCAGCCGAGCCCCAGCCCACTGTGACATTCACCAAAACCCGTCCTGGTGGAGATCGCAAGAGCCCGACGACCGAGTACTCATCACTCCTCAATACCGTGCGCGATGCCGGACTTCTTCGCCGCGCACAGTGGTTCTACATCGCCATGTTTGCGGGTATCACGCTCGCCCTCGGCGGTCTGATCACGGGCTTCATACTTCTCGGTGACAGCTGGTTCCAACTCCTTATCGCTGCCGGGCTTGGCATCGTCCTCACGCAGTATGCGTTCCTCGCTCATGAGGCATCGCATCGGCAGATCTTCACCTCTGGCAAGCTCAACGACATCGTGGGCCGCACGCTCGCGAATCTCTTTGTCGGCATCAGCTACCAGTGGTGGATGACGAAGCACTCGCGTCATCACGCGAACCCCAACATCGTTGGCAAAGACCCTGACATCGAGCCCGACTTTGTCGTGTTCCAGGAGGTTGACGCGGCAAAGGCGAAAGGCTTGTACGCCTGGGCGCTCAAGCGACAGGGCTACCTTTTCTTTCCCGCGCTCACACTTGAGGGCCTGAATCTTCACATGCACGGTCTGAAGACCGTGTTCGGCAAAGGCAAGGTTCAAGGCCGTTGGATTGAGATCACGATGATCCTGACCCGCCTTGGCAGCTACCTCGCCGTGCTCTTCATCATGTTGCCGGTTGGCATGGCGTTCGCCTTCCTCGGCGTGCAGCTCGCGGTTTTCGGCGTGTACATGGGCGCTTCCTTCGCGCCGAACCACAAGGGAATGCCGATTCTGCCTCACGACTCGAAGGTCGACTTCTTGCGCCGCCAGGTGCTCACCTCGCGGAACATTCGCGGCGGCTGGTTGATGGACACCTTCATGGGCGGCCTCAACTACCAGATCGAGCACCACCTCTTTCCCAACATGCCGCGCCCGCACCTCAGGAAGGCGAACGAGATCGCCAAGGAATACTGCGCGACGAACAACATTCCGTTCACCGAGACCTCACTTTTGCAGTCCTACGGAATCGTCATCCAGTACCTCAACCGCGTCGGGCTCTCAGCCGGAGGCGACCCGTTCGATTGCCCGGCGTCGACGCAGTTCGGCCGCTAAATTCTTCAACGATTGAGCACCACCCCGTAGCGACCCGGTCAGAACCCGGGTCGCTTCGGCGTTATGCCGTCACCAGACGACTGATGGCGCACGCGCCGCACGACCCAGGGCACAAGATGCTCGCGCGCCCACACCATGTCGTCGGCGCGAGCCTCACGCCATGGCCGAGGCGGCAGCGGTTCCGGACTGAACGGCACGAGCCCATGGTCGACCCCGAGCGCCTCGAGCACCTCGATTGCGATCACATGGTGGCCCATGGGAGAGAAGTGCAGGCGGTCCGAGGCCCACATTCGAGCATCCTGCAGCTCGCGGAGCGACCACATGTCGATGACGACCGCCTCGTGACGCCTCGCAATCCCGCGAATGTTCTCGTTGTAGATGGCGACCTTGCCCCTCAGCCGACGCATGACCGGTGTCATACCGATGTCAGGGCCGTTGAACAGTGCAACGGTCGCGCCGCCGGAGCGAAGGCGCTCAACAGCGCTCTCGAGCCGTACGGCGACCTCATCGGGGTCGGTGTTTGGTCGGATGATGTCGTTGCCGCCAGCAGAAATCGACACGAGGTCTGGCGTGAGCTCGAGCGCTGGCTCAAGCTGTTCATCGATGATCTGCTGCAGCAGCCTGCCACGGATCGCGAGGTTTGCGTACGAGAACGGCTGATGGTCGATCGCGAGAACCTCGGCCACGCGATCAGCCCACCCGCGGTGCCCGCCTGGGCTTTTCGACTCCGGGTCTCCGATGCCTTCAGTGAATGAGTCGCCGAGGGCGACGTAGCGGGACCAAGGGTGGTGCGGTGTCATACCTCAATGCTGTCCCACGGGTGCCCTGGCGGCAAACCGCCCTTACCCCACAAAGCTTGAGATCGCATGGGTTGTCCCCAAATGGGGGTGGTGCCACCATTGTCTCGTGCTCTGCAGTGGAGCACGAAAACTATTTGCAGGAGTGTGAAAGACCATGGGAATCATCGCTTGGATTATTCTGGGGCTGATTGCGGGCGCGATCGCCAAGGCCATTCTTCCCGGCAAGAATGGTGGCGGCTGGATCGCCACCCTGATCATCGGAGTCGTCGGCGCCCTGCTCGGCGGCTGGATCGGCAGCGCCGTCTTCGGCGTCGGTCTTGAGGACTTCTGGTCGATTCAGACGTGGCTCGTCGCCATTCTCGGCGCGCTGCTCGTTCTGGTCATCTGGGGCTTCATCACCCGCGGCAGCCGCAGGGCATAACCTGCGCCGTAGCGCACCGAGACCCCCGTCCCGCTCTCAGCGGCGCGGGGGTCTCGGCGTGTGGTCGCCTGTCGGTGGCGACAGCTACCATTGGATCCAGTGAACACCTCAGCGAACTTCGGCCGGCCAGTCGGCACGTTCGCCGCGGAGCACCTTTCTCCCGCCTTCCCCGAGCGGGCAGCCCGCGGCACAGCCGACAAGCTCAGAGCTTGGCAGCAGGAGGCACTCGATGCCTACCTGTCGGCGAGTCCGCGAGACTTTCTCGCGGCCGCGACGCCAGGCGCCGGCAAGACCACGTTCGCGCTCCGCATTGCGACCGAACTCCTTGCAAGCGGCGCCATCAATCGCATCACCGTTGTCGCGCCAACCGAGCATCTGAAGAGTCAGTGGGCCGAAGCGGCACATCGCGTTGGCATCCGTCTCGATCCAGGGTTCAAGAATGCTGACGGGCATCACGGTCGACACTTCCACGGTGTCGCCGTTACCTACGCGCAGGTGGCAACGAGGGCAGCGCTTCACCGTTCAATGACCGAGAGCGGGCGTTCGCTCGTCATCCTCGACGAAGTGCATCACGGTGGTGATGCACTGAGCTGGGGCGATGCCATCCGCGAAGCATTCGAGCCGGCAGTGCGTCGACTCTCGCTCACCGGGACGCCCTTTCGCAGCGACACATCGCCGATTCCCTTCGTCTCGTATCACCCCGACGAGCACGGCATCCGAACCTCAAGAGCGGACTACAGCTATGGCTATGGACGCGCCCTTGCCGACGGTGTGGTGCGCCCAGTCATCTTTCTCTCGTATGCGGGCAAGATGCGCTGGCGCACCCGCTCCGGCGACGAGATGGAGGCCCGGCTTGGAGAGGGCGACACCAAAGATGTCACGGCGCAAGCATGGCGCACGGCCCTCGACCCGGAGGGCGACTGGATTCCCTCCGTGCTCAAGGCCGCAAATCGGCGACTCACCGAGGTGCGCAACGGGGTTCCGGATGCCGGGGGCCTCGTGATTGCGACAGACCACTACGCCGCTCGGGCGTACGCCGAAATCCTCAAGCAGATCACGGGTGAGGACCCGACCGTGGTGCTTTCCGACGAGAAGGCCGCGAGCGATCGGATCGCCACGTTCGCCGCCGGAACCTCGCGGTGGATGGTGGCGGTGCGGATGGTCTCTGAGGGCGTTGACGTGCCGAGGCTCGGCATCGGCGTCTACGCGACATCCGCCTCAACGCCCCTGTTTTTCGCGCAGGCAATCGGGCGATTCGTGCGCACCAGACGGCGCGGCGAAACGGCCTCGATTTTTCTCCCCAACGTGCCGGCGCTCATGGCCCTCGCGCAGACAATGGAACTCGAGCGCGATCACGCACTCGACCGCGAAGATCGTGATGGCCTCGAAGAGATCGAGCTCGACGATGATGCACTCGACGAAGCGAACCGCACAGAGTCTGCCTCGGCCGACGCTGACCTTTTCGACTTCAAGGCGCTCGCGTCTGAGGCCCAATTCGACCGTGTGCTCTATGACGGGGGCGAGTTCGGCTTTTCTGCCGAAGTCGGCAGCCTCGAAGAGCTCGACTTTCTCGGCCTTCCGGGCCTGCTCGACCCGGATCAGGTGCGGGACCTGCTGCAATCACGCCAGGCGCGGCAGTCGCGCCGCAGTGAGGGGCGCAAGCGCATTGCAGAGGCGTTTGACGCCGAACTTGACGAGGGCCAGCCCCTGCACCGCACGCTCAAGGAGCAGCGCAAGCTTCTCAACAGCCTCGTCGGGATGCGAGCGAAGCGCACAGGCGAGGCACACGCTCTCATCCACGCCGAACTGCGCCGCCGAGCGGGCGGCCCGGCAGTGCCGCAGGCGAGCGTGACGCAGCTTCAGGCACGCATCGACCTGCTGCGGCGCGGAGCCATGCGCACGTAGCGACACCTCACGCGTGCGAAACGGGCAGCGCACGGAGTGGCGACCTGCGCTGCGTTCGGGACGGCGACGGACTCAGGCGGGGAGCTCGTCGGCCGCGGCATCCGGCTCGACCATGCGACGGTGGGTGAGCTCATCGACCGGGCCAAAGAGGGTCGTCACGGCGTCGAAGACGCCGTCGGCCTCGCCCTCGCGGGCGGCAAGACGTGCACGCTCCGATGGGGCGTGGAGCAGCACACCGACAAGATGGCGCATGTCAGCCTCTGATTGGGCGCTCCACGTGCCGCGGCTCTTCGCTCGCTCAATCTCGGATTCGAGCACCGAAAACACCTGTCGACGCATCGTCGCGATCGCGGGCGCCGCGCGACGCTCGGCCTCGCGCGCGTGGAACTCGGTTGCGGCGTCGAGCACGATCTCGTGGGCATCGCTTGTCGCGGTGAGCTCCTCTAGCGGAGCGTGAAGGCGGATGGTCTCGAGGTCGAGCAGTTCGACGCCGTCGACGGTGGCGACAGCCGGGTCGACGTTGCGGGGGAGACCGAGATCGACGATGAGGCGTCGCGAACCAGACCCGACGACCTCGGGAGTCACGACTGGATCTGGACGGCTCGTGCAGGTCACGACAACTCGAGCGTCGGCGAGAGCGTCGGCGAGATCATCCGCCGCTGTGAGGCCAAGTCGCGCAGCGAAACGCGCTGCGCGCCCCGACGGCGAGTAGACGACGATGTCGCGTACCCCGCGATCACGGAGCGCCGCAACGCTTGTCGCCGCGTACGCGCCCGTGCCAATAAGAAGCACCGAGGTCGTTGCCCAATCGGTGATGCGGCTGGAGGCGAGCTGCAGCGCGAGTCGCACAACCGATCGCCCGGCGTGGCCGATCGCGGTGCGGGTTTTGACCCCCCGCGAAGCGGACGATGCCGTCTGAAAGAGTCGCTCGAGATTTGACGTGGCCGTGCCGACCTGGCGTGCAGAATCGAGCGAGCGTCGCACCTGGCCAGCAATCTCATCTTCGCCGATGACGACCGACTTGAGCCCTGCCGACACCGCAAACAGGTGGTGCACGACATCGTCGCCACCGAGTGCTTCGATGGCCGTCTCGAGATCGTCACTCCGGATGCCGGTGGAATCGGCGAGCGCACTCAGGATGTGGGCAGCTGCGGCCTCACGATCGCCGACCTTGTTCTCATCGACGTCAAGATATGCCTCGAAGCGATTGCAGGTCGCGAGCACGACAGCGCCCTGCACAAAATCGTTGTCGCGGACGAAGCGGGGCCCGATGTCTGCGCCACCGGCAGAAAGCCGTTCGAGTACGTCGAAACTCGCACTGGTGTGGTTAGCGGAGAGACAGACGAGCACACATCAATGCTACCTGTCAATAGTGACAGACTTGACGCGTGACCCTTCCTGACCAGCATCCACTCTCGACCGGCCGCACGAGCGATTCGGCCCTCATCCGCAGCTACCGGGGTGAGCGCACCACGCCGCTGCCCGTGTGGTTCATGCGACAGGCGGGGCGTTCGCTGCCCGAGTACCGCGCCCTCCGCGAGGGGACGGCCATGCTCGACTCGTGCCTCACCCCGTCCCTTGCGAGCGAGATCACCCTCCAGCCCGTTCGCCGCCACGGGGTAGATGCCGCAATCTTCTTCAGCGACATCGTGATTCCGCTGCGGCTCGCGGGCGTTGCAGTCGAGATCGTCTCCGGCCGCGGGCCTGTGCTCGATTCGCCCGTGCGCACAGCGGCGGATGTCGCCAACCTGCCAGAACTCGACCCAGAATCGCTCGCCCCCATCACCGAGGCGATCGGCATCACGGTGGCGGAGCTCGGCTCGACCCCCCTCATCGGTTTCGCGGGCGCGCCATTCACGCTCGCGTCGTACCTCGTCGAGGGTGGGCCCTCACGCGAGCAGTTGCGCACGCGTGCGCTCATGCATTCGGAGCCGGAGGTTTGGGCGCGCTTGCTCGACTGGACCGCGGATGTCACCGGTGCGTTCCTCCGCGCCCAGGTGCTCGCCGGCGCGAGCGCTGCGCAGCTCTTCGACTCGTGGGCGGGCTCGCTCTCCCTCACCGACTATGAGACTCGGGTGGCGCCGCATTCGCGTCGTGCGCTCTCGCACATCGCCGATCTCGCGGTGCCGAAGGTGCACTTCGGTGTCGGCACGGGCGAGCTCCTCGCGGCGATGCGCGATGTCGGCGCGGATGTCGTCGGAGTTGACCACCGCATCCCGCTCGATGAGGCGAACCGTCGGCTCGGTGGCGCTGTTCCGCTGCAGGGCAATATCGACCCTGCCCTCCTCGCGGCGCCGTGGCCGATTCTCGAGGCGCACGTGCGCGATGTGATCACCCGAGGCAGCGAGGCGCCAGCGCATGTCGTGAATCTCGGCCACGGGGTTCCCCCCGAGACCGACCCGACCGTGCTCACCCGTCTCGTCGAGTTCATCCACGAGTTCTCGGCCCCGACGGCATGACGACGGTATGACAGCGCACGAGCACGAGGGTGAGCACGAGAATCGCCTCGAGGCTGACGCGTCGGCTCCCCAGACGGTGCCCGATGTCGACTGCATCGTCGTCGGCGGCGGGGTGGCCGGGCTCGTTGCGGCGCGCGTTCTCGTGCTCGCGGGTCTCTCTGTCACGCTGCTGGAGGCATCCGATCGGCTCGGTGGCAAAGTGCGCTCGCATGTGGTCGATGGCTTGACGCTCGATGCGGGCGCTGAAAGTTTCGCGACGCGCCGCGGCACGGTCGCCGAGTTCGCCGAGCGGCTCGGGCTCGCGCACGATGTCGTGCTGCCGAACCCGGTGGGCGCCTGGCTGCAACCGGATGACGCCACAGCCGTGCCCCTGCCGAAGGCAGGCCTGTACGGGATCCCCTCTGTGCCGCTTGCCGCCGACGTCATCGACGTCGTCGGTTTCTTCGGTGCATTGCGGGCGCAACTCGATTCGCTGCTGCCAGGGTTTATTGGCTCGCGCGAGCAGACCCTCGGCGCGTTTGTGCGCCGACGCATGGGCCGACGCGTGGTGGAACGCCTTGTCGCTCCCGTGACGATGGGCGTGCATTCGCGGCATCCTGATGCGCTCGATCTCGACACCGTCGCACCCGGCCTGCGCGCCGGGCTCAAGAGTGAAGAGTCGCTCGCGAGTGCCGTGCGGGCCATGCGAGCGGCAGCCCCAGCCGGGTCTGCCGTAGCGGGATTCACGGGCGGTGTTGCGCAACTCGTCGTGACCCTCGAGGCGGCACTCGATCGCTTCGGCGTCGATGTGCGGCGGTCGACGGCCGCGGTGGCGGTGGATGCGACGGGCGTGACGCTCGGCGACGGGACAAGGATCACGGCCCGCGCCGTGGTGCTCGCAGCCCCGGATGTCGGGCTCACGGAGCGCACGCAGACAGCCGAGCTGAGCCGGGCCGACGTCGTGCTCGCGACACTCGTCGTGCGATCGGCCGCACTCGACGCGGCGCCACGCGGTACGGGGGTGCTCGTGGGTGCGGCGTGCACCGCCGTCACGGCGAAGGCGCTCACGCATGCGACAGCGAAGTGGCCATGGCTCGCAGAGAGAGCGGGGGATCACCGACATGTCCTCCGGCTCTCGTACGATGCCGCCCGCGTCGCCGAGATGGATGACACGGCGCTGCGGGGCCGTGCCCTCGCCGACGCGGCTCGTCTGCTCGAAACACCGCTGCGCGACAGCGATGTCCTCGGGTTCGGGAGAGTGGAGTGGGCGGCAGCAACGATCGACGACCGGCCGGCGATCGACGGCGTGACCCATCTCGGTGAGACCGCCTCCGGCACAGGGCTCGCCGCCGTGATCGCGCACGCCCAGCGGGAGGCGACACGTCTCGCCGCCGAGCTTGCCCCCGCCGCTCCGTGAATGGCGAAGAACCAACCGCTCCGCCCCTGAAGGATTTCGATTCTCAGCGCGCTGAGGGGATGATTGGAGCATGACCTCGAGCCCCCAAGCCCCCATCGTTACCCCCGTCACAGGCGAGACCGAATACACGCTCTGGGCGGTCTTCCGCCGCAACCCCGCAGCGGGGGAGAGCACGGGCGACACTGCGGAGCTCGCAGCGGCGATCGAGCGGGTCGCGGCATCCGGTGTCACGGTGCGCGGCATCTACGACGTGTCGTCGATCCGTGCCGACTCTGACGTCATGCTGTGGCTGCACGGCGTCTCGCCTGAGGGCGTGCAGGCGGGTCTGCGCGAACTTCGGCGCACAAGCATCCTGCGCCCGCTGCTCCCAACCTGGAACACCCTCGGGGTGCACCGCGACGCCGAGTTCAGCGCCAACCACATCCCCGCATTCATGCGCGGCAAAGAGCCGGCCGACTGGCTCACCGTCTACCCGTTCGTGCGCAGCTATGAGTGGTACCTCATCGACCCCGATGAGCGCCGCGCCATGCTCGGCAACCACGGACGGCTCGGCGCACAGTTTCCCAACGTGCTCGCGAACACCGTCGCCTCATTCGCCCTCGGCGACTACGAGTGGATCCTCGCTCTTGAGGCCGACGACCTGCTCGAACTCGTCGACCTCATGCGACACCTGCGGGCCACGGATGCTCGCATGCACGTGCGCGAGGAGGTGCCGTTCTACACGGGTCGCCGCATCGAGCTGAGCGAACTCGCGGACGTGCTCGCGTGAGTGACGTGCGTGGAGCGAGCCCGGCCGCAGCATCCGGTGCACCGCACGTTACCGAACCTGTCACATACGACGCCATCCTGCTCGCCTCGTTCGGCGGGCCGGAGGGTCAGGACGATGTCATTCCGTTCTTGCGAAATGTCACCCGCGGACGCGGCATCCCCGACGAGCGGCTCGAAGAGGTGGCCCACCACTACCGTGCGTTCGGCGGCGTGAGCCCCATCAATGACCAGAATCGCGAACTCAAGGCGGCCATTGAGGCCGAGCTCGCACGGCGCGGGATCGACCTCCCCGTGTATTGGGGCAACCGCAACTGGGCGCCCTTCGTGACGGAGGCGCTGCAGGCGGCCCACGATGACGGCCACCGCACGATCATCGCGATCGGCACGAGCGCGTACAGCTCGTATTCGAGCTGCCGCCAGTACCGCGAAGACTTCGCGCGTGCCCTCGACGAGACGGGCCTCGAGGGCGTCGTCACGATCGACAAGGTGCGTCAGTTCTTCGACCACCCCGGCTTCGTCGAGCCGTTCATGGAGGGCGTGAATGGCGCGCTTGCCGCGCTCACAGAGCAGGGGTTCGCCGACCACGAGATCCAGGTGCTCTTTTCGACGCATTCGATCCCCTCGACGGATGCCGAACGAAGCGGGCCAGCCGAGCGCGGCTTCGGTGAGGGTGGCGCTTACGCCGCCCAGCACCTCGCGGTCGCCGAAGCCATCATGGCCGGCCGGCCGGTGGACTGGACGCTCGTGTACCAGTCGCGCAGCGGGCCGCCCACCCAGCCGTGGCTCGAGCCCGACATCAACGACGAGCTCGAGGCACTCGCCGCGAAGGGCACCCGTGCCGTCGTCATCGTGCCGCTCGGCTTCGTGAGCGACCACATGGAGGTCAAGTGGGACCTCGACACCGAGGCGATGGAAACCTCCGAAGAGCACGGCGTCACGGCGATTCGGGTGCCGACCCCTGGTGTGCACGCCGCATTCGTCTCCGGGCTCGTCGACCTTGTGCTCGAGCGTCGTGACGGTGTCGCCGTCGAGGATCGACCGGCCGTGACCTCCCTCGGCCCCTGGTACGACGTGTGCCGACCGGGATGCTGTGAGAACGTCCGCCTCGGCTTCAAACCTGCCCTTGCGGGGATCGCCCCATGAGCTCAGTGATCCGCATCGGCACCAGGGGGAGCGCGCTCGCCCTCGCCCAGACCGGCCAGATCGCAGAACGCATCACGACCGCATCCGGCCAGGAGGTCGAGATCGTTCGTGTCACGACCGAGGGCGACACCTCCCGCGCGTCACTCTCGAGCCTCGGCGGCACGGGGGTCTTCGCGAGTGCCCTGCGCGAGGCGTTGCTCGCCGAGGAGTGTGACCTCGTCGTGCACTCACTCAAAGACCTCCCGACGACGCCCGCCGACGGGCTGCGGATCGGCGCCGTGCCGAAGCGCGCCGACGCCCGCGACGCCGTTGTCGCCCGCGACGGCGCCCTGCTCTCAGCCCTGCCCGAGGGCGCGAGCGTCGGCACCGGTTCACCCAGACGCGTCGCGCAACTGCTCGCTCGCCGTCCCGATCTTGACGTCCGTGACATTCGCGGCAATATCGACACCCGGCTCGGCTTTGTCGAATCCGGCGAGCTCGATGCTGTCGTGCTCGCCGCCGCAGGGCTCGGCCGGCTCGGCCGCCTCGAAGCCGTGAGCGAGTTCTTCGAGCTGAGCGAGCATCCGTCGGCGCCCGGACAGGGTGCCCTCGCGATCGAAGCGCGAGCGGATGTCACGAAGGAACTCGCCCGCGTGCTCAGCGCGCTCGACCACGCGTCGAGCCGCCACACGACTGCGGCGGAGCGCGCCGTGCTCGCTCGCCTGGAGGCCGGATGCGCGGCCCCCGTCGGCGCCACCGCCCTTATCGACACCGACCTGCTGTTGCTCACGGCAACCGTGTACAGCCCGGACGGCACGCAGTCGCTCACGGCCTCGCACGGCCTCGTACTTGAGGGAACACCTGGCGATCGCGAGCGCCTCGCCGTCGAGCTTGGGGAGCGCGCTGCCGACGAACTGCTCGATCTCGGTGCCGCCGAGTTCGCGCCGCTCAGCTGAGACTGGGCGACCATGACGGGGCTTCCGCTCGCAGGCCGGCGCGTGCTCGTGCCGCGGGGGGGCGAGTTCGGCGAGCGACTCGCGACGCGGCTTCGCTCGCTTGGTGCGGAGCCCATCGTTGCGCCCCTCATCGAGTTCATGCCTCCTGACGACACTGCAGCGCTCACCGCCGCGCTGCAGCGGCTGCGGGATGGCGCGTACGACTGGCTCGCTGTCACCAGCGCGACGACGGTCGATGCACTCGGAGGCGTGGCAGGTGACGCGCTCGCGCACGTCCCGGCGTCGACGCGCGTCGCGGCAGTGGGACCAGCGACGGCGGCGGCGCTGCAGGCCCGCGGCGTGAGCGTCGAGTTTGTGCCCGCGGGCGATCACTCCGCTGCTGGACTGCTCGCAGAGTGGCCTGAGGGCGGCACAACCGTATTGCTCCCGCAATCCGAGATTGCCGCAGCGACGCTCGTCGAAGGCCTGATCGACCGCGGCCTCACGGTCGATATCGTCACGGCCTACCGCACACGAGGGGTCGCTATCGATGAGCGAGTTCGCGACAGCATCTGGGCGGGCGCGGTCGATGCGATACTGCTCACCTCTGGAAGCACGGCGCGGCAGCTCAAGGCGCAGTGTGCGCCGATCCCCACCACGACGGCGATCGTCTGCATCGGCGCGTCGACCGCCGACGCCGCGGCATCCGCCGGCCTGCAGGTTGGCGCCATCGCCGAGCGCAGTGACGGGGAGTCACTCATCGACGCGCTCGTAGACTTGATCGCATGACCTCCGGCCCCGGCATCCGCCCCCGTCGACTCCGCACCAGCCCGGCCATGCGCCGCCTCGTGGCCGAGACCCGATTCCACCCGGCGCAGCTTGTGCTGCCCGTCTTCGTGCGCGAGGGCGCGAGGACGCCGACCCCGATCGGCTCGATGCCAGGGGTGTTCCAGCACTCACTCGAGAGTCTCAAGGGAGTCATCGCTGACGCCGCGGCTGCTGGGCTCGGCGGCGTCATGCTCTTCGGCGTGCCTGAGACGAAGGATGCACTCGGGAGCGGCGCGACGGATGATGACGGCATCCTCAACCAGGCGACGCGCGTCGCCGTGGGGGAGGCTGGCGACGCCCTCGTCGTGCAAACCGACCTCTGCCTCGACGAGTTCACGGATCACGGCCACTGCGGCGTGCTCGACGACCACGGTGCGGTCGACAACGACGCGACCCTCGAACGCTACCGCGACATGGCCCTCGCACAGGCACGAAACGGCTCACAGCTGCTCGGGCTCAGCGGCATGATGGATGGCCAGGTCGCCGCCGTGCGCGACGCCCTCGATGGCGAAGGATTCACCGACACTGCGATTTTGGCCTACAGCGCCAAGTACGCCTCCGCGTTCTACGGGCCATTCCGCGAGGCCGTCGACTCCAGCCTCCAGGGTGACCGCAAGACCTACCAGCAAGACCCGGCGAACCGTCGCGAGGGGCTCCGCGAAGCCATGCTCGACCTCGCCGAGGGTGCCGACATTGTCATGGTGAAGCCCGCCATGAGCTACCTCGATGTGCTCGCGGATGTCGCGGCCGTGAGCGATGTGCCCGTGTGGGCGTATCAGGTCTCGGGGGAGTACGCCATGATCGAGGCCGCCGCGGCGAACGGCTGGATCGACCGTGACCGCGCGATCCAGGAGTCCGTGCTCAGCATCTTCCGCGCCGGAGCCGATGTCACGCTCACCTATTGGGCGCTCGAACTCGCTCGCGGCGCACGCTGACCGCCCTCCGCTCGCGCACCACCGACCTCAACGAACAGGACCGCGAATGCCCTCGAACCTCGAATCCTTTGATCGCGCGAAGTCCCTCATCCCCGGCGGGGTGAACTCTCCCGTCCGCGCGTTCGGTTCGGTCGGGGGCACTCCGCGGTTCCTCGTCTCAGCAACGGGCGCCTATGTGACGGATGTCGAGGGCCGCGAATATGTGGACCTCGTGGCGTCATGGGGCCCTGCGCTGCTCGGCCACGCGCATCCGGAGACCGTCGATGCCGTGCAGCAGGCGGCCGCGCGCGGACTCTCGTTCGGTGCCTCAACGCCGGGGGAGACGGAGCTGGCGGAGCTCGTCATTGCTCGGCTCGCACCAGCGGTCGAGAAGTTGCGGCTCGTCTCGACCGGCACTGAGGCCACCATGACCGCGATCAGGCTCGCACGCGGCGCGACCGGCCGCGATCTGCTGGTGAAGTTCGCCGGCCACTACCACGGGCATTCCGACGGACTGCTTGCGGAGGGTGGCTCCGGCATTGCGACGCTCGCGCTGCCCGGCTCTGCCGGCGTGCCAGCGGCAATCGCCGCGCAGACGCTCGTCGTGCCCTACAACGACCTCGGCGCGATCCGCGCGGTCTTCGCCGAGCACGGACACAACATTGCCGCGGTCATCACCGAGGCGGCCGCGGCGAACATGGGCGTTGTCGCGCCAGAGCCCGGATTCAATGCAGAGCTCATCCGCATCGCCCACGAGCACGGCGCGCTCGTCATCCTCGACGAGGTGCTCACGGGGTTCCGCGTGAGTGACGCCGGCTGGTGGGGCCTCGACGGCAGGCAAGGAGATCATTCCTACACGCCCGACCTGTTCACCTTTGGCAAAGTCATCGGCGGTGGCATGCCGATCGCGGCGATCGGCGGCCCAGCGGCGATCATGGACCACCTCGCCCCCGTCGGCCCCGTCTATCAGGCGGGCACCCTGAGCGGCAATCCGCTCGCGGTCGCCGCCGGCATCGCCACCATGCGCGGTGCGGATGCCACGGTCTACAAGACCCTCGACCGCGCGGCCGACACCATCGCGGCCGCCGTATCGAGTGCGCTCAGCACCGAGGGCGTCGTGCACTCGGTGCAGCGGGCGGGCAACCTTTTCTCCTTCGCCTTCACGGAGTCATCGCCCCGAAACTATGCCGAGGTGAAAGCACAGGAGGCGTTCCGCTACGCGCCCTTCTTCCACTCCATGCTCGACTCCGGCATTTCGCTGCCGCCATCGGTGTTCGAAGCGTGGTTCGTCACCGCCGCACACGACGACGCCGTGCTCGAGCGGATCATCGACGCGCTGCCCGCCGCGGCGCGCGCCGCAGCATCCGCCACCGCGTAGTGCACCTGACGCGGGTTCAGCGAGCGGCAGCGTTGTCGGGTTCAGCGAACTGCACGATCGCCTGCACAGGCTCGTGATCTGAGGGCGCACGCCCGTCGAACCGTGCCGCGTTGATGGCGGCGACAGGCACCTTCACATCGCCCGTCGCGAGGAGCCAGTCGATGCGATGGCCGCCGGCACTTGGCGCTTTGAACCCCGAAAACGTGCCGCCGTTGCGACCGCGTCGCTCGTCGGCGACCAGCCAGGTGTCGCGAAGCCCGGCACTCAGGAGCACGCGATATGGCGGAGTGCCCGGGGCCGTGTTGAAGTCGCCCATGACAATCGTCGGTCGCTCGGACGCCATCACGAGTTGTGTCAGCATCTCGGCCGAGCGGGTGCGGGAGCGCTTCGACAGGTGATCGAAGTGGGTGTTGATCACGGTGAACGAGTCGCCAGTCTCGCGGTCCATGAGGTCGGCAACCACCGCAATGCGCGGCACCATGTTGCCCCAGCCTCGCGAGCCAGGCCGCGACGGTGATGGGGAGAGGGCGAGCTGTGACCAGCGCTCGAGCCGAACGCGGGCCGGGTCGTAGAAGAGCGGGCATCCCTCTCCACGACCGTCGGCGTTGCGGCCGTGGCCGACCCGGTGATACTCCGGCAGCATGGCGCTGATCGCAGTAGCCTGCGACGCCATCGCCTCCTGCACCCCGAGAACGCTCGGCGATTCGGCCCGGAGCAGGCGGCTGACGAGGTCTCGCCGCCCCGGCCAGAAATCCGGGCTCCCGTGACGCACGCCGCGGATGATGCGGCGCACGTTATACGACATGACGTGCAGCCCCGGCGCGGCGGTCGACCCGATGAGCCCCCTCGGCGGTGTGGCCGGGGAATCTGGCGTGGTGCCGAGCGTCATCGCTAGCGACGGCCTCGGCGTCCGGCGCTGCGTGACCCGGTCGAGGCACCGTGGGCGCCGCCGCGACCGGCGGCCGGGCCACCACGTCGTCCGCGCTCGGGGCCGTTCGCCCCCGTGTGCGGGGCTCCGCGCGAGCTCGATGCGGTGCGACCACGCACGATGCCGACGAAGAACTCGACGGGCTCTGTCGTGGATTCGCTCGGCCAGGCGATCGCGATTTCGGTCTCTGCGGCATCCGAAATCGGCACGGCTGTGACGTCTTTGCGGGCGTGGAGCCGCGCGATGGAATGCGGCATGCGTGCGGCACCGGCACCGGCACCGGTCGTGACGATCTCAATCGCGTCGGCCGGAGCCTCTGTGCGCAGCGTCTCACCCTCGAGGTCTGCGAGGGTCACCGATTCGAAGAGGGCAATCGGGTGCTCTTGTGCGACCACGACCACGGGCACCTCGGCATAGAGACGGATGGCCTCAAGCCCGTCGCGGTCGATCGGCAGCCGCACGAAACACGCATCGACCACCCCGTCCGTGAGCGCCGATCGCGCCTCACCCTCCGTCAGCGGCACAACCATGATGGGGGTTTTCGGCCGACGGTCTTTCCACGCCTTGACCCACTTGGTGACGGTGACCCCTGGCACGATGCCGACGCGGAATGGTTCGGTGGGGGAGGTCATGCCTTCAGGTTACGCTGGATGCATGACCGAGCAGACCATGAAACCAGCCACCGCGGCGCAGAAGCTCGGCGTCTACCTCCCTGCGACCCCCGAAGCGTTCCAGTCGACGCCGGTGACGCGAACGCAGCTCAACGAGATGCTCGAGACCCCGCCGGAGTGGCTGGTCGAACTCCGCAGCACCGGTCCGCACCCCCGTTCGGTCGTCGCAGGAAAGCTCGGGGTGTCGAATGCCGGCCTTGCACGCGGGGGCATCGAAGACCCGCTCACGGCCGCCGAAATCGCCGCGCTGCTGCAGTCCCCGCCGGAGTGGCTCGTCCGTGAACGCGCAACTCAGGCCGCCGTGCGCGAGGAAAAGGAGCGGCTGCGCGAGCAGGCGCGCGCCGCGAAGCCTTCCTGACGATGGCGACAGCCCGACAATGACAACAGCGCCACGCATCAGCGTCATCATCCCGTCGCTCAACGACGCGGGCTTTCTCACGAACTGCCTTGCCGCACTCCAGGCGCAAACCCGAGCGGCCGACGAGATCATCGTTGTCGACAACGGCAGCACGGATGCCACGGCACAGGTCGCTCGCGACGCCGGCGCCACCGTGGTGCACGAGGCGGTGCGGGGGCCGCTCAGCGCTACCGCAGCAGGCTTTGATGCCGCGACGGGCAGCATCCTGGCTCGGCTCGATGCCGATTCTGTTCCGGCCCCGGACTGGCTCGAGCGGGTGGAGGCATCCCTCGCGGCAGCAGGCACGCCGGCTGCCGTCACGGGGTTTGGCGAGTTCTACGGTGCGTCAGCCCCCGTGCGCTGGTTCGGCCGACACGTCTACCTCGCCGCCTACTTTCGCCTCATGGAGTTGCTGCTCGGGCATCCGCCGCTGTTTTGCTCGAATCTCGCGATGCACGCCGACGTGTGGTTGGGCATCCGCGAGCGCATGGATCGCAGCGTTCGCACGCTGCACGATGACATGGCGATGAGCATCCAGCTCGAACCCGACGTGCTCGTCGTGGTCGATCGTGGCCTCACGGTGGGAATCTCTGCCAGGCCACTGTCGTCGCCGGCGGCGATGGCCCGTCGGGTCTGGTGGGGCTGCGTCACGGTCGTGCATGGGTACCGCGGCGAGCCGCTACATCGACGGCGCGCACGGTGGCGTGCGGCCGAACGAGTGGCCCGTCGACCGTTGCGTCGTCCCATCCTCGACGCGGGCTGAACCGCGCCGCTGCACGCTGTCAGGGGCGCTGCAAGCTGTGAGGCCGCCGGATGCCGGGTGCCACGGGGAGTGGTTTCGTGGAGTGCAACGGCGCAACAGTGTCGTCTGACGCACGCGAGGGAGCCAGCATGAGCGCACGACACGATGACGACCGCATCGAAAGTGACAGCACCGAAGTCGACGGCAACTCGACCGACAGCCCCCGCAGTGAACGGGAGACCGAAGAGCTGCAGCGGTCTCCGCTGGGCGAGAGCACGGCGGTGGGTAATGACGATGGCGCCGTCGATGAGAGCAAGGTGAACGTGCTTCCCGGCACGGGCGGCCAAGATGACGAGGGCGATGTTGACGTCGATCGCGATGAGATCGACATCCCCAGGATGTCCGGAGCTCGCGAAGACTGACCGGAGGCTACGACTCGAGCGACCCCACGCACTGTCGCAAGAACTTCGCACCGGCCTCATCGTGGATCACATCGCCCATCTCAATGATCGGGTAGGGCCGATCGAGCACGCCGTCTGAGGGGCGCACGTCGACGTGCGCGGTGTCATATCCCGCCGCGTGGGTGTGATCGGCCATGCGGTAGTCGCTGCGCGAGTCTCCAACCGAGCGCCACGCCGGCGGCAGTGGGCCCCTCGCGCTGAAGAATGCGAGGGCCCGCTCTGCCGCATGGTCTTTGTCGAGCCGCACTGACTCGATGTCGGTCGAGATGATGGTGCTGTCGATGCGATAGGGCACGGCACCGTCGGCGTCGCTCGTGCTGCGATCGCCGTAGCGAACCCCCAGGCCGAGGCCGGTGAGCGCATGGTAGGCGGCCAACTCGAACTCCGTCTGCCGCGGCCGGTAGGTGTCTGCTTCGACGTCGGTTCGCTGCTCGACCGAGATCATGGCGCGCTTTGTCTCGTCGAAGAACATCGCGTCGGCGTAGTGCTCGGTGATGCCGCGCACCGCATCGACAGCTGACTGTGCAAACGCGAGTGCGGCATCCGTCTCACTCTCCGACGTTGTCTCGGCGCCGATCTCGAACCACACCGCGCCCTTCTCACAGACGGCGAACATCACGGCATCGGGGTCGAGACCGGCCGCATGGATGGGGGCGACGACCTGCTCCCGCACGAACACATCGGAGCGGCCAGTGATGAAGGCGACCGGGATGCCCGCGTTTGCCAGCGTCACAAGGTCCGTCACGATCTGCGGAATGGCGATCGTGCGGGTCACCGGGCTCGCGATGGGCCCGTCAACATCGAGGAGCAGTCCGAACGGCGGGGGAGTGATGGGCATCGGGCTATTCTCGCATCGGCACCGCCCCAGCAGCACTGCCGGTAACCTTGGCTCGATGATTACGCGACACGAGGCTGCACTCCGGCTCGACATTCCGCTCGAGATGGCCCGGCGCCATGCCCTCCCCACCCGGATGACCGAGGAGGAGTTCGCCAGGTTCGAGTCAGACCCGCCGGCGTGGCTCGTGCAGTCTCGCAGCAACCGACCGTCAGGGGGGCGACCCGTTTGGGTGCAGCTGCGCTGTGACGTGTGCGGATTTGAGGAGTCGGCGCGACCCAAAAAGTGGTGGCCGGCGTTCTCGTACCTCTCGTGTGCCGAGCATTCACCTCTCGATCTACCAACGCCGGGCGACGGTCTCGCTCGCAGCGAGATCGACGGCATCGGCTCGCGCTTCGTCGGCATCGTGGACGGGCGCCCGTAGGTCATCGACCTGCCTAGGATCGGTCATTCTGACCGTCGTGGTCGTGGCCGCGATGGTTGCCCTTGCCCTTGTCGTGTCCCTTGCCGTTGCCCCAGCCCTTGCCATTGCCCGGTGTCTTCTTGACATCGGCGTAGGTGGCCGTGGAGTGTGCGATCGCGTCGGCAAACTGATCGAGGCCCTCCTCATTGATGTTCTCGCGCGTGTCACACGCGCTGTGATAGCAGGCGTCGTACGCCTCCCCGGCGGTCCCTCCAAAGAGGGCTGCCTCCTCTTCGGTCTTGATGCCCTCGGCACCGGAGAACAGCCCACCCGCGGGGATCCCGGCGTCGATGAACGCCTTGTAGTCCGAGCGACCACTGAACTCGGTCGGCGCAGACGCGAGCCCCTGCGACGCAAACCAGTCGGTGAAGAGGGCTTCAATCTCGGCTGAACCGTCTGGCCCGGCCGTGCCGAAAGCATCCCCGTCACCGTCGTAGACGAAGCGCACGAAGTTGGTCGAGCCGACCATATCGAAGTTGAGGTTCGCGGCATGCTGCTCGATCTCGGCGTCAGTCAACTGCGACACATAGTGGGTCGAGCCGAGAAGCCCGTCCTCCTCGCCGCCCCAGAAGGCGAACCGCACGGTGTTCTTTGGCTTGCCCTTTGATTGGGCGAGCTGAATCGCGGTCTCGAGGATTGCGGCGATACCGCTCGCATTGTCGTTGATGCCGGGACCTTCGCCCACGCTGTCGAGGTGTCCGCCGACGACCACCGTCTTGTCGGGGTTGCCGTGCTTGGTGTCGGCGATCACATTGAAGGTCTCAACCGTGCGCACGGATGCTTCGACCTGCAGCCGCACGACAACCTCACCGTCGACGGCCGCGAGCGCGAGTGCCTCGCCGACCGCGAAACTCGTGCCGACCGCTGGTGCCGCCGACTGCGGCGCCGCAAGGGTGCCGGCGAACACCGGGAGGTTCTCCTCAGTGTTGCCCTGGTTGAAGATGATGACGCCGCTCGCACCGGCTGCAACGGCATTCGCCGCCTTCTGGCCAAAAGCACAGGCGCCGCGCTGCATGAGGGCGATGCTTCCGGCGGTGAAGTCAGCGAAGTCCTCGACCTCACACCCGCTTGTGGAGGCACGATCGCCGTCGAGCGCGAGATCGACCGGATCGATCGCCGCAGTGGCGTCCCCAGCGCCCGAGTACTCCATGACGTCGTAATCGCTCTGGTCGACGTAGGTGGTGGGGTTTGGGCTGACCTGCTCGAATGCCGAAGTCCCCTCCACGAACTGGTCGTAGCTGAAGGGCTGACGCACGGGGTCGTACCCCGCGTTGCGCAGCTCTTCTTCGACGTATTCGGCTGCCGCGGTGTATCCGGCGGTGCCGGACTGGCGGTTGCCGCCATTGGCATCCGCGATCGATTGGAAGGCGTCGAGATGCTCAAGGACACGATCGACTGTGACCGCTTCGACAAGACTCTTGTTCTTGCCGTTGCTGTGGCCGCCGCCTTTGCCCCCGGCCGGGAGCGCCCCGGCGGTGAGTCCGACACTCGCGATGAGCCCGACACCGGTCACGATTGCGACCCGGCGCAGCGTTGTGGTTGTTCTCATTCGAATCCCCTTTGATCCACTCGTGACGCCACTCGTCATGCCACACGAAATGCCGTTCGTGATGATCGACGCTAGCCGGGACATCCGTTGCCTGGGCGGTATGTGAGAGCACTCTCATGCGCCCGTCACCTCGGCCGCGTTGCTAGGCTCGCGAGGTGCGCTCAATCATCACTCTGCTCTTCGTCGCATGAGCGCGCCGGATGATGCATCGCCTGGAGCGATGGAAGGAGCGGCCCTCACGGTGCGACCGCACCGCCCGACCGAAGACGGCATCGCCCTCGTCGTTGGTGCAGTGCTTCTCTCGTTTGGCGTCGTGTTGTTGCAGGCCGTCGGCGCCGTCACTGGTGGCCTTGCCGGTGCATCGTTTCTCATCAGCTATGCGAGCGGCTGGCCGTTCGGGCTCGCCTTCTTCGTTGTGAACATCCCGTTCTATGTGCTCTCACTCGTGCGCATGGGGTGGGCGTTCACGGTGAAGACGATCATCGTGGTCGTGCTCGTGTCGGTGTTCACCGAGCTGCACGCCGTGTTCTTCTCGATCGAGCGCATCGAGCCGCTGTACGCGTGCGTGCTCGCGGGTGTGCTCATGGGCATGGGCATGCTCATCTTGTTCCGGCATCGCGCGAGTGCGGGCGGGCTCGGCATCCTCGTCGTGTACCTGCACCAGCGTTTCGGCTGGAGTGCCGGGCTCGTGCAGCTCGCGTTCGACGCAGCGATCGTGCTCGCCGCGCTGCTGGTTGCCGACGTCGCGATTGTGCTCGCCTCCGTCGTCGGCGTCGTCGTGCTCAATCTCATCCTCGCGATGAACCACCGACCCGGCCGTTACCTGGGCTGAGCCATGGACCTCGTGCAGACGCTCTCTCTCCTCGCGGAGGTGCTCACCTATCTCGGCCTCATCGGCGGTGGCATCATGCTTGCGTTCGGTCTCGCGCTGCAAGCCTGGTCTCGACGCTGGATCGCTGCCGATGGGCTCATTGTGCACACCCCAGACGGCGCGGTAGCGCGCTGGTATGACCGGGCCGGCGAAATCCGGGAGGCTGAGCTGCACCCCGATGACGCCGGTTGGCCAGCGGGGGACGTGCCGCTGTGGTTCCACGCGCGTCGACTCAACAGATTTCGCCTGGACTCTCCCGAGCACGACGGCAAGGGTCTTCGCATCCTTGGGCTCACCCTCTGCAGCGTCGGCCTCGCCGCCGCCATCGCCGGAATCGTGCTGATGTTCCTCTAGCCGAGGCAGATCCTCCGCTCGATCGCCACCCCTTCGTCGAATATTTCTCCGCGTATCGCCGCGTTACGAACGTGGTCGTCCGCTCGTGCATGCCTCCGTGATGCCGCCTTAGGCTCCGATGCATCCCCGCCGGGGGTCTTCGCTCGCCGCATCACGAGAGGCACATCCCATGTCCCGAATTTCGTCACCACGTTCCATCGTCGCCCTCAGTGTGGTGGGCATGCTGGTGATGACCGGATGCTCAAACAGCGTTGTCGCGCAACCCGACGCCGACGCACAGCGCGTCGATGGTGGCACAATCATCTACGGCCACCAGCAGGAGCCGGCGTGCGTATAT
This sequence comes from Homoserinimonas flava, assembly GCF_054969005.1. Lineage (NCBI taxonomy): Bacteria > Bacillati > Actinomycetota > Actinomycetes > Micrococcales > Microbacteriaceae > Homoserinimonas > Homoserinimonas flava. The sequence goes on from NZ_JBUEQS010000001.1 coordinate 963,378, forward strand.
GGGGGCTGGATCGAGCAGGCCTACCTCTCATATCAGGTGCTCGACAACCTCGTGTCGCTCGACGAAAACCATGAGATCGTGTCGTGGCTCGCTGAAACGTGGGAGGTCTCCGATGATCAACTCTCGTGGACCTTCACCCTGAAGGAGGGGGTGTCATTTACGGACGGCTCTCCGGTCGATGCCGAAGCGATCGTCTACAACTTCGAGTACTGGAGTGCGGGTGGCAACGGCACCGCAGCGGTCTGGCTCGACGGGTACTACGATTCGGCGGTCGCCCTTGACGATCTCACCGTGCAGGTTTCGCTCGCGAAGCCGTACCCTCTCTTTGCCCAGAATCTCACGCAGGCGTATTTCGGCATCCAGTCGCAGGTCGCGCTTGAGACCCGCACTGACGAGGAGAACTGCGCGAGCCCGATCGGCTCAGGGGCGTTCACGGTCGGCGAGTGGAACCGGGGCGAGAACATTCTCTTGCACCGCAACGACGACTACACATCGCCGCCGGCGAACGCACAGCACGATGGCCCCGCCTATGTCGAGACGGTCGACTGGAAGTTCATCGGCGACGCCACCACACGGGTTTCGGCGCTTCGCGCAGGCGAGACCGACGCGATCTACGACGTGCCTGCCATCGAGTGGGCCGGGCTCGACGAGAGCGAGTACGAGCTCCACAAGTACATCACCCCCGGTCGACCGCAGCAGATCACGTTCAACACGGCGAAGGGCGTCTTTGTCGATGAGGACCTGCGCAAGGCTTTCGTCTACAGCCTCGACCGCGAGACGATCGTCGAGACGATCGGCAAGGGGGTCATCCCGTACGAGGGGAATGGTGCTGTGAGCCAGGCGACCCCCGGCTACAGCCAGGAGGCTGCCGACACCTACGAGTATGACCTCGACCGCGCCAATGAACTCCTCGACGACGCCGGGTGGACTGAGCGCAACGAGGAGGGGTACCGCGTGAAGGACGGTGCGGTGCTCGAGGTCCGGTTCCCGTATGCCGCTGGGCGCACGATCAACGCCGACGGCGCCGCCATCCTGCAGGGGGTGCAGGAGCAGGCGAAAGACGCTGGATTCAAGGTCGACCTCATCCCGATTCCGGCGAGCGCGGCAGCATCCGGCGAATACTCGGGGGTCGATGGCTATGACATCTCGGTGGGCTACTGGACCTCGGTCAATGCCGGCATCCAGTACATCAACTGGCGACAGGATCTGCCGGATTCCCCGAACCTGTGGAACCAGGCGTTCTACAACGACCCCGAGCTCGAGTCGCTCATCGTGGAGGCGAACTCCGCGGTCGACCTCGATGAGCAGAATGCGCTCTATGGGGAGGCGCAGGAGTACATCGCTGACCGTGCGCTCTCCGTCGGCATCTATGCGCGGCTCAGCACTCTCGCTGTGAACCCGAGCCTGAAGGGCGTCTGGCAGGAGCACTCGCAGGGAGGGCCGGTCTTCCATGACGCGTATTTTGTCGAATAGACGGCTACTCGTTGACAAGATCGTTGGCGCTGCGGTCGTGCTCTTCGGGGCTGCGACTGTCACGTTCCTCGCGCAGATCGCGCTCCCGGGCGACCGTGCCACCGCGATCCTCAATGTGCGCACCGGCAATACGCAGCTGAGAACCGAAGAGGAGCTTGCGCCCATCAATGCGGAGTACGGCCTGGAGAATCCGATCGTGGTGCAATACCTCGACTACATCGCTGGGCTTGTGCGAGGCGACCTCGGCACCTCCTACCAGCAGCACCGGCCGGTGCTCGCGATCATCGCGGAACAGCTCGGGGCGACCCTCACCCTGACCGTCGCCGCGATCGCGATCGCCTGGCTGCTCATGGTGGTCTGGGTGACGCTCACGGCCGGGCGATCACCACGCGTGAGCGCCCTTGGTTCGGCTGTCGACACGATCACGGCGGGGCTGCCGCCCTACTGGCTGGGCATCATCCTGCTGCTCGTGTTCGCGCTCGGTGCTGGCTGGTTTCCCGTGATCGGGGGGACGGGGCTCAACGGTCTCGTGCTCCCGGCACTCACCCTCGCGATTCCGCTCGCCGGGTTCATGGGGCAGGCCACCCGCACCGAGTTCGAACGTTCACTCGCGCAGCCGTTCGTCGTATCGGCGCGGATGCGCGGCATGGGTGACCTCGCAATCCGCGTACGTCACGTGTTGCGCCATGCCGTGCTGCCAGCGGTGACGCTCTCGGGATGGGCGATCGGCGCAACGATCTCTGGTGCCGTCATCGTGGAGACCGTCTTCACCCGTCCAGGGATCGGCCGGGTGCTCATCACTGCGGTCGACTCACAAGACCTCCCGGTGGTCACCGGCGTGGTGGTCATCGTGGCGGCGCTCTATGTCGTCGCGAACCTCCTCGTCGACGCCGCCTACATCGTCATCGACCCGAGGTTGAAGCGCGCATGAGTGTCATCGATACACCAACGACAGCTGTCACGACGCGGACCCGTCGCACCGCGCCCGTCGGGCTCATCGCGGCGGTCACGACGCTCACGGTGTTCGCGATCGCCGCGATCGCCCCCGGCCTGCTCGCCACCCACGACCCGCTTGCGATGGACTATGCCAGCTCGCTCCAGTCCCCGTCGCTCTCGCACTGGTTCGGCACCGACGAATCGGGGCGTGACCTCTATAGCCGCGTCGTGTACGGCACGAGAGAGTCTCTGGCGATCGGCCTGGGTGCTGCGGGGGTGAGCCTTGTGCTCGCGGTGATTCTCGGCGCACTCGCGAGCCTTGGTGGTCGGTTCGTCGCCGGCACCGTAAACCGGGTTATCGAGGTGCTCTTCGCGTTCCCCACGCTGCTGCTCGCCCTGCTGCTCGTCTCCATCCTCGGCGCGTCTGCGACGACCCTCATCCTCGCGGTCGGGGTCGGCAGCGCGCCGGGCTACGCCCGCATGGTGCGCGGTCAGATCCTTGCGGCAAAAGGTTCCGGTTATGTCGAGGCGGCCCTCGCGCTCGGCCACTCGCGTGGCGTCATCCTCAAACAGCACATCCTGCCCAATGCGTTCCGCCCACTCGTCGCCCTCTTCACGATGCTCATAGGGCAGTCAATCGTGTGGGCATCTGGGATGGCGTTCATCGGGCTCGGCGTCGCACCGCCGTCATCGGAGTGGGGCGCCCTGCTCGACGCCGGTCGCAGCTATGTGACGCAGGCGGGGTGGCTCATCGTTATTCCCGGCCTCGTCATCGTGTCGCTTGCTCTGGCGGCGACCACCCTCGGCAAGATCCTGCAACTCAGACTCGAGAAAGGTTCGGCATGACACTCCTCGAACTCGATGCCCCCGGCATCCGCATCCAACGGCCGACACCGGCGGTGCGACTATCGGTCGACTCGCTCAGCGTCGGCTTCCGCGGCCAACACGGCGTCACGCCGGTGGTGCGCGATGTGTCGTTCGACCTCCTGGAGGGCCAGTGCGTCGCCATCGTGGGAGAGTCAGGGTCTGGCAAGAGCGTCACCGCACGCACCCTTGTCGGGCTCACCGGCGCCAATGCGGTGGTGGATGCTGCGGGCCTCCGCCTCGGCAACGATGACCTCAGCACGGTGACACCCAGACAGTGGCGGGCAATCCGTGGCCGCCGCATCGGCTTCGTGCTGCAGGATGCGCTCGTCTCCCTCGACCCGCTCCGGCCCGTCGGCAAGGAGATCGAAGAGTCGCTCGCGCTGCACGGATGGGGTGACCGCACCTCCCGCCGGCGCAAAGTGATCGACCTGCTGCGCAGTGTGGGGGTCCCGTCGCCGGAGAATCGCGCGCGGCAGCGCCCGGACGAACTCTCGGGCGGTCTGCGGCAGCGGGCCCTCATCGCCTCGGCGATCGCGCTCGACCCCGAAATTGTGATCGCGGACGAGCCGACGACGGCGCTCGATGTGACGGTGCAGGCACAGGTACTGACGCTGCTTGAGCAGATGAAGGAGCGCGGGGTTTCGATCGTGCTTATCAGCCACGACCTCTCGGTCGTTGCGCAGCTCGCCGACCACATCCTCGTCATGAGCGGGGGAGTCGTCGTCGAGCAGGGCCGTGCCGAGCAGATTCTCACCGCCCCGCAGCATCCGTATACGAAGCGGCTCATCAGTGCGGTGCCGGGGGCCGACACGAGAGGACAGCGGCTCGCGCCGGAGCCCGCCGTGCGGCCAACCACGGCGGCGCCAGCGACGCCGACCACCACAGAGGGGCCGGTGCTCGAAGCGCGCAACCTTGTGAAGCGGTTCGCGACACCAGACGGTTCTGCCACGGTTGCGGTCGACAACGTATCGTTCACCCTCCAACGCGGGGAGACGCTCGGCATTGTCGGCGAGTCAGGCTCAGGCAAGAGCACCACCGCTCGCATCGCGGCCGCGCTAGAAACCGCAGATGCTGGCGACGTTTCGCTCCTCGGACACGACTGGCTGCGGCTGCCCGAATCGAAGCGACGCCGACTCCGCAACACCGTCTCAGTCGTCTACCAAGACCCCCTGAGCTCGTTCGACCCACGCTGGAACACCGAGCGCATCCTCCTCGACGCCGTCCCAGCCTCGCAGTACCGCACGTCCGCCCTCCGACGCGCCCGGGTGCAGGAGCTCGTCGCGCAGGTCGGGTTGCCATCGACCGTGCTTCAGCGCTTTCCTCTCCACCTGTCGGGCGGGCAACGCCAGCGCATCGCGATCGCGAGAGCCCTCGCATCGTCACCACAGATCATCGTGCTCGACGAAGCAGTGTCGGCCCTCGACGTGTCGATCCAGGCACAAATCCTCGATCTGCTCGTCGACCTGCAACGCGAACACGGGCTGAGCTACCTCTTCATCTCGCACGACCTTGGCGTCATCAGCCACATGAGCGACCGCGTGCTCGTCATGAAAGACGGCCGGGTGGTCGAGCACGGCCCGGCCGAGTCAGTGTTCTCGCACCCTCAGCATCCGTACACGCAGCAGCTGCTCAGCTCACTACCCACCATCGGCGCCCTTCCCACCGGCGCGCTCCCCACCATCAACGACGTCACGAACGATCTCACGAACGAAGGAATCGCATGAGCACCTCACGCCGCCCCCTCCACTTCAACGCGTTCGTCATGAACACGAACTCGCATATCCAGCACGGACAGTGGCGCAGGCCCGACGCCGGTCAGACCGAGTTCAACGACGTGAACACGTGGATCGAACTCGCGCGCATCCTCGAGGCAGCCAAGTTCGACGCCATGTTCTTCGCCGACGTCTCCGGCGTGTACGGCGATTCGGATGCCGACTTCGAGACGTATGTGCGCCACGGTCTCCAAATCCCCAGCAACGACCCCACCGTGCTGCTCGGCGCCCTCGCCGTCTCCACGACGAACATCGGGCTCGCCCTCACGTCGAACGTGATGCAGAATCATCCGTTCAACTTCGCCCGGCAGGTGTCGACGCTCGACCACATCTCGAAAGGGCGCGTGGCCTGGAACATCGTGACGGGCACGCAGGACAACGGCGCCCGCAACTATGGGCTGCCGCGACTCACCGACCACGCCGAACGCTACCGCTGGGCCGAAGAGTATGTGGACGTCACCTACAAGCTGTGGGAGGGCTCGTGGGATGAGGGTGCCCTGCTGAAAGACAAAGAGGCGGGGGTGTATGCCGACGCGTCGAAGGTGCACAAGATCTATCACGAGGGGCCGCGCTACCGGGTGGAGGGCCCGCACCTGCCGTCGCCGTCGCCGCAGCGTACCCCGCTGCTGTTCCAGGCCGGCTCCTCGGGTGCGGGGGCTGACTTCGCGGCGCGCAATGCCGAAGCCGTATTCATCATCGCGGCGAACCCAGGCATTGCGGCAAAGCAGATCGCGGCGACACGCGCGCTTGCGAAGCAGTACGGTCGACGCCCCGAAGACATCAAGTTCTTTCCCGGCCTCAGCTTCATCATCGGCGACACCGAGGAGGAGGCCCAGGCAAAGGCCGCCGAATATGACAAGCACGTGAGCATCGAAGGGTTTCTCGCACACTCGGCGTTCGTCGACAAAACGGGCCGGGTCTACGACGAGAACACGCTGCTCAAAGATCTCGACACCAACACCGCGAAAGGGTTCATCGACTGGGCACCCCTCGCGTTCCCCGACCACGAACCCACCCTCGGTGACCTCGTGCGACTGCGGGCAAACGTGAACCGCGTTGTTGGCACACCCGAGCAGATCGCCGACCACCTCGAAGAGTGGCAGGATGCGGGGGTCGACGGCATCAATGTCATCAACTGGGTGCTGCCCGGCTCCTTCGTCGAGTTCGCCGAGAAGGTGCTGCCGGTGCTTCGGGAGCGCGGCCTCGCGCAGAGCGACTACGCACCTGGCACGCTCCGCGAGAAGCTCTTCGGCAGCGCGCACCTCAACGAGCGGCATCCGGCGGCAGCGTACCGCGGCGCCTTCGCCGACGGGCCAACAACGTGGGAGGAGGCGGATGCGCTGCGCTTGAACGCAGCGACGCCAGCCTAGGGAGGTGGCCAGCGCGACTGGTGCTGCGCCATTCACTCGACGCCAACGCTTCGCGCGCTACCGAGCGGCGATTGCCCCCTGACCATTCGGCGGCCGTCGTCATACGCTGCACGCATGCGCCCTTTTCGAACACCGCTCACGGCGCTGCGCCGGTTCACGATCCTGCCGCGTTGGGTGCGTCGGCTCGACTCTCGCGTTTCTCGCAAGGTCAACGGCCACCGTCATCTGCCGAGCCTGGACCGCGGTTTCGCGCGGCTCTCCCGCAGCGCAGACCGCAGCGTGCTGTGGATCGCAATCGCATTCGTGCTGTACGTCGTCGGCGGTTCGGGTCGCCGTGGCGCTGTCCGCGGTGTGGCGTCGCTCATTGTCGGGAGCGCGCTCGCGAATCTTGTCGGCAAGAAGATCTTCGGCGGCGACCGCCCCCTCCTCAAGGATGTGCCGGTCCCGCGGCGCCTCAAGCGCTTTCCGACTTCCGCATCGTTCCCGTCCGGCCATTCCGCCTCCGCCGCCGCGTTCGTCACGGGGGTCGCGCTCGAGTCCGGCCGGACGGGCGCCGCCCTCGCCCCGCTCGGCGCGGCGGTGGCCTATTCGCGCCTCCACACGGGCGCGCACTGGTTCTCCGATGTGATCGGCGGCGCGGCACTCGGGTCTGCGGTCGCCGTCGTCGGGCGGACGCTCGTGCCCGCCCGCCCCCGCGAGGAGCCCGAGCATTCGGCTCCGGCCGTTGAACTGCCCGCCCTCAGCGATGGCGCGGGCGCGTTTATCCTCGTCAATCCCTCGTCTGGCATTGACCCGCGCCGCCCCGACCCGGTCGAGCTGCTCTCCGAGGAGTTGCCGGGTGCCCATCTGCACATCCTCAGCAAGGGGGACGACATCGCCGAGCTCGTGGGTGAGGCTCTGGCATCGCCGACACCACCACGGGTGATTGGCGTCTGCGGCGGCGACGGATCCGTGTCCGCGACCGCCGATGTCGCACGGCGCGTCGGCCTGCCACTGCTCGTCCTCCCCGGCGGCACGTTCAATCACTTCGCGCGCACCGCCGGCATCCCGACGATCGAGCACGGCATCGAGGCGCTGCGTGCCGGTGCCGGACGGCGAGTGGATGTTGCCGAGCTCGCCATCGACGACGAGGATGCGATCACCGTGCTGAACGTGGCATCCGTCGGCGTCTACCCGGCGTTCGTTGCGGAGCGGGAGACGATGGAGAAGCGCCTCGGCAAGCCCATTGCCGCCGTAATCGCTGGCGTGCGCGTGCTCGCACGGGCTGAGACGATCGAGGTGACGATCGACGGACGGCAGGCGAGGGTGTGGTCGGTCGCGGTCGCAGCGGGGGAGAACTCCTCGGCCTCAATGGTGCCGCTGCAGCGTCGCCGCCTCGACGATGGCGTGCTCGACGTGCGGGTGTTGCACGCGTTCGGCCGGATGTCGCGGCTTCGCGGGCTCGTCGCGCTGGTCTTCGGCCAGCGAGCATCCGCCCTGCTCGACAGGCTGCCCTGGCGTGTGAAGTTCGAGACCATCGAGTCATTCACGAGCGACAGTGTGCACTTCGAGATGCGCCCAAGCGACGGTGACACACCACGCTTCGGCCATGACGGCGAAGTGTCGGAGGCCGAACCGCCACGGCCAGACGGCAGCACGGTGTCGGTGAAGGTTGTCCCGGGAGGGCTCCACATCTACAGTCGCGGGCCGATCACTGCCCTCACGGTGTGTCGTTGCGGTGCGCGAACCGACGGACGGCCTTCTCTGCCTCCACGATGACGAGCACGGTCGAGCCAACCCCAACGCAGATGAGCCATTCGACGGGACTGATCGGCGTGAGGCCGAGCACTGCGGCGCTGGGCGGCCACGTCATGGCACCCCAGTGCACTGCAACTGCGCCCAATGCGGTGAACAGCAGAAGCTTGTTGCTCAGGAGCCGAAGCTGGAACACCGACTTGTATTCCGCGCGTGAGCTAAACACCTGAAAGAAGTTCGACATCACGAACAGTGTGAGCGCGAAGCTTCTCGCATGATCGAGGTCATAGTCGAGCCGCAGTGCCACGACGAAGCCGAGCAACACCCACAGTGCCATCCAAAGCCCGGTGATGCCTGCCCGGAACCACAGGGTGCGCGAGAGCAGCCCCTCGGTGCGGTCTCGTGGCGGTCGTTCGAGTTCGTCGCCCTCACCGGGCTCGAACGCGAGCGCGATGTCTTGCACACCGCTGGTGACTACGTTCACCCAGAGCAGTTGCACCGGCAAGAACAGCAGCGGGGTGCCGGCGAACACGCTGAGCGCGACGGCGACGAGGGCCGCGGCACCGGTCGAAAGGAGATAGTAGGTGGTCTTGCGGATGGCCGAGAACGTCACCCGCCCCTCCCTGACAGCACTCACGATGGTGACGAAGTTGTCGTCCGTGAGCACCAGATCGGAGGCTTCACGGGCAACATCGGTGCCGGAGCGCCCCATTGCGACACCGATCGATGCGGCCTTCAGCGCCGGCGCATCGTTGACCCCGTCTCCCGTGACGGCGACGACGTGCCCCGCCCGCATGAGGCACTCCACGATGCGGAGCTTGTCGTGCGGTGACACGCGCGCGGCGACACTCGTCTGCCGCAGACGCGCGGTCAGAAGATCGTCGTCGAGTTTGCCCATCTCGACACCTGTCAGGGCGGCCTTGCTGGTGTCGAGCCCAAGCCTCTCGGCGATGGCCATCGCCGTCACCGGATGATCACCCGTGATCATCATGACCTTGAGCCCAGCGCGGCGGCACGCGGCGATCGACTCGGCAACGCCCTCACGAGGTGGGTCGGTGAGCCCCTCCAGCCCGACAAAGGTGAGTCCGGATGGTGGCGGAAGCGTGCCCTCGAGGGTCTCGTCGGGCGCGAGCTCGCGGCATCCGGTCGCGATAACCCTGAGGCCTTCTCTGCCCAGATGCTCATTCGCCGCGTGTACGAGGTCGCGGTCGAGTGGCACGTCACCGTGGGGGCCGGCCATGATGATGGATGCTTCGAGCAGTGTTTCGGGCGAACCTTTCACCGAGAGGATGCGTCGCCCCTGCGCGTCGAGATGCACCGTCTGTGAGCAGCGCAGCGCTGGCTCGTAGGGCTGGTGGGCGAGCGGTTCGGCAGACCGCTCCTGCTCGGTGATGGCACCGCACAGCACCGCGACCCGCGCCATCGCGGCGTCGACCGCGTCGCCCGAATACTCGTTCTCTAACTCTGCCGAGGGCGTGGCCTCGTTTGTAAGCGCCCCCACGCGTAGCACCCATTCGGCGAGCTCGCCGTGGTCTCGTTCGTGTGCGCCACGCCCGGTGAGGTCGGTCTCGCCCGCGACCGTCCAAAGCCGTTCGACGGTGAGCCGGTTTTGCGTGAGCGTTCCGGTCTTGTCTGAGCCGATCACATCCGTCGACCCGAGGGTCTCGACGGCCGGGAGCGTGCGGATGATCGCATTGCGCTTCGCCATCCTCGACACCCCAAGACTCATCGCGACCGTGAGCACGATGGGGAGCGACTCCGGGACGGTGGCGACCGCGAGCCCGACCGCCGTGCGGAACATCGTGGACAGGTCGTTGCCGAGCACGAGACCCGCGATGAAAACGAACACGACGGCGGCGAGCACGATGAGGCCAATGCGTCGCTCGAGGGCGTGCGTGAGCGTCTGCAGCGGCGTGACCGTGGCCGGCCCTTGCACAAGGGCATTGATCTTGCCGAGGGCCGTACGCGGGCCCGTCTCGACCACAACACCCCGGCCGCGACCGCTCGAAACGAAGGTGCCCGCAAACGCGATGTTCGTCGCCTCGCTGTCTGGTGTTCCGGCCGGCAGCACGCCGCTGTGTTTCGTAACTGTGAACGACTCGCCAGTCAGCATCGACTCATCGACCTGCAGCGCGTTCGCCACCACCAGGCGCAGATCGGCTGGCACCCGTTCGCCGCTCTCGAGCAGCACCAGGTCGCCCTGCACCAGGTCACGCGTATCGCGCACCTCATCTCGACCATCGCGAAGCACGCGGCAGTGCGGAGTGGTGAGGGTCTGCAGTGCCCGCACGTCTCGCTCCGCCTTGCGCTCCTGCACAAACCCGAGGGAGGCGTTGATGACGAGCACCAGCACGATCGCGACCGAATCCACCCAGTGCTGCTGGAGCAGTGTGATGAGGGCCGCAACCGAAAGGATGCCGATCAGCGGGCTGGCAAACTGGCGCGCGAGCACCTTCCACCACGGGTTCGCCTCGCTGAACGCGAGTTCATTGGGGCCCTGCACCTCGACACGCGCCCTCGCGTCGGCATCTGTCAGGCCGTCAGGCCCCGATTCGGTGCGCTCGAAGGTGTCTGCTTCGTCGAGCAGGTGCCAACCGACAGCATCCGATGGTAGTTCGTCCCCTGCGCGTGCAGTCTCCATACTCGTCAACGCTATCGTCACCGCCTGCTGGGCCGGCTCGATGCTCAGGTCGCGCTCGAGCGAGAGCAGGCCAGAGCCGCGCCGCTGTCAGCCTGCCACTTCGTCGACCCAGGAGTGCGCGGGCCTAAACCCGAGCATCCGCCGCGCCTTCTCGATCGAGAACAGTGACGCGCGTCCCTCCACGGGCGTCTTGCGCTCCAGGTCTGCGAGCGCACCGGTGATGAGTTCCTCGCTCGACCGGCGCATCACGGTGTCGGCGGCAGCGATGATGAATGCCTCGAACCCTTTGAGGTCGCTCTCGATGGCGAGGCGCACTGCCTCGGCGCCGTCGCGCGCGTCGATGTAGCTCCAGAGGTTCCAGGCTCGCTGCGAGGGGTCATCCTGCCACGAGTCAAACGTCGCGTACTCCTCGGGCAGCATGACGTTTGAGAAGCGAAGCCCGATGAGCGAGAGTTCGGGGTCCCAGCGGGTGAAGTGCGCCGCGAGCTCCTCCTCGGCGGCTTTGCCGAGCGAATACGAGGTCTCCGGGCGCACCCGGTACTCCTCATCAACCGGCAGGTACGGGGGAGGGGTCTCGAACGGGAGCCCGAGCACCGTCTCGCTCGATGCCCACACGATCTTCTTGATGCCGACGACGCGCGCCGCCTCAAATACGTTGTGGGTCGAGACGACGTTGTTCGCGAACAGGTGCGCGTTGGTGGTGAGCCCAGGCGCCGGGATCGCGCCGAGATGCACCACGGCGTCGGGCCGACTCCAGCGGTCGTGCACGCCGGTCAGGGCGGCGATGACCTGGCCGAAGTCGGTGAGATCCACGATCGTGCTCGGCACCCCGAGATCGGCAGGCACGCGATCGATCGCGGCGACCTCATGCCCACTCGCATGGAGATGGGAGACGACGACGCGCCCAAGTTTTCCGGCGGCACCGGTGACGACGATTCTCATGCGAGCAACGCTATCCCGCCGGATGCCGCACATCCCTGTGAAGATCCAGGCCCAAAGGACGACCACAGCCCTGGGATCACGCTCTGTGCGCCGTTCCCAAGCGGCTCGGACTGCCTCTTGTGGGACCGGCGACTGGTCGGATACTATCGAACCGGTTCGACGCTTCGAACCGGTTCGATGGAGAATCTGGAGGATGCTGTGGTCAACATCGGCGACGTTGCGCGGATTGCCGGAGTATCCCGGAGCACGGTCTCCTACGCCCTGTCTGGCAAGCGGGCGATCTCGGACGCCGTGCGTCACAAGGTGGAGGACGCGGTCCGCGAACTCGGGTACACGCCGAACGCCGGGGCCCGAGCCCTCGCCACGTCCCAGACCAAGGTGCTGGGCCTACTCGCCCGCTTCCTGGACGATGAGTTCGCACCCGCCATGCTCCAATACATCCTCGGTGTGACCAACATGGCTCGGGAGCTCGGCTACGACACGCTGCTCGTCTCCGAGGAGGATGGCGTACGAGCGCTCAAGCGCCTCTCCGGTTCTCGCATGGTCGACGGGTTCGTACTGCTGAACGTGGCAGAGCATGACGACCGCCTCCAGTCTCTCCGTCACGCCCAGCATCCGGGAGCCCTCGTAGGCCTCCCGAGCGACACCAGCGGCGTCGATGTATTCGACCTCGACTTCACGGCGACCGGGCGCCTCATGGTTGACCGTCTGCACCAGCTGGGGCATCGCGAACTCATCCTGGTGTCACAGCCCGAACACGTGGTCGAACGCGGCGGTGCCTACGTGTGGCGCCTCGCCAATGCGGCCACCGAGCGCGCGGCGGAGCTCGGCGTGACACTCCACACGTACTTCGGCTCGTCGAACCAACCTGAGATCGGCCGGGAAATCAACGCATTCCTCGATGCTCACCCCGCGGCATCCGGGCTGCTCCTCAACAATGAAGCGGCCGCGGCGGCCCTGCCCAGCGTGCTTCAGGCTCGCGGGCTCACGACGCCCGACGACATCTCGGTGATCGGACGCTACTCGGACGACTTCGCCCGCACCTTCTCGCTGCCGTTCTCGGCAATTGACAGCGCGGCCGACCAACTCGGTCGACGCGCCGTCAAACAACTCGTCGACCGCATAGAGGGCCGCGTTCCCGCCGACGGTCCCTACGTCGTCTCCCTCATATCCCCCGTCATCAACGAAAGAGGCAGCACCGCTCCACCATCGCCCGGTCGCTGACCGGATGATCCGTCAGGCCCGTACCCATCGAGCCACTGTTCAAGGAGGAACTATGATCACGAAATCCCTGCGAGGTTCGCTCGCAATCGCCACCGCGGCCGTCGCCGTCGGTGCTCTCGTCGGCTGTTCGACCGGGGGAGACTCCGACGGCGCAGCCTCCAGCACATTCACATGGTGGGACCCATACCCCCAGCACGAGAAGGGATCCGCGTGGGAGGAGCGCGTACAGGCCTGCGCCACTGATGCCGGGGTAACGATCGAGCGCACCGCCTACGACACCACCTCGCTGACCAACCAGGCGCTGCTGGCCGCCCAGGAGGGGACGTCGCCCGACATCATCCTGCTCGACAATCCCGCCGTCTCGACACTCGCGGAGACCGGCATGCTTTCCACTGTCGAGGAGCTCGGCCTCGACACATCCGACATCGACGCAAACTTGCTGGCCGCCGGCGAGCTCGACGGCGAGACATACGGAATCCCCATCGGGGCGAACACGCTCGCCCTCTACTACAACGCCGATATCCTCGCAGCGGCGGGCGTCGACCCCGAGTCGATCACCGACTGGGCCTCGCTGACCTCGGCGCTTGAAGCGGTGTCTGCGGCGGGCAGCCGCGGCATCACCTTCGCCGGCATCAACACGGAAGAGGGGTCCTTCCAGTTCCTCCCCTGGTTCTGGGGAGCAGGGGCCGAACTGACCGACCTCGCATCGCCCGAGGCCGTCGAGGCGCTCGAACTGTGGAAGGGCTGGCTCGACGCGGGCCTCGCACCGAACTCGGTCATCGGGAACTCGCAGAACACCACGTGGGAGGAGTTCCTCACGGGGGAATTCGCCTTCGTCGAAAACGGAACCTGGCAGGTCAACAGTGCCGCGGATGCCCCCTTTGAGACTGGCGTGATCGAGATTCCCGCCCGTGACGGTGGCCCTGCACCGGCGCCGACTGGCGGCGAGTTCATTGTCACCCCAGTGCAGGAGGACGCCGAGCGGTACGACACGACCGTGAAGATCGTGGAGTGCATGACGACGGCGGAGGGCTTCGTGGAGACCGCGACGACGTTCGCGTACTACATCCCGCCAACCGCAGACGGCCAGGACGCACTGCTGGAGCAGAACCCCGAGCTGGAGACGTGGGTCACCGCTGTGCAAGCCGCGAAGGGCCGTACGAGCGACAACCTCGGGACGGACTACCCGCTCATCTCGGAGCAGCTCTGGACGGCAGTGCAGAGTGCCCTCTCCGGGGCGCAGACCCCGCAGGAGGCACTCGAGGCTGCTCAGGCGGCTGCCGAAGCCGAAACCGGCGACTAGCCCGGCAGTGGGGGCGGGCCCATCGGCTCGTCCCCACCGCCAGCACAGGAAGGAAATGATGTCGATCTCGTCCACGCAGGCCATGGTCCCGCCCGCGACCGACACGATGTCCGTCGTGGTTCCGCCCGGCCAGCGTCGCCGCTCGAGCCGGCACGGTTCCCGGTGGGTCGCCGTCGGCTTCGCGGCTCCGCTCATCGCCTACCTTCTCGCTTTCTATGCCTACCCGCTGGTGCGCAGCATCGACCTGAGCCTGCATGACTACACCATCAGGGCGTTCGTGCAGGGGAATGCCGAGTTCGTCGGGCTCAGCAACTACGTCGACGTCATCAGCTCGCCCCTTTTCGGCCAGGCATCGTGGAACACCGCCGTGTTCGTCTTCGGGTCGCTGACCTTCCAGTACGTGATCGGCCTCGCCCTTGCCGTCTTCTTCCGCAGTAGTTTCAGGCTTTCCGGAGTGCTTCGCGCCCTGTTCCTCGTGCCATGGCTTCTCCCGCTCATTGTGTCGGGCTCAATGTGGTCGTGGATGCTCAACAGCGACAGCGGAATCGTCAACTCCTTTCTCCAGGCCTTCGGCATCGGCCAGATCAACTGGCTGACCTCACCAGACACCGCCCTCATCGCGGTGGTCATCGCGAACATCTGGTTGGGCATCCCGTTCAACCTGGTGATCCTCTATTCGGGGCTACAAGGCATCTCGGCCGATCTCTATGAGGCCGCGTCCCTTGACGGTGCCGGAGCGTGGCGTCAGTTCTGGAGTATCACGCTCCCTCTCCTCCGCCCCGTCTCCGCCATTACCCTCCTGCTCGGCCTCGTGTACACGCTTAAGGTGGTCGACATCATCTGGATCATGACCGGCGGCGGACCCGCCAACTCCACGACCACCCTCGCCATCTGGTCCTACCGAGAGGCCTTCGGCACCGGCCAGCCCGATCTGTCGCCCGCCGCAGCCGTGGGGAATCTGCTCATCGTGGTCGCGCTGGTGTTCGGTGTTATCTACCTCCGCATCCAGCGTCGACAGGCGAACTCATGACCACCCGACGCTCCTGGTGGAAGACCGCCCTCGGCATACTTTTCACGGCCATCATGCTGTTCCCGGTCTACTGGATGATCAATGTCTCTCTCACGCGCACCGGGGACCTGCGCGCCAATCCGCCGAGCATCCTGCCGCTTGACCCGACTTTCGACGGGTACGCGGCAGTGTTTCGGCAGCAACTTCCCGCGCTCGGCACAAGCCTGTTGATCGGCCTCGGATGCGTCGTGCTCACGGTGGCGATCGCGGCTCCCGCGGCTTACGCGATCTCGCTGCTCCGCTTGCGCGGCGGGGGAGGTCTCAACTTCATCCTCCTCGTCGCCCAGATGATTCCGGCGGTCGTGATGGCGATGGGCTTCTATGCGATTTATGTGCGTCTCGGCCTGCTCAACTCAGTCTGGGGGCTAATCCTCGCCGACACTACGATCGCCGTGCCCTTCGGGGTCCTCCTGCTCACGGCATTCATGAGCGGACTGCCCAAGGAGCTTCTCCAAGCGGCACGCATCGACGGCGCGGGTGCGTGGCGTAGCTTCATCTCCATAGTGCTGCCCTTGAGCCGCAATTCGGTACTGACAGTGTCGCTCTTCGCGTTCCTCTGGGCGTGGTCGGACTTCATCTTCGCGTCGACGCTCAACCGCAACGGCGACATGACACCGGTGACACTCAGCATCTACGCCTACATCGGCAATAACACGACACAGTGGAACGCCATCATGGCCACCGCCGTCGTCGCATCCATCCCGGCCGCGATCCTCCTTGTGATCGCCCAACGATACGTCGCTGCCGGGGTCACCGCCGGCGCAGTGAAGGACTGAACCGTGACACCCTCTCGTCACCCGGCGCCGGTCGAACCGTCGTCGTCCGCGCGCCGCGGCGCCTCCGTCACCGAGGTGAGCCTCCACCGTGATGGATTCTGGGGCTCCCGCCAAACCGTCAACGCCGACGCCACGATCGGCCACTGTCTCGAATGGATGGAACGCCTAGGCTGGCTCGCCAACTTCGACCGCGTCGCCCAAGATGAGGCGATCACCTGGCATGACGGATGGGAGTTCTCCGATTCGGAGGTCTACAAGCTTCTCGAAGCGATGGCGTGGGAGCTGGCCAGGGAAGACAACCCGACGCTCCGCGCCACCTATGACAGCCTCGTGTCCCGAGTGGCCGCGGCGCAGGATGCCGACGGCTATCTGAACACGGCCTTCGGGCACCCGGGCCTGCCCCCTCGCTACTCCGACATGTCGATGGGACACGAGCTGTATTGCGCCGGACACCTGCTCCAGGCCGCCGTCGCCCGCGCACGCACGTCGGGCGACGACCCCTTAGTGGCGATCGCGCGGCGGGTGGCGGATCACATCTGCTCAGTCTTCGCGCCGGGGGGCACGGAGGCGATCTGCGGTCACCCTGAGGTTGAGGTCGCCCTGGCCGAGTTCGGGCGTGCCGTCGCTGAGCCGCGATACGTGGAGCAGGCGAACGTCTTCATTGAGCGCCGCGGGCACGGGTCCCTCGCGGTGCGGCCCCTCCTCTCTGCCGCCTACTTTCAAGACGATGTTCCCGTCCGCGATGCTGAAGCGCTGAGGGGCCACGCCGTGCGAGCGCTCTACCTTTCGGCAGGCGCCGTGGACGTGGCCGTCGAACGGGGCGACACCGAACTGCTGCAGGTGCTCGAACGGCAGTGGGCTCGCACGGTCGAGCGGCGCACCTATCTGACGGGCGGCATGGGCTCCCGGCACCAGGACGAGGGCTTCGGCGACGACTGGGAGCTGCCCGCCGACCGGGCATACTGCGAGACCTGCGCGGGCGTGGCATCCGTCATGCTGTCGTGGCGTCTCTATCTGGCGACGGGCGATGTCCGTTACTGCGACCTCATCGAGCGAACGCTCTTCAACGTGGTGGCGACATCGCCCCGCACCGATGGCCGTGCCTTTTTCTACGCTAACCCGCTGCAGCAGCGCACGGTGGGCGAGGACGTCTCGCAGGAGGATGTGCACATGCGCGCCGAGGGCGGTATTCGAGCGCCATGGTTTGACGTCTCATGCTGCCCCACCAACGTGGCTCGTACGCTGGCCTCACTTCAGGCGTACACTGCCGCCGTCGAGGACGACGTGCTCTCTATCCTGCAGTACGGCTCCGGTGAAGTGCGCGCTGTGCTGGGCTCGGGGGAGTGCCTCCTGCGAGTCGCAACTGAGTATCCGCATGATGGCACGATTCGCTTCGAGGTGGTCGAGGCCCTGGATACTGCGATGACTCTCCGCCTGCGGGTGCCGCACTGGGCGACCGGCGCCGAAATCGTGACGGCGGACGGCACCCACGCCGTCGAGCCCGGCTGGGCTGACGTCGAGCGGGTGTTCACGCCGGGCGAGACCGTGACCCTGCACCTGGCATTGCAACCCCGGCTGACCTGGCCGGACCACCGCATCGACGCGCTCCGCGGAACGGTTGCGGTCGAGAGAGGACCGCTCGTGCTGTGCCTCGAGTCGACCGACCTCGGCGGCGACATCGAACTCGAGGACGTGGCGATCGATACCGCCTGCGACCCCGTGACGGCGGGCGACGGAGCCACGGTTCGGCTCGCGCTCCGACCTCCCGCCCAGCGCGACGTCGGGCAGCTGCCCTTTGGCGCGGATGCGGCGCCAGCGAATGAGCTCGAGACCCGCACGGTCGCCCTCGTTCCCTATTACCGCTGGGCCGAACGCGGCCCCAGCGCGATGCGCGTCTTCCTCCCCGTCGCGGGATGATCGTCCGCCGGGGTCTCCGGCGGCGTGCGACAAAGCGAGACAAGCAGCGAGGTGACTCAACCATGCCACTGGCCGGACCGCACCCGAGCAACGAAAAAGGCCGGATCCACAGGATCCGGCCTTCAACTGTCTCAACCAGTTGTATTGCGTGTCCGAAGGGGGACTTGAACCCCCACGCCCTATACGGGCACTAGCACCTCAAGCTAGCGCGTCTACCAATTCCGCCATCCGGACAGGATGAATGTTGCTTGCGCAACGAGGTACGACTTTAGCATGACCGGCGACCCTGTTTCGTCCACCTGCACACTCCAGCGGCGGCCAGCATCCGGCCTAGTAGCGTGGTCGCATGACCTCCGATGCCGACCTCGACGAAACAGCCATCATCGCGCGGGATCTCATCCGCTTCGATACGAGCAATTTCGGTGAGGGGCGCTCCAACGGCGAAGCGGATGCCGCGGAGTATGTCGCCCAAAAACTGGTCGCCCTCGGCCTTGAGCCGCAAATGTTCGAGAGCGCGCCGGGGCGCGTGAGTGTTGTGGCGCCGGTGAAGGGGCGCGAGGTTTCGACAAGCTCAACCGACAAACCGAAGGGCAAGCTTGTCGTCCACGGCCACCTCGATGTGGTGCCGGCAATTGCAGACAACTGGTCGGTCGACCCCTTCGAGGGCGTCATCAAAGACGGCATGCTGTGGGGTCGTGGCGCGGTCGACATGAAGAACATGGATGCCATGATCCTCACCGCCCTCGGCGACGTCCTCGGTGCGGGGGAGCGGCCCGCCCGCGACCTTGTGGTGGCGTTCTTCGCCGATGAGGAGGCGGGCGGGGTGCACGGTTCCGGCTACCTGGTGCGCGAGCATCCGGAACTCTTCGACGGCGCCACCGACGCCATCAGCGAGGTCGGCGGCTACTCGATCATGGTCGGCGACCAGCGCGCCTACCTGCTGCAGACGGGGGAGAAGGCGCTCATCTGGGCGAAGCTCGTCGCGCGCGGCACCGCCGGGCACGGCTCCCGCATCCACCCCGACAACGCCATCACCCGACTCGCGGAGGCCGTCGCACAGGTCGGTCGCCTCGAGTGGCCCGTGCGGCTCACCGACACGACCGAGCAGTTGCTCGGCGAAATCGCCCGCATCCTCGGCGTCGACCCGCAGCAGGTCGGCCCAGACGAGCTCGCCCTCGCCACCGGCACCGCCTCAAGCTGGATCCAGGCGTCCCTCCGCAACACCGCGAACCCCACCCAGCTCGCCGCCGGGTACAAGCACAACGTCATCCCCGACACGGCGGAGGCGAGCCTCGACATCCGCGCCTTCCCGGGAGAAGAGGATGCCGTCATCCAGGCGATTCAGGATGCCGTCGGGCCGGGCATCGAGGTCGTCACCTCGTTCCGCGATATCGGCACCGAGACGAGTTTCGACGGTGACCTCGTCGAGGCCGTCAAGGCCACCCTCGAACGCCACGACCCCGGTGCGCCCGTGCTGCCGTACTTCCTCGCCGCCGGCACCGACAACAAGGCGCTGAGCAAACTCGGCATCCGCGGCTACGGCTTCGCGCCGCTCAAGCTGCCGCCCGAGCTCGACTTCCCCGGCATGTTCCACGGGGTCGACGAACGGGTGCCGCTCGACTCGCTCGTCTTCGGTCGGCGCGTACTCAGGGACCTACTGCTGGGATACTGAGTCGACCGGTAGGTTTCGATACGGCCCTGGCGAGATTGCGGTGCCGGGTTTCGATACGGCCCTGACGGGCCTACTCAACCAGCGATCACACAGGGAGTTCCATGAGTTTCATCGAGGCGATCATCCTCGGCCTGGTGCAGGGGCTCACCGAGTTTTTGCCCATCTCCTCGAGCGCGCACCTCCGCATCGTGGGCGAGTTCTTGCCATCGGCGACCGACCCTGGGGCCACCTTCACCGCCATCACGCAGCTCGGCACCGAGACCGCCGTCATCATCTACTTCTGGAAGGACATCACCCGCATCATCGGGCGATGGTTCCGCCACTTCCGCCCCGCCGAGGGCATCGCAAAGAACGACCCCGACGTGCGGCTCGGCTGGCTCATCATCATCGGCACCGTGCCGATCGTGCTCCTCGGGTTCTTCGGCCAGGAATACATCCGTTCGGCGTTCCGATCGCTGTGGCTCGTCGCGATCGTGCTCATCGTGTTCGGGCTCATCCTGGGCCTCGCCGACTGGCTGGGCCGGCGCACCCGCGAGATGAACGAGATGCGCTACAGCCACGGCATCACGATCGGTATCGCACAGGCCCTCGCGCTCATCCCGGGGGTCTCCCGCTCCGGGGCAACCACCACAACCGGGCTCGCCCTCGGTTACACCCGACCGGCGGCCTCCCGCTTCGCGTTTCTGCTCGCGGTGCCCGCCGTCTTCGGCAGTGGGCTTTACGAGCTCTACCACGGTGTCACCTGCGACTCGGCAGTCGAAACCTGCTTCGAGGTGTACGGGCCGCTCGAAACCCTCGTCGCCACCGTCGTCGCGTTTGGGGTGGGTCTCGCCGTCATCGCCTTCCTCATGAACTACATCTCAAAGCACTCGTTCCTTCCATTTGTCCTCTACCGACTGCTGCTCGGGGGCGCTCTCCTCGTGCTGCTGTCCATGGGCGTGCTGCAGCCCACCTAGGCTGGCAGGGTGAAGTCCTGGAGCCACCCCGCCGTTCCCGCCCTGCCCGGCACCGGCCCCATCCCGCAGCTGTTCGACACCGCAACGGGCACCATCAAGCGGGCCTGCTCCACCTCCCACGCCTCGCTCTACGTCTGCGGCATCACGCCCTACGACGCCACGCACCTCGGTCACGCCGCCACCTACCTCGCCTACGACACCCTCGTGCGACTCTGGCTCGACGCCGGCCGCGACGTGCGCTACGTGCAGAACGTGACCGACATCGACGACCCTCTTCTTGAGCGCGCGGCCGCGACGGGGGTCGACTGGCGTGAGCTCGCAGCATCGCAGGTCGAACTGTTTCGCTCCGACATGGAGCGGCTCAGCATCATCCCCCCGCAGCACTATGTCGGCGTCACCGAGGTGATTCCGGATGTCGCAGACGCGGTCGCGACGCTGCTGCAGCGTGGCACGGCCTACCGTGTGCCGAGCGACGATGCCGACGACGACATCTACTTCGACAGTGCGGCCGCCGCCGGTACGGTGTGGACCCTCGGCGACGAAAGCAACCTCGATCGCGAGACGATGCTCGCGCTGTCGGCTGAGCGCGGGGGAGACCCCGAGCGGCCAGGCAAACGTGACCCGCTCGACCCGCTGCTGTGGCGTGCCGAGCGTCTCGGCGAGCCGGCCTGGGAGTCGGTGCTCGGTCGCGGGCGCCCCGGCTGGCACATCGAATGCGCCGTCATCGCACTCGACCGGCACGACGAAACCATCACGGTCAACGGCGGCGGCTCCGACCTCATTTTTCCCCACCACGAGTTCAGCGCCGGGCATGTCGCCGCCCTTATGGGTGCGCCGCTCGCCGAGATCTACTCGCACACCGGCATGGTCGCCTACCAGGGGCAGAAGATGAGCAAGTCGCTCGGCAATCTTGTGCTCGTGTCGCGACTCGTCACCGCCGGGGCTGACCCCCGCGCCATCCGTCTCGCCCTGCTCTCAGAGCACTACCGCAGCGACTGGGAGTGGACCGACGCCCACCTCACCCGCGCCAAGACGAGACTCGCGTCGTGGGTCGCATGGGCTTCGGATGCTGCCCCAGTCGATGCAGACCCACTCATCTCTGTGCTGCGCTCAACCCTGAGCCACGACCTTGCAACGCCGCAGGCGCTCACCATCATCGACGCCCACATCGCCGCGGGGCACGCGGCAACCCACGCGAGCGTCAGCGCGATCGACGCGCTGCTCGGAGTCCGACTGCAGTAGCGCCAGCGTGCCGGTGGTGCGGTGCTAGCCTCGGCCGCCAGCGCCGCCGCGTCCGTCGGCTTTGCCACCGTCGCCGCGACGGCGCAGGTACTTCTCGAACTCTTCCGCGATCGCGTCACCGCTCGCTTCGGGGGAGTCCACTGTGTCGCGCGCCTGCTCAAGCTGGGCGATGTACGAGGCCATGTCGTCGTCTTCACCCGCGAGCGTGTCGATGCTGTCCTCCCACGCCGCCGCTTCAGCAACGAGAGTCTCGCGTGCTGGCTCGACGCCGATAAACTCCTGCAGCTTGTCGAGCAGGGCGAGGGTCGCTTTGGGCGATGGCACACTGTGCACGTAGTGCGGCACGGAGGCCCAGATCGAGAGGGTGCGCACGCCGGCACGCTCACACGCGTCGGCGATGATGCTGAGGATGCCGACCGGCCCCTCATATGTGCTCCGCTCGAGTTCGAGCGCCTGGCGCACGCCGTCGTTCTCGCTCGTGACGAACACGGAGATGGGCCGGGTGTGCGGCACATCGGCGAGCATCGCGCCAAGCAGCACGACGGTCTCGATGTCGCGATCCTCGATGGTTTCGAGCATCTCGGCGGCGAAGGTCTTCCAGTTGCGCGATGGTTCGGTGCCGAGCAGCAGGTAGAGGTTGCTGTCGTCGCTGGGGGCGAAAACGGTGGCGCCCGGCCACTCGATCGACCGTGACCCGTCATCGTCGGTGGCGATCGTGGGTCGGTTGAACTGATAGTCGAAGTAGTCTTCGGGGTCGACGGCGGCGATCGGCTCGACCTCGAGCATGTCCCGCAGCGCCGTGACGGCACCGCTCGCCGCATCACCGGCATCGTTCCAGCCGGCGAAGGCGACGACGAGGGTGCGCCCACTGAGCAATTCGTGCTGCATGCGTGCCCCTTCCTGTCGATGGCGTCCATCAAGGATAGAACGCACGACCGGCCGCGCCGTGCAGGCCGAATAGACTCGACCGATGACCTCTCACCTCCCCGCCGGCGTGTTCTGGGATATGGACGGCACAATCGTCGATACCGAGCCGTACTGGATGCGCGCAGAAGAGGATCTCTTCAGCGAGTTCGGCATCACGTGGACTCATGAAGAGTCGCTTGAGGTCGTCGGCGCCTCACTTTCCTCCGCGGCCCAGCTCTTCCAGCGCCGCGGCGTTGACCTTTCAGAAGACGAGATCATCCAACGCGTGAGCTCGCGCGTTGTCGCGCAAATCCGCACCGCCGTGCCGTGGCGGCCCGGCGCCCGCGAACTGCTCCTCGCCCTCCGCGAGCGAGGGGTCAAGACCGCGCTCGTCACGATGTCGTATCGCGAGATGGCGGAGCTCGTCGCCGACTCGATCGGGTTCCCAGCGTTCGACGCGGTCGTCAGCGGCGATCTGGTGACCCACGGCAAGCCGCATCCGGAGCCCTACCTGCACGCGGCAGCTCTTCTCGGTCTCGACCCGAGCGACTGTGTCGCGATCGAAGACTCCGTCACGGGCGTCACCTCGGCCGTCGCCTCGGGCATGGCCACCATCGGCGTGCCAGCGCACGTCACCCTCCACCCCAGCGACGACTACACCCTGTGGGCGACCCTTGAGGGCCGCAGCGTCGACGACCTCGCCGAGGTGCTTGCCGCCGCCCGCGCGGCCGCGTCAACGAAAGAGACCACCCCATGAGCTTCAGTGGTCCGTTTCGCAGCGGCGACAAAGTGCAGCTCACCGGACCCAAAGCCCGGCTGCACACGATCATTCTCGAGCCCGGCAAAGAGTTCCACTCCCACCGAGGCACCATCAAACACGACGTGCTCATCGACCTGCCCGACGGCTCCGTCGTCACAAACTCCTCCGGCGACGAATACCTCGCCCTTCGCCCGCTCCTCAACGACTTCGTCATGTCGATGCCGCGAGGCGCCGCCATCATCTACCCCAAGGATGCGGCGCAGATCCTTGCGCTCGGCGACATCTTTCCCGGGGCGACGGTCGTCGAGGCGGGTGTCGGCTCCGGCGCCCTGAGCCTCTGGCTCCTCCGCGGCCTCGGCGATGCGGGAACGCTGAAATCGTTCGAACGCCGCGAAGAGTTCGCCGAAATCGCGCAGGCCAACGTCACGAGCTACATGGGGCGACGTCCCGACAACTGGAGCGTCACGGTCGGCGACCTCGTCGAGGCGCTGCCGCAAACGACAGCGCCGGCATCCGTCGACCGCATCATTCTCGACATGCTCGCGCCGTGGGAGTGTCTGGAGGCGTGCGCGACCGCGATGCGCTCCGGCGGTGTGCTCGTCTGCTACATCGCGACGGTGACCCAGCTCTCGCGCGTCGCCGAGGCCATCAGGGCGACCGGCCTGTTCACCGACCCGCAGTCGAGCGAAACGATGGTGCGCGGCTGGCACGTCGAGGGCCTCGCGGTGCGCCCCGACCACCGCATGGTCGCCCACACGGGCTTCTTGCTCACGGCGAGGCGCCTCGCCGACGGCACAGTGTTGCCCCAGCTCAAACGGCGGGTGTCAAAGACTGACTTCAGCGATGACGACGTCGAACTGTGGACCCCTGGGGCTCTCGGCGATCGCACCGGCACCGACAAGAAGCTCCGCAAGACGGCGCGCGCGGCGAGGGCCGGCGCCGATCACGCCCTCGCCGCCGCCGCCGCTGCCGACGCGAAACCGGGTGCTGACGCGAAACCGGATGCTGCCAACGAGCCGGATGCTGCCAACTAGAATTGCTATACCCGTCATGAAAAGAGGATTCGTGCGCACACTGTCCGCGCTGCTCGCCGTCGCCATCGTTGTTCCTGCGCTGACCGCCTGCTCCAGCCCATCGACCGACTGCACGTTCGAATCCGGCGACGCCTCGTCTGTTGTCACTGTCGAGGGAACCGTCGGCTCGGCGCCCTCGATCGACATGCCGACGCCCGTGATCGCCCAGAGCACCGAGGTGAGTGTTGTCACCGAGGGTGACGGCGAACTTCTCACCGATGGACAACCCGCGCTTGTCGAGGTGTCGATCGTCAACGGTGCAAACGGCGAAGTCGTGCAAGACACCGGCTACACGGGCGGCGTGCTGCTCTCGACCGCCTCCGAGACGCTGCCGCCCGCCACGGAGGCGCTCGCGTGTGCGAGCGTCGGCTCCCGCATTGTCGTCGTCGGCACGGCCGAAGAGACCCACAGCGGCGAGGCGATCCCCGATTACGGCGTCGAAGCCGATGACTCGCTCATCTTCATCATCGACGTGCTGCAGTCGTTCCTTCCGCGCGCCGATGGCACGCCCCGTGCAAGCAACAACGGAGACCCCACTGTCGTCCTCGGTGCAGACGGCCAGCCTGGCATCACCATTCCAGAAGAAGAGCCGCCGACAGACCTCGTTACTTCGCTCCTCAAGGAGGGTGGCGGTGACGAGATCGAGGAGGGCGACCAGGTCGTCCTGCACTATTCGGGGTTCCTCTGGGATGGCGAAACCGTGTTCGACAGCACCTGGGAGAGCAGCCAGCCGGCGATCTTCGAGCTGGAGCAGGGCGCATTCATCCAGGGCTTCCTCGACGGGCTCATCGGCCAGAAGGTCGGCTCGCAGGTGCTCCTCGTGATCCCGCCAGACCTCGGCTACGGCGACCAGGCGAGTGACACCATCCCGGCCAACTCGACACTCGTCTTCGTTATCGACATTCTCGGGATCGCCGAGTAGTCGGTGGCAGCAGCGCGCGTTCCGGTCGAGGAAAGGCTATTCAGCCTTGTCCTCGCCCTGCTCGCGACGGAGACCGGCCTCACCAAGCAGGACATTCTTTCGACGGTGCAGGGGTACCGCCAGCGTTATGTCGCTGGCGGCGACAACGCCAACCTCGAGCGCCAGTTCGAACGCGACAAAGACGACATTCGCGAACTTGGAGTGCCACTCGAGACGGTGGAGCCGCTCGGAGATCCCGGCAACAACCAGCATCTCCGCTACCGCATCCCGAAGGGTGCCTACGAGCTCCCGAGCGACGTGCGGTTCACGCCAGAAGAGACAGCGCTGCTCCACCTCGCGTCGATGGTGTGGCGCGAGGGCAGTCTCTCGGCCGAATCCGACCGCGCGCTGCTGAAGCTGCGCTCGCTCGGCCTCGTCCCCGCCGAGCCTGTTCTCGGCTACACGCCGCGGCTCCGCGCTCGTGATGACGCGTTCGAGCCGCTCACGGGGGCGCTCCAGAAGAGCGCCGTCGTGACGTTTGCGTACCTCAAGCCGGGGGAGTCGACACCGGGCACCCGCACGGTCGAGCCGCTCGCGCTCTTTCAGCATGAGGGTCGTTGGCACCTCTATTCGAGGCTGCCAGGCTCCGATACGACCCGCACCTATCTGCTCCGCCGCATTGTCGGCGCGGTAGCGATCACCTCGAAGCGGTTCACCCCACCGGCCGGCGATCAGGCGGCAATCGGCCTCGCCGAACTCGCCGCCGTGTGGAACGCGAACACCGCCGTCGTGCGCGTCACCCCGGGCTCGGATGCCGCGACTCGCCTCCTTCGCAGGCGCGGCACCGTGGCATCCGCCGAGTCCGAACTCACCCTGCACTTCGCTGACACCGCAATCGTCGCCGACGAACTGGCAGAGCTCGGGCCGGAGGTCATCGTGCAGGCACCGGCATCGCTGCGCGACGCTGTCCGCGACCGACTCCGGCGTGTTGCCGCCGATCATGGTGAGCAGGTGCACCGTGGCTGATCCGCAGCGCCGAGCGAAGGCGAAGCCCCCGCAGGCGGGAGACAAACTCGCCTTCTTGCTCGTGCTCGTGCCGTTTCTGATGGAGCGCGAGCGCATCAGCGTGTCGGATGTTGCCGCTCACTTCCGCGTCGAGCCAGAGCAGGTGCGCGAGGCCGTGCGCCTCATCGCCATCTCCGGCATCCCCGGCGACACCGGCACCTACCAGCACGGCGACCTCTTCGATCTGGCCTGGGATGATTTCGACGACAACGACGAGATCCTCCTCACCAACCTCGTGGCAATCGACGATTCGCCCAGGTTCTCGGCGCGCGAAGCAGCCGCCCTCATCGCTGGCCTCCAGTACCTGTCAGGGCTGCCAGAGAACGCCGACCGCACCGCGATTTCGACGCTCATGGCAAAACTGTCGCGCGGTGCATCCGCTGAGCCGAGCCCCGTCGCGGTCGAGGGCAGCGAGTCGAATGCTGTGCTGCAGGTCATCCACGATTCGGTCGAGAAGGGCACCCAGCTCGCCTTCGACTACCTCGATTGGAAGGGCGAGCGCCAGCATCGGCGGGTTGACCCGCTCCGGGTCGAGTCGCTCGACAACGATTGGTATCTCCGCGCGTGGTGCCACCTGCGCGAGTCGGTGCGCACCTTCCGCATCGACCGCATCATCGACCCGAAATCGTCGGCCGACCCGGTCGCCTACCGCGCCCGCGATATCGCCCTCGGCGATTCGCTCTTCGAGGGTTCGCGCGACGACATCACGGTCACCCTTGATGTCGCCCGGGCAGCGCTCCCACTGCTCGCCGATTTCGGCCCGGCCGAGCCGAGCCACTCCGCTGACCCCGATCGCGTGCTCACGACAATCTCAGTTCCACACTTTCACCGTCTCAAGCGTCTCGTCGCCGGGATGTCGGACGTCGTCAGGGTGATCGAGCCTCCTGAGGCGCGCGACGCTGTCCGCCGGTGGGTGAGCGATGCCGATGCCGGATATACGGCCGACTCTCACCCAGTGGCGTAGACTTCCCCTACTGCATCCCCTCTGAAAGAAGAAACTCATGCCCGCAAATCTTGGCGGTTGGACCGGTCTGCTCCTCGTCATCATCGTGCTTGTGCTGTTCGCCGCCCCAAAGCTTCCGCAGATGGCGAAGAGCGTGGCGCAGTCGATGAGCATCTTCAAGAGTGAGATGAAGGCCGGCAAGAACGAGCAGTCTTCGACTGACGACGTCACTTCGGCGCCGGCTGACGAGAAGCCAACAAAGAACTGACCCGCGTGGCTGCGCCGACACGCACGCCGCGAGACCGAGAGGGGCGGATGTCCCTCGGCGAACATCTGCTCGAGTTCCGCCGCCGGCTCTTCATCGCCGCTGGGTCTATCCTGATCGCCGCTG
Organism: Homoserinimonas flava; assembly: GCF_054969005.1. NCBI lineage: Bacteria > Bacillati > Actinomycetota > Actinomycetes > Micrococcales > Microbacteriaceae > Homoserinimonas > Homoserinimonas flava. The sequence continues at coordinate 991,311 of NZ_JBUEQS010000001.1, forward strand.
TCGCCGGATTCTTTCTGGCGGAGTGGGTGTGGGGTCAGCTCCGTATTCCGCTCGAGAGCGTCGCTGCAGACCAGGGCAGGACGGCGGATGTTTCGTACACCTATGTGACCGAAGCATTCGACACCCGCATGCAGATCGCGATCGCCGTCGGCATTGTCATCTCAAGCCCAATCTGGTTGTACCAACTGTGGGCGTTTTTCATGCCGGCGCTGCACCGCACCGAGCGACGGTACGCACTCGGGTTTGCGCTCTCCGCCGTGCCGCTCTTCGTCGCCGGATGCTACGTCGGCTGGCTCATTCTGCCGAACATGGTCACCCTTCTGGTCGGCTTCGCCGCCGAGGATGCCCCGACCCTGCTGAAGGCGAAGGACTATCTCGACTTCTCGACGAAGCTGTTGCTCGCAATCGGTGTCGGGTTTGTCTTCCCTGTTTTCCTCGTGCTCGTGAATTTCGTGGGGGTGCTCTCGGCGAAGCAGATCATCAAGGGGTGGCGCGTCGCGGTGGTCGTCATCGCGACCTTCGCGGCCGTCGCAACACCGGCAGCCGACATCATGTCGATGTTCATGCTCATGGTGCCGATGACCCTGTTGTATCTGCTCGCCGCCGGTGTGGCATGGCTCAACGACCGACGACGGTCGAAGCGCGATGCTGCTCTGGTCCGCGAGGCGGAATCCGCCGCATGATCGGGGCGACGGCGTGATCGAAGAGCACCTGACCGCGGCCGAACGTTACGCTGCGGCGAAGCTCCGCCAGGGCACACCCCTCCTCGAGCAGTTCAGGTCAGCGTTGTCGTTTGATCTCGACGGGTTTCAGCTGGAGTCATGCGCTGCGCTCGAGCGCGGAGACAGTGTGCTCGTCGCAGCGCCGACCGGCGCCGGCAAGACTGTTGTCGCGGAGTTCGCTGTGTACCTTGCGATGCAGCAGCGCTCCGCGAAGGTGTTCTACACGGCACCCATGAAGGCGCTGAGCAACCAGAAGTTTCAGGAGTTCGTCGCCGAGTATGGCGCGAGCGAAGTTGGCCTCCTCACGGGCGACACCAACATCAACTCGGGTGCCCGCGTCGTCGTCATGACGACCGAGGTGCTCCGCAACATGCTCTATGCCGACTCTGACCTGCTGCGCGATCTCTCCTTCGTGGTCATGGACGAGGTGCACTATCTCGCCGATCGCTTTCGCGGTGCCGTGTGGGAGGAGGTCATCATCCACCTGCCGCAGTCGGTTCGACTTGTCTCCCTCAGCGCTACCGTGTCCAATGCCGAAGAGTTCGGCGATTGGCTCCAGGCGGTGCGCGGAGAGACGGCGGTGATCGTCTCCGAGGAGCGGCCGGTGCCACTCGATCAGCACGTGCTGGTCAAGGGCAAGCTGCTCGACCTCTTCGATAGCGCGGGCGGGGTGCCAAAGCTTACGGGCGATGCCGCGGCCCATCGCGTCAATCCCGAACTCATGCGTCTCACCTCAGCGGGGGGTCGTGGCGGCGGTCGTCCGCCCGAACGCGGACGCGCCCGTGGTCGCGATCGAAACCGGTACCACGCGCGGCAGTTTGAGGAGGGCAAACTCAATCGGGGCGAGATTGTCGAGCTGCTCGGTTCGAAGAACCTGCTGCCGGCGATCTTTTTCATCTTCAGCCGCAACGGCTGCGATCAGGCCGTTGGCCAGGTCCTGCGATCGGGGGTGCGCCTCACCGCGGAGCACGAGCGCGACGAGATTCGCGCCATCGTCGAAGAGCGCTGCCGCACGATTCGTGATGAAGACCTCGCCGTGCTTGGCTACTGGCAGTGGCTCGATGGCCTTGAGCGCGGTGTCGCCGCCCACCACGCTGGCATGCTTCCGGCGTTCAAGGAGGTCGTCGAAGAGCTTTTTCAAAAGAAGCTCGTCAAGGCGGTCTTCGCCACCGAGACGCTCGCGCTCGGCATCAACATGCCGGCCCGCACCGTGGTGCTCGAGAAGCTTGAGAAGTTCAATGGCGAAGCGCGCGTGCCCATCACGCCGGGGGAGTACACCCAACTGACTGGGCGCGCCGGGCGGCGGCGCATCGACGTCGAGGGACACGCCGTCATCCAGTGGCAGGGCGGGCTCGACCCGCAGGCGGTCGCATCCCTCGCTTCTCGGCGCACCTATCCGCTCAATTCGAGCTTCTCGCCGACCTACAACATGGCGGTGAACCTCATCGAGCAGTTCGGTCGCGAACGCACCCGCGACATCCTCGAGTCGTCGTTCGCGCAGTTCCAGGCCGACCGATCGGTCGTCGACATCGCCCGCAAGGTGCGCGGCCAGGAGGAATCGCTCGACGGTTACGCGAAGGCGATGCAGTGCCACCTTGGCGACTTTGCCGAGTACTACAGCATCCGGCGCGAACTCACCGACCTCGAACGCAAGACCGTGCGCAGCGATGCGGGTTCACGGGGCGAGCGCGACCGTCGGCAGCGCCAACTCACGGGCCTCCGCAAGCGGCTGAAGCAGCATCCGTGCCACAGCTGCAGCGACCGTGAGGCACACGCACGCTGGGCGGAGCGCTGGTCGAAGCTGAAGAAGCAGTCGGATGATCTGCGCCGGCAGGTCAAGACCCGCACCGGCGCCGTCGCCAAAGTGTTCGACCGGGTCACCGATGTGCTGCTCGAGCTCGGCTACCTCGCCCGAAATGAGCATGGGGCCGTCACGGTCGCCGAGGGTGGTCGCATTTTGCGCCGCATTTACGGTGAGCGTGACCTCCTCGTCGCGGAGAGCGTGCGACGGGGCCTCTGGGATTCCCTCGACGTGCCGGGGATGGCCGCCATGGCCGCAGCGATCGTCTACGAGCCGCGACGCGAAGAGCCTGCCGGCGCCGAGCGCACCCTGCCGAAGGGTCCCTTCCGAGCGGCGCTCGACAACACGACCACCCTCTGGGCCCAGCTCGACGACCTTGAGACCGCGCACCGCCTGCCGGGCACCATCCCCGTCGCAACAGGCCTCTCCATGCCCATGTATCGCTGGGCCCAGGGCGCGCAGCTCGATGCGGTGCTGCGCGACGCCGAGCTCGCCGCCGGTGACTTCGTGCGCATGACCAAACAAACCATCGACATGCTTGACCAGCTCTCCGTCGTGGCCGACGCACCGGTTGGGCCGACGGCTCGCAAGGCGCTCGATGCGATCCGCCGCGGCATCGTCGCCTATTCGAGTGTGAGCTGAGCCGTGACAACGACGATCGACCAGACCTCCGACGTGCCCGTTGCGAAGCGCGCGCAACGGCGCCGACCCCTCTGGCAACGGCTCATCGGCAGCGTGATCGGGGGGCTCCTCCTTTCGGCAGCGTTTCCGCCGATTGGGTGGTGGCCCCTCGCAGTCGTCGGCACCGCAATCATCCTGTGGTCGCTTCGCCATACTTCGCTCGGCGGCGCGGCGATTGTTGGGGTGCTCAGCGGTTTCTCGTTTTATGGCACGCACATCTTCTGGCTCACCACCTACCTCGGCGCGGTGCCATGGCTCGCCCTCGCGGGGGTCGAGACGCTGTTTTTCGCGATCGCCGCCGTCATCTTCTCGCTCGCCTGGCGTTGGGGCCTTTCGCTCTCCTCGCACGCGCTGTGGCGTCTCGGAGGCCTCCCCATCATGCTCGCCGGCCTCTGGACGGCTCGGGAGGGCATCACGAGCGTGTGGCCATACGGCGGCTTCTCGTGGGGTCGTCTCGCCTTCTCCCAGTCGGAGGGGGCCCTCGCGAGCCTCGCCGCCTGGCTTGGCGCTGCCGGGCTGAGCTTCGTGGTGGCTCTCATCGCCGCAATGCTGGTGCAGGCGGTGACGGATGCTGCGCGGCCCGTCATTCGCATCACCCCCGTTGTCGCGATCGCTGCGATCGCGCTCCTGTTCCCCGCCTGGCCGGTGGAGTCGAGCGGTGAGGCTCGCATCGCCGCGGTGCAGGGCAATGCCGACGCCGGCCTCTTTGCGCAGCGCGAGCGCGGCGACATCCTCGATGACCACCTCCAGGCCACCATGCCGATCATCGATGAGGAGGTCGACCTGGTCGTGTGGCCGGAGAACTCGGCCGACCTGAATCCTCTCCGCTATTCGCAGGCCGCCGACGTGCTCGACTACATTTCCGACGAGATGGATGCGCCTCTCCTCGTTGGCACCATCACCGACGGTGAAGAAGACTCGACCTACAACAGCATGCTCCTCTGGCAGTCGGGGGAGGGGTCAATCGCGCAATACGACAAGATCCATCCGGTGCCGTTCGCCGAATATCTGCCAGATCGCGACTTCTGGTATCCGCTTGCACCCGACCTTTTCGATCTCATTCCGCGTGACTATTCGGCCGGCGAGCGGTCGAACGTGATGGACATCCCGCTCGATGATGGAACGAGTTTCGCCGCCGGTGTCGCGATCTGTTTCGACATTGTCGATGATGAGCTGCTCCACGAGATGGTCGACGGGGGCGCCGAAATCATCCTCGCCCCGACGAACAACGCTGACTTCGGAGACAGCGCCGAGAGCGTGCAGCAGCTTGCGATCGCCCGCCTTCGCGCGATCGAGTACGGTCGCTCCGTCGTGAATATCTCGACGGTCGGCACAAGCGCGATCATCGCTGCAGATGGAAGCACGATCGCCGAGCTGGAAACGTTCGAACCCGGTGCCATGGTGGAGTCGGTGCCGTTGAGCACGACCATCACCCCGGCATCAGTGGCCGGCCGCGGCATCGAGTGGGCCGTCTCGGGCATTGGCGTGCTCACGCTGGCACTGAGTGGCGCTTTCGCTCTGCGCCGTCGTCGCAGTGGCGCGAGCCCGATGGAGATGCCCCGTGCCTGAGGTGCTCGTGCTGGTGCCCACCTACAACGAGGCTGCAAACATCACCCAGATCATCGAGCGAATCACGACGGCGCTCCCGCAGGCAGACATCCTTGTCATTGATGATGGCTCGCCCGACGGCACAGGTGCGATCGTCGAGTCCATCGCTCGCCACGACGCACGGGTGGCCATCCTCCGTCGGCCCGGCAAGGCTGGCCTCGGGGCGGCCTATCTGGCCGGCTTCACCCACGCGCTCGCGCGCGACTATGCCTTCGTCGTCGAGATCGATGCCGACGGGTCGCACGATCCGGCCGAACTGCCAACGATGCTCGCCGTGGCGCGCGGCGACGGCGCGGGCACCCAAGCAAGCGACCTTGTGATCGGCTCCCGCTGGGTCGACGGAGGGGGAGTGCAGCACTGGCCGAAGCATCGCCTCGCGATTTCACGACTCGGCAACCGCTACGCTCGTGCGGCCCTCCGCTCGCGCGTGCGCGACCTCACCGCCGGCTTTCGCGTCTATCGCTCCAGCGCACTCCGCCGCATCGACCTTGCTGGCGTCTCGTCGCAGGGATACTGCTTTCAGGTCGAGATGGCGTGGCGTCTTGAGCGGGCCGGATGCCGCATCAGCGAGCATCCGATCACCTTCGTCGAGCGCACCAGGGGTCGGTCAAAAATGCATCTCGGCATTGTCCTTGAGGCGCTCGGGCGCATCACGGTGTGGGGAATTGGCGTGCGCTTCGGGCTTCCTGCACGTGCGAGCGAGCACGAAGGCGCCGCGTAGCTGAAGCGTTGCAAACGGAAGGGCCCGCGACGCATCGCGGGCCCTTCGTTACGGTCTCTGACGGCTATGCGCCGATCTTGTGCTCACCTTTGCGAGCGCGGAGAAAGTCGAGTCGCTCCTGAAGGAGCTCTTCGAGCTCGGCGCGTGAACGACGCTCAAGGAGCATGTCCCAGTGCGTGCGTGCGACCTTCTCATCGGCCTGCTGGTGCTCGACCAACTCGCCGTCGGCTGCGACCAGGCGTCCTTCGACGCCGGTCTTGGGCGATTCCCACAGCGTGGGAATCTCTGCGTCGGCCGAAAAGATGACCTCAAAGGTCGATCCGTCTGCCGAACGATATGTACTCTTCGTGCGCGGAGAGAACGTAACGCCCTCTTCACTCTGGAGGCTCTGGGATCCGAGCCTCATGCCGCGCAAACTGCGATCCGCCATTGTGTGGTCCCTCCTCGCGTTGCTCAAAGTATCAACCGTCAAGCTGGGAGATTCATTCCTTACGCGCTCCGGTTCAGCGGGTTCACAGGCAAATACACAATAGTTCGCGTCTCACCGCGCCTTAAGCCGCTTCGCCGCGAGGTCGGCGCGGTCGGTGACGATGCCATCGACCCCCATCGCGACGAGGCGTTCCATGTCATCAGGGTCATTGATCGTCCACACGTGGACCTCCACGCCTGCGGCGCGGAGCATCGCTACGTTGCGCGGTGTCACCAGGCGAATAGCGCCATAGCGTTCTGGCACCTGGACGGCGTCGACCAGCGAGAGGGCCTGGCCGAGGAGGCGCTGAGATCCGACCCGGAGGGCGAAGAAGGCGCGGGCCATGGTTGTGGATGACGCTGATGTGGCGACACCGTCGAGCTGCCCCACCGTGGCGGAGCGTCGCCGCTCATCGAACGACGCAATGAGCACCCGCTCGATGGCGTTTGCGTCGCGAATGGCGGCCGCCGCCGCATCCACCGCCCCCGCCGCCTTGATGTCGATGTTGAAGTTCGCTTCCGGAAACGCATCGAGCGCCTCGGCCAGACTGCAGAACCCCTGACCGGCACCAAGGTCGATGCGTCGGAGCTCAGCCATGGTCAACTGTTCGACCCGGATGTCGCGGCCGGCGATGCGAGCGAGGTCGGCGTCGTGACTGATGACAGCAACGCCATCGGCGGATGCGTGCACATCGGTCTCGAGGTGGGTCGCCCCAGCACTCAGCGCTGTGAGAAACGCGAGGAGCGTGTTCTCGGGGGCGTCACGTGCAAGCCCCCGATGGGCGATGATGCGTGGGGAAGCGGGGGAGAAGAAGCCGGCGCGTGCTCTAGACACCCGAGCGGCCCGCTGACGACCCTCCCGCACCGGACGCCGCGCCGCCGCCGAAGCCGGCCGCGATGCCCTTGAGCGATTCGGTGAGCTCTGACGGGATAATCCAGAGTTTGCTCGCCTCGCCCTCGGCGATCTTGGGAAGGGTCTGGAGGTATTGGTATGCGAGGAGGGGCGCATCCGGCTTGCCGTCGTGGATCGCCCCGAACACCGTCGTGATGGCCTCGGCCTCACCCTGCGCGCGCAGCACAGCCGCCTTTGCCTGACCCTCTGCCTCAAGGATGGCGGCTTGGCGCGAACCCTCGGCCTGCAAGATCGCTGCCTGCTTTGTGCCCTCCGCGGTGAGGATCTGGGCGCGCTTGTCACGCTCGGCGCGCATCTGCTTCTCCATGGAGTCCTGAATCGACAGGGGCGGGTCGATCGCTTTGAGCTCGACGCGGCCCACTCGGATGCCCCACTTGCCGGTCGCCTCATCGAGCACAATGCGCAACTGCCCGTTGATGTTGTCGCGGCTCGTGAGCGCCTCCTCGAGGTTGAGGCCTCCGACGACGTTGCGGAGCGTGGTCGTCGTGAGCTGCTCGACTGCGCCGAGGTAGTTCGCGATCTCGTAGGTTGCGGCACGCGCATCCGTCACCTGGAAGTACACGACGGTGTCGATCGACACGACGAGGTTGTCTTCGGTGATGACCGGCTGCGGGGGAAACGAGACGACCTGCTCGCGCATGTCGAGCAGCGGCCGCATGCGATCGATGAAGGGGACAAGGATGTTGAGGCCCGGCTGAAGGGTCTTGTGATACCGACCGAGCCGCTCGACGACGCCGGCGGTCGCCTGGGGAACGATGCGAATCGCCCGGAACAGCACGACGACGACAAACACCGCCAGCACTATGAGCAGTGCGGCGATGAAGATCTGGCCGATGAAGTCGGACACGTTATCCATTGGGGGTGTTCCTTTCTACTGGGACGACGATGGCCGTCGACCCTTCGATGGCGGTGACGACGACGCTCTCGCCCTCGGCGACGCGGCGATGCGCTGTGAGGGGGGAGAGCCTCGAGGTCCAGGTTTCACCGTTGGCAAGTTTGACCTGGCCCGGATCATCGTCGAGGGCGATCACCACGCGACCGCTCAGGCCAAGCAGGGCGTCGATATTGCTCGGCGTGGTGTCTTCTCCCCGGCGAAGCCTGCGCAGCAGCACGGGCCTGATGAGCAGGATGAGCAAGACCGAAAGGACCGCGGCCACCACAATCTGCAGCCACCACGGTGCGCCGAGAAGATTCGCACCGAGCCCGCCGACACTGCCCGCCGCAATCATGAGGAAGGTGAACTCGAGGGTGACGAGCTCGATGATCACGGCGATGAGGATGACGACAACCCACGCTATCCAGAGGTACTGCGTCAGGTCGATGATCGGCGAATCCATAGACGATCGGCTCCTCAAGATCGGGTTGTCTCCCGAAGCTACCATCCGCCCGCGACAGCCGCCGGAATCAATGGTGGCAGGTCGCTCGACCCGCCCAGAATGCTGCCCTTGATATGGTCGTCTCGGCGCGCGCTCGCCGCCACACGACCCCAGGAGTTCATCAGTGACCAACCCTCTCGCCGCCGGATCACTCGCAGGCAAGCGTGCCCTCGTGACCGGATCATCTCGCGGCATCGGCGCCGACACCGTAGCGATGCTCGCCGATGCGGGCGCCCGTGTCGTCGTCAACTTCAGAAACAAGGAGAAGCGCGCCCTGCAACTCGTCGCCAAGATCGAGGCGGCCGGGGGAGAGGCGATCGCGGTCGGTGCTGACCTCACCGACCCAGCGTCGGTCGACAGCCTGTTCGCGCGCATCAGCGATGAGTTCGGCGGCCTCGACATCCTCGTCATGAACGCTTCTGGCGGCATGGAGGCCGGCATGGCGGATGACTACGCGATGCAGCTCAATCGTGACGCCCAGGTGAAGCTGCTCGAATCTGCGCTCAGCGTGCTCGCTGACGGCGCCAGAGTGGTCTTCGTGACCAGCCACCAGGCGCATTTCATCCACACGGTGCCGACCATGCCGGAGTACGAGCCGGTCGCGTTGAGCAAGCGCGCGGGTGAAGATGCCCTCCGCGCGATGATCCCCACACTCGAGCAGCGCGGAATCGGATTCGTCGTCGTCTCCGGCGACATGATCGAGGGCACCATCACGGCAACGCTGCTCGAACGCGCCAACCCCGGCGCCATCAGCGCCCGCAAAGAAGCGGCCGGCAAGCTCTACAACGTCAATGAGTTTGCCGCCGAGGTTGCCGCTGCCGCGGTCGAACCGGTGCCGGCAAACAACACCCGTTATGTGGGCGACGTCGCGGATTTCACCGGCTGAATTCGCGCTGGCAGGCGCGGCGCAGACATGGCACCATCGGTGCTGTGAATACCGCGCCCGTCGTCGATGAGGAACGGCTGCGCGATCTCATCCGTCTTCGCCGCGTGCGTGATCACATCGACCGTGACTATGCGCACGCGCTCAACGTCGATGCCCTCGCTCGTGTAGCCAACATGTCCGCCGGGCATCTCAGTCGGCAGTTCAAAGCGACCTATGGCGAATCGCCGTACTCGTATCTCATGACGCGGCGCATCGAACGGGCCATGTCGCTGCTCCGACGCGGCGAACTCAGTGTGACCGAGGTGTGCTTCGCGGTCGGATGCTCGTCGCTCGGCACGTTCAGCACCCGCTTCACCGAACTCGTCGGCGTGCCCCCGAGTATGTATCGCCGGCAGGCCGGGGGAGCCACCGCCGGGATCCCCTCCTGCTATGTGCGACAGTTCACGCGACCGATCAGGAATCGAGAAGCATCGGCTGCGGCGACGGTCGTAGATTGAGCCCCATGGACATCACAATTCACTACACCTTCCTTCCGCACACGGGAGCGGATGCCGCGCTCGCCTTCTACCGCGACACCCTCGGCTTCGAGGTGCGCAACGACGTTGGCTACGAGGACATGCGCTGGATCACGGTCGGCCCGCCGAACCAGCCGGGCACGTCGATTGTGCTGACACCCCCGGCAGTTGACCCTGGCATCACCGACGACGAGCGCCGCACCATCCTGGAGCTCATCGCGAAGGGCAGCTTTGCCGCCGTCACGCTGGCGACGGATGATCTCGACGGCCTGTTCGAGAAGCTCCAGGCGAGCGGCGCCGATGTGCTGCAAGAGCCCATTGCGCAGGACTACGGGGTGCGAGACTGCGCCTTCCGCGATCCGGCGGGCAACCTGATTCGCATCAACGAAACCAACTGAAAGCGCCGGGATAACTGAATGACAAGTGCCGATCATGTCGCCGACACCCATGAGGTCATCCGAGTTCAGGGTGCGAGGGAGAACAACCTCAAAGACGTGAGCCTCACGATTCCCAAGCGGCGCCTCACGGTGTTCACAGGGGTCTCCGGTTCCGGCAAGAGCTCGCTCGTCTTCGGCACGATCGCCGCCGAGTCGCAGCGCATGATCAACGAAACCTACAGTGCCTTCGTGCAGGGGTTCATGCCGCGGCTCGCGCGACCAGAGGTCGACATGCTCGAGGGGCTCACCACCGCGATCATCGTCGACCAGGAGCGGCTCGGGGCCAATCCGAGGTCGACCATCGGCACCGTGACGGATGCGAACGCGCTCCTGCGAATCCTGTTCAGCAGACTCGGGCAGCCCCACATCGGCTCGCCCAACGCGTTCTCGTTCAATGTGCCATCGGTGACAGCATCCGGCGCCATGACGGTCGAGCGGGGAGAGCACAAGAAGGCGGTGAAGACCACCTTCACGCAGCTCGGCGGCATGTGCCCGCGCTGCGAGGGGATGGGGCGGGTCACCGATATCGACCTCGCTCAGCTTTTCGACGAGTCGAAGTCGCTCGCGGAGGGTGCAATCACGATTCCCGGCTATGTCGCCGACGGTTGGTACGTGAAGCTCTTCAGCGAGTCCGGGTTTCTCGACGCGAACAAGCCGATCAGTCAGTACACCAAGAAGGAGCGCGACGACTTCCTCTACAAGGAGCCGACGAAGGTGCCGGTCGGCGGCGCAAATATGACCTATGAGGGTCTCGTGCCGAAGATCCAAAAGTCGATGCTGTCAAAAGACAAGGAGGCGATGCAGCCTCACATCCGCGCGTTCGTGGAGCGCGCGGTGACGTTCATGACCTGCCCCGACTGCGACGGGACGAGGCTCTCTGAGCCGGCGCGCTCCTCGAAGATCGCAGGCATCAGCATCGCCGACGCGTGCGCGATGCAGATCACCGACCTCGCTGCGTGGGTCGCCGAACTCGATGAGCCCTCCGTCGCGCCGCTGCTCAAGACGCTGCGGCACACGCTCGACAAGTTTGTAGAGATCGGTCTCGGCTACCTCTCGCTCGACCGCCCGTCAGGCACGTTGTCTGGGGGAGAGGCGCAACGCACGAAACTCATCCGCCACCTCGGTTCGGCGCTCACCGACATCACGTATGTCTTCGACGAGCCCACCATCGGGCTGCACCCGCACAACATCCAGCAGATGAACGATCTGTTGCTCCAGCTGCGTGATAAGGGCAATACGGTGCTCGTGGTCGAGCACAAGCCCGAGACGATCGCGATCGCGGACCACGTGGTCGATCTCGGCCCGGGCGCCGGCACAAACGGCGGCACGATCTGCTTCGAGGGCACTCTCAGTGACCTCCGCAAGAGCGGCACACTCACGGGTCACCATCTCGACTATCGCGCCTCGCTCAAGCAGGAGTTGCGCACACCGAAGGGCCACCTCGAGATTCGCGGGGCGAGCACCCACAATCTCAAGGACGTCGATGTGGATGTCCCGCTTGGCGTGCTCACGGTGGTCACGGGCGTCGCCGGCTCAGGCAAGAGTTCGCTGATCCACGGAGATCTCGCGGGGCGGGAGGGCGTCGTTGTAGTCGATCAGGCGCCCATCAAAGGATCCCGACGGTCAAACCCAGCGACCTACACGGGGCTGCTGGAGCCGATCCGCAAGGCCTTCGCAAAGGCAAATGGCGTCAAGCCAGCACTGTTCAGCGCAAACTCTGAAGGGGCATGCCCAACGTGTAATGGAGCCGGGCTCATTTTTACCGAGCTTGGATTCATGGACACCGTGTCCACGGTGTGTGAGGAGTGCGACGGCAAGCGATTCCAGGCGGCCGTGCTCGATTACACGTTGGGCGACAAGAACATCACGGATGTACTCGCGATGACGGTCGCCGAGGCCGAGCAGTTCTTCAGCGAGGGCGAGGCGAGGACGCCGGCAGCACATGCGGTGCTCGGGCGGCTCGCTGACGTCGGGCTTGGCTACCTCAGCCTCGGCCAGCCGCTCTCAACGCTGTCAGGCGGCGAACGGCAGCGCCTCAAGCTCGCGACTCGCATGGCGGAGAACGGCGGCGTGTACATCCTTGACGAGCCGACGACCGGTCTCCATCTCGCCGATGTCGAACAATTGCTCGGATTGCTCGACCGACTGGTTGATTCCGGAACCTCGGTCATCGTCATTGAACATCACCAGGCCGTCATGGCACACGCCGACTGGATTATCGACATCGGCCCGGGCGCTGGCCACGACGGCGGAACCATCGTCTTCGAAGGCACGCCGGCTGAACTCATCTCCGAGGGCTCAACGGTGACCGCAACGCATCTGGCCAGGTACGTGAGCGCAGAGTGATCCACGCGCTGATAATGCACATTATGTCAATAGAGTCGACAGTGAAGCGCTCTCCCGGCCCGCCGTGACCACCCCGCACAGACCAGAATCTTGAGTGTGACCGACCACGCTCCTCTTGCCCGCCGGCTGAGCACCAATGATGCGGTCGCGATTGGGCTCGGCTCCATGATTGGTGCCGGCATTTTCGCCGCCTTCGCGCCAGCGGCCGCCGCGGCCGGTGCAGGACTCCTCGTCGGCCTCGCGATCGCCGCCGTCGTCGCGTACTGCAACGCGACCGCCTCCGCCCAGCTCGCCGCCGAATACCCCACCTCCGGCGGCACCTACGTCTACGGGCGCGAACGGCTCGGCGACTGGCCCGGCTTCATCGCCGGCTGGGGTTTCGTCGTCGGCAAGACCGCCAGCTGCGCGGCGATGGCACTCACCTTCGCGGCGTATGCGGCACCCACCGGCTGGGAGAAGCCCGTCGCGGGGCTCGCGGTCATCGCGCTGGCGGTCGTCAATTCGTTCGGTGTCACCCGCACCGCGGGCCTCGCTCGAATCATCGTCATCGTCGTTCTCGCGGTGCTTTCGCTCGTCGCCATCATCGGGCTGTCGTCCCCGGCGCATAGCGACACACTGCAGCTGTTCGACCTCACGGGTGTCACGCTCTACGGCATCCTGCAGGCGGCTGGCCTCCTTTTCTTCGCGTTCGCTGGGTTCGCCCGCATCGCCACGATGGGCGAAGAGGTGCGGCATCCGGAGCGCACGATCCCCCGCGCCATCGTCATTGCGCTGGTCATCGTCGTGGCGATCTACAGCGTCATCGCGGTGACGGCACTGCTGACGCTCGGCCCGGAGCGGCTCGCCCACTCCTCCGCCCCGCTCGCGGATGTCGTTTCAGCGGCTGGTGCCGACTGGGCGATCCCCCTTGTTGGCGTCGGTGCCGCGGCGGCGAGCCTTGGCGCCCTCCTCGCGCTGGTCGCCGGCGTCGGACGCACCACGCTCGCGATGGCCCGCAACCGAGATCTCCCGTCGTGGCTCGCTGGCGTGCATCCGAAGTACCAGGTGCCGCACCGTGCCGAGTTCGCCCTCGCCGCGGTTGTCTGCTTCCTTGTGCTCGCAGTCGACCTGCGTGGCGCCATCGGCTTCTCGTCCTTCGGCGTGCTGCTCTACTACTTCATCGCCAACCTCGCGGCTGTCACCCAGGATCGGGAACACCGCCGATTCCCGAAGCCGCTCCAGGCAATCGGGATGATCGGATGTCTTACGCTCGTCGCCACACTCCCACCGGAGTCAATCGCGGTGGGAGTCATCGTGCTGGCCTTCGGCGTTGTCTCCCGGATGCTCCGGCTCCGGTTCGAGGCGCGCCACGAACCGGACTGACAGGCCGTGGTCACGCCCCTAGGTCTTTGTCTGCCCGGTCTCGTTGAGCGGGCCGGGCGGCGGCTGGGCGTACTGGCCTGCGTGGCTGACGGGGCACTCGAACACCGTGTGCTCCTCGGAGTGGTCGACCACGTGCTCCCCCAGCGCGTGACCGCACACCGAGCAGGTCCACGCGGCGAAATGACGATCCGTCACTGCTCGCGCCTCGTCTGGCCGATCGTCAAGCGGCCCGGCCTCATGGTGCTCGAGCCAGTCGAGCAGACGTTCCCTGCGAGCTCCATTGCTGCTGGTGAAACCGTTGTTCTGGTCCATGCCGTGAGGCTACGCCTCCGAACGCCGCCGCACCAGCCTCCTCACGAATGGGTCGCGACGACCCATTCATCAAGCTTCTTGGTCGCTACGCCAGAATCGACTGCCTTAGCGGCAACCGTGAGCTTTGCCCTGAACCGGTCGAGGATCGGCACCTGGGTTTGCGTCGCATCGCGAGCGAGATCCCAGGCGACAAGACCGGCAGCAGCGTTGAGGAGCACAATGTCACGGACGGGGCCAGGCTCGCCGGCGAGCATGGCTCGTGCAATTGCCGCATTGCGCACGCCATCCCCTCCGAGGAGATCCGAGATCTGTGCTGTCTTGATTCCGAGGTCCCGCGGGTCGAGATCGTGCTCGTGCACGTCGCCGCGCGCGACCTCCCAGATGTGACTGTGGCCTGTCGTCGTGAGCTCGTCGAGCCCGTCATCGCCGCGGAAGACGAGCGCAGCGGCCCCCCGCGTGCGGAACACCCCCACAAACAAAGGAACAACATCGAGGTTCGCGACCCCCACCGCTGAAGCTTCGGGCCGCGCCGGATTGCACAACGGGCCGAGGAAGTTGAACACCGTCGGTACACCGAGATCACGGCGCACCTCCCCCGCGTGTCGGAACCCTGGGTGAAACAGCGACGCGAACGCAAACGCGATCCCGGTCTCCTTGAGCACCGCTGCGACCCGCTCGGGAGAGGCATCCAGATTGATGCCGAGTTCTGTGAGCACATCCGAGGCGCCGGATTTCGAACTCACCGCCCGGTTGCCGTGCTTCAGAACGCGAGCACCGGATGCCGCACACACGATGCTCGCCATCGTCGAGATGTTCACAGTCCCGTATCGATCGCCGCCGGTGCCGACAATGTCGAGCACCATCGGATCCACCTCAAGTGGCATCGCGTTCTCAAGAATTGCGTCGCGGAAGCCCACGATCTCATCGACCGTCTCGCCCTTCTGGCGCAGTGCGATGAGAAAGCCGGCGAGCTGCGCGGGGCTCGCCTCCCCCGCCATGACGGTGCGCATCGCCCATGTCGCCTCGCTGATGCTGAGGTCGCGCCCGTCGAGCAAGACAGTGAGGAGCTCGGGCCAGGTCAGCGATGTCGACATTCCAAAATCCTACTCAGCAACCCGCGCACACACCCCCGCATGACAACCCCGGCTCGGAATTTCAGCCATAATGGAGAGGTGACCAGCGCCTCTCTCTCCCATGCCCCCGGAGCTCCTGCCGTGAACAGGCCCAACGTCGTTGCCGTTGGCACGATCGTCTGGCTCGGCAGCGAGGTCATGTTCTTCGCTGGCCTCTTCGCCATCTACTTCACGCTCCGCAGCACGTCGCCAGAACTCTGGGCGTCAGAGACCGCGATCCACAACGTGCCATACGCGCTCGCGATCACGATCATCCTTGTCGCATCGTCGTTTACGGCGCAGTTCGGGGTGTTTGCGGCCGAACGCCTGCAGCCGCGACGCACGGGCACGCTGCTCCAGGTTGGCAAGTGGGGCATGATCGAGTGGTTCTTCCTCACCTACGTGCTCGGTGCCATCTTTGTGATTGGCCAGGTGTTCGAATACGCCACGCTCGTGAGCGAGTACATCGGTCTCAGCTCAAACGCCTACGGTTCAGCCTTCTACATCACGACAGGGTTCCACGGACTCCATGTGCTCGGTGGGCTTATTGCCTTCCTACTCATCATCGGTCGTGCCTACGCCGTCACACGGTTCGGTCACAAGGAGGCCACAAGCGCGATCGTGGTCTCGTACTACTGGCACTTCGTTGACGTCGTCTGGATTGGGCTGTTCCTGATCATTTACGTCCTCAAATAGGCATCCGGAGTTGCCGCCGGTCGGCGTCGCCTCCACCTCCGCAGCGCTGCACCACAACGAATGGGAAGACCACAGCACCATGGGAATTGACTCGACCACACAGGATCGTCGTCGCAAGCGAGCAGGACGCCGTCACCCGCTCGTGAGTGTCGCACTCATCCTTGCGGGCCTCGTCACCACTGGTGGGGCCTACGCGCTCTTCACCTCGACGGCGACCGCTGAGACCGCCGACACGGCCGTCGTGCAGCAGCAGCTCGTCGATGAGGGCGAGGCGCTCTTCCAGGCGAACTGTGCGAGCTGTCACGGCATGAACGCCGAGGGCACCGCGGAGGGCGTGAGCCTTCACGGCGTCGGGGCTGCAGCCGTCGACTTCCAGGTCGGCACCGGTCGCATGCCCATGGCAGCGCAAGGTCCGCAGGCTGAGCAAAAGCCGGTGCAGTTCACAGACGAGCAGATCGAGGCGCTCGCCGCGTACGTCGCCTCGCTGGCACCGGGCCCCGAGATCCCCGACGAGTCGCTCTTCGAGGGTGAGGCAGACCTCGCGAACGGCGGAGAACTCTTCCGCATCAACTGCGCGATGTGCCACAACGTCGCTGGAGCCGGTGGCGCGCTCACCGAGGGCAAGTATGCCCCGAGCCTGTCGGGTGTCGAAGCCAAGCACATTTACGAGGCCATGGTCACAGGTCCACAGAACATGCCCGTGTTCAATGACCTCAACCTGAGCGCACAAGACAAGGCCGACATTGTCGCCTACCTCAAGTACTTCGAAGAGAACCCGAACGTCGGAGGCTTCAGCCTCGGCAGCCTCGGGCCCGTCTCCGAGGGGCTCTTCATCTGGATCTTCGGGCTCGGCGCGGTCGTCGGCGTAACGGTGTGGATCGCCGCACGCGCCAACTAGGCACCGAACCTCCACTCAGTCACTACCGCACCACACAGCGTGCCAATCGAAGGGAAGAGAATGGCAAAGCAGGACAACGGCGAGTCATCCGCCGCTGCCGGCTCGGCTGTCGAGAACCACGGGGCAGCCGTCTCGTCAGGCACGGCCGTCGTCGCCTCGGATTCGTTCGCGAACCCCGGCCTCCCCCCGCACAGCCCGCGCGTCACAGACCTCGACCCCGCGAAGGAGCGGCAGGCGTCGCGCCGCGTCGGTGGGCTGTTCATCCTTTCGATCATCGGCAGCATTTTCGCCATCGTCGCCTACATCGTCTTCCCTATCGTTCCCGGGGACATGATGTCAGTACGACTCAATACGCTGTTCCTCGGTCTCGGCATTACACTCGCTCTGATTCCGCTGGGAATCGGCGCGATCTACTGGGCCAAAAACCTCATGAGCAATCATGAGCAGGTCGAGATGCGGCACCCAACGCGCGGCACTGATGACACCCGCGCCGCCGCGGTGCGCGTGTTCACCCTCGGCAACCAGGAATCGGGCTTCACCCGGCGCAAGCTCATCCGCAACAGCCTCATCGGCGCCCTCGCGGTGTTCCCGTTGCCGGCGATCGTGATGTTCCGCGACCTCGCACCCGCCGCAGACCCCGTCGAACTGTTCAAGCAGACGCTGTGGGAGAAGGGCACCCGCCTCGCGCTCGACCCGTCTGGCGCGCCCATCAGGGCGGCGGATGTCACGCTCGGCTCAGTCTTCCACGTCATCCCCGAGGGCCTCGAAGATTCAGAGCATCCGCTCGACGAGAAGGCCAAGGCCGCCGTGCTCCTGATGCGTCTCGACCCTGCCGACCTCAACGAGACCCCAGAACGCAGTGACTGGTCCTACAACGGCATCGTTGCCTATTCCAAGATCTGCACCCACGTCGGATGCCCCGTGGCGCTCTACGAGCAGCACACACACCACCTGCTGTGCCCGTGCCACCAGTCGGAGTTCGACGTGTCGAACCACTGTGAGGTCATCTTCGGACCGGCCAAGCGTGCGCTCCCCCAGCTTCCTATTGCCGTGGACGCAGAAGGCTACCTGGTAGCCCAAAGCGACTTCCATGAGCCCGTTGGTCCTAGCTTCTGGGAGCGTTCCGCATGACAACCACCACCACTCCCGCTGACTCCACCACGGCGGCAGCCCAGAAGCCGATCGGCAAAGGCATGCGTTTCACGAATGCCGCCGCGAACTACGTCGATGAGCGCACGAGCATCTCCGGCCTGGTCAAAGAGCTCGGTCGCAAGACCTTCCCAGACCACTGGTCGTTCATGCTCGGCGAGGTCGCGCTCTACAGCTTCGTTGTAATCCTGCTCTCCGGCACCTTCCTCACGTTCTTCTTCGACCCGTCGATGTCGCACGTGTACTACGAAGGTTCATACGCGCCACTCAAGGGAATCGAGATGTCGGCCGCTATGGCATCGACCCTCGACATCTCGTTCGACATCCGTGGTGGCCTCCTCATGCGCCAGGTGCATCACTGGGCTGCGCTGCTCTTCGTGGCCTCGATTGGTCTGCACATGCTGCGCGTGTTCTTCACCGGTGCGTTCCGTAAGCCGCGTGAAATCAACTGGGTGATCGGCTTCGTGCTCTTCATCCTCGCGATGGCCGAGGGCTTCACCGGCTACTCGCTCCCCGACGACCTGCTCTCGGGCAACGGCCTCCGCATCATCGACGGCATGCTCAAGGGCTTCCCCGTCGTCGGCACCTGGATTTCTTACCTGCTGTTTGGTGGCGAGTTCCCCGGTCTTGTCGTCATCCCGCGCCTCTTCGTGCTGCACATCATGCTGCTGCCGGCGATTCTCATCGCTGCGCTCGGAGTCCACTTGCTTCTGATGATCATCAACAAGCACACGCAGTTCGCTGGCCCCGGCCGCACCAACGACAACGTCGTCGGTGTCCCCGTCATGCCGGTGTTCGCGGCGAAGGCCGGCGGGTTCTTCTTCGTCGTCTTCGGCATCATCGTGCTCATCGCATCGTTCTTCCAGATCAACCCGGTGTGGAACTACGGACCATACGACCCCTCCCCTGTCTCGGCCGGTACCCAACCAGACTGGTACATCGGGTTCGCCGACGGTGCGCTGCGTCTTGTGCCGCCGGGCTGGGAGTTCGTGCTCTGGGGCTGGACGTTCTCGTTCAACATCCTTGTTCCCGTCGTCATCCTCGGCCTCTTCATCGTTGCCGTCATGATCTACCCCTTCATCGAGGCCTGGGTTACGGGAGACAAGCGCGAGCACCACATCGCCGAGCGCCCGCGCAACGCCCCCACCCGCACCGCCATTGGCGCGGCTGGTGTCACGTTCTACGCCGTCATGTGGGCCGCCGCGAGCTCCGACCTTATGGCGACGCACTTCAGGCTCACCATTGAGGGTGTCATCCACACCATGCAGGCGCTGCTCTTCATCGGGCCGCTTATCGCCTTCATCGTGACAAAGCGCGTCTGCCTCGCACTGCAGAAGAAAGACCGCGAGATTGCGCTTCACGGCTACGAATCTGGCCGCATCGTGCGACTGCCCGGCGGCGAGTACGTCGAGGTGCACCAGCCCCTCGACGAGTACGAGCGCTGGCGCCTGGTGAGCTTCGAGGACTACCAGCCACTCATGCTCCGTCCAAACGAGCAGGGCAAGATCACAACCGGGATGCGTCTGCGTGCAGCATTCTCACGGTGGTTCTTCGAAGACCGCATCTCTCCCGCCACCAAGGGCGAACTCGAGCAGGGCGGCCACCACTAGGCACCGCAGCAACCCTGTTGAACGAATGAGGGCCCCCTCGCAGAATAGCGAGGGGGCCCTCATCGTGCGTGCACAGTGCGCAGCAATGCAATGCAATGCAATGCGCAGCAGTTGCAGTGCGCAGAGCTACTTGCCTACCGCGCAGCGAACTCAACAAAGCCGACTGGCCCGCGCGAGCGCTACGAGAACGATTAGCCGTCGACGCGAAAGACCTTCTTGAGATAGTCGGCCGTAGAGCGATAGTCGAGACGGTCGTAGAATGCGGGCGACCGGCTGCTTGCCACCGTGAGCTGCTCAAGGCCACGGTGAAGGCAGATGTCCTCAACTGCCGAGACTAGGCGACTCCCGATGCCATGACCCCGCAGACGCTCATCAACAATGAGTTCCTGAACTTGCGCGGCGTCATCACGGGTGTAGAGCAAGCGCGCAATTGTCACGAGCACATACCCCGCGACGGCACCATCGATCTCTGCGATCAGCAGCACACACCGGTCAGTATCAGCGAGAGATTCCTCGAAGGCGACATCGAACGCCGCTCGATCAACGTCGGAGCGTTGGCGAAGCTGGGTGACGAGCGCGAAGACGCCGTCAGCATCTGCCGACGACGCCCTGCGCACGATCATTTCAGTGGCTGAAATTGCCGCGGTAGTACTCATAGACCCATCCGACAATCGCGATGAGCGTGAACGCGGCACCGATGTACGTGATCCAGATCCCGACGGCGAGACCGAGCATAATCAGCGAGGCCGAGCCGGCGAGGATGATCGGCCACCAGCTCCATGGGCTGAAATGCCCGAGCTCTGGGTCACCATCGTCGATGTTTGCGTCGAGACGATCCTCGGGCAGTTCACCGCCCTGAGACTTGTGAGACTTGCCGATATAGAACGCGAGGAAGGCCGACAGCACTGCGCTGAGCGCAAGAGCCACAGTTCCCACCCACTCCGGGCCCGCCGCGATGCCGCCCGGGCCAACACGCTGGGCATAGTCGGTGATCTGCTGCTGAGACTCAGCCCACGACCACGCGGCATAGATAACCGCGACGATCGCAAAGAAGACAGTGAGGAGCCAGAAGATGTTGGCGTTGGTTTTCACTCTGGTTACTTCACCTTCTCGTCAGCGGCGTCGTAGACAGGGGCATCTGGCGCGTCCTTCGCTGGACCGATACCAACCGGGATTCCAGCCTCAGGGTGATTGAGGTCGAATGCCGGCGACTCCGAGCGGATGCGCGGGATCGACGTGAAGTTGTGTCGCGGCGGCGGGCACGATGTTGCCCACTCGAGCGAGCGACCGTAACCCCATGGGTCATTCACGGTGACCTTTGGTGCCTTGCGGGCCGTGATATAGACGTTGAGGAAGAACGGGATCATGGATGCTGCGAGCACCATGGCTCCGACCGTCGAAAGTTGGTTCATCCAGGTGTAACCATCTTCTGGCTGATACACGGCATATCGACGCGGCATTCCGACAACCCCGAGCCAGTGCTGGATGAGGAATGTCATGTGGAAGCCAATGAACAGCAGCCAGAAGTGGATCTTGCCGAGACGCTCGTTAAGCATCTTGCCGGTCCACTTGGGCCACCAGAAGTAGAAGCCACTGAACATCGCGAAGACGACGGTGCCAAAGACCACGTAGTGGAAGTGCGCCACCACGAAGTACGTGTCAGAAACGTGGAAGTCAAGCGGCGGCGAAGCAAGGATCACACCGGTGAGCCCACCGAACGTGAAGGTGACGAGGAACCCGATCGCCCACAGCATGGGGGTTTCGAATGTCACCGAGCCCCGCCACATGGTGCCGATCCAGTTGAAGATCTTCACGCCCGTCGGCACCGCGATGAGCATTGTCATGAGCGAGAAGAACGGCAGCAGCACCGATCCGGTCACGTACATGTGATGCGCCCAGACGGTGACCGAAAGGGCCGCGATCGCGATGGTCGCGTAGACGAGAGTCTTGTACCCGAAGATCGGTTTTCGACTGAAAACCGGGAAGACCTCCGAGACGATGCCGAAGAACGGCAGCGCGATGATGTACACCTCCGGATGCCCAAAGAACCAGAAGAGGTGTTGCCAGAGGATCGCTCCCCCAGCATCGACGTTGTATATATGCGCCCCGAAGATTCGATCGGCCGCCAAACCGAACAATGCTGCGGCGAGCACCGGGAAGGCCAAGAGCACAAGAATCGAGGTCACGAGCGTGTTCCAGGTGAAAATCGGCATGCGCCACATCGTCATGCCTGGAGCACGCATCGTGATGATGGTCGTAATGAAGTTCACGGCGCCGAGAATGGTGCCGAATCCGGAGATCGCGAGACCGACCACCCAAAGGTTGCCACCGACACCGGGCGTAAAGGTTGTCGATGAGAGCGGTGAGTACGCGAACCACCCGAAGGATGCTGCACCCTGCGGGGTGAGGAAGCCCGCGACGGCCATAAGGCTACCGAAGCTGTAGAGCCAGTACGCGAAGGCGTTGAGCCGAGGGAACGCGACATCCGGCGCACCGATCTGAAGCGGCATGAGCACGTTGGCGAAGCCGGCAAAGAGCGGGGTCGCGAACATGAGCAGCATGATCGTGCCGTGCATCGTGAAGAGCTGGTTGTACTGCTCTTTGGTCTGCAGCAGGTCGAGGCCCGGTGCGAACAATTGCGCCCGGATGACAAGCGCCATCACGCCGGCGATGCAGAAGTACACGAACGAGCTGATCAGGTACATGTACCCGATCGTCTTGTGGTCGGTCGAGGTGATCCAGTTGACGAGAACGTTGCCCTTGCGGCGTGCGCTCGGCGAAATCGTGTGGCTGGGGGTCACGGCGCCAGCTGCTGGCGTGGCCTCCGGACGACTCTCAGTAGTGGTGCTCATGATCTCGCCTTACTCTCCGCGAACGGGCGCCTCGGTGCCCGGCAAGTTGGTGTTCGTGTTGTACTCAGGTCCGCGGGTGCCAGTCTGGCCGGCATCGACCAGGCTCTGGATGTACTCGTCGTACTCGGCCTGCGAGACCACATTGACCTTGAAAAGCATGAGCGAGTGGTATTCGCCGCAGAGCTCGGCGCACTTGCCGATGTACTCGCCCTCTTCTTGCGGCACGAAGTACATGTAGTTGCTCTTGCCCGGGACGTTGTCTTTCTTGTACAAGAAGTCGACAACCCAGAACGAGTGGATAACATCGCGGCTCTCGAGGACAATCTCGACCTCAGCGCCAACCGGCAGTGTGAGTACGGGGAGCTGGTCATAGTCGATGTACGGCTCTTCGTCGGTCTCCTGAGCCTGGATGCCCTGGTAGTAGACGCCTTCGCCATTCGGGCCCTCGTTGAGGTAGTTGAAGTCCCACGCCCAACGCTTTGCGAAGACCTCGATCTGCACGTCTGGCTCATCGAACGGCTCTTCGATTGCCGCCTGGTCACGCGCTGTGAAAGCGAAGAACCCGAGGACGAGAATGAGCGGCACGACTGTGTAGAGAATTTCAATCGGCATGTTGTACCGCAGCTGCACGGGAAGTCCGGACTGGCCCTTGCGGCGGCGATAGGCGACGGCAACCCAGAGGGTGAGTCCCCACGTGACAAGGCCGACGATCAGCAAGACAATCCACGACGTAGTCCAGAGTCCTGTGATGCGGTCAGTGTGATTGGTGACGCCCGGCTCGCCAGGCAGGAAGCCGCGAAGCTGAGCCTGCGTGCATCCGGCAAGGACGACGACAAGTGAAGCTGCTAAGGGGACGGCAGCCCATCGAAGACGGCGGTTAGAGCGCACCTGTGACCTCTCGGATGACACGGGACTGGGAAGAATCTCAGTCTATTGACAGGGTCCAGCCTATCGCTCCCCGGACGCGTCATCGAACCGGGAAACACCCTTCGAGACGCCGAGAGGGGAAGCCGCAGCGCGACTTCCCCTCTCGAAACCGAGACTTTGGGCAGCTAGTGGAACGAGTCGCCGCAGGCGCAGCTTCCGCCAGCATTGGGGTTGTCGATCGTGAACCCCTGCTTCTGGATCGTGTCCTCGAAGTCGATGCTGGCACCGTCGAGATAGGGCACGCTCATCTTGTCGACAACAACCTCAACACCGTCGAAGTCGACCGTTGCATCGCCGTCAAGCAGGCGCTCGTCAAAATAGAGCTGGTAGATGAGGCCTGAGCAGCCGCCAGGTTGGACAGCGACGCGAAGCCGGAGGTCATCGCGGCCTTCCTGCTCATACAGCGAGCGCACCTTCGCTGCGGCGGTATCGGTCAACAGCACGCCGTGCGCCTGATCGGTCGAACCGGCCGTGGGCTGCGGGGTCTCGAGTGCGGACTCGCTCACCGTGGTGTCAGTCATGCGCTCTCCTCTGCGTTCTCGGGCCCCATTGACGGGGCGCTCCCTTCAAGTGTAAGCACCGGAGGCACGAAAACTATTCCTTCGTCGGCCTACTCACTCCTCGCGTTGAGACGCGCGAGCAACAATGCTTCGGTGAGGATCGCTTTGCGGAACACCCCGAGGTGCAGCGATTCGTTGGGGCTGTGGGCTCGCGTGTCAGGATCCTCCACCCCGGTGACCAAGATTTGGGCGTTCGGGAACTCCTCCACGAGATCCGCGATGAACGGGATCGACCCTCCGACTCCAGTCTGGACAGCCCGCGCACCCCACGCCTCCTCCATCGCTTCCATCGCCTCGGCGACCGCCCACCCGGAGGTGTCGACAAGGAAGGGACTGCCGAGATCTGGTGCGCTCATCGTGACGTGGGCGCCAAACGGTGTGTGTGCCTCGATGTGTCGCTGCAGTGCAATGAGCGCGTCATCGGGGCTCTGCCCCGGGGCGATGCGAACGCTCACGCGAGCCCGGACCATGGGCGACAGGGTGTTCGAAGCATTCGCAATACTCGGGGCGTCGATGCCGGTGACGGTAATCGCCGGCTGCGCCCAAATCCTGCTCAATATCGTGCCGTGGCCGATGGGCGTGACACCGTCGAGCAGGCCGGCCTCCTCTCGCAGTCTCGCGAGGTCATCGGCCGGAGTCTCGAGTGATGCCTCTGTGAGTCCATCGACGGCAACGCCGCCATCGTCGCCGTGGAACGAGGCGAGAAGCCGCACGAGCGCCATCATCGCGTCGGGCACGGCCCCACCGAACATGCCGGAGTGTGAAGCGTGGGCGAGCGTGCGGACCTCAAGCTCGAAGGTCACATTGCCTCGCAGCGACACCGTGAGCGAGGGTGTCTCGGTGTCCCAGTTGTCGGAATCTGCGACGACGATGACGTCGGCGGCGAGTTGCTCCCGGTGTTGACGCAGGAAGTTGCCGAATGAGGGCGAGCCAGCTTCTTCCTCCCCCTCGATGAAAACGGTGAGGCCGAGTGCGAAGTCGCCACCGAAGGTCTCGGTGAACGCCCTAATAGACGCGACGTGAGCCATGACGCCAGCCTTGTCGTCGGCCGATCCTCGGCCATAGAGACGTTCACCGCGCAGGGTTGGCTCGAAGGCGGGCGACTGCCATTCGGCGTCGCCTCCCGGAGGCTGCACATCGTGATGGGCATAGAGGAGCACGGTCGGGCGCCCATCCGAAGCCGCCCGCGTTGCCAGCACGGCAGGCTTGCCCAGCCTGGACCCATCGGCGACCTGAGCAGTCGAAACCTGGACAGAGTCGAAGACTCCGAGACCCTCGAGCAACGCTGCCACGGCCTGAGCGCTCTCATCAACATGCACCTCGTCGAAGGCCGGCCACGACACGGATGGGATGCGCACGAGCCGTGAGAGATCGGCAACGGCGGCGGGGAAGCCCGACTGCACCGCGGCCCTCAGTGCGTCAGAAGATTCGATGGCTGCGGCATCCGGATTCGCGTTGGAGGTCATGGAGGTAATCTTAAGCAGTCCCCAACGCAAGGAACCCCAATGGCTAAGCCCGCACACGACCCTCAACCTGAGCCCATGGTCGATGCCGACCTCGCTCAGGGCAAGGGACGACCAACGCCGACCCGCAAGGAGCGTGAGGCAGCGAATCTGCGGCCTCTCGTGTCGAACGACCGCAAGAGCGCCAACCGCGAGTCGAAGGCCAAGTACAACGAAGCTAGAGAGCGCGCTCGCATCGGCATGGCGAATGGCGACGAGAAGTACCTGCCTGCCCGAGACAAGGGGGCCCAGCGCCGGTATGTGCGCGACTACGTCGATGCCCGCTTCAGCATGGGCGAGCTGATGATCCCGATCATGCTGCTCGTTATCGTGATGACCTTCGTGCAAGACGACATGGTCGCGATCTTTAGCGTGCTTGTCCTCTGGGGCTTCTTCATTCTCGCGGTCCTCGACTGCATCATCGCCGGTCTCTTGGTTTCGCGGCGCCTAGCGGCGAAGCATGGAGGCAAAGAGCAGGTGCAGAGCGGCACTCGCTGGTACACCGCGATGCGGGCACTGCAGATGCGTCCGATGCGCCTTCCGAAGCCGCAGGTCAAGCGCGGGCAGTATCCGGCCTGAGGCATCCCTCGTGCGCGAGCTTCGCCAGCTCGCGGTTGATGCGTCCCGCCCAGAGCGGACCCTCGTAGACAAACGCCGTGTACCCCTGAACGAGCGTCGCCCCCGCGCGAAGCCGCTCAGCAACGTCGTTCGCGTTTTCGACCCCGCCGACTGAGATCAGGCACATCGATGCGGGAAGCGCGGCTCGCAGCCGACGCAGCACCTCGAGCGAACGCTGCTTGAGCGGCGCGCCGGAGAGGCCACCGGCGCCGATCCGGTCGAGTTCGGCGGCACTCGCAGCGAGCCCGTCTCTCGCGATGGTCGTGTTCGTTGCGATCACACCAGCGAGCTCAAGCGATACAGCGAGCTCCGCAATCCTGTCGACCTCTTCGTCTGAGAGATCAGGCGCAATCTTCACGAGCACAGGGGTGCCGGATGCCGCATCCCGCACCGCGCTGAGCAGTGGAGCAAGCCGATCGAGCTCCTGCAGCCCGCGCAGCCCTGGGGTGTTCGGCGAACTCACATTCACAACAAGATAGTCGCTCGCCGGAGCGAGAAGACGCGTGCTTTCGAGATAGTCATCGACCGCGGCATCCACGTCAACGATGCGGCTCTTGCCGATGTTGACACCGATGACAGGTCGCCGACGGCGACGACGCTCGGCAGCAAGTCGTGGCGCGGCCTCGGCTGCTCCGTGGTTGTTGAACCCCATGCGGTTGATGAGGGCCCGATCTGCGACGAGCCGGAACATCCTGGGCTTCTCATTGCCCGGCTGTGCCCGCGCGGTGAGCGTGCCGACTTCGACATGACCGAACCCGAGCTGTCCAAGGGCTCGGATTGCGAGGGCCTCTTTGTCGAACCCTGCGGCGAGCCCAAACGGCGAAGCGAAGCGAAGCCCGAGAGTCTCGACCGCGAGCGTCGATGAAGGCTTTGACCAAGCCCGGGCGATCGCGCCGAGGCCGATGTACGGGAGCATCCGGATCACACGGAATGCGAGACCGTGTGCCCGCTCAGGGTCGATTCGGGTCAGGAGAGTTGAGAAGAGTACGCGATACATGCCATGGCAACCCTAGCGCCAGCGCGACACGCAGGTGTCGTCAGGAGGCGGTGTCGGCGTTGGGGTCGTGCTCGCTCCGAAGCTGTGTGATGGCGGATTCGAAATCGTCGAGTGACTCGAAGGCCTGATAAACGCTCGCGAACCGGAGAAATGCCACCTCGTCGAGTTCACGGAGTGGCGCGAGAATCGCGAGACCGATGTCGTTCGCCTCGATCTGGGATGCACCAGTGGCCCGGATCGACTCCTCGACCCGTTGGGCGAGCAACGCAAGATCAGTATCGGTGACAGGCCTGCCCTGGCAGGCCTTGCGCACCCCCGCGACAACCTTCTCGCGACTAAAAGGCTCTAGGACACCGTTTCGTTTCACAACACTCAGGCTCGCGGTTTCGGTCGTGCTGAAGCGACGGCCGCATTCAGGGCATTGACGACGACGACGGATCGAGAGCCCGTCATCACTCGTGCGGGAGTCGATGACACGGGAGTCTGGATGACGACAGAAGGGGCAGAACATAGTGCCCCAAGGATAGGCCAGCCGACGCCGGGCTCGTCACACGAAGCGGGCCGTGACTGCAGCGGCGTGTGCGGGCAGGTCTTCTGCCGTGGCGAGTGACACGATCCGGTGCTCGACGGCGCGGAGGCCCTCACGATCGTACTGAACCACCTGCTGCGGGCGGAGGAACGTGTAGGCGCCGAGCCCCGAGGCAAATCGCGCCTGACCACCCGTCGGAAGCACGTGGTTTGACCCGGCGAGATAATCACCGAGGCTCACGGGCGAATACCGCCCGACGAAGATCGCGCCAGCGCTTTCGATGCGCTCGAGCAGTGCGTCCGATTCGTCGACCTGGAGCTCGAGATGTTCGGGCCCGTAGGCGTTGCTGAAATCCGCTGCAACCTCGAGATCATCGACCAACACGATCGCCGACTGCTCACCGCGCAGTGCCTCTGCGACACGCTCCCGGTGCGCCGTGAACGGGGCGATGCGATCAAGCTCCGTGCGCACGGCCTCGGCCAACTCGACGGAATCGGTGACGAGCACAGCGGAGGCGAGCTCATCGTGCTCCGCCTGGCTGATGAGATCGACCGCCACGATCGTTGCATCGGCCGAAGCATCGGCGATGACGAGAATTTCGGTCGGGCCGGCTTCGGCGTCGATGCCCGCCTGACCGCGCACGAGACGCTTCGCCGCGGCGACGAACACATTGCCGGGGCCCGTGATGAGCTGCACGGGCTCAAGATCGAGGTCTGCGACACCGTAGGCGAGCGCGCCGATGGCACCAGCGCCCCCCATCGCATAGATCTCATCGACACCGAGCAATCCGGCGGCGCCAAGGATGGTGGGGTGCACAGCACCGCCGAAGTGTTGCTGTGGGGGCGAGGCGAGGGCGACCGAGCCTACGCCGGCGACCTGTGCCGGCACGACATTCATCACCACGCTGGACGGATAGACGGCCTTGCCGCCGGGGACATAGAACCCGACACGACGGATGGGCGCCCACCGCTGTGTGACGACGGCACCGGCCCCGAGGGTCGTCGAGACGGGCGCCGGCACCTGGGCAGCGCTCGCCTGCCGCACGCGGTGAATTGCCTCCTCGAGCGCATCGCGCACGTCAGCGTCGAGCGATCGAACAGCTGCGGCGATGTCGGCAACGGGCACGCGAACAGAGGGAGGACGCACATTGTCGAGACGCTCCGCCTGTTCGAGGAGCGCGGCACTCCCCTGGTGCCGTACATTGTCAATGAGCTGCTGAGCGATCACCGACGCAGCAGTGACATCCGTGTGCGAGCGCGGGATGAGCGCGAGAAGTTCGGTAGCGCTTGGGCGCCGACCGCGAAGGTCAATGGTCTGGATCATGGCCACACCACTCTAGCTTCCGGCCGCGATCACCCAAGGCACGCGGGTCCGAGCAGCGACTTGAGTTCCCCGTAGAGATCGGCGGTCACCGAGACGGGATACGGCACCTCAAACATGCGTGCAGTGCTGCCCTTGATGAGTTTGAGCCGCACCTCGGTGTCGCCAGCGTGGCGGATGAGCACGTCGCCGAGCGCTGCCACGACATCGGTCGTGGCGCGGAACTCTGGCACAGAAATCAGGAGAGGCCCTGAGCCAAGACTCGCGCCCGTGTCTGGGATGAACATGCTGTTCGCGTGGAGGTTGACGCCGTCGTCGCGTTGGCTCACGCGAGCCCGAACGACGACGATCGAGTCGGCGACGAGCGCCGGCGAGAACTCCTGATACGTCTTGCCGAGGAACATCACCGTGATCTCGCCGCCGAAATCCTCAACCGTCACGAGGCCATACTGATTGCCGGAGTTGCGAGCCGTGCGATGCTGCACCGACGTCACGAGCCCCGCGATCGTCACGGTCTCGCCATCGTGCACCGACTCGCCGCCGAGAATCTCGGCGACCGTGACGCTCGCGTGCTTCGCAAGCTGCAACTCAAGTCCAGCCAACGGATGGTCGGAAACATACAAACCGAGCATCTCGCGCTCGAAGGCGAGCTTGTCGCGCTTTGACCACTCCGGGCGGTCTGGCACCGCCTGCGCCTCCTGTGGCTCATCCCACAGATTGTCGAAGTCAAACCCGACCTGGCCGTTCGCCTCGGCACGTTTGTCGCGCACGGCCGACTCCGCGGCATCCTCGTGAATCTCATAGAGCGCGCGACGAGTGTGCCCGAGCGAATCGAAAGCGCCGGCCTTGATGAGCGACTCGATCGTGCGCTTATTCGTCACCGAGATTGGAACCTTCTTGAGGAAGTCATTGAACGACGCGAATCGATCCTTCTCTTCACGGGCTGCCTTGATCTGCTCTACGACCGCGTAGCCAACGTTGCGTACGGCCCCGAGGCCGAATCGAATGTCGTCTCCCACCGCGGCGAAGAAGCCGATGGACTCGTTGACATCGGGCGCGAGCACCTTGATGCCCATGCGGCGACACTCATTGAGGTAGACCGCAAGCTTGTCCTTCGAATCGGCGACACTCGTCAGGAGTGCCGCCATGTACTCGGCCGGATAGTGCGCTTTGAGGTACGCCGTCCAATAGGAGATGACACCGTATGCGGCCGAATGAGCCTTGTTGAAGGCGTAGTCAGAGAACGGCAGAAGAATGTCCCACAGCGTCTTGATGGCGTCGGCAGAGTATCCGCGCTCCATCATGCCCGCGCTGAAGCCCTCGAACTGTTTGTCGAGCTCGGACTTCTTCTTCTTGCCCATCGCGCGGCGCAAGAGGTCGGCCTGCGCGAGCGTGAACCCAGCGAGCTTCTGGGCGATCGACATCACCTGCTCCTGATACACGATGAGGCCGTACGTGCCGCCGAGCACATCTTGCAGAGCATCCGAAAGTTCGGGGTGGATGTAGTCGATCTTCTGGAGGTTGTTCTTGCGAAGCGCGTAGTTCGTGTGAGAGTCGGCACCCATCGGACCAGGTCGATAGAGGGCCAACACCGCCGAGATGTCTTCGAAGTTGTCGGGCTTCATAAGTCGCAGCAACCCTCGCATGGGACCGCCATCGAGTTGAAATACCCCGAGCGTGTCGCCGCGGGCGAGCAGCTCGTAGGCGGGCATGTCGTCGAGTTCGAGATCTTCAAGGACAGGTCGGTGGCCACGGTTGGACTCGATGTTGTCGAGCGCGTCGTCGATGATCGTGAGGTTGCGCAACCCCAGGAAGTCCATCTTGATGAGCCCGAGCGCCTCGCATGCCGGGTAGTCGAACTGCGTGACGATCTGGCCGTCTTGCTCCCGCTTCATGATGGGGATGATGTCGATGAGCGGCTCGCTCGACATGATCACCCCGGCGGCATGGACGCCCCACTGGCGCTTGAGGTTCTCAAGACCGAGCGCCGTGTCGAAGACGGTCCGCGCCTCCGCGTCGCTCTCGACGACCGCGCGGATGTCCGCCGCCTCTTTGAAGCGCGGATGCTCCTTGTCAAAGATCCCCGTGAGCGGGATGTCCTTGCCCATGATGGGTGGTGGCATCGCCTTTGTCAGCTTCTCCCCCATGCCAAACGGAAACCCGAGAACCCGCGACGAGTCTTTGAGGGCCTGCTTCGCTTTGATGGTGCCGTAGGTCACGATCTGGGCGACACGTTCGTCGCCATACTTTTCGGTGACATAGCGGATCACCTCACCGCGGCGACGGTCGTCGAAGTCGACGTCGAAGTCGGGCATGGAGACACGCTCTGGGTTGAGGAAGCGCTCGAAGATGAGGCCGTGCTGCAGCGGATCGAGGTCGGTGATGCGCATGGCGTAGGCGACCGTCGAGCCTGCACCAGAGCCTCGGCCGGGACCAACCCTGATGCCGTTGTCTTTGGACCAATTGATGAAGTCGGCGACGACGAGGAAGTAGCTGGGGAAGCCCATCTGCACAATGACCTGCTTCTCGTACTCGGCCTGTGTGCGCACCTCCTCGGGGATGCCGCCGGGGTAGCGATAGTGCAGCCCCTTCTCGACCTCCTTGAAGAACCAGGTGTCTTCGGACTCGCCCTCGGGCACCGGGAACCGCGGCATGTAGTTCGCGCTCTCGTCGAACGACACATCACAGCGCTCAGCGATGAGCAGGGTGTTGTCACACGCTTCAGGGTGATCGCTGAAAAGGCTGCGCATTTGATTCGCGGACTTGAGGTAGAACTCGTCGGCGTCGAACTTGAATCGCTTCGGGTCGTCGAGGGTTGTGCCGGACTGCACGCAGAGAAGCGCGGCATGGCTCGTTGCATCGTGGGCGTGCGTGTAGTGCAGATCGTTGGTTGCAACGAGGGGCAGGTCGAGGTCTTTTGCAAGGCGCAGCAGATCCGACATGATGCGTCGCTCGATGCCAAGCCCGTGATCCATGATCTCGGCGAAATAGTTCTCACGGCCGAAAATGTCACGGAAGTCGGATGCTGCCCGCTTCGCCTCCTCGTACTGCCCGAGTCGGAGCCGTGTCTGCACCTCGCCACTCGGGCATCCCGTCGTGGCGATTAGCCCCTTGCCGTACTGCGACAGGAGTTCACGATCCATGCGAGGCTTGAAGTAATACCCTTCGAGCGAAGCCTTCGACGAGAGCCTGAAGAGGTTGTGCAGCCCCTCGTTTGTCTCGCTCAAGAGCGTCATGTGCGTGTACGCACCTGAGCCCGAAACATCGTCTCCCCCGCCGTCGCCCCACCTGATGCGCGTCTTATCGGTGCGATGCGTGCCCGGCGTGACGTATGCCTCTGTGCCGATGATGGGTTTGATGCCGGCCGCCGTTGCTGTCTTCCAGAAGTCGTAGGCGCCGAAAACGTTGCCGTGGTCGGTGACCGCGACTGCGGGCATTCCCTGCTCCACAGCGGCATCGATCAACGGTTTGACGCGAGCCGCGCCATCCAACATCGAGTACTCACTGTGCACATGCAGGTGCACGAAGGAATCGCTGCTCGATGGCACTACTTCTCCGTCTAGCTCGGGGTGGTCTCTTAGTCTACGGCCGGCCACCGGCACTCGAATCGAGCGACAGGCGAGAGCACCGGAACGATGTGATTACGCGCGGAGGATGTCGAGTGCGTGCTGAAGATCAGCCGGATATCGCGATGAGAACTCGACCGCCTCGCCGCTTGAGGGATGCGTGAATCCCAGTCGCATCGCGTGGAGCCACTGCCGGCTGAGCCCCAGCTTCGCCGAGATCGTCGGGTCTGCCCCATACATGGCGTCGCCGACACACGGATGCCGCTGCGCCGCCATGTGCACCCGAATCTGGTGCGTGCGTCCCGTCTCGAGATGCACCTCAAGCAGCGACGCTGCAGGAAACGCCTCAAGCGTTTCGTAGTGGGTCACGGAATCTTTGCCGCCAGCAACGACCGCGAACTTCCACGCCGATGATGGGTGGCGCCCGATCGGAGCGTCGATCGTGCCACGGAGTGGATCGGGATGACCCTGCACAACGGCGTGGTACACCTTATTGACCTCGCGGTCATGAAACGCGCGTTTGAGCTCGGTATAGGCCCGCTCCGACTTCGCAACCACCATGAGGCCGCTCGTGCCAGCATCGAGCCGGTGCACAATGCCTGCGCGCTCGGCGGCACCCGAGGTCGAAATACGGTACCCAGCCCCAGCAAGCGCTCCGAGCACGGTTGGTCCGGTCCATCCGACTGAAGGGTGGGCCGCGACACCGACAGGCTTGTCGATCACAACGATGTCGTCGTCATCGTGGACGATGTCAAAGCCAGGCACGAGCATTGGCTCGATTGTGGGCGCCGTCTTCGGTGTCCACTCGATCTCGAGCCAAGACTCGGCACGAAGACGATCGGACTTCGACGCCTGCACGCCATCCACCGAGACGCCGCCCGCATCGATTACGTCGGCGGCGAAGGTGCGCGAGAATCCCATGAGCTTCGACAGCGCCGCATCGACGCGTTCGCCGGCTAGCCCATCGGGCACCGGCAGGCTCCGTGACTCCACGGTCAGCTCCTGGTGTCGGCTGCGCCGGTGTCGTCGGCCGCAGGCTCTGCATCAGTGGTCAGTGCCTCTGCCTCAGCTGACTCCGTGTCACGGTCGGGCACATCTCGCGTGCCGTCGAACCGCACGCCACGCAGCGTCAGGATGATGAAGAGTCCCATGCTCGACACGACAAAGATGTCGGCGATGTTAAAAATCGCCGGGAATCCCCAGACCTGGATGAAGTCGATCACATGACCGAGGCCGAAGCTCGGTTCACGAACGAAGCGGTCTGTCAGGTTTCCGAGCACGCCGCCCAGCAGCATCCCGAACACCAGCGCCCATCCGATCGAGCGGATGCGACGAGCGAAAACGATGATTACCACCGTCACAACTGTGGCGGCGATCGAAAAGATCCAGGTGGCACCGCTGGCCAGCGAGAAGGCAGCCCCAGGATTTCGCACAAACGTGAACTGCAGAAGTTCACCGATCACCGGGGTGCTCGCGCCCTCCGTGAGAGTGCTTACGACCCAGTGCTTGCTCCACTGGTCTGCGCCGTAAATGACGGCGGCGACGCAGACCAGTACAGCGAGAGCCCTCGGGCTGAAACGTGACGCTGGCGACTCAGGGCTAGGCGCTGCCGGCTCAGTTGCCGACAAAGCCCTGGAAGTTCGCCGGGGGCTGGTTGGCTGGCACGCCATAGTCACTGCCGAAGTTGCCGGCCGACGGGGCGTTGTCGCCAGAGTTCACCGAGTTCGCGGAGTCGAGGTCGCGAAGCTGGCCCTCGATGTAGCTCTTGAGGTTTGTGCGGTACTCGCGCTCGAAGGTGCGAAGCTCTTCGATCTGCGACTCCAGCGCCGAGCGCTCCTGCTCAAGCTCGGCAACCTTCTGGCCCTGCTCGGCCTCAGCGTCGCTCACAAGACGCTGCGCGGTGGCCTGGCCTTCGGCGATCAGCGCGTCGCGCTTCTCGATGCCCTCGCGGACATGCTCCTCGTGCAAACGACGGGCAAGCTGGAGAAGGTTGTTGGTGCTGCCGGTCTCGTCGAGGCCCGGCGTCGTCTCGGGCGCCGGTGCGGCAGCGGCTGGCGCTGGCACGGGCTCGGCGACGGGAGCGGCAACTGGCTCGGGAGCTGCGGCTGCAGCGGCAAACTGCTCGCCGCCACCGTTGCGCTGGAGCTCGGCGATGCGCGAATCGCTCGCGACAAGCCGCTGGCGGAGCTCTTCGTTCTCTTGACCGAGACGGCGCAGTTCGACAACGACCTCGTCGAGGAAGTCGTCTACCTCGTCCTGGTCGTAGCCCTCCCGGAACTTCGTCGGCTGAAACCGCTTGTTGACTACGTCTTCAGGCGTAAGGGCCATTCTCGTCACCTCTGAACATTCTCTATCGATCGAAACTGCCGTCAAGCGGGACGCTAGCAAAGCCCGCTGTTCGCCCACTGGGCGGACCAGTTGAGGCACCGGATGCTGACTAGATTACAGGGAACCTGCGAATTGGCGACCCCAAGAGACGACATAAAGTAACACCAACACCACGAGCATCACGATGCTCCAGGCGAAATCGAGCGAAATCCCGCCAAATCTGATGGGCGGGACGAGGCGCCTGGTGAAGAGCACGGGGGGATCTGTGAGCGTATACACACCCTCCGCGGCCACCAGCGTGGCACCCTGTGGCCGCCAGCGCGGCACGAATGCAGTCACGAGCTCGAGCACGAATCGCGCCCACATCACCATGAAGTACACGAACAGCGCGAGGTAGAGCAGCGTGAGAAGAACGACAAGGATCATGAGGTCACCTGGAGGGGATGCGCGCCGGGCGAGCAGCCGCACGGCCGAAGCTCGGGCAGGCGACTGCACACCGACGACTGGGCTGGGCTCAGTGCCCGTCGGAAGAGAAGCTAGCGATCAGTCTACGACTGGCCGAACAGCGACGATTCCACCTCGTCAGAGTGGCCCTGATCGCCACTGATGGCGACATGAGCGGGCGAGAGCAAGAACACCTTCGAGGTGACCCGCTCAATCTTGCCGTAGAGCCCCTGCGACAGGCCGCTCGCGAAGTCGACGAGTCGCCGAGCATCCGGCTCGCTCATCTGCGAGAGGTTGATGATTACGGGGATGCCCTCGCGGAAGCTCTCGGCGATCACCTGAGCGTCCTTGTATTGGCGCGGGTGCACGGTGAGGATCTCGTTCATCTCGGTGGGTCCAACTACTCGGGCTGGCGTCGGACGACGCAGTGGCGTCACCGGTGCGCGCTGGGCGGAATTCTGGGTGGCGACGGGGGCTGGAGCGGCGTGCTGGACCTGAGCCGGCGCTGCCGTCGACTCGTTGTAGTCGAACTCCTCGTCGGCAAGGCCGAGATACACCATCGTCTTGCGGAGCGGGTTAGCCATGATTACTGAGCCTCCTGGTCGTTGCGGTTCTCGTCTTGACATTAACCCGGCATCGCTCGGTTTCCCGTGATTGCCGACCCGATGCGGAGGTGTGTCGCGCCCTCGAGAATCGCATCGGCGAAATCGTGGGACATGCCCGCCGAAATGCGATCGGCGTGCGGCGCGATCGCACGAACACGCTCAGACGCCGAACGCACCCGTGCGAAGGCGCTCCTCGCCTCTTCGTCGAGCGGCGCGACCGCCATCACCCCGAGCAGTCGAAGGCCCTCCGCACTGATCACGCGCTCGACAAGGGGCTCGAGGCCCGCGTCATCGACTCCGCCGCGATTGGGGTCATCCGTGAGGTTGAGCTGGATGAAACAGTCGATCGGCTCAGGCGACGGTGACGCAAGCGCGGAGACCAGCGACGCGCGGTCGAGCGAGTGCACAACGCGCGCATACTCCCGCACGGCCTTCGCCTTATTGCTCTGGAGCTGCCCGACAAAGTGCCAGGTCGCCCCGAGGTCCGCGAGTTCTGCGGTCTTCGCCTGAGCCTCTTGGTGCCGGTTCTCGCCGAAATCCGTCACGCCGAGCGCATGCAACTGCCGCACCAGGCTCGCGGGATGGAACTTTGTCACGACGATGAGGGAGATGTCATCGGCGTTACGACCGGCGATGGCCGCGGCATCCGCTATTCGTGCACGGATGCTCGCGAGCCGGTCACCGAGCGCAGTGTCGGGCTCGGCGGGGTTGCCGCTGCCCGTGCGCGTCACTTCAGGAAGTCGGGGATATCGAGGCTGTCGTCGCTCTCGTCGAACACGGGGTCGCTCGGCGCCTTGGGCAGCTCGGGCTCTGAGGACCACGCCGACTGCTCGGCACTCTCTGCAGACCCTGCAGCGAGCGGAGCTGCGGCAACAGCGGCGACCGGGGCGTCGTCGGGGTCAACGAAGTTCGAGCGGTGGCCCTGGCGCTTGACGACGGGCTCACCGCCATCGAAGCCTGCCGCGATGACTGTGACGCGCACCTCGTCGCCGAGCGTGTCGTCGATGACGGCACCGAAGATGATGTTCGCCTCGGGGTGTACGGCCTCCTGCACCAGCTTGGCGGCGTCGTTGATCTCAAAGATGCCGAGATTCGATCCACCTTGCACTGAAAGCAGCACCCCGTGGGCACCGTCGATGCTCGCCTCGAGCAACGGTGATGCGACAGCGAGCTCCGCGGCCTTGATCGCGCGATCCGCCCCTCGCGAGGAGCCGATCCCCATGAGCGCCGAACCGGCACCCTGCATGACCGACTTGACGTCGGCAAAGTCGAGGTTGATCAGGCCGGGTGTCGTGATGAGATCCGTGATGCCCTGCACACCGGCGAGAAGGACCTGGTCGGCGGTGGCGAAGGCCTCAAGGAAGCTGATGCCGCGATCGCTGATCTCGAGCAGGCGGTCATTTGGTACGACGATGAGGGTGTCGACCTCGCTCTTGAGCGCGGCGATGCCGACCTCGGCCTGGGCAGCGCGGCGCTTGCCCTCGAAGCCGAACGGGCGGGTAACGACACCGATCGTGAGGGCACCGATCGACTTGGCGATGCGGGCAACGACAGGCGCGCCGCCCGTGCCGGTGCCACCGCCCTCGCCGGCCGTGACGAAGACCATGTCGGCACCAGCGAGTGCCTCTTCGATCTCGTCGGCGTGGTCTTCAGCGGCGCGACGGCCAACTTCGGGATCGGCACCGGCGCCGAGGCCTCTTGTGAGCTCGCGACCGACGTCGAGTTTGACGTCGGCGTCGCTCATGAGGAGCGCCTGAGCGTCAGTGTTGATGGCGATGAACTCGACGCCGCGCAGGCCGAGCTCGATCATGCGGTTGACCGCATTGACCCCGCCACCGCCGATGCCGACGACCTTGATCACGGCGAGGTAGTTCTGGTTTGTTGACACGTCCGGCCTCCGCTGGTGAACCTTCAACTTCAAGTCGAAGCTTAAAGTTATGCTCAGTATGTATTTCCTGTGACTGACGGTAAGCGCAGGCTTGCCAGACGCGCTCCAATGTGGCGGGCGTGTCGGATACCGAGTCGTGAACTCGCAGGAATTAGAGAGGTCGAACGACGGCGCTGAGCGGAGCCGTGACGTCGAACTCCACCGGTGTCGCCGGGTCGTGCACCGCCATGAGCTGTTCGAGCACGCGCGCCTTCAGCTCCGAACGATCGGCACTCCCCCACACAACACGCTGCCCAGCACCTGTAAACACCAACGTGACATCGTCGAGCGTTGATGCCGACACCTGGTCGACCTGAGCGAGCAACGACGCTGGCAGTGCAAGGAGCACCTCGACGATTGCGTCGAAGACATCGCCATCGACCTCATCCTCGGTGAGATCGAGCATCGGGACCCCCACCGGGCGTGTCTCAGACCGCTCGATCTCGATGCCTGCAGGATCAACAAGAAGGTACCCATCATCGACGAGCACTGAGGCAACCGGCTGCCGCTCGGAGATATGAATCACGAGCGTGTGCGGCGGCACTGTCTCGGTCACGTAGCTGCGGATGAGTGAAAACTCTGAGAGCTCCGAGGTGAGCCGATCGAAATCGACAAGTGCCAGCGGCGTGCCGAGCTGACCGTCGATCGCATCGTGCACCTCGGCCGCATCGAGTCGGGACGTGCCGGTGATCTGGATCTCATCGAGCGAAAGGAGGGGTGAGTACACCGCCGTTGCAATGAGAACGCCGAGCACCGTCACCACTCCCCCGGCGCTCAGCCACGCGACGCGGCGATTGCGGGCGCGACGAGTGAAGCGCCGAACCTCCGCGCGCTCAAACCTTCGCCGCTCGCGCTTCGCCCGCCGAGCATTCGCCTTGGCCACCCTGGCCTGGTCGCGCGCGGACCGCGCCGCGAGTTCAGCCTCGCTCGGAGCGGGCTTCTGTCGCACGGGGCGGGCTGGGCGCACAGACTCCGACGAGCTGGGTGATTTGGGCGAGCTGGGTGATGTGGGCGAGCTGGCAGATTTGGAGGGTTTCGGAGGCTTCGGCGCCGACGGGGGCTTCGCGGCACCACGACGGGGTGCATGCGCCTCGGGCTGCGGTGGATCGGCGCGCCCCGAGTCGAAGCCCTCAGGACGTTTCATCCACCGACTGGTTCCGTTCGAGCGCTGCGAGCAGCTGCGGAATGATGAGGTGGATGTCGCCACCACCCATGGGGATCACGAGATCGCCTGGCTCTGCAATCGATGCTGCGGAGTCGACGGCATCCTGCCAGTCTTCGATGTAGCGTCCGGAAGCCGGTTCCGTGAACCGCTCCGTAATGAGCTCCCCGGTGACACCGGGAATCGGATCCTGTCGTGCAGCGTAGATCGGCACGACGATGGAGACATCGGCGAGCCGCTCAAGCACGTCTGCGAACTCCTGCGCCATGTCCAGCGTGCGCGTATAGAGGTGCGGTTGAAAAATGGGGATGAGACGGCCGGTGCCAGCGACACCGCGCGCGCCCGAGAGCGCGGCCTCGACCTCCGTGGGGTGGTGCGCGAAGTCGTCGAATACTCGAATGCCCCTGACTTCGCCGCGGAACTCGAACCGCCGCTCGGCACCCGAAAACTCGGCCAGGGCCGCGACCGAACTCTGGGCGTCAAATCCGAGACCGACGAGCACCGCGAAAGCGCCAGCCGCATTCAGCGCATTGTGTGCACCGGCCACGAGGAGGGTCACGGGATGCTCAGCGTGGTCCCACGCAATCGAGAAGGAGACACGGGGACCGGTGTCGACCGCGTGAATACGAACATCGGCGTCGGGACTCATTCCGAACGTGATGACACGTTCAGCGGTGAGCCGGCTTGTGATTGCAACGGCTCCAGGGTCATCGGCCGAAATCACGACGAGCTCGCGGGCCGCGTCGGCAAAGCGCACGAACGCGTCTTCAAACGCCTCACGCGATCCGAAGTGATCGAGATGATCGGGATCGACATTCGTCACCAGCACGACCGAGGTGTCGTAGAGCAAGAAGGAGCCGTCGGACTCGTCGGCTTCGACGACGAAGAGCTCGCCTTCGCCGTGGGCCGCGCTCACACCAAACTCGCGAATAACACCACCGTTGACGAAACTCGGATCAGCCCCAAGGCGGCGCAACGCTGTCGCGAGCATCGCCGTCGAGGTGGTCTTGCCGTGCGCACCAGCCACCGCGATGAGACGGGTGGCGCTGGTGAGCCAGGCGAGTGCCTGGGCACGGTGCAGGGCAGGGATGCCAGCGGTTCGGGCCGCGACGTACTCCGGATTGTTTTCGGAGATCGCGCCACTCACCACGAGCGCGTCGACCGCGCCCACATTCGCGGCATCGTGGCCGACAGAAACACGGATGCCCCGCTCACGAAGTGCCTCGATCGTGGCACCGTCGCGAGCATCAGAGCCCGTAACGACGATGCCCTTGTCATGAAAGAGAACGGCGATGCCGCTCATCCCTGCGCCACCAATCCCCACAAAATGGACAGAGGTGAGCCGCTCGGGAATGGGGGTGGAGAAATCGGACTTGATCATCGCGTCTACCGTATCCCGACTGCCTCATGAACAAGCTCGACCATGCGACGCGTCCCGTCGCGGAAACCGATCGTGCCTGCAATAGCGCGCATGCTCGCGACTCGAGCCGGGTCGCGCATGATCGGCACAAGAACCGATGAGACCCACGCGGGAGTGAATTCGGCATTGTCGACCATGATGGCGGCACCAGCAGCGACGGCGCTTCGCGCATTGAGGCGTTGCTCGCCGTTGCCGATCGCGAGCGGCACATATACGGCGGGGATTCCCAGGGCCGACAGTTCCGACACCGTCGCAGAACCCGCCCGCGAGACGGCGAGATCGGCAAGAGCGAGGGCGAGGTCCATGCGATCGCAGTAGTCGATCACAGTGAAGTGCTCGTGATTCGATGACGGCTGCTCGTCGCGGGTTCCCGTGATGTGGAGCACCTGCCAGCCCGTGTCGAGCAGCGACTCTGCCGACGCCGTCACCGTGGCGTTGATGCTCCGTGCCCCGAGCGAGCCGCCCGTGACGAGCAACGTGCTGCGCGCTGGATCAAGGCCGAAGAACTCGAGTGCCTCCGCGCGGGACGCTTCACGGTCAAGTGTCTCGATCTCGGTGCGGAGCGGCATCCCGACCACTCGGGCATGACGGAGAGGGGTTCCCTCGAACGTGATGCCGACGTGTCGGGTGAGGTAACTCCCAAGTCTGTTGGCGATGCCGGGACGAGCGTTGGCCTCGTGGAGCGCAATCGGCACACCGGCCCGCCGGGCGGCAAGATAGGCGGGCGCCGCGACATAGCCGCCAACACCAACAACAACATCGACACCGCGCGATGTAATGAG
The DNA here is from genome assembly GCF_054969005.1 of Homoserinimonas flava. Taxonomy (NCBI): domain Bacteria; kingdom Bacillati; phylum Actinomycetota; class Actinomycetes; order Micrococcales; family Microbacteriaceae; genus Homoserinimonas; species Homoserinimonas flava. The sequence goes on from NZ_JBUEQS010000001.1 coordinate 1,032,463, forward strand.
TGTTTCGATCGAGCGAATCAGCCCCAACAGCCGGCCGGGAAACCTGAGAGCAGCACGGTTTGGGCGACGCGGAAATGGCAGCTTGTCGACCGTCACCAGTTCGTAGCCTCGCGCCGGCACGAGCCTCGATTCGAGCCCCTCCTCCGTGCCGAGCACAATGATGGCGGCATCCGGCTCATCACGGCGGATGCGGTCAGCGATTGCAAGGAGCGGGTTGACATGGCCAGCCGTGCCTCCGCCACTCAGAAGGTAGGTGGTCATGACGTGGCGGCCCGAGCAGGTCGACCAGCGCCGTCGACAGGTCGGCGGGCGAACGACAGCACAATGCCGACCGCGATCATGCTGGAGATGAGCGCCGTGCCACCAGCCGAGAAGAATGGAAGAGGCACCCCGAGCACCGGCAGAAGGCCAAGTACTACCGCAATATTCACGAATGCCTGCCCGATGATCCACACCATTGCCGTGCTCACTGCGATGCGTGCGAAGGGGTCTGAATTGGCCCGGATGATGCGGACGAACGCGATAAGCATCACCACATACAGTGCGAGCACGATGATGGCGCCGAGCAGGCCAAGCTCTTCGCCGACGATAGCAAAAATGAAGTCGTTGTCTGCCTCTGGCAGCCAGTTCCACTTCGATTTGGAGTTTCCGAGCCCGACGCCGAAGATTCCGCCTGAGGCCAGCGCCCACCAGCCGTGCAGCGTCTGCCAACAGTTGCCCGAGTAGTCATCGGAGGACGTGCAGCCCGCCTGCCATGCAGCGATACGGCTCAGTCGCGAAGAGTTGCCCCACGCGAGGAGCAGAACGCCGAAGGCCAGCACCAGCACGGCGAGCGCGAGGTGACGGAGCCGCGCTCCAGCGAAGAAAAGTGTGCCAAGCACCATGAGGGTGAGGATGATCGCCGTGCCGAGGTCACCGCCACCCATGACCATACCCACCGCGACCACCGTGACCGGGGCGACCGGCATGAGCACCTCGCGCCAATCGCCGATCACTCGCTGCTTGCGCGAGAGTACGAGAGCGAGCCACACCACCAGCGCGAGCTTGATTGTTTCCGAGGGCTGAAAGCTGAATGAACCGATCTGGATCCAGTTCTGGTTGCCGTTGACTGAGTACCCCAGCGGCGTCGCCACGGTCAAGAATTGCAACGCGGCCGCGCCGATCAGCGTAATGGGGGCCCACTTCTTCCAAAACACGGATGGCGCCCGAGACGCGAGCAGCATGAGGGGCAAGCCGATCGCGGCGAACAACGCCTGGCGTTCGAACCCGCCGAAGAACTGCTGCGACTCCGTGTATGACGTCACCGATGACGCCGAAAGCACCATAACGAGACCGAACGCGACCAAGAAGAGGGTTGTGCCAAGCAGAAGGAAGTAGTTGCCGGTCTCTGCGCCGAACAACCGCCGCACGGCCACAACGGCGGCAGCGCCCCGAGGCGCATCGGCGCTCACGTTCTGGGGCTGACCCTCGTTGAGGTCGGGCTGCTCTCGCTGGGAACGGGGTGGAGTGCGTCGGGGTGGTGTTACCGGCATCCGGTGTCCTCCTCCCCCAGTGTCACGTCTCTAGTCTCGGCTACCGCGTGGTGATCGGACGCGTCGGCTCCGCGTGTCGCTCAACGTCGCTCAGCTGTCGCCGCCCGCGACGCCGAGTGCAACCTGGACCGCGCCGACCGGCACACCGTACGAGCGCGCAAGGGCTGCCGCGGCGAGGACATCGGCGACACCATCGACGGTGGCGAGGCCGACCGTCGCAAGCTGCTCGACCGTCGCCAGTTCGAGCGCCGATGAGCTCCGCTCCTCGTGAAACGCGCGATCACACAGGATGCCATCGACAACGCCGAAATCGCTCGGTCCGGGAACCCCGAGCCCGAAACCAATCGCGCGAGCACCCTCGACAACCTCGGCCTCCTCGACCATGTGCATGGTCGCGGCATCGTCACGGTTATAGATGCAGGCCACCTGGGCGCGGGCGTACACCGCCGCAAGATCGGCGTCTCCGTCACCCGACGCGGCGTCGATTGGACCGTCTGCGGACTGGTCGGCAGACGTCGAGGCGAGGCACGCAGCGGCCCACGCCGAGAGCGAGGTGGTGAAATGCAGTGCCGCTGGCGTCACCGAGACGACGAGGCACTCCCACCCCTCAGGCACGCGAATGGCATCAAGCACGGGCACACCGGCCGGCGTTTCGCCGCATGCCATCGCTCTCGCTCCCGATGCGAGCAGCATCGCCTCAGCAAGGTGCGCCGTTCGACCGGCGGTCGCGCCCCCGGTCACGACGAGCCACGGCGCGAGGGAACCCGCCTTATCGCGCACTCGCCACGCAAGCTCGAGGTCACTCCACACGGCGATGTTGGCCTCGACCGCCCAGGCGACGAGCGGATGCCGCACACCAACGCCGGGCGTGACGATGACGAGCTCTGGCCGGAGAGCGGAGAGCACACCCACCTCGGACTGCCCGGAGGTCTGCACCGCAAGGGCCACCCCGATGACGGAGAGAAGGTCTTCTCGATCGGCGGCATGGGCACCGTCAGAAATGACCGTAACCTCGGCTCCGAGTTCGGCGAGGGTGTCGGCGACCGAGAATCCGATCGCGTCGAGCCCGAGCACAGCGACCCTCAGACCCTTCCAATCGGCATGCCAGCTCACGAGATCGTCGAGGCGACCGCTTACCACGGGGTCAGGGCCAACCACTCGACATAGAAGAGGAAGATGCCACTCGCGACGAAGAGCCCGGCAATGAGCCAAAAACGCACGACGATCGTGACCTCAAGCCAGCCGAGCATCTCAAAGTGGTGGTGGAGAGGGCTCGCACGCCAGATGCGCTTGCCTCTCGTTGCCTTGAAGTAGAGACGCTGCACGATCACCTGACCGGTGACGATCACGAAGAGTCCGCCGATGAGCACGAGCAAGAGCTCGGTGCGGGAGAGGATTGCAAGCGCGACGAGGGCGCCTCCGAGCCCAAAGGAGCCGGTGTCGCCCATCATGATCTGCGCCGGCGAAGTGTTCCACCAGAGGAATCCGATGATCGCCCCGACGATCGCTGCCGCAATGACCGCGAGGTCAAGGGGGTTCGAGACCGTGTAGCACTGGTCCGCAACGGCAGGGTCAAGCCTGACCGCGAAGCACGATTGGTTCTGCTGCCAGAACCCAATGATGATGTACGAGCCGATGGCGAAGATCGACGATCCCGCCGCGAGCCCATCGAGGCCGTCCGTGAGGTTGACAGCATTGGAGACGGCCGTTGTGAGGAATGCGTGCCACGCAATCACGAGGATGGTGCCGAGCCCCACACCGAAGATCGCGACGAGGTCAAGAAACGGGAGATCGCGCACGAGTGAAATCGCCGTCGATGCCGGGCTCACACCATTGGCGTCGCGATATCCGAGTGCGAGGAGTGAGAAGCCGACAGACACCACGATCGTGCCAACAATCTTGGCCGGACCGCTGAGCCCAAGGCTGTTCTGGCGCGTGACCTTCATGAGATCGTCGATGAACCCGATGAGGCCGAGCCCGACCATCATGAAGATGACAAGAAGCCCCGCGACCGACGGTGGTTCTTGCCCGACGAGGTTGCCAACAAAGTAGCCAACAACAGCGGCGAGGATGAAGACGACCCCACCCATTGATGGCGTGCCGCGCTTAACGACATGGGTCGTCGGCGTGTCAGCCCGAATGAACTGACCAAGGTTCATGCGCCGGAAGGTTCGCGCAAAGAGCGGCGTCAGGAGAAGCGAGAAGACGAGCGAGACCCCCGCAGCGACGAGCAGGGCGATCATCGGATGCTGCTCCGCTCGAGTCGTTCGACGAACTCACCCGCGTGCGTCGCCGCGAATTTCACCAGCACCACGTCACCTTCTTCGAGTTCGTCACGGACCTGATCGTAAGCCTCGTCGAGGCTCTCGACGAGTACCGACTCTCCGTTCCACGATCCTTCGAGCCCTGCCGCATTGTGGATGTGACGTGCATCGCGGCCGATGACGACAAGCTGTCCGACGTTGAGCCGAACCACGATGCGGCCGATACGATCGTGGGCTTCTCGGTGACGCTCGATCGCCTCGGGACTGAGGTCGTCGCTGTCTCCGAGCTCGAGTGCCCCCAGGATCGCTACGGTGCGGCGGCCTTCAGTTCCGAACATCGCCAGCGCCTTCAGCGCGGCCACCACCGATTGAGACGACATCGAGCGAGTGTCATCGATCACGAGCGGTCCGCCGGGCACCCGCCGGGGAGCCATGATGCCGGGGCCGAGCATGTCGAGTGCCTCGAGTGACGTTATCGCCACCGCAGGATCAACGCCGGCCGAGACGGCCGTGGCCAGGGCTGCAATCGCATTCTCAGCGAGATGCTCACCGAGCAGTGAGAGCTGCACCGGATACGCCGCGTCCCCGACGACGAGCACGAATGCCGTCCCCGTCGATCGAGCAACGATCGTGTGCGCCGACACGTCGGCGCCGACATCGATGCCTGCGGTCATGACCCGACACCCGGTGAGCCGTGCCGCATCCGCGAGCCGAGGATCATTACTCGGCGCGATGATCGTCGTGTCGTCGGCAACCCTTGAGAGGACCTCGCTCCACGAGCGTCGGGGTTGTCCCGATGCGACCAGCTCATCGCCGCGCGAGAGCAGCACGACAGTCGGTGGCCAATCGGTGACGCCGGATGCCGCCGCGATCGCGTCGATCATGCGCGCAGTGGAGCTTCGACCCGCGGTGCCAACGATCGTGACGCGCGGTGGGAGCGGCCCGGGCACTACGCCCAGCCCGCCTCGCGGAGAGCGTCGCGGGCGAGCGCGCGTGCGGAATACGGCGTCCTGACGCCTCGAATGTCGCGATAATCCTGGTGCCCTGGGCCCGCCCAGAGCACGGAGTCGCCCTCCTCGGCGAGAGCGATGACGTGACGAATTGCGTCTTCGGGGGGGCTCACCTCGTGCAGTTCTGCTTGATGCTCGGCGAGAGCCGCGCCTTCGATGAGTGTGCGCCGAATCGAGGCTGCATCTTCGAACCGTGGGTGATGATCGGTGATCACGAGGACATCTGAATACTCGGAGGCGATGCGTCCCATCTCGTGACGCTTGGTCGCATCCCGATCTCCGTCGGCACCGAACAGCATGATGACGCGCCCTTTGGTGAAGGTGCGAACGGCTGAGAGTGTGTTGAGGAACGCGTCTGGACTGTGTCCGAAGTCGACGAACACCGCCGGACCGCGATCGCCAGAAACACGTTCGGTGCGGCCGGGAAGGGTGGCCTCGATCCTGCCCTGGACTGCGTGACCGATCGCCTCGAGTTCGAAGCCGGCCTCAACGAGCATCACAATCGCGAGCGCCGCATTCGCTGCCATGTGACGCCCGATCAGCGGCACGCTCGTCTCGATGGCGCGATGCTCGGGCCCCGTGAGTCGGAACGAGGTGAACTCAGCACGCTCCTCAAGGATCTCAACCACCCACTCAGCATCCACCCCCGGTGATGATGAGACGGTGGTCACGGGGATGCGTGAGGCCGCGACGACGCGCTCACCCCACGACGTGTCGAGAGAGACCACCCCGCGACGGGCGCGGTCGGGGTCGAAGAACGCGAGCTTCGCCTCGAAGTACTCCTCCATGTCGGCGTAGTCGTCGAGGTGGTCGTGACTGAGGTTCGTGAACGCCACGACATCGAAGCTGATGCCGTCAACGCGGTGACGGCTCAGCGCCTGCGCACTGACCTCAAGCACGACGGCGCGCACCTCGCTCTCACGCATCCGAGCGAGGAGTGCATGAATCTCGCTTGCCTCCGGTGTCGTGAGCCGGCTCACAACGGTGAGGTCGCCAATGTGGCGTTCGGCGGTCGTACTGAGTCCTGTGACGAGCCCAAGCTGACGGAGGATGCCCTCCAGGATGTACGAGGTCGAGGTCTTGCCGTTCGTGCCCGTCACACCGAGCGTGAGCGGCGGGTGCTCGTTCGTGCGATAGAGCCACGCCGAGAGCTCGCCGAGGGCCGCGCGTGGTGAGTCGACAACAACGATGGGCATGTCGGCGTTGGCGCCGATCTCGGCACCGCGTTGGTCTGTGAGCAGCGCGACCGCGCCCGCCTCGCGAGCGGACTCTGCGAACTCGGCCCCATGGGCCGCGGCACCGGGCACACCGACGAAGAGGTCGCCCGGCTGCACCTCGTTCGATCGAAGTGTGATCCCGGTGAGCTCGACACCGTCGAGCGAACCGCGGTAGTCGAGTCCGAACTCACTGACGAGACCGGCGAGGGATCTCGCCGACGGATGCTCCGGTCGGAGGACCGGGGGGATCCGATCAGGCAATTCGTCCTCTTTCTACCAGGTGGTCGGCAGACTCGGGGCCGGCTCGGTGGATGGCTCAACGCGGAACGTCTTGAGCACCTGGGTCATGATCTTCTGGAAGGTGGGGGCGGCGGCCGCAGAAGTCTTAATAGTATCCGGCTTGACGTAGCTGACGATGACGACGTACTCGGGATCTTCGGCTGGTGCGAGGCCGGCAACGGAAACCACACGCTCGGATGTGTATACCCCATTCTCTGCAAGCTGGGCCGTTCCCGACTTCGCCGCCACCCGGTATCCGGGGATCTGCAGCGAGGTTGCGAGCTCGCCGCCTTCGACGACGGACTCCATCATGGCGATGACCTGGTCCGCGGCGGATTCGGAGACGACATCCACCGGATCGCCCGAATCCGTCGGGATCACGGTGCCATCGGGCTGGGTGCAGCTCTCAACGAGGGTCAGGGGCATTCGAACTCCCCCGTTGCCGAGCGCCTGGTATGCCCCAGCAAGCTGCGCAAGCGTGCTGGCGACGCCCTGGCCGTAGGCGACGTCGTACTTCTGCTGCGTGTCCCAATAGTCAGAAAGGATGCCGTCGGCCTCGCCCTGAAAGCCGACTGCGGTTCGCTCACCCATTCCGAACTTCTTGAGGTAGTCGTAGCGCACGGAGTTCGAGAGCTGCCCCGAGAGCATCGAGATGCCGACGTTAGAAGAGTTCTGAATCACTCCGGTGAGTGTGAGGTTCTGGGTCGGATGAGGAAACGCGTCACGGACTTGGCCGCCTTCTGGCGTCTGCCACTCGTAGGGCACGGTGAGCTGAGTCAGCGGGGTCGCGACACCCTGATCGAGCAGCATCGCCGCCGAGAGCGGCTTGAACGTGGAGCCTTGCTCGTAGGACGCGGTGAAGCCGGCCGCCCCGAGGTATTCGACGGGCGTCGCATCGACATCGTTGGGGTCGACGGCTGGCCAGTCCGCCATCGCCATGATGTGACCGTCATCGACTCGAACCACGATGGCCGAAGCCGACTCGGCGCCGATCTCAGTCGCCTGTTCGGCGAGACGCTGCAGCACGAACCACTGCAGGTCGCTGTCGATTGTGAGGGTGACCGTGCCGCCATCAACCGCTTCCTCGGTGACAACGGTGCTGCCGGGGAGACGGACACCATCCACCCCGCGCTCGTAGGTGGAGGTGCCATTCGTGCCGGCAAGGCAATCGTCTTCAGTGACCTCGAGACCGTTTTGTGGGCCATCCGTACCCTCGAATCCCACGAGATTCCCCGCGACGGCGCCGTTGGGATAGGTGCGATCGGGCGTTGACTCGAAGTAGAGCCACGGGATATTGAGATCGCGCACCTCGCGATACTTCTCCGTATCGAGACCCTTTGCGAGAATCTCGTAGTTTGAGTCGGGATTCGACGTGATCAGCTGGTACATCTCCGCAGGATCACCGCCGGTCACGGCAGCGATCTCCTGGAGGGCCTCCAGCGTCGTCACTGTCTCGGTCTCATCACTGTCTTCGCTGATCGCTCGATCAAACGATTCGCCGACGATCGTCGGTGCCACCGTGACGTCGTACCGCAGCACGGTATCTGCGAGCACAGTGCCGTTGGTGTCGAGGATCTGACCGCGAATGCCGTAGGTCGTTGTCTGCACGGCACGCTTGTTCGCGGAGGCTTCATTGAGCTCGCTCGCCCGCACCACCTGAAAATCGACGAGACGCACCACGAAGACTGCGACGATCGCCAACGTCATGAGGATCGCGATAGCGAGCCGCCTGCTGTTCATGCGTCTGTCGTTCACTGCGCGTCCTTGCTGATGGCTCTCGGTGTCTCAGCGCTCATCGATCAGTGCTCTCGGTCAGTGCTCATCGCTCGGCTACTACCGGGTGACTGGGGCCGGAATGCCATTCGGGTACGACGCTACCGACTGGCTTGTCGCATCCGTCGTCGCCACGCCAGTGGTGGCTGCACTGTCAGCAACTGCCGCGTCGGCCTCTGCAGCGCTCGCCTGTGCAGCGAGCAACCCGCCCATATCTGGAACCTCCGGCATGAGCGCGTTGGACACGAGGAGGCTGCCGTTTTCGCCGATGACACTGCCGGCGGTGGCGTTCGCGGCGACCGGCGCACCCATGACGGCGCCGGTGGCGAGGTCGAGATACACGGCGCTCTCGTTGCTCACCATGCCGAGCGATTCCGCACGAGCGGCGACACTCTGCGGCGAATTGAGCACATCGAGCTTCTCCGTGAGGATCTGCTCATCTCGGCTGAGCTCTTTGCGTTCAGCCTGCAACGCCGCGATTTCGTAGGCACCATCGGCGAGGGCGATGCTCAGCAGCAGCTGCGACACCAGCACGGCGAAGAGTCCGCCGACGACGATCATCGCGTATGCGAGGCGCGGCCTGGCGCGGCGCTGATCGCGGCTCGGCGCGATTCCGATGTACCGCGGCGGTGCCTCGCGCTTGGGTGCCGGGTTCGGGATCGGGAGGGCCTCGGCAAGTGATGCGCTCATGCGGCGTCCCTGATTCTCTCGGCTGCGCGGAGTCGCACGGGAATGGACCGCGGATTCCGGTCGCGCTCGTCGTCTGAGGCAAGCTCCGCGCCACGCACAAGCAGCTTCAGCTCGGGGGCGTGCTCCGGCAACTCAACGGGCAGCCCCGCCGGCGTGCTCGAGGTTGAGTGAGCGGCGAAGTACCGCTTGACGAGCCGATCTTCGAGCGATTGGTAGGCAAGCACGACCACACGGCCACCAACTGCCAGCGACGCCACAGCGGCCGGGATGGCACCCTCGAGCGCTGCGAGCTCCTGATTCACCTCGATGCGCAGGGCCTGGAAGACACGTTTTGCCGGGTGGCCCTTGCGCTGAATGGCAACAGGGGTTGCTTCAGTGATGATGCGGACGAGCTGTGCCGATGTCGTCAATGGCTCGAGCGTGCGAGCCTGCACGATGCGCTGTGCGTAGCGGGGCGCCAAACGCTCCTCGCCGTAGTCGCGGAAAATGCGACGGAGGTCAGCCTCGGCGTACTCGGCAAGCACCCTCTCCGCGGTGAGCGGCGAGGTGGAATCCATCCGCATGTCGAGCGGCGCATCCTTGGAGTACGAGAATCCGCGCTCGACTCGATCGAGCTGGAGCGACGACACCCCGAGGTCGAAGAGGATCCCGTGCACGCGACTGATTCCGAGAGTAGCGAGCGCATCAGCGAGCTCGTCATACACGGTGTGCACCAGGTGGACCCGATCACCGAACTGCCGCAGCCGTTCGCCCGCAATCTCGAGAGCGTCGGTGTCGCGGTCCAATCCCACGAGCGTCAGTTCTGGAAACCGAGTAAGGAGCGCGTGCGCATGGCCACCCATGCCGAGGGTTGCATCGATTGCAATGGCACCCGGAACCTCAAGGGCGGGCGCGAGCAGCTCGATCGTGCGTTCGAGCATGACTGGGGTGTGAATCTCTGCGGTGTCGTCCATGGTTGTGATCGGGTGGCCCCCTGAGCCTGATCCCCATCCGATGCGACCTGCCGCCGGGGAAGTGCGGCAGGGCGTTCGGCTGGGAGTCAGATCCAGGGCGCTAGAAGAGTCCCGGAATCACCTCCTCCGTGGTGTCGGCGAACGCGCTTTCTTGCTCGGCGTAATACGTCTCCCAGGCAGCGGAATCCCAAATCTCGGCCCGGTTGCCCACGCCAATGACGGTGAGTTCACGGCCGAGGCCGGCGTAGGCCCGGAGCGCGGGAGGAATGGTGACGCGGTTCTGACCGTCCGGGTGCTCCGAGGTCGCACCTGAGAGGAAGAGACGCATGTAGTCGCGCGCCTGCTTGCCGGTCACGGGCGCCTGCTGCATCTTGACGGCGAGCTCTTCGAAATCGCGCGTGCTGAAGACATAGAGACAGTGCTCCTGGCCGCGGGCAATAACGACGCCGTTCTCGAGCTCTGGCCGAAACTTCGCCGGCAGGATGACACGCCCTTTGTCGTCGAGCTTGGGCGAGTAGGTGCCAAGAAACATGCTCGGCACCCCCTTCCGACTCCGGCCCAGCTTCAGGTATACCCCACTTTACTCCACTATCCACCACCAATCAAGGAAATCGGAGGGATTATTCGACTCGCAGTGCGCTTGACCCCCGCCATTACTGGGAAGTGATGCGTGGAGGAAGGTGGAGGAAAATTTTACGTGGATGCCACATTTGGGCACAAAAAAAGGGCCGACCCGAAGGTCGACCCTTGAACTCCGCGCGCAGCGCGCCCGGATGGAACTCTTAGCGGCCGCCCTGGCGACGGTCCCACCGCTCGTTCATGCGGTCCATGAATCCTGCCTGTCGCGGCTGGCGGGGAGTGGTCGGCATCGGATCTCGCGGCGCGTCGGTGCGGCGAGGAGGCGTCAGGGCGAGCAGGGCCCCGCCGAACACAACGATGAAGCCAAGCACGCCGACCACCGGCTGCTTGATGACGACGCCGACAATGATGGCTGCGATGCCGGCGAGGGCGATGAGCGCTCCGATTGCAAGCATGCGGTAGTTGGGGCGACCGCGGCCCGGGTTGACCGTCGACACGAAGTCGGCATCGTTTTGATAGAGGCTGCGCTCCATCTCGTCGAGAAGACGCTGCTCACGTTCGGACAGCGGCATGATGACTCCTCCCGGCGGATCAGATGAACTGCCACAACAATTGTATGCCCGCCACGCTGGCTAGGCTATATCCGTGACTGAGAGTAAGCGGTTAGTTGACCGAGTACAGGCGACCATCGACCGAGTTCTCGACGAACAGGGCGCACATCTGAGCGAAGTCTCCCCCGACCTTGATCCGTTCATCGCGTCGTCGCACAGCCTTCTCTCGGGGGGAAAGCGCTTTCGCGCGCTCTTCTGCTACTGGGGATGGCGCGCAACAGGACACGAGGCTGACGCAGACATCACCGCCATCGTGATGGCGTCGACAGCGCTCGAGTTCTTTCACGCCGCTGCCCTCGTCCACGACGACATCATCGACAACTCCGACACTCGACGCGGTCGCGCGGCAGCCCACCGGCAGTTCGAGTCCCTTCACTCCACGAGCGGCTGGACGGGCGATGCAGGCGCCTTCGGCAGATCAAGCGCCATACTGCTCGGCGACCTGCTGCTCGGATGGAGCGACGAGATCCTCGATGAGGGTCTCCTCGCCCTCGACGATCCCGCTGCCGCCAGATCGGCCCGGCGCGAATTCAATCGCATGCGCACCGAGGTGACGGCCGGCCAGTACCTCGATGTGCTTGAAGAGCACTCCTGGCGGTCGCGCCCAGACGAGGCACTCATTGAGCGCGCCCAGCGGGTCATCGTCTATAAGTCTGCGAAGTACAGCGTCGAAGCCCCCCTGCTCATTGGCGCGAGCCTCGGCGGAGCGAGCCTTGAGCAACTCGGTGCGCTCCGCGAGCTCGGGCTCCCCCTCGGCATTGCCTACCAGCTTCGCGACGACCTGCTCGGGGTCTACGGCGACCCGAAAGAGACCGGCAAGCCATCGGGCGATGACCTCCGCGAAGGCAAGCGCACCGTGCTCATCGCACAGGCGCGACGCCGAATGCCAGGCCCGGCCACGCGTCTCCTCGATGAGCTGCTCGGCGACCCAGAACTCAGCGACGAGCAGATTCGTTCACTCCAGGCCACGCTGCTGCAAAGTGGCGCGGTTGACGACGTCGAGCGTGCAATCCAGCGCCATGCGGACGCCGCGAGCCGCAGCATCCGTGCGGCCCCGCTCGACCCGGAGGCGCAAGACCAGCTCCTCGCGCTCGTGCGCTCCGTGACCCAGCGAGTCATCTAGCAACGCGAGCGCTCAGGCGAGCGCCTGCGCAACCCTGCGGACTTCGGCCTTTCGCCCAGCCCGCAACGCGTTGATCGGTGACGAACCGAGACTCTCATCTGGCGTGATGAGCCAGTCGATCGCCTCGTCATCACTAAATCCTGCGTCGCCGAGCACGATGAGTGTGCCGCGAAGCTCGGAAAGAGGCTCACCGTCGCGGATGAACAGCTCAGGCACCTGCCAGATCCCGTCGATACGTCGAGCGGCGAGGCTTCGGTCCTCGATGAGGCGCCGGACCTTGCTCACGCCAAGCCCGAGGGCTTCAACGAGCTCTGGAATAGTCAGCCAGCGGATGTCGGGAGCGGTAGTCACGAGAAAAGCCTGTCAGATTTTCGGAGAATGCGGGGAATCACACGTACCTCCGAGTGTCGAGCGACCATCCGAAATATTACGGACAGATTAACTGTATTCACATCAGCAACAATTGTCTCGGTAATTGACACCGATACTGTTCTGTGACAGTTTTGGGCCACGTCGCAGCATCGGCAGTACTCGACCAGGGGAACGTCATGACCACCACATTCGAACGACTCACTCGCGGTCGTCCCCTCCGCAACCCCGCGCGCATTGCAAGGGCCACCCTGTCGACCGTGCCCATCGTCATCGCCTCGTCGCTCGCAATGAGCATGAACCTCAGCGGCCCAATCAATATCGAACGCGAACACAGCCCAGAGCACGACGACGATGCCACGCCGTCGGAGCTTCGTGAGAATGTGCGTGCAGCATTCGCAAGCGCCGAGCAGGATTCGGATGCCGTCGATACCACTCCGGCCGGCAATCTCACGGTCGCCGCCGCTCCGTCGACCTACACCGTGCAGGCCGGCGATTCAATCAGCGGAATCGCGGGACGCTACGGACTCTCGACAGCATCAGTGCTCGCCCTGAACGGCCTTGGCTGGAAGTCAATCATTCACCCCGGCCAGGTACTCGTACTGTCGCAGTCGGCAACCCAGGCGGCCGCCCCCGCGACGACCGCGGCCAGCACCGCTGGGGCCTACACGATTGCCTCCGGCGACACCATCAGTAGCGTCGCCACGCGCTTCGGAGTGAGCACCGATGCGGTCCTCAGTGCCAACGGACTCACCGCCAACTCGATCATCTACCCCGGCCAGCGCATCGTGATTCCAGCAACCACGACCGCATCGGCGACCGGATCCGCCCAGTCGCAGACCGGTGCGTCGCACTACACGATCGCCTCCGGCGACACCGTGACGTCGATCGCGACCAAGCTCGACGTCACCGTCGACGCACTGCTCGACGCCAACGGGCTCACCGCGACCAGCACGATCTTCGCCGGCAAAACGATCGTCGTGCCGGCGTCCCAATCGACGAGCTCAGCCGCGACGGCGACCGTCGCAATACCAGCATCCGCCGACGACATCGTGCCGATGACGGCCGAGATGGAAGGTCACGCCCGCACGATCGTGTCGGTTGGACGCAGCCTCGGTGTCAGCGACTACGGACTCGTAATCGCGCTTGCCACCGCCGCCCAGGAGTCGACCCTGCGCAACCTGACATGGGGCGATCTCGACTCCGTCGGCCTGTTCCAACAACGTCCGAGCGCCGGCTGGGGCAGCGTCGCGCAGCTCACAACGCCCGAATATGCCGCGCTTCTGTTCTTTGGCGGGACGAGCAACCCCAACGCTGGCAACACCAAGGGTCTGCTCGACATCGAGGGTTGGCAGACGATGAGCGTGACGGATGCGGCGCAGGCCGTGCAGATCTCCGCCTACCCCAACGCATACGCCAAATGGGAGAGTTCGGCTCGCGCATGGCTCGCGCAAATCGGCTGAGAATCCTTCGGCGGAGAGGCGTTTCACAGCGGGGCGCTGACTGCTCGCTCTTTAGACTTGTGCGGTGAGCACTGTGAGTTCTGACCCGATGATCGGCCGTCTTCTCGACGGCCGGTATCAGGTGCGCTCGCGCATTGCCCGCGGCGGCATGGCAACGGTGTACCTCGCGACCGATCTCCGACTCGAACGGCGAGTCGCCATCAAGGTGATGCACGGCCATCTCGCCGACGATGCGGATTACAAGGCGAGATTCATCCAAGAGGCGCGCTCCGCCGCCAGACTGGCGCATCCCAACGTCGTGAATGTGTACGACCAGGGCCAGGACACCGAGACTGCCTACCTCGTCATGGAGTACTTGCCTGGCATCACCCTTCGCGATCTGCTCAATGATCACCGAGTGCTCACAACCGAGCAGGCCATCGACATCATGGAGGCCGTGCTCAGCGGGCTCGCCGCCGCCCACCGCAGCGGCATCGTGCACCGAGACCTCAAGCCAGAGAACGTGCTGCTCGCCGACGATGGTCGCATCAAGATCAGCGACTTCGGGCTTGCGCGTGCAGCATCCGCCAACACGGCGACCGGCAACGCGCTCCTCGGCACGATCGCCTACCTCTCCCCCGAGCTCGTCACCCGCGGTGTCGCCGACACTCGGAGCGATATCTATGCGGTCGGCATCATGCTGTACGAGATGCTCGCCGGCGAGCAGCCCTTCCAGGGCGAGCAGCCGTTCCAGATTGCCCAGCAGCACGCCAACGACACCGTGCCAACGCCGAGCACGAAGAACCCGCGGGTTCCTGCCGAACTCGACGAGCTCGTGCTCTGGGCGACGGCACGCGACCCTGAGGAGCGACCGCGAGACGCGGGAGCCATGCTGGCGCAACTCATCGAGACGCAGCGGCTTCTTGCCGGCAGTGACGGCAGCGCGAACACCATGCAGCACACCATGGTGATGCCCATGGCGGTGGGCAACGGCACCGATGCCACTCAGGTGATAGCGCCGGTGCAGGCGAAGCAACAGCAGTCCACCCTCGGCCCCGCCGTCGACACCCTCACGCGCAAGAGCGACCGCCGACGGGCACGCGGGGCCTGGCTCGTCGGACTCGTCCTCGTGCTTGTCGGACTCGCCGCAGGCACCGGATGGTACTTCGGAGCCGGACCGGGCTCGTCGATCACCGTCACCAACGTGGCTGGTCTCGATGTGGCATCCGCCACCGAGGAGCTCGAAGCACAGGGACTCACCGTTGCGCCCGAAATCCAATCGGTGTACGACCCCGAGGTTGCCGTCGACATCGTCGTCGGCACCGACCCGCCTTCAGGGACCGCGATCGAACCGGGTGGCTCGGTAGCGATCATCGTCTCACTCGGCGCAGAGCAGCTCGAAGTGCCGCAGCTGGTTGGGCTCGCCGAAGCAGCCGCCCTCGACACCATCGAAGCGGCCAGGTTCACGACGACCACCTCACGCACCCTCTTCAGCTCCGAGGTCGCGGAGGGAATTGTCATCCAGGCCCTCGGCGTCGGTGCCGACGGTGTAGAACTCGACCTCGCGACCGTGCAGACCTACGGCGAGCAGCAGCCCATTACCCTCGTCGTCTCACTCGGACCGATACCTGATGTCGCAGGCCGCACCGTCGACGACGCGAATACGACCCTCTCAGGCGTTGGCCTCACCGGAGTTGAAAGCATCGAGGAGTTCAGCAACACCATCGAAGCCGGGCTCGTCATCAGAGCACAACTGCAAGACGGTCAGGCCGCTGTGAGCGAAGGTGGCACCGTCGACCTCATCATCTCGAAGGGAATAGAGCAGGTAGAGGTTCCCAATGTCGTCGACATGACCTGGCAGGAAGCGAAGCCCATCCTTGAGGCTGCGGGCTTCGTGCTCGACTACAACGGCCTCGCCGATACCTTCCCCGGCTCAGTCGTCACCAAGACGACGCCCGACGCCGGCACGATGGCAGATAAGGGCTCAACGGTCAGGGTGAACGTGAGATTTGAGCTCTAGCCAGGCACCGTCGCGTAAGGCACCATCGCGTCAGCTCGCGCTGAGCTCCTCCGCCACAAGGAACGCGAGCTCGAGCGACTGCATGTGGTTGAGACGCGGGTCGCAGAGTGACTCGTACCGAGTCGCCAGCGTTGCCTCGTCGATGAACTCTGAGCCACCGAGGCACTCGGTGACATCGTCGCCCGTGAGCTCGATGTGGATGCCACCGGGATGCGTGCCCGCCGCGCGGTGCGACTCGAAGAAGCCCTTGACCTCATCCATCACGTCGTCGAAACGACGCGTCTTGTAGCCGTTCGGCGTCGTGATGCCGTTGCCGTGCATCGGGTCGGTGACCCACAGCGGATTCGCGTCCAAGCCCTTGACCGCGTCGAGCAGCGGCGGCAGCGCGTCGCGGATCTTGCCTGCACCCATGCGGGTGATGAAGGTGAGACGACCGGGCTCACGGTTGGGGTCGAGCTTGTCGATGATCTGCTCCATGACCTCCGGCGTCGTGCTTGGCCCCAGCTTGATGCCGATCGGGTTGCGCAGACGCGAAAAGAAGTCGATGTGCGCCCCGTCGAGATCGCGCGTACGCTCCCCGATCCACAGAAAGTGTGCCGAGGTGTTGTACGGCGTGCCCGTGCGCGAGTCGATGCGGGTCATCGGCCGCTCGTAGTCCATGAGGAGACCTTCGTGGCTCGAGTAGAACTCGACACGCTTGAGCTCGTCGAAATCGGCACCGGCGGCCTCCATGAAGCGGATCGCCTTGTCGATATCGCGCGCGAGCACCTCGTAGCGCTTGTTTGCCGGGTTCGCGGCGAAACCCTGGTTCCAACGGTGCACCTCGCGAAGATCCGCAAAACCACCCTGCGTGAATGCGCGGATGAGGTTGAGGGTCGACGCGGCCGTGTTGTAGCCCTGCACGAGACGGCGCGGATCAGCCGCGCGCGACTCCGGCGTGAAGTCGTAGCCGTTGACGATGTCACCGCGGTAGGCGGGCAGCGTGACATCCCCCCGAGTCTCGGTGTCGCTCGAGCGTGGCTTGGCAAACTGCCCAGCCATGCGTCCCATCTTGACGACAGGCATGGAAGCGCCGTACGTCAGGACGACTGCCATCTGAAGGATGGTCTTGACCCGATTGCGGATCTGGTCGGCCGTAGCCCCAGCAAACGTCTCGGCGCAATCACCGCCCTGCAGAAGGAATGCCTTGCCCGCTGCCGCGTCGGCGAGCCGGGAACGGAGCTGGTCGACCTCGCCCGCAAACACAAGCGGCGGCATCGAAGCGATCTCAGCGGATGCGGCGCCAACGGCATCGGCGTCGGCCCACTGAGGCTGCTGCTTGATCGGGAGCGTGCGCCAATAGTCGAGACCGGCGACCACGGAAGGATCAGCGAGCACGACGGTTTCTTCTGACGACTTGGCCACAGGGGTTCCTCTTCGGGGTGAGCGTGATACCGAGCACGACGGCCCAGTCGAGGCAAGTTTAGTGGACGCACGCAGCCTGGTCGTCCACGACGGAAGCCGAGCGGTCAGCGACTCAGGCTGCCGTGCTTCTCTTTGACAGACGACGCGTAGACATCCGCGTACTCCTGCTCACTGAGACGCATGAGCTCGTACATGATCTCGTCGGTGATGGCCCGGAGGATGAAGCGGTCACCCTCCATGCCCTCGAATCGCGAGAAGTCGAGCGGGCGACCAATGATCACCCCGATGCGTCGCACCTTCGGAATGCGACTCCCGATCGGCATGACCTTCTCGGTGTCGACCATGACAACGGGGACGATAGGAACCCCGCCCTCGAGGATCATGCGGGCAACGCCTGTGCGACCGCGATAGAGCCTGCCGTCGGGGCTGCGCGTTCCCTCCGGGTAGATGCCGAGCACCTCGCCGCGGGCGAGCACGCCGAGGCCGGTGTTGAGCGACGCCTCCGAGGCTTTGCCCCCCGAGCGATCGATTGGGAGCATGCCCGTCGCGGTAAGGAAGTTCTTGATGGCCCAGCCCTTGAGGCCCCGAGCCGTGTAGTAGTCGCTCTTCGCCAAGAAGCTGATGCGTCGATCCATCACGAGCGGCAAGAACACAGAGTCGATAAACGAGAGATGGTTGCTCGCGAGGATGACACCGCCGGACTTCGGGATGTTCTCATGGCCGTCGACCCACGGGCGAAAGACGGTGCGCAGAATCGGACCGGCAACCAGGTTCTTCATGAACCAATAGAACATCGAGACCTCTTTACGGAATCTGCTTGGGCCAGCCTAGCGCGAGCGCCAGTGCAGCCGCGCGAGGTCGGCGGCACCAACAACGCCAGCGTTGTTGACGAGCTCCGCCGTCACGAACTTCGGCTCCGGATGGTACCCGCGCGCTGGCAGGTGAGCGAGGTACGCCTCGTGGATGGGCTCGAGCAGCAAATCGCCGGCCGACGCGACCCCGCCGCCAAAGACGAAGAGGCGCGGGTCGAGCACGGCACTGAGCGAGGCGCACGCCTGTCCGAGCCAGCTTCCGAGCTCCCGCAGTGCCTGCAGCGCTCCAGCATCCTCAGCAGTGATGAGCTCTGCAATGTGCTCCCCCGTGAGCTGTCCGTGCTGTTCGCGCAGGCGTGCGAGTGGCAGTCCGATGCCGCCGACGTCGGCGATGTCGTTCGCCATGCGCAAGAGTGCACGACCCGAACCGTATTGCTCGATGCATCCGCGGGAGCCGCAACCACATGGCAGCCCGCCCGGCACAACCCTCAGGTGGCCGAGCTCGGCGCCGGCGCCGAAGCCACCACGCAGGAGCTGGCCTCCAGCAACGATCGCTCCCCCGACTCCGGTGCCGATCGTGAGCATGGTCATGTCGGAGACGCCTCGCCCCGCGCCGAATCGGTATTCGGCCCAGCCTGCGGCATTCGCGTCATTGTCGATCGTGATGTCGAGGTCAAGCTCAGCCAGCAGGCGGTCCCGGAATGGCTCATTGCGCCAGCTGATGTTCGGCGCGTAGTAGACCGTCGACTGCTGGTCGTCGATGAAGCCGGCTGCCGCGACACCCGCCGCGACAACCTCCTGCCCCTCGGAGAGCCGCGTGATCATCGCGACAACGCCGCTCACGATCGCCGAGGGGTCGCCCGCCGGGGTGGGAATGCGATCGGTGCGGATGATCGCCCCGTCCTCGGCCACGAGGGCGCCAGCGATCTTGGTGCCACCGATGTCGATTCCGACAGCGTGCATCAGTGTCCTCGCTTCACAGGGGGTCAGGGATGTGGGGTCCGCCGCACATGCCATGCGCGATAAGGGGATTCGACGGATGCCTCCGACCAAGTGTAGGGAATCAACAACTACCACGGGGCGTCGGGGCGCAGCCGATAGTCTTGATCGAATACCCGCACCCTCTGAGGTACCGAAGGAGTTGCCGTGAAAGAGTACAGCGTGCCCGCAGTGGTCGAGGCTGACCCGAATGCGAACACCACCGATCTGTTGGTTGATCGCGTCAAGCAGACCCCCGACAAAGCATTGTTCGCCCTGCCGCAGAGTGACGGCAGCTGGAAGGATGTGACGTCTCGCGAGTTCGAGCGTCAAGTGATCGGCCTCGCCAAAGGTTTCGTCGCGGCCGGCATCGAGCCCGGCGACAAGATCGCCCTTATGGCGAAGACACGCTATGAGTGGACCCTCATCGACTTTGCGGCCTGGTATGCGGGAGCCATTCTCGTGCCGATCTATGAGACCTCGGCCCCGGCGCAGATCCAGTGGTACCTGAGCGACTCCGGCGCCGTCGGCTTCATTGCCGAATCCGCAGACCACTTCGCCCGATTCGATGAGGTGCGAGCCGACCTCCCCCTCGTGCAAAACGTGTGGCAGATCGATCTCGGCGACATCGCCAAGCTCACTGCTGCGGGCGCCGCCGTCACCGACGAGGAGATTGAACGTCGCCGCACGCTCGCAAAGGCGGGCGATATCGCGACACTTATCTACACCTCCGGCACCACGGGCAAGCCCAAGGGGGTTCGCCTCAACCACTCGAACTTCTACGAACTCGCGCGCAACGCCCGCGCAAGCATGACCGAGGTCGTGCACGAGAACTCGAGCACGGTGCTGTTCATCACGCTCGCGCATGTCTTCGCCCGCTTCATCTCCGTGCTCAGCATCCATGGTGGTGTCAAGGTCGGCCACGAGCCTGACACGAAGAAGCTGCTGCAGGCGCTCGGCAGCTTCCGCCCCACCTTCCTCCTCGCGGTGCCACGCGTGTTCGAGAAGGTCTACAACGCATCGGAGCAGAAGGCCGAGGCAGGCGGCAAGGGCAAGATCTTCCACGCCGCCGCGACCACCGCGATCGCATACTCAAAGGCCCTCGACACCGGTTCGGTGCCGCTCGGCCTCAAGCTCAAGTTCGCGGTGCTCGACAAGCTTGTGCTGTCGAAGCTTCGCGATGCCATGGGCGGGCGCGTCGAGTATGCCGTTTCGGGCTCTGCTCCCCTCGGCCTCCGACTCGGACACTTCTACCGGGCCCTCGGCCTCACGATCCTCGAGGGCTACGGTCTCACCGAGACCACTGCGCCTGTCACGGTCAACCGCGTGCAGAAGTTCAAGATTGGCACTGTTGGCCTTCCCGTACCGGGCAACGCCATCCGCATCAGTGCAGACGGCGAAGTGCAGGCGCAGGGTGTCAGCGTGTTCCCCGGCTACTGGAATAACGAGGAGGCGACGCGCGAGACCTTCGATGGAGACTGGTTCAAAACCGGCGACATCGGCGAGCTCGACAGCGACGGCTACCTCGTCATCACGGGGCGCAAGAAGGAGATCATCGTGACGGCGGGCGGCAAGAATGTCGCTCCGGCCGCCCTCGAAGACCCGATCCGCGCGAACCCGATCATCGCTCAGGTCATCGTAGTAGGCGACCAGAAGCCGTTCATCTCGGCACTCATCACGCTCGATGAGGAGATGCTGCCCGTCTGGCTCAACAACATCGGCGAAGACGCCAAGATGACGGCGGTCGACGCCGCGAAGCATCCGAAGGTCATGGCAGAGGTGCAGGGCGCCATCGACGCGGCCAACGCGAACGTGTCGCGAGCCGAGTCGATCCGCAAGTTCACGATTCTCGAGCACGACCTCACCGAGGCGGGTGGCCACCTGACCCCGAAGCTCTCGATCAAGCGCGATGTCATCCTCCGCGACTTCGCAGGGGCCATCGAGGGCATGTACGACGAGTCCCCCGCGACCGAGGGCATCTCAGTCACCGGCTGATTGCCCGCACCGCACACGAGGGGCCCGCATGCCAAACATGCGGGCCCCTTCGCCTGCGGCTGCTGGCCGCTAGAACCAGTCGGATTCGCGGATGCTGCGCATCGCCTCACGCTTCGTCGGCTTGTCGAGCCCATCAATGTAGAGCTCACCGTTGAGGTGGTCGGTCTCGTGTTGGAGAGCCTGTGCCATCGTGCCGTGTCCGCTGAGCTCGATCGCCTCACCGTCGAGATCGGTGCCTCGCACACGTGCGAAGGGATAGCGCAGCCGCGGAAAGAAAAACCCCGGCACCGAGAGGCAGCCCTCATCGACGAGCTCTGGCTCACCGGAAACCTCGACGAGTTCGGGGTTGATGATGTAGCCGATGCGTCCATCGACGTTGTAGCTGAACGCGCGAAGGTTGACGCCGATCTGCGGGGCTGCAACGCCCGCGCGGCCTGGGATCTTCACCGAGTCGATGAGGTCTTCGATCAGCCCATGCACATCGTCATCGGGGCCGACCGGGTCGGAGACGGTCTTGAGAACGGGGTCTCCGAAAAGTCGGATCTGTCGCGCGGTCATAGCTCTGGGGCTCCAGGGTCAGTCGTTGCGTCGCGTCGGCAACCCGTCCATGACCACGGCGGCGAGGCGGCGGGCCGCATCCTTCGTGAGCGGACGGAGTCCGCCGTAGTCGATGACGGAGCCCGCAGCGAGCTGGGGGTCGTAGGGAATACGAACAATCTCACGCACGCGCGATTGGAAGTGTGACTCGATTTCGTCGAGCTTGACGAGGTTCGTGCCTTGCGTGGCTGTGTTGAGCGCGACGACGGCGTTGCGCACGAGCGCGGCGTAGCCGTTGGACTCCAGCCATGTGAGCGTCTCAGAGGCGAGGCGCGCCTCATCGACGCTGCCGCCGGAGACGATGACGAGCGAATCGGCCCGCTGGAGGGTCGCGCGCATCACTGAGTGCACGATGCCGGTGCCACAGTCGGTGAGCGCGATCGAGTAGAACCGTGCGGCCAGATCGGCGACGACGTTGTAGTCGTTCTCATCGAAGGCCTCGGAGAGCAAGGGATCCGTGTCGGAGGCGAGGATGTCGAGCCGGGTGTCATCGCGCGACACCATGGTGGAGAAGTCGCTAAAACTTGTGATCGAGGCGGCCTGCGTGACGACGTCGCGCACGGTCGAACGCGTCTGCTTGTTGACCCGCTCAGCGAGTGTGCCGCGGTCGGGGTTTGCATCGATTGCGATGATGCGATCTTCACGCACATCAGAAAGCGCCATGCCGAGCAGCGCCGTCACGGTGGTCTTGCCAACACCACCCTTGCGCGTGAGCACGGGGATGAATCGGGTGCCACCATCGAACTGCTTGTCGATGCGGGCATTCATTTCTTTGCGGGCGCGCGCACGCGGCGAGTCGCCAAGATTGACCAGGTGAAGCGTTGCGCCGTAGACAAAGGCGCGCCACGCTCCCTCTGGCGCCGGGCGCTTGCGCTTTTTGACGTCGATCAGGCGATCCGCTGTCAGCATGTTTGCCGACTCCGGCGAGGAGGAGACCTGGCCGCGCATGCGATCGCGGCGGCTTTGCGGGTCGTGAACGTCAGGCTCATCACGATCGGGCAGCGGAGGCACGACAGCCGCCTCGTCGAGCGCGGCAGCGTCGTCGTGGTGATCGAGGAGCGCGGGGTCGACACTGATCGAGAGATTCGTCGCATCCACCCCAGCGAGAAGCTCGGGGCTGACCGGCTCGGCGCTGATCGAGACCGCGAGCTCATCGTCGGGCACCGTGCGCACTTGCGCCGGGAGGTCGACGCTCACGCTGATCGGCTCTGAGAGTTCGTCCGCGTCGAGTTCGTCGTCAGCACTCGGCACATCACGTTTGATCGTCACAGAACGATTCCTTTCACCGAAACACCAACTCTCCAGCGTACCAAACGGTTACTCAGTTCCGATTTCGAGCAGCAGGTCACCGCCCTCGACGGGCGATGTCGCCTTGACGGCGAGCCTGCGCACGACGCCCGAGATGCCGGCCGTGATCGCCGCCTCCATCTTCATGGCCTCGATCGTCGCGACCGCCTGGCCGGCCTCGACCTTGGCGCCCTCCTCGACCTGCAGCGTCACGACACCGGCAAAAGGCGCGGCGACATGACCAGAATTCGCTGCATCCGCCTTCTCAGTCGCTCGCGTCTCGACCTTGATGCGGCGGTCACGCACAAAGACGGGACGCAGTTGACCGTTCATCGTCGTCATGACCGTGCGCATGCCCCGGTCATCCGCGTCGCCGATGGCCTCAAGCCCGACATACAGGCTCACACCCTTCGTCATCTGCACGATGTGTTCCTCGCCCTGGCGAAGCCCGTAGAGGTAGTCGACCGTGTCGACAATCGAAAGATCGCCGTACTGCTCACGCACCTCTGCGAATTGGGCAGTCGGTGCCGGAAAGAGCAAGCGGTTGAGCGCATCACGACGCTCGGCCGATGACCCAGCGAGTGCGGCCTGATCGTCGCTCGACACCTCGTTGACACCGATACGCACCGTGCGGCCCTCAAGCACCCGGCTGCGGAACGGCTCAGGCCAACCCCCCGGAAGGTCGCCGAGCTCGCCCGCCATGAATCCGATCACCGAATCGGGAATGTCGTACTTCTGCGGATTCGCCTCGAAGTCGGCGGGGTCAGCGTCAGCCGCCACCAGCGCGAGCGCAAGATCGCCAACGACCTTCGACGACGGAGTGACCTTCGGCGGGCGGCCAAGAATGACGTTCGCCGCCGCGTACGCGTCCTCGATGCGCTCGAACTGGTCTCCCAGCCCAAGGGCAATGGCCTGCTGTCGCAGGTTGCTGAGCTGGCCACCAGGGATCTCGTGGTGGTAGACGCGACCCGTCGGGCCCGGCAGACCGGACTCGAACGGCGCGTACACCTCGCGCACCGCCTCCCAGTACGGCTCGAGATCGGAGACCGCCTCGAGCGAGATGCCTGTGTCGCGCTCCGTGTTCGCGAGAGCGGCGACGAGCGCAGAGAGGGACGGCTGGCTCGTCGTGCCAGCCATGGGGGCGGATGCAACATCCACCGCGTCGGCACCGGCACGACTCGCGGCGAGCAGGGTCGCGAGCTGGCCTCCGGCCGTGTCGTGAGTATGCACGTGCACTGGCAGGTCGAAGCGGTCACGGAGCGCCGTGACGAGCGTCTCGGCGGCGCCGGCACGAAGGAGCCCAGCCATGTCTTTGATCGCGAGAATATGCGCACCCGACTCGACGATCTGCTCGGCGAGCTTGAGGTAATAGTCGAGCGTGTAAAGGTCCTCTGCAGGGTTGAGCAGGTCGCCCGTGTAGCAGAGGGCGACTTCGGCGACCGAGGTGCCCGTCTCAAGCACCGCGTCGATCGCCGGGCGCATCTGCGAGACATCGTTCAGCGCGTCGAAAATACGGAAGATATCGACGCCGGTTGACGCCGCCTCGTGCACGAACGCGGTCGTCACCTCGGTCGGGTACGGCGTGTATCCGACCGTGTTGCGCCCGCGGAGAAGCATCTGGATCGCGACATTTGGCAGCGCCGCGCGCAACGTCGCAAGGCGCTCCCAGGGGTCTTCGCCGAGGAACCGCAGGGCGACGTCGTAGGTCGCGCCTCCCCACGCCTCGACCGAAAGCAACTCTGGTGTGAGCCGCGCAACGTGCGGCGCGACCGCCGCAAGGTCACGGGTGCGCACCCGCGTTGCGAGCAGCGACTGGTGTGCGTCGCGGAACGTCGTCTCAGTGACAGCGAGAGCCTTCTGCTCACGGAGGGCGGAGGCGAAGCCTGCCGGGCCGAGCTCGAGCAGTCGCTGCCGGGAACCAGCGGGCGGCGCGACGTCGAGGTCGATCGACGGGAGCTTCAGCGAGGGATTGGGCGCACCGGCTCCGGCGCCGTTCGGCTGGTTGACCGTGACATCCGCGAGCCAATTGAGGATCTTGGTGCCACGGTCCCGCGACGGGTGCGCGTGGACGAGGTGCGGGCGCTCCTCAATGAACGCCGTGCTGACATCTCCTGCGATGAACTGCGGATCTTCGAGCACCGCCTGGATGAACGGGATATTCGTCGAGACACCACGGATGCGAAACTCGGCGAGCCCGCGGCGAGCCCGGCCAACCGCCGAAGCGAAGTCGCGACCGCCGCACGTCATCTTGACGAGCATCGAGTCAAAGTGAGGGCTGATCTCCGAGCCCGTCGCTACTGTGCCGCCATCGAGACGGATGCCGCCACCGCCCGGTGAGCGATACGTCGTGATCTTGCCGGTATCTGGACGGAAACCCTGGGTCGGGTCTTCGGTCGTAATGCGGCACTGCAGGGCGAACCCGTGGAGACTCAACTGCTCCTGGCGCAGCCCGAGCTGCTCGAGCGTCTCCCCCGCGGCGATGCGCATCTGCGCCTGCACGAGATCGACATCGGTGACCTCCTCGGTGACCGTGTGCTCGACCTGGATGCGCGGGTTCATCTCGATGAAGACGTGCTGGCCCTTGCGCTCCCCCTCGGTATCGAGCAAGAACTCCACCGTTCCCGCATTGACATACCCGATCGACTTCGCAAACGCCACGGCGTCGCGATACAGCGCCTGCCTGATGCCCTCGTCGAGATTCGGGGCCGGAGCGATCTCCACCACCTTCTGGTTGCGGCGCTGAATGGAGCAGTCACGCTCGAAAAGGTGCACCGTCTCACCGGTCGCGTCGGCAAGGATCTGAACCTCAATGTGGCGAGGGCGCAACACCGCCTGCTCAAGGAACATGGTGGGATCACCGAACGCGCTGTCGGCTTCGCGCATCGCCTCCTCAAGCGCGGGACGCAACTCCGCCGGAGTGTTGACGCGGCGCATGCCGCGGCCACCGCCGCCAGCGACAGCCTTGGCGAAGACGGGAAACCCGACCTCCTCGGCCGAAGCGATGAGCAGGTCGATATCGGTCGTCGCCGGTGAAGACTTGAGCACGGGCACGCCGGCCGCGATCGCGTGCTCCTTCGCGGTGACCTTATTGCCCGCCATTTCGAGCACGTTGTTTGCCGGACCAATGAAGGTAATGCCTGCGGCAGCGGCCTCACGGGCAAGCTCTGGATTCTCGGAGAGGAAGCCGTACCCGGGATAGATCGCATCGGCGCCACTCTCCCGAGCGACACGAATGATCTCGGAAACATCGAGGTACGCCCTGACCGGGTGCCCCTTCTCGCCAATCTGGTATGCCTCATCCGCCTTCTGGCGGTGCAGCGAGTTGCGATCCTCATAGGGATAGACCGCCACCGTCTTGGCGCCGAGCTCATAGGCGGCTCTGCACGCACGGATGGCGATCTCACCTCGGTTAGCCACGAGAATCTTCGAGAACATCCTGCCCCTTTCGGCACGGCACTGCACACGGGTAACCCACATCGGCGCCGACGACGGATGCAACGGATGGCCGCGCCGAATGTGGAGGCTCCCAGCCTACTGAAGGTATGGTTTCTTGTTGTGCATGTACTTAGCGTGAGCTCACTCAAGGGGGGCGTCGGCAAGACCACCGTCACGCTCGGGCTCGCGTCCGCAGCCTTCGCCAAGGGATTGCGCACGCTCGTGGTCGATCTCGACCCGCAGTCTGATGTGTCGACCGGCATGGACATCAACGTCGCGGGCCACCTCAACGTTGCCGACGTGCTCGCCTCTCCCAAAGAGAAAGTCGTGCGCCAGGCCATCGCGCCGAGCGGCTGGACAAAGGGCCGCCCGGGCAAGATCGATGTGATGATCGGTAGCCCCTCCGCGATCAATTTCGACGGACCGCACCCCAGCATCCGCGATATTTGGAAGCTCGAAGAGGCCCTCGCAAACGTCGAAGACGACTACGACCTCGTGCTCGTCGATTGCGCCCCCTCGCTCAACGCGCTCACCCGAACTGCCTGGGCCGCGAGTGACCGTGTCACCGTCGTCACCGAACCGGGACTCTTCTCCGTCGCCGCCGCCGACCGTGCGCTCCGAGCGATCGAAGAGATCCGGCGCGGGCTCAGCCCACGACTTCAGCCGCTCGGCATCATCGTCAATCGCGCCAGAGTGCAGTCGCTTGAACACCAATTCAGGATCAAAGAACTGCGCGACATGTTCGGCCCGCTCGTGCTGAGCCCGCAGCTGCCGGAGCGCACCTCGCTGCAGCAGGCGCAGGGAGCCGCAAAACCCCTCCACGTGTGGCCCGGCGAGAGCGCTCAAGAAATGGCGCGCAACTTCGACCAGCTGCTTGAGCGCATCATGCGCACGGCCGGTCTCTCGTAGGCAGGTTTCGATACGGCGCTAGCGCGCCTACTCAACCGGCGAGAAGCGCGGGGCTGGCGCTCAGGAGGCGCGGGTCGCGCGGCGAGCAGCGAGCTCGTCCATCGCATCCGGCTTATCTGACTCGAGCTCGACGAGGCTCGACTCCACCTCGCGCAGCACCTTGCCGACGGCAATGCCGAAGACACCCTGGCCGCGATTGACGAGGTCGATGACCTCATCGTTGGAGGTGCACAGGTACACGCTGGCGCCGTCGCTCATGAGGGTTGTCTGGGCAAGGTCGTTGACGCCGGATTCGCGAAGCTGATTCACGGCGGTGCGGATCTGTTGAAGCGAGATGCCGGTGTCGAGCAGGCGCTTGACGAGCTTGAGCACAAGGATGTCGCGGAAGCCATAGAGGCGCTGCGAACCTGAACCGGCGGCGCCGCGGACGGTTGGCTGCACGAGCTCGGTGCGAGCCCAGTAGTCGAGCTGGCGGTAGCTGATGCCGGCGGCGCGGGCAGCCACCGCCCCGCGATAGCCAGCGGCGTCATCGAGATCGGGAAGCCCATCGGTGAAGAGGAGCCCGAGGTCGTAGCGAGAGTCCTCATTTCGACTGGTGAGTTCGCTCATCTCGCTGTGCCTTCCACGATGGGGATTTGGTGCCTCATGATCGGCGGGAATGACATCCCGTCAACGTTCAATGTTTGGTTGAACTTGATCCTGCATCAACGGTACGAGGGGTTGCCGTGCGAAGTCTGCATTGACTCACGACGAACTCGGCGTGTCGCCCTGATGCCGGATGTGATCACCCAATCTTAGGGGTCGAGACGCGAAAGCGCACCGCGGATGAGGCTGCTGCGCACGATTTCAAGCTGGCCGGCGATCTCACGCGCCAACTCCCCCGCCTTCGCCCGGCTCGACGCATCCTTGCGGCGCGAGACAGGCATGAGGGCACTCTCGATGAGACCGAGTTCGCGCTCGGCGGCCGCGCGAAATCCGCGAAGATGCCGCGGCTCGATGCCGGAGCGCTTGAGCTCAACGAGTGCGGTGAGCACCCGAAGAGCATCGTCACCATAGACATCGGCAGCGACGACAAGCGACGACGACACAGCATCAGAGAGTAGCTGTGGAGTGGCTCCGGCCTCGCGCACGAGCTCGTCGCGACTGAATCGCCGCTCGGTCGACAGCATCGACGTCGTCTGCACGGTCGTGCCGCCTGGCAGCTCCGGCTGACGGCCAGCGTCAAGGTCGTCGAGATACCCCTTGATGACCTTGAGCGGAAGGTAGTGATCGCGCTGCATTGTGAGCACAAGCCGCAGGCGCTCGACGTCGTCGTGCGAGAACTTGCGATAGCCGGATTCGGTGCGCGCCGGAAACACGAGGTGTCGCTCCTCGAGAAAGCGAAGCTTCGACGGCGTGAGATCGGGGAACTCGGTCGTGAGCCGGGCAAGAACCTGCCCGATGCTGAGAAGTGCCGCCGAGGATGCTGCCGGGGCCTGTGCGTCAGAAAGTGACTTGACCTGGGCTGCGGCCCGCCCCACTTAGCTTCCCGCCCGCGGAGCGAGATCCAGTCGGGACGCGTAGAACGTGAGGCGGAACTTGCCGATCTGCACCTCGGAACCATCGGTGAGGGCGGAAGAGTCGACTCGCACCCCATCGAAATAGGTGCCATTGAGCGAACCGAGATCGCGGATCTCAAACGCGGTCCCCGACCGCACGAACTGTGAATGCTTGCGAGACACCGTCACATCGTCGAGAAAGATATCGGCCTCGGGATGCCGACCCACCGTCGTGACGTCTGAATCGAGGAGAAAGCGAGCCCCGATGTTTGGCCCGCGCCGCACAATGAGGAGCGCCGAGCGGGACGGCAGAGCACCAACGGCCTCGAGCTCTTCTGGCGAAACATCCCCGCTGAGTGCGGCGAGCTGTGCCTCGAACTCTGGCCCGAAGTGGGCAGTCGTGTCGGTCGCACTTGCGACCGGTCGATCGACCGCGACGGTGTCACTCGAGACCGGATCGCCCGACGGGGCTCCGGTCGAAAAGGGACGTCCGGCGGTCGGGTCGTGCTGCGATGGCGCCTGATCGACCATGTGAACCTCCCTAGCTCGTTAGCGATCCAGCGTATCGGATTCCGAGCCCGCGACGGGAGACGAAATTGCGATCACCCTGGCCGCTTCTCGTGCATACACGACCGCCGCCCACCAGTACAAGAACGCGCCCCACAGCCCAAACGCCCAGCCCAGCGGGTCGGCGACCGGCGCGGCCGCCGGCACAGCCTGCCCGAGCATGAGAAGCGGGAAGGCGTAGAGCAGACAGAACGTCGCGAGCTTTCCCAGATGATGCACGGGAAGAGGCCCGAAGCCGTGGTTCGCGAGCACGACCCCGATCACCGCGAGAACGACGTCACGGGCGAAGACGATCCCAACGAGCCACCACGGCAGCACATCGCGCATCGCCAGACCGAGAAGCGCGGCAAAAATGAATAGGCGGTCGGCGGCGGGGTCGAGAAGCTGGCCGAGGCGGGTGATAAGCCCGAAACGCCGGGCAATAACCCCATCAAGAAAGTCGGTTGCACTCGAGACCGCCAGCACCACGAGCGCTGCGACATCGTCGCCCCGCACCACAAATACGAGGAAGACCGGCACCATCAGCAGGCGAAACATGCTGAGGAGATTTGGGATCGTGAAAATCCGGTCGCTCACAGCGTCTCGCGCCTCACTCTCCACGCGCATGAGTCTACCGATGTGGCATCCGGATGCGGCGGCGCGCGTGGCATCTGCGGAACCAACGGATTCGTCGGAGTACCCTCGAAGGCATGTCGTGCATCCGCTTCAACACCCCGGCCCAGCGCCAGGCGATGCGAGCGCACGCCCCAGCCATGATCACCGCCGAAGAAGCCGCTCGCCTGCACCCGGCACCACCCGTGACCGAGAGCAAGATTCGCCGCCTGCGGCTGCTCGCCGCTGACCGCAACCCCCGCATTCGAGAGAGTGCCGCGAGCAGTCACCACACGCCCGCCGACGTCTTTGCGGTGCTCGCGCGCGACCCAGACGACGGCGTTCGTAGCAGCGTCGCCCGCAACGAGCACACGCCGTGCGATGTGCTGAGGAGCATGGCCGACGATCGTTCAGAGACCGTGCGCGGCTGGCTCGCCGTCAACTACTTCGTTCCGAGCGATGTCATGGAACGCCTTGCCGAAGATCCCAGCGACACGGTGCGCAAGCTCGTGCGTTGGAAAGGCACCCTCATCGACGCCTAAGCGCGCCTACCCTCACCTTCGAGTGCCATCGAAACGACGAGTTCCATTGAAACGGATGTGGTTCGGGATCGCGCGGATTATCGCGGCGATCACCGCCGTCATCGCGCTCATCGGCGACATCAACTTCACCATCGGCACCAGCCCGTTCGCTATCACCAACTTCTTCAGTTACTTCACGGTGCAGAGCATGATGCTCACGGTCGTGGTGCTCGTGATCGGCGCCGTGAATGCGCTGACAACGGCGCGCGACCCCGTTTGGCTTGACCAGGCGCGGGCACTCGCAACCACCTACGTCACGGTCTCTGGAATCGTCTTTGCGCTCATTCTTGTGGAGGGCACAGCCCGCGGGGTGCCCGTGTGGTCACCGTGGTCGAGCCAGCTCCTCCACTTTGTCATCCCCGCGTATGCGCTCCTCGACTGGTGGCTCGCACCCGGTCGAGAGGTGCCGTGGAAGACCCTCGCGTTCGTCATGGTCTTTCCCGGCGCCTGGGTCATCTACACGATGGTGCGGGGTGCCGAGGTCTATTGGTACCCGTACTTCTTTCTCGACCCGGCCATCGTGGGAATCCCGATCGAGCTCGGGCTCTACCTGCTCGCCGTCGTCGCCGTCTTCACAGCAACCGTCTCAGCGCTTATCGCAGTCAGTCGTCGGCATCACTCGCGGGCGACGGCGAAACGAACGACTCGTCGAGGAATGGCTCCAGGCTCGCGAGAGCCGCATCGAGCAACTCCTGATCGTCGTACTCGGCGAGATGCGCAGCAGCCTCGCCCCCAATGATGCCAAGGAGGATCGGCTCGCCCGTGTGCGGCATGAGGTTAATCCAGAGCGGAAAATCGGTGTCGCCGTCGATGACCGACCAGACCGTGGCATCCGTCGACCAGAACGGCGTCTCGAACCGCACGACCACCTTGTCTTGTAGGCCCATGCCGAGCGCATTCACCGCGCCACGATGCGAGAAGGGCAGCGGGGGCTCGAACTCGATCGAACCTGCCTTGAGCACTCCGAGCGGCGCCGTGACAATCACACGGTCGGCCGAGTAGGACTCGCCCCGAACCAGCCTGAGGCTCACCCCGCGCTCGGTCGTCTCGATGTGTGACACGGTGCTCGACGGCAGGATGTCAATGCCGTCGAGCTCCCGTGTCACGAGCTCATCGAAGCCCCCCGTGACCAGCTCATCCCCCTCCGAAACCACTGGTAGTGGCTCGGTGAACCATGACGACAACTCGTCGGCATCGGCGCCCCCTCCGAGAGCGACATCGGAGAGCACGTGATTCTCAAGAAGATCGGCATCAGAGATGCCAAGGTCTGACGGCGACGAGCTCACATCGCCCTCGCCGGAGGCGACAATCGCGTCGGCAATCGAGAGGTCGGAGAGCTGAGCGGATGCCCACTCTCGCGCCGCAGCGACGGCGTCGGCCGCCAGCGCACTCGGTTCGACCACGGCACCGGCGGCCGTGCGTCGCTCAACAAGTGCGGCACCTGAGTCGACGGAGACGGTGGTGATTCCCGCAGCAGCGAGAGCGGTGGTCACCGAATTCGTGCCTGCATCATGCACGACCCCGGCGCCGAGCTCAATGGGGATCGGCCAGCGATCGTCGCTGATGGAGTGGATGCGCCCGCCGGCGCGATCCCGGCCCTCGATCACGACGACATCGAACCCTTGATCGGTGAGGATGCGGGCGGCAGTCGCGCCAGCGAGGCCGGCACCGACAATCGCAATGCGCTCACCCGGCTCTGCCCGCTCGACAATGTCGAACGCGGCGCGACGACCGGACACCCTGGCGCCCTGCACGGTGCCGGCGCCGACGATCGCCGTGTGCTCGCCAGCGAAGAAGAGCCGATTGTCGACCGGTTCGCACAACACCTCACGGTGCTCATCCGTTGATCCGACGGCCTGGTAGCTAAACGAACCCCGCGACAGCGGATCGGTGCCCCACGAGGTGCGTTCGAAGGCAAGCGGCTGGGGCACCCGAGACTGCGTCGGTGGCACCGTCGGCGTCGGCTGCGGTGCCGGTTCAGAGCACGCCGATACCGCGAGTAGTGTCAGCCCGGACACCGAGCCGACGATGAACGTGCGCCGCTTCATTGTCATCCTGCCGCCACTGTATCGCCGCCCGATGCGAAGCTCCAGCGAGCCACGCGGCTACGCTGGGTTGCGTGGAGTCAGCAAGCGCACGGGTCGACAGCTGGCTGTGGGCCATCCGGGTGTATAAGACGCGATCGGCCGCGACCTCCGCATGCCGCGCGGGACACGTGCGGGTCGGCGGGGAGCGTGTCAAGGCAGCACAGTCAGTGCATCCGGGCGACGAAGTGCGGGTGCGCATCGCAGGATTCGATCGCACCTTCATCGTGCGTCGCCTCATCGTCAAGCGAGTTGGCGCCCCCGAGGCAGCCACCGCCTATGACGAAACGACCCCGCCACCCCCGCCCCGCGAGGAGCGGCCACTCGCCCCCGTACGCGATCGCGGTGCCGGTCGGCCGACAAAACGCGAGCGCCGCGAGCTCGAGCGCCTGCGTGGCCGACTCGACGAGCAGACCGCCCCGGAACCCGACTAGCTTGCTACGACAGCAGTGCGCTCCGGGAACACCAACGGGTGATTGCCGGCGATGGTCTCGAGCACGCGGATGACCTGACGGCTGTAGCCGAACTCGTTGTCGTACCAGACATAGAGCACGAGATGCTTCTCGGTGCTCAGGGTCGCAAGCCCGTCAACGATGCCGGCGCGGCTCGTGCCGACGAAGTCGCTCGATACGATCTCCGCCGACTCGACATAGTCGATCTGCTGGCGCAGCACTGAGTGCTGAGCGAGATCGCGGATGTAGTCGTTGACCTCATCGCGTGGCGCCTCCTGTGCGAGCGTCAGGTTGAGAATCGCCAGCGACACATTGGGGGTCGGCACACGGATCGCGTTGCCCGTGAGCTTGCCTGCGAGCTCGGGAAGCGCCTTTGCGACGGCTTTGGCGGCACCAGTCTCGGTGATGACCATGTTGAGTGACGCCGCACGGCCACGACGATCGCCCTTGTGGAAGTTGTCGATGAGGTTCTGGTCGTTCGTGAACGAGTGCACTGTCTCGACGTGCCCATGTACGATGCCGTAGCGGTCGTTCACGGCCTTGAGCACCGGCGTAATGGCATTGGTCGTGCATGATGCGGCCGACAGGATCGTGTCGTCCGGCGTGATGGTGTCGTGATTGATGCCATGCACGATGTTCTTGAGCTCGCCCTTGCCCGGTGCGGTGAGGAGCACCCGCGCAACACCGGGGCTCGCGAGATGCTGTGAGAGCCCCTCGGCATCGCGCCACCGGCCCGTGTTGTCCACGACAACCGCGTTCGTGATTCCGTAGGCGGTGTAGTCGACCTCGGACGGGCTATCGGAGTAAATCACCTGGATGAGCGTGCCGTTGGCGAGGAGCGTATTGTGCTCCTCATCGACCTCAATGGTGCCCTCGAAGGGGCCGTGCACCGAGTCCCGCCGAAGCAGGCTCGCGCGCTTCAGCAGGTCATGCTCTGAGCCTCGCCGCACGACAATCGCACGGAGTCGCAGTCCGCTCGCTCCCCCACCCTGGTGGGCGATGAGGATGCGAGCGAGCAGCCGACCGATGCGCCCAAAGCCATAGAGCACCACATCGACCGGGTCTGCAG
Source organism: Homoserinimonas flava (assembly GCF_054969005.1). Classification (NCBI taxonomy): domain Bacteria; kingdom Bacillati; phylum Actinomycetota; class Actinomycetes; order Micrococcales; family Microbacteriaceae; genus Homoserinimonas; species Homoserinimonas flava. Next base: position 1,066,624 of record NZ_JBUEQS010000001.1, read on the forward strand.
CATCCGTCGCACGGTCGCCGACGACAGGCGCCAGCTCGTTGCGGAGGAACTCAAGCAGTTCACCGCCCTGCCGTTCGTGGCGCACCAGCAGGCTCGCGATATCGATCGACGCCGGGCCGAGCTCAAGCGTCGTGAGCGCCTCGATCACGGGCAGCGTGTCTTCAACAGAGAACTGTGTGCCCTGACGGCTGAGATTGTGGGCCTTGAGCACGCCGATCGCGGACTTGTTGATGAGCCGCCGACCGTGAATCGAGGTGACGACCCCGTTATCACGATAGAGGCGACCGACCAGCGGAATGATCGCCTCGGCGATCGTCTCCCGCTCGCTCCATCGCTGCAAGTGCTGGTCGGAATCGTGGCCCATCGTGTCCCTTCAGACATGGAGAAAGGACGGGCCACAGCGGCCTCGACGCCCCCCAATATTCTAGGGGCGGAATGAAACCACTGAGCTACGCAGCTCGCACGATGGCGAAGGAGTGCGCGGCGAGCGTCAGCCCGCTCGCATCGACGGATGCCGCGGCATCCGTCGGCACCGGCGCGAAGCCGAACACCACTTCGCCGGGCAGGGAGGGCAGGGTGCGCGCTTCGTCCGCGAAATTCATCGCCACCGAGAGTTCGCCGCGGTGCAACACGAGCCACCGCGCCTCGGCGTCGAACTCGACGCGCACACGGTCGAGGCGCGGATCAGTGAACTGCGGATGCCGCCGCCGCAGCACAGCGAGGTCACGGTAGAGCTCGAGCATCCTGACGTGTTGCGGATCGTCGAGTTCACTCCAGCGGAGTTTCGAGCGTGCAAACGTCGCGGGGTCTTGCGGGTCGGGCACGACCGACTCATCCCACCCCATGCGGGCAAACTCACCGATGCGGCCCTTCGCGGTCGCCTCGCCAAGCTCAGGCTCAGGGTGCGAGGTAAAGAACTGCCACGGCGTGGAGGCCGCCCACTCCTCGCCCATGAAGAGCATGGGGGTGAACGGCCCGAGCAGCGTGAGTGCCGCCGCAATGCCGAGCTGGCCGGCGTCGAGCTGCGCCGTCAGCCGATCACCGATCGCGCGATTGCCGATCTGGTCGTGGTTCTGCGAGGCCACGACGAGGCGCCAGGCCGGCATCCGCTCGACATCGATCGGCCGACCGTGCGCCCTGCCCCGGAATGACGAAAACGTGCCATTGTGAAAGAACCCGTGCCTGAGCACCTTGGCGAGGGCGTCGAGCGGCGCGAAGTCGGCATAGTAGCCACTGGTCTCGCCCGTGAGCGCGACATGCACGGCGTGATGGAAGTCATCGCTCCACTGGGCGTCGAGCCCCATACCGCCAGCGACGACCGGCGTGATGAGCCGCGGATCGTTGAGGTCGGATTCGGCGATGAGCGTGAGCGGTCGCCCTGCCGCGGCGCTGAGGGCAGCGACCTCGCCCGCGAGCTCCTCAAGCAGGTGCACCGCGCGATGATCGACGAGGGCATGGACGGCATCGAGCCGCAAACCATCGACGCGATAGTCGCGCAACCACATGAGCGCATTGTCGATGATGTATCGCCGCACCTCGTCGGAGTCGGGACCGTCAAGATTGACGGCGCTCCCCCACGTCGTGCCCGCCTCGCTGAGATACGGACCGAACTCCGGTAAGTAGTTGCCGCTCGGGCCGAGATGGTTGTAGACGACATCCTGGATGACGCCGAGACCAGCACGATGGCACGCATCAACAAAGCGCTGGTAGGCGGCGGGGCCGCCGTAGCCATCGTGCACCGCGAACCAGCCCACGCCGTCATAGCCCCAGTTGTGCTCGCCGTTAAAGGCGTTGACGGGCAGCAACTCGACAAAATCGACGCCGATCGACACGAGATGGTCAAGGCGCTCGAGGGCGGCATCGAGCGTGCCCTCCTCAGTGAAGGTGCCGATGTGGAGCTCGTAGATCGTGGCACCCGCGAGCTGGCGACCTGACCACGCGGCATCCGCCCACTCGTGCGCAGCCGCGTCAAACACCCTGGAGAGGCCGTGCACGCCGTCTGGCTGATGCCGTGACCGCGGGTCAGGAAAAGGCCCGCGACCATCAATGCGAAAGCCATAGTCGAGCGTGTCGACCGGGGCCTCCGGATGCCACCACCCGCCATTGCCGCGCACCATCGCCGCCGCGCCGCCGGGATGCACGAGCTCGACCCGCGCTGCCTCGGGAACCCACACCTCGAACGCGTTCTTGCTCACCGTCATCGCGCCTCCCCCGCAGGCCAGTCACCGGCCGGACGCAGCAGCGCGACCGGATACCTGGCGAACAGAGTATCGAGCCGCACGGTGCCCCCGTGGTTGGTGCCCGTGAACTCATCGACGAGGCCATCCGGGAGGGTGATCGTCGTGTCACCCCATCCGCCGAGAGCCTCGAGCCCGAGCGGGAGCCGCATCGCGACCGTGACGGCACCGCCGCGGTCAAACGCGAGGACATGCGCGGCCGCCACACCATCGGCGAAGAGCGGCTCGTACCCGGTAAAGAGCTCCTGACGGTGCCGACGCAGGCGGAGTGCCCGCGAGGTCACGAGCAGCTTCGCCGCCCCCGAATCGTCGATCACCGGCCGCTCGCCCTCATCGAGCCGAGCGAGCAGCGCACGACGGGCTGCGAAATCGACGGGACGACGGTTGTCGGGGTCGACGAGTGAGTGCTCCCAGAGTTCGCTGCCCTGATACACGTCGGGCACGCCCGGAATCGTGAGCTGCAGCAGCTTTGCCGCGAGAGCGTTGCTGCGGCCGGGGGGCGTGAGACGTGCCACGATTCCGCCGACAATCGCCGAAACCTCGGCGTCATCGAACGCCGCATCGACCAGGGCGTGCATCGACGACTCGAACGCGGCATCCGGTGCCGTCCACATCGTCGAGGTGCCCGCCTCACGCGCCGCCTTCTCTGCGTAGGCGTGGAGGCGCTCACGCGACGCCGGCCACGCGCCAACAATTGCCTGCCAGAGCAGATTCTCGAACGGCGCGTCACCGAGGGGCGCGAGCTCGCGCAGACGCGAGAGCGCGGCATCCCACTCCTCGGGAATCTCGGCGATGACATCGATGCGCGCCCGCACATCTTCACCGCGCTTCGTGTCATGCGTCGACAGCGTCGTCATGGAGCGCGGATGCGACGCCAACCTCACGGCCTGACGCGCGTGAAACTCCTCCGCCGTGATGCTGAAATGCCCTGGGTCGCCGCCCACCTCGGCGAGCGAGGCGAGCCGGCTGAAGCGATAGAACGCGGTGTCTTCAACACCCTTCGCCATGACCATGCCTGAGGTTTGCTGGAAGCGAATGGCGGCCGGATGCTCGGGGTCGCCGAGCACGGGAGCGAGCGCATCGATCGCGAGCCCCAGATCTGGGCGACGACGACGCGCCTCGGCGAGCGCGGCATCGAGCTGATCGCGCCCGCTCGGCAGGTAGGAACGGTAGACGGGAAAGGTGGTGAGCACCTCGGCGAGCGCATCGGGATCTGCCCCAGGGATGAGCCGCGCCAGCCGCAACACCTCGGAACGCAGGATGCCGTCGGCGATGCCACGCTTGCCATCGTGGACCAGCTCGGACCAGGCAACCTCGCGCCCCTGGAGCCGCGCTTCGAGCGCATCGAGCGCCGGTCGCCCGGCAGGGTCGACCAGCACGCGGTCAATGTCGCCAAGCGCGTCGTAGCCGGTCGTGCCGTCAACAGGCCACTCCGCTGGCAGCGACTCGTCGCCCTCGAGGATCTTCTCGACGAGCAACCAGACATCGCCTGACGCCCGGCGCAGCCGCTCGAAATACCCGAGCGGGTCGGCAAGCCCGTCCGGATGATCGACCCGAAGCCCATGCACGAGCCCCTCCCGGACCCAGCGCAAAATCTCGCGGTGCGACTCGTCGAACACCCACGGCACCTCGACACGAATGCCAGCGAGCGAATTCACGGCGAAGAAGCGACGGTAGTTGAGTTCAGCATCAGCACGACGCCAGTGCACAAGCTCGTAGTGCTGGCGCGCATGCACCTCACGCGGGTCATCGCCCTCAGTGCCAGGATCGACCGGGAACTCGTGCTCGTGATAGCGCAGCACCCCGTCGCCCAGCGTGAGCGCCGAAAGCCCGTCCCCCTCTGGTCCATCATCGCCGAGCACCGGAATGCGGATCCGGTCGCCGCCCGCAGCCCAATCCACGTCAAACGCCTCGGCGTAGAGCGAATCCCTGCCGTGGGTCAACAGATCCCACCACCAGGCGTTCTGCCGCGGAGTGGCGACACCCACATGGTTCGGCACGATATCGACGATGATGCGCATGCCGCGGGCTGCGGCATCCGAAGCGACGGCGGCGAGCGCTGCGGCATCGCCCCTGGCCGGGTCGACCCTGCTGTGGTCGACAACGTCGTACCCGTGGTCGGAGCCAGGCTCGGCGACGAGCAGAGGCGACAGGTAGAGCCAATCGACGCCGAGGGTTTCGAGATAGTCGGTCACCCCGCGAACCGCGTCGAGATCGAACGACGGCCGCACCTGCAACCGGTACGTCGAAGTTGGATGCTGCGGCTCGGTCACCTGGCCACCTGCGGGATTGGCGCCGTCACCGCGGCCGCGAGTGACGCAGCCACCGAGTGGTCCGGTCGCTCCGTCGGGGCGCTCCACGCGCGCATGACGACGAGCGAGCGCGCTGCAACGCTCTGGCGGGCACCGGCCGGACGCGCGATGGAGTCGACCTCTTCGCCCGCCGTGTCGACGACGATCTCCCACTCGGGCGAATACTCCTCGGCGGGCAGCGTCACCTCGACATCCTCACCGGCGGCGTTGAAGTACACGAGAAAGTTGACGTCGCTCACACGGCGGCCCCTGGCATCCCGCTCTTTGATGCCGTGCCCGTTGAAGAAGACGCCGACGCTGCGATTGAGCGTCTCGTCCCAGTCCTCCGGCTGCATCGGTTCACCCTCCGCACCGAGCCACACGAGGTCAGGCAGGGGTTCGCCCTCACCGCGGCGCACCGGCCGGCCATGGAAGAAGCGACTGCGACGGAACACGGGATGATCGTGACGGAGCCTCGATACCGCCGCCGTGAATGCGACGAGCGGCTGGTCGGCCTCCTCCCAGTGCATCCAGGTCAGCTCCGAGTCTTGCGCGTAGCCGTTGTTGTTGCCCCGCTGTGTGCGGCCCATCTCGTCGCCGTGCGAGAGCATGGGAACCCCCTGCGAGAGCAGCAGGGTGGCAATGAAGTTGCGCTGCTGGCGCGCGCGGATGGTGAGCACCGCTGGATCGTCGGTCGGGCCCTCCACTCCGCTGTTCCATGAGCGGTTGTGCGATTCACCATCGTTGTTGTTCTCGCCGTTCGCACCGTTGTGCTTCTCGTTGTACGACACGAGGTCGGCGAGCGTGAAGCCGTCATGCGCTGTCACGAAGTTGATGGATGCGACGGGGCGGCGGCCCGAGTGCTCGTAGAGGTCTGCCGAGCCGGTGAGGCGCGACGCGAACTCACCGAGCGTCGACACTTCGCCCCGCCAAAAGTCGCGCACCGTGTCGCGGTATTTGCCGTTCCACTCGCTCCACTGGGGCGGGAAGTTGCCCACCTGGTAGCCGCCAGGGCCGATATCCCACGGCTCGGCGATGAGCTTGACCTGCGAGACCACCGGGTCTTGCTGCACGAGCTCGAAAAACGAGGAGAGACGGTCGACGTCGTAGAACTCACGCGCGAGAGTCGCCGCGAGATCGAAGCGAAACCCATCGACGTGCATCTCGGTGACCCAGTACCGCAGCGAATCCATGATGAGCTGCAGCGAGTGCGGTTGGCGCACGTTGAGACTGTTGCCGGTGCCCGTGTAGTCGGTGTAGTACCGCTTGTCGTCTTCTTCGAGGCGGTAATACGTCTCGTTGTCGATGCCCTTGAAGCTCAGCGTCGGCCCGAGATGGTTGCCCTCCGCCGTGTGGTTGTAGACGACGTCGAGGATGACCTCGATGCCGGCGGCGTGAAGATCGCGCACCATGCCCTTGAACTCCTGCACCTGCTGCCCGGAGTCGACCGTCGCCGCATATTCGCTGTGCGGGGCGAAGAATCCGATCGTGTTGTAGCCCCAGTAGTTGGCGAGGCCCTTCTCCTGCAGCGTGCCGTCGTTGATGAACTGGTGCACTGGCATGAGCTCGATCGCCGTCACACCGAGGTGTTTGAGGTGCTCAATCACGGACGGGTGTGCGACGCCCGCATACGTGCCGCGCATCGCCTCGGGGACATCAGGATGCAGCATGGTAAGCCCCTTGACATGGGCTTCATAGATGAGGCTCTGGCTGTAGGGGGTGCGCGGATGCCGGTCCCCGCCCCAGTCGAAGAAGGGGTTGGTGACGACGCTGAGCATGGTGTGCGGTGCCGAGTCGTCGTCGTTGCGGCTGTCTGGGTCGCCGAAGTTGTAGGCGAAGAGGGCCTGGTCCCAGTCGATGGTGCCGTGGGTGGCCTTGGCATAGGGGTCGAGAAGGAGCTTGTTGGGGTTGCAGCGCAGGCCCTCGCTCGGGTCCCACGGCCCGTGCACGCGGTAGCCGTAGCGCTGGCCAGGCTGCACATCTGGCAGGTAGCAGTGCCAGATGTGCGCGTCGACCTCAGTGAGTTCGACGCACGTCTCCACCCGGGCGTCGTCGAAGAGACACAATTCGACGCGATCGGCGACCTCGCTAAAGATCGCGAAATTCGTGCCACTGCCGTCGTAGCTTGCGCCGAGTGGATATGCCGAACCGGGCCAAGTCTCCATGCGCTCACGCTATTCGCTCCCGGGCCACGCCCACAGTGCTCGCGGCAAACTCGCGGTGAATGGCGTTTGCCACCTGCTATATGCGATCCCGGCGCGGCCCCACCTGTCAGGAGGCGAGCGATGCGATGAGATCAAAGCCGTAGCGGTCGACGGATGCCGAGGTCGCCGAGAGCACGATGACGGCAGTGCCAGCCTCACGGTCAAGGCCCATCCAGCTGCGGAACCCCCCGGTGCCACCGTTGTGCCACGTCACGAGGCGACCCTTCGACTCGATCGTGAGCCAGGCAGCCCCGATGCGCACCGCCGGGCCCGTCATGTTCATGACCGGGTCGAGCGCCGCGACACCGGGGGCGGTGCCGTCGAGGAGAGCGACCGCGAGTGTCGCCATGTCGTCGAGCGTCGAGCGGATGCCCCCGGCCGGACCAACGGCCTCGCCCGTCCACGCCTCCCGCGGCTGGCCACGCGCTGCGCGCCCGAGGAGATCGTGCTCGCCAAGCTCGGCTGGAGACCCAAGGACACCGAACGAGGTCGTGCCCAGTCGCTCGGAGAGACGCTCCCGTAGCAGTGCCGAGTAGCTCATGCCCGCGGCCGCGGCGACCGCGTGCCCAAGCAGTTCGAACCCGAGGTTCGAGTAGTTCGGCCTGCGGGTCGGCTTCGCCTCGGCCCGGCGCGCATCGACGAGCAGCTCCTCGAGCGACTCGCCATACGGGTTTGTGCCATGCCGCCAGAGATCGATGCTCCGCTTCAGCAGCCCGGGCGCCGGCGCGAGACGCGGCAGGCCGGAAGTGTGGGTGCTCAACGAGGCGAGCGTGACCCCGCCGGCCGGGCTGCCCTCGAGCGGCAACAGCGCACCGAGCCGGGTCTCCGGGGCGATATCGCCGCGCTCGACCGCATCGACATAGAGCAACCCGGTCACACCCTTCGAGATCGACCCGATCTCGAAACGGGATTCCAAAGGTGCGCCGAGCACCGCGGTGCTTTTCACCCCGCCGGTGACCGTCGCGACCGCCGCGACCGGATGCCGCCGCCCGAGCCGCGAACGCAGGAGCTCGGCGAGCGCCGGGTCGCCCGCGGCATCCGGAGTCTGCCCCATCGATGGCCTCAGTAGATGAAGATCGGCAAGAAGGTGCGGTCATGTGCGTGCACGAGCGCGAGGAAAAGCACGAGATCGAACAGCAGGTGCACCGAGACGACATACGTAAACGACTTGGTGAGGCGGAACGTGTAGCCCTGCAGGAGCGCGAAGGGGAAGGTGAGGAGCGGGCCCCACGCCTCGTAGCCGATCTCCCAGAGGAACGACGAGAACATGACCGCTGTAAGCACGTTCGCGAGCCACACCGGGAAGTGCCTGATGAGCAGCGTGAAGACGGTGCAGATGAAGAACAGCTCATCCCAGATGCCCACCGCGTTGACGCCGATGAACAGGCGCCAGAAGATCGTGGGATCGGAGGAGGCATCCGGCCAGTTCTGGTAGACGCCCGTGCTGATGAGGTAGACGGGCAGGATGAGGTAGCCGAGCACGACAACGCCGAGGAGGTAGAGCCTCGCCGTGAGCGACCACTTCTGACCCGTGAACATGGGGAACTTGATGATGCGCTCTTTGTAGACGTAACGCGAGACCACCCACGGCACAATGACGGCGAGCGCGAGCACCGTGCCCATCGCCGCCATGTGCCCCAGGCTGAGGTCGGCATTGAGCGGCACCGTGCTGATGATGAGCAGGCCGGCCGCGATGAGCGTGAGGTGTTTGAGGAGCTCGCGGTCGACGGCGAGCGCCGTGAGCAGGCCGGCCGCGATCGTCGCGTAGCCGAACGGGGTTTGCACACCGAAGAGCAGCAGCGCCGAGATCGAGATGAGGGCGGTGGGCAGAAGCTTGCGGGCGTATGGCCCTCGCTCGGTCTCGATGGTGGTCACCGTTCCAGCATGCCCTACCCGAGCATCCGAAGTCCTTGCCGGGCTTCGCGAATGAGGTGTTTTCGGCGAGATGACCCCGCCGCGGCAGGCTCATCTTGCCGAAAACCCCTCATCGCCGCGTGCGCCGGGCTGGGAAACGCCCCAGCGAAGTTGAGCCGTTCTTTCTGTTGCGTTGTTCGAACATATGTTCGAAACTTGCAGCATGACCCTGCTCGCCGATGCCCGCCCCACCCCGATGCCCGCCGCGGTATCGGAGCTGCAGGCGCGCATCCGGCAGATGCAGGCCACCAAGCTCGCCGAACGCTCGCTGCCCATGCTCGAGGCGGTGCGCGCGATCCTCCCAGAGGGGCTGCGACCTGGCGGCACCTACTCCGTCACAGGGTCGACGAGTCTCGCCATCGCCCTCATCGCCGGCCCGTCCCGGCAGGGCGCATGGTGCGGTGCGCTTGGCCTGCCCACCCTCAGCACGGAGGCCGCCGCCGAACTCGGCATCGACCTCGATCGTCTCGTGCTCGTGCCCAGCCCCGACACGCGCTGGATGGCGGTCGCGGCCGCCATGACCGATGTGCTCGACATCGTCATCGCCGCTCCCCCGGCCCGCATGGCTCCCACCGAGGCGGCGAGGCTCGCCGCGAGGCTGCGCCAGCGCGAGAGCACCCTCGTCGTGCTCGGCGACTGGCCCCACGCCGACGCGACCCTCCGCGCCACCGCGAGCACCTGGTCGGGGCTCGGGGCTGGCCACGGGCACCTCACCACCCGACGGCTCCGCATCGAGGTCACCCCGAGGGGCGGGCGGGAACGCACGCGAACCCTCACGCTCCCCATCGCCACCGACACCACGGCACACCATGACGAGCCGAGCCCGCAGGGGCTGCGCCTCGCCCCAGAACTCGCGGGCTGACCATGCACGAGCCCTCGACCATGCACGAGTCGACCATGCACGCGCACTCGACCATGCGCGCCATGGTGACCTGGTTCGCCGACTGGCCGGTGGCCGCCGCGAGGGCGAGCGAGGGGCTGCCGCCGACGGCCCCCGTCGCCATCATCGACAAGGGCCTCGTCATCGCCTGCTCGGCCGAGGCCCGCAGCGAGGGGGTGCGCCGCGGCCTCCGTGTGCGGGAGGCCCAACTGCGATGCCCAGAACTCACCATCACGTCCTATGACGAGACCGCCGACGCCCGCGCCTTCGAACCGGTGCTCAGCTCCATCGAGCAGATCATCCCCGGCGTCGAACCCCTCCGGCCAGGGCTCTGCATTGTGCGGGCGCGCGGTGCCGCGCGCTACTACGGCGGCGAGCGCCAGGCGGCCGCCGCCCTTCTCGACCGCATGCTCGACGATGACCGCCCCACCGCATCGATCGGCATCGCTGACAGCCGCTTCGCCGCCGAACAGGCCGCCCACCTCGCCACCCCCGGTGCCGACGGGCACCGTGTGCTCATCGTGCCGCCAGGGGCCTCCCCCGCCTTCCTCGCCCCCATGCCCATCGAAACCATGGGCGAGCCCGAGCTGAGCCCACTGCTCCGTCGACTCGGTGCCCGCACGCTCGGCGACTTCGCGGCCCTCGAGCCCTCTGATGTGCGAGCCCGATTCGGCGAACAGGGTGCGCTCGCCCATGCACGCGCCGGCGGGCTCGACCACCAGCCGATCGTGCCGCGCGTGCCGCCCCGCGACTTCGACGCCGCCATCGACTTCGAGCCGCCCCTCGACCGCATCGACCAGATCGCGTTCGCACTCCGCACGGTCGCCGAACGGTTCGCGGGAGGATTCACAACCGCCGGGCTCGTCTGCACCGGCATCCGGGTGCAGGTCACGACCGAACGCCACGCCGTCTCTGATCGCGAATGGAGCCACCCGCGCTATTTCACGCCGGCCGACGTGGTCGACCGTGTGCGCTGGCAACTGCAGGGCGACGGCACCGACACGGGACTCGATGCGCCCATCGCCCGCGTGCGTCTCAGCCCCTCCCAGGTCGACGCGATCGGCAATCACGAGGACGGGCTCTGGGGTCGCAGCCCCGATGAACGCATCCACCACGGTCTCTCCCGCATCCAGAGCATGCTGGGGCACGAGTCCGTGCTCACCGCCGTGCCGGGTGGCGGTCGGCTGCTCACCGAACGGCGCGTGCTCGTGCCGTGGGGCGACGCGCCACCCTCCGCAGCCCGCCTCGCCGCCGACCGGCCATGGCCGGGAAGCCTGCCCGCCCCGGCCCCCGCGACCATCTACGAACCGCCGCGCGCCGCGAGCGTGCTCACGGCGGAGGGTGTGGCTGTCGGCGTCGACCGGCGAGGCCGCGTGAGCGGTACCCCCGCCTGGCTCACGTTCGAGCCACCCGCCAGGCGTCGCGTCACGGCGTGGGCGGGGCCGTGGCCCATCCGCCAGCGCTGGTGGGACCCGGTGCGGGCGCGGCGGCTCGACCGGTTCCAGGTCGTCGACGATCACGGGGACGGCTGGCTGCTGCTGCTCGAACAGCAGCGCTGGGTCGTCGAGGCCCGCTACGACTGACCGACACCGACACCGACACCGAGAAGAGGGATGAGAAATGGGGTGGAGCAACCCGCCGGTGACCTGGGCTGAGCTCGAGCGCGCACTCTCCGGCGAGCGCCTGCCGCAGACACGGGTTGCCGCCGCGCCGGTGGCCGAGGCATCCGTAGCGCTCGACGCGCCCTTTGAACCGTCGGTCCCCTACGCCGAGCTTCACGTGCACTCCCACTTCAGCTTTCTCGACGGCGTCTCCTCCCCCCAGCAGCTCGTCGATGAGGCCGTGCGGCTCGGGCTCCACGGGCTCGCCCTCACCGACCATGACGGCTTCTACGGCATCGTGCGTCTCGCCGAAGCCGCCGAGGGCACCGGCCTCGCGACCGTGTTCGGCGCCGAACTCTCGCTCGGCCTCAGCGCGCCGCAAAACGGTCACGCCGACCCGGAGGGCGAACACCTGCTCGTGCTCGCGAGGGGCGAAGAGGGCTACCATCGGCTCGCCGGGGCCATCACGACCGCGCAGCTCGACGCCGAGGCGGAGAAGGGCCGCCCCATCTACGACCTCGACGAGCTCGCGGCCACGGCCGACGGCCACTGGGTCGTGCTCACCGGATGCCGCAAGGGCTCCGTGCGGCAGGCGCTCGTCGCCGAGGGTGAGGCTGGGGCGACACGTGAGCTCGACCGGCTCGTCACCCGCTTCGGGCACGACAACGTCATGGTTGAACTCTTCGACCACGGCGGCCCCCTCGACACGGAACACAACGACACCCTCGCGCGCATCGCCGCCCGCAGCGGCCTGCCGACCATCGCGACCAATGCGGTGCACTACGCGACGCCGGAGGAACATCCGCTCGCCGCCGCCGTCGCCGCCGTGCGCGCCAGACGCAGCCTCGACGACATGGATGCCTGGCTGCCGTCGAGCGACGGCGCCCACCTGCGGAGCGGGGCCGAAATGGCGGAACGGTTCGCGCGCTACCCCGGTGCCGTCGCCCGCACGGTCGAGCTCGCCGAGCAGCTCGCGTTCCCCCTCCGCGCCGCGCGGCCCAAGCTGCCGAAGCAGGACGTGCCCGACGATCACACCCCCATGTCGTGGCTGCGCGAGCTCGTGCGGCTCGGCACGCTCGAGAAATACCCGAACGCCGACGAGTCGGTGCACGAGCGGCTCGAGCAGGAGCTCCGTGTGATCGAGGCGAAAGACTTCAGCGGCTACTTTTTGATCGTGCACGACATCGTGCGCTTCGCGAAGGGCCGCGGCATCCTCTGCCAGGGTCGTGGCTCGGCCGCGAACTCGGCCGTGTGCTACGCGCTCGGCATCACGGCGGTCGACTCGATCTTCTACGGGCTGCCCTTCGAACGCTTCCTCTCGAGCCTGCGCGAGGAGGAGCCCGACATCGACGTCGACTTCGACTCCGACCGGCGCGAGGAGGTCATCCAGTACGTCTACGAGAAATACGGTCGCCGCAACGCCGCCCAGGTCGCGAACGTCATCAGCTACCGACCCAAGAATGCCGTCCGCGACATGGCGAAAGCGCTCGGCTTCAGCCAGGGGCAGCAGGATGCCTGGTCGAAGCAGGTCGAACGCTGGCACGACATCGGGGGCGGCCACGACATCCCCGCCCCCGTCGTGGACCTCGCCGAACGGATGCTCAAGGCCCCCCGCCATCTCGGCATCCACTCCGGCGGCATGGTGCTCACGGAGCGGCCCGTCGGCGAGGTGTGCCCCATCGAGCACGGCCGCATGGAGCGTCGCACCGTGCTGCAGTGGGACAAAGATGACTGCGAGTGGATGGGGCTTGTGAAGTTCGACCTGCTCGGGCTCGGCATCCTCGCCGCCATGCAGTACTGCTTTGACCTCATCGACGAGCGCCTGAGCGATGAGCATCACAGCGAGCGGTGGACTATCGAGACGCTGCCGCGCGAGGAGCAGGGGGTCTACGACATGCTGTGCCGGGCCGACGCCATCGGGGTGTTCCAGGTGGAGAGCCGCGCGCAGCTCGCGACACTCCCCCGGCTCAAGCCCCGCTGCTTCTACGATCTCGTCGTCGAGATCGCGCTCATCAGGCCGGGCCCCATCCAGGGCGGGGCCGTGCATCCGTACATCCGTCGCCGCACGGGCGAGGAAGCCGTCACCTACCTGCATCCGCTCGTCGAACCGGTGCTCAGGCGCACCCTCGGGGTTCCCCTGTTCCAGGAGCAGCTCATGCAGATGGCGGTCGCGGTCGGGGGCTGCTCGGCGGAGGACGCCGACCTGCTGCGGCGCGCCATGGGGTCGAAGCGCGGCATCGAGCGCATCGAATCCCTCAAGGCCAAGCTCTATGCGGGCATGGCGGGCAACGGCATCACGGGCGCGACCGCCGACGATGTGTACGCCCGCATCGAGGCTTTCGCGAACTTCGGGTTCGCGGAGTCGCATTCGCTGAGCTTCGGTGTGCTCGTCTACGCGAGCTCGTGGCTCAAACTGCACTACCCCGGCGCGTTTCTCGCGTCGCTCCTCCGCGCCCAGCCCATGGGGTTCTACTCACCCCAGACACTGGTGGCGGATGCACGGCGACACGGTGTCACGGTGCTGCGGCCCGACATCCTGCACTCCCTCGCCGAGGCGACGCTCGAACCGCTCGGGCCGGATGCGGGCGGTACCAATACAGCGGCGACGGGCTCTGACGCCTGCCTCCGTTTCGAGCAGCCACCCGTCGAGCCCTTCGATCGGGCACGCCCCGACCCCATTGACCATCGCCGCGATGGGGCCTTCGCGGTGCGGCTCGGGCTGGCCGGTGTCACGAGCATCGGCGCGAAGCTCGCGGAGCGCATCGTCACAGAACGCGACGAATCCGGCCCGTTCCGGGATCTCGCCGACCTCGCGCGGCGGGTCGGGCTCACGAGTGAGCAACTCGAAGCCCTCGCCTCGGCCGGTGCGTTCGACTCGCTCGGCATGTCACGGCGCGCAGCCCTGTGGGATGCGGGGGCGGCCGCGCAGGAACGACCAGACACCCTCGAGGGCAGCGGCCTAAGCATCCAGCCACCCCTGCTGCCCATGCTCTCGCCAGCCGAACAGGTCGCCTACGACCTGTGGGCGACCGGCATCTCGACCGATGACCACCCGGTGCGTCACATCCGAGGCCACCTCGAGGCGCGCGGGGTGCGGTCGATCGCGCAACTCGGCGGCGAAGAGTCGGGGCGCCGGGTCGAGGCGGGCGGCGTCGTCACCCACCGGCAGCGGCCGCGCACCGCGAGCGGCATGACCTTCCTCAACATCGAGGATGAAACGGGCATGCTCAACGTCATCGCGAGCAAGGGCGTGTGGGCCCGCTATCGCCGCGTGGCGAGGGAATCGCCGGCACTTATCGTCCGCGGCATCCTCGAGCGTTCACCAGACGGGGTCGTCAACCTCGTCGCCGACCGCTTCGAGACGCTCACGATGCCCGTGCGCACGTCGTCGCGCGACTTTCGGTGACCGGTCGCAGAAATTCAGCGGATCCCACGCAGAACTCAGTCGACGGGGGTACCGTCCACAGCGTCACGACCAGACACCACCGTCTTAGGAGACACCATGACCACCCACGAAACCCCCTTCGCCACTGAGGAGGACCTGAAAACGATCGCGGAGATCGTGCGCGAATCGAAGGTTGCCCTGCTCACGACCATGAGCGCCAATGGCCACCACCACAGTCGGCCCCTCGCCGTGCAGGACTTCGATTTCACGGGCGAACTCTGGTTCTTCACGCAGGACCCGAGTGACAAAGTCGATGACATTCGTCGCCATCCCCAGGTGAACGCGGCCTTCCAGTCAGGCAAAGGCTTCTTGTCGATCGCCGGCACCGCCGAGGTCGTGCACGACCTCGGCCGAATCGAGGAGTACTGGAGCCCCGCCGTCGAGGCCTGGTTCCCGGAGGGCAAAACCGACCCGACGCTCGCCCTCCTCCGCGTGCGACCCGAATCGGCCGAATACTGGCACACGAACGACCCCGGCCTTGTGTCGGCCTTCAAAATCGTGAAGGCCGTCTTCACTGGCGACCGGCCGGATGTCGGGGAGAATCGCACCGTCGAACTCTGAACACCGTCGCGCGCGGATACGCGGTGCGGTCAGCCGACGCGGGTACGCTCAGCCCATGACCCAGCCAGCGACTCCCCCGCACCGCACCGTGCTCATCGGCGGCGCATCCGGCTTCATCGGTGCCGAACTTGTGCGTCAACTTCAGACCGAAGGGCACACCGTGCGACGCCTGGTGCGGCGAGCAACCGAGCGCAGCGACGAAGTCGAGTGGCACCCTGAGACCGGGCGACTCGCCCCCGAGGCACTCGATGGTGTTGATGCTGTGGTCAACCTGTCGGGAGCATCGCTCTCGCGGCTGCCATGGACGTATCGCTACAAGCGGCAGATTCTGCAGTCGCGGGTCCACGCGACCGAGACCCTTGCGCGGGCCATCGCGGCAGCACCGACGCCGCCCGCCGTATTTGTGAGTGGCTCGGCCGTTGGTTTCTATGGTGATCGGCCGGGCGAGCTCCTCACAGAGCAGGCACCTCAGGGCGACGGCTTTCTGCCCCGCGTCGTCGCCTCCTGGGAGGGCGCAACGGCGGCCGCCGACAACGCAACACGCGTCGTCCATGCACGCACCGGGCTCGTCATCGGCGAAGGTGGAGCCCTCGCCCCCCTCCGGCTGCTCACGAACCTCGGGGCGGGAGGGCCGCTCGGCACGGGCGAGCAGTGGTGGCCGTGGATCAGCCTGCACGACGAGGCGGCGGCCATCCGTCACCTCATCTTCGAGTCTGTGCTCGCGGGCCCGGTGAACCTTGTCGGGCCGACGCCGGCGACGGCTGCGACGATCGGGCGGAGTCTCGCTCGCGAACTCGGCCGACCCTACTGGCTGCCGGCCCCGCGGTGGGCGCTCATCGCGGCCCTCGCCGACGCGGGCCGCGAATTGCTCCTCGCAGACCAGCGCGTGGTGCCGCAGCGGCTGCTCGACGATGGCTTCACCTTCCGTGACGCCACCGCCGAGCTCGCGGTCACTGCGTCGGTGTTGCAGCCTTCTTCGTCGTAGCGCCCTGACCCGAGGCACCCTGACCCGTCGCGCCCTGGCCCGAGGCGCCGGCGAGAGCAACGCCAACGGCTTCGCCCGTCGCTCGGCCCGTGACGATGTCGGCAATGTCGATACCGACAAGATCCTTGATGATCTGCGTTGACGTCGCGAGCTGACCGGCAACACTCTGGCCGAGCTGCGTGGCACCGTCGCCCGAGATCACCGTCATGTTCGAGATCGCCGAGAGTGGTTCGGATGCTGCCCGCACAATCTCAGGCAGCTTCTCGATGAGCTGCTGCCGCAGGAGTTCGGTGGCACGCTCCTCGAGGGCTTCGGCGCGTGCCCGCGCTGATTCGGCCTCGGCGGAACCCTTCGCACGGATGGCGTCGGCCTCAGCGTCACCCTCCGCACGGAGTGCTTCGGAGGCCGCGATGCGGCGATTCTTCTCGGCGATGCCCTCGGCCTCGACGGCCTGCGCGGCGAACTGGCGCGAGTTCTTTTCGGCGACGGACTCGGCCTCGACGGCCTGGGCGGCCGACTTGCGCGCATCTCGTTCGGCGTCGGCCTTCGCGACTGCGGCACCAGCGGCGGCTTCAGCGTTCTTCTGCACCGCATAGGCTTCGGCGTCGGCGACCGCACGGATCTCGGCGTCAAGCTCTTGCTTGCGCAGGCCGACCCGCTTCTGCGCGGTGAGCTCCTGCTGCGAGATGACTTCCTGCTGTGAGATGGCTTCGGCGAGCGGGCGAGCCGCATCTGCCTCGGCACGCGCCTTGTCGGTCTCCTTCTGGATTTCGGCGTTGCGCAGGTCGAGCTTGCGCTGTTGCTCTGCGACCGCCTGCTCCGCCGCGATGCGGGCCTCCTCTGAGGCCTGGCGCGAGACGGATTCGGCAATCTCGGCGACCTGCTTCACGCGGGCCGCCTCACCACGCCCGAGGTCGCGGATGTAGCCGTGGTCGTCGTCGATCTCCTTGATCTGGAGCGTGTCGATCTGCAGTCCCTGCACGTCGAGCGACTCCCGCACGGCCTCAAGCACCTGGCCCTGCAGGGCCGAGCGGTTCGTAATGATCTCGGTGACGGTGAGCTGGCCGACGATCGATCGCACCGATCCGCTCAGCACCTCTTCGGTCGAGGTCTCGATCTGATCTTGCTGGTTGAGGAATCGCTGAGCGGCCGCGCGCACCATTGCCTCAGAGCCACCCACCTTCACCACCGCGACGGCGTTGACTTTGATGGTGATGGCGTCGCGGGTCTGCGCCGTGGCCTGCACGTTGAGCTGCCGGCTGCGCAGGCTGAGCTTGAAGTGCGCTTCGACAATGGGCTTGACGAAGACGCGAGACCCGAAGACGACCTTCTGGCCGGCATTCTCAAACTCGCCACTCGCCGCCCGCGCTCCCTTCTGCCGCGAGGTGACGATGATCGCTTCGTCGGGCTTGGCGATCTTGATGCCGCGAAGCGTGATGAAGAGCAGCACCAGAACGATCACGGCGGCGACGCCGATCAGCACCGCACCAATCAGGTCGAAGGGGAAGAGCATGCGGGGCCTTTCGCGCGAAATGTCCGGGGCGCTGATTCAGCGCACCGGGAGCGTGGCGAACAGTGTTCGCTGTGCGTCGGGTTCGAGTATGTCTGAGGTGGTCGCCGACGCGCCAGGCCCATCGAGCGCTCGGTGTGATTGTCGGGGGAATACGAGAGACTGTTCTTGGCGTTGACCCATCGTGCAGCAAGCGCTCCGTTCACGCACGATGGGACCCAATGACAGAACAGATCACGCAGACCGGGGGCATCACCCGCCCGAGCACCGGTGCAGTCTCGACGACGAATCCGGCGCTGGATGATGCGGCGCTCGCCTCTCGTAATCGGCTCGTCATCGGTCTCCTGCTGGTGTCGGCGTTCGTCGTCATCCTCAACGAAACCATCATGGGGGTCGCACAGCCGCGACTCATGGAAGACCTGGGCATCACGTATAGCTCGGTGCAGTGGCTCACGACAGCGTTCCTGCTCACGATGGCGGTCGTCATTCCGACGACCGGATTCTTGCTCAAACGGTTTAGCACCCGCACGATCTTTCTCACCGCCATGACGCTCTTCTCCGTCGGCACGCTCATCTGCGCCACGGCACCGGGGTTCGGCATGCTGCTCGCCGGGCGCATCACACAGGCCAGCGGCACCGCGATGATGATGCCACTGCTCATGACGACGGTCATGACGCTTGTCGCACCCGCCGCGCGTGGCCGCACGATGGGCAATATCTCGATCGTTATTTCTGTCGCGCCGGCCATCGGCCCCACCACCTCCGGCCTCATCCTCAATGTGCTCGACTGGCGCTGGCTCTTTTGGCTCGTGCTGCCGATCGCGCTCGCGTCGCTCATCCTGGGCGCCGTCAAGGTGCGCAACGTCTCAGAGCCGCGCAGCGTGCCGCTCGACCTTGCATCGGTCGTGCTCTCGGCGCTCGCCTTCGGTGGGATCATCTACGGTCTCAGCAGCCTCGGCGAGGCAGCGCAGGGCACCGTGCCCCTGCCGTTGTGGATTCCCTTTGTGGTTGGTGGCACCGCGATGGTTGCCTTCGTGCTGCGCCAAACCCGACTGCAGCGGTTCGACCGGGCACTGCTCGACCTGCGCACGTTCCTCAGCCCCGTCTTCACGCTGGCGACCGCCCTCCTCGTCATCTGCATGGCCGTCCTGTTCGGCGTCATCATCGTGCTCCCGATCTACACGCAGGACGTGCTCGGGCTCGAACCGCTGCAGACGGGCCTCATGCTGCTGCCCGGCGGCATCCTCATGGGGGTGCTTGCGCCCTTTGTCGGCCGCATCTTCGACCGGCTCGGAGCCCGCGCCCTCGTCATCCCTGGTTCGATCATCACGAGCGCAGCGCTGTGGAGCATGACGCTGCTCCGCGCCGATTCGCAGTTTTGGGGGGTTCTCGTCGCCCACCTCACCCTCAGTGTTGGTCTCGCGCTGCTCTTCACTCCTCTTTTCACGTCGGCGCTCGGCGCGCTCACGCCAGATTTCTATCCGCACGGCAGTGCGATCATCGGCACGGTCCAGCAACTCGGTGGGGCGGCGGGCACGGCACTCGTGGTCACGCTCATGACCACGCGCGCGGTCGAACTGCTCGCGGGCGGCTCGAGCGATATCGCGGCGACCGCCGAGGGCATCAATGTCGCCGTGACGGGCGGAGCGATTCTGTCGCTCTTCCTGGTGTTCGGGTCGTTCTTCATCCGCACACCGTCTGCTACTCCGAGCGGTTCGGCGGGGCACTGACGACATGATCACAGGGTTCGCGGAGGGCGTCGGCATCCTCGTTCGTGGGTTCCGCGCGTGGGGCACGTCGCCACGGGCCATGCTCATCGGGCTCGTGCCCGGCATCATCACCTCGATCATCT
The DNA here is from genome assembly GCF_054969005.1 of Homoserinimonas flava. Classification (NCBI taxonomy): domain Bacteria; kingdom Bacillati; phylum Actinomycetota; class Actinomycetes; order Micrococcales; family Microbacteriaceae; genus Homoserinimonas; species Homoserinimonas flava. The sequence continues at coordinate 1,086,104 of NZ_JBUEQS010000001.1, forward strand.
TCGGCGCGGCGATCATCGCGCTCGTGGTGAACCTCGACCGAATCACCGTCGCGCTCTCCTGGTTTGCGGTCGACTGGGACGAGTTTTGGCTCAGCGCCCTCCGCATCGGTATCGGCATCGCCCTGCTCGGGGTCAGCGCACTCATCGTCGTCTACACGTTCACAGTCGTCACCCTCGCAATCGGCGGCCCCTTCTTCGAGAAAATCTCCCACGCGGTCGACGATCGCATCGGCCCCGTCACCGAGGGCGAGCCGGTGCCCATGCTGCGGGGCATTCTGCGCGGCATCGGCGAGGCGATCGGTGTGCTCGCCCTCACCATCGCGATCGGCATCGGGCTGTTCGCGCTCGGCCTCGTGCCCGTGATCGGCTCGATCACCGCCGCCACCATCGGAGTGTTCACGGGCGGGTGGTTTTTGTCGCTCGAGCTCACTGCGACCGCATTCGAGCGCCGCGGCATCCGGTTCGGTCAGCGCCGACGCGTGCTCGGGCAGCGCCGCTCGGTCACCCTCGGGTTCGGCGTGGCGACCTTCCTACTGTTTCTCGTGCCGCTCGGTGCGGCCCTGTCGATGCCGGCCGCGGTCGCGGGTGGCACCCTGCTCACCCGCAAGAGCCTCGGCGAGCCGACAACGCCAGACGCCGTCAGCCCTCGCTGATCGCCCGCTCGAGGCGGTCGAGCTTGCCCTCGAGCTCGCCCGTGTAGCCGGGGCGGATGTCGGCCTTCAGCACGAGCGAGACGCGCGAGCCGAACTCGCCGACGGCCTCCGTGGCGGCTTTCACGACCGCCATCACCTCATCCCACTCGCCTTCAATGGTGGTGAACATCGCGTCGGTGCGGTGTGGCAGGCCCGAATCTCGCACGACCTTGACGGCTGCGGCGACCGCATCGTGCACGGACCCATCGGTGCGGCCGGTGCCGCCTGGCGAGACAGAAAAGGCTACGAGCATGCGCCCAGTGTAGAGCGGCCCCTCGCACAGCTGGTTCATAGGTGACGTCGAGGGTTGCCGCAGACTTGCGCCGATACGCTGATCTTCTCTCGACACGAAGGCGGACCCATGGCGAAACTCTCCACGCGCGCAAAGGTGATCATCGCCGCGGCTGCGGTAGTCGTGCTCGGCGCAACCGCGGCAGTCGCGGGGCCAATCATCTATCGCGATTTCATCGCCGCCCCCGCTGCCGACACCCCGAGCGCCGCACTCGAAGCCGATGAGAGCCTCGAGGCGAGCACCCTCGATGAGGATGCTCTCGCCGGCGAGTGGGTGGTGACCGACGGTTCGTACGCGGGGTATCGCGTCGACGAGGTGCTCAACGGCACGGATGTCACGGTCACGGGCCGCACAGAAGAGGTGAGCGGAACCGTCACGACGACCGACACTGAGGTCACCGAGGCCGTCGTGAACGTCGATGTCGCAAGCATCGCGACCGACTCGTCGAGTCGCGACTCCTACTTCAGGGACACTGCCCTTCGGGTTTCGGAGCACCCGACCGCGACCTTCGAACTGACGAGCCCCATCGCGGCCCCCTCGGATGTGAGCCTCGATGAGCAGCAGACGGTCTCGGCCACCGGCATCCTGACCCTCGCTGGCGAAAGCGTTGAGGTGACGGCGGAGCTCGCGGTCGTCGTCTCTGGCGACACCGTTCGCATCGCAGGGTCGGTGCCGATCACGTTCGCCGATTTCGGCGTCGAGGCACCGAATCTCGGGTTCGTGCAGGTCGAACCGACCGGCTTTGTGGAGTTTCTCGTCGTCGTCACGCAGTCCTGACGCTCGGAGCGCTTCCGGCCTCACGCCGCCCTTCGTCGATGATGAGGTCGGCGAGGGCGCGCGGCCGCTCCCGCTCGATGAAGGCATCCTCCTGGGCCGCCCACCGGTCCCAGTGCGGGGCGTAGCCGTCACCGTCGCGGGCGAGGGCTCGTGCCTTGCGGGTCGCGGCGTCGAGCTCGACCCACACGGCTAGGGTGGCGTGGGCGCGTGATGCGCGGCTGAGGGCGCCGCATCCTTCGATCACGAGCGGCGTCGCCGGGTCGAGGTGATTCCAGCCCGCCGGCCGCTCGCGCGCCCAGTCCCAGGTGCGCCACCCGGGCTCGTGCGGATGCAATACGTCATCGACGACCATGCGGCTGCCGGCAGCGAGACCATCCCAGCCGGGGTAGAAGTCGTCGAGCCGCACGAGCTGCGCCGCGTCGATCGCGGCGGTGAGGGCTCGAGCCAGTGTGGTCTTGCCTGAGCCGGAGCGGCCATCGATGAGGATGATCGGGCGCGGCAGCCCCGCAACAGCATCGACGATGTGTGGCACGGCGACGACGATCGTTGCCGCAGTGGCGGGGGCTCGACGAGGTTCGGCGTCGGGGCTCGGGCGGATCATGTGCGAGCCCCGATGAAGTTCCAGTGTCCGGTCGCCACCGAAACCCCGACCGCGGTCACCGCGATCGCGACACCGATGGCGATGAGGGCGACTTCGCTGGCGCCGAAGTGCGATGGGCGCGCCCAGGTGCGCGGGGTGTCACCGCCGAACCCTCGCGCCTCCATCGCCGTCGCGAGTTTGCTGCCGCGGCGGATGGCGATCACGAGCAGCGTGAAGGCTTGGCCCGGCAGCCGGCGAATGCGCCCCTGATCGGCAACACCGCGGGCGCGACGACCCAGTTCGATGCTTCGCCAGTCGTCGAGCAGCAGCCCGACGAGCCGGAGTCCGGCGAGCCCGCCGAGCACGAAACGACTGGGTAGGCGGGCGACCTGCGCGAGCCCGTCGGCAAGATCGGTGGGATCGATCGTGACGAAGAGTACGACCGCGGGGATCCCGATCGCGAGGATTCGCAACACGGTGGCGAGCGCAAGGGTGAGCGAGCCGTCGCTCACGTGCACAAAGGCCCACTGCCAGTGGGTCTCGCCCGATGCTTCACCGTAGAGCGCAATCGTGATTCCGGCGAGTGGGGCGAGCATCCAGACGGGCATGGTTCTGAGCGCGAGGGTGCGCGCGCTGAGGCCCGCAAAGGCGACGAGCACGAGTTCGAGGGCGAGCGCGACGGTGGCCGACACCCAGTCGATCGTGAGCACGAGCACGCCGGCGATGAGGATGGCCGTCGCGAGTTTTGCCACCGGGTTCACGCGGTGGATCGCGAGGTCGCCGCGCACCGGGGTCATGACGCTCACGGTGCGGTCACCTCGTCCGCACTCGTCACCCGGAGGGCGCTCGTGGCGACGGCATCGACGAGCGCCTGATCGTGCGTCGCCATGACGATCGCGCTGCCCTCGTCGAGGAGGTGCGCGAGCATGGCGATGAGCTCCTCCCACGTGCGGGAATCCTGGCCGAAGGTCGGCTCGTCGAGCACGAGCACGGGCGGGCGTGTTGCGAGCATCGTGGCGACTGAGAGCCGTCGCTTTTCGCCGCCCGAGAGGGTGAAGGGGTTGGCATCGGCAAGGTGGTCGAGCCGCAGCCGATGCAACAGCTCGTCGACCCGCCCTTCCGCGAGCGTCTTTTCGAGCTTCAGCGCACCGAGCCCGACGCCAAGCTCGTCGCGTACCCGCCCGGTGAGCAGCTGGTGTTCCGGATCTTGAAACACTGTGCCGATCCGCGTCAACAGCTGCTTCGAACGCCACGTGATCGGATGTGGTCCTGCGCCCGCCGCGAGCGCTTCAGCGGCGACGACGGCCCCCGCCTCGGGCGGCAGGAGCCCAGCAAGGGTCAACGCGAGGGTCGACTTGCCTGCACCGTTCGGCCCCACGATCGCGATCGCCTGCCCGGCGGCGATCTCAAGATTCACATCGCTCTGCACGGGGGTGCCGCGCGTGCGGGCGACGCTGAGCCCGTCTGCACTCAGCAGCAGCTGATTGCTCGGGTCGGTTCGGCGCACGGGGTGCGCTGGAGGATGCGATGGCACCCAGATTCCGGATGCCGCGAGCGCCTCCCCCTCGTCGGTGAGTACCCGCGCGGGGTCGCCGTCGGCGAGCACGCACCCGTCGGCCCCGAGCACAATGACACGGTCGACGAGGTCACGCCAGACCTCAACCCGGTGTTCAACCACGACAAGGGTCGCCCCCGTTTCGTCGAGCAGGCGGCGCGTGGCATCCCGCACTTCGATGACACCGTCGGGGTCGAGATTCGCTGTGGGTTCGTCGAGCAGGAGCAGTCGCGGTTGCATCGCGAGGACCCCGGCGAGTGCGAGCCGCTGCTTTTGGCCGCCGGAGAGCGCCGAGGTGGCGTGGTCGAGCTGGAGGTCGAGGCCGACCGTGTCGAGTGCGTGCGCGACTCGCTGCCAGATTTCGTCTCGGGGCACGCCGAGGTTTTCGCAGCCGAAGGCGACATCGTCACCAACTCTGGCGAGGATGACCTGGGCATCCGGATCTTGCAGCACGAGCCCGACGGTGCCCCGTTGGCTCTCGGTCGGAGCCCCGTCGAGGTCGAGCGTGCCGGTGCTTTCGCCCTCGTCGTCGCCGCCGAGCACACCGGCGAGGGCGTGCATGAGGGTCGACTTGCCCGAGCCGGAGGCTCCGAGCAGCAGCACGCGCTCGCCGGGTGAGATGTCGAGGTCGAGTGCCTGCACCGCCCAGGTCTCGCGTGCGGCGTGACGCCAGCCCCACCCGCGGGCGCTGATGCGAGCGCCCGCGGTGGTGCCTGGCGTGTGCGCGTTCAGCGTCGCACCGTTGCTTCCCTGCCGGCGGCGAAGCGGCTCAGCGCTCCGGTTCGTGCGAGACCGCGAACGGCGAGCCACGAGAGGAACCCCGCGATAACGGCACCGGAGACAATGGCTGAGACGGTGTAGACAGCGACGAAGGTGGGGGCGGCACCCGGGTACCAGAGAGTGAGGTCGGTGATCGCCATCGCGAGTCCTGCACCCATTCCCGCGAGCACGGCGCCGCTGAGGCGCCAGTTGAGGTAGAAGAACAGGGCGAAGACGAGTTCGGCGCCGAGCCCCTGCATCAGCCCAGAGACGAGCGTGAGGGCGCCCCACTGGTTGCCGACGAGCGCCGACACGGTCGCGGCGAGCACCTCGCCGTAGATGGCAGCCCCGGGCTTGCGCACGATGAGCGCCGTGAGCACCCCGGCGAAAAGCCAGCCGCCGCCGAGCAGCGCCGAGAGCCCTGGCAAGAAGACGAAGACGTTGCTGAGCGGCTCGTACGCGACGTTCCAGGCGAGAAAGATAAGCCCGGATGCGACGCCGATGACACTGGCGACGACAATGTCGACGACACGCCATCGCAGGACAGGCTTCTTCTTCGCGGGGGCTGCGGTGGTGGTTTCAGATGTGGTCATGGTTCCTTCTTCTGCCTCGCGGCGGTCGGCGGGATGACCTGGGCGGGCGGGCGCCCGGCATGCGTGCGCGGCGAACCCGTGGTGGCGCGCGCGACGGCGCGAACCCTGTGGGCTCTCAGAAGTGTGTCAACCGACATTCGGTTCCCTCCCTGCGCTGGCATGATCCAGATCAGGTTCGACGGTCGAAGCTTGGAGTAGCTTCCTCTCAGCCCGGCTCACCGGACTCCCGTGTGTACGCAGAACAGCATAGCGCTCTCGCTGGGCGCACGCCGTGCATGCATTAGCTCTGGGCGGATGCTCCCCCGCGCGCCTTGAGCATTGCGTCTTCTGCCGCGACCCACGCGAGCATCGCGCACTTCACGCGCGCGATGTATCGCGAGACCCCGCCGAGCGCGGCGGCATCGCCCAACAGATCTTCATCGGGCTCGATTGTGCCGCGCGACCGCATCGCCGTGCGGAACGAGTCGATGCGGAGGGTGAGCTCGTCAACCGTGAGCCCTTCGGCCGCCATCTCGCTGAACAGCGATGCGGAGGCCTGCGAGATGGCGCAGCCGTGTCCCTCCCAGTGCACGCTCGCCACGCCGGCATCATCGATGTCGATCTCGAGGGTGATCTCGTCGCCGCAGGTCGGGTTGAGCTGGTGGGAGCTGCCGGCGGCGGAGCCGGTGAGTCCGTAGCCGATCGGCTGGCGGGAGTGGTGGAGGATGATCTCCTGGTAGAGCGACTGCAGTTCAGAGGAGGTCATTTCGGCGCTCCGAAGAAGTCGATGGTGTCGGCGACGGCCGCGACGAGCTGGTCGATCTCGTCCTCCGTCGTGTAGAGGTAGGCGCTCGCTCGGGTTGATGAGGTGATGCCGAGCCTGCGGTGGAGCGGCTGCGCACAGTGGTGGCCGACGCGCGCCGCGATGCCGCGGTCGTCGAGAAACTGCCCGACGTCATGCGAGTGGATGCCCGCAACATCGAAGCTCGCGAGGCCAACCCGTTCGGCTCCCGCCGCAGGCCCGAGCACTCGCACGCCGTCGATCGCGGCGAGCCCGTCAACGAGTCGCTGGCCGAGGGCGGACTCGTGCGCCGCGATGCGATCGAGGCCGACTGTCTCGAGGTAGCCGATCGCGGCGGCGAGGGCAACCGCCTGCGATACACGCTGCGTTCCCGCCTCGAAGCGCTGCGGTGGCGGCAGATATTCGGCCTTCTCCATCGTCACGGTTGTGATCATCGAGCCACCTGTGAGGAAGGGCGGGAGGGCATGCAGGAGCGCACGGCGGCCGTAGAGCACCCCGATGCCGGTCGGCCCCAGCATTTTGTGCCCAGAGAAGGCGGCGAAATCGACATCGAGGCGAGCGAAATCCGTCACCATGTGCGGCACCGACTGGCATGCGTCGAGCACCGTGATCGCACCGACCGCCTTCGCGCGGGCGACGAGCAGGTCAACTGGGCTCACGCTGCCGAGCACATTGGAGACGTGGGTAAACGCGACGATGCGCGTGCGCTCTGTGATGATGTCGTCGAGACCATCGAGCACGAGGGCACCCTCATCATCGACGGGGATGTGGCGGAGTGTCGCGCCGGTGCGCGCCGCAAGCTCGATCCATGGGATGAGGTTGGCGTGGTGCTCCTGCTCGGTGACGACGATCTCGTCGCCGGGGGTGAGCCGCACGGCCGGGTCGCCGCCGAGCAGGCTCGCATTCGAGATCGCGTAGGCGACGAGATTGATGGCTTCGGTCGCGTTCGAGGTCCAGACGATTTCGTCGTCGGCCGCGCCGATAAAGCGCGCAACACTTGCGCGGGCGTCTTCGAACTGCTCTGTCGCGAGGGCGGCGAGCGTGTGGGCTCCGCGGTGCACCGCCGAATTATGCCGCTCGGCGAACTCGCGTTCAGCATCAAGCACCTGCGTGGGCCGCTGCGAGGTCGCCCCCGAATCGAGGTAGACGAGCGGATGCCCGTTGATCTCCTGGTGAAGGATCGGAAAATCGGCGCGAATTGCCGTGAGTTCAGCCGGGCTGAACGACGTGGCGACGGGGGCTGCGGTGCTGATGGGGGAACCTGCTCTCGAGAATGCTCCCAGCCTAGAACGCGTGCGGGGAATGCGGCATTCCGTGACGGACAGGTTTCATTCATTGGGCAATTGCTTCAGGCGTTTTCAAATTGAGACATTCGCGCAATTTGCCCCGCCAGGAGCGCGATCGGGCCGCACGTCGATCACCGCGAAGGCGCGTCGAGGTCGATCCCGCCTGGAGAAGCGATGGGCATCGTGCCTACGGTGGTGGTCCATCACAATCTCGATACAAGACGGTGACACGCTCTGACCACACTCATCCGGCCGCCCCGCATGGGCGACGGCGCCGACATCTGGCGCGTCGCCCGTGACGCCCACACCCTCGACCTCAACTCCTCGTACGCGTACGTGCTCTTCGCCCGTGACTTCGCGGTGACCTGCCGCGTCGCCGTCGTTGATGGTGAAACCGCCGGATTCGTCATCGGTTACCTGCGGCCGCAGCATCCGGAGTGCGTCTTCGTGTGGCAGGTCGCGGTCGACGAGCGGTTCCGTGGGCTCGGGCTGGCCGGGCGGATGCTCGACAGCCTTGTCGAAGACGGTGTCGCTGGCGGCACCGTGCGCAGTGTCGAGACGACCATCACCGACGACAACGCGGCCTCGCAACGGCTCTTTGCCTCGTTTGCCAAGCGCTGGGGCGGGGCGGCCGTCACGGTGCGGCCGCTCATCGAGGACTGGCACTTTCCCGAGGGCGAAGGCCACGAGCCGGAGCCCCTCTACGAGATCGGTCCCCTCGCTCCGCGCGAGAGCACCGACTGACAGAACACCGCCCACCCATATTTCGCGTGCACCCGGCACGCCACCAATCAGGAGGAACACATCCGAATGACAGATTTCACGCACCTCGAATCACAGGTCCGCAGCTACTCCCGCTCCTGGCCGGTCGTCTTTGACCGCGCCGTCGGCAGCACCATGTTCGATGAAGACGGACGCGAGTACCTCGACTTCTTCGCCGGCGCTGGCGCCCTCAACTACGGGCACAACAATCCGAAGCTCAAGACGACGCTCATCGACTACCTCAGCGACGACAGGGTGGTGCACTCGCTCGACATGTTCACGAGTGCACGCCGCGACTTTCTCACCACCTTCTCGGAGGTCATCCTGAAGCCGCGCAGTCTCGACTACAAGGTCGTCTTTCCCGGCCCCGGCGGCGCCAATGCCGTCGAGGCTGCGCTGAAGCTCGCGCGCAAAGTGACCGGCCGCGAGTCGATCATCAACTTCACGAACGCGTTCCACGGCATGACCCTTGGCGCCCTCTCCGTGACGGGCAACTCGCTCAAGCGCGGCGGTGCCGGAGTCCCGCTCGTCCACGCGACCCCGATGCCGTACGACGACTATTTCAACGGCGACTACCCCGACTTCTTCTACATGGAGCGCCTGCTCGATGACAGCGGCAGCGGACTCAACATGCCCGCCGCCGTGATCGTCGAGGCGGTGCAGGGCGAGGGCGGCATCAACGCCGCTCGGGCCGAGTGGCTCCGCGCCCTCGCCGCGCTCTGCAAGGCGCGCGACATCCTGCTCATCCTCGACGACATCCAGATGGGCTGCGGCCGCACGGGTGACTTCTTCAGCTTCGAAGAGGCCGGCATCGTGCCCGACATCGTGTGCCTCTCCAAGTCGATCAGCGGCTACGGCCTCCCCATGGCGCTCACCCTCGTGAAGCCAGAACTCGACATCTGGGAGCCCGGCGAGCACAACGGCACCTTCCGCGGCATCAGCCCGGCCTTCGTCACCGCCACCGAGGCGATCCGCATCTACTGGACGGATGACACGCTGAAGCAGTCGACGCTCGCAAAGGGCGTCAAGGTCGAGAGCCGGTTCAACGGTCTCGTCGCACGCTTCCCCGAATACGAACTCATCGCGAAGGGCCGAGGCCTCGCACGGGGCCTGCAGTTCCCGAGCGGTGACCTCGCCGATGCCGTCTGCCGCGAGGCATTCGAGCGTGGGCTCCTCATGGAGACCTCTGGCCCCGAGGGCGAGGTCATGAAGATCCTCCCGGCCCTCACCCTCACGGATGACGAACTTGAGCGTGGCCTCGCCATCATCGAAGCATCCGTCGCCGCCGTGCTCGAGACGGCCGCACCGCCGGTATCGACGGTAGAGAAGTCGAAGGCGGAGAAGGAGACGACCGCAGCATGATCGTTCGCACCATCGATGAAATCACCGACACCGACGCCGACATCAAGACCGCGAACTGGCGCAGCAAGCGCATCGTGCTCGCGAAGGAGGGCGTGGGCTTCTCCGTGCACGAGACGACGCTGTATGCGGGCACCGTCAATGAGTTCTGGTACGCCAACCACATCGAGGCGGTCTTCATCGTCGAGGGTGAGGGCGAAATCACCGACCTCGCGACGAACGAGACGCACCAGTTGCGCCCCGGATCGCTCTACCTGCTGAACAACCACGACAAGCACGAGGTGCGCCCGCGCACGCAAATGCGCACCGTGTGCGTCTTCAATCCGCCCATCACTGGCCGTGAGGTCCACGACGAGCACGGGGTTTACCCGCTCGTCGTCGAACCCGCCTGAGCGGCGTTCGAGCATCGAAGCACGACCGAAGGAGGAAAGAATGACCATGACCACGACAACCGCCGAAGACCTGTTCCCCACCAGGCTCGATGCCCCGAGCCCCTTCATCGCCCGGGAGCAGCCGGCCGTGTGGGGCTCCCCCGCCGATGGCCCATTCTCGGCATCCGAACTGAGCTCGCACGAGGACCGCGGATTCACAATTCTCGACGACTTCATCGACGCCGACGAGGTGCAGCTCTACAGTGACGAACTCGACCGTCTCGCGAGCGACGAATCACTCACGGGCGACCCCCGTGTTGTCACCGAGCGGGCGACGGGCGCGGTGCGCTCCGTGTTCCAGGTCGAGGCGCTGAGCGACCCCATCGCGGCGCTCGCTCGCAACCCGAAGGTGCTCGACCGCGCGCGCCAGATCCTCGGCACCGAGGTGTATCTGCACCAGACGCGGGTCAACTACATGCCAGGGTTTACGGGGACCGGGTTCTACTGGCACTCTGACTTCGAGACCTGGCACGCGGAGGACGGCATGCCCATCCCCCGCGCCGTGAGCCTCTCGGTCGCCCTGACCGACAACTACGCGTACAACGGTGGGCTCATGGTGATGCCGGGCTCGCACCAGACCTTCGTGCCGAGCGTCGGGGCCACCCCCGACGACAACTACAAGGAGTCGCTCAAGGCGCAGGAGGCCGGCGTGCCGAGCCAGGAGGCCATCACCGAGCTCGCCCGGCAGCACGGCATCGAGCAGTTCACCGGCGCGGCAGGCTCGGCACTGTGGTTCGACTCGAACATCATGCACGGCTCCGGCAGCAACATCACGCCGTACCCGCGCTCGAATGTGTTCATGGTGTTCAACAGCGTCGAGAATGCGCTCGTCGAGCCCTTCGCGGCCCGTTCACCGCGCCCGCTCCACGTCGCGAACCGGGACTTCACGCCCGTGAGCTGATCACTCGGCCTCGATCGCCGCCGCGGCGGCCGGGTCTGAGTCCGCAAGGAACTGCGCGAGGCGCTCCACCTCGGGGGTCTCGCCGATGGCCTCGGCGCCGCGGCGTAGGGCGTAGAGCGCCCGCAACACGCCGCGGTTCGGCTCGTGCGACCACGGCACCGGGCCGTGGCCCTTCCAGCCGGCTCGGCGCAGGCTGTCGAGCCCGCGGTGGTAGCCGACCCGCGCAAACGCGTACGACTCGAGCGCACGCCCATCGGCGAACGCCTCGTCCGCGAGCAGGGCCCACGCGAGCGACGAACTCGGGAACGCGATGACAACATCGGATGCCGCGAGTGACGCATCAGCGATGGCGGCGAGCACCTCGGGCTCTTCTGGCAACAGGGTGGGCTCGGGGCCAAGCAGGTTTGTGGTCATGGCTCCACGCTAGCCGCTCCCACCGCTTGCCAGACGGCGGCGGACTGCGCCGAGACCTCCGGGTCGTGCGTCTGCTGCCAATTGCGGCCCCCGCGGGAGAAGGTGTGTTGCACCGCCGGAGGCACGTCGCGCTCAGGCACCGGCCTCGACGCCCAGTGGCACGGGCGCACATGGACGAGATCGACGGCCGCAGCATCCGGTGACGCGTCATAGCTCCAGGCTCCCCCGAGACGGCCGAGGTAGGTGCTGCCGTCGACATCGCGCGTCCATACAAATGCACCCTCGGGCGCCGCCGCGAATCGCTGCACCCGATGCGCCACGCGCTCGTCATGCTCAACGGCGAGCGCCGTGACCGCGTCGCTCAGCGTCGCGGGCGGAGCGCTCAGGGTGCCCCCGAGGCCGCAGACCCCGCGCTCGAGGGCTCGCTCCACCGCGACACCCGCGGCGATATCGTCGCGCCGAGAGCGCATTGGCGCACGGTAGACGGGTGGGTGAGGCATCCGTCTAGTGTTGTCGGCTCCGCCACACCCCACAACCGATGGCGTGCACGACGGGCATTGCTACGCTTCCCCCATGAAGTCACGATGGCTTGATCGGGCAGTGGGGCTCGTTGTCATCGTCGTGATCAGTGTCGCCGCGGTACTGCTGTGGCTCGCGGTGTCGTGGACGCATCCCGCGGCAACACAGCGGCCCACCGAAGGCGTCCTGTTCGGCGTCTGGGAGCTCTTCTACGTCACCTCGGCCCCTTCGACGCGCATCTTGCTCGCCGCCGTTGGTCTCGCGCTCGCAACGGCTGGCATTATCGCGCTGCTCGAGCGCCGAGCCACGACCCATGCGCGCCGCTCTCTCGATTCGGTCGCGAACCCGCTCTCGGCGAAGGTCATCATGGCCGAAACCCACGGCCGGTTCGACGGGCCAGTCACCATCACCGTGCTTATCCCGGCACACAACGAAGAAGCATCGATCACCGCCACGCTCACGTCGTTGCGCTCCCAAACGCACCGACCTGACCGCGTCATCGTCGTTGCAGACAACTGCAGCGATGCGACGGTGTCGCTCGCACGGGAGCAGGGCGTCGAGGTCTTCGAGACGAAGGGCAACACGCAGAAGAAGGCCGGAGCACTCAACCAGGTGCTCCAGGAGGTGCTGCCGAGCCAGGGCAACAACGACATCGTCATGGTGATGGATGCCGACACGACGCTCAATGAGGGATTCCTTGCGGCGGCGGTGTCGGCCTTCACCAACGATCGTGCACTCATGGCAGTCGGGGGGCTCTTCTACGGCGAGGAGGGCTCCGGTATCCTCGGGCAACTCCAGCGCAACGAGTACATCAGGTACTCGCGCGAGATCAGACGACGGCGCGGTCGCGTGTTCATCCTCACCGGCACGGCATCGATGTTTCGGCCCGTTGCCCTGAAAACGGTCGCCGAGCTTCGCGGCAGTGCGTTGCCGGGCACCCACGGCAACGTCTATGACACGGCGGCCCTCACGGAGGACAACGAGCTGACCATCGCGCTCAAGTCGCTCGGCGCACTCATGATCTCTCCCCAGCAGTGCACGGTCGTGACCGAGGTCATGCCGACCATACGCATGCTGTGGCGCCAACGTCTGCGATGGGAGCGGGGTGCCCTCGAGAACATCGGCGCGTATGGCCTCCGACCGCAGACCCTGCGCTACTGGGCGCAACAGCTGGGGCTTGGCTACAGCGTGTTCGCGTTCACCCTCTTCATCGTGTTCATGGCGCTCACGATGCTCGCGGTGAACACCTGGATTTGGTTTCCGTTCTGGCTCAGCATGGGGCTCATCTTCGTCATCGAGCGCATCGTGACGGTGTGGCGGGGCGGGTGGCGCGCTCGGCTGCTCGCCCTCGCGTTCGTTCCCGAGCTGCTCTTCGACTTCATGCTCAACGTGATTTATGTGAAGGGCATCATCGACATTTCGCTCGGCCGGCAGGCCGGCTGGGCGCACCTCAAACGCACCGCGGCGGATGCTGCACAAGGGAGACCGCATGCCTGACCTGCGCACCGGCATCCTGCTGCCCGAGTCGCTTCTCTACTCGGATGTCTTCGCCGTCATGTCGACGGTGGTGGCCATCAACACGATCATGTATGTGGCGCTGTCGCTCGCGAAGATCTTGCCCAAGATCTACCTCAGTGACGTTGCGACGAGCCGCAACCGTCGCACAGAGACTCGCAACATCTACCCCGACGTTTCAGCCTGACGCTGCCGACTCGTCACTCGGGCCAGGCGATCTCAGGCAGGCTCTCGAGCCCGGGCTTCGCCAGCAGATACCCCTGTAGCGGTTGCGCTCATCGACGTTGGCGCTGTGTCGGCCTGCGCTCTCAGTTCACCCTACGTGGGCGCATTGCCCCACAACGCACGAATGCCCCCGGACTCGCCGAGGGCATTTGCACTGCACACGCGGTCTGCGCGCGTGCTACATCAAGTGAAGATGCTGACACCACCGGGGCCAACCAGCAGGCCGAGAACAATGAGGACGATTCCCCACAGCATCTGCCGACGGAAGAGTGCCACGATTCCGGCAATGACGAGTACGACAGCGATGATCCAAAGGAGGGTAGCCATGCTGGTCTCCGTTCCACTCGCGACCGCGGCATCCGGGCGTGGATGCCGAGCTGAGCGAGTATCTGTTTTGTCGGACGCTACCCCTCTGACCGCCGTGCCGTTGAGACGTTCAGGCAATCGTCAGGTTGTGCGGTGCCCGTCGCCCCGCACGTGCGACCGGTCGTGGAGAATGGAGGCACCATGAAGACCACCGACGACATCAACGACTGGCTCTCCGAGCTCAAGACAGAGCGACGCGGCGGGCTCGTGACAAAGCAGATGGTGCTCGGCAACACCGGAGCGATCAGCTCGCTCACGTGGGTGCTCAAGACGAAGCCGGACGACGATGCGGTGCGTCTCAAGATCAACGAGCTGCAGGTGAAGCGCAACGAGACAATGACCGACGAGATGGCGGGCGTCGGTTATGGGGCGATGATCGAGGCACTTAAGTGGGTGCTCCGCGCCGACTGACCAGCGGCTTCGGTCACGGCACGACGGTGCGACCTTCGTCCCACGGCACCGACCACCCCAGCTCATCGAACATGCGCGAAAGCACGATGGCGGTAAAGCCCCACACGAGCGTGTCACCCACGGTGAACGCTGGGCTTGAGACGCTCCGCAGCCGGCCGTCACCGAGTCGGTGCACGACGCTCGCGCGATTGGCGGGGTCGAGCAGGTCGGCCACTGGCACCCGAAACACCTCGACCGCCTCGCGGTGATCGACGGCCGCGACATCCGAGGTCCGCGTCCACCACGCCGGCACGGGGGTGACGATGTTGTTGCTCACCGGCAGCGGCAGGGGCGGCAGCGCGCCGAGGATCTCGACGCCGCTCGGGTCGAGCCCCGTCTCTTCGACGGCCTCGCGCAGGGCCGTCGCCGTGATGTCGGCATCGGATGCTTCGGCTCCCCCACCGGGGAACGCGACCTGCCCCGCATGGTGCCCCATGGTGGCAGCGCGCCGGTGCAACAGCACATCGAGGTCTCGCGCCACCCGGGCGGCGGAATCAGCTGGGTGATCGTCGAGCACGCCAAAGAGCACGAGCACCCCCGCCTGGCGGGCGCGCGTCGGGTCCAGCGCGAAGCGTGCTGGGTCAACCCCCCAGTCGAGCCCGCGGGCGCACAGCGCGGCGAGCTCGGCGCGAGCATCAGCGGCGGGCAGGGACATGCCCGAAGCCTACCGAGGGAGAAACCGCGCCTGCTCCTGCAGGCCGCCCGTAGCTGCAAGTTTGCTCCGCGTGAGGAGTGCCCCGCGAGAGTAGCGTGCGCTGCACAGTCCGCCACGGTGCGAAGGGATCGATTCGATGCGAGCAATGGTGTACCGAGGGCCGTACAAGGTGCGGGTCGAGGAGAAGGACATCCCCAAGATCGAGCATCCGAATGACGCGATCGTGCGGGTGACGCATGCCGCCATCTGCGGCTCGGACCTGCACCTCTACCACGGCATGATGCCCGACACTCGGGTGGGCACGACGTTTGGGCATGAGTTCATCGGCGTCGTCGACCAGGTCGGGCCGTCAGTGCGCAACCTCGCGCCGGGCGATCGCGTCATGGTGCCGTTCAATGTGTATTGCGGCTCGTGCTACTTCTGCGCACGCGGGCTCTACTCGAACTGTCACAACGTGAACCCCAACGCGACGGCGGTCGGCGGGATTTACGGGTACTCGCACACCAGCGGCGGCTATGACGGCGGACAGGCCGAGTTCGTGCGCGTTCCCTTCGCCGACGTCGGCCCCTCGATCATCCCCGATTGGATGGACGAGGAGGATGCCCTGCTTCTGACTGACGCGCTCGCCACGGGCTACTTCGGGGCACAGCTCGGTGACATCGCCGAGGGTGACACGGTCGTCGTGTTCGGTGCAGGCCCGGTAGGGCTCTATGCGGCGAAATCGTCCTGGCTCATGGGCGCGGGACGGGTGATCGTCGTCGACCACCTCGACTACCGCCTCGAGAAGGCCCGCACCTTCGCGCACGCCGAGACCGTCAACTTCAACGAGTACGACGACATCGTCGTCCACATGAAGAAGACGACCGATTACCTCGGGGCGGATGTCGCGATCGACGCGGTCGGCGCCGAAGCCGACGGCAATCTGGTGCAACACATCACCGCGGCCAAACTGAAGCTGCAGGGCGGATCGCCTGTCGCCCTGAACTGGGCCATTGACTCGGTGCGCAAAGGCGGCACGATTTCGGTCATGGGTGCCTACGGTCCGCTGTTCTCAGCGGTCAAGTTCGGAGATGCCATGAACAAGGGGCTCACCCTGCGCATGAACCAATGCCCGGTGAAGCGTCAATGGCCGCGGCTCTTTGAACACATCCAGAACGGCTACCTCAAGCCCAACGACATCGTCACGCACCGCATCCCGCTCGAGCACATCGCCGAGGGGTATCACATCTTCTCGGCGAAGCTTGATGACTGCATCAAGCCCATCATCGTCGCTGGCGCGAGTTGAGAAGGAGAGCGATCATGCCGAACACGCCGTACACCGCACAGGCACCGACTCGTCGTGAGACCAATGACGAGCTCAGGGCGCGCATCCCCGGCTGGGGCGCGGACCTCGATCCCGCCGACCGCCCGGCCGTGCCGAAGGAGCGGTTCGCCCCCGAGGTCACAGGGGCACACTGGGACTTCCCCGAGCGGCAGGAGCAACTGGTGCCCCGCGAACGCTCCATCGAACACCGCTCCGTCACGCCCGTCTTCGGAACGTCAGCCCCCCTGCACGGCGTCTCTGGCGGCATCCGCCGGTTCGCCTACGCGAGGTACAGCGAGGGTCGGGCTGCTCACTGGCTCCTCCTTATCGTGGGAGACCGAGTGGATGCGGTGGGCAGCCACCTGCGCTCCTTCCTCACCCTGCGCCCGGACAATCCGCTGAGCGAGACCGGGGTGGTGGCCGAGTTCACGCACGGCGGCGTGCGGTCCCGACTCGGGCGAGGTCGTGCCGACACGCGGCACACCTGGATCGACCCGATCCTCATCGCCGGGCCATGGATACTCGCGGGAATCATCGCCGTGCGGGTGGGCAAAGCACTGCTCGTCCGACGGCCCTAGGCCGAACGTGATTCAGGGGTGCGATTCAGGCGGCAGTGAGCGAGGCGGCGGGAGCGGATTCGCTCCAGTACTCACCTTCAACTCCGGACCACATGCATTCCGGCTCGGCGCACTCGTAGACGGCGACGAGCGCATCCGACTCGCACCACATCGCGATGCCGACACGCACGGTGTCAGCGGCACACTCGGGGCAGTTCCAGATCTCCATGTCTTGAGAGTAAGCGGCACCACCGACACTGCCCGCGTTGACCGCGGCGTGGCGCGGGCGTGCGCCTGGAGGCTCAGCGGGTGAACTCCGAGTCGGGGTCTGCGGGCATCGGCCACAGGGGCGCCGAGAACTCGGACTCACCCCCGAATCGTGTGTGCTGCATCTCCCCGATCGCCGAGAAATAGCCCGGGACCTCATGACCGATGAGGTGCGCCACGGCGAGGGTGATCGAGCCGTAGTGGTCGCCGTCCTCAGCATGATCGGAGTGTGGCACCCGCACCACGACCTCGCGCTCGCCATCGGGACGCGCACGCAGTGTCACGGTGGGCTCGGCGGCGAGGGCGAGACGAGCTTCGGCAAGTGCAGCATCCTCTCTCGCTCGCTGCGCCGCGACCTTCTCCTCATGCTCCTGGAGCAGGTCCGCCGCACGGTCGGGCGTCTCGAGGATTTCGGCGATGCGCTTGAGCGAGAGCCCGGCGCGGCGCAGGGCGGAGATCCTGGCCGCGCGGAGCACCTGCCACGGCGAGTAGGCGCGGGCCTGAGTCTCACCGTCGATCTGCTCGGGAATGAGAATGCCCTGCTCGTGGTAATGCCGGAGCGCCTTGACGGAGAGGCCGGTGAGTTCGCTGAAGGGGCCGATCGGGATCATGGTTCCAGTGTGGGGGCTCCCCCGATGGGAGGTGCAAGCGCGGCTCCCGCGCCCGCGCGGTACCGTTGACGTATGACGCCTCACACTGCAACCGATTCGACCGAGGCAGTACCCTCCGCCGACGACACCATCACCACCTTCTCCGACCTCGGTCTCAGCGATCAGGTTCTCAAGGCGGTGCGGGATGTTGGCTACGAGATCCCTTCGGCCATCCAGGCCGCCACCATCCCGACCCTGCTCTCGGGTCGCGACGTGGTGGGCCTCGCGCAGACCGGCACCGGCAAGACGGCGGCGTTCGCGCTTCCGATCCTGTCGCGCCTCGATGTGCACCAGAAAACCCCGCAGGCCCTCGTCCTCTCCCCCACCCGTGAGCTTGCCCTGCAGGTGTGTGAGGCGTTCGAGCAGTACGCCGCGCACCTCAAGGGCGTCCACGTGCTGCCGGTCTATGGCGGCCAGGCCTACGGCGTGCAGCTTTCGGCGCTGCGCCGTGGCGTGCATGTCGTCGTCGGCACCCCCGGCCGCATCATGGATCACCTTGCGAAGGGCACGCTCGACCTCTCCGAGCTGAAATACCTTGTGCTCGACGAGGCCGACGAAATGCTCAAGATGGGCTTTGCCGAGGATGTCGAAACGATCCTCGCCGACACGCCAGACGACAAGCAGGTCGCCCTGTTCTCCGCGACGATGCCGGCGCAGATCCGCCGCATCTCCAAGAAGTACCTCAACGATCCAGAAGAGATCACGGTCAAGGCCAAGACCACGACGTCTGCCAACACCACCCAGCGCTACCTCGTGGTCTCATACCCGCAGAAGGTCGACGCCCTCACCCGCATCCTCGAGGTCGAGAACTTCGAGGGCATGATCGTGTTCGTCCGCACCAAGAACGAAACGGAGGCGCTCGCCGAGAAGCTCC
Organism: Homoserinimonas flava; assembly: GCF_054969005.1. Lineage (NCBI taxonomy): Bacteria > Bacillati > Actinomycetota > Actinomycetes > Micrococcales > Microbacteriaceae > Homoserinimonas > Homoserinimonas flava. Next base: position 1,104,667 of record NZ_JBUEQS010000001.1, read on the forward strand.
GCGCCCGCGGCTATTCTGCGGCGGCGATCAGCGGCGATGTGGCGCAGGCGCAGCGTGAGCGCACGGTCGGCCAGCTCAAGTCGGGCAAGCTCGACATTCTGGTGGCGACGGATGTCGCGGCCCGCGGCCTCGACGTCGACCGCATCAGCCACGTGGTCAACTTCGACATCCCCGTCGACACGGAGTCGTATGTGCACCGCATCGGCCGCACGGGGCGTGCCGGCCGCAGCGGTGCCGCGATCAGCTTCATCACCCCGCGTGAGCGGCGCCTACTGCTCGCGATCGAGAAGGCGACCAGGCAGCCGCTCACCGAAATGCAGTTGCCGAGTGTCGAAGACGTCAATGTGACCCGTCTCGCGCGCTTCGATGATGCAATCACGGCGGCGCTGAGCCAAACGGACCGTATTGCTGCGTTCCGCGACATTGTTGGTCACTATGTGAAGCATCACGACGTGCCTGAGGCCGATGTCGCGGCGGCCCTCGCGGTTGTCTCGCAGGGCGAGACCCCGCTCCTGCTTTCGCCAGAAGAAGTGCGTGCACAGCGCTTCGACCGCGACCGTCCTGAGCGTGGCGAGCGTGAACCCCGTGGCGAACGGCCGGAGCGCCGTCAGCGTGGGGGCGGCAAGCCTATGGCCGCGTACCGCATCGAGGTTGGCAAGCGTCACAAGGTGGAGCCGCGCCAGATCGTTGGAGCTCTCGCCAACGAGGGCGGACTGAGCCGCGAAGATTTCGGGGCGATCAAAATTCTGCCCGACTTCTCGATTGTCGAGCTGCCGGCCGATCTCCCCCGCGATGTGCTCGGGCGCCTCAAGGGCACCCGCATCAGCGGCAGACTCATCGAGATCGCACCCGACCGCGGCCGCCGCCCGAACCGCGAACGCTCGTAGCGTCGCGGCTCGGGCGAACGGATATCGGTCAGCGGCCGGTCATGCGGCGTTGGCTGCCGGTCAGTACCAGCCGACCGCCTGGGACTTCGCCCACGCCCCGCACGGGGTGCCGTAGACGGCCTCGATGTAGTCAAGCCCCCAGGCGATCTGCGTCGTCGGGTTCGTCTGCCAGTCGGCACCGTGACTTGCCATCTTTGAGCCGGGCAGCGCCTGCGGGATGCCGGTGGCACCGCTGGAGGCGTTGAGGGCGTCGACGCGCCAGCCCGACTCTTTCTGCCAGAGGTTGATTAGGCAGCTGGCCTGATCTTCGCCCCAGCCAAACTTGCTCGCCATCATTTCGCGGGCGATCGCCTGAGCACCGGCCGGGGTTTTCGCGGCGGCGGCAGCTGCGGCAGCGGCAGCCTCAGCAGCAGCCTCTTCGGCGGCGATGCGGTCAGCTTCGGCAATCTGCGCTTCCACGACAGGGATGCTGGCCTCCGCCTCAATCACGAGGTCGAAGATTGGCCCTGCTGAGAGCTCCGGAAACTCGGTGAGTGCTTCGACGGTCGCAGCGAGCTCTGAGACATCCGCCTTGCCTGCTGCGGCTGAGATGACCGGTGTCGCCGCGGCGATTGCCGCTTCAGCACGCTCGGCCGCGCGAGCATCGAACTCTGCCTGGTGCTGCTCGAGCCGTTCGGCGGCCGCCTCAGCGACTGCCGCGCGCTCGGCCTCGGCAACCGAGACTTGGACGGCAACGCCCGCACCGGAGAGGACAGCGGCCGCAGCGATCGCGCCGACGACGAGGAAGGCTCTGCGGCGACGCTTGCGCGGGGCGCGTGCGGCGGTGGGAGAGGTGGCGGGTGCGGTGACGGGTGATGAAGTGTTCGTGGGCATGACTTTCTCGCGGTCGAACGCAGACAGTAAGGCGTTCGATGAGGAAGGGCGTCGCGGGTGGACGCGCCGGGGACATGCCAGTGTTCGATGTGAATCTGGGCGAGCCGTGCGAATAGTGGTCACTTTCCCGCCGCGAGCCCGATATTTCAGTACTTTGCCAGGGGTTTTGCACTGAACGGCCAGACAACGGCTTTTGGGTGTGCAAGTGCCTGCGTGACACGGGTGAGGTGAGCGCGTAGGTTGACCTCATGACCCCGCTCCGGAGCATTGCTTACCTCGTCAGCGGCTTGATCGCTGCCGTCGTCGGCGTGTGGACCACGATCGTCGGGGTCGCGAGTGGCCAGCCGGTGACCCTGCTCGGAGGCGTCGCGCTCGCTGTCGTCGGAGGCGTGCTCATCGCGACGTTCGTGCAGCTGCGGACCCGCCGCGGTCTCCGCCAGCCCGCACCCGGCGATCGCGCCCACCTCAGGGGATCAGTGGGTTCCGGCGAAGCACAACGCTCCGGCGGTTCAGGCAGCGGGTTCTTCGGCGACGCCTGACGGTCTACCGAGTCGCGGGTTCGTCGGGCGCTGACTCGTCGGGCGCTGACTCGTCGGGTGCTGACGGCTCCGCCGCCGTCAACACATCGGCCTGCTCATTCTGGCGGCGGCTCGCGAGCAGCAGGGGCACTCCGATGAGTTCCACGAGGCCACCGATCGCGAGCGAAGTGCCGTAGCTCCAGACATCCGCAGCCCTGCCGAGTGCCGGCTGGATGACGACGCCACCGAGACTGCCAAAGAGCGAGTCGAACGAGAGCACGGTGGCGCGCTGCTTCGAGGGGATGAGGTCGTTGAGGTATGCCTGCCGCACCGGGCCTGCGACCGCGAAGACGAAACCCCACACGACAAGCAGCACGACGGCGAACCAGAACACGGTGTTGAGCCCGAGGATCACGAGCACGATCACGCTGGCGATGGATGCCCCGATCACGGTCGTCGTGCGCCGCCGGAACATGCCGCGCAGCCGTGGCGCGAGCAGCCCGCCCCCGATCTGCGCGAGCGAAAGCATGGCGGCGGCAAGACCCGCGACGGAGTATGCAGTGCTGTCGCCGTAGAGCTCAAGCAGGTACGGCTGCAGAGCGTAGAACGCGTAGAAGCCGACGCCCGAGGCGAACGGGGCCGAGAGGATGATGTAGCGCACCGCGCGGCGTCGAAGCCCGTGATCGATCGACTGCGTCAGCACGTTGCGCGTTGCCGCGATGGGCCCGCGAGAGCGGTCGGGGGTGAAACCGAGGTCGCGCATCACGATCAGGGCGAGCACAAACATGAGCACGAGGATGCCGGCACGCAGCAAGAAGGGCACCCCAAGGTCGGTCCACTGGGCGATCACACCGCCGAGCACTGAGCCGACGAACATTGCGATGCCGCCGACGATGAGCCCACGGCCGAACACCGCCTCGAGGCTGCCGGTGTAGCCGGTGAAATGCAGCGCATCCACGAGCCACGCCTGCACAGCGCCCGAGAAGAAGGTGAAGCCGAGCCCGAGCAGCAGCGAGACGAGCGCCCACCAAATGAACGGGGCAGACCACAGCCAGAGCCACCAGTACAGCGCCGTCGTGACCGCGAGCGTGATGGTGCCGAGCAGGTAGGAGGCTTTGCGCCCCACCGTGTCGGCGAGCACCCCGGTCGGGATTTCGAAGATGACCATGCCGACCGTGAAGAAGGCGTTCGCGGCAAACGCCTCGAAGTTGGTGAGCCCTGCGTCGAGCAAGAAGAGAGTGTTGATGCCCCAGATGAGCGAGGCCGCGAGCGTGTTGCCGGTCTCGAGGGTCAAATAGACGCGCTGCACTCGACGCGACGCCGGGTTCACGACGCGCGACCGCCGGATGCGAACCTGCCCGTCACAGCAGCAATCATGAACCCCGCCGCGGCGATGCGCAATCCGCGCTGCTACCGCGCCACGTACACCGAGTTCGTCGAGGTGCCACGGGTGAGAGCGTTGGCGAACTCCACGACGTGGGACTCGACCGAATCGAAGACCTCACCGAGGGTGGCGATGAACTCCGGATGCGGCGGATCATCCGACCACAGGGCGAATGCACCGCCGGGGGCGAGGTGGTGCCGAAGCCTGCGCAGGCCGTCACCCGTATAGAGGTCGGCGTGACTGGGGTCGAGGTGGTGCTCTGTTGAGTGGTCAATGTCGACGATGATCGCGTCGTAACGTCGGTCGACCGTATCCGCCCGCATGAGGGCAAAGAAGTCGGCGACAGTGAGGGTCGTCCGCGGGTCGGCGGTGAGCTCGGTCGAGACGGGCAGCAGCCCGCGCTCGTGCCAGTCGACAACCACATCGATTGCCTCGATCACGGTGAGCGACTGCACCCGCTCGTGTGTCAGCACGGCTTGGGCCGTGTAGCCGAGGCCCAGTCCGCCGACCAGCACGTCGAGCCCTTCGCCCTCGACGGCGGCGAGCCCGAGGTGTGCGAGCTCGATTTCCGCGACCGTGAAGTGGCTCGACATGAGGTGCTCGTCGCCGAGGATTACCTCGAAGACATCCTTCTCGAGCACGAGGTCGAAGCGGCGCCGCAGCGTCAGCTCCCCCATGGGTGTTTGCTGCCAGTCGAGTTCGGCGAATCGTGCGCTCATCCGGTGCCCTGCCTTCCGCCCTTCGGGCACGGTCAAGCCTAAGCGCTGGACACAGTACAGCCAACGCTGTATTAATAGTTCCGTGCTCACCACCTCCGACCGCCTCGATGTCATGCACCGGCTCGGCCGCGCGATGGCCGACCCCACCCGATCCCGCATCCTCATGACACTGCTCGATGGTCCGGCCTACCCCGCTGCGTTAGCCGAAAGCATGCAACTCACCCGCCAGAACGTCTCGAATCACCTCGCATGCCTTCGCGACTGCGGCATCGTCGTCGCCGAGCCGGAAGGTCGCCAGGTGCGCTACAAGATCTCCGACCCGCACCTCACCCGAGCCCTCGGCGACCTCGTCAGTGTCGTTCTCGCTGTCGACGAATCGGCTGAATGTCTCGACAGCGAGTGCACGGTCGCCGGATGCTGCGAGCCGAGAGCGTGAGCGTCAACGCCATCGCCCCCGCACGCAGGGCCACACTGCAGCGGCGCATCCGCCTCATCGTGGCCGCGACCATCACGTACAACGTCATCGAGGCAGTCATCGCGATCGCCGCCGGCACTGTCGCATCCTCGAGCGCGCTCATCGCTTTCGGTCTCGACTCCGTTCTCGAGGTGGTCTCGGCGGCTGCCGTCGCCTGGCAGTTCACCCGCCAGAATCCGGAGCGCTACGAGCAACCAACACTGCGTGTCATCGCCTTCGCGTTCTTCGCCCTCGCCGCATATGTCACGGTCTCGTCGCTACTGTCCCTTATCGGCGCGGTGGACGTTCGCCACTCGACCGTCGGCATAGTGCTCGCCGCCGTCAGCGTGGTCGTCATGCCGGTCCTCTCGCTGGTCGAGCGCCGCACAGGGCAGCAACTCGGATCGGCTACCGCGATCGCCGACTCGAAGCAAACCCTCATCTGCACGTACCTCTCGGCCACCGTCTTGATCGGTCTGCTGCTCAACAGCACGCTCGGCTGGAGTTGGGCAGACGGCATCGCGGGTTTCGTCATCGCGGCGTTCGCCATCCGAGAGGGCGTCGAGGCGTGGCGTGGCGACACATGCGCGACCCCGATCGGCATGCTCCTCGACCAAGATTGACGCTCACGCTGTAACCGATCGGCTCATCCGGACATGATGAAGCATGGACATGCTGCCGCCGAGCGATCGCACGCTGTGGGACGCCGTGCTCGTTGGCGATGGCGAGAGCTTCGGCATACTCTTCGATCGGCATCGTGACCGCGTGTTCCGCCATGCGCTTCGAGCGGTCAGTGATGTCACCGACGCCGAGGATCTCACCGCGTTCCTTGAATTGTGGCGGCGCCGCGCTGCGGTGCGAATTATCGATGACTCCATCCTCCCGTGGCTTCTGGTGACAGCGAACAATGCCGCGCGAAATGTCCGTCGGACTCGTCGCCGTTACGCCCGCCTGCTGGCGCGCATCCCGCGACCAGAACACGCCCCAGATGTGAGCGTGACGTCGGACGAGCGCATCGACAACGCCGACGCCTTCGCGGCTCTCGCAAAGGCCATCGAGGCTCTCCCCCGCCTGGACCGCGACCTGTTGACGCTGACCGCCCTCGAAGGATTCACACTCCAGCAGGCGAGTGAAGCGTTGGGCCTCTCCTACGGTGCCGCGAAGACCAGGATGTCGCGGGCACGCCGTCGACTCAGCGGCCATGCTCCGTCGTCCCGCACCACGCTGACCTCCACGAACACGGAAGGAGCCGCGCCATGACCGAAGACCCCACGCCGACCGAATTTTCACCGGAGCGGAGCGCCGCGATCCGCGGCGAGCTTGTGCGCTCGGTCGAAACGACGATCCGCAAGACCACCGCGCGCCGCGCGCGCTGGGCCCCCGCTCTCGGCCTCGTCCTCGGAGGCGCCCTCCTCGGAGGCGGATTGTCCGCAGCCGCAGTTGCACTCACACAGAATCCTGGCGTTCCTGCGCCGCCCGGGGTCGAACCTGGCGGCGCGATCGTCACGGAACTCGGCACCATCGAGTCATTCGATATTTCGGGCAGTCGCGACATCCCGCTCACCGACATTCCGGCGGGAGCGACCCATGTCCGCGTTGCCGTGATGTGTCTCAGTGCTGGCGTGACTTCGTGGGGGCTCGACGAAGCAGGCAACAACCCCACCTCCACATGCGACGACAGCGATGTGCTCGCCAGCAGCTGGTACGACTTCGCTCTCGCCGAGGGCGATGTGCTCTATGTCGACGTCTCAGATGGTGCCGAGTCGCGTGTATCGCTGCGATACCTCGACAGCGTCGAGACGGCGTGGGGCGTCAACGAGTTGGGTGAGACCTACGGAACACACCGGGAGAGCCTTGGGTCACCCGATCTCACGGCGGCGATCGGGGTGGGGCCGGACGGGGAGCAGGTGGCCGGATATGTGCGAACCGCGTCGCTCGACGACTTCAGTCCCGATCACACAGCGGCACCGACCGACCCCGAGCAGGTCGTGGAAATGCAGGCGGAACGGGAGGCGAAGTATCCGAACGGATGGGATATCCCCCTCTATGCGTCAGACGGGGTGACGCAGCTCGGAACCTTCAGAGTGGGCGGCTAACCAGCAGAACACAAACGGGGCCCAGGTCTCTCGACCGGGGCCCCGCGTGTCACTGCGAGCTGAAGATCAGGCCTCGCTCATGGCCGTCTTCTCAGCCTGACCTTTGGCCGCGTAGAACGCGGCGCGCGCGGCGATGCGGCGCTCCTGCTCAGCCTGGCCGGCATCGAGCACGTCCTGCGGCACCTCCACGTTGGGCACGCGGCTCTTGCCGTTGTACTTCTCGATGTACGCGTCGAGCTCTGGGCCGGACTCCCACGAGGTGATGAGGCAGTAGCGCGGCTCGGTGCCGACGTGGGTGGCGGCGTGCCACAGACGCTGAGTGTCGATGATGAGCTGGGCGCCGGCGGGCAGCGCGATGCGGTATTCGACACTCGGGTCGGTGCGGTTATCGCGGAGGACGAAGAAGCTGTCCTTGTCGTCGGTGAGGTTGAAGAATGCCCGAACAACCCAGCCGGTGCCGTCAGGGTTGAGGCGGTTGTTGTCATCCTGGTGCAGGTTGTACAGCGTCTCGCCGTAGGGGGTCGGCTGCAGTTCGATAACGCGGCAACGGCCGACATTCGATCCGGGCTCCAAGGCACGGCGTGTGAGGGTCGGTGCCTTCTCGACCTGGGAGTCGATCCAGACACCGTCTTTGTCGGTGCGCGGCGGCTTGTGATTCCAGAAGCCGTTCACCTCGATCTCGCCCTTCGCACTGGCGAGCGGTGCGAAGCGGGTCTCTCCGGAGGACTTCCAATCGACGTACTCGATGTCGAGCCACTCCTTGGGGTCGAGCTCCTGGTCATAGCGGTCGAGTACTACATAGCCGGTCTCTTCGAGCGCGGCGGACTTGATGTAACCCATAAGGCGGATCATTCCCTTTCTTTGGGGGCCAGCACGTTTTAACAGGCCCTACTTAGGTCAGCCTAACATCGGCACCCCGCCATACACTGGAGGCTGGATTAACAAGGAGTGAAACCACGCCGATGCACACCGCCACGAACGTCGATGCGACCGCAGTGAACACGATTCGTTGGCTCTCCGCCCCAGATGTGACCATCGTGGTGCCCGTCTACCAGCGCCAGTATCGCTGGGACATCGACGGTTGCGAGCAGCTGCTCGCCGACATCCGTGCGGTCGCCGACGGTGACGACCTGCACACCCACTTCCTCGGTTCAATTCTTTCGACGGCGAGCACGGAGGGTGTGTCGCGCGAGCTCGTGCTCATTGACGGGCAACAGCGCATCACGACCCTCATGCTGCTGGTCGCGGCCCTACATCACACGGTGCTGCAGCATCCGGAGTCGGTGACGGATGCCACGCTCGCCTCGCAGCTCGAGACGGTGCTGGTGCGCGCCGACGACCGTGATCGCACGAAGCTGCGCCCCCATCGCGCGTGGGCAGAACTCTACGAGAGTGTTGTGCTCGCCCGTCGGGCCCCCGGTGAGCTGCGCGATTCACGCTTCGACGACAACTATGCGTTCTTTCGCAGCCAGATCCCCGCCGACGAGGTGCCCCACATCTGGCGCGGCCTCCAACGTCTTGAGCATGTCGCGATCGCTCTCGGTGAGGATGCGAACGCCCAGCAGATTTTCGAGAGTCTCAACTCGACGGGCGCACCGCTGCGTGACCACGAACTCATCCACAACTACGTGCTCATGGGGCTCTCGCATGGGGAGCAGCGCGAAATCGAGGATGCCTTCTGGCTGCCCATCGAGCAGAACACGGGCGATGCGATCGGCGACTTTTGGCGCTACTACCTCATCGCGAAGACGGGGCTCGAGGTTGATGTCGCGATCCCGCGCGCTGTGTACGACGCGTTCCGTCACGAGTTCCCTCGGCTCGACGTGGAGACCCTGCGGGCCCACGCCACGGAATGGCGGGAATTCTCGCAGATCTTCCGCACCCTGTTGCATCCGGCTGACGAGCCAGACACCGAGATCGCTCGACACCTCACGCACCTCACCACGTTCGGCCGAGGGATGCTCCCCCTCGTCATGCAGGCGTACCGCGACTACGCGGAGGGTGTGCTGGCGCGGGATGCCCTGGTCGAGGTGCTCGAGCAGGTGCAGTCGCTGTTGCTGCGTCGTTCGGTCGTCGGCCTGCCCACGAAACGGCTTGTCGCCCGCATGTGCCGCGCTCGCCGTGAGGGGGCGCAGTCGCTGCAGCACGCGCTCGCGCGGGTCACACCGTCGGATGCCCGGGTGCGGGTTGCCCTGAAGTACGGCACGCTCCCCCACGCCGCCTACGTGCTGGGTCGTATCGCGGGGGCCGACACGCTCGACGGTCTCGCGGTCGACCACGTGATGCCGCTCGCCCCGAGCGACACCTGGAGCGGTGGTGGGGAGCGGGCGTGGGGCGACTTCAGCGAAGACGAACAGAACAGTCATCGCGCGCTGGCACCGACCCTCGGCAACCTCACCCTCATCGAGGATGACCTCGCCGAGCGTGTCATCGACGCGCCATTCGGCCAGAAGCGAGCCACCTACGGTCGGAGTGCGGTCGCGCTCACGAGCGAGCTTTCTCGCGTCGACGCCTGGGCGACGACCACGATCTCGGAGCGCACGGCGCGCCTCACCGCCGAGTTTCTCCGCATCTGGCCGACGCCCGCGACCGTGCTCATCGACGACGATGGGCTCACACCCATCCTCGATGCGCAGCGCCGGAGTGGCTGGCCGCGCGGGTGGCAGCGCGAGTTCGAGTATGTCGAGTACCGCGGCGAGCACTGGGAGGTCTACGACGTCAAGTACCTCTTCAACCGGGTGTTCAAACGACTGTGGGCGGATGATCGTGCCGCCGTCGAGGCGTTCAGGGCGCACCGCAGCGGGCCGATCTTCGATGAGCAGGCGTGGAACGGGCACTGGGACCAGCTCGATGACGCCAACTTTCTCTACATGGGCTGGGATTCGAAGTACATGCTCACCGCGCTGCAGGGGCTGCTCGATGAGGCCGGGCTCGCCTCCGAGGTGTTCGTGAAGTACTCCTACATCGGCGACGCGATGTAGCGAACACGCATCGGCGGTCGCACGCCGGCGCACCGGACTGACCGTCGCAGTTGTCCGGCGTGGGCTCTGCGCGATCCTAGACTCGGCAGAGTGAGCACCGACGAGCCGCTCGACCCGCAGACCGACGAGGTGGCCGCCGACCCCGAACGTATTGCTGACGATCCGCCCACACACACCTACCTGTGGGTCCTCCTTTCGGGCTGGGTGCTGGCGACGGAGGCATGGCTGCGGTCACACGGCGACAAACGCCTGCGGCGAGGCATCCGGGCATTCTGGAGTGTTGTGGCGGTTGGTGGCGTCGTGCTGCTCTTCGGCCCGGTCATCAACCCTCCGCTCACGCTGGAGGACATCACCTCGTCGGCCTCGACGGCCACCGACACTTGGATCGCCCGAGACTTTGCAGTCGAGTACACGGTCGATCTGGCCGACGACGGCACGCTTCACACCGAGGTGGAGGAGCGCATCACCGCGTTCTACGGTGATGACGTCACCGAGCGCGGCATCGAACGGGTCATCGCCATTGACTACGAAGGTCACGATCTCGAGCCCTCAGGTGTTTCGGCGACGTTCAACGGCGAGCCGATCAACGTCACGCAGAGCGCTTCAGCGACCCAGCTCACCCTCGAGATCGACACGGGTGAGCAACTTCAGGGAGATCACGAGTTCGTGCTCCGCTACTCACTTGAGCACCTTGCCTACGACACGGTCGATGACGCGACCGGCGAGCCGGTGCAATTGCTCGAGTGGGATGTCTTCGGCCCGTCGTGGCCGCACGCCGTCTCTGGGCTCGAGGTGCGCGTGAATGTGCCCGAGTCGCTCGATGAACGTCTTGTGCGCGAGCCGCGTGGCGTGATCGCCTGGTCGATCGTCAGCGCCGGGGACTGGTTGACCGCCGAAGCTGACAGTCCGGATGGTCGCAGCGTCTACGAGTTCACCAACAGTCAGAATCTTCCGCCGAATGCCGCGGCGTGGTTCTCACTTGTGCTCGAAGCAGACACGGTGGTGCTGCCGCCACGCTCGCCCCTGTATTGGGTGCAAACGTTCGGCCCGTTGGTGCCGCTCGCCTTCCTGGCGCTCACGCTGCTCCTGTCGATCGCCGCACGCGCTGTCGCGTGGAGCGACGCTCGCGGTCGCCCATGGTTTGTTTCGCAGTCGACGCCACCAAAGAACATCACGGTGGGTATGGCGGCACACATCCTGCAGTCGAGGCACACCCTCGAACTTGCCACCACACTGCAAGAGATTCCGACCGACCGACGTCGGCGTCGGGACAACCAGGGCATCCCGAAGGAGCGCCTCCTCGCCATCGGTCGCGCCGCACAACGAACAGGACGGCTTGGCAACCTGCCGCGCGCGCTGGGCAGGTATCTCGGCGCGAATGAGAGCTCCCAGCAATACAAGAACGGTTTGCGTCGGGTGCCGACAGGGTTTGTGCGCGACACGTTCATCGCAGCGCCCCTCGCTCTCACCCTCGTGCAGTGGGGGCTCGTGCGGCAGCTTTCGTATCAGGCACCGCTCGCGATCGTCTGGTGGCCCGTCGCCTTCGTCATCGTCTCCTCAATCATCGCCGTCATCGTGCTCTGGATCACCCTCGGCGCGAACCCGCTCACGCGCAAGGGTGCACTCGTCAAGCAGCACCTGCGAGGCATCCAGGTGTTTGCCGAGCGAACGTTGTTGCTCGAACGTGGCACGCTCCGTGACGAGGTGCTCCCCTACGCCGTGATTTCGGCGGCGCCCCGCGAGGCCGGCGCGGCGATTGCGGAGCGGGTCGAGCAGGAGCTCGGCGGGCGCATCCCTCGGCGCAGCTGGCATACCGCCGACTACCTCACAGTGCCCCGTTTGGCCATCCGTGCGCTCGCGCTGCTTGTGATTGCGGGGGCGATTGTGGTGGCATCCGTCGTGAGCAACCCGCTTGAAGACGATGAGCGGTATCTCGCCTACCGAGGGGATGTGCCCGGCTCGCTCTGGACCCAAGTGGAGTCGTTCAACGCGACCGCCGAACTGGGGCGAGGCGACGACGACCGTGCGCAATTCACCGCGACCGAAACACTCGATGTGCTCTTTGAGGAGGGCGGATCCCTGCCCCCGCAGGTCGTGCGGCAGTGGCTCAACACCGTCGATGGGCAGGCGCTCGACGTAAGCGTGCAACGGGTGCTGATCGATGGGGAGCCGGTTGACTATGTGACTGAGCTCGATGGCGACACCCTCGTCATGCGCACGACCATGGCACAACCCCTCGCCGGCAACCATGAAGTTCGCATCGAATACACGGTTGGTTCTGCCGCCATCGCGGCCGTCGATGGCGAGAGCGGCAACGTTGTCGACCGGATCCGTTGGGCGGCGCTGCTCGACGGGTGGAAGTACGACTACGGCAACAGCGACGGATTCCTCGACCCGCTGCTCATCGAGATCTCGGTGCCAGAAGACCTGTTCGCTGAGGCGACGCAGGCGGGATGGATCACCCTCGACACGGACTCGGCCGAGGATGCCCGTGACTGGCACGACTCGGTGATCCCGTTCGGCGAGACACCTGCCGACCGCGAGGCCGAGGCGCTCGATGAACAGAGCGACACGGTCGACGGGGTGCGCACGTTCACCCTCGAGATTGGGCAGACAGAGAGCGAGAGCTACCCGCGGCTCGCCACAATCGACGATCTCGGGGTCATGTTCGACTTCACGGCTGGCACCTTTGCCGGTCCCGACGATGACGCGCTGCGTGGGGCGCAGGCACAAACCGTCTGGCCGCCGGTCTCCGTGGTCGCGCTTGGCGTGCTCGCACTGCTCCTCGCCCTCTACGGCCTCGTCAGGGTCGGCACCGGCCGCGCGTCAGTCGGCACTCACGGCCCACTGCGAGACCTGCTGCGCTGGCTCGTGCCAGCACTCGCGCTCGCCACGTGCATCCTGTTTGTCTGGCTTTCGGCGAACATTCCCGCGAGCCATTCGTCACTGCCGCCTACCGGCATCGCCACACTGGCTGCGCTCGTCGGCGCCACCATCGCCCTCGTGGTCGGCTGGCGTACGCCAAAAAGGACCTCAGCTGCGCAGGTGTGACGCGCCGTTGAGGTCGAGGATGGCACCGGATGCCCACGCTGCAGCCGGCGAGGCGAGATACACGATCGCGTCGGCAATCTCCTCGGGGGTGCCGACCCGCCCGAACGGGCTCTGACCACGGAGGTCGTCGCCGCGGGCGCCCGCCAGTACGCCCTCCTGACGCTCGGTCGCGGTGAACCCCGGTGCAACCGACGTCACAGCGATGCCGTAGGGTGCGAGCGTCAGCGAAATCGACTGGCCAAACGCGTGCAGCGCGGCCTTCGTGGCGGCGTATGCGGGGTGGTCGGGTTCACCACGGAAGGCGCCGCGCGAGCCGACATTCACCACCGCACCGGGTTCGCCGAGTGCGATGAGCTGCCGCGCAAACGCCCACGTCACATTCGCGGGGCCGACCAGGTTCGTGCGGGTCATCGTGTCCCACGCGTCGCCCCACTGTTCCCACCCGACTTGGTCGATGCGGTGAATGTTCTCCGTCGATGGCGCCATCGCGGCATTATTAACGAGCACCTGCAGCGGCCCAATCGCGGCGACAGCGTCGTCGACCAGCTGCTTCGCCTGCGCCGGGATGCTGAGGTCGCCCCCGACAACAGCGTGCCCGGCACCGTCGAGCGCCGCCACAGTGCGGGCTGCCTCGTCGGGCCGACTCCGGTAGTGCACCGCAACCCGGTAGCCCTGTCGTGCAAACGCGATCGCCGTCGCGCGCCCGATGCCGCGCGACGCGCCCGTCACGAGCACGCCCCGGCTGGTGGCATCCGTCATGGTGGTCCTCCCCGGTGCCGCGCGGTTACGCCCGTCGGGACTGCCGATCTGTTTCTAGCGCGGGGAGATCAGCGAACGACAGCCACGGGGCATTGGGCACTCTGCAGTACTGACTGCGTGACCGAGCCGAGCAGCAACGCGCTGATCGGGCTGCGGCCTCGAGTCCCGATTACCAAAAGGTCGGCTTCGCGGCTCGCTTCAGCAAGTTTCTCGGGCGCAGCACCCCGCACATGCTCAACATCGACACCCACCTCGCCGCCTGCTGAGATCGACGCGAGCGCTGCTTCGACCTTCTCGTCGCCGGCCTCACCCTTCTCATTGTGAACATGGAGCGCGCGGACACGGCCCCCGGTCGCCTTCGCATGCCGCTGAGCAAATGCCAGTGCCTTGAGGCTGTGCTCAGAACCGTCGATTCCAACGATGATCAGGCCCGTCCGTGCCGTGTGCTGTTCGCGAATGACCACCACGGGTCCGGGGGCGTGTCGGGTCACATACTGGCTCACCGAACCGTTTACCATGCTCTGGAGCGGCCCCTGAGTGCGAGCACCGAGCACCGTGAGGTATGCCGTCTCCGCCTCATTCACCAGCGCCTCACCGGGTGAGCCGAGCACCGTAACTACAGAAGTTGCTGGTGCCTTCGCCGATTCGAGAATTCGCTCGAGTTCATCCGTGACAAAGCCCGCTTGGTGCTCCCTCGGCACGTCGGGCACATCGGCCACATAGAGGGCCGAGACGAGAACGTGGAGCGGCAAAGAGAGTTGAGCGGCCAGGTTATCGGCCCAGGTCAAGGCAATTTTGCTGTGTTCAGATCCACCGTATCCAAGAAGCACAGCGTTCGCAGGCGTAGTCATGGCTGCACACTAACACGACGTGAAGGTTGCACATTGGTGACCTCTCTATTGCTTAGCGCTGCAGGAGGGCGTCGAGGCCGACGGCCATGGCAGCGGCGAGCCTGAAGTCGATGCGGGCGTCGGGCACGGTGACGGTGTAGCGATCGCGGAGCGACATCTGGCGTTCGCTCGACATGACGATCTGGCCGCTGCCCTTGTCGGTGAAGTCGAAGTGGAAGGCGAACGGCAGGTCGACGAAGCGGCGAATGATCGCGATCGCCTGATTGCGTTCCTGTCCGTGGGCAGCAATGCCGGGGGCCCCGAGGTTGAAGCTGGAGCGCAGCAGGCTCGCCGCGAAGTCTTTCTGGAACCAGCCGATCGGGTTGCCTGACGCGTCGAAGACGTCGTAGACCGCCGCCAGGTCGAGCGCCTGTCGTGCCTTGAACGAGAACACCGGCTGAGTGCGAGCCTCGTCGGCAAAGAAGGTGACCTGCTCTTTGAACGCGAGTCGCTTCTGCTGCGCGATCGCGATGATCGCCCCCTCACTGCCGTCGGCGTTCGCGGCACGGATCTCGTAGCGGTTCACCATCATGGTGATCTTCTGCTTCACGAAGAACCGCGGGCGGTGGTCGATTCCCCCGGCGGGGGTCGACAGCGGTGCGGGAGGAGTATCGGTCATGCGGCGAGTCTAGGGGCGGCGTTTACTGCGAGTGTTTAGTCCCGGCTCCGACCCGGCTGAGGATGGCGATTCCCCGCTCCAAGGGGCCCTGCCCGAGCGTCGCCCTCCAGACGGATGCGAGCACGAGCGTCACGATCGTGAAGATCGTCCAGGTTGTCGCATCCGGCGCCCACCCGACCGGGTCGAGCACATACCAGCCTGCAAGCACGAGCACGTGCACGGTGTAGACCGTCAGCGGCATGGCTCCCGCAGCCGCGAGGGGATACAGCACGCGCCCGATCACCGCGCCCGCTGCGCCAATTCGATCGGATGTCGCCCACACCAGCGCCGCGACGGTGACAGCCGCACACCCGAGCGCGGAGAGCTGGTTCGCCAGCGCTCCGGGCCACGTGTCAAGCGTTCCACTGGGATCGAGCGCACCCACGACTGCGAGCCCACCGACGAAGACGACCGATCCCGCTCCCGCCATCCATGCCTGCGTGAGCGGTCGGGTGAGGTCGAGCCGGGCCAGCACGAAGCCCGCCGCGATCGCCGGCAGCCAGATGACGAGCGGATACGATCCGGTGAACAGCCAGCTCAGTGTTTGCCCGACCACGACCCGCGCCGTCTCGCTTTCGTTGCCGGTCCACGCAGGAGGGCGGCCGATGCCCTCCGCAAGGGCGACATGGCCGGCGACGATCCCGACCGCCGCGCCACCGACGAGCCATCCGCTGCGCACGAACAGCAGGGGAATCATGAGAAGAAACAGCAGCCCCCACTCGTCGATCACGATGCTCACGCCGGAGAAGAAGGTCTGGAGCAGAAGCCCGAGACCGAGCAGCACGATGCCGCGGATCGCGATCTGTCGTCGAACCTCCATGCGCTGAGCACCGGATGCACGGGGCGCACGTGCCACGAGCAACCCCAGCGAGATCCCGCCAACGAGGGCGAAGAGCATCCGCGGCCGGGTGCCGCCAGCCAGTTCGTCGAGCACAACAAACGCACCCTCGGGGTCGCTCACCGAGATGGTGTGCGCGGTGAACATCCCAAGCACGGCGATGCCACGGGCGATATCGAGCCCGCGGATGCGCGTGTCGGGTGTTCGCATCACCCCAGTCTCACTGATTGCTCGGCCCCGCAGAAGATTTCCGCAGCGACATGCGCGGGGTCTTCATACAATGATTTCAGCGGTCTCCGTTGGACTCTTTCTGGTGCTTCTTGCGGCAGCCGATCACCCTCAGCTGGCGACGCTGAGCGCACCCAGAAAGGGCGGCGGCCATATGAGCAGCACAGACGACATGCGCGGCGCTGACGAAGAAGCGCTCTCCGCACCCCCGAAGCCCGTCGAAACACCGGCGGGCGGTCCGCGCACGTTCGCGCAGGTGCTGGTGAACACTGCGGTCGCCAACGTGACGACGAGCTTCCTGTGGTTCGCCCTGACGTTCTGGGTCTACCTTGAGACGCGCTCGGTGCTTGCTACCGGCATTATCGGTGGCGCATACATGTTGTTTGTCGCACTGTTCTCTATGGCATTCGGCACCATCGTGGACCGGCATCGCAAGCATCCGGTGATGGTGTTCGCGGGCGTGGTCACCCTCATCGCATTCGGCATCAGCGGCGCGCTCTACTTCGCGTTCCCTGAGTCGACCCTGCTCGACATCGGTGGGCCAATGTTCTGGCTGTTCACCGGGATCATCCTTTTCGGGGCCGTCATCGAGAACATGCGCAACATTGCGCTCTCGACGACCGTGACCCTCCTTATCCCGGTTGAGCGGCACGCCAATGCGAACGGGCTGGTCGGCACGGTGCAGGGGCTCGCCTTCATGGTGACGAGTGTGTTCAGCGGGCTCGCGATCGGGTTGCTCGGCATGGGATGGACGCTCCTGATCGCCATCGCCCTCTCCGCGGCGGCCCTCGTGCACCTACTCTTCCTCCGAATCCCTGAGGAGCAGCCACACGACGATGGCGAGCGGCGACCCTTCGTCGACCTGCGGGGCAGCATCACGGCAGTGCGCGCCGCAACAGGGCTCTTCGCGCTCATCATCTTCTCGACGTTCAACAACTTCATCGGCGGCGTATATATGGCGCTCATGGATCCGTATGGCCTCGAGCTCTTTCCCGTCGAGATGTGGGGCATTGTGCTCGGCATTACCTCCACGGGATTCATTGTCGGTGGTCTGTTGATCGCGAAGTTCGGTCTCGGACGCAACCCAATTCGCACGATGCTGCTGCTCGTCATCCTTATGGGTGTCATCGGCGCGCTCTTCACGATTCGCGAATGGTGGTGGCTCTACGTCGCGGGCATCTGGATCTACATGACGCTCATCCCCGCCGTCGAGGCGTCAGAGCAGACGGTGATTCAGAAGGTGGTGCCGTTTCGCGAACAGGGCCGCGTGTTCGGCTTCGCTGCTGCGTTCGAGTCGGCGGCGGCCCCCATCACGGCATTCCTTATTGCGCCGATCGCCGAGTTCTTCATCATCCCGTTCATGAATTCGGATGCTGGGCGTGAGAGTCTCGGCTGGTTGCTGGGCGACGGCGTGGCCCGAGGCATCGCGCTAGTGTTCCTCGTTGCGGGCGTCTTGATGGTGCTCGCAGCGATCGGCGCGTTTTTCACGAAGTCGTACCGTCGCATCTCGGCGCAATACCTCGACCAGGCCGAGTCGGTTCCTGACGAAGACCTCCCGGACATCCCGGCGAACGCTCAATTGCGGGGGTAGTTCGCGCGTCAGCGTGCAGCCGCATTTGAGCGGCTGAGGATTCAAGAAACAGCGCGCGTTTCGTTTGCGCAACATCTGCAATGCACAGTACAGTACAGTGCGTTCAGGTAGTCCTGAGGAGTGCACGGTTGCGCACCTCGCGATGACCGCGTCGTAGGCCCGAACGCACCGATCCTGCTTTGCATCTACGATGCATCCAGCACCACCCGACCTCCGCAGTGCATGTGCGCTTCGGAAACCAATGAGGAGTTTCAATGAAGAGGCTTAGATTCACAGTCACGTCAGCAGTCATCGTCGGCGCACTTGCGCTCTCGGGCTGCTCAGGCGATACCGGCACGACCCCGGACGACAGCACCAGTCCGGCTGAGGGTGGTGAGGTCGCGTTCTTCAGCGTCTCAAGCCAGATCCCGATCATCCAGACCCTGGCAGATGAAGTGACCGAGTACCTCGGCACCAAGGGGTACGAGGTCACCGTGTATGACGCGGAATTCGACCCGGTGACGCAGGCCCAGCAGATCCAGCAGGCGATCGACACCGGCACGGTCGACGCGGTGTGGATCTTCCCAGTCGCCGCGGAGGCACTGTCCACCAGCCTTGAGGCACTGTATGACGCCGGCATCCCGGCGGTTCTTGAGGCCGACCCAGAGTCCTTCGGTTTCACCGAGGAGCAGCCGGGCATCATTTTCGACGCAGCATCGTTCGCCGACTTCGGCACAGCGCTTGCCGAGACCGCGAACGAATGCGTTGAGCGCGAAGGTGGCACCGAGACCATGCTGCTCGAGGCCTCAGCAGTAGCCGCCGGTGCCGACGCGTCGCACGCGGCGATCATGGAGCTCTACACGGGCGCCCCCATCGTCGCCAACGCTCAGGCAGAAGACCCCGCTGGCGCACAGACGACCGCGTCCCAGCTCCTCATCGCCAACCCTGACATCGATGTGGTCATCGCCGCCTCAGACGAGACGACGCTCGGAGCAATCGGCGCATTCCAGGCCGCTGGCAAGACCCCCACGTGCTTCATCGCAGGTGGAGGCGGGCCAGACACGATGGCTGCCTTCGAAGCCGGCGACATCGACGCCGTCGTTGCATGGGATTACAGTGCCTCATCCAAGGCAGCGGGTGACGATCTTCTCGAACTGATCGAGGACCCGACGCAGCTCGGCAGCATCAACTCGACCGCCATCGTCGTTTCGGAGTAGAACCACTCGTGACTGTCACCGCAAGCATCCAGCAAGTATCACCAGGCAAACTGCCCAGTAACATCCGCGCGTTGCTCTTTGTCCGCGACCAGGGGCTCCTCGTGCTCTGGCTCGCGATCATCCTGATCTTCGCGTTCTGGGGTGCACCGCACTTCTTCACCGTCTCCACGGGGATTTCTATCCTCAACTCCGCAGCGATCGCAGCGATCTATGCGGCCGGCGTCGGTGTCGGTGTGATGACCGGAGTGCTGGATCTTTCGGTGCCAGCTACGGCTGCCTTTTCGGGGGTCGTCACCGCACTGTTGCTCCAAGATGGAGTACCTGTTGCGGTGGCGATCCTCGTGGGCCTCGTTGCCGGCGTCGCCGTCGGCATCGTCAACGGCCTCATCGTCATTCGTGGGTTCAACGGGTTGATCGTGACGATCGCGATGCTCACGTCGCTCAGTGGGGTCTCCCTACTTTTGGCGGGCAACACCAATATCTCGCAGCTCACAGAGCTCCGCTTTTTGGGCACACAGACCTACCTCGGCATTCCCGCGCCGGTCTACATTGCACTGATTCTCTTCATCGCCCTCACGATCTTTTTGCGTGCGACTCGCCACGGCATGCGATTGCTCGCCGTTGGCGGCAATGTCGAGGCAGCCCGTCGGGTCGGAATTGCCGTCGACCGCTACCGCGTCGCCGGCTTCGCAATCTCCGGGTTCTGCGCCGCTGTTGGTGGCATCGTGACCGCTGCATATATCTCCACTGCGGTACCGGGTCCAAGCATCGGCGTCGTCTTCGCCGCGATGACTGCGGTCGCGCTGGCGGGTATCCCCTTCACCGGTGGTCGCGGCAGCCTGCCGCGAGTCGCCCTCGGCGCCATTGTGATCGCAACGATCTCCGCTGGGCTGCTCCTCGCCAAAGTTTCGAGCAACTGGGCAGACATCGTCACTGGCGCATTGCTCATCGGCGGGCTCGGGCTCAACATGTGGACCACGCAGAAGACCTCAGCCCTCCTCGTCGCAGGGGAAGACGCATCGAAGAAGAGGAAGTCACGCTGATGGACAACACGCCAGCACTCGAACTCAATGACATCTCAGTTCACTACGGTTACGCACGCGCCCTCGAGCAGGTGAGCCTCACGGTGGGCCGCGGCGAAGTTGTCGCCCTCCTCGGCGACAATGGCGCGGGCAAGTCGACCCTGCTCAAGGTCATGTCCGGCGTTCACCGGCCGACCAGCGGCACCGTGAAGGTGAATGGCGAGACCAAGGATTTCCGCTCTCCGCGCGACGCCGGAACCGCGGGCATCCAGATGGTGTACCAGGATCTGGCGCTCGTGGATGCCTTCGATATCGCCGCAAACCTCACGCTCGGCCGCGAAAAGATGATGAAGGGCCCGCTCGGGTGGCTCGGCTTTCTTGACCGCGCGGCAATTCGACGGGAGTCTCAAGAAGAACTCGATGCTCTCGGAGTGCGCACTGCCCCGGTGACGCGACCGGTGGAGATGCTCTCGGGCGGACAACGCCAGGTCGTCGCGATTGCACGAGCAGCAGCCCGCCTCCCCGCCAATGGCGTGCTCCTCATGGATGAGCCCACCGCCGCGCTGGGTCACGAACAAGCCGAGCTTGTCGAGGCGCTCATCAAGTCGCTTGCCGCCCGCGGCACGTCCATCGTGCTCGTGACACACAACATCCCGCTCGCGTTCGCCGTCTGTGACCGCACCGTCGTCCTCAATCGGGGTCACAAGGTCGCAGACATTGCGACCAAGGTTCCCGACAAAGACCTCGTGGTCAGCTGGATCACGGGTGCCAGCGTGCAGGAAGGGCTTCACATCCCTGCCAGGCACGGTGGCGTGGTCCCCAGCTAGAACTCCGGGATGAGGCCCACACGGGTCTCACCGCTGCACGTCTCACAGCGAGGCGCACCCACTGGGTGCGCCTCGCTTTGTTGCATGGCACGGACTTCGTTGAATGGCATGGACACGTACCGGGTCGCTGGTCGCGAGGAGTGTTCAGGCTTCGGGAGTGTTCAGACTCCGAGGAGCCCCCCACGAGGCCGGATGATTCCGGTCCGGATGAACGCGAGATAGAGCTGGCACCCGAGGCACAGGCCGAACGCCGCGTTGAGGAACGCTGCGACGAAGGCCGCGGCACCGGCAATCGGCAGCGCCCACGGCGTGCCAGCGAGGTGCAGGACGAGACCGATCGACACGACCAAGAATCCGACGACCTGCGCGAATCGCGGTGGCCGCGGGTCTTCGAGGTCTGATGGTGGCTCCAGTCGCGGGCGTAGAACCCGTCGGAATGCCACTCCCCACGGCGCCGTCTGCGGCGAAGCAAAGCCCCACACAAAAAGGACGTCCACTATGGCGAGCACGATGAACCCTGGGTCGGCCAGCCGCTCACGAAGGGTCGTGCCAGCCTCTCCTGCTGGGCCAATGAGCGCGAGAAACGTGCCAACGAGGAGGAGCCCAGCCGTAATGGATGCAGCGAAGCGGGGTCCCCGAGGGTCAATGCCGTGAGGGCTGAAGGCGGAGTCACTACGAGACGAGTCGGACATCGGCATCCTTTGTGAGGGCAGCTAGATCAGTGCGAATGGAAGCGAGTGGCACCCCGCCGGTGTACCGCGCAGCGACGCGGCCAGCAGCGTCAACGACCAGCACCGTCGGCGTTTGCATCACCTTGAACCGTGTCGCGAGCTGTGGAAGGTGGGTGAGATCCACATCGGTATACGCAACGCCGTCGTGGCCTTCGAGCTCACGGTTGAGAGCGCGGCGAACTCCGGGGCACCGCGAGCAGAATTCGGTGCTGAACTGCACGACGGTTGCCTGCGTGCCGAGCTCGACAAGGTTCACATCGGCGGCCGTGACGTGAGCGACCCGGATTCGACGGCGCTGGCCGGAGCGACGCTTCAAGAAAAGACCGATCGCGAGCGCTCCAAGCACCAGAACGGTGACTGTCGCGGCTGCCAGAAGCGGGTCCATCACTCCAGACTAAATCTGTCGCGTCCCCTGTGTTGGCTGCGCGTCACAGTTCGTCGCAGAGCGCGACCGCAGTGCCGCACGAGTAGACGAGGTTCCGATGTCACGCCTCGAGTGGGCGGGGCGGCTGGGCGCTCACTCGGGAGACGGCGGCCACCGCGGCAACAACCACGAACGCACCGACAACCATGAACCCGAAGTAGGTCGTATCGATCGGCAGCGCGAGGTCCAACGAGGTGGCCTGGCTGAGAATTTCGGAGAATCCCACGCTCGCGACGAGGAGTGCGGCGGCGACCGAGAGTGAGGTGACGACGAGGTTGTAGCGAAAATTGCGTTCAGCGTGCTGAGCGGCCCACCCGTAGAGGCGTGCCATGAATGCACCGTCGAGGGTGTCGAAGAGACTCATCCCGGCGGTGAACAGCAGCGGGAGGGCGAGAGCGAGAGCCCAGGAGACCTGGAATGACGCGACCCCGGTCGTGATGAACAGTCCGATGGTAGCGGCGGTGTCGAAGCCGAGCCCGAACAGTAGACCCAGTGGGTACATGCGCCTCGGACGGTCGACGAGGTTAGCAACCGGGCGAAAGACACTGAAGAGCGGCCCAGTCGGCCCCTCGCGGGTCGCGGCCGCGTCGGTGCTCGCCGCTGACCGGTGCCGTTTCACGAGCCTCACCAACGAGTGGAGGTTCATCATGCCGAATGCGAGCACAAACAGCACCGAAATGCTGACGCCCCACAGCCCAGCAGCGTGACGAATGGGAGAGGTGTCGTCTTCGATTGCCGTGACCAAGAAATGTACCCCCGCCGCAAGCAGGATGACGGTGCCGACCACGACCGTGGAGTGGCCAAGCGAAAACCAGAAGCCGACCGCACTGGAGCGGGTTGTGGGCCCACTCAGCCTGCGGGTTGCATTGTCGATCGCGGCGATATGGTCGGCGTCGAACGCGTGACGCACCCCGAGCAGGTAAGCGGTCGCCGCCAGTCCCAGCACCAAGAGCCCGTTGCTGCCCATCGCGATAGCGACAATGGGGAGACCCCAACCGAGCAAGTGCAGACTCGCGATCGTGACGATGATGCCGAGCGTTGCAGCATCCGGGGCTCGCAGGGCAGATTTCATGTCGTGAGTCCTCTCTAGGGTGCGGATACTAGGGCGCGTGGTGGCGCGATCGACTCGCTCGCCGGCTCGGTTCCATCGCTGGCGGCGTGCATCGTGAGCGCGTGTGCGCACCACTCGTCCCACACGGGCGACAAGACCGAACGATGGGCATCATGCTGCAGCGAGCGAGCGATGCTGGCCGTGCCTTCAAGCTCCAACACTTCTGTCGATCCGAGGGCAACGGGTGCCGCCGTCGGAGCGACGGACGCTGCCGGGGACCGAGCGCCGAACAGCAGCACCGAATCGAGCACCCGGTTGTCACCGAGCTGCCCCGGGACCGGCTCGGCGCCGCGCACCGTGAGGTGTTCGACAAACAACGCCTCGGCAGTGCCGCGGTGGCTCTGTTCTGTCACCGTAGTGCGCAGATCGATGGTGCCGCCACGTTCACCCGTGCGTCCCAGCACAATCGTTTCGCGCAGACAGGCCATCGCGCCGGAGCCGCTCAACGTGAGGGTGGTGTGTCGATCGACGTTCGCTCCGTCGGCGACGACGAAGGGCAGGCCGTGCCAGATCAACAGGGCGTTTGGCTCCACGACGGCATCAACGACCCATTCGGATCGCACCCCGTCGGCGTTGTACGCGACGGTTCCGCCGATGTCCTCGAGCTCGAGCACGCAGCCGGTGCCAACCGTGATCGACAGGCGCACGCTGTCGCCGCCGAGCAAGAGGGCACCGCCGGCCACAATTGCTACCCGTGCATACGCGGGGCCGGCGGCGATGACGCGCGGCACAAGCGCCCCAGCACCACACGCCAGGCGGGCTCGACCGGGGGCCGCGCTGAGGCGAATGTGCGTTGCGGATGCGTGCATGGGCGTTGCCTACTGGTGCGAGTGGGCGGGCTGGTCGTCGTGGGCGTGCTCGGCTTCATCGTGGGTGTGCATGAACCCGCCCTCTTCGTCGGCGTGAAAGTGGGGTGCCATTGGGCCGGGGTCTTGCGGGGTGTGGGTTCCGGCTCGGTGCTCAACCAGCAGGCCGCGGACCCAGGCGGCGAGCGTCTCGACGCTGGCCGCGTCGGTGCGCGACAGTGCGAGCACCTGCCGACCCTCTCGGGCGGTCTCGGCGTCGGCGACCATGGTCGGAACATCCACCCCGACATACGGCGCGAGGTCGGTCTTGTTGACGACGAGCAGGTCGGCGCGGGCAATGCCAGGGCCTCCCTTTCGAGCGACGTCTCCCCCGCCGGCGACATCAAGCACGAAAATCTGGGCATCCACGAGGGCGGGCGAGAACGTTGCGGTGAGGTTGTCCCCGCCAGACTCGATCAGCACAACATCGAGCGGGCTGAAGTCGCGCTCCAGGTCTTCCACCGCGAGCAGGTTCACGGTGATGTCGTCGCGGATGGCCGTGTGCGGGCATGCTCCGGTCTCGACGGCGCGGATGCGTTCCGGATCGAGCACCCCGACAGAGCGAAGGAAGCGAGCATCCTCGTCGGTGTAGATGTCGTTCGTGACGACGCCGAGGCGCAGCTCGGTGGCGAGTGCGCGGCAGACGGTGGCGATGAGGGAGCTTTTGCCGGTTCCCACAGGGCCGGCAACCCCGATGCGAAGGGACCGCGCTGGGGCGCTGACGGATGGCGTTGAATTCTCAAGCACGAAATAGCCTTTGTGTTGTTCGAGAGTGGGCTTCAGCCCACCCTTCGCTTTCGGGAGCTCCCAGCGCCGGGATGGCGTCGGCAGAAGTCAGGGTGGCAAGGTCGGTGACGAATTCCTCCGCTGCGGCACAGGCGGCGAGCACCCATCCTGGCGGGGTGGCCGGGTCGAGTGGCTCGAGCTTGAGCATGGCTGCAGCGATGGTCTGCGCGTCGTCGTAGATGACGAGTCGCACAAGGCTTTCGGCGTCGAGGCCGGCCGCCGCCGCAATGATCCCGAGCACGACCGGGCGCGAGAGCGGCGGCTGCGACAGCGTAGGACTTGACGCCCTCCCCACAGATCCGGCAGCAGTGACAGCCGGATGCTCGGCCCACAGCGTGCTGGCGAGCCTCAGGTACCCCCGCGCGAGTGACCGCGACACGTCACGCACCGCACGACTCGGGGTGCGGGCCGCCCAGGCACGATCCACCGCGGCAAGGGCGAGCGCCAACTGCTGCTCGATGCCGAACGGATCCTGCCGCGCTCCGTGCAGGGCCGTGTGGCGCGCCACCACAGCGGTGCCAGCCTCAACCAGGGTGACCGTGCGCGCTCGGCCCAGCATGTAGGCGGGAACCCTGGTGGGAGACATCCCCCCGGCCAATGCGGGCTCAAGCCCCGCGGAGTGCACGTGGCCGCCAACCGGGAGCCTGGCATCGGCGAGCATCATGGCGATCGTCGCCGGTGACAGCGTCGGCGAGGGCACTGTCGTTGCCGCTGCGGAGAGCGGTTTTGGCATCACGGTGGTGGTCATGGTCGGTCGCCTAGAACATGGTGTACAACTGCGCCAGCGGCAGGCGCTCGGCTGGTGCCGGCGCCACCGGGTCACCATCGATGGAGATCGCGAACGTATCAGGGCGGATGTCGATGCGAGGGAGCACATCGTTGTTTTTCATGTCCGCCTTGCCGATGTCGCGGGTGGGGGCCACGGCGGCGAGTCGACGGCGCAGACCAAGTCGCTCGACGATGCCATCGTCGAGCGCTGCGGGCGACACAAACGACACCGACAGGTCAGCACCGATGGCATCGGTGAACGCTGGGCGCATGAGCACGGGCTGCGGGGTGGGAATCGATGCATTGGGGTCGCCGAGCGCGCCCCAGACCAGGCCGCCACCCTTGATGATGACGGAGGGGCGGATGCCAAAGAACTTGGGTTCCCAGAGCACGAGATCAGCGAGCTTGCCCGCCTCGACAGAACCAACCTCCCAGTCGATGCCGTGCGCGACCGCCGGATTGATGGTGTACTTCGCAACGTAGCGTCGGGCGCGCTCGTTGTCGGCGGGGAGCGCGGTGGAGAGCGACCCGCGGCGGGCCTTCATCACGTGGGCGACCTGCCAGGCGCGGGTGATGACCTCGCCGATACGACCCATCGCCTGCGCGTCAGAAGAGACGATCGACAGTGCGCCCATGTCGTGCAGGATGTCTTCGGCCGCGATGGTGGTCTCCCTGATGCGGGATTCCGCGAACGCGAGATCCTCAGGCACCGACGGGTTGAGGTGATGACAGACCATGAGCATGTCGAGGTGCTCGGCGACCGTGTTGACGGTGTGCGGCAGGGTCGGATTGGTCGAGCCCGGGATGATGTGTGGCAGCGAGGCGATGCTGAGGATGTCGGGTGCGTGCCCGCCGCCCGCGCCCTCAACGTGGAAGGCGTGAATCGATCGGCCATCGATTGCACCGACTGTCGACTCCACGAATCCGGACTCATTGAGTGAATCCGAATGCAGGGCAACCTGCAGGCCGAACTCCTCAGCCGCCTTCAGGGATGCGTCAATGGCGGCAGGGGTGGACCCCCAGTCTTCATGCACCTTGTAGCCTGCCGCCCCAGCGAGTGCCTGCTCGCGGAAGGCTTCGACCGAGACCGTGTTGCCTTTGCCAAGCAGCAAGAAGTTCACCGGCAGCGCATCGAGCGAGCGGTGCATGGTCTCGAGATGCCAGGCGCCGGGGGTCACCGTCGTGGCCTTCGACCCCTCGGAGGGTCCGGTACCGCCGCCGACGACGGTGGTGATGCCGGTCGCGAGGGCCTCATGTATCTGCGACGGCGACAGCAGGTGCACGTGGGAGTCGATGCCTCCGGCCGTGAGAATCTTGCCTTCACCGGAGATGACGTCGGTGGATGCGCCGATCGCGAGACTCGGGTGGACCCCATTGGCGATGTCGGAGTTGCCAGCGCGACCGAGGGCGACGATGCGTCCGTTGCGGATGCCAACGTCGGCGCGGACGATGCCCCACCAGTCGAGCACGATCGCGTTGGTGATAACGGTGTCAAGGGCGCCGTCGGCGCGGCTGGTCAGCCCCTGCGCCATCGACTCACGGATGGATTTGCCACCACCAAAAACGGCTTCTTCACCACCGACAGTGAGGTCGCGTTCGATCTCGATCCAAATGTCGGTGTCGCCAAGGCGAATCTGGTCGCCCGCCGTGGGGCCATAGATGGCTGCGTAGCGTTCCCTGCTGATCTCAGCCATCGAGCGCCTCACTCCCCCGGTTACGAAGTTGGAGCCCTGGCACCCGTCGTTCACCGAGCAACGCCACCGCGTCAAGCTCGCGTGATGCGCCGGGCTCGAACCGCTGAGAGGTGCCAGAGGGGATGTCGAGGCGGAAGCCGCGGGTGGCCACGCGATCGAACTGCAGAGCTGCGTTCGCATCCGGCAGATGCAGGTGAGATCCGATCTGGATCGGGCGGTCCCCCGTATTGAGAAACACGATGGTGAGCCGCTGCTCGGGCGTGCGGTCGCCATTGAGGACAACGGTGCCGGGGCGCACACGGATGGCTCCAGGGCCAGACGAGCTATGACCTGCCACGTTCGCTCCTCCTAAATGATCGGGTTGTGGATGGTGACGAGCTTGCGCCCGTCGGGAAAGGTGGCTTCGACCTGAACGTCAGAGAGCATCTCGGCGACCCCCTCCATCACCTGCTCCCGGCTGAGCACAGTGCGGCCCTCCAGCATGAGTTCGGCGACGCCGCGGCCGTCGCGGGCTCCCTCGATCACCCAGGTGCTGAGGAGGGCGACGGTTTCGGGATAGTTGAGCTTCACGCCGCGGCCGAGCCGATCGCGGGCCACCATCCCGGCCACTGCGAGCAGAAGCTTCTCATTGTCTGCCGGCGTGAGATGCACGCTGCCCCTTCCCTCTGCAGTGCTGGTTCACTGACGTTGTTCCCGGTGCGCGCACCGGTGGACTGATGTCAAAAGTCTGTCATACACGACCCACCTGCGCATCGCAGCCAGCCCCGTGGCGTCGCAGTAGGCGAGCCTCTTTGCCGAGATTTCAGGGGTGTAGCCGAAGAGAGTTTACAAACGTGACATGTCACAGAAATGGCAGTGCAATGCCAACGCTCGATGGTGAACATCAGTCGATAGCACACCCCGGTCGACAGTGTTCTGACAGCACCGAACGCACCACGAGCAGTCCTCACCGGCGATTCCGCCACATCACATCGAATGGAGTACTACATGCCCATTTCCAGCAGGAGGCGCGTCAAGACGTTCTTGGCCGCGAGCGCGCTCGCTACGTCGACAGCGCTCATCCTTTCCGGTTGCGGTGCCCGCGCCGACAGCACCGAGACCACGTCTTCGGCCGCCGCGAGCTGTGTCGACACGTCTGGCGACACCATCAAACTCGGCTTCCTCAACTCCCTCACCGGCGGAATGGCGATCTCCGAAAAGACGGTCTCGACCGTGCTGCAGATGGCAGCAGACGAAATCAACGCCGACGGCGGCATCCTCGGCAAGCAGATCGAGTATGTGCAAGAAGACGGCGCCACCGACTGGCCGACCTTCGCTGAGAAGGCCGAGAAGCTGCTCACGCAGGACTGTGTCGGAGCGATCTTCGGTGGCTGGACGTCATCGTCTCGCAAGGCCGTCAAGCCGGTCGTCGAAGAGCACAATGGTCTCTTCTTCTACCCCGTGCAGTACGAGGGCCTCGAGTCGTCGCCGAACATCTACTACACGGGCGCGACCACGAACCAGCAGATCCTCCCGGCAATGGAGTTCCTCGCCTCTCAGGGGGTCGAGACGCTCTTCTTGGCAGGCTCTGACTACGTGTTCCCGCGTACCGCCAACGCGATCATCAAGCTGTATGCGGCCGAACTCGGCATCGAGATTGTCGGCGAGGAGTACGTGCCGCTCGACAAGGACGACTGGACGACCCAGGTGGCGAAGATCGTCGAAGCCGATCCAGACTTCATCTTCAACACCATCAACGGATCCTCGAACGTCGGCTTCGTCAAGGCCTACTACGACGCCGGTCTCACCGCGGACACGACCCCGATCATCTCGGTGTCGATCGCTGAGGAGGAAGCACCGTCGATGGGTCACGAGGTCACCGGCCACTACGCATCCTGGAACTACTTCCAGTCGATGGACACCCCGAACAATGCGGAGTTCATCGCGAACTGGCAGGCCTACCCCGGCAGCAGCGGGGTGACCTCCGACCCGATGGAGGCGGCATACATCTCGCTGTATCTCTACAAGGAGCTCGTCGAGGCGGCCGGTTCGTTCGATGTCGATGCGATCAACGCTGCCGCTGCGGAAGGCGGAATCACCGTCGATGCACCGGAGGGTGTCGTCACGCTTGACGGCGAAAACCACCACATCTCCAAGCCGGGCAATATCGGCAGGATCAACGCCGAGAACCAGTTCGACATCGTGTGGTCTTCGGACGGCGTGATCGAGCCGGACCCCTACCTGGAGGAGTACAGCTGGTTCCCCGACGACGTTCGCGATGCTCTCGTCGCCGCCGCCGGATAGCAGTCCCTCTCGTCGCGGGGTTCCATGCCAGCAACGGCATGGAACCCCGCGCACCTCTCCACCTCCCACCCCGCACAGAGAGTGACCGCACGTGGAAGCACTCATACCGCCGCTCCTGAACGGCACCGCACAGGGTGCGCTGTTGCTGCTCGCAGCACTCGGGCTCACACTCACCTTCGGTCAGATGGGGGTGATCAACATGGCGCACGGCGAGTTTCTTATGGCTGGCGCCTTCGTTGCCTACCTGACCCAGCAGTTCATCNCAGCACTCGGGCTCACACTCACCTTCGGTCAGATGGGGGTGATCAACATGGCGCACGGCGAGTTTCTTATGGCTGGCGCCTTCGTTGCCTACCTGACCCAGCAGTTCATCTCCTCCAGCGATATCTCAATCCCAGTGGCACTGCCACTCGCGTTCCTCATCGCCGGACTTCTCGGCCTCCTGCTTGAGGTCAGCATCATTCAATGGATGTATCGACGACCGCTCGACACGCTGCTCGTCACGGTTGGGGTGAGCCTGATCTTGCAGCAGGCCGCGCTGCAGATCTTCCCTTCGCAAGGAGTCCCAGTTGAGAAGCCAGGCTGGCTCGATGGGCAGCTCACCATTCTTGGCTACGGCTGGCCCCTCCGACAGGTGTTCACGATCGCGCTCGCGGTCCTCTGCGTGGCGGCACTCACCGCATGGCTCAAGTACACACCCTTTGGTCGCCGGGTGCGAGCGACAGTCCAAAATCGGGATCTCGCCGAGACCAGCGGTGTTCCCACGCGCTCCGTTGACCGCCTAACGTTCTTCATCGGATCCGGTGTCGCCGGGGTTGCTGGCGTGGCCGCATCCCTCATCGGTGGCACCAATTCTCAGATGGGCGCGCAGTACATCATCCCGGCGTTCCTCGTGGTCGTGGCCGGCGGCATCGGCCAGATCAAGGGCACCGTCATCGCCGCGTGGGTGGTCGGTGTCGGGATGGCGTTCTTCGCAAACTGGACGACCGGAAGCCTGGCACAGGTGCTCGTCTTCGCGCTCGTGGTGGTATTCCTGCAGTTCCGCCCAATGGGCCTATTCACAGTCCGTACCAGGGGGTTAGCATGACGAAATTCACAGCATGGCTCCCCCTCATCGGCATCGGAGTCTTCGCCATACTGCTCTTGGTTGTCGCCCCACTCGTGCTGTCGACGCACTGGATTGGCAACCTCGGCAAGTACTGTGCCTGGGCGATCGCAGCGGTGGGCATCGGCCTGGCATGGGGAAGAGGCGGCATGCTTGTCCTCGGCCAGGGAGTGTTCTTCGGGCTCGGCGCCTATGCCATGGCGATCCACCTCACGCTCGAGACCGCGGGGCCAGACAGCCTTCCCGTCTTCATGATCCTGTATGACCCGCTGGCGGGTCTTCCGGCGTTCTGGGAGCCGTTCCGCAGCGAAGTGTTCACGCTGTTGGCCATCGTGCTGCTCCCCGTGATCGTCGCGTCGATCCTCGGCTACGCCCTCTTCAAGCGCCGTGTCAAAGGCGCATACTTCGCGATTCTGAGCCAGGCCCTCGCGGTGGCCCTCGCGGTGCTCATCAGCTCGACGATCCGCGAGACCGGCGGTGACACCGGGCTCAGCGGCTTCAAGTATTTCTTCGGCTTCATGCTGAACGACAGCGCCAACAAACTGATGCTGTACATCATCGCGGCCACCATTCTCATCGTCTGCCTCCTGGTGGTGTGGCAGCTCAACCGCAGCCGCTTCGGAGAACTGCTGGTTGCCACACGCGACGCCGAAGAACGCGTTCGGTTTCTCGGGTACGAACCCGCCAACGTCAAACTGTTCGCCTATGTGATCGCCGCTGTGATGGCGAGCCTCGCAGGGGCAATCTTCGTGCCCATCGTCGGCATCATCACGCCGCAGGAGATCGGAGCGGCCGCCTCGATCCTCATGATTGCTGGCGTGGCGTTGGGTGGCCGCGCGTCGCTATTCGGCCCTGCGCTCGGGGCGATGGCGATCGGATGGGGGCAGTCGAGTCTCGCTTCGAGCTGGCCCAGCGGGTGGATCTACATCCTCGGCCTGCTCTTCATCGTGGTGACCCTCTTCCTCCCCCTGGGCTTGTCATCGCTCCTCGGACGGGCAAAGGGCCTCATCTGGCGCCCGCAAAAACCGCCCGCCGCTGTGCTGGCATCGAATGGGGTGATGAAATGACCGCCGGCGAGGGTTCGCTGGTCGTCACCGATCTGCGCGTCGAGTTTGACGGCTTCGTTGCCGTCGACAGTGTGTCGTTCGATGCTCACCCCGGCGAGGTCCGGTTTCTCATCGGCCCGAACGGTGCGGGCAAGACAACCTGTATCGACGCCATCACGGGCCTGTCCAAAGGGAGCGGATCGGCGAAGCTCGGCGACCAGGAGCTGCTGCGCAAACCCGTCCACAAGATCGTCCGGCTCGGAATCGGCCGTACCTTTCAGACGGCGAGCGTGTTCGAGGCGCTCACGGTGCTGCAGAACCTCGACATCGCCGCAGGCCTGCTCCGCTCCCCGCTCTCCATGCTCAGGGCACGACGCGGCGTCGATCCCGCCATCGATCGCGCGCTGGAAGAAACCGGTCTGAGTCAGGAGCGTGAGACGCCAGCAGGCATCCTCTCCCATGGCCAAAAACAGTGGCTCGAGATCGCAATGCTGCTCGTGCAAGATGCAAAAGTGCTGCTGCTCGATGAGCCTGTTGCCGGAATGAGTCACGACGAGCGCACCGCCACCGGCGAGTTGCTCGGGCGGCTCGCCAAGAATCGCACCGTCGTCGTCGTCGAACATGACATGGACTTCATGCGACGGTTCGCGACGCGAGTGACGGTGCTGCATCAGGGCCGCGTGCTGAGCGAGGGTTCGGTTGCCGAGGTCCAGGCCGATTCGCGCGTGCAAGAGGTATACCTCGGCACCGCGGGGGCACCATCCATCACCGCCGTCGTCGTAGAGGGAGACAGCTGATGCTCGAAATCATCGACCTTGACGCCGGGTATGGTCGCACCAGCGTGCTCCATGGGGTTTCTATCGCTGGCTCGGCGAACCTTGTTGCCGTGCTCGGACACAATGGTGCAGGCAAGACCACGCTGTTGCGGGCGACGATCGGCCTCATCCGCCCGACCAGTGGCAAAGTAATATTCGATGGCGACGACGTCACCCACCTCGCACCGAACCGCCGTGTGAAGCGCGGCATGGCGTATGTGGCGCAAGGACAGCAGGCCTTTGGGCAGCTGACGACGATGGAGAACCTTCAGCTCATCGCCGATGGCCGGCGCAACGGCAAGGAGAAGATCGCCGAGATGCTCGAGCGATTCCCGGCGCTCGCGCAGTTCGCGACGCGAAAAGCCGGGCTGCTCTCCGGTGGACAGCGACAGCAGTTGGCCATCGCCCGAGCGCTGATCACCGAGCCGAAGCTGTTGATTCTGGACGAGCCGACCGAGGGCATCCAGCCGAGCATTGTGGCCGAAATCGAGAGCACCATCATCGGGCTCGCCGAGGGCGGACTCAGTGTGCTGTTGGTCGAGCAGCACATCGGATTCGCTCTCGAGGCCGCCGATGAGTATGTGGTGCTCGCGTCTGGCCGAGTGGCGCAGGCGGGGCCCGGCGGGAGTGCCTCCATGGGCGCGGTGCGTGAGGCGATGGCGATCTGACACAGATCGAATCCGTGCGGCAACGCGCGCGAAACATGTCATCGGCAGAATGTGCACATCGTGAGTGCGTTGGAGGTGAGGCAGGTGGCCCGAGCCGGAGACGCGCGCGCCGCCGCCGAAGATAGCCTCGAAGATTACGCCTTCCGCTACGTGCCGCGGTCGTTCAGACGCTGGAGTGCCCTTTCAATCGGCGGCACGGCACTCGGTTCGATCGCTTTTCTTGCCGACTTCGCTATCGGGGCGAGCATTGGCCTCCAGCACGGCACAACGAATGCCGTGCTCGGAATTCTCCTCGCCTCAACCATCATCTTTGTCGTCGGGGTGCCGGTGGCGTTCTACGCGGCGAGATACAACCTCGACCTCGATCTCATTGCTCGCGGCTCCGGCTTTGGCTATTACGGCTCGATCATCACGACCGTCGTCTTCGGCGGCTTCACCTGCATCTTTTTTGCGCTCGAGGGAGCCATCTTGGCGCAGGGACTCGAGGCCACCCTCGGCATCCCGCTGCCAGTCGGTTACGTCTTGTCGACCGTGGTGGTGATCCCGATCGTCATACTCGGGATGCGGGCCCTGGAGCGCCTGCAATTCTGGACGACACCGCTCTGGCTCGCGCTCGCATTGGCGCCGCTGGTCTGGATTGTGTTCACCCAGCCCGACGCCGTCACCGATTTTCTCGGATTCCCCGGCGAATCGGGTGGCACTGTCACGTTCAGCGCGATCGTCGCGAGCGCGGCGGTGTGTTTCGCACTGACGCCGCAGCTGGCGGAGCAGATCGACTACATCCGGGTCATGCCCCCGCGGACTGCCGCGAACCGAAAGTCGTGGTGGACGGCTTTCTTGTTCAGCGGGCCAGGCTGGGTGTTGTTCAGCGGCACGAAGCAAGTCATCGGTGTGTTCCTCGCCGTCTATCTTGTGATGAAAGTCGACCCCACGATTGGCGACCGAGCGGTGGAGCCGGTCAAGCAGTTCGTCGGCATGTATCAGTCGCTCCTGCCGGACTGGATCGCCCTCGGCCTCGCGCTCATCCTGATCGTGATTGCGCAGGTGAAGATCAACGTCACAAATGCCTACTCGGGCTCGCTCGCCTGGTCGAACGTCTACACGCGGGTGCGCAAGCGCTACCCCGGCCGCACGGTGTTCGTGATTTTCAACCTCGCCGTAGCCCTCGCGCTGATGCTGATGGACGTGTTCAGCCTCATCTCATTCGTGCTCAGCCTCTACGCGAATGTCGTGATGGCGTGGCTGGTCACCATCTCGGCGGACATCACCATCAACAAGTACCTGCTGAAGCTCTCGCCCCGGTACCCCGAATTCCGGCGAGGGATGCTGCACAACTGGAACCCGGTCGGCATCACCTCCGTCGGGCTCGCCTCCGTGCTCTCACTCGCCTGCTTCGCCGGCCTGTTCGGCGCGGCGATGCAGCCCTTCTCCGTCATGATCGCGATCGGAGTCGCTATCGTCGTCACACCACTCATGGCGATCGTCACGCGCGGCAAGTACTACCTCCGGCGCAGTGGTGACGGAATCCCGTCGCCGATCCTGGACGAAGACGGGAACCCGTCTGGGGAACGACTCCGCTGCCATGTCACTGGCTACATGTTCGAGCGACCGGATATGGTGGTTTCAGGCGAGCGGGGGCCGCGTGGAGAAGTTCAATTTATCTCCTCGCTCGCGCTCACACTCGATGATTCCGGCCGATATGTGCTTCCGCCGGAGCCCGCCTAGCGTGTTGGCGCCGGGCAAGAAGGAGGGGTGATGGAGAAGCCAGTCGACAGCGAGGTCGCAATCCTCGAAAGCGCGGTCGCGCTGCTGCGCGAGCACACCTTCGAAGACATCTCCTACCTCGATCTCGCCGAAGCCACCGCGCTCTCCGAGCGCACGATCTACCGCCGCTTCCCGACCCGGTCGCACCTCTTGGAGGCGCTGGCGAGCTGGATCGAGGCCGAGCAGTTCCCGCTCCCCGATTTCTGCACGCCCGAAGAGTTCCGGCAGGCGGTGCGCGATCGTTTCCGGGCCTATGACAGAGCCCGCGGCTGCGCGATTGTTGCGGCGCGCGGGGCGGCGCTCTCGCCCACGACCGACGCACCATCGGAGCCGATCAGCACAGCGATCTTTGCAATGCTCGAGAGGGTGGCTCCAACGCTGAACCGCCGCGACACACTGCGGATCGCCGCGGCTGCCCGATACTTCGCCTCCCCCATCTTCTGGGCTCGGATGCGCACCGGGTTCGACATGAGTGCTGATGAGACCTATGAGGCGTTCGATCGCGCCATGCTCCAAGTGTTCGCGACGGCGAAAGTGTCGAGTTGGACCACCTAGCGCTCGACTCTGATCCGGCGCCGATGCTCTCGTCGACCCACACGGCCATCCTCACGGCGTATTCCGAATTGATCGAGGAGGTCGGCACCGACGACATCTCGTTTCGTCTCATTGCGCTGCGGGCAGGAGTCGGCGAGCGAACCATTTTCAGGTACTACCCGACGCGCGTCGATCTGCTTCTCTCGACGTCGGCGTGGATCGAGCAGACGATTTTTACCAGGCACGAGTCGGAGTCCATCTTTGATGTACCGATCGCGATTCGCGAGGCGATGGAGGCGTATGGTCGGCGTCCGGAGCTCGCGCACGTCGTCGCAGAGACCGCGATGCGCGGCGTGAACGGTTCGGAGCCGGCACCGCACCGGCATCGCTTCGACATGATGCTGCGCAACGAGGTTCCGTCGCTGCCCGAGCACGAACGACGCCTCATCGTGGCGGCCCTGTGCCACCTCGACTCGTCGGCGACCTGGGTAACCATGCGCCGGGAGTTGGGCATGGATGGCCGGGATATCGCCGACGCAGCGATGGCTGCAGCGGAAGCGCAACTCGACCCCATCCGCGACCGGGCCGCCTAGCGAGGCGGTCAGCGTCACCCGGTCTCTTCTGCGTCAGATTCGAAGTACGCAGCGATGTCGTCGGCTTCGTCGGCGACAACCTCTGGATCGACCAGATCGGATGCCTCCTCCGTCAACAGCTCGGTCCATCCGTCCAAGATCTCCTGAGCGAGTCCGGAGTCATAGAGCTCCTCCTGCAGCTCCGCCGTCTTCTCGTCAACAAGGGCACTGAATTCCGAGTTTTCCGTGAAGCGGCTCGCGAGTGCGTTTTCACGACCCGATACTCCGGGGGCCCCGCCACCCTCTGGGATGTCGAATCCTTCGGGGAGTTCTCCTCCCTCCGGGATCTCCACCCCTTCTGGCGGCTCCATCCCCTCCGGGATCTCGAATCCCTCGGGGATCTCTCCGCCCTCGGGAATTTCGACTCCCTCCGGGATTTCGGCCCCGTCTGGGCGCCCCATCCCTCCCCCCGGCGTCTGCCCGAACGCGAGGTTCAAGTCCCAACTGACCACGGTCATTCGGCCAGTTGCTTCGTCGTAGCGCAGATATGAGTTGTTTCCGGCCCCATCGATGTCGTCGGTGTTGTTCACTAGCGTATGGACGGCGAGATAGGTGGCAAAGGCATCGACATCGAGATGCTCGTCGAGATCGGCCGCGAACTCTTCGTCGCTCGAGTTGTTGATGAAGTCAAGAAACTCGATGAGCGGTTCGAGATCTTCTTTGCCACTGGACTTCTGCTCGAACGCCTCTGCGTAGTCTGCCGGGTCGTCACCCCGATAGCTGTAGTCGCCGCCGCTGTTGGCCTCATACGTGATGCCATCGTCACCGAATTCGTCGTCATTCCAGAGTTCATCATCCGGATTCTCGACGGCGAGCCGCAACACCTCATCCCCCTCATTGACGCTGAGCCTGACGGCCGCAGCGTCTTGGGTCGTGAGACCCGCGGCGCCGATGAGGTCCAGCGCGACAGCCTCGTTGAGCGAGGTTTCGCTGCTGCTGCCGCGAAGAACAATGTCGGTGCGCCCCTCGTGCTCTTGATCGTCGACATACTTGTCGAGCCGGATGAGCCACGGGACATCCTCTGCCGCATCATCGCCCGAGGAGATGCCCATGAGGCTTGAGTTGCCTTTGAGTCGCAGGCCGACATCCTCATAGGTCGTGCCGTCGATGGTCACGGTCGCCGAAAGCCACGACTTCTCGCCCGTGTCGCGATAGTCGGCAAGCAGCGCTTCGTAGTCGGCGTCGTCGAACTCGATGTCGATGGTGTGCACCGATTCCTCGCTGAAGAACGCTCCGGTGGCGGATGCTTCGGTCTCAGCTGTTTCGAGCGTTGAACACCCGGCGAGCGCCACCACGAGCGCGATTCCGGCAACGGCTGCCGTGCTTCGCTGCCATCGCCCGGCCGTCCGCGTCGTTGCGGACCAAGTGGACTGTCGTGTCATGTCGAGGCTCCTAGGGTTACTGGCTGCAACGTCAGTTCGCGCATCACGGTGCGATGCCACCGGTTGGCCGGCAGTTCGGGGCGGACCGCGCCGAGCCCGGTGGCGAACTTTGAGATTCGGCAGGGTCTCACTCCGTAGCTCCACAGGTGGCGGTCGAGCGGGCCGGCGGTGGAGCCGGATTTCGTTTCAAGCACCACCTTTCCGCGCAGCATCCAGCCGCGTCGGCCAGGCACACGCCAGGTCACGCCCGTATCGACGGTGGCACGGCTGGCGGAATCGGGGAGGAACAGCGTGGTGCGCGCGTATCCGACTTCGATGACGGGCTGGAGGGCGCCGCTTGGCGCGGCACCGACCGTGGTGGTCAATGCCTCCTCGATGTACGCACGCCCGACATCGGTGATGCGCTTGCGATCTTCGAGAGCATACGGAATCCGCTCTTTCACGGTGGCGGCCCTTGCGCCCTCGGTTTTCACCTCTAAGAAGCTGAGTTCGCTCTCGACGTATGTACGCGTTCGAATCTTGTAGCGTCGGCGCCTGCCGTAGGCGGCAGAAAGATAGGAGTCCAGCCCTGAGGTGTCGAAATAGACGGAGTCGTAGGTGAACGAGCGCAGCCCCGACATCTCGAGCACCTGCATGTCCGCTGGCACCGTGAGCAGGATCCGCACCGCGAGCGCCTCGTCCAAGACGTACTTGCGGTCGACACGCGTCTGCAGGGCCGCTTCGGCGTTGAGTTCGTCGAGGCCGACGGTTGGCATGGTGTCGGGGAGGGCGA
Source organism: Homoserinimonas flava (assembly GCF_054969005.1). Lineage (NCBI taxonomy): Bacteria > Bacillati > Actinomycetota > Actinomycetes > Micrococcales > Microbacteriaceae > Homoserinimonas > Homoserinimonas flava. The sequence goes on from NZ_JBUEQS010000001.1 coordinate 1,142,999, forward strand.
GTGGCCGAGCATCCGGAATCGTGGTCATGAGGCGCTCGAGACCTGGGCGGGTTGGCCGCTGCCGTGTCGCCGAGTGGGGTCGAGCCCGGTGTCGGGGCCCAGAGCGGTTGCGGGCGGTGGCGGGCCGACCTGCTTCGGCGCCGGCGTGCGCGACTGGGAGTACCGCACGCTGACGATCGTCCGATCGTTGACGAGGTCGAGTTCTTGCACCGTCGCAGAATGAATTGTTGCGCCGAGCAACTCCGCGAGTCGGGCGTGCAACTCGTCTTCATGCGGCATGGCTCGATCAAGGATGACGGTCTGATGTCGGTAGGTGGGAAGCATCCAGGCGTGATCGCCCACAAACATGACGACCAGGATGAGCCCCATGAGCGCGGGGGCGAGCCAGAGCGGATCGGTTCCGAGCCCGGCGATGAGGCCGATGGCGAGGGCCGAGAAGTAATATGCAACCTCGTGTTGTTCGAGCTCGTTGGAGCGCAAGCGGATAATCGACAGCACGCCGAACAACCCAAGCCCAAGCCCCACGCCCGCATTCGCGCCGCTGAGTGCCACGGCAACCGCGAAAACGCCAATGTTGATGCCGAGGTATGCGACGGCGAGATCACGTCGCCGATGGCGCCGAAGGTACAAGCCAAAGGTGAGGATGGCGATGGCCACAAGGTTGACGCCCGCCAGGATGATTTCGTTCACTGAATGGTCTCCGTTCGTTCACCGCGAATTCACCGTGGGCGACGAACCTGTGACCCACCTATGGGGGGCATCTGAATCTGGGCCATAGGCGGCGATTCCCCCCTTTCGCACGCCCCACGAACCTGTCAGAGTGTGCTCGCCTCGAAAGGACCAGCCGTGCCTCGACCTCTCAGCACCACAGCGTTCGCCGCCTCACTGGACTCGCACCTAACGCGGGTTGCCGCCCGTCGCGCTCGACGCGGGCTGCCCGCGCCCCAGGTGCTGGTTCGAGCGCCCGGTTTCGAATTCGCTTCGGGAGATCGAGACCTGCCCTTTCACAGTGCGTCGGTCGGCAAGCTCGCGACCGCCGCCCTTGCGCTCCAGCTGCATCGCGCGGGTGACCTTGGCCTGGATGCGCCGATCGAGCAGCTCCTGCCGACGAGCGAGATCGACGGCCTCTTTGCCACCCCGGGCGCCACCGTCGAACAGCTGCTTGACCACACTTCGGGCGTCGCCGACTACTTCGAGGGCCCAGTGACCAGTGGGCCGACCTTCCTTGACCTCGTGCTCGACGAGCCGGCTCGCCGATTCGAACCGGGCGACCTGCTCGCGTTCAGCCGTGAGCAGCAGCGCCCGCTCGCCGAACCTGGGCGCCGCTACGCCTATTCAGATACCGGTTATGTGCTGCTCGGCCGCATCCTGGAGGAGCGCACAGGGCAGAGTTTCACCGACCTGCTGCGTCGCCGCATCTTCGAACCGGCGGGCATGGAGCACAGTGTGCTCTGGCTGCGCGAACCTGGCCCGGCGACGATCGCCCCGTTCTGGTTGCACCGCACCGAAGCATCCGGCTTTGCGTCGGTCAGCTGCGACTGGGCTGGCGGCGGAATCGTCAGCACCCTCGACGACCTGGCCAGTCTCGCCGTGGCCCTGGGTGACGGCACGCTCGTGCATCCCGATGACGCCGCGCTCATGGGCACGGCCCGAAACCGATTCCGCTCGGGCATCCACTATGGGCTCGGGGCTATGCAGCTGCGCTTCGAGGGTTTCATGCCGCTGCTTCGGGGGCTGCCGCGCCCGGTTGGCCACATCGGAGTCCTCGGCACCCACTGTTTTCGCTATCCGGAACAGGATGCCGTGGTTGTGCTGAACTTCCACGGCACGCGTAAGATGGTTGCCAGCTTTCAGACGCACATCCGCATCGCTCAGGGGCTGGCCCGGCTGCACGTGTGACCGAAATGCGGTGAACCGCCTGCAGCGCCCGCCTCGTGAACCACCCCTGCTCAGTGAATGCGCTCCCGCAGGACTCTGGCCGTGGCCGCCGGGTTGACTCCGTGCATGACCGACTCGGGCACGATCACGAGTTCAGCATGTTCGATCGCGGCGGCGAGTCGATCGGCCCCCGCGATGAGGAGTGGGAAGGTCTGCTCCCCACGGAGCACGGTCACCGGCTGCGAAACGCTGAGCATTGCGGGCGTCGGGGTCGATACCTGCGTCACCAGTGCAATGTCGTAGACCGTCGACTGGGCGAGCGAGGCGAGCTGCGCGAGCTGCCCGCTTGCGCGGAACTGGTCGACCATCTCCTTCGGCAGGCCAACACCCTCCAGCTGGAATGTCGCGACAGCCTCCGCTGGCTCGCCCGCGTCGACGAGACGCTGCAGTCGTTCGGCAAGATCCGCTGGAGGCTCGTCCACACCGAAGCGAAACGGCGGTTCGGAGAGGAACAGCGCGTTGATCGGCACCCCAAGGGATGCGGCGAACAGGGCCAGGATGCTCCCCGAGGAGTGGCCGAACACTGCCGCGTCGCCCCCAACAGCGTCGATCACGGCCTCAAGGTCTTCGACCTCACGCTCGGGAGTCGAAGCAGGAGCGTCACCGCTCGACCCTCTGGCGCGGCGATCCCACGTGACCGCTCGCAAGCCCACCGAGGCGAGCGCGGATGCGAAACCCGCCGCATCCGCCCCAGTCGAGAGCGCACCATTCACGATCGCGACAGCCGGCCCCTCCCCCACCTGCTCGAAGGCGATAGGGGTGCCATCCGCGGAAGATACCGTGGAGGAGTTCGGAGTGGGTGCAGTCATGGCTGGACGCTACCCGGCACCCTCTGCCCTGTCCAGATGGATCAGGATTCGAGAAGCGTGCGCGGCCCGCGAGCCGTATCGTGATCGTGGGCCGGAGAGTGCCGCAACAACACCGAGCAGGAGATGACCATGGCCGAGAAACCAGCAGGGCTGTCCAAGGAGGAGCGCGACGCCGTCAAGCAGCGCGCGGCCGAACTTCGCGCCGAGGAGAAGGCGGGCAAGAACCGCGCCGCGGGCGAGGCGGCCGTGCAGGCGGCGATCGCCGACATGCCCGACGACGATCGCAAGCTCGCGGAGGGAATCCACCGAATCGTCTCGGAAGTCGCCCCGCATCTCATGCCCAAGACCTGGTATGGATTCCCGGCCTATGCCGACAGCGACGGCAAGATCGTCGTGTTCTTTAAAGCCGCCTCGAAGTTCACCACCCGCTACGCGACCCTCGGCTTCGAGGAGGCCGCACAGCTCGACGACGGCGAGCTCTGGGTCACATCATTCGCCCTGCTCGCGCTCACTCCCGAGACAGAGAAGACGGTGACGGAGCACATTCGCAGGGCGGCGGGGACAGCGAAGATTTCCTGACCTGCCACTCGCAGGTGTCGCGGTGCCTCCAGCCAATTTCGGAATCATGTCATTCGACGGCGGTACGAATCCGAACTTCTCGCTCCATGCGCAGCTCGTGGCGCTGACGCCCCTTGAGCGCCTCGACCTCACGATTCTTCGGCGGAGCGTTCGTCACAAGGCCATCAAGCAGGCGCCGTGTGGCCAGGGCGATTTCGTCGATCGCGCGGTCGAACGCCTCGGTGTTCGCGCGCGACGGGTGGGTGGACCCGCTGACCTTGCGCACAAACTGCAGCGCGGCCTCCCGCACCTCGTCGTCGGTGCTCGGTGGCTCAAAATTATGGAGAACGCGGATGTTGCGGCACATGCGAGCGAGGATACTCGCCGTCGCGCGGGGCGGCCAAGGGTGCGTTCGGCACCCTTAGCGCGATCCATCCACCGGGACGTTGCGGATGCCCGCCTGGGAGCACGTCTGAAGCACGTCGCTTCGGACGCCCGAGGCGTCTCCGTAGCTCATCGGCTCCACCACATTCGTGACCCAGCCGCGGTCAGTGTCGCCCATTGCTTCGTAGAAGTCGCTTTCTCCCCAGCTCGCGATCATCGCTTCGGCGTCGACCTGGCGGCGGTCATCACCCTCCCTCACGGCGACGAGATACTCAAACTCCCACGCGCACAACCAGGTGAAGTGAGCGACAACGTCGCCTAGGCCCGACTGCACGATGCCAGCCTCGGTCGTGCCCGAGTCCAAGTCTTCAGGAACTCCAGTCGGATACTCGGCCCCCGCCGGAAGAGGTTCAGACATTGCCTCTATCGCGTTCAGGTACTCGAAGTACGCGGTCCCTTCGGTGACGCGGGCGGGCCCCTCCGGCGTCGCATTGACGACTGACCACACGCCGGAGTCCCCCGAGCCGAGGTCATCCCCTTGCTCAACGAGGCCTGCCTCCTCGTTCTGAAACGACTGCAGCACGAACACCACGGCGAGCACGAGAGCGACAACCAGCGCGAGCGACGACCCCAGCACGACGAGCCACCCGCCTCCCCTGCGCAGAGCGCGCTCCGAGGGTGGATGATGCGCACTCGACTCCTGGGCGACAATCTCTAACGGGTCGCCGAAGCTGTCAATGACGGCCGCTGCATTAGCAGCGGACGCTGTCACCGGTATGGCGTCGCGCAGGTGCGTCGCAATGTCCTCGCGAAGGGAACGCCGACGGTGCGCGGGAATGTCGACAGAGGCCGCGTCGAACTGCCGAAGGTATTCGATGACGGCGGGGTGATCGGTCACGGTCTCCACGGCAGCTCGCTTTCCACAGGGTGCTCGCCTTCGACTGGCATACCGCTCGACGAGTGAGCAAGGAGGAGGTCGACAGCTCCGGAAAATATCGACCAATCGTCGCGGAACACGGCGAGCTCACGTTCACCCGCAGGAGTGAGTTGGTAGTAGCGACGAGGTCGCTCCCCCTCACTCACCTCCCAGTAGCTGCTAACAGAGCCTGCCTCGAAGAGGCGGTTGAGCAACGGATACACGGTGCCGTGACTCGCGAGCAATTGTCCTGCCGCATCAAGATCGTTCACGATCTGCAGCCCGTACCGGGGTCCGGTAGAGAGCAACGCGAGAATGCACGGGCCGATGACCCCCCGCCGCAACTGGGTACTTGTGGTCGAATCAGGCATGCGAGGAATGATATCTTGCGTGACAAGACTCGCACAAGGGCGTCACGCGCATGCGCGGCGGAACTCCTGGTTTCGCATCCAGAACCCGTGAGTTCTCTTCCGAGGGAAGCGTGACCGACCCGGCGAGCCCGGGACAGCACTTTGCTTATTCGTTGCCTGCGGAAGTTATTCAATGTAGCGTTTCAGCTATGAATCGTAGCCGCATGACCACCTCGGCGACGTCGCGCACGAAGCTCACCCCCGACGCGGTCACCACCGCCGCTCTCGCCGAGATCGATGCGCACGGCGTTGCGGCACTGACAATGTCGGCCATCGCCGAACGCACAGGCGTGCGAGGTCCGTCCCTCTACAAGCATGTGACCAGTCTCGCCGCACTGCAGGCGTCGGTGGCCGAGCGCGTATTGGCAGAGATCACTGAGACGCTCACCTCAGCCGCAGTGGGTCGCAGCGGAGCGGATGCTGTCGCTTCGCTCATGCACGCCTACCGCGGTTACGCCACCTCGCATCCAAACCGGTATGCCGCGGTTCCAGCCGACCCGCTGCACGACCCGCGCATCGCCGAGGTCGCGCAGCGACAGCTTGAACTGATCCTCGCGGTGCTGCGCGGGTGCGGCATCGAGGGCACCGAAGCGATCCATGTCACGCGGAGCTTGCGAGCCATGGTGCACGGCTTCGCCGATATCGAGACGAGCGGCGGATTCGGTCTCTCCGAGGACATCGATGAGAGCTTCCAGCGAATGGTCGACGGCTTCCTGTCGACGCTGCCACCCACCACATCACACACGGAGGAGCCTCAATGACACGCATTGCCCGCGATTTCATCCCCGGCAGCCGCACTGCCGCCGCAGCCCTTGCCTGCAGCGGTGTGCTTTTCGCACTCTTTCCTCTGCTGCGCCCTTGGTCCGACAAGCTCGACACCGCGGCGGGATTCGTTGAAGCATTCGGGTCGCCATGGTGGGTAGCGGCTCATGTTGTGGGCGCGGTCGCCTTTGTTCTGCTCGCACTCGGTGCCATCCCCGTGCGCGATGCACACCTCGCAACGCCAGGAGCCGCCGCTGCACGTGCAACACTCCCTTTGCTCTGGGCAGGTGTCGGGCTGACGCTGCTCTACTACGGCGCCGAGACCTTCGCGCTGCACGCGGTCGCCGGCGACGAATCGACGATCATGGAAATCGCGGAAGCGATCCGCAACGGGGCAGTCCAAATCTCAGCCTTCGGGGTGGGCCTGCTCTTGATTGCGGCGGGAGCGGTCACCATGGCAATCGCCGTCTGGCGTGGTGGAGTTCTTCCACGGTTCTCAGCTGCGCCACTCGCCGCGATGATCGCACTGTATCTGCCCCAGTTCTTCATCCCTCCCGCAGGCCGAATCGCACACGGTCTCGCAACGGCCGTCGCCACATTCTGGCTCGCTATGGCGGTGTGGCGAGCCAGAGCATCCAACCGGAGTGCCGAGCCCCAGCTTGGAACCAACGATTGATGTCGGCCCTGGCGAAGATTGCCCTCATCAGGGCACCTTCCGCGACCGATTGAGCGATGACAGCTGGATGAGCCCGTCGCTATGCGCGGCGTGCGAGGGTCGGGTAATCGATCACGAGACCGTCGGCGTCCACCGTGAGGTATGCGCTGAAGTCTCTGCTGGAACTTGCGTACCGGACGCGGCGTCGATCGCTCGCTGGACCGGAGGCGTATATTTGGTCACTGCGCAGCACGCGCAACGAAGGCACCTCCACCCAGGCCATGATGAGCGGTGTTTCGTCGACGTCGTTCTCGAGGAGACCCAGCCGACGGATCGGCATCGTATTGGTGACAGGGCACAACCCGAGATCGCAATCGATCGCACCGCTCAGGCCGTCCGGGTCTGCAAGGCCCGGCAGCGCCAGATCCGTGTCACCCCACGCGTCTGATTTAGCACTCCACGTGCCTTCATCCGCTCGAGTAAGTTCCAAGGAGCGCGCCCAACCGAACCCTCGCGTGGTCACACGAAGCGCTCGCGTAACCCATCCATCAGCGACATCCAGTTCCCAGCTCGACGCGAAGTGTTGAGCACGAGCGCTTCCAATCGCGCGCATCGACGTCGCATTCAACTCCACGTGGGCTTGGTCGACCCGTGTAGCGTCATCGATTCCTACCCACGACACAAGACGATTTGTCATGGGATCAGTCTCGTCCCAAATCATGCAGTGTCGCTCAAACCCTACGTAAAGGTCAGTGCCGTTGCGAGCGTCGACACGAGCCTTGGTAGTGCGCTGGGATCTGCTGAAGCGTGCGCCGGATCGAGTTGCCCGAGCGACATCCCCCAACAATCGGCATCGTGCAGGAGTTCAACGAGGGCCTGCTCGAGGAGCTCGATCGTAGGTCCGCTGTTGCGCCCGTTAACGTTCTCGGCGATCGGCGCGTCGAGGAAGTCGAGGACGTCGACGTCGAGATGCACCATGAATGGGCCGGGAGTAAGGGTGCCGCGCGCACGGCGTGCAGCGCCTCGGGGGTCGTTGCACAGCGTCGCCTGATCGACGATCGCGAGACCGAGTTCAATAACCTGTTCGCGCTCCCAATCGGTCGTCTCTCGCGTCACGTCGACTCCGAGGTAGACGAGGTCCGACGGCTGCAGCAACGGCGCGTGGCCAGTCGCGTCTGACAGCTCGGGGGCGGTGCCGTCGAGCGCCAACGCGTGCGCCATACCCATCCAGCTGAGCGAGCCCTCCGTGGTCGAGCGCGGCGTGTTGAGATCCAGATGCCGGTCCACGTAGATAACGCGCGGGCGCTCGCCGCTGCGCACCATCGCAGCGCACATGCCGACGGCTACCGTGCAGCTACCGCCAAGTACGAGCAGCCGTTCACCCCCGACCAGCAGCCCGGCCGCAGCGGCGGCGAGCTCAACCATCGCATCCGCCTCGTCGCCCAGATTCTGCGCATACCGGCTTTCGCGGTCAGGAAACCACGTGCGCGTCGTCAGATCGCCCGCGTCAACAACTTCCGCGCCTGCCGCACGCAGCGCCTCGACAAGGCCCGCATCCCGCAACGCGGCGGGGGCTCGCTCAACGCCCACGCAATACGCACCTGCACTGCTCGGCACACCCAGCACGGTCATCTTCATTGGACTCCTATTCTCGCGGCTCCTCGTTGACAGCTTGGGTTCCACGGGGGCTTGACCCAATACTGCTGTCCGTCCGAGGCCAGCCCGAGAAACGCTGCCGAGCCTGAGGCGCCGCGCTGGCCTGAGGCCCGAATGACGACAAGTTTGTTGCTACGTCTGCATCCGCACCCTTGCGGATGCACCGCCGTGGTCTGCTGCGCCGCTGCACATGGCCTACGGACTCCTGCCGCAGAGCTTCTGAAGCGGCCCTCTCGCCCGTCGCCTAAACCTTCGGCAGTCCCGACCGGGGTGCCGTGTGAACGTCATCTCGTCGAGATCGAAGACGTAGTGGCTTCAAGGCGTCGCATCCGCGAACGAACCTCTGCCGCCTGAGTTGGACCCCTCCGAGAACGTTGAAATCCCTCCCGAATGTGTGCGGAAGGGATTTCTCACAGGGTATTTGGGACGGTTCTTGTTTCGACCCTTTGGTGGGCTGTTCCAAGAACTCAAAGTGCCCCGGAAACACGGGGTCGATTCCAGAACCTGGAAAGCGTTTTCCTCCACGCCCCTCCAAATTTTCCTCTTTTCCTCCGGCTCGCCTCGAACGTAAAGCGCTACGGGCATCGCGAGGTCGGCCGCACGGGATCGGAAGACGGTCCGCGAGTACCTCGAGTCGGCCTCCCTCCCGCGAACAAGACCGGAACGACAAAGCAGGCGACTCGTTTAGTCGAGGTCATCGAGATCATCATCGCCATCGACATCGTGCAGCCCGTAGTACTCCCCTAGTTCCTCGCTCACCACCTCGTTGTCTGCGAGGAGTGCGATGTGTATCGAGTAAAAGAGTTCGGATGAGTTGAGAAGAACGTAGAGCACCTCGCTTAGGATCGGCAGCCCCTGATGCGTGTAATGAGTGAGCGCTGCGAGCGCCGACGCGACCCACCGCGCTCGGCGATACATCGCGACTCCGACTGCGGAGGATCCCTCGGACAGAGGCGAATCGAGTACCTCGAGGATTCCCGACGCTGACGTTTCCAGTTCCCGTTCGCCAATCGCATGTCTGATCGCTCTCATTGCCGCATAGCGCAATGCAATGTTCTGCTTGATGCCGTCCGACACGGTCCCGATGGCGCACAGTTCAAGCCACTTGTCCCAGGTGATGACTTCGACCTGACCATCCGAGAGGGAATCAAGGATCTCGTATCGCCCCATACCTGATGTGTACCGTTCGAGCCAAGAGACGAGTTCATCGCCGAACTCATCGTCAGGTCGGGAAGGATACTGTGGCGCGTCTGCCTTGATCTTGCCCAGGTCGAGCGCCTCGACAGCGTCGAGCAAACGCGAAAGTCGATGGGAGTACTTCTGCACCTTACTGAACTCACCGGCCTCAAGAAAGCCGTAACAGGCGAGCGTCAACTTGCAGAGTCGCTCAAGCCCGCTCGTGTACATGTGGAGCGCGATGTTGAGCGGATACTTCTCGGAGTATCCGATGATCCCGGTGAATTCTGTCTCAGTAGGTATCTCGCAAATCTTGCGGATGCCACCCACGATCAGTTCGGTGGCGTACTGCGTCTCGACGACGAGATTCCGCCAGCGATCGTAATCGAGCTGCGTTTTCACACTCATTTATGAGTCTCCGATGATTTGCCGACCCATGAGCTTCAGGTCGTGGCTCCACGCTTGGCCTTAGGTCGTTGTCCACTGCGTGCCTGGTCGGTGTCGCTCGGGCAATTGGCCCATGGTCAGGTGACCTGCCCCACGGTTTGGTTACCAGTTAGCTCGTGGCGATCAGGCGTGGGATGGATGGTGGGTCTGAGCGTAGTTCGAACTCGATCGGGGTGAGGTAGCCGACGCTGGAGTGGCGTCGGCGGCGGTTGTAGAAGATCTCGATGTAGTCGAAGATCGCGTTTGCCAGTTCGACCCGGGTGTTCCATTTCTTTCGGTCCAGCAGTTCGATCTGCATTGATGACCAGAATGATTCCATCATCGCGTTGTCGAGTCCGTCGCCGACGGTTTCGAAGGAGGGCATGAGCCCGGCGGAGCGGATCTTGTCGCCGAAGGCCCAGGAGGTGAACTGGGTTCCGTGATCAGCGTGGACCACTCCGCCTGGCTTCGGGTCGCGGTTCTTCAGTGCCATGTCGAGCGCGTTGATGACCAACCGGGTGTCGGGGCTGGAATCGATTGACCAGCCCACGATGCGTCTGCTGTAGGTGTCGAGTACGCAGCAGCAGTAGAGCCGGCCCTCTCTCGTGGGGTGTTCCGTGATGTCGGTGACCCAGAGTTCGTTCGGGCCGGCCCGGTTGAACTTCCGGTTCACGAGATCATCGGAGGTCACGACTCCACGGAGGCGCTTGACTCGTGCCGGGCCGGGGAGCCCGTAGATTCCGGCGTTGTGCATCAGCAGGAACGTGAGGCGGCTGCTGACGCTGACGCCCAGGCCCATCGTGAGTTCCGCGTGGACACGGCGATAGCCATAGGTTCCCCGGGAGGCCGTGTGCACTTCTTGGATCAAGCCGGTGAGCCATTGGCGTCGCATCTTCGTCGGCGCCAGCGGGCGATGCTTGTACCGGTAATAGCCGGGCTTGCTCACCCCGAGCACCCGGCAGCAGGTCAGGACGGGATGCCCGGCGGCGACGAGGGTGTCGATCACCGGGTGAATCCTTTTGGGTGGGGCTTGTCCTGACCGAGAAGTGTCGCGGCGGTCCTAAGAATGACGACCTCTTCTTCGAGCTCACGGATGCGTTTTCGGGCGGCGCGCAGCTGGGCATTCTCGGCCGTCGAGATCCCCTGGATCTCGCCGCGGTCGATGCGGTCCTGGCGGACCCAGCTGCTAAGCCCGCCGGCGCTGACGCCAAGGTCATAGGCGACGTCAGAGACGCGGCGGCCAGCCTTCACGAGGGCAACTGCCCGCGCTCGGAACTCGGGCGGGTAGGGCTTTGGCATGATCAGAGCCTTTCAGTTCAGGCACTGATCACCACAGCGAAAGTGGTAACTAACCCATAGGGCAGGTCAAGGAGTCACCTAAACCTTCAGCAGTCCCCATCGTCCACCGAGTGCGGTCAGAAGAGTTACGAGTTGCTCTGAATCGCCCCGGCATGTCTGGAGAGCGTATTGCTGGTGTCAACCCGTTCGTTCGAGGGGTTCGATCAGAGCGTAGTCGATGTGCTCCAACTCGACGGGTGTGAGGTCGTGGATCGAGCCG
>NZ_JBUEQS010000002.1:0-200689 GCF_054969005.1 Homoserinimonas flava
CCGGGGCGAACGGGGCATTAGCGTGAGTCACGAAGACCTCCGGTTGAAGATGCGAGTGTGGTAACCCACATCCTGCCCGGAGGTCTTCGCTATCTCACCCGATCACAACGTCCCGAGGAACTACAGCTAGATGCTGCGGAGGCGAGAACCAGGATTCTGTGTGTGTGGCCGCTCTCTATCTCAGTCGAACCAACACGCGAATCTACGAGGATTGGCTGGCTTCTTCCCGCCAGTTTTTGAGTGGCTACAGCGAGCGCTCGTGACGACGAATCTGGAAGGTGAACCAAATGGGTCGGATTGAGGTCATCGAGCAGTTCGTTGAGCCTCGCGAGCGTCTCCTGTCGAAGAGCTGAAACAGCAGGCTTCTCGCTCGCAGGAGGTGCGTCGGGAAGGGACTCAAGGAACGCCTCAAAGCTGAAATAGATTGGCCGGCGGCTGGAACCTGTCCCCCGTGTGGGCGGCACGAAGTGCGCTTCCACCGAGTCCAGAAGAATCATGGCCTCAAGGTATTTCGGCGCCCAGGCGAGTGCCTCTTTGCGTGTCAGCAGCCGCGAGAAAACAGACGGGGCAAGAGGCAGAAGCTGCTCACCGTCGATCTTTACGACGGTCTCGTTGTATTCCGTGCACCGCGTGCAGTGACGTCGGTCGACAGGTGTGATGTCTTCAAGCTCTAGGGTGTCGAGCACGTCGCGACTATCGGGCGCGTACATCACACCAGCGCCCTTTGCTAGAACGCCCAGCGCGATGAGCACAATGACTCGAGCGCCTTCTCGCTCCTCAAGAACGCGCTTCGTGAGGGAGCCAGTCGAGGAGACTGAGATGAGGAAGAGAGTGCTCCTCGCCGCCCCAAGCGACACTCGTTGATCGAGTGCTCTGTGGCCGCCAAAGGAACCGACCACCGCGGCGGGTTCGCCCGGATAGAAGGCCTCTTGCAGCCTGCGCAGCTCGTATGCGATCGCATTTACTGATGAGGTGTCGGTGGATATCAACTGTATGGAGTCGAGCGCACCCACCTTGTCGAGCATGGAGCAGGCCGCGAAGCTCGTCCGAGCCGAATCAATGAGCATGTTTCCAGTGCGCACGAATGTGGTCATGTGCTTTCCACCCGGTGCTTCGAAGTGATAGCCGGGCGATGATCGGATAACTGTTGGCACCGAAGTGAACATCTCACTGAGCCCGGCGCTGAAGATCGCGTCGGCATACTCGCCAAAGCGCTCGACCTCGAGGATGTTGCCTGGGTTTTGTCCCAGAATGCTGAGCTTGCGATCGCGAGTTAGCAAAGCGACCACAACCCTGACCCCAGGAGGCGCCCAAGACTCCATCTCAGGAACGAGGTCTTCGAACGCCTGCGCGTATGGTTCAAGACCGACTAGCAACACCAGGGCCGGGTCGTTCGGATAGGCCACGGCGGCCTTGAGACCTTCGCCCAGACGATCGCGATCGAACTGGCGCTCTGAGCAGAAGGCGACAGTCACGCCCGCTCTGTTGGTGTCATGTAGACGGAGCTGAGTGTTGAAATAGAAGAACTCCGCACGGGTGGCGTCGTTGCTCACGTCACGAATCCGCTCTGTGCGGTCGGTCGGGGATGAGCATGGTCACTCGAGTGCCGATTTGGCTAGAGACCTGTTTCTCGCGGGGACCGTCTCCTTCCACCCAGTTCCGGATGGTCGTGAAGTTACTTCGGGCATCTGTTGGTAAAGCGGCATCGGCAATCTCGCGCTCATCGGGATAGGCATCAACGGTGAAGTCCCTGAAAGCCGAAATATTGCCAGCTCGGATCTGCACAAACCCATCGAGCCGTGTCAGATTGAGGAAGGCTCTGTGGAAGCCCATGCCTTTTGTTGGGTCTAGCGACGTAGTTCGCCGTCTAGCGAGGCTCCAGCGCAGATCGCGAGCCTCCTCTTCTAGCGACGACTGCCCTTGCCCGCGCTCTGCTGCCCGCCATGCGGCAACTCCTGGCCCCATATCGAGCACGGTGATTTCAAAGAATCGGTGAAGTCGATCACCTTGGGGAAGGGTCCGTGCCAGGTAGCTCCGAAGTGACGGCGACGTGCCCACGTGTTCGCTAACGTGATCTGAGTCGAACGTGATCCAGCGCGCAAGTATTAGCCGGCACGACGGTACTGCATGCACATCGGACGTTCGCCCTGGAAGAGACTTTGCCCACTGATCCGTGTTTTGAAACATCTCCAGCAGCGCCCAGCTCAAGGCACTAATTGTCTTGGGGTCCCGAATGGACGAGGACTCGAGTTGGCTGAGTCCGAGAATTCGTTCCGCGAGCGGGAGGTACTCGTCTTTCAGGCTCAATGGGTAGCGAGAGTCCCCGCGTCTATAGAGACTCCGCGGAGCGAGGTCGGGCCACTCATCCACGACGAGCTCAAGGAGGCTGCGCATACGCCGTCTGGGACCGTGAACGCTGCGCCTCGCTAACACTGCTCGTGCGCCCGCTTTGGCCACCTCAGTGATGTCAGCTTCTCTGCCTCTTGAATAAATGCGCGGAGCGACGCATACCGCCAGAAGGAAGTGCTCATACTTCTCGACGTCAGCAATCACTTTCTCCTCGGCGACGTCCGCGGGATAGTAGGTACGCAGAGCGCCTTGGCCTCCGCAGGTGCGGGACCAATGAGCGGTCAGCTGCATCACGGCTCCTTGGCCGCCCATCCGAGACGACCGCAACCGAAGCGGCAGTCGCAAGTCTACGAACGGCGTACTGTTGCGAGCGCGATTCAGCTCGTCGAGTAGTTCCTCTACTTCTTCGACGGCCTGAGACTCCAGCACGTCAATGAGGATCGCACCAGTAGCGGGTCGAGAGAGCGCGTCAGGCACTAGAGCCGCCTTCCGAAGCCTTGGGAACTTGATGCTGACTCAGGATAGTGCCTCATGATCTGGTCGTAAGAGCCCCTAGAGAGGGGGGCGGGGTGTGCTTCTCGATGGAATTAGTGAGCTCAAACGCAGACTCTCGCATATTGCGAGTCCTATGCGGGCCGGGCCTGATTCGGCGCACTTTTCATCCACCAGCGCGGCCGCGGTCCAAATCGAACCATTCGTGAAGGAATGGGATCCGCCGTTTTTCTGCTCGGGATCAACGCACCCTTGAGGCTCAAGTACTCCATGTTGCGATAGCGCGTGCCGTCGACCGCATATTCGTAGCGGTGGAACATGAGGCCGTCGACCTCCGCGGTCTGAAGCGTCGTCCCCGGACTGACGAAGTGGTCGGCTGACGGGAAGCACCGCTCCAGCCCTATCGCCTCGATGTAGTCATCTTGCGGACTGGCAAAGACGAAGTCGTCGGCCATGAGCGCCTCCGCCGCCGCTCGGTCTTGCAGCTGGAACGCCCGCATGAAGGCCAGGACCACGCTGACCGAATCGTCTGCACCCACGCGGCGACGCTACGCTGCCGAATCCGTCCGCGCTACCGCTGTGGAAGCATCCGAATGTGTCACGATCGCATCGGTCCGCGAAAGTCGGGCGGCGGTCAAGGCCCGGCGGGCACGCTTGAGCGAGAAAGGGGACACCGTGATTGCAGCTCTGAACCGGCTCGTCAAGGTGGTCGACGCGCAACTCGACTCCGACATCGATGTGGCGGCGGTCGCCAGTGACGCTGGCACAACCGAGTACCACCTGCGTCGCATGTTCTCGTCGCTCGCGGGAATACCGCTGTCGGAATACATCCGTCGGCGTCGCATGACGCTCGCAGCCAGCGACGTGATCGCCGGCGACGACCTGCTGGCTGTCGCCGTGCGCTACGGGTATGGCTCGGCCGAGGCATTCGGCCGGGCATTCCGCTCGGTGCACGGCATCGCACCAGCGGATGCTCGCAGCCACGGTGGCCCCCTTCGATCACAACCACAGCTCAGGTTCCGCCTGACCGTCGAAGGGAACACCTCAATGGACACCCGCATTGCCGACCGCCCCGCATTCCGCCTCATCGGCCACGCCGCCCGCGTGCCACTCATCCACGAAGGCGTGAATCCGCACATCCAGGAGCACATCGCCTCGCTGCCGCCGGAAGAGCACGCGCGCCTCAAGGAGTTGAGCAACACCGAGCCCGCGGGCCTGCTGCAGGTCAGTGCCGACGTCGACCCCGACTACACGGAGGGCAGCGAGCTGACCCATCTGCACGGCGTCGCGGTCACGAGTGACACTGAGGTCGAAGACGGCCTCGACGTGATCGAGGTGCGCGAGGGAAGCTGGGCGGTGTTTCGCACGTCGGGGCCGCACCCGGCCGCGCTGCAGGCGACGTGGGCGGCGACCGCGACAGAGTGGTTTCCGTCGAACCCGTGGCGACTCCGGCCCGGACCGTCGATCGTGGCTGTGCTCGAGCGGGCGCCCGACTTCAGCACCGCGACCTGCGAGCTGTGGTTGCCGGTGGAGCGCGCCTAACCGTCCGACACGAGCAGCACTACCGCGGTTCGAGCACGACCACCGGGGTCTCATGCGAGCGCAGCTCTGCCGCAGCATCCAGGTCGCTGGCCCACCCGCTCACCCCGCGGATCAGGTCCCAGAGGCGCTCGCGCTCCGCACCCTCCGCCACCCTCGCGGTGACTCGGGCAGGGCCGCTGACGGTGGCGACCTCAGCATCCGGAGTCGCCTGCAGGTTGCGCCACCACTGTGGGGCCGGGTCGCTCCAGCCGTTCATCGCGAGGGTTGCGAGATTGGCGCCGTCTTGCACGTAACAGAGGATGACGTCGCGTTCGATGCCACTTTTGCGTCCGATGGTGCGCAGCCGCAGCATCCCGGCCATGCCGCTGCTCGGAGCGCGCAGCCCCCACCGGCCCGAACTGAGGCGATAGAGCAGTCGATGGCCCTTCCAGATCGTGCTGATCACCCAGCGGGGAGGAAGAAACTGCTTGCCCATGAGGCGCTCCAATCGGCTGCGGGAACGGCCCGATCCTATGACCTCACGGTGACCAGTGGAATGGCGGATGCGCCACGATCGCATCGGACCGCAGAAGTCGGGCCGCGGCCGTGCCGCCGCGGGGGAGGCATTATCGAGAAAGAGGACACTGTGATTGCAGCTCTGAATCGGCCCGTTGGCATGGTCGACGCCCAACTCTTCACCCACATCGATGCGGCGGCGGTCGCCAGTGATGTTCGTGAGGGTGTGCCGCACCCGCTCACCCGGGCGCCAGGAGGGTCAAGCCGAGGCAGACATTTCAGGCAGAGAATTGAGACAAATTCGAGCGGAAGTCTCTGAGAATCCGCGAGGTCGGCTCAAGAATAGGGTACGCCGAACGCTTCAACACGTCCTCCAAAATGCCGACTAGAAGGCGCTCGCCCTAGACAGTAGCTTCTACTCGCGGGGTAACTGAGCCTCGCTCGACAGAGAGTATGAAGAATCTACGACTACGCAATATCCTCGCGGGCGCTGCAGCCATCAGTGTTGTGCTGATTGGGATCGGTGGACCTGCCACTGCAAACGTCTCTGCGCTCTCAACATTGAAGGCGAGCAAGTCCATCAGCTTTTCGGCCTTTCACCAGAGTGACTCGTTCACGATAAATCACACCAACTCAAACAATGTCACCATTGGATGGACGCAAGGCTACGGAAACAAATCAGTCGCCTTGGTAAAGGGCAGCTACTATTGCGTTCTTGGACCGAACGCCTCCACATCCGCGTCGAAGGTTTGCACTGGCGTACCGCAAGGCACAGTCACCATTCTCGCCACGGGGAATGCGGGGGCATCAGCGGTTTTCTTCGCTAGCTTCACCGTCTAGCGTCGGAGTCTGGGGAGTGCCTTCGCCCGCGTACACTGCATGCGAAGATAGAGCGTGACCAACCTCGGCGATATCTCAAGCACCATCGCAGAGGGCAATTTTCTCGTCGCGGCACTCATCGCGATTGCTGCGGGGGCACTCTCCTTCGTTTCGCCCTGCGTTCTTCCCTTAGTGCCGGGGTACTTGGGCTATGTGACTGGCGTGACCAGCGACAAGCAGGATGCCGGCAGAGTGCGGGTCTTGGTAGCCGCAAGTCTGTTCGTGCTCGGGTTTAGCATTGTTTTTGTAGCATTTTCGCTGGTTTTCTCCATCGCAGGCCTCCTCCTAATTCCGTGGATGGACCTGATAACGCGGGTGGCGGGTTGCCTCATCCTTCTGCTGGGCTTCGTGTTTGTCGGGCAGATCACATTCTCGCAGCGAGTGATAAAGCCGCAGGTGAGGGTCGCTACCGGTATGGCGGGGGCACCATTTCTAGGGATGGTGTTTGCTCTCGGCTGGGCGCCGTGTATGGGCCCCACATTGGCTGTCGTGCTCCAGTTGAGTCTGACAAGTGGGTCTGCGGGCCGGGGGGCAGCTCTGGGCTTTGCCTACTGTCTCGGGGTGGGGGTACCGTTCCTCTTGATCGCGCTCGGGTTGAAGTGGATGACGGCCTCGCTCAGTTGGGTAAAGGCGCACCTGAGGCAAATAAATCTGGCTGGCGGAGCTTCTTTGATGGTGATCGGGCTACTAATGATGACCGGCGTTTGGTCGTCCGTGATGTCATTTGCGGGCTCTGTCTTGCCGACGGGTTCCCTTCCGCTTTAGATTCCTCGACAAGGCGCTGCAGTTGTGGGGCGGCCGCGCGCCTGCGAGGGTGAGTCGCATGGACGACGAGGCTGAGCTGCTGCTGACGGGGCCGCGCGGGCGGCGGCTCTGCCTCCAACTCGCGGCCGACAGCGACCCCGAACTTGCGTCCGCGCTGGTCTGGCTGGCGCGCGAAATGGACCCCAGCGCTGGCGGGTCGAGCGTGTATTTCGCTTTCGTCTCCTCAAGCAGTGGCATCGCAGACCAGCAGCCCCCACCGGCCCCGACTCTTGATGAGTTCGTCGCCCTATTGCGGCGTATTGACCCGCCTTCGATCACCGCCGATCGGCTGCATACGGCGCTCGCAGCATCCGTCGATTTCGCCCGCTACTGGCAGGATCCCGACGGCGAAGACATGGTTGCAGCCGAGCCCGACGTGCGTGATGCGCTTCGACCGATTGCGCGGGCGATCGTGGCATCGCCCGAAACAGGGTGGTGGCGGCATCCGATGCAGAGTGAGCAATGGATGATCGACTGGCAGTCAGCGGATGCCACGGCAGCAGTGGTGCCGGATGCCGGGAGTGCGATCGCCGGCTGGGCCGCAGCAACGCGGGAGGGCGAAGCGCGCGCCGCCATCGAACGCCCCGCCGACGTGCGTGCCTCCTTTTCCGGGGAATGGTGGTCGGTGCCGCTCGGCACGGTGTCGACCGTGGGTCGGATTCCGGCGGCCTTTGACCTGGTCGAGGATTCCCTCGGATGGAACGAGGCGCGGGTCAGCCCTATGCGGGCGGGCGGCAGGGTGCTCGAAATCCGGAGTGCCGACGACTGGGTCGACCTGTGCCGCACCCACCCGCTCGACATCACGGCGTCCCGGCGACACGACTGGTTTCGGGTCACCGGCCGCGACGGGCGCTGGGTCATCCCCGACTGGGAGCGGGTCGCGGCCGAATGGAGCGGCGTTCACCTGACCGTGTTCGGCTATCTCACTGCTGCAACCAGGATGCTCAAGCTGGATGACGACACTGCGACCGTCATTGCCGGCTGGTCGCCCGACACGACAATCTGGTTGCGGGATGACGCGAGCGCTGCGGGTGCGCCACAAGCGTGGGCGCGAAGCCGCGGGCTCGACCCGTGGTCGCGCGTTCCCGAGTGACGAGGCGTCAGCGCCCCTTCGTATCGAAGCGGTACGAGATCGGGAACAGGTTGACCCGGCGGCGACGCGTGATGAGACCCCAGATGCCGCCGGGGGCGAACAGCACCATGAGCACGCCGAGCACGCCGAGCCCGATCAGGTAGTAGGTTCCGTAGTCGGCGAGGAGCACCTGCAGGGTCCAGAACAAGACAGCGCCGATGATGGGGCCCTCGATGGAGCCGACCCCGCCGATGACGACGATGAAAATCATGTAGGCGCTCCACTGCACGCCGAAGACGGCCGTCGGCTGCACGTTGAGGGCGGAGATGGCGATGAGGGCACCCGCGGCACCGGCGGCGGCTCCCGCGATCACGAACACGATGCGCTTTGAGGCGACCACGTTGATGCCGCTCGTCGCGGCGGCGGTCGGTTCATCCCGCACCGCGGTGAGCGCCAAGCCGAGCCGCGAACGAGCGACGAGCACGACGGCGGCGACCACGAGCACGGCGACGACCAGCCCAGCCCAGTAGGCGATGGCGATGCGCAGGTCACGCTCGACCCCCTCCATCGGGGCGACCGAAACGCCAGACCCGCCCCCGAGTTCGGGAAAGCGAATGATGATGAGCCGGAACACCTCGGCGATAACCCAGGTGCCGACCGCGAAATACCCGCCGGTGAGCCGAAACGCGAGATAGGAGATGGGGAGGGCGATGATTCCACAGATGACGGCGATGACCGGGATGGCGAGCAACTGGTTCATGCCGCCCAGGCCGGCGAGCACCACGATGCCGTAGGCCCCAAGCCCGATATACGCCTGCTGGCCGATGGAGACCATGCCGCCGAAGCCGGCGAGCAGGTTCCAGGAGGTCGCGAGGATGATGTAGATGAAGAGGTTGGTGAGGTCGCGGGTTGTGCCGATGGGCACCGAGTAGGGCATCACGGCGAGCACGACGATGAGTGCGGCCGAGACGCCGAGGCCGACGATCGACATGCCGCTGAATCGGCGAATGCGCGGGGCGAGTCGCCCAGCGTCGCTCGCGGTGGGTGGGGTGCCGGTGGTGGTCATGTTCGCGACTTCCTTCGGATCAAACCGTTGGGGAGAAAGACGAGGAAGAGCAGGAACACGAGGTGCCCCGCGAGCTGAAAAAGGGTGGAGTCGATGTGGGCGGCGACCGTCTGCACGATGCCGAGAATCATGGAGCCGAGCAGGGTTCCCCAGAGGCTCCCCAGTCCGCCGATGATGACCGCTTCGAACGCGAAGATGAGGAGAAGGCCGCCGGAGGTGGGATTGAACCCGGCCTGCACCCCGTTGGCGAACCCCGCGACGGCGACGAGCCCGAACGCGATCGCGGCGGCGATCCCATAGATGTGGCGCGGGTTGGCGCCCGTGAGTGATGCGGTGGCGGGGTCGTCGCTCACCGCCCGCACCAGCCTGCCGAACTGCGTTCTTCGCAGAACAACCGAGAGGGTGCCGAGGGCGATGAGAGCAAACAGGAGCACCAGCAGGGGAAGCACGCCAATACGGATGCTGCCGGGCAGCGTCACCGACGCCGTGTCGAGCCAGCCGAGCGAGAGCCGCTGCTGGTTGGCCGACTGCGTCACGAGCAGCACATTCTCGATGATGATGGCGAGGCCGAAGGTGACGAGCAGGGAGGGGAGCGGCGACACGGCGAGGCTGCGCTGCAGCACGGTGCGCTGGAGCACGTAGCCGAGCAGCGCCATGAGGGGCACGACCACGATCAGCGCGACGAGGGGGGTGAGCATCCCCGACCTGACGAAGGCTAGCGCCACGTAGGCGGCGAGCACGGCAATGGCGCCGTGGGCGAGGTTCACAATGCGCATCACCCCGAACATGAACGACAGGCCGGCGGCGAAGAGGGCGTAGAGGCCCCCGAGGAGGACCCCCTGGATGAGTGCGTAGGCGATGTCCACGTCAGGCTCCGAAGTAGGCGCGGGTGATGTCGTCAAGGGCAAGGTTGCGGCCGGCGAGCGAGGTGCGCCCCTGCAGCAGGCAGTGCACCTCGTCGGCGGCACGCAGGGCCTGTTGCACATCTTGTTCGACGAGCAGGATCGCGGTTCCCTGCTCGAGGATGGCCGGGATGCCGGCATAGATTTGGGCGACGATGACGGGGGCGAGACCAAGGCTTGCCTCGTCGAGCAGCAGTAGCCGTGGGTTGGACATCAGGGCGCGTGCGATCGCCGTCGCCTGTGCCTCGCCCCCCGAGAGGTCCCCCGCGATGCGGTTTCGGCGTTCGGCGACGAGGGGGAGGTGCGCATAGACGGTGTCGAGACTCCACGGGCCCTTGCGCTTGGTCGAGAGGGAGGTAAGCAGGTTTTCTTCGACCGTGAGCGACTTGAAGAGCAACCGGCCCTCAGGCACGAGTGCGATGCCGCGCCGCGCGCGGAGATGCGCGGGCAGCCGGGAGAGGTCTTCGCCGTCGAACCTCACGGCACCGGAGTGCAGGGGCAGCTGACCGGCAATGGCTTTGAGAAGGGTTGACTTGCCGGCACCGTTCGACCCG
Organism: Homoserinimonas flava; assembly: GCF_054969005.1. NCBI lineage: Bacteria > Bacillati > Actinomycetota > Actinomycetes > Micrococcales > Microbacteriaceae > Homoserinimonas > Homoserinimonas flava. The sequence continues at coordinate 10,156 of NZ_JBUEQS010000002.1, forward strand.
ATCACGGCGAGGATTCCGCCGTCATCGACCGTAAGCGACACCCCGCGGACGGCAGGAAGCTGCCCGTAGTGCACGTGGATGTCATCGACCTCAAGCATCGGTCTCACCGTCGGCCAGGTCGGGATCGATGCCCAGGTAGGTGGCGCGCACCTCAGGCGAGTCGAGCACCGCGCGGGGGAGCCCCTCGGCGAGAACCCTGCCGTAGGTGAGGCACACGAGACGGGTTGCCACCGCGGTGAGGGCGTGCACGACGTGTTCGATCCAGACAACCGTGACCCCGGCATCCCGCACCGCTTCGACGAGTTCGATCAGCGGGGGCAGTTCCTGCTCGGTGAGCCCACCGGCGACCTCGTCGAGCAGGAGAAGGCGGGGGCGGGCGGCGAGCGCCCTCGCGACCTCGAGCCGTTTGCGGTCCAAGAGCCGCAGCGATTCGGCGCGGTCGTCGGCGCGCGGCGTGAGGTGGGCGCGGTCGAGGGCATCCCAGGCGGCAACCTCGGCCTCCCTGCCGCTGAGCTGCGCCCCGTAGCGGACACCGACGAGCACATTCTCGAGCACGGTCATGCCGAGGAACGGTCTCGGCACCTGGTAGCTGGTGGCGATGCCGTTGCGCGCACGCCAGTGGGCGCTGCGCCGGGTGATGTCCTCGCCCGCGTAGCTGAGCGTGCCCTTCGAGGGGGCGAGACTGCCGCCGAGCACCGAGAGGAGCGTCGACTTGCCGGCCCCGTTCGGGCCGATGATACCGAGAACCTCCCCGGCCTCGACACGGAGGTCGAGACCGAAGAGGACTTCGAGTTTGCCGAATGAACGGCCCAGGCCGTGCGTCGACAGAAGGGGCGCTGTGGTCACCTTCCAGTCCAGTCGATCGGCTCAGGGGAGCCGCCGGTGGGGATGTCGGGGGTGTCTGGGTTGGCGACGATGACGAGTTCGTAGCTGCCGTCATCCTGGAGGCGCCACTGGCCACCGGTGAGCGGAGTCTTCGCCACACCGGGCACCGGCCCGCTGGTGAAGTCCACGGTGCCAACGACGGTGTCGACATTGAGCCCGGAGAGCGAGGCCGCGAGGTCGTCAGCATCAGCCGAGTCGGACTGTTCGAGGGCCGCCACGGCGACCTCGAACAGGGCGGCGGCGAACCCGAGCGGCTGGGTCCACTGCGCCCCCGTCTCCGCCTCGAAGTCATCCGCGAGCTCTTGCGCCGTCTGGCCGGTCAGCGAACTTGTGAACGGCACGGTGGGGTGCCACCACACCTCGGTCGACAGGTTCTGGCCCAGATCACCGAGCGCCTCGACGGCGGCGGGGAACAGGATGGCTTTGGCGACGGTCGCGGTCGACGGCTGGTAGCCCTGTTGCACCGCTTGCTGCCAGAAGGTGGTGAAATCGCCCGGGATCGGGATGGCGGTGAGGATGTCGGCATCGGCCGCCCGGAACTGCGAGATCTGTGCCGAATAGTCGGTGGTGCCGTTCTCGTAGCGGCCTGGGTCGGTGATGGCGCGGCCCTGCTCTTCGATGAACGCCGGGAACCCCGTCGCGGGGTCAGCCCAGGCGTTGCCGTCCGGGTCGTTCGGCAGCAGCAGGCCCACGCCGGCGTCAGCGTCAGCCGTCTCCTCCCAGATCGCGTTGTAGACGCTTTGGGCGTCTTCAAGGCCCCAGAAGAAATGGAACGTGTAGTCGAAGCCCTCCTCCGCGTCGCCGTCGCGACCGAAGAAATATGCCTGCCAGGGGGCGACCGTCGAGATGCAGACGACCTGATTGGCTTCGCACTGGTCGGCGACAGGGTTGACCGTGTCGGGCGTCGAAGAGACAAGGATGAGATCGACCTCGTCTTGCAGGATGAGCTCGCTCGCGACCTCGGCCGCCCGGTTCGAATCAGACTGGGTGTCTTTGGTGATGATCTCGACCGGGTGAGTCGTTCCGTCACCGAGGGTCACCGGATTCTCGGCGAAATACTCCTCGACCGCGTCGAGAACATAGGTGTCAGCCTCGCCGAACAGCGCGAGCGCGCCGGTCTGCGGTGTGACATACCCGATGCGGATCGGCTCGCCATCGACGGGCCCGTCATCATCGCCGCCGATGCCGCCCGAGCATCCGGTGACAAAAAGTACTCCCGCTGCGACGGCGACGGCGATGCCGCGTCGGCGCCAACTGTGCTGTGTGTTCATCTCGGTGTCTCCTTTGACTGCCGTGATCGCGTGTGACGACCAGGCCGAGGGTGCGCCCGTGGGTGTGCGTATTGGGGCACGGCCAGTATCCGCGGGCGCCCGCGCGCCGGCGCGGGTTCGTCCTGAACCGGCTAGCGGGTGTCTGTTTTCGTCAAGAACGGGGCGACGCGGCCCGAGAGGCGCCGGCGCGAACCTCGGCCGGAGTCTGCTCGTAGCGCTCACGGAACACGCGGCCAAAGTGGGCGGCCGACACGAACCCGCAGTACAGCGCCACATCATGCACGATCGGCGCGCCAGGGGTCGAAAGGATGCGGTGCGCCAGCCGCAGCCGCATCTCCAGGATGGTGCGCGCCACCCCGATCCCCGTCTCGGCAAAGGCGCGGGAGAGGTGCCGCTCGCTGATGCCGACAGCGCGGGCAACCGTGGTGGCCGAAATCGACGGGTCGCGCAGGTTGCGGCTGATCCAGGCGAGGGCGGCGCGGCGGTGCGCCGAACTGGAGCTCGCAGCATCCGTGTTGAAGAGGGTGCTCAGCAGTTCGAGGGCGCTCTGCTCCGTCGCCGCGAGCGAGTCGGCGTCGGGCACGGCGAGACTGTGCTGCACAAGCCGGGCGAGCGCTGCGGCGTGCGCGTTGCCGCCGTGCACGTCGCTGAAACTGAGCACGATAGGGGTCGTCGGCAGCGGGCGCTCGGCCACCTGCTCGAACACGGTGCGCGGCACGGTGAGCACGTATTCGAGCAGCCCGTGCGCGAACCCGCGCATAAACGGATGATTCACATCGCACACCAGCAGGGTGCCCGGCCGCTGCAGGTGCACGCCCTCGCGGTGGTAGAAGAAGGCATCGCCGGCGAGAGAGAAATAGAGTGCCGCCCCATCCATGGCGGTCGCCGCGATGTGCTCGTGGGTGCGCTCAACCACATGAGGGTTTGCGCCCACCCGCGCAAACGTGAGATTCGGCAGCACCAGGTTGACCTCGTCGGCGTCGAGAGGCTGCTGATCGAGGGTGCGGGCGGCGAGACTCACCAGCGCGGTGGCGTTGTGGTTCTCCCACAGCTCGATGCGTTCGAGAGCGCCGAGGCCCCTCGTCGAGAAGTGCTGGTAGCCGAAGGCCGCGGATGCTGGGGCAACGCCCTGAGGCATGGCGAAATCACGTGCCGTCCACAGCGGCGAATCCGTCACTGCCATGCCGTCCTCCGCATCCTTGCGCAGTCGGGTGCAGCATATCAGCCGACGCAACAGGGGCAGGAGATGGATGCCCGACTTGGGCTAGAACGTCGGGTTCTGATGCTCGGCACCACCGCCGGTCTGCCGCTCGGCCTCTTCGATCCATTCACGGGCGAGACTCGCGTAGCGGCGGCGATCCTTCTGATTGAGACCCGCGAGCGTGGGCAGCGCCTCGAACATGAAGCGTATGTGGCCGGGAATGTCACTCGTTGACCCGCCAGTCGCGGCAACGAGCACTTCGATGACCTTCGCTGCGTCACCGCCCGTGTCAATGAGGGCGACGAGCTCACGTGCATCCTTCTTGCCCTTCTCCGTGGCGTGCCGGTCGATGAGGGCGGCGATCTTGGTCGAGATGTGAGCATCGAGGGTGAGCGTGAGCCATCCCTCCACCATGAAGTCCGGGTCGACGAAGTGCGTGAGGACGCCGACATCGAGCAGGAGCTTCGTGCCGAGCTTGGACTCGTACGGGAAGTAGGCGTCGACGTGGACGCCGTCGGCGTCGCCTCGAGCCTTCCTTCCTCCACTGTGAAGCTGGTTCTCGCTGTAGCCGCTGAGGCGCTCGGGAAGCTTCTGTCGGAGGTGTTGCTCCGTGATGATGAGGTCGATATCGTGGCTGATTTCGCCGCCGACGCGGGCATGGGTCGCCCATCCGCCGATGAGGATGGAGGGCTCCAAGTCATAGCCGAGTGAGTCAAGAAGAGCCCGGAGTCTTCCCTCGTCATCCTCGCCGAATACCGTCACCGGGCACCACCTTCTTGGTCCCACTCGCGGTCCTGAATGAACTTGTCGCGGAGCGCCTTGCGGAATTCTGACGCCTGCCAGCCGGGTGTCGCAAACAGGTCGGCGTAGGTCTGGGCGAGACTCGAGTATCCGTTCCAAGTCTTCATGGCCCGGTTGTCCATCGAAAGCACTCGGACTTCATCGCCCGTCGGCAGGCTGCTCAGGTCTGATGATGGGGGCAAATAGACGATGTGCTCCCGAAAATCGGCGACGGCGCGTCCTTCGAGCAGCGCGTTCGCGGCGTCGGGGCCACCCAGCGCATAAGGGCCGCGGGAGGTGTCGAGAAATGGGCTAATCGCTTCCTTCGACGTCCACACGAGAGTGTCGCGGCCGAGATTTCGCCAGGCGCAGAGCATCGTCAGCACTTTGTCGATGCTGACGACTGCCAGCCCCCCTCGGCTGTACCGGTCTACAGCCCCGTTACTTTCGAGGCGCTCGAGGGCGAGATACGCGGTTGTGCCCGGCACGCCAGCCTCATAGGCGAGGTCGCCGACGCTCCGCCACGTCCGCTCTCCCTTCAGCGCGCGGTCGGCAAGGGCCCGCCAGACAAGCTCGTTGCCCTTCATGACGCTTCTCCCACTTCTCAGGTTTCCCTGGAATCTTATTTACAGGAATATATGTAATCACAATTACAAAAAAAGCGGAAGTAAACGAACCTCCAGAGAGGGCGAGTCTCCTGCTCGGATGCCACGACGAGGCGCGTGTGGGAGGGTGTCAGCCTGCCCGGCGGTAGCGAATGTGCGTCGCCAGCGGCGAATGGAGCACCTCGACCGGCTCGAGCCCAAACGATTCGACGCCGTCGAAAATTCGCTCGCCAGACCCGAGCAGCACCGGGGCGATGTCGAGCGTGAGCTCGTCGACCACCCCGGCGAGCAGCGCCTGCCGCACGGTGGAGGCACCGCCAGCAATGTCGACCCCGTCGTCGCCGGCCGTCTCACGCGCCCGCGCGTAGGCGGCATCGAAACCATCCGTGACGAAATGGAAGGTCGTTCCGCCCTCCATCTCGATCGGCTCGCGGGCGTGATGGGTGAGCACGAACACCGGCGCGTGATACGGCGGCTCAGACCCCCACCACCCGCGCCAGTCGTCCTCCCACTCGCCGCGGATTGGCCCGAACATGTTGCGGCCCATCACGTAAGCCCCACGCGGGCGCATCAGCCAACTCGCCGCAAGTTCGTCGGCATCGTTGGCGCGCTCGTCCCCGAGGTGCCAGCGGTGAACCTCCATTCCGCGCCTGCCGAGCGGATGCTCAAGACTCTGATCCGGCCCGGCAACGAAGCCATCGAGTGAGATCGACATGTGGCAGGTGGTGTTCGGCATCCGCGGCCCCTTCGAAGGCGATCATGCGAGCGCAGCGCTGTGAGCCTGGCTGCGAGAACGGCCCGATTCTATGGCGGGAGAGGCCCCCGGTGCGATACTGGCGCTGTGGACTGGTTGATCGGCGCAGGGATCATTGGCGGCATCGGGGCTGTCATGTGGATGCTTGCGCTGCTGGCACGATGGATGCGCCGTCGCGGCACTGCGGGCGCCGCGATCGGATCTGCCATGGCGACCTACAACGAGCTGTATCTCTCTGTCGATCACACGTCATTCATCGAGATGAAGGCCGAAGACGAGCGGCGCACGCCGACTGCCGCGCCTGATCCGCTGCGGCGGAGGCGTCGAGGCTGAACTCCTACGGGGTGCCCGGCGCCCGCCCCGCGGTCTGCCCTTCGCGCTGCTTCTGTTGGGCCGCCCGCATCTGCTGTTCCCCGCTGAGCGTCGTCTTCTCAACCCAGCCGAGCACCCCCGACGAGCCGTCCCTGAAGATGCGGCCGTAGCGGATGCGGGAGAAGACATCCGGCATCCGCTGCTGCAGGTAGGCGATCGCGATGCGCCCGAAGAGCCACGCGGTGAAGAACCCATTCGCGATGCCGACAACCACCATCGCAACCGGCATCCACGGCGCATCGAACACCAGGCTCGCGACGACAATGCCCGCCGTGGGGAGCGCGCCGATCGTGATGAGGATGATCGCGATCCACACGTGCACACCGACGTTGCCGTTCGCGTCGTTCGGGCCGGTGCGGCGGCGCGGGTCGACCCCGGGGGAGACCCCGACGGCCGAGGTGAGCACGGCAGCACCGCTCGACGAGCCGAACAGTGCAGGCAGCGCCGCCACCAAAATCGGGATGACCCACCATTCCCGGCTCAACACCACAAACACGGCCGTGATGAGCAGTGTTTGCGGCAGGAACACGAGCACCATCGCCCACTGGCGACCCCGGACATCCGACCGCACGGAGGTCGCATCCTCACCCACGATCGTTTGCCACACTGCCGAACCGTCCTGGCCGTAGAGGTTGAGCCCCGCGATGCCCATCATGAACGCGACGATGAGCCCGGCGAACGCGGCGACGCCCGAATAGTTGACGCTGACGAGCGCGAAGATGGCGATCGCGATGCCCGTCCAGATGGCGGTGCGCAGTTCGAGCGACCGCCACGGGTCGCGCGACCACTGCCGCATCTCTTTGCCGATGACCGCACCGAGCTGCGTCTTCGGCAGCAGGCCACCACCAGCGAGCAGCGCGGCAGAGCGGCGGCGGGCCCGACCCCTCCGCTTCGGCACATCCACCTTGGGCATGAGCAGCGCGATCGTCGCGACGACGAGCACCACGTCGAGGGCCGCGAGCGCACCCAGCAGCATGGCGGCGGCGCCCCAGTCGCCACCGGCCGCCGATTCGATGGCGAGCAGCATCCACGAGCTGGGGAACGCGTCGAGCACCGCCGTGATCGGCCCCTCCGGCAGACCAGAGGTCAACAGTTGGGGCACGCTCTCGATGGCCGCCTGCACGACCATCCAGCCCGTGAACATGGCGGCGAACATCAGCCCGAACTGGATGCCGGCGATCTCAACCCCCACCTTCGAGCCCATCGCCGCACCGAGCAGGCCATAGACGAGACGCGAGAGGGTGACCGCGAACACTCAGGTGAGCGGTGCCCCGACCAGCACGAGCACGAGCGTTGCGGGCGACAGGCCGACCGCGTGAGTGGATGCCGCGACGAACGCCAGCAGCACGAACCCCGCCGCGATGCTCACGAACACGCTCACGAACAGGCCACGGGAGAGGGCGCGCCGCTCGATCGGCAGCAGCGCGAAATAGTCGGGTCGCAGCACCCCGGCTCCGCTCATGAGCACGGGCCCCACCATGGCACCGACCGTCCAGCCGGCGAACAGCAGCGAGAGGGTCGTGGCACGGGCATCCGGATTCGCGGCGAACACCCCGGCAGCCCACGTCGCGGCCACGAAGAGGGCGCCGATGATCCATCCGGCGATGCGCAGCCCTTTCGAGCTGTGTCGCAGCAGGGTGAATTTGAGGGAGATCAGGATGCGATCCACGACAGGTCCTCCTCGCCGATCTCGTTCGCACCGACCAGCTCAACGAAGCGGTCTTCGAGCGAACCGGTGCCGCGCACCTCGTCGAGGGTGCCATCGGCGACGACCTTGCCCTGCGCGACGATCGCCACCCGGTCGCACAACTGCTCGACAAGGCTCATGACGTGGCTCGAGAGCACGACCGAACCTCCGGCCGCCGTGAAGCGGCGAAGGATGCTGGTGAGCACGCGGGCCGACACCGGGTCGACCGCCTCATACGGCTCATCGAGCACGAGCACCGTGGGGGTGTGCAGGAGGGCGGTGGCGAGCCCAATCTTTTTGCGCATACCGGTCGAGTATTCGCCGACGAGCGTGCCGAGCGTCTCCGCCTCTTCGAGTTCGAGGATGCGGAGCAGCTCCTGCGAGCGGGTCGCGACCGCCTTCGGGTCGAGGCCGCGAAAGCGCCCCCAATAGGTGAGGAGCTCCCCGCCCGTGAGCCGCTCCGGCAGAGCGAGCCCGTCGGGCAGCACCCCGAGGTTGCGTTTCGCCGCGACCGGGTCTTTCCACACATCGACGCCCTGCACGAACGCCTGGCCGCCGCTCGGGCGAAGCAGGCCAACCGCCATCGAGAGCGCCGTCGTCTTGCCTGCCCCGTTCGGCCCGACCAGGCCGGTGAACGAACCCTGCGGCACCCGCAGATTCACATCGTCGACGGCAACCTTGTCGCCGAAATCCCGCCGCAGATTGACAAGCTCAAACGCATACCCAGAATCAGAAGTCATAGCCCCAGTCTCGGCGACCGGCCAGCGGCCGACAACGGCAATCCTGAATCCATCCACCCGATTGGGCTTTACCGATGGTTATACGCCTAACCATCGGTAAGATGGGGTCATGACGATGGAACGAGGAGGGAAACCCGAGACCTCATGGCCAGCTGTCGGGTACGAAGGCGTGGAGTGGGATCGCGCCGAGAACCCGAGCGGACTCTCGCGCCGAGCAGCCCTCCGCGCACGTGGACCCTACGAGGCGGCCGTTCCACCCGCCATCGGCGCCCTTGTGATGCCAGCGCTCGATCCCGAGCTGCTGGCTTCAATCGAGGATGCGACCATCGAGCTCGGTCGCTTCGACGGTGAGGTCGGCGCGGTCACAGCACCGTTCTCCGCGATCCTTCTTCGCAGCGAAAGCGCTGCGAGCTCGGAGATCGAGCAGCTGACGGCGTCGGCAAAGAACATTGCGCTCGCAGAACTGGGGCGCAAGGCGGGGCAGAACTCGCGTGCGATCGTCGGGAACGTTCGTGCGATGGAGGCGGCGATCGAGCTGGCGGAGGAGCTCGACGCGTCGAGCATCGTGCGCATGCAGGCCGAGATCTTGGGGCCAGACCAACCCGAGCACACGGGAGCCTGGCGCACGCAAGCGGTATGGATTGGCGGCGGCTATTCCAACAGCCCTCACACGGCGGCGTTCGTCCCGCCCCAGTTCGATCGCGTGCCAGCCCTGATGGACGACCTGATGCTGTTCGCTCAGCGACTGGATCTGCCAGCGCTTCTCCAGATCGCAATCGCCCATGCACAGTTCGAGACCATTCATCCATTCACCGACGGGAACGGCCGCACTGGTCGCGCACTCATCCAGGCCATGCTGCGCCGCCTGGGTGTGACGACGAATGTCACCGTGCCGGTCTCGGCTGGCCTCCTACGAGACACTCGCGCCTACTTCGATGCGCTCACTGCATATCGGGCTGGTGACGTCGAGCCGATCATCCGCGAACTGACGGATGCTTCACGTGAGGCGATCACGAACGGGCGAGCCCTCGTCGCCGATCTCACCGAGATCCGATCTGCCTGGGAGTCGATGACTTCGGCTCGGGCAGGCAGCGCCGGGCGGAGGCTGCTCGATGTATTGCAACGTCAGCCGGTGATCGACGCGAACCTGGCCGCGGATGTCCTCGAGTTGAGTGCGAGAAATGCGCAGAACGGTATCGATCGTCTCGTCAACGACGGGATTCTGCATCAGATTGCAGGCGGCTCGCGAGGACGCGCCTTCGAGGCGCGCGATGTGCTCGCTGCGTTGGATGCGTTCGCAGCGCGGGCGAAGCGGCACCGCTGAGGCTCACCCCTCAGTGTCGGCGGCAGCGGGTACCGTGCCGGTCATGGCGGAGAGGATTCAGGACTGGTGGGCGCGCCGCCAGTTCTCGCGCGGGCGTGAGGTGCCCTACGACGTTGGTACCTACCGCACGGCGTGGGCGTACTACCCGGCCCTCGTGCGCCAGTACCATCCCGAGTTCAACGACGGCATTATGCTCACCCAGATTCCGCCCGCCGCCGACGTGCTGCTCGTGTGGGAGTGCGAACAGTTCGGGCACCGTTTCGTCGCAACCCCCACCGAGCAGCGGGAACGGCCGAGCCGCGAGCGGCGGCGATCGTCATGGTGCCCCGACTGCTTCGCGATGGCGAAACCGAAACCCGTGCAGGCCGGCATCGCCGTCGCGTCGAAGGCAAAACCGAGACGCCCGGCGCCTGCCGTGTGCACCCGAACCCCCTCCACCGTCGATGTCGGCGAGCCGTTCATGAGCGAGTGCGCCCCCAAACCCGCCTCCGCCGTCGAAGCGCAACTGCGCGCCGACCTGTTCGACCGCCTCAGCCTCACGCAGGGCCTCAACGCCGTGCGGGTCGCGCGCCCCTTCTTTACCCACGTCGAAGTGTGGCCAGACATCCTGCTGCCAGAGCTCCGCGTCGCCATCGAATACGACAGCACCGGCCGTCACGGCCTCGAACACGTCGGCAAGCGTGAAGCCACCGACCGGCGCAAAGACCGGGCGCTCCGGCAGGCCGGATGGGAAGTGGTGCGCATCCGCACGGGCAAACTGCAGCCGCTCGGTGCGTACGACCTGCAACTCTCCACCATCGGCACCCGCGGGCTTGAGCGTGTGATCGACCGGCTGCGTGACATCCGGGGCCCATTTATGGTCGATGCATACCTGCTGTAGTCAGCGGGACACCGTCTGCTCTGGTGCGAGGACGACGTCGAACCGTGTGCTCGACCAGGTCGCACCGTCAAGGTCTCGCCCGTCAGGGGTGGGGTCGCTCGCGTCGTGGGTGACGAAGTCCATGATGAGCGACTCCTTGACACCGAACACAGCATCGCGCTCGAGCAGCTCATCGCCCCGCACGAAGATGTGCGTGACGAGGCGTCGATGGCCCGGTGCTGTCACCATGAAGTGCAGGTGTGATGCGCGCATCGGCGAACGCCCGACCTTGGCGAGCATCGCGCCGACAGGGCCGTCGTGGGGGATCGGGTAGGGGGTTGGCGTGAGCCCCCAGAAGCTGTACTCGCCTGCCTCGTCGGTGAAAAGGTGGGCGCGCGCGGTGGTGCGCCCGTCGGTGTACTGCACGTCGTAGAACCCGTCTTCGTCGGCCTCCCAGACCTCGATGCGGGCTCCCGCGATCGGGTTGCCCTGGAGGTCTTTGACGCTGCCTTCGACCCAGCACGGTTCGCCGCCGGCGCCGAACGACATGTCCCCGCCGTTCTCGAGCAGGGGGGCATCGTTGACGAAGAACGGACCGAAGACGGTCGCCTCGGTCGCGTTGGCCTGGGCCTCATTGTTGACGGCGACAACCTGCATGGATGCGCCGAGCACATCGGAGAGGAGGATGAACTCCTGTCGGGTGTCGCTCGTGATGTGGCCTGACTCCGTGAGGAAGGCGATGGCGGTGTTCCACTCCTCCTCGGTGAGCCGAACATCGCGGATGAAGGCGTGAAGGTGACGCACCAGCGACTGCATGACGTCGCGAAGACGCTCGTCAGACGCCTGGTCGAATGACGCGACCACCGTTTCGATGAGTTCTTGTTCGCGGGCGGTCTGTTCGGCGGATGGCGCCGTTGCGGATGGCTCTGACATTGCTCGTGTCCTCCTTCAGTTCGACGTCGAGTTCGAGTTCGAGGTCGTGGTCGCGCGGTCGAGGACGCGCGCGAGCACGTCGGTGAGCGCGCCGGGCGCGTCGTCGACCATCCCGAGCGATCGCCAGGCGATGATCTTGTCTGGCCGCACGAGGAGCACGCCGTCTTCGTCGATCTCCCGAATGCGGGCCCAGTCGAAGTAGAGGTCCTCGACAGGGCGACCAGGGCCGATGACCACACTCTTGAGGGTGATGCCGAAGTGCTCGGCGACCGTTTCGGCGGCGCGGGCCCAGCCTTCACCGGCAATGCCGGTGAACACCGTGAACTGGGTCGACGGCGCGAGATCGAGGGTTGACCACTTTTCGACGTTATTTCCGACCCAGACGTGGGGCAGTGGTGAGCCGGGCACGGTCGACGGTTCGAAGTAGAGGTCGGTATCGCGAGTCGGCGCGGGGCGCACGCTGCCGTCCCCGACAACGGCGTCGGAGGTGTAGAACTGACCAAGCTCGACACCGTGGGCGTTGAATTCGTAGTTCTTCAGCTCCATCGCCGACTGGAGTGCTTCGCGCCTCGTGCGGCCGGTCGGGGTGTCGAGTTTGCGCTCCTCGATGGCGGCGACCATTTCGGCTTCGTTCTCTGCCGTCGTCACGCCGAGCGCTTCGAAAAACCCGCCGAACTCGCGCGATGAGCGGTTGGCGCGGGTCACGATCTGGCGGGCGACGGGCGCGCGCTCGACGCTGTAGCTGTCGAGGAGTGCCGGTCCGGCCTGCCCGCGCAGCACGGCGGCAAGCTTCCATGCGAGGTTGTACGAGTCCTGCACTGAGGTGTTCGATCCGAGGCCGTTCGACGGTGGGTGGCGGTGGACGGCGTCGCCAACGCAAAACACGCGTCCCTTCTGCAGGTGGGTGGCGAACATCTCGTTATTGCCCCACAGCGACGTGCCCGTGATTTCGACGTCGAGGTCGCGGGTGCCGAGCAACTGGAACACGATTTCTTTTGCCGCCGCATCGTCGACCTGGGGGGCGGGCTGGGAGATGTCATAGCCCCACACGATGAGCCACTCGTTCCAGGGTCGCACCATGCGAACAAGTCCCGCGCCGATGCCCCCAACGTTGGCGCCGGGCTGCACGACCCAGTAGAGCACTGAGGGGCGGTGGCCGACGAGCTTGGTCAGGTCGGCGGTGAAGGTGATGTTCATCGAGCCGGCGATGTCCATCTGCCCTTCGAACGGGATGCCGATATCGGCGGCGACCTTGGAACGGGCTCCGTCGGCCCCGACGACATACTTCGAGCGGATCTTGTACTGGCTGCCGGTGACCCGGTCGAGCACGGTGGTGGTGACCCCGTCGTCATCTTGCACGTGGGACACGTATTCGCTCGAGAACTGGGTCTGCGTGCCGCGCATGGTGGCGTTGCGCACGAGGATCGGCTCGAGCAGGTTCTGGGGGAGGTCGCAGTTCAGGGTGGGCGAGGCCGATTCGTAGTCGGCGTGGCGCACGGGGCTGGTGCCCCAGGTCAGGATGCGACCGAACTCTTCGCCGGCGATGGACGAGCAGAAGACGGTGTCGCCGATGAGGTGGTGGGGTGTCGCGAGGGCGTTGACCTCGTCGTCGACCCCCATGTCGCGGAAGAACTCCATCGCCCGCTGGTTCGTGATGTGCGCGCGGGGGGTGTTGGCGGTCCACCGGTACTTGGTGATCATGATGTTGGGGATGCCGTAGGTCGAGAGTGCCAGCGCGGCGGCCGAACCACTCGGCCCCGATCCGACCACGAGGACCTCTGTCTCCACGATGGTTCCGGTGGGCAGCTCGGTCGCTGCCATTCCGTCGTCGAATTCCGCCATTGGTGTTCCTCCGGATGCGTCGCTGCAGTAGTGGGTCACAGCCAGTATCCGAATCGCTTCGGGCCTGCGGGGCGAGAAGTCCTGAACCGACTAGGGGGTGTCCGTTCTCGGCAAGCCGGCGGTTGCCCGCACTTCGGCGGGTGTTTGCCCGTGCTGTTCGCGGAACACACGACTGAAATGTGCCGCCGAAACGAACCCGCAGTAGAGGGCGACGTCGTGCACAATCGGGGAGCCCAGTCTCGAGAGGATGCGGTGTGCGAGGTGCAAACGCATCTCAAGGATGGTGCGGGCGACGCCCACCCCGGTGTCAGCAAAGGCACGCGACAGGTGGCGCTCGCTCACACCGACGGCCTTCGCGGCGGCGGCGGCAGAGATCGACGGATCCCGAAGATTGCGGCTGATCCAGGCGATTGCGGCTCGTCGGTGCGAGGCTCTCGAGTTTGCCGCCTCCGGCACGAACATCGCCCGCAGCAGCTCGAGGGCGCTCGCTTCGGTCGCGGCCAGCGATTCTGTGGCCCGCGACCCTGCGTCGCGTGATCCCTCGGTGGGGGTCGCAAGGCTGCGCTGCATGAGTCGCGCGAGTTCAGCGGCGTGCACGTCACCGTCAGGGGTGTCGGCGAAGCTGAGCGCGCTCGGTGATGTGGGGATGACGCGCTCGGCGACAGTCTCAAACACCGCCCGCGGCACCGTGAGCACGTACTCGCGGAGACCGTGCGCGAACCCACGCATGAAGGGCTGGTTCACGTTGCAGACGAGAAGCGTGCCCGGTCGCTGCAGGTGCACCCCGTCACGGTGGTAGAAGAATGCGTCGCCTGCGAGTGAGAAGTAGAGGGCAACACCGTCTGACGTGGCTGACGTGATGTGGGCCGGGGTGCGTTCGACAAGGTGGGGGTTTGCTCGCACCCGCGCAAAGGTGAGCCGGGGCAGGGCGAGATTGACTTCAGTGGCGTCGAGTGGCTGCTGATCGATGGTTCGGGCGGTCAGGCTGACCAGGGTGCGTGCGTTGTGATGCTCCCACCGCTCGATGCGTTCGAGAGTTCCGAGGCCCCTGGTCGAGAACCGCTGCAACCCGGTCGGAGCGGAATCTCGGCGCCCAGCTTCGTGATGGAGAACTTCGGCAGCGTCTAGCATTGGGCCTCATCATGGATGTCAGAAATCTTCGGCGCTTCGTGGCACTCGCCGAAACCCTGAGCTTTCACGCCGCAGCGCAGCGGGTGCACCTCAGCCAGCCCGCCCTGACTCGGTCGATTGCCGCGCTCGAAGACGAACTCGGTGTTCGGCTGTTTCAGCGGGACCGGCGCAGTGTCGCGATCACGTCTGAGGGTGCTGACCTTCTGCCCCGTGCGCGAGAGCTTCTCGAGAAGGTCGACGACTTCGCGTTCGCCGCGCACTCCATGGCGGTCGCCACGAAGCAGACGCTTCGGGTGGGGATCTACGGCAACGGCCTTGCCGAACTCACCGACCCGGTGCTCAGCGCGTTCCGGGAGCAGCATCCAGAGATCCGCCTCGTGCTGCACGAGGCCGACTTCCATCGAGGGATCGCCCCGATTCTCAGCGGCGAGTATCACGTGGCGCTCCTGCGGGCACCTGTCCCGCTGCCTGAACTCCGCACCACCCGCATCTTCCAGGAGCCGCTCCGCGCACTGCTGCCGGTCGACCATCCCCTGGCGGGTTCCGAGTCGATCTCCATTGATGACCTGTTCGATGACCCGTGGGTCACCTTCCCTCCGAGCATCCCTGGGGCGTGGGGATCACACTGGTTGGCATACCCGCGGCGCGCCGAAAAGCAACTCATCGTTGGGGCGTATGCCCGCTCCGAGTACGAAATTTTCAGCGCGATCGCATACCAAAACTGTGTCGGTCTCATCGCCGAGTCATCGCTTCGACAGCGGCCCCATCCTCGCCTGGTCGCGGTGCCGTTGCTGGAGCAGGAAGCATCAACGGCCGCGGTCGTCGTGCCTGCGCTCGGCGCGCAGCCCTCCGCCGTCGCGCTCGCGAAGGTCGCGGTCGAGGTGGCGAGCACCTCCATCGACCTGATCGAGGGAGCGTGGCTCGTGTCGGAAGAGGAGTGAGCACTCCGCTCCCCTTCCGACCCGAGCGACACCAGCAACCTCAGCCCTACCGCCCCGTGGCGAGCGCTTCGGCGCGTTCGACGATGTGGGCGAGCACCTCGGCGTGGTTCTTTTCGAAGACGAGTCCGTGACCATTGCCCGTGATGCCGTGCTCCCAAAGCTTGGAGTGCTCGACGGTGCATCCGGCCTGGGTGAGCATGGCCTCCGTGTGCCCGGTGAACCACCGGAATGGTGACGCCTCACCCGTGACGAGCAGAATCGGCACTGTGGCGAGCCGAGGCAGGCGTCTCGGCGGTTCTGGCTGGAGGGCGATGGGCACGGGGCCGGCACTCTCGTCGACCACAAACCGGAGCTCATCGACGCTGGCGACGGGCGGGTCATAGCTGAGGGGCGCATTCGCCACACCCCACTGCAGCGGCATGTTGGGTGCGCCGAGAAAGGGCGGCCCAAGGGGTTCACAGGCGAGCAGCGCGAGCACCGATTCGGGCCTCGCGTCCGCGGCGAGGAACCCGGCCGGCCCTCCGGCCGAGTGGGTCACGACGAACGCCGGGCCGACGAGGTCGAGGAGTTCGACGAGAGCCTTCTGGTCGAGGATCTGAGCGGCTTCGCTGTCGGCGAGCGTCGGCCCCTGGCTGCGCATGAACTGCAGGCTGACCGGATCGTTGGCGTCGCGCGCCCCCGGCCACTGCGTGTGGAGCCCCGCGGTGGGGTGGCTCCCTTCGCCCTCAACCGGCGAGAAGAACACGGTCGCGATGAACTCCGCACCCATCGCGGGGGCGAGGTCGCCGTGCACGTGCGGGTCGTAGGGGGAGCGGCCGTGGCCAGTGCGGTCGACGACGTACACGTCGTGCCCCCGCTCGGCGAGCAGCGGTGCCCACCCTGGTCGACCATCCGGGGTCACGAGGTAATCGAGACCCTGTCCGCCGCCGCCGTGCACGAGGATGAACGGTGCCTTCTTCTCGGCACCGGTGGCAGCGGGAAGGTGTTCGACAAACATCTGCCCCTTAACGAGGGTGCCGGCGTCGGTGGCGACGAGTTCGCCGCCAACCCAGAACTGGCGATTGTGGGTGCTCACTGTGCTGCCTCCTTCTCAAGGACCGACGGGGTCGCGATCGCGCCCTGCCGGATCAGTTCTGCTCGGCGCAGATCGGGGTCGTTCGCTGTCGCGCGGATGCCGGCAAGGGCCTGGTCGCGGTCGTCGCCCGGCGGGGTGTCGAACAGCAGGCGCTTGAGGCCGCTCGCGGTGGGCGAGACGATGTTGGTCCAGACAGCCTTTCGGCGCTCCGCGTAAAGGTCGAGCACGTGCTCTGCTGCACTGCCGTGCACTACCGCCGCGAGGGCCTCGTACAACACGAATGAGTCGAGCAGGCCCCCGGTGAGTCCGAGCCCGCCGATCGGGTTCGTGATGTGCGCAGCATCGCCGGCAAGCAGCACGCGACCGTGCCGGAAGCTGTCGACGCAGCGCTGGTGCATCCGATACGGAGCGAACTGGACGAGCTCGTAGTCGGGGCCATAGAGCCCCTTCTTGAAGTGTGCGTGAATGCGCTCTTCGAGACCCTCGAGCGGCAGCGCGTCGGATTCCCGGAAGGTGAAGCGCCA
This sequence comes from Homoserinimonas flava, assembly GCF_054969005.1. Taxonomy (NCBI): domain Bacteria; kingdom Bacillati; phylum Actinomycetota; class Actinomycetes; order Micrococcales; family Microbacteriaceae; genus Homoserinimonas; species Homoserinimonas flava. The sequence continues at coordinate 27,080 of NZ_JBUEQS010000002.1, forward strand.
GAGGCCGGTCTGGTCGATCTTGGCGATCACGGCGCCGTACTCGGTGTCGATGCGCCAGTTCGCCGGGGGAAGCCCCGCGCCCTCGAAGTCGTGATGGATGTTGGTGGAGATGAAGCGGTCTGGCCAGGTGAACCCGTCGAACGAGAGACCGAGAATCTCACGCACAGCGCTGGCGGCACCATCGGCACCGATGACCCACTTCGCCGTGATTTCGTGCCGCTCGCCGTCGGTCTCATACGAGACGGTCGCCGCGTCATCCGTTTGGGTGATGTCGACCACGGGGCTGTTCCAGCGTGTCTCGACGCCCTCGTGCTGTGCGAGGTGACGGATGAGGATGTTGCCGATATCGCCCTGGCCGAGCTGCACCGCGTAGGGGTGGGGGGCGATGCCGTCGAGCACATCGAGGCTCTGGGGGAGGTGCTCGCCGCTCGCCATGTCGATGAAGTTGATTCCGGGGCTGCGGATGCCGATCGCCTTGATGTCGTCGAGCACGCCGAGCGATTCGAGGCCGGGCATTACCGGGTAGAGGTAGGCCATCGCTCGCGGGGAGGTGTTGAGCCCTGCTGCTCTATCGAGGACTACACACCTGACGCCGGCGCGAGCCAGCCCAAGTGCCGTTGCGAGGCCGACTGGCCCAGCTCCGACGATGACAACGTCAGTCTCGTTCACAGAATTGCTCCCTTGCAATATGTCGCCCCGCCGTCAGGCGGGTTCATCTCGACCGAGGCTAGGAGGGCGGCAGTGGGGTGTCCAATGCCGGTTTCATCGCTCCTGATGCGCCACCTGCATCAAAAGGCAAATCTGGCCTCCAGATGTGGGGGACTGATGCGTCAGAGGCATTAGAGGCGGCGGGATTTGCATTGACGATTGCTTGCACTCTGGCCCCGTATCTCAGACAGTGTTGTTCGACACCGAGGTCAATTGCGACACAGCAGAAACAGGAGATCGTTCAATGAAGAACAGAATCATCAGCACCGTCGGAATCGGAGTGGCAGTCGTCCTCGCCCTCGCCGGCTGTGCAGGAGGAACCACCGAAGAGTCGTCTGAGTCCAACGCTGAGAACGGCACCGCATCGGCTGCCTACCTCGCCGAGACCTACGAAGGAGTCCTCGGCGACGTGCCCACAGAGCCCGTCGAAATCACCGAAGACATTCACGCCTGGATCGTCTCGTGCGGCCAGCAACTCGTGACCTGCATCGAACCCACCGCCGCCGTCGAAGAGGCAGCGCTCGAGGTCGGCTGGCAGGCGGATGTCTGTGACGGAAAACTCAACCCCGCCGGATGGTCGGAGTGCATTCGCAACGGCGTGGTTGCTGAGGCCGATGTCATCATCGTCATCGCGCAAGACTGCGCAAGCTTCTCCGGGGCGCTCGCCGAAGCGAAGGATGCCGGGATTGTCACGATCGGTGCCGGCGGCAATGACTGTGCAGACGAGCCTCTGTTCACCGCCGTGACGCAGAAGCTTGACGGCATGACCGACCGTGAATGGTGGACCACCATCGGCGAGCTGCAGGCGAAGTGGCTCATCGGAGAGGCAGACGGCAACGCCCAGCTGCTCAACATCGAGTTCAACGACACGGTCTGGGGGCCGTGGATGAACGAGGGCCGTCTGGCGGTGTTCGAAGAATGTGACACCTGTGAGGTTGTCGGCACGCTGCAGCTTGCGAACTCGGATGTCTCGGGCGGCACGCTCACCCAGAAGTTCGAGCAGGCGCTGCTGCAGAATCCGACCGCCAACTCGGTTGCCGTGCCCATCGATGCCTGGTTCCTTGCCGGTCTCGGTCAGAGCATCGAAGCATCCGGTCGCTCCGCCGATCTCAACATCGTCGGCGCTATCGGTTCGATTCCGAACTTCGGCCTCCTCCACGACGGCGTCGGTCAGGACTCGACGATCGCCTGGAGCCACGAGTGGGACGGATGGGGAGCGATCGACGCGACCCTCCGTGTGCTCGCCGGGCAAGAAGTGCAGCCGAGCGGCGTCGGCCTCCAGGCCGTCAACGCGGAGAACAACCTGCCGGCGGTGGACGCCCCGTTCAACTACACGCCCGAGGTCGACTTCCGCGCACAGTTCCGTGCGGCGTGGGGCCTGTAGAACACGATGAGTGAGGTGGTGGCGCCAATGATGGCTGCGCTTGTCGCTGACGGGATTGGGAAATCCTTTGGCGCCACCGCCGCCCTTGTCGATGCGCATGTGCGTGTCGACAAGGGCACCATTCACGCCCTTCTTGGTGGCAACGGTTCGGGCAAGTCGACCCTGATCAAGTGCCTCGCCGGGGTGTACACGGCCGAGGCCGGCACGGTGACGATCCACAATCGTCAGATCGAGGCGAAGTCGATCACCCCGTCGGTGGCCCGCGCGGAGCAGTTGCGCTTCGTGCACCAGGATGTTGGGCTCATCGACTCGCTGACCATCGCCGAGAACCTCGCCCTGGTGGCGGGGTTCCCCCGCTCCGGTCCGCAGATCCGCTGGAAGCAGCTGCGGGAGAACGCCGCCGAACTGCTCGATCGCTTCGGCATCAGGGCGTCACCAGACATGCCGGTGGGCGCACTGCGACCCTCGCAGCGGACCATGGTGGCAATCGCTCGCGCCCTGGCCGACCAGGAGGCTGACGACCACATTTTGTTGCTCGATGAGCCGACAGCGGCGCTGCCGGAGCACGAGTCGCAGGAGCTGATGGTCGCCCTCCGACAGCGGGCGGATGCTGGCCAGACGATCGTGCTGGTGTCGCACCGGTTTCCCGAGATCCAGGCGGTCGCCGATCATGTGACGGTGTTCCGTGACGGCTCGGTGGCCGACTCTGCCGTGATCGCGGAGATGACGCTCGACCGCTTGGTGACCGCGATGACGGGCGAGGCCCGGGATGTCACGGAGCGGCATGCCATCACGCCGAAGCCGCGGGTGCGCTTCGAAGCCTTCGGGCTTGCGGCCGGTTCGCTGCGCGGCATCGACCTGGCGGTGCGTGAGGGCGAGGTCGTCGGTATCGCAGGGCTCGCTGGCTCAGGCCGTTCGTCGCTGCTGCGGGCGGTGTTCGGCGCGATGCCCATCGCATCCGGTGCGCTTCGTCTCGATGGTGAGGCGTATGTTCCGACCACCCCGCAGGCGGCAATGGCCGCCGGCATTGGGTCCGTGCCAGAGGACCGGCACGCCGATGGTGTGTTCGGCGAACTCAGCGTGCGCGAGAACCTCTCCATCACGGTGCTGCCGAAGTTCTGGAAGACCTACCGCGCCGACCACAAAGCTGAACGGGCCAACGCGGATGACCTGGTGCAGCAGTACGCCGTGCGCACCGGCTCGATCGAGCAGCCCATCGGAACCCTCTCGGGTGGCAACCAGCAGAAGGTGATGATGGCGCGTTGGCTGCAGCGCGAGCCGCGCATCCTGCTGCTCGACGAACCCACGCAGGGCGTCGACGTGGTCGCCCGCTCTGATATTTACCGATCGGTCGCGACGGCGGCCCGCAACGGCGCCGCCGTGGTGGTCGCATCATCCGATCTCGACGAGCTTCTGGCGCTGTGCAACCGGGTGGTGGTGCTGCGCGACGGAGTCGCAGTGGCAGACCTCGACACCGCCGCCACCCCGCGGGAGCGTATCGCCCGCCTCATGATGGCCGACGAGATTCCCGTCGGCTCCGCCCCTGATTCTGACCCGAGGGAACGATGACTACAACCGACGTCGCCACCACCGCGACCCCAACCACCCCTCGCCGCATCGGCCAACGTCTGCTCGCGTTCGGTGAGCGCTTTGGCCTGGTCGTCCTGCTGGTGCTGATCGCGGCATTCTTCGCGATCAACCCGTCGAGCAGCACCGCGTTCTTCTCCACCGGAAACCTGCAGATCGTGCTGGCAAACCAGTCGGTGGTGACGATCGTCGCCATCGCCGTGTTGATTCCGCTCATCTCCGGCCACTTCGACTTCTCGGTCGGGGCGACCGCCGCAATCTCGGCCGTGATCTGCGCATCGATGCAGGTCAACTTCGACCTGCCCCTGGTCGCGGCCATTCTGATCGCACTCCTCGCCGCAGCCCTCATCGGCATCATCAACGGTGTGTTGGTGGCCCGACTCGGGCTCAACTCGTTCGTCTCGACCCTCGGTGTCGCCACCCTGCTGGGCGGGCTCATCCAGTGGCACACCGGTGGGCTTGCGATCACCGGCATCGACACCGGGTTCCGCTCGTTCGGTTCGTCGCGCTGGTTCGGCATCCCCGCCGTCGTCTACGTTGTCATCGTCGTGCTCATGGTGATCTGGTACCTGCTCACCCAGACCCCGTTCGGTCGCGCCCTCTACGCCACCGGCGCGAGCCCACGTTCGGCGGTGCTCGCTGGTGTGCCCACCACCCGCTTCACGATGATTGCCTTCGTCATCGCGGGGGTTCTCGCGGGAGTCGCGGGCATCATCCTCACCGCCCGCACCGGCGGCGCCAACCCCGACAACGGGATGACCCTGCTCTTTCCCGCCCTGGCGGCAGTGTTCCTCGGTGTGACCACAATCCAGCCCGGCCGCTTCAACGTCTGGGGCACCGTCGTCGGCGTGCTCTTCGTGGCGGTGTCGGTGTCGGGCCTGGTGCTCTCGGGTGCCGAGTCGTGGGTCGACGGCGTCTTCAACGGTGCCGCCCTCGTGCTCGCGGTGGCCATCTCCACCGCCCTGCGCCGCAAGCGTGCCGGAAGCTAACGACACCTCAAAGGTCCGGATGCAAGAATGAGGCGTTCGCCGACGCCGACGATCAGAGAGGGCCGCACCCATGGCCATGACCTTCACCCATGAGACCCTCGGGCAACGCGTGCTCTTCGGGCGCGGTGATGGCGCCGCGAACCTGCAGGCCGAGCTCGAGCGTCTCGCTGCGTCGCGCGTGATGCTGATCGCGTCGGAGCGCGAAGGGGAGCTCGCCGACAGGGTCTGCAGTCGGCTCGACATTGCGCTCCGGTGGGACGATGTGCGGCAGCATGTTCCGGTTGAGAACGCCGAACGCGCGCGGGCGGCTGCGGCCGAAGCATCCATCGACGTGCTCGTTGCCGTGGGTGGCGGTTCGACCACCGGCCTCGCCAAGGCCATCGCGCTCACGACAGGCCTGCCGATCATCGCAGTACCGACGACGTATGCCGGGTCAGAGGCAACCAATGTGTGGGGCCTGACCGAAGACGGAACCAAGACGACCGGGGTGGATGCTCGGGTGTTGCCGGTTGCGGTCGTCTACGACGCCGATCTCACGATGTCACTGCCCGTGGGGCTTTCGGTCGCAAGCGGACTCAACGGACTCGCGCACTGCGTCGATTCCCTGTGGGCGCCGCGCGCCGACCCCATCAACCGGGCGCTCGCCCTCGAAGGCGCACGGGCACTCGCTTCGTCACTCCGCGGCATCGTCGCAGATTCCAGCGATGGCACCGCCCGCGACGAAGCCCTCTACGGGTGCTATCTCGCGGCCGTCGCATTCGCCTCGGCGGGCTCGGGCCTGCACCACAAGGCCTGCCATGTGCTCGGCGGCACCTTCGACCTCCCGCATGCCGAGACGCACGCCACCGTGCTGCCCTACGTGCTTGCACTCAACGCCCCCAACGCACCCCACGAGGCCGCTCGGCTCGCCGCCGCGCTCGGCGCTCCGGTGCGCGAGGGCGACGACCCCGCCGCTGCCGCCGTCAGCGCGCTCAACGACCTGCGCGAAGCCCTCGATGCCCCGCGCCGCCTGTCCGACTACGGGTTCACCGCAGACGACATTCCGGAGGCGGTGCGCCGCATCCTCGCCGTCGCTCCCGCCTCGAACCCCACCGAGGTCACCACCGAAAACCTGAGCGACCTCCTCGCGAGCGCCCTCACCGGGGCAGAGCCGACCATTCACGCCAGCACCCGCTGAGGCCGTTCACTCAGCCGCACTTCGACAGACTGGGGGCACACCACCAGGGGAGCGGCATGAGTGCGAAGACCATCATCATCACGGGCGCGAGCGACGGCATCGGGGCGGCCGCCGCGCGCAAGCTGCACGCCGACGGCCATCGGGTGGTCATTGTGGGGCGTTCGCGCGAGAAGACCGAGCGCATCGCCAACGAGCTCGAGGCGCCGTTCTACCTCGCCGACTTCACCCGCCTCGGCGAGGTACGCGAACTGGCGGATGCGCTCGCCAACGACTTTCCGCACATCGATGTCTTGGCGAACAACGCCGGCGGCATCTTTGGCACTCGAGAGCGCACCGAAGACGGCTTCGAGCTCACCCTGCAGGTGAACCATCTGGCCCCGTTCCTGCTGACAAATCTGCTCATGCCGACGCTCATCGCGAGCCGGGCATCCGTCATCACCACCTCGAGCGCGGCGGCGAAGCTCTTCGCCAAGCTCGATATTGATGACCTCAACAACGACCGCGGCGTCTCGGCGAACCGCGCCTACGGCAACGCGAAACTCGCGAACGTCCTCTTCACAAAAGAGCTCGACCACCGCTTCAATGGGGCCGGCATCTCGGCGGCCGCGTTTCATCCGGGCGTCGTCGCGACGAGCTTTGCGAGCGACACTTCCAGCCCGATGCGACTCGTCTACCGCACGCCGCTGCGCACCCTCATGCGGTTCATCACGCCGGAGGAGGGCGCCATCGGGCTCACGGCGCTCGCCGAAGGCAGCCCGGGCGATGACTGGATTTCGGGCGAGTTCTATGAGCAGCAGCGCATCACAAAAACCAACCCGCAGGCATACGACATCGAGCTCGCGCGACAGCTGTGGGAGGCGAGCGCCGAAATGGTCGGGCTGGCCGATGTCGAAGCGCTCGCGCCGGGAGCCGCGCAGCCCAGAGCCGCGCAGCCGATGGCCGTGCATCCGGCAGTCGAGCACGACGGTCGCTTCGAGCCGCCGTGCGGGCCCGTCATCGGGCGCATCGACGGGCCGGTCATCCGCGCATCGGGTATCCCATACGCTCGTGCCGCCCGCTTCGCCCCTCCCGCCCCGGTCGCCGACCGGAGCGAACTGCTCACCGCGACCGCACCGTCACCCGCCTGCCCGCAGCTGCCATCGCTCGCCCTCGCCGACGCGATGGGCACTGCGCAGGGTGACCTCGGCGACAGCGAAGACTGCCAGAACCTCACCGTCACGGTGCCGCGCGACCTGCAGCCGGGCGAAGCCCTCCCCGTCATGGTGTTCATTCACGGGGGTTCGTATGTGCTCGGTGCCGCCGACATCCCGGCCCACGACCCTGCCGCGCTCGTCGCCGAGCAGCGCGTCATCGTCGTCGGGGTGACCTACCGTCTCGGGCTCTTCGGGTTCCTTTCGACGCCGGATGGGCATCCGGCCAATCTGGGTCTGCTCGACCAGATCGAGGCGTTCCGCTGGGTGCAGCGCAACATTGCGGCGTTCGGCGGCGACCCGGCGCGCGTCACGGCGTTCGGGCAGTCGGCGGGCGGCGACGCGATCGCGAGCATCATGGCGACCCCGGATGCTTCGCGCCTGTTCTCTCGCGCCATCATCCAGAGCGCACCGCTCGGCATCGGCCGCGGGCGTCGCGCGATGGGCGAGACCATGGGCCGCGCGGCAGTCGGCCTCACGGCGGAGTCGACCGTCGGCGAAATCCTGTCTCGGCAGGCGCTCGTGAATGTCGTCGGGGGCCGCTTCGGCCTGCGCGGTGGCATGCCGTTCGGGCCGCAAACCGGGCACGACCCGCTGCCGCAGGAGCCCGCGCTCGACGCGGCACTGGATGCTGCGGCTCCCCGCATCGAGGTGCTCATCGGTCACACCTCCCAGGAGTCGCGCCTCTTCGTCCCGCAGCTCCCTGCGGTCCACAGGCTCGGTCGCGTGCCGCTCGTCGGCGGCCCGGCTATCCATGCGGTCGATGTCGCGATGACGCAGGCGATTTACGGCCGGCCGTCGCGGCGGTTCGCTCGTCGTCATGCCGCCGCGGGTGGTCGCGCGCGGCACTACGTCTTCTCCTGGTCAGCACCCGGCAACGCATTTGGGGCCGCGCACACGATCGACCTGCCGTTCCTGTTCGGCGACGAAGCGACGTGGCAGCGATCCAAAATCCTCGCCGGTGCGCCCTGGGCTGAGATCGAGCGGCACGCGAAACGGGTGCGCCAACTCTGGGCGGACTTCGCCCGGGGCGACGACCTGCCCGAGCGCGGCGAGATCCCGGGGGTGCTCACGCACGAGCGCGTGTAGCTCGGCCCCGGCTGTGTCGCGCTGAGCGTGCCGGTCCCAGACGATCGAATTCGCCGGAACGTTGTGTTGCGACCTTCTGCCGCACGCGCGAGGCTGGCGGTATGGGCACACGGATGGCGCGGGCAGGGTTCGCAGTAGCGGGTATCGTGCTCCTTGCCGGGTGCGCTGGCGGCATCTTCGGTGGCGGTGTCGCCGCCGATCGATACGCCGGACTTCCCGACAACGTCGATGTGTCCGACGGCCAGCTCGATGGCGCCGGGTTCGCTGAGGGTCCGTTCGCAACCTGGGTCGATGTCGGCGAGACGTTCGCCGTTGTGACGTTCGGCAGTTCCAGCTGCCCATCGACGGCGTCGGCGCTCGAGGTGACGGATGCCGCATCCGTTGTCGTCACCATGACGCCGCCGAGCGGCAGCGGCCCGTGCACGGCGGATATGTCCGCGACGACCCACGAGTTCACGTTGCCGGAAGAGATCACTGCGCGCCCCGTCGTCGTCACGGTGCAGTGGGAGGGCTCTTCAGGCGCAGAGCGCTTCACGCTCGACTGACCCCCGCCGCCTACGGGCACCCGCGCAGATGACGGGTTTTCGGCAGGATGACCGCGCCGCGGCAGGCGCATCCCGCCGAAATCACGTCATTCGCCGAAGCAGAAGCGCGGCGCGACCCACCGCGACGACGTGGGCGGCGCTCGGCGTTTCGATCGCGGCAAGCTGGATCGTCAGCGGCATCCTTTCGATCCCGACCAGCCTCCTCAGCTCGCTGCCGAGCAACGACAGTTGGATTCAGGTGTCGATCATCAGCGGCATCGTGAGCGTCGCGGTGACGATCGCCGTGACGGCCGCGATCGGCGTCTTCGGGTGGTGGTGGATGGCGCACGCACTCCGCGCCCGGCCAGTCACGCCCGCCCAACCGCTCCCCGAGGTCTGACTTGTGCACCCTCCGGCCGCGCGGGAGGGCGTACACACCAGACCTCACGGATGCTCCGCGAACCCGCGAACCCGCGAACCCGCGACCCCGCGAACCCGACCCGCGTCAGCGCAGCTGCCCGAACGCCTCCGCCTTCACGGTTGGACCTGAGACGAGCATCGTGTCGCCGTCGCGGATGACGGTGTCGACATCCGCGTTCTTCCAGCCGGTTTCGCCGCGCTTGTAGGCGAGCACCGTGACGCCGTGCTGTGCGCGCACACCGCTCTGCCCGAGCGGGATGCCGATCACTTTGCTGTTGGGGCTCATCTTGACGATCGCGAAGTCACGGTCGATTTCGATGTAGTCGAGGGCCGCACCCCGCACGAGGTGGGCGACGCGTCGACCCATGTCCTTTTCGGGGTAAATGACGTGGTGCACGCCGAGCTGCTCAAAAATTTGCCCGTGCGCGTCGTTCTCGGCTTTCGCCCAAATGCTGGGGATGTTGAAGCGCAGCAGCAGCGAGGTGGTGAGGATGCTCGCCTGGATGTCACTGCCGATCGCAACGACGACGCGATCGAACTCTGGCACCGCAAGTTGGCGCAGGGCTTCTTCGTTGGTGGCGTCGCTGCGCACGACATGGGTGAGTCGCCCGTTGAGCGACTGCACGATGTCTTCGTCGGTGTCGATGCCGAGTACTTCGGTGCCCGATTCCATGAGTTCAAGTGCGAGCGCGGTGCCGAAGCGTCCGAGCCCGATGACGGCGACGGAGTCTGCTTCGGCGATGCGTGTTGATGCTCGGCCCGAGCCGAACGGTGGTCTAGCCAATGACGGGCCTTTCTTTGGGGAGTTCGTAGAGCACTTTTCGCTGTCGGAGGGCTATCGCGCTGCCGAGGGTGAGGGGGCCGAGCCGGCCGATGAACATGAGCGCAATAAGGATCAGTTGGGCTGCCGGTGGCAGGTCGGCGGTGATGCCGGTCGACAGGCCGACGGTGCCGAATGCGGAGACCACTTCGAAGAGCACCCGGTCGAGCGACACCGAGGAGATGATCATGATCACCGTTGTCGCGACGATGACGACGGCGACGGCGAGGAGCACGATGGCGATTGCCTGGCGGTGCACGGCACGGGAGAGGCGCTTGCCGAAGATGTTCACGGCCCCTTCGCCGCGCAGTTCGGTGTACATGATGAAGAACAGCACCATGAAGGTGGTGATTTTGATGCCTCCCGCGGTGCCGGCCGGGCCGCCACCGATGAACATCAGGATGCTGCTGCCGAGCCAGGTTTCTTCGTGCATGAGCCCGACATCGACGCTGTTGAAGCCGGCGGTGCGGGTCTGCACGGAGTGGAAGAACCCGGCGAGGAGTCGCTCAGCGGGGTTCATGGTGCCGAAGGTGTCGGGGTTCGACCATTCGATAAGGCAGGTGAAGACGGTGCCGAGCACGAGCAGCGCGGCGGTGCCGGAGAGCACGAGTTTGGTATTCATGGTCCAGTGCAGTGGGCGCGTGAACTCTTTGCGCAACTGCATGATGACGGGAAACCCGAGACCGCCGAGAATGATGGCGCCGGCGATGGGGAGGCACACCCACGGGTCGGTCGCATAGCCCATGAGGTTGTCGCTGAAGAGCGCGAACCCCGCGTTGTTGAAGGCCGACACGGCATGAAACAGCCCCCACCAGGCTGCCTCGCCGATGGGCGAGCCGTAGCCGAGCCAGAATCGCAGCGTCAGCATCACAAAGACGATGGCTTCGATCGTGAACGTGATTGTGGCGATGCCGAGCACAAGTCCCTTCACATCGCTGAACCCGACCGTCTTCGTTTCGGCGGCCGCCGTGATGCGGGAGCGCACCGACATCTTGCGCGCGATGCTCAGCCCGATGAGCGATGCGAACAGCATGATGCCGAGCCCGCCCACCTGGATGAGCAGCAAAATCACGATCCGGCCGAACGGGGTCCAATAGGTAGCGGTGTCGACCACTGTGAGCCCTGTGACGCAGACGGCGGATGTCGCGGTGAAGAGCGCCTCCATGAGTGACGCGCCGCCCGGCCCCTCCTTCGCCATGGGCAGCAACAGCAGGAGGGTGCCGATGATGACGGTGGCACCGAATCCGGCGACGACAGCTTGTGCGGGGTGGAGATGACGGCGGTTGTTGACCGGCTTCGACTCCCGCGGAGTGAGCAGCACGGCGCTACATTACTCCTCGCAGTGCGGCGGCGTTATCACTTCTCGTCGAGCGCGCGAGCGGCGAGTTCGGCGCGGCCCGGCATGCGCTCAACCATTCGCGCCACGACGTTGGTCTGCAGTGCGGGTGGGAGGGTCGCTGCCGTCACCCTGACGAGGTCGGCGACGATGGCGGTGACCTCGCGCAGCCACTCGACGATGGCGTTCGGCTGGGTGAGGTGCGCGTCGCGCGCCACGCTTTTCCAGTCGGAGTGGGAGAGGTCGCCCACTCGGTAGGAGCCGGTGACGTGCATCGAGAGCTGTGTCGCGTTGATGTGATCGTGGTCACCGTCGGAGAGGTATGGCAGGTACGACGAGACGTCGTACAGGGGTGCAAAGACGACCCGGTTCGGAGCGTGTTGGAGCGAGTAGTTCTTTGCGTGAGCATCTGTGTTGAGCATGAGCCAGGAGAAGCCCAGCGCTCGCCCGAATGATTCAGCAGCTCGCGCTGCATCGTCGGGCGCTGGAAGCGCATGCAGCGTCGAAAGGATGTCGCGGTACCCTGGCCCGCCGTGTAACTGGTACTTCCAGAGCCGGGGCTGGCCGAGCGCTTGGAGTGCGTCTTCTTGATGCACGCGCTGGATCTCGCCGTTGCCGGATGCGACGCGGTCGAACCGTTCGACGACAAGCGAGTGTTGGTCTTCGAACTGCACAAGCTCCGTGCTGGCGACGGGGAGCCCCAGCGCGCCTGCGACAGTCATGGTGAGCCATTCGATGATTTCAGCATCGGGGACCCCGCGAACGGCCGGCTTGAAGATGTGCGTCGATGGCGCCGAACCCGTTGTCTCGTGCCACGTGTCGCCGATTCGCGTGAGCGCGAATTTGCCCTGAGCCCCGGCCAGCGAGAACCGGCCTGTCGGGTTCTCTTCGTCGATCCAGTCATTCGCATCGAGACGGATGGCGCGGATTCGTTCGGCGATGACGGCGTCGCTCACCCGGGTGGGCGCACCAGGGCGGGGTGGCGCTTCGCCGGGCGCCAGAAGCTCGAGCGCTCCGGCAACATCGGCTCCGTAGCGCGTGAGCAGGCCGAACACCTCAGCGGCGGGCAGCCCGCTGGCTTGTGCCCACCGCTCGCGCACGGTGGCGCTGTCTGGCAGAAGGTTGTCGAAATAGTCGAACACCACTCGGCTGCGATGACGGCGCGTGGTGAGCGGGAGCGAGAGCGACACTGGCACCTCGCCGCGGAGGCCGTCGTCGGTGTAGGCCAACTCGTAGTCCTCGGCCCCGTGCCGAATCAGCTGGGCGGCATGGATGCCGTATAGGTGAATCTCGAGGAGTTCAGTCGGCATCGCTCGGCTCCTGCTCCGAGTGTGCTTGTAGTCGATTCAGTGCGGCACGCGTCTCTTCGTCTAACGCTGGAGGCAGTCGGGATGCGAATTCGGCGAGCGCGCGTTGGAGCACGTCGGTCGTGGGGACGACACTGTGGGCGAGCGCGTTCCGCATTGCGAGTAGGCCGGGCACCGGGACCGTGAAGGTCGCGGTGTCGTGGGTTGCGCGGGGCTGAAGATCAACGGTGAGGTCGAGCGCGCGCAGCACCGCGAGGGTCTTGGCGAGTGATACCTCTGATTTGGCGGCTTCGAGCCGTGAGAGAAGCTGGCGTGTGATGCCGGCGCGGCTCGCGAGCTCGGTCTGGGAGAGTCCGAGGTCGACTCGGCGTTGGCGGATGACACGCCCAACATCATCGCTCGAGGTGACTTTCATCGCATCCCGCCTCCGTTGTTACGGTACCGTACCATTCTTCGCTATGTAACAGTACCATTCCAGCGACGAATATGGAACAACACCATTCCATTGGTGAAATCCCCAGCGCCGCCAGCACGAGTCCGCTCGGCGAAGTGCGCTCTCCACGAAGATTGGCTGGCGCGAGAGCGGTCCGCGCTAGCCTCACGCCATGAGCGACTACCGACCACCAACATCCGATGCCGCGTTTGTTCTGAAGCATGTCGTCGGGTATGACGACATCGCCGGCTACCCCAACTATGAGCACGCTGACCTCGACACTGTCGTCGACCTGCTTGAGCAGAGCGGTGAGTTCATGGCCGAGGTCATCGCGCCCACCAACCGTGCTGGTGACGTGGAGGGCTCGACGCTGCAGCCCGACGGCACGGTGACGACGCCGACCGGGTTCAAGAAGGCCTACGAGAAGCTTGTTGAGTCGGGCTGGGGTTCGCTGCAGTTTCCTGAAGAGTTCGGGGGCGGCGGGTTTCCGTGGCTCATCGGTCTCACCATTCAAGAGCAGCTGCTCGCGGCGAACATGGGGTTCGGAATGTGCCCGCTGCTCACTCAGGGTGCCATCGATGCGCTGCTGCACTACGGCTCGCCCGAGCAGAAGCAGCGCTTCTTGCCCAAAATGGTGAGCGGCGAGTGGGCCGGCACCATGAACCTCACCGAGCCGCACGCCGGATCGGATGTCGGCGCCCTCACCACGAAGGCTGTGCCGAACGGCGACGGCACCTATGCGATCTCCGGGCAGAAGATTTTCATCAGCTGGGGCGATCAAGACCTCACCGACAACATCGTGCACCTTGTGCTCGCCCGCACTCCCGGCGCCCCCGCCGGCACGAAGGGCATCTCGCTCTTTCTCGTGCCCAAGTACACGCTCAACGACGATGACAGCATCGGCGAGCGCAACGGCGTGCACGTCGTGTCCCTCGAAAAGAAGATGGGCATCCACGCCTCACCCACCTGTGTGCTCTCGTATGAGAACGCGACCGGCTACCTCGTTGGCGAAGAGAACCAGGGCATGCGCATCATGTTCGTCATGATGAACAGCGCGCGCATCTCGGTGGGAATGCAGGGGCTTGCGGTGGGGGAGCGGGCCTACCAGGCTGGCCTCGCCTATGCGAACGGCCGCATCCAGGGCAAAGCGATCGGGTCTGCCACCGATTCGCCGATCATCGACTTTCCCGACGTGCGCCGCATGCTCATGACGCAGAAGGCATATCTTTCGGCGCTGCGCCGCATCCTCTACCTCAATGGCATCTACATGGATAAGGCGCTGTATGCACCGGATGCTGCGGAGCGGGCCCGCGCAGGGGAAATCGCCGCACTGCTCACCCCCATCAGCAAGGCTTTCGGCACCGACCTCGGCAACGAGATCACCTCGCTGACGGTGCAGATCCACGGCGGCATGGGCTTCATCGAGGAGACGGGTGTGTCGCAGTACATGCGCGACATCCGCATCGCCTCGATCTATGAGGGCACGAATGGCATCCAGGCGGCTGACCTTGTCGGCCGCAAGCTGGGGGTGCGCCAGGGGGCGTCATTCCTTGAGTTCATCGCCCACATGCGCGAGGTTGAGTCGCAGCTTGAGGCCGCGGGCGAGAGTTTCGCGAGCATCCGTGCCGAGCTTGGCCGTCAGTTCGACGCACTGCAGACCACGACCGGCTGGTTGCTCAAGACCGGCGCGATGGGCGACTTCAATTCGGTGCTTGCCGGCTCGTCGCCGTATCTGCGCCAGTGGTCGCTCGTCGTCGGGGGCTGGCTCATGGCGAAGTCGGCGCTCGCCGCGGCGGAGATCGATGATGCCGCGCAGGCGACGTCGCAGCTCGTGCTCGGGCGCTTCTATGCCGAACAGCTGTTGCCTGCCGCTGGTGGCCTCGCCAGTGCCGTCACGGCGGGTGCCGACGACCTCTTCGCCCTCGATGCGGAGATGCTGCTGAAGGGCTGAGGTTGCGCGTCCCGGGTTTCAATACGCTCGCAGCGCTCGCGACTCAACCGGCGTGATTCGCCGGTTGAGTAGGCCCGCCAGGGCCGTATCGAAACCTGGGACGGTCAGTGCCGTGTACCCTGCCGAAGTGCCTTTGACCCGCGTCGCCGCCTTCGATTGCGGCACCAATTCTCTCCGCCTGCTTATCGCCGATGTCGGTGACGATGGCGTGCTCCATGATGTGGTGCGCACGCTTGAGGTGGTGCGCCTCGGGCAGGGTGTTGATCGCACGGGTCGCTTTGCCGATGACGCGCTCGCCCGCACGCTCGACGCGACCCGCACCTATGCCGCGCTGTGCCGCGAGCACGGCGCCGAGCGCGTGCGATTCGTCGCCACCTCTGCGACTCGGGATGCGGCAAACCGCGACGACTTCACGGGTGCCGTGCACGACATCCTCGGGGTCGCGCCAGAGGTGATCTCGGGCACGGAGGAGGCGGCGCTGTCGTTCCGCGGCGCCCTCACGGCGCGCCCGGCCGCCGACGACGCGCGTCGGCTTGTGGTCGATATCGGCGGTGGCTCTACCGAGCTCGTCCTCGGTGTTCGCACTCCTGAGGCCGCCCACTCGATGGATGTCGGCAGCGTGCGCCTCACGGAACGTGACATCCACCACGACCCGCCCAGCGCCGACGACCTTGCGGCACTCCGTCGCGATGTCGCCGCCGCGCTCGCCGAGGCGGAACACGCGGTTGACCTTTCGACGGTCACCGATGTGGTCGGCGTGGCGGGCACCATCACGACGGTCACCGCCCACGCGCTGCGGCTCGCCGCCTACGAACCCGACGCCATCAACGGTGCGCGCCTGCCGCTCGCGACCGTGCTGGAGGCGTGCGACAGCCTCATCCGCATGCCGCGCGACGACCGGGCAGCCCTGCCGTACATGCATCCTGGCCGCGTCGATGTCATTGCGGCGGGCGCCGCCATCTGGGCCGCCGTGCTCGAGAGGGTCGCGGATGCCACGGCCGCCGCCGATCGCACCCTCAAGTTCGTCACGACGAGTGAGCACGACATTCTCGATGGCGTCGCCCTGTCGCTCGCTGAGGGTGACCGCCGCGAAGCCTAGCCACGCCCCGTCATGCCGGGTCGAGCATTTCCCAGAGTTGTTCGGCGGGGACCGGATGGGCGATGAGGTAGCCCTGCGCGCGATCGCAGCCGAGCTTCGCCAGCGTGTCGAGTTGGTGCGGGGTTTCGACGCCCTCGGCGACGACGCGCAGCCCCAGCCCGCGGCCGAGACCGACGACGGCGGCGACGATTCTTTCGCCACCGTGGTCGATCTGGGAGACGAAAGAGCGGTCGACCTTGAGTTCCGTGACCGGGAGGTTGCTGATCTGGGTGAGCGAAGAGAACCCGGTGCCGAAATCGTCGATCGCGACGCCCACACCGAGCGCGCCGATTGCCCGAAGCTCAGACTGGGCGATGCTCATGTCGGCGACGACCTTTGACTCGGTGACCTCGATCGTGAGCACGTGCGGCGGTAGCTTGAGGGTGTGCAGCACGTTCGCGACTGATGTGGCGAAGCCGGCACTGTCGAGTTGCACGACCGACGCGTTCACCGAAACCTCGATGTCAACGCCTGCCGCATGCCACACCATGGCGTCGCGGCAAGCGGTGCGGAGGACGTGTTCGCCGATCTCTCCGATCGTGCCGTTCTCCTCAGCGAGCGCGATAAAGCGGTCCGGCTGCACGAGCCCGCGCGTCGGGTGCTGCCAGCGGGCGAGGGCCTCGACCGCGACAATCTGGCCCGTCGCGATGTCGGTCTGCGCTTGGTAGTGCGTGATGATTTCGCCCCGGGCGACCGCGCCGTGCAGATCGGTGTCGAGGGCGAATTCGTCTATGTCGTCGCTGGTGCCTCGCAGGGCACGTCGGGCCGCAGTCTTGCCCACGAGGTCTGCTTCGGCGAGTGCCGTCAAGCGCTGAGCCCGATCGCGTGGTGTGCCCTCCATAGCGACGTCGGCGAGCGCCGCGAAGCCGAGGGTGAGCGAAAGCACAATCTCGTGGTCGCCAACCCTAATCGGATGCTTGAACAGTCGTTCGATGCGCGCCATGCTCGAGGCGACCTCATGCGGGAGCGTCTGTGCGAAGGCGATGGCGTATTCATCACCTCCGTAGCGCGCCACAATGTCGCCGGACCGCGACACCTGACGCAGGCGTTCACCGACCTCGCGCAGCACAAGGTCGCCCGCGGCGTGCCCGAGCTGGTCATTGAGGCGTTTGAAGCGGTCGATGTCGCAGACCACGACGGCGACGCTTGACCGCGTCGTATCCGCCATCCGCACCATCAGCGCGACCCCCTCATCGAGCGCAAGGCGGTTCGGCAGCCGGGTCAGTGGGTCGTGGTGTGTGTGCCAGGTGACCTCCTTGTGGAGGCGGTTGTTGTCGAGTGCAACCCCGGCGAGCGCGGCGAGGCCGGCGAGCCTGCCGATGAGGGTGTCGTCGAGCTCTGCCGGTGGGTCTGATTCGGCCCAGTGGGCGACGACGAGGCCCATGAAGCGGCCCGAGACGGCGATGGGGGCGGCAGCGAGCGCCCGCAGCCTGAACTTTTCGATGAGGGCGCGCGACCACGCCGAGCTCTCGGCAGTGAGCAATACGGGGTCACCGATCTGAAGCAAGGCGTTGAGTTCGTCACTCTCAAACGGCGTGCCCACCCATTTGGCGACTTCGTCTGCGAGATCGTCTGTCCAGCCGGCGAAGCCGGAGACGACGAAGCGGCTCGCCGCCTCGTCCCACAGCACGACAGCGCCACGATCTGACTGGCAGACGGTGGGCACGGCGTTTGCCACGATCTGCGACACGGCGGGGACATCGGTCGGTTCGCAGAGGGCGCTGGCGACCGAGAGCAGCATCTCACTGGTGTCGCGCTGGCGCACCAGTTCAGACGCCGTGTCGTCGTCGACGGCGATCGTCGAACTGTCGTCTCTGCTCACCATGCCTTCCCGCAACATCGCCGCGTGTTGGATGCTGCAGGGCTTCAGGTACGCCCTGAGGCAAGTGTGGCACGGGCGCTGTGCTGACGGAACCTTCCTCGCAGGGTCGCGGTCTCGGCGATTCGGGGGCACCATAGGGGCATGGACGACAAGACTTTCGACGAGAAGCGGCACGACCAGCTCACGACCGCCCCTAAGTCGGCCGAGGCCGACGCGGCACCGCGCATCGAGGTGACCGAGAAGCCCGATGGCACGAAGCGCATCGATTGGCGCGATGATGCCCCGGTGCGACCGGGTGGCGATGACTCGGGCGACAACTAGCTGGATGTTCGGTGTAGCTGGGTGTTGTATGGAGCTGGGTGTTGCGTGGGCGGTTCGTGAGAAACGCCGCACAATGGCGGCCAGCGGGTTGAGGTCGCCGCTCGGGTGCTGAATCGTGGATGGCTCGCCCCCAATGGAAGGAGCATCATGCTCACCCTCACCGAAACCGCCAGCAACGTCGTCAAAGCCATCATCGAGCAGAGCCCCGACACCGAGAGTGCCGGCCTCCGCATCAACTCGCAGGGCACAGACCCCAGTGCCGAACTCGGCGTCGCCGTCGTTGAGGCACCAGAGTCGAGCGACCAGGTGCTTGAGCAGGATGGTGCCCGTGTGTTCCTCGACGAGGGGGCGACGCTCGCCCTCGCTGACAAGGTGCTCGACGCGCAGGTCGGCAACGACGGCAGCGTCAGTTTCGCCATCGGCCAGCAGGCCGAATAAGACCGAGCACCCTTGGCCCCGAGGGCTCAGGCGCAGATTTCGCGGTTCACACCGCGTAGCGGGCGAGGTACTCGCGTTCGTGCGGCAAGAGCGGCCGCGAGTGCCCGCCAGCATCCATCGCCACCATGACGGTCGTCGCCTCAAGCACGACCGCACCCGACTGGGTGGCAACGTAGGCCATCGTGTATGAGGTGGTGCCGATCGCCGCGATGGTGATGCTGATGCGCAACTCCGGCCCGTATTCGATCGGCCGGCGAAAGTGCGTTGTCGCCGAGGCCACGAGCGGCCCAGGATCGAAACTCGCGTCGCCGTTCGACTGGTGCGCGTTCGTTTGGTGGGCCTGGGCCCGCCACTGCACGCGCGCTTCTTCGAGCAGGGTGCCGGCGCGAACGTTGTTCACGTGCCCGTTGAGGTCTTGGTCTGACCAGCGCACAGGCACAACGATGTCGAATGACGGCATCTCTCGATCGTAACCCTGCCGGGCCAAGCCGGATGCAAGCTACAGCGCCGCCGCCACGCGGGTGCCCTGATCGATGGCTCGCTTCGCATCAAGCTCGCCCGCGACATCCGCCCCACCGATCACGTGCGGGGTGCGACCCTCAGCGGCGAGGGCGTCAACGAGGTCGCGCACGCTCTCTTGCCCGGCGCAGATGATGATGCTGTCGACCTCGATCGTGGCGGCACTCTTGTGATCTTCGCCAAAGGTGATGTGCAGGCCGGCATCGTCGATGCGTTCGTAGTTCACTCCGCTGAGCTGCTCGACACGCTTGTGCTTGAGGCTGGCCCGATGCACCCAGCCGGTTGTCTTGCCAAGCCCCATCCCGATCTTGCCTGGCTTGCGCTGCAGCAGGGTCACTTCGCGGACTGGCGGCGTCGGTTGCGGCGTAACGACGAAGCCGGCGACGGTGCCGTCATCCGTGACGCCCCACTCGCGCTTCCACTCGGCGAGATCCTCCGCGCTGGGGTTCGCGTCGCGCATGGTGTGCTCGGTGAGAAACTCGCTCACGTCGACCCCGATGCCGCCAGCCCCGATGACCGCGACGCGTTCTCCGATCGCCCGGCGGCCGAGCACCGCCTCGGCATAGGTCATGACCGAATGGTGGTCGATGCCCTCGATCGAAGGCACACGCGGGGTCACGCCGGTCGCGATGACGACATCGTCGAAGTCCGCAAGGTCGGATGCCGCGGCGCGGGTCTCGAGCCGCACCTCGACCTCGAGCAGCTCGAGCTGGCGCGTGAAGTAGCGGATCGTTTCGGCGAACTCCTCCTTGCCGGGGATGCGCTTGGCGATCGCGAACTGGCCGCCGATTGCGTCATTCGTTTCGAAGAGGGTGACCCGGTGCCCGCGGCGGGCGGCCGTGATCGCGGCGGCGAGCCCGGCCGGGCCGGCACCCACAACGGCGACGCGCTTCACTTGCTTTGTCGGCAGCAGCACGAGTTCGGTTTCGCGCCCCGCACGCGGGTTCACAAGGCAGGTGACCTCTTTACGCTGGAAGGTGTGGTCGAGGCACGCCTGGTTGCAGGCGATGCAGGTGTTGATCTCGTCGGCCGCGCCCGCACTGGCTTTGCGAACCCAGTCGGGGTCGGCGAGCATGGGGCGGGCGAGGGCCACGAGGGCGGTGGAGCCACGCGACAGGATGCCCTCCGCCACCTCCGGCATGTTGATGCGGTTCGCCGCCGCCACCGGAACGGTGACCTCGCGCGCGAGTCGCTCCGTGATGTCAGCGAACGCGGCACGAGGCACCGAGGTGACGATCGTCGGCACCCGCGACTCGTGCCATCCGATGTCGGTGTTGATAATCGTCGCCCCTGCGGCCTCCACCTCGCGTGCGAGCGTGACGATGTCGTCCCAGGTTTGGCCGTGCTCCACAAAGTCGGCCATCGACAGGCGGTAGATGATGATGAAGTCCTCGCCGACAGCCGCACGCGTCTGGCGCACAATCTCGACCGCGAACCGACGGCGCCGCTCGGGGGTGCCGCCCCAAGCATCCGTTCGCTGATTGGTGCGCTCCGCGAGAAACTGGTTGACGAGATAGCCTTCGCCACCCATGATCTCGACCCCGTCGTAGCCGCCCTCTTTGGCAAGACTCGCGGTGCGCGCGAACGACGCCACCACCCGTTCGACGCCGCGCGTGCTGAGGGCTCGAGGGGTGAACGGGGTGATGGGCGATTTGATGGCCGAGGCCGAGACGCTGAACGGGTGGTAGCTGTAGCGCCCGGCGTGCAGCACCTGGAGGGCGATTTTGCCGCCCTCGGCGTGCACCGCGTCGGTGATGACGCGATGGCGGGGGAGCTCGCGCCGACTCGTGAGCTTGCCGGCGAACGGCGTGAGCCAGCCCCGGATGCTCGGCGTGTAGCCACCCGTCACGATGAGGCCGACGCCCCCGCGTGCACGCTCAGCAAAAAACTCGGCAAGACGATGGGCGTCCTTTGCCTTGTCTTCGAGCCCCGTGTGCATCGAGCCCATGATGACCCGGTTTTTCAGGGTCGTGAATCCGAGGTCGAGGGGCGCGAGCAGGTTCGGGTACGGCAGCGACGACATGCCTCAAGTATGTCGAGAAGTTGGGGGCACCCTGCTCCGCTTAGCTGGGAGCGACAGTCATCGCCGCCTGGGAGCGAACAGGGTTGGCGGTTTCGAACCGCGGCGCCGCAGTGTCAGCTGCCACGACCGGTGAAGGCACGGCAGGCTCGTCCGCAGCAGGGGCCGAATACGGCACGCCAGCGCCCTCGACGCGGAGGGCCGTGAGTGCGCCGAGCGATGGGATGCGGCCAGCGGCGACACGGGCGAGCAGCGTGCGCCGATCATCCATTGTTGTCACCTCGACGATTGCGTCATGCCCGCCATAGCGGACCCGTGTGACACGCCCGCCGACACCCTGCGCGCCAAGCTGCAGCTGCTCGGGCCGGAGCATCACCGAGACGGGGCCCGCAGCATCCGTTGTCAG
Source organism: Homoserinimonas flava (assembly GCF_054969005.1). NCBI lineage: Bacteria > Bacillati > Actinomycetota > Actinomycetes > Micrococcales > Microbacteriaceae > Homoserinimonas > Homoserinimonas flava. Next base: position 48,659 of record NZ_JBUEQS010000002.1, read on the forward strand.
CTCGATCTCGCCGAGCAGCGTCGATGCACGACCATGATGGGCGACCCCATCGACGAAGTTCGCTTCGCCGAGGAACGCCGCGACCCACGGGCTGGCCGGCTCCTGGTAGAGCTCCGCTGGCCTGCCCTGCTGCACGACGGTGCCGTCACGCATGATCATCACCGAGTCGGCCACGAGCAGCGCTTCGCCCTGATCGTGAGTCACGAGTACGCCGGTCACGCCGAGCCGGCGAAGCATCGCGGTGAGATCGTCGCGCAACTCCGCACGCAACTGCGGGTCGAGTGCCGCGAAGGGTTCGTCGAGCAGGAGCAGATTGGGCTCGGCGGCCAGCGCGCGGGCGAGTGCGACGCGCTGCGCCTGCCCGCCAGAGAGCTGATCAGGAAACCGGTCGGCGAGGTCGCTCAGGCCGGTGAGCGCGAGCAGCTCATCCGGAACCGTCGAGCGGGATGCACGTGCCGAGCCGCGGCGCACCGCGCTCCACTTGACCTCCCCGAGTCCGAAGGCGACGTTCTGCGCGACCGTGAGGTGAGGAAAGAGCGATGCCGCCTGCGGCACCCAGCCGACACGGCGACGCTCGGGTGCGACAAACACCGCGCCATCGCTCAGGGTCGCCTCGTCGAGCTGGATTCGACCGGCGACGGGACGCACCAGTCCGGCGATCGCGCGCAACAGCGTGGACTTGCCGCAGCCGCTCGGCCCGACGATCACCGCGAGGGTTCCCTCCTCGACGTCGATCGCGACATCCTGCAGCACCCGGTGTCTGCCGAGCTCGACGGCAAGTCCCTCGACAGTGAGCCGACTCATCGTTCTCCTCCTGTTGAGATGCGTTCGCTCCGCGGCGACAGCATCACGGCTGGCACTGCCGCGAGCAGCACAAGCGCGATTGCGTATGGCACCGCCGCTCCGTAGGCGGCAATGTCGGTTTTGCTCCACAGTTCGATCGCCAGCGTGTTGATGCCGGTCGGTCGCAGCATGAGCGTTGCGGGAAGCTCCTTCATCGCCGTCACGGCAACGAAGAGTGTCGCCACGACGATGCCGGGCCGCGCGAGGCGAGCGGTGATGTGCCACCAGCGACGGAGTGGCCGGTAGCCCAACGTGCTGGCGACATCTTCGAGTTCGCGAGGAACGCGCTCGATCGAAGAACGGATGGTGCCGATCGCTTTGGGCAGAAACAGCACCCCGTAGGCGAAGGCCAACATCGCCGCACTCTGGTAGAGCGTCGGCACCGCCAGCAGGGAGAAGAAGACGAGACCGAGGCCGACCACAATGCCGGGCACCGCGAGCGGGAGTGATCCCGCCGCCTCGAGGATGCGCGATGCGCGCCCAGGAAAGCGTGCGGCAAGGGTCGCGATCGGCAGCGCGAGCAGCACCGCGATCACGGCACCCGCCACTGAGAGCACGATGGTGTTGCCGGCGGCCTCGGCGAGCCCAGCGAAATCGACGGCCTGCACGGTCTGCGCGTTCCAGAGGCGAGAGACGAGACTTGCCAGCGGAACGCCGACCCCGAGCACCGCTGGCGCGGCGACGATCACAACGGCGATTGGGGTGAACGGGCCCCACTCGACCTTGGCGCGCGTTCCCGCGCGGGCAACCGGGGTCTCGCGGGAGGGGCGGAAGCGCCGGTCGATCAAGAAGATTGCGAGCGCGATCGTGACGAGCACGGCCGCGAGCACCGCGGCATAGTTGCGGTCGAATGCGGCACCGTAGGCCTGGTGAATCGCCGTCGTGAGCACTGGGAATCGGAACAGCGCCACCCCGCCGAAGTCGGCCAGCACATAGAGGCACGCGAGCAGCGCTCCGGCAGCGGAAGCACCGCGGATGCCCGGCCAGACGACGGCGGTGAAGGTGTGGACGGGCCCGTAGCCGAGCGTGCGTGCCACCTCTGCGAGGCTCGCGGAGGTTCCGCGGAGCGCCGCCGCCACCGGGAGCAGCACGTAGGGCGTCGTGACGACCGTGAGCACGAGCCACGAGGGCCAGAAGCCGCTCGCGCTGGGCACAGCGGCGAGCCACCCGAACGCGGCGAGGTACGACGGCATCGCAAGCGGCAGCACAGCAATCACGGCGAGGCCGCGCGGGAACGGCACGCGAACCCGGCTCAGGATGAGGGCACCGGCGACACCCAGAACCGTTGACGCGATCGTAACGGCGGCCGCAAGCAGGAGTGTGTTGCCCAGGAGTAGCCCGAGCCGCGGACGCACGAACACGGCGAGCACACCCTCGAGGCCGGCATCCGAGATTCGTACGCCGAGGTAGACGAGCGGAATTGCCGCCAGCAACGCCGACAACCCCGCTACCGCGATCAGCGGGAGCGGGGCGGTCGTGCGAACCGGGGCTGTCATCAGATGAGGCCGTGCACCGCCAGCAGTTCTTGCGTTTCGGCGAGCGAGTCGAGGTCGCTCAGGTCGAGCTCGGGGTTCACCAGGCTGTCGAGCGAAGGGAGACCCTCGGGCGCGTCGATGCCGGGAACGAGGGGGTATTCGTAGGTCTCTTCTACGAAGTAGCGCTGGCCCGCATCAGAGACGAGGTACTCGACGAAGGCGAGGGCATCTGGGTCGCCTTCGGCTCCGGCGAGGATCGCCGCGCCGGTCACGTTGACGATGCCGCCAGCGTCGCCGGGGAGGAACTTCAGCTGGGCCCGCATGTTCTCGGCACCGACCTCGGCCGCCGCCTCGAACCAGTAGTAGTGGTTGATGAGGCCAAGCTGCGCGGTCCCGTTGTTCACGAGCTCAAGCGAATCGCCGTTGCTCTCCGTCAGCACGGGAGAGTTCGCGGCCATGCCGGCGACCCACGTGTCTGCCGCATCCTCGCCCTCAAGCACGCGAAGCCCAGTGACGAACGACTGGAAGCTGGCGTTGCCCGGCGCGAACGCCACCTGGCCGCTCCACTCGGCAGCGGTGAGGTCATCGGTGGAGTCGGGCACGTCTGCCTCGCTCAGCTGCTCGCTGTCGTAGGCGATGACCCGCGCGCGGCCGGTCACGCCGACCCAGCTGTCGTCGGTGCTCGTGAAGCCTGCTGGCACAGCATCGGCGATGTCGGCGGGGAGGGTCGAGGCGAGACCCGCGTCGGTGATCGCACCAAGGGCACCAGCATCCTGCGAGAGGAAGACCTGGGCGGGCGACTGCTCTCCCTCTTCGAGGAGGAGCGCGCTCATCTCGCCGGTCGAGCCGTAGCGCACCTCTACCTCGATGCCGGTGTCGGCGGTGAACTGCTCGATGAGCGGCGCAATGAGGTCTTCGCTCCGCCCGGAATACAGCACGAGCGAACCGTCGGACTCGATGGCTGACTCTGATTCCGTGGTCTCTTGCGATGATCCGGCACAGCCGGTGACGACGAGAGCGAAGACTGCGAGCGCTGATCCGGTGGCGAGGATTCTGCGGGTTGACGGGCGGCGAGTGGACAAGCTGCGGGGTGACATGCTGAGGAGGGCTCCATTCGGATGATTAGGCAAGCCTAACCTTAGAGCCCTCCGCAGCGTGCTGTCAAAATCGGCTAGTAGCCGACGTCGAATGGCCAGCCCGTGTATGCCTCGGCAAGGTAGGTCTGCCCGGCGGTCGATGCCGTAACCATCTCGAGCTCGCCGTACCGGCGCTGCTGGTCGAAGGGGTGCTCTTCAGGGGTTGCGTGCAGCATCGAGGTCATCCAGTACGAGAACTGCTGCCCGCGCCAGATGCGCTTGAGCGCCGTGCCGGAGTACGCGTCGAGCTTCTCGGTGCTACCGTTGTCGTAGTAGGCGGCGAACGCGTCAGAGAGCACGAGCACGTCGGCAACGGCGAGGTTCATGCCCTTCGCGCCGGTTGGCGGCACCGTGTGCGCCGCGTCACCCGCAAGGAACATGCGCCCGTACTGCATCGTCTCGCAGACGTAGCTGCGGAACTGGAGCACGTCTTTTTGAAAGATGGGGCCCTCTTTGAGCTCGGTGTAGGGCACGCGGGCCTGCAGCTCGTCCCAGATCTGGGCGTCGCCCCAGTCGTCGGTGTTCGTCTCGTTGGGCACCTGGAAGTACATGCGCTGCACCGTGTCGCTGCGCTGACTGATGAGCGCGAAGCCGCGGTCGCCCGCCGAGTAGATGAGCTCGTCGGAGCTTGGCGGCGCCTCGCAGAGGATGCCGAACCAGGCGAACGGGTATGGGCGGAAGAAGTCGCGGCGCTCCGTCTCGGGGATCGACCACTTGGCGATGCCCTGCGAACCGTCGGTGCCGCCGATGAAGTCACACTCGACGATGAAGTCCTTGCCCTCGGCGTCGGTGAAGCTGATGCTGGGGCTGTCGCTGAGCTGGCCGTGCAGGTCAGACGCCGTGACACCGAAGCGGATGTCGGCTCCCGCATCGAGCCGCGAGGCGATCAGGTCGATCAGCACCTCGTGCTGCGGGTAGAGGTACACGGAACGGCCGACGAGCGACGGAAAGTCGATGCGGTGACCCTCGCCCTTGAAGTGCAGCTCGATGCCGTCGTGCTTGTGTCCGTCACGGAGCACCCGGTCGCTGACCCCCGTGTTGACGAGCACGTCGACCGTGCCCTGTTCGAGGATGCCGGCGCGGATCGTCTTCTCGATCTCTTCACGGCTCCGCTTGTCGATGACGATCGAGGAGATGCCGGCTCGGTCGAGCAGGTGGGAGAGGAGCAGGCCGGCGGGGCCAGCTCCGATGATGCCAACCTGGGTGCGGATGGTCTCCGTCATGGCGACTCCTTCGTCTGTGCGGCGGGGCCGCGGGGTGAACGTGGTGGCCGCGTTTCGGCCTGCTCAGCCATTCTGGGTGTGCGACGGCGATGCGAGAAACGTATTCCTGTTCAATGGGAAAGTATTTGCGCCGTGCGCATGGCCCGCGTGATGCCGACCGCCGCCGACTTCAACAACACCACCGCGGCATCCGTGTCACCGAAATCGCGCGGCAGCACGACCGAGAGCGCCGCGATCACCCCGCCGCCAGGCCCCTTGATGGGCACTGCGACGCCGAGCGACTCTGGGGCGATGTAGCCGGGCGCGATCGCATGCCCCACGCGACGGATCTCGACAATCTTCGCGCGCAGCGCCGTCGGATCGGTGATCGTCTCGGGCGAGCGACGGGGGAGCGGGCCGGCGAGCACGCGCTCCTGCAGCGCCTCGTCGGCGGTCGCCAGCAACACCAGGCCAGAGGATGACGCGTGCAGGGGCAGCCGCCCGGCGATGCGGGTGATGTTCGCGCCAGAGTCGCGGCCAGAGAGCCGCTCGATGAAGAGCGCCTCATCGTCTTCGAGCACCGCGAGCTGCGTGTGCTGCCGCACCTTCGACTGCACCTCCTCCATGAACGGGATGGCGATCTGGCGCAGGCGCAGCGCCTGAGAGCCGCGCATGGCAAGCTCCCACAGGCGCATCCCCACGTGCACATTGCCGCGGTCGTCGCGCTCGAGCAGGCCGTGTTCGCTCAGCTCGGCGACCAGGCGGTGCGTGGTTGACGCGGGGATGCCGGTGCGCCTGGCGATGTCGGAGACGCTGCGGCTTGTGCGCTCCGTGTCGAAGGTTTCGAGGATGCGCACCACTCGGGTGATGAGTGAGTCGCCGCTCGGTGAGTTCGCCATCGTCCTAGCGTCTCACTTCTTCGCCACGTCGCTCAGAGGTACTGCACCACGACGGCGAGGATTCCGAGCACCAGCCCGGGGAGGATGTACAGCGCGACGTAGACGGTGAGGGGGGCGCTGCCGCCGCCGATCGCCCGGTTCACGTGCACCGAGCGCACGATGAGGTACACGAGCGGCATGAGCAGGTTCCACCACGGCGACGCCGTCGTGGTGTGGCCGAGCCCGCGCAGGCGGCGACGGTCGAGGTAGGCGAGCCAGATGGATGCAACAACCTGCAGCACTGAGATGCCCGCGATGATTGCGACGGAGCCGAGGAGGGCAAAGAGCAGCGCTTGCTGGTTCGCCGGCGTGAGGATGCGGTCGCTGAGGTACGGCGCGATCTGTGTATAGAGGGCGGCCATCATGGCGACCGCAGCGATGAGCGGCAGCAATACGAACCACCAGATGGCGCCGGTGTTGCTCTTCGACGGGCCTGGCTTCCAGGTGTTCTGGGTGCTGAAGGGCGCCACAGAGGGCGCCTGGGCGGTGCTTGGCGCGCTGAAGCTTGAGTGGCCGAGACCCGTGCCGAGCTGCTGTCCGAATGACGGCAGCGAGGCGCGCCATTCTTCTTCAGTCAGCGTCCTTGGCTGGTTCGGGTCGTGCTGTCCGATGGTGCTCACTCCGGACCCCCTCCGGTCAGTGAAATTTTTTCGTTTCACCGTACCGGGAGGATGCCCGCTACCGGCATCCCCGCTTCGGGGGTGGCGTCACGGCGCGATCAGCGCGAGTGCCTGCCGGATGCCGGCGGCGATGGTGGTGGGCCGCCGGCTGTGCCGTCAACGTCGGTGTCATCCGCGGGGGCCGGCAGCCCGAAGGGAAGTTTGTGCGCGAGGGCCGCGAGACCACGGCCGAGGCGCGCCGCTGTGCGGATGCGGCGGGGTGCCGGAACCACCTCGCCCGACGCCGCGGCGGCGCGGGACTCTGCAAGGTCATCGACGTCGTAGACGGGTGCGGGTCGCTGGTGCGGCGCGGTGTGTTGGGTCCAGGTTTTGCCGTCCCACCACCGACGGTGGTCGGCCCCGTTCGGGTCTGGGTACCACCCGGCAGGCAGACGGATGTTGTGGAGGTCTGGCATGTGCCCTCAGTGGTCCCTTCGACGCGCGTTGCTCAAGTCTCTCGCGTCACAGGCGCAGACCCGCGGACGAATCGCACAGTTTCGCATCGAAACGTCTGTCACATTCAGGCAACCGTAGGGTGACGGACGCACCATGGCGAGATGGCTGACACACAAGACACCCCAATCGAGCACGGCAGCGACGATGCGACCGCCGAGCAAGGGCTCGATGGCATCGTCGAGCAGGTGCGTGCCGACATCGAGCTCGGGCACACCCACGGCTCGGCGTTTGGCCTGCTCCGGCAGCGCGCAGCAGAGGCACATCTCGAGGTGAGCGATGACCGACTCAGCCAGCTCGCCGAGCAGATCTCTGGCCCGCGCTGAAGCGCACGCGCGGGGTTATGCTGTGGATGGCTGACGGGTTCGTCTCAACACTGACGACCCAGGCTCGAACGATTGGGCCTACATGAACGTGTTCTCTCCTCTTGCCCTCGAAGGCAACCCAGCTTCCCCTGGGCCGACGACGTCGATCGTGCGCTCCGGCATCCACACCATTGTCGGCACCGAACTGACCCCGTGGCAGGCGTTCTGGGCCGACTTCGAGTTCATTCGTGCTGCGCTCGACGCCGCCGGCATCGACTTCTTCCTTGTGCGGGGCGCCGACCACCGCCCCATCGTGGTGGTCGATTGGGCCGAACGGTCACGGCTTGCGTCGGCGCTCGCCGAGTCGTGCCGACGTGAGCCCTTCTACTCCCGCACCGAAAAACTGTCAAAGGCGGCAAAAGCCGACATTGCGGCCCGCTCGCGGGGTCTCGCCAGCGGGGTGGGGCCGAATCATCTCGACTCCGACGCCGCCGAGGCGAAAGGTGGTGCAGACCCCGTGCTGTTCACCGCCGTCAATGAGGCGGATGACGCGGCGACCCCCATCATCGGCGAAGTCACGGTTGCCATCCCCGACAAGGTGGTGCTCGTCGCCCACGGTCGGCTCTCGCGCGATCGTTCGGCGCGCGCCTTCACCCTGTACCGTCCGCGCGAGGCCGCGATCGGCACGCTCCGCTATGCCGCCGAATCGGGCGTGCCACTCGAGCTGTGGGAGTATGCGGAGAGCCGCACCCTCGGCGGCGACGCGGCCGACGCAACCCTTGTCATTGGCGACGTCATCGCTCCCCGCCCCAACGTGCTGTTGCGTCACAGCACGCCGCAAACGGAGATCGTGCGCGGCACGGTAGAGCTTCACGGCCGCGAATGGCCGACCCTGCAGGGCATGTTCGACACCACCACCGACGATGTCACATTCGACATCGACATCGTGTTCTCTTGGGTTGATGGCTCCTCCGCCGAGTTCCAGCGGCAGCGCGCGCTCCGCATGGCGAGCTACGTCGTCGGTGAGGGCGACGACCATGAGGCGCGCTTTCGGCAACTCGACGAGTTGCGGTATGCGCTCCGCTCCGTGCACCTGTTCGCACCCTGGATTCGCAACATCTACATCGTCACCGACTCGCCCCGCCCCGCGTGGCTTGCCGAGCATCCGCGGGTCACGCTGCTGCGCAGCGAACAGTTCTTCAACGACACATCGGTGCTGCCGACGCACAACTCCCACGCGGTCGAGAGCCAGCTGCATCACATCGAGGGGCTCAGCGAGCACTTCCTCTATTCAAACGACGACATGTTCTTTGGCCGCGCGGTCGACCCCGAGATGTTCTTCTCGCCTGGCGGGGTGAGCAAGTTCATCCTTTCGAACACGCGCATCGGCGTCGGTGACAACGGGCCGACCCGAAGCGGGTTCGAAAACGCTGCGCGGGTGAATCGCGCCCTACTGCGTGATCGCTTCGGTGTCACCATCACGCGGCACCTTGAGCACGCTGCCGCCCCGCTGCGGCGCTCGGTCATCCACGAGCTTGAGGCAGAGTTTCCCGAAGACTTCGCTCGCACCTCCGCCGCGCAGTTCCGCCAGGCGACGGATGTTTCGGTCACCAACTCGCTCTACCACTACTACGCACTGCTCACGGGGCGGGCCGTGACGCAACCCTCGGCGAAGGTGCGCTACGTCGACACGACCGCCCGCGAGGGGGTGCGGCAGATGAAGCAGCTGCTCAAGCGTCGCAATTTTGACTTCTTCTGCCTCAACGACGGTTCGTTCCCCGAGCTGGATGGGGAGGAGCGGGCGCACGCCGTGCACTGGTTCCTCGACCGCTACTTTCCGATCGCAGCGCCGTGGGAGAACCCCGGAACGTAGTTCGTGGGGGTTTCGATACGCTCGCTGGCGCTCGCTACTCAACCGGCGAGTTTTCGCTGGTTGAGTAGGCCCGCCAGGGCCGTATCGAAACCCGGCATGTGGAACGTCTGCGTGGCGATACCGTCGCTGACCCAGAATGATCGGATGCCTCACATGTACATCCTTCTCTGCGGTGATGGGTCGTTCTATGTCGGCAGCACCCGCAATCTTGAGGCACGGATGCAGCAGCACGCGTCTGGCGTTGGGAGTCAGTACACCAGCATCCGACAGCCGGTGACACTTGTCTTCGCGCAGGAGTTCGAGCGCGTTGACGAGGCGTATGCCATGGAGAAGCGAGTGCAGGGGTGGTCGCGACGCAAACGGCAGGCGCTGATCGATGGACGGCTCCGTGACCTGCCGGCGCTGAGCCGCAAGCCTCGAAAACCGTAGTTCGTGGGGGTTTCGATACGCTCGCTGGCGCTCGCTACTCAACCGGCGGGTTTTCGCTGGTTGAGTAGGCCCGCCAGGGCCGTATCGAAACCCGGTACGCCGCGCTTGCCTAGAGCGCGGCGGCGAGCGCGAAGTCGCTGGCGAGGAGCGGCTTCTCGGCCGACACCTTGCTGTTGACGGCGTCGTCGATGGTCACACCGTGGCGCGCCAAGATTTGTGCCGTTTCGTCTGCCGACACGAAGGCGAGGGCCGGGGTGGAGCTCACCGGCACCACCGTGTGGAGCACCGTCTCGTCGTAGACGTGAATGAGGTTGTATGACTGCGCGCTGTCGCGCGGGATGGTCGCGCCGGTCTGCCCTGCGAGGTCTTGCGTGTAGCAGGTGGCTGAGGCGACCGAGACGGGGATGCCGGCGAACGTCGCAGTTGTCGAGTAGTGCAGGTGGCCGGCGATGATGCTGCGGATGTCGGAGCCGCGCAGCACCTCGGCAAGCGGACCCTGGTCGCGCAACTCAGCGAGCACCGCAAGGTCTTGCACGCTGGGGATCGGCGGGTGGTGCATCGCGAGGATGGTGCCGTGGGGCGCCGGTTCGGCGAGTTCTTCGGCGAGCCAGTCGAGTTGAGCATCGGCAACCTCACCGTGGTGGTGGCCGGGCACGGTGGAGTCAAGCGTGATGATGCGGAGGCCGTTCACGTCGTACACCCGGTCGACAGGGTTCGACGACGGAAGCTGGCCGAGCAGTTCTTCGCGGAACGCACCGCGGTCATCGTGGTTGCCCATCACCCAGATGACTTGGGCGCCGAGCCGTGCTGCGGCGGGGTCGACGATTGCGCGGAGTTTGGCGTATGCCTCCGGCTCGCCGTGATCGGCGAGATCGCCCGTGAAGACGATCGCTTCTGGCCGCGCCCCCGACGCTTCGAGTCGCACGAAGAGCTCGGCGAGGCGCGCCTCGCTGTCGACGCTGTCGTACAGCATTCGGCCCCCAGCGAGAAAGTGTGTATCGCTGAGGTGCAATATGAAGTGGTCTGGCCGCGCATACGCGGCCGTGTAACCGGCCATAGGGGTAGTCCATCACCTCAATCCGAACGGCGCCTTAACAAATCCCGGCGATTCGCACCCCAGTTCGGGGTCCAGTTGGGGCGGCATCCGTCGCTCGGGGTCACCCCGGCGGGGGAGGCGCACAGCACACGCCCGCGTTATCGTGGCCGCATGAATAGAGCCGCCGCATGTCTCGCCGTCGCCGTGATTGCCCTCCTCGGTGTGGTGTCGCCGGTCACCGCCGCCCACGCCGATGTCGATGATTTCGAGTTCGCGAGCTTCCACGCCGACTACTACCTCGACCGGGATGACGAGGGGCGCTCGACGCTCCGCACGGTGGAGACGATCGTCGCGGTCTTCCCCGACTTTGATCAGAACCGCGGCATCGTGCGCACTCTGCCCGATCGCTATGAGGGGCATCCGACCGAGCTTGAAATCGTTTCGGTGACCGACGAAAACGGTGACCCCGTCGAGTATGAGACTGAAAGCGACGATGGTCTCGCCCTTGCGCTCGGCGGTGACGACTTTGTGCAGGGCGAGCAGACGTATGTGATCGAGTACACGCAGGTCAACGTGACGCGCTACTACGACGACACGGATGCCGACGAGTTTTATTGGGACGTCAACGGCACCGACTGGGGGCAGCCGTTCGCTGAGGTCAGCGCCACAGTGCACCTCGGGGACGGCCTCGAGCAGCAGCTCGCGGGTGGCGTGGACGCGGTCTTCGGTCGCGAGGGCGCGACGAATCCGGCGACCATCGACGGTCTCACGTTCGTGGCGAGCAACCTCGGGCCGAACGAGACTCTCTCCTTCGCGGTCGGCTTCGAGCCCGGCACCTTCGTGCCGCGTGACAGCAGCTATTTCGCGGCACCGTGGCCTGTGGTCTCGCTCATCGGCACGATTGGCGCGCTCGCGGCATTCGTGTGGGCGCTCGCGGTGCGCCGCAGCCGCCTCCGCGATGAGCCCGGGCGCCCCACGATCATCGCCGAGTACGCGCCGTCGAAGGATGCGAACCTGCTCACCGCCGCCGTCATCTCGGGAACCTCGGCGAAGTCGGTGCCGGCGCAGATCATCGACTTCGCGGTGAGGGGCAGGGTGCGCATCGTCGAGGAGCGCACAGAAGGGTTCTTCGGCAAGGACAAAGAGGAGTTCTCCCTCGAGTACCTCGACGCCACGGGAACCGACTCACAGGAGCAGGAGTTCCTCCACGCGTTGTTCGGTTCGAACCTCACACCGGGTGAACGGCGTCGGCTCGACAAGCCCGACACCAAGGCGGCCGCGAAGCTGGGCACGCTCGCCCAACGCGTCACCAAGGAAGTCAAGGCGGAGGGGTATCAGCGTCCGTATCCGACCGGGGCCGCCCTCCCCGTCTTCTTCGTCGCCCTCGTGGGCGGCCTTGTCGGGGTCATCTTTGCGATCGTCTCGCTCGATCAGGACTACGGATGGCCGTGGCCGCTAGTGCAGATCATCGTCTCCCTCCTCGCCCTCGTCGCCGCGATCATCGCGCTCGCGCGGCAGCCCCTCACCGCCCGCGGCGCAGAGGTGCGAGACCACATGAAGGGCCTCGACGTGTACATCACGCTGGCAGAGGCGGACCGCATCCGGTTCCTCCAGTCGCCCGAAGGCGCCCAACGCGCGCCGATCGCCGCCGACGATGAGGCGCAGCTGGTGAAGCTCAACGAACGGCTGCTGCCCTACGCGATGCTGTTCGGTCACGAGAAGGAATGGGCGGAGGAGCTCGGTCGTCACTACGAGAACCTCGGCACGAGCCCCGACTGGTACTACGGCTCTGGCACTTTCAACGCGCTCATGTTCGCCAACAGTGTCAACTCGATCAGCACGAGCAGCGCGTCGACCTTCACCGCGTCATCCGGCGGCTCGGGAGGCGGCGCCTCCGCTGGTGGTGGAGGTGGTGGAGGTGGTGGCGGAGGCCGCTGATCATCCCCCTGCTGCGGTGAGACCAGCCACGTCGAGCAGCATCGAAGCGCTGAGAATCTCGATGCCGACAATCGTTCCGTCGCTGGCGAGATCGACCGCCATTGGCAGCGCGTCAGGGCGGAGCTCTACCTCGACGGTACGCTCAACAATGCCCGGGCCGTGCGGCACGAATCGAATGTAGGCAGCGTCAACGGCGTCGTCGTACTCGATTTCCATCGCCATCTGCGCACCGTTCCAATCGTTCGAGAAATGCCTGCGAGCTCGTGCAAGAACACCATAGATCGGCCAGCACGGGCCGCGCTCACAGAAGCCGCGAAGCCGACATCCGGCAGCCCGCCGGTACGCTTGAGCGGTGTCTCGCAGCCCCCTGAACCCGTCGCCCTATGAGGTGCTCGGTGTCGCGGCATCCGCGAGCGATGAGGAGCTGCGGCGGGCCTACCGCAAGATGGCGCGCGAAACCCACCCCGATACTGGCGGCGATGCGCGGCGGTTCCACGCCGTGCAGCACGCCTGGGAGCTGCTCGGTACGCCAGAAGATCGCGCGGCATACGACCGCGGGCGCACCGGCGGCACCGAGTCGCGCGCGACCTGGGCTCCGGCAGCCCCGCGCTCCACGGCCGAAAACCGCCCGCAGGCCCGCGCCTACGGCCACCCCGGCGGGCTCAGCCGCGAGCACTACCTCGACCTGATGCGCGAGTGGGTGGGGCGCGGCGCCGCCCTGCCAGACCCGTACGACCCCGCACTCGTGCGATCGGCGCCCCGTGACATCCGCCACCTGCTTGCGAATGCGCTCGCCGAGGAGGCGACGGCCACGCAGGCGGCATCGCTCGGCATCGCCTACACGGTGTGGCACGACGTTGCGACCGACACGGGCGGCGACCCCTGGTCGTCGAAGCTCGATCACGTGGTGCTCGGGCCGAGCGGGCTCTTCGCGGTGCAGTCAGAAGACTGGGGTGCACCGGTGCGCGTCAAGCGCAACGAGATCATCGGCGAGCCCATCGCGCCGGGTGAGCGCCCGCTGAACTCCCTCGCACTGCGGGCGAAATCCGTTGCTCGGGCCGCACGCGTCAAGTTCACGACCCTCGTCGTCGTCGTGCCCGATGACGCGATCGACGATGCCATCACCATCGGCCGGATGCGCGGGCTCACGAGCGCGGTCGTGCAGCGTTCGAGGCTGCCGGGGGTGCTGCGTGGCGACCTTGCCGATGCCCCCCTCATCGGCGGCACCGACCTCTTCGAGGTGCGGACCCGCCTGCAGTCCACCATCCGCTACGCGTAGGGCAGCTCGCCGCGCTCGTCTAAGAGCCGCGCGCGTCTAAGAGCCACGCTCGTCTGAATGTGCGCCGAGAGTTTGCTCAGTGGAGGCAAAACGAGTCGATCATGGGGTGCACATGGACACTGCAAAACTCACCACCGCCGCCTGCGCCAGCTATGCCGCCAACGCGACCCTCGGGTTTGCCGTTGCGACGAAGATCGTCGACACGAGCAGGGCGAAATGGCTGCATCACGGGCTCTACATCTCGACGTTCGCGCTGACCGGCGCCGTCGTGTGGACCTCCCTCGGCCCGATTGTGTTGTCGGCGCGGAGTGCGCTCACGAAGAAGCCTCGGGGTGTCATCGCGGGGCGCGAGTCTGCGGCGAGCCTGCCGCCCGTGCGCATTCCGTCGAAGCAGGCGCGCAAGAAGAGTTCCGGCGGCCTGGCCGGCTGGTTGCTGCTGCCCACCCTGGTGCCGCTCGCGATCATCTCCAAAGTCGATGCGCGGAGCCCCGCGCATCCGCTCATCGCCCTCACCGCCGCCCCCTTCTACCTCGCCGCCGGCATCGCGGCCGGCGTCTCCGGGGTCCGCCGGCGCAAGGATGCGAAGAAGGCCCAGCGAGGCTCGAAAGCAGGGCGAGGCTCGAAAGGTCGCAGGCGCTGATGGAGCTGTTCGACGCGATTCGGCGCCGCAAAACCACCAACGGCCCATTCTTGCCAGACCCTGTCTCTGAAGAGCACCAGCGGATGCTCATGGAGCTCGCCGGCCGTGCACCCTCACAGCTCAACAGCCAGCCGTGGCGGTTCGTGCTCATCGAAGACCGCACCATGATCGAGACCATCGCCGACATTAGCGGCGAGAGCATGACGGAGGCGATGTCGAACGGCACCTTCTTTGAGCGCTACAAGCCGTACTTCAGGTTCAGCAAACAGGAGATGGCGGAGCATCGCAGCGGCATGCTCTTTGACAAGCTGCCGGCACCGTTGCGGCCGTTCACCTCGCAGGCGTTCACGCCACGGGGGCAGAAACTCATGAACGCACTTCGGGTGCCGCAGACGCTCGGCGCCGAGAACCGCAAACTGGTGGCGGGCTCGCCGCTGCTCATCGCCGTGCTGCTCGACCGCAGTGAGTACCGGCCGGGCGAGCTTTCATCGTTCTACTCGATCTTCAGCATGGGTGCGGCGATGGAGAACATCTGGCTCTCGACGGCGGCGCTCGGGATGGGCATCCAGTTCGTCTCGTTCCCGATGGAGGTGCCGAGGCGCTGGGCCGAAGTCGAAGGCCTGCTCGAGGTGCCAGACGATCTTGAGCTCATGGCCGTCTACCGTCTCGGATACCTGCCTGCGGAGCAGCGGCGCCCGGCCATCGACTGGTCGAGTCATGAGCGCAAACTCCCATCGCAATACGTTTTCAGTGGCACGTGCCGCACACCCCGGACTGGGTGGGACGAAGCATCCCCGCCAGCGCCGTAGGCTAGTGCCACCGTCCGCCGAACGAGGTTTGTAGTGAAAGTCATTAGTTATAACCTGCGCAAACATCGCGCCGTGGGAGAGATTCATGCCCTCGCCGAGGGCCACGATCTTGACCTTCTCTGCCTGCAGGAGGCCGATACGACTGTGCTTCCCGCCGAAGCGGGAGGGCTCCACCTTGCCGACGCTACGCGCCGCAACCGGCTTGGTCTCGCCGTCTACTACCGCCGCGACCGTTTCACGGCGCTCAACACCAAAGCCTTCGAGCTGAAGAAGTCGCTCCACGACTACGTGCTGAGCCCCGCGCATGAGCGCCTGCTTGGCACGCGGCTCGTCGACCTCAAGCATGACCGCGAGCTCATGGTTGCGTCGTTTCACGCCGCGCCCCTCACGGCATTGAACTCGTTGCGTCGCCAGCAGATCCGCACCGCGCACGAACAGCTCCGCGAGATGGGCCCCGGTCTGCCGACCCTCATGGTGGGCGACTACAACTACCCCGTCTTCAAAAACCACCTCAGCCGACGCGTCGTCGAATCCGGCTACGACCTCACCTTGAGCGACAGCAGCACCTACACGCGGTACAAGTTCTTTCGGGGCCATTTCGACCTCGCGACCTCGATCGGGCTCGACATCGACAGTGTCGAGACGCTCCCGCGGGGCACCTCAGATCACATGCCCATTCTCGTCACCGCCACCTATCGCGCCGAGTCCCGCGCGAAGATCGCATAGCTCACCTGCCGGCGCGAATCAGTGCCCTGCCCCGAGATTGCCGGCGAGACGCTCGTGAATGCGCAGGCTCGGCACGTTGAGTCCCTCGATAATCACTCGTTTGTCGCGGTCACGGTACTTCGTGACAATGGCGTCGAGCGCGGCGACCGTCGAGGCATCCCAAATGTGTGACTCTGACATGTCGATGATGATGCGGTCGGGATCGTCCGCGTATTCGAACTGGGTTGTGAGGTCGTTGCTCGAGGCAAAGAACAGTTCGCCCACGACCTTGTAGTGCGCGGTCGGCACCGCTTCGCCCTCCGGCAGCGTGCGGGTGACCGAGGCAAAGTGCGCCACGCGGCGGGCGAAGGCGACCATCGCGACCAGCACGCCGACGATCACGCCGACTGCCAGGTTGTGGGTCCACACGATCACGATCACCGTCGAGATCATGACGGCCGTTTCGCTCTTCGGCATCCGCTTGAGGGTGCCTAGGCGGATGCTGTGCCAGTCGAAGGTGAGCACCGCGACGATGATCATGACGGCCACGAGGGCTGCCATCGGCACGACGACGAGGATGTCGCTGAATCCGACCACGAGGATCAAGAGGAACACGCCAGCGAGGAAGGTCGAGATGCGGGTGCGTGCACCCGAGGCCTTCACGTTGATCATGGTCTGGCCGATCATGGCGCAGCCGCCCATGCCGCCGAAGAAGCCGGAGGCGATGTTGGCGACGCCCTGGCCCCAGCCCTCGCGGGTCTTGTTGGAATGGGTGTCGGTGACGTCGTCGACGATCTTCGCAGCCATGAGCGATTCGAGAATGCCGACCATCGCCATGCCGAGGGCGTATGGCGCGATGATCGTGAAGGTCTCCCAGGTGAGCGGCACGTCGGGGAAGAACAGTTCGGGCAGGCTCTCGGGCAGGTCTCCCTGGTCGCCGATGGTCGGAACATTGAGCGCGAGCACCACGGTGGCGACGGTGAGCACCACGATGGCGACGAGCGCGGCCGGGACGACCTTCGTGAGGCGCGGCATGACGACCATGATGATGATGCCGACCGCTACGAGCGGGTACACCAGCCACGGCACACCGAGCAACTGCGGCAGCTGTGACGTGAAGATAAGGATGGCCAGGGCATTGACGAAGCCGACCATGACGCTGCGGGGAATGAAGCGCATGAGCTTGGCGACGCCGATGACCGAGAGCACGATTTGGAAGATGCCGGCAAGAATCACGGTGGCGATGAAGTAGTCAAGACCGTATTGCTGGGCCACAGGCGCGATGACGAGCGCGATCGCGCCCGTCGCAGCGGTAATCATGGCGGGTCGCCCGCCGACGAACGCAATCGTGACCGCCATGACGAAGGACGAGAAGAGTCCTACCCTCGGGTCGACACCGGCGATGATCGAAAAGGCGATCGCCTCGGGAATGAGGGCCATGGCGACGACGAGGCCGGCGAGCGCCTCGCGGGTGAAAAGGCGCGGCGACCGGAGGGCGGTCCACACGCTTGGGTCGGGCTTATAGCGTGCGCGTTCGGCGGCCTTCATGGCGGCGCGGGCAGCGCGCTTCTCTGATACAGGCATAGAGGTACTCCAGGGACGAAGGCGGCAGACGGTGCCGCATGGGCAAGAGGTGCGCCACGGTGCGCGAAGACCGATTTCGTCCGCTGAAGCGACGACAATAGGCGGAGGCAGGGCGTGTGGAACGCCACTGTCGGCAACTCTACCGTGACGTCAGGGTAGAGTGTCAACTTCGAGCGAGACGAGGTGAGAATCCTGAGCCAGGATGCCGCGGAAACAACTATGCACATCGGCGAGGTCGCAGAGAGGACCGGACTCTCTCTTCGCACGCTGCGCCACTACGACGAGATCGGGCTGCTGCATGCTTCTGGGCGCACGGAGGGAGGATTTCGGCTCTACACCGAGAGCGACCTGGAACGGCTCCTCCTCATTCGACGCATGAAGCCTCTCGGCTTCTCACTTGAGGAGATGATCGAGCTCCTCCGCGTCATCGATTCGCTCCACGTCGACGGATCAGGCGACGCCGCACAGCGACGTCGGCTCGAAGTGTTCATCGCAGACGCTGAACGACGGCGGGAGGCGCTCGTCTTACAGCTAGGCATGGCCGACGAGTTCCTCGAGCAGCTTCGCCGACGGTAGTGCGGCAAACTCTCACGTTACGTGAGAGTAGAGTGGCAAACTTCAGCGTGGTATCAGTGCGGAGAAGAGGCAAGCCAGTGTTCATACATCCACTCGCTCGAGACGATCAGCATCTCGTGCAGGATTTCATGCTTACCAAGATCATGCTCCTGCTCGCTCGGCATGCCGACGAAGGAGAGTGGCTTTTCGAACTGCAGGCTATGGATGACCACTCCGTGCCGGAGACAAGGAGCGGACATCCGTTCCTGTTTATCTACACTGCCGCTCGGTATGCAATCGCGGTGCGTCGCTCTCGCGGTGAGCCTGAAGTCAACACCGATCGCGAAGCCGGAACGGACTTCATGACAGAGTTCACCGCTGCTGTGGCCGCGGGAGAGGCATCGCAGGCGTTGCGTCTCTGGTTGGCTTCGCCCTTTAGCCTCGAAATCTATATCGCTGGCCCGCAGCTTCGCCGACTCTCCTCCGAATACCTCAGCGGAGTCGCGACGAGTGGAGACGAACCGCTCTCGTCGAACATCGCAGACTTCATTCCCGACCCGTTCACGGCCTCCCCGAAGACCGCCTGAGGCGGGCTGCCGCGCGCGACTGCTGTGGCGGCCGGGCAAATAGCGCGAGGATCGCAACCGCAACCGGAATGATCGCGAGTATCGCGGCCGGCCTTTCGAAGCTTCCCGACATCTCGAATCCGACGGAGAGGGCGAGCGGTCCGAAGGCGGTTGAGGCGAGGCTGATCGAGGTGGCGACGCCACGGATACTGCCGATGTGTGCGGTGCCGTAGTAGCGAACGTATGATGCCGCCTCCATCCCTCGCAAGCTTCCCGTCGCAGCACCAAGCACGAATCCGTAAATGACGGCCGTCCAATCCGGGCCGACGAGCGGCAGCATGAGCAGCGACGCGGCGAGGGTTCCCATCGAGAAGACGACGAAGATCTTGGGGCTCGCGCGGTCGATCAGGCTGCCGACGAGCAGCGTGGCGAGAATCCCGGTGACGGTCTGGGGCAAAAAGTTCGCTGCCGCCTCGACCGAGCTCAGTCCCTGCTCGCCGAGAATGGCGATCTGGTGAAACGCGAGAGCCGTGCTCAAGGCACCAGACGTCGCGAGGCTGGCCGCGAGCACCCAGAACATACCGGAGCGCACAGCCTCCGGCATCGTCCAGGATGCCCCGTGAAGCGCGATCTCGCCCGTCGCGAGCGATGGCGCCTCCGAGCGGGTTGGACGCCCCGCCGGCAGCACGAAGGCCAGCGGAATTACCACCAATATCACCGCGAGAGCCTCCCAGCGCCAGGCGTCGCGGATGCCCACCTCGGCGATGAGCATCTCGATGAACACAGGGGTGAGTGAGATCCCTGCCGAGCCGATCGCCGAAGTGATGCCGAGCGCGAGTCCCCGGCGATGCGTGATTGCGCGGGCCACCGCGGTGGTTGCCGCGAGGGTCAGTGCGCCCTGACCAGCCATTCGCACGCCTGTATAACCGGCGGTGAGGCCGACGACCTCGTGCACGAGGCTCAAACCCAGCAGCGCGAGCGCGAAGCCGATCGCGATGAGCACGAGAGCGCGGCGCACGCCCCAGCGGTCGAGCGCTCTGCCGATCGCGGGCTGGAGAGACGCCCCGATGAGTGTGCCGATGAGATAACTGACCGACACATCTGTTCGTGAGAGGTGAAGCTCTGCGATGAGTGGATCGGTGAAGACCGAAAGACCCGCCGTCTGGCCCGGTGCCGTCATGATTGAGGCGAACCCTGCGGCGACCACCACGAGAAGCCAACGCCAGCGCCGTTGAGCCCTCCGGGGCGGACGGTCGGCTGCGCGGGAATGTGCGGTCACTGGCTGATGGTAATTCACCACTCGCAAATCGTGAACTCAGCAAATCTCCCGCGAGGGGAGGGTACGATGGGCCGTTGTATGGGAATCACTTCTGCGACCGCCACCGCCGTCACCACCGGCGAGTCCACCGTGCTCCGCGAGGCACTTCGCCGCCGATCGATCGCCGTCATCTCGCATCCGGATGCCGGCAAGTCGACCCTCACCGAAGCACTCCTGCTGCACTCGCACACGATCGCCGTCGCTGGCGCCGTGCATGGCAAGTCCTCTCGCAAAGCGACCGTTTCCGACTGGATGGCGATGGAGCAGGCGCGAGGGATTTCGATCAGCTCGGCGGCGCTGCAGTTCGAGCACCGGGGGGTCGTCATCAATCTCGTCGATACTCCCGGCCACGCCGACTTCTCTGAAGACACCTACCGTGTGCTCTCCGCCGTCGACGCCGCTATCATGCTTGTCGATGCCGCCAAAGGGCTCGAGGCGCAGACCATGAAGCTCTTCGATGTGTGTCGCCGCCGTGGCATCCCGGTCATCACGATGATCAACAAGTGGGATCGACCCGGACGAGACGCGCTCGATCTCATGGACGAGATCACCGAAAAGACTGGCCTTGTGCCGACCCCCATCACGTGGCCTGTCGGGTTGTCCGGCGAGTTCGCCGGGTTGCTGGAGTGCGCGACGGGCGACCTGCTGCAGTTTGAGCGCACGCCGGGCGGAGCCACGATCGCTACGACGACGCGCTATAGCGCGGGGCCAGACGCCGATGAAGCTGGTGGTGCTCCATGGGCCGTCGCTCGCGAAGAGGCTGAACTGTTGCAGGCCGAGGGGCAGGTGCACGAGAGCGCCACGTTCCGCGATGGCATCACGAGCCCCGTACTCTTCGGTGCAGCCGTCGCGAACATCGGTGTGCAGCAGCTGCTCGATGCGATCGTCGATTTCGCTCCGCCCGTCGAGGCCCGCGTCGACACGGGCGGTGGCCACCGCGCGGTCGACAGCAGCTTCTCGGGCTTCGTCTTCAAGGTGCAGTCGGGCATGGACAAGTCGCATCGCGACCGGCTCGCCTTCATTCGGGTGTGCTCGGGCGTGTTCGAGCGTGGCATGCACCTCATTCACGAACCCAGCGGGCGCCCGTTCGCCACCAAGTACGCCCAGCAGGTCTTCGGTCGCGATCGTGAGACGGTGGATGTCGCGTGGCCCGGCGACATCGTCGGCCTCGTCAACGCGACGGCGCTCCGCCCGGGCGACACCCTCTACGTCGACACCCCAGTCCAGTTTCCGCGCATGCCGCGCTTTGTGCCCGAGCACTTCCGGGTCGCCAGGTCTGCCGATTCGAGCAAGCACAAACAGTTCCGTCGGGGCATCGAACAGCTCGACCATGAGGGCATCGTGCAGGTCTACACGTCCGAGCTTCGCGGCGACCAGGCGCCGGTGCTTGCGGCCGTCGGGCCGATGCAGTTCGAGGTCGCCGCCGACCGCATGGCGAACGACTTCGGCGCCCCCATCAATCTCGAGGCGCTGCCGCACACCCTCGTGCGGTCAACGGATGAGGCGACCGCGCTCGAACTCGGCAAGGAGCGTTCCGCCGAGGTCATGACCCGCTCCGACGGGGTGCTCGTTGCCCTGTTCTCCAACGACTGGCGCATGCGCGCGCTGCACCGGGAGCACCCGCACTACGTGCTTGAGGAGCTCTGACATCCGCTCGCGCGCGCCTGAGCACGGTGCTTTCGTGCGGCGAGGGTGTCGAACGGGCATAGCCTTGAGGGTGGTGCCGACGTTTCTGCGGCACCGCGACGAAAGGCTCCACACGTGAGCGAATGCATCCACGGACTCGACGAAGTACTCTGCGACGTCTGCTCACCGAAACCGGCACCCATCATCCCGCCGAAGGAGATCAAGGCTCGCGCGCCTCGGGCCACCAAGGTGCCGCGATCCTCGCGACCGGCAACGCCCGTCCGTGCGGCAGGCGCATCAGTCGACAAGCCGATCAACGTCGACGTGCACCGCATCTTTCACCTCACTCACCTGAAGAACCTCGCGGGCATCGCCGAGCGTGGGGCCCTGCTGCCTGACGCCGCCGGAGCGAACCCAGTGTTCGACCTCAGCGCGCCAGGGCACCGCGACGAACGACGGGCAGCTGCCCTGCCCGAGATCACTCCGGATGCCACGGCCGACGCCGCAGAACCCGCCGACGCCGACACGGCCGACGACGCCACCGAGCCCCGCACGGTCGCGCACTGCGTTCCATTCTTCGCCACCCCGGAGTCACGCCTGTGGGCTGACGTGCGCACCGGCACCCCCGACCCGCGGCTCAGCGCCGCCGCTCGCGCGAGTGCCGCCGCCGACTACGTGATCCTCGCCACAACGGTCGGCGAGGTCGAGCGGAGCGCCGCCATCGTGCTCGCCCTCGACGAGGCATCCGCCCCCGCCGCGCCCATGACGGGCGACCGGGATGCGATGCGCCGCGAACTGCGCCGCCTCGTCGCGGTCGATGTTCCGGAGGGTGACGATCACCCGCTCCGGCACATCGAACTGCTCGCGGTCGGCCCAGTGCCGGTCGAGGCGATCACCCTCATCGGGGTCGCCAACTCGAAGGCGCGCGACGAAGTGAAAGAGATTCTGCACGACGCCGGGCTCGGCATTCGGGTGGCCGTCTACCCGCCCTGGTTCACGCGGGAGTGAGCGGCATCACGGCCGACAGCACCGGTTCGACGACGTCGACCACGCGGTGCCGGAGCGCGTTCGAACGCTCCGTGAAGTCGCGCTGACGGCGCACGTACTCGGCTTTGCCGTCGGGCGTTTCGATCGTGATCGGCTCGGCACCCCACTCGCGCAGGTCATACGGTGACGCTCGCATGTCGAGCTGGCGGATGTCGCGCGCCAACTCGAACGCGTCGAGCAGCAGTTCGCCCGGCACGAGCGGGCCCAGCTTGATCGCCCACTTGTAGACGTCCATGCCGGCGTGCAGGCAGCCGGGCTGTTCGAGCGCCGGCTGGTTCTCGCGCGTCGGGGCGAGACGATTCCGGCTCACGGCGGGCGGAGTGAAAAACCGGAACGCATCGAAGTGGCTGCACGCGATGCTGTGCCCCTCGACGACCGCATCGGTGCCGGCGCTTCCGAGCCGCAGCGGCACCTCGTGCCGGGTCTCGCCGCCCTGCTCCTCCGTGCCCGCGCGATAGACCATCGCCCACTCGTGCAGGCCGAAGCATCCGAAGTTCGCGGCCCGCGCCACCGTGCGCGACAGCAGCGACACGATGGAGCGGATGCCCGCCCCGCGCGCCTCGAGCATCGCCTCGGCATCGACGCGCAGGTCGGCGCCGTCGGAGCGGTACCACCTCCAGGCGGCACGCTCGTCGCCGGCTGCGCCCTCAAGCGTGACCCCGGCGCCAGGGTGCCAGCGCCGCAGGGCGGACGGCCGCACCGGGTAGTAGGTGAACAAGAAGTCATCGATCGGATGCTTCGTGCCGGCCGTCTGCCGGGCACGCCAGCCTGCCGTGAGCGCGTCGGCGCGCTCCGCGTGCGCAGCCTCCCGCGACCGCCAGTCTTCAGTCACTCAGGCCCCACGTGTCGAGCATCCACGCGAGCTCCCACGCGCGCTCCTCCCAGGCCTTGTAGCGGCCGCTCACACCACCATGGCCCGCACCCATCTCCGTCTTCAGCAGCACGGGTGCGCCGGCCTCACGGAGGCGCGCGACCCACTTCGCAGGCTCGACATAGAGCACTCGGGTGTCATTGAAACTTGTCACGGCGAGGATGCGCGGGTATTCGACATCCGCCACGTTCTCGTACGGCGAGTACGACTTCATGTAGGCGTAGACCTCGGGGTCGGCGAGCGGGTTGCCCCACTCGTCCCATTCGACGACGGTGAGTGGCAGGTCGGGGTCGAGGATGCTCGTGAGCGGGTCGACGAACGGAACCGCCGCGACGATGCCGGTGAAGAGTTCGGGTGCGAGGTTTGCGACGGCCCCCATGAGCAGCCCGCCCGCGCTGCCACCCTCGGCGATGAGCTGCGCGGGGGTGGTGACACCCGACTTGGCGAGGAATCGCGCGCACGCCACGAAGTCGGTGAAGGTGTTGCGCTTCGTGAGCGTCTTGCCCTGCTCATACCAGGCGCGGCCCATCTCGCCGCCGCCGCGCACGTGCGCGACGGCGAAGACGACGCCGCGGTCGAGCAGGCTCACCCTGGCGATCGAGAAGCCGGGGTCGATGCTGTGCTCGTAGGAGCCGTAGCCGTAGAGCAACGTCGGGGCCGGCATGTCGTTCGGCACGTCGTTACGGTGCACGAGCGAGATCGGGATGCGGGTGCCGTCGTCGGCGGTCGCCCACACGCGGCGCTGCACGTAGTCGGCGGGGTTGTAGCCGCCGAGCACCGGCTGCTGCTTGAGCACGCGCCGTTCGCCCGTCGCGACCGTGTACTCGGCGACCGTGCTGGGGGTGATGAAGCTCGTGTAGCCGAAGCGCACGGTCGGCTGCGCCCACTCGGGGTTGCCGCGGGCGCCCGCCGCGACGAGTGCCTCGTCGAAGGTGAGCTCCATGAACTCGGGAGCGTCGCCGCTCTCGCCGCCGAGCGTCGCGATCGCGAGGCGCGGCAGGGCGTCGCGCCGATACTCGAGCACAAGGTGCGTCGCGAAGGCATCGACGTCTTCGAGGCGCGTGCCCGAGCGGTGCGGCACGAGCACGCGGCGTTCACCGAGCGGGTCGGATGCCGCGACATCCACCAGCTCGAAATCGAGGGCGTCGTCGTTGTGAATGATGAGCAGGCGGTCCTCGCCCTGGAACTCCGCGTGCTCGACCGAGTACTCAACGCCCTCGCGGCGAGGCCACACGACCGAGAACGCGCCGGTCGGGTTGGCGGCGTCGAGCAGGAGCACCTCGCTCGTGATCTTCGAGCCGAGCTCGATCATGAGGTACTTGCGGCTGCGGGTGAGGCCCGCGCCCACCCAGTAGCGGTCGTCGGCCTCGTGGAACACCTTCACGTCGGCGCTCGCCGGAGTGCCGACCTCGTGCCGCCACACGGTGTCTGGCCGCCACGCGTCATCGACCGTCGTGTAGAAGAGGTAGCGGCCGGTGACGTCGAAGAAGGCGCCGGGCGCGGTACCGGGGATCTCGTCGACCGCCTCGGCATCGCCCGAGTGGTCGCTTTCGGCGCTTCCCGCACCCTCGTTGGCGCCATTCTCGACCTCTTGCGGGGCGTCGACCCGGCGGACGCGCACGGTGTAGCGCTCGTCGCCGACCGTGTCGACCGCCCAGAGCAGGAGCGTGCCGTCAGCGGAGACGTCGAAGCTGCCGAGCGAGTAGAAGTCGTGCCCTTCGGCCTCGGCGTTGTCATCGAGCAGGATCTGCTCGCCCGGCAACCCGGAACCGTCGTCAGGCAGGGCGGGGGTGGTCCATTCGTCGGTCGACGCGATGGGGGCGCGGCAGTGCAGGGCGTACTGCTGCCCCTCGATCGTGCGGCTGTAATACCAGAACGAGCCCTCGCGCACCGGTACCCCGAGATCCGTCTCCTTCACACGACCCTTGATCTCCTCAAAGAGCGTCTGGCGCAGGCCAGCGAGGTGGTCGGTCGCGGCATCCGTGTGGGCGTTCTCGGCCTCGAGGTGCGCGACGACCTCGGGGTTCTCCTTCTCGCGCAACCACTCGTAGTGGTCGATGACGGTGTCACCGTGGTGGGTGCGCTCGGTCGGCCGCTTGGCGGCAACAGGCGGAGCGGGCGAAACGGATGCTGCGGGGCTGGTCTCTGCAAAAGTCACCCGACAACTATCGCACCACTGCGCCTCCGTGCTGGGTTCCCACCCATCGCTGAGTGGACGCAAATACACCTTCCCGGCAGCGATTCCGGGCGTGCGAAGACGTATTTGAGTCCACTCAGCGATCCGGCGCGAGGCTAGAAGCCCGGCACGCGCTCGTTCGGGTGGGGCGGGCCCGGCGGGGTGCCGTCGCCGAAGGGGCGACCCCCGAGTGACTCGCGACCGTGCGGGGTGCGCCAGCCCGAAGCATCCGGCCCCGTTGGAATGATCTGGGTCGGATTGATGTCGACGTGCGTCACGTAGTAGTGCGCTTTGATCTGGTTGAAGTCGATCGTGTCGCCGAAGCCAGACGTCTGGAAGAGGTCGCGCGCATACCCCCACAGCACCGGCATCTCGCTGAGCTTGTTGCGGTTGCACTTGAAGTGCCCGTGGTAGACGGCGTCGAACCTGGCGAGGGTCGTGAACAGGCGGATGTCTGCCTCCGTGATCGTGTCGCCCACAAGGTAGCGCTGCCGGGAGAGGCGATCCTCAAGCCAGTCGAGCCGGGAGAACAGGGCGTCGTAGGCGCGCTCATACGACTTCTGGCTTCCGGCGAACCCGCACTTGTACACGCCGTTGTTCACGTCGTGGAAGATCAGCTCGGCGACCTCGTCGATCTCCGCGCGCAGCGCCGACGGGTAGAGCTCGGGAGCGCCGGGCCGGTGGAATTCGGCCCACTCGAGCGAGAAGTCGAGCGTGATCTGCGGGTAGTTGTTGGTGACGACCATGCCGCTCGGCACATCCACGATCGCGGGCACCGTGATGCCGCGTGGGTAGTCGGTGAACCGGGTGAAGTAGGCCTCCTGCAACCGCTCGATGCCGAGCACCGGGTCGCGCCCGTCGGGGTCGAGGTCGAACGTCCACGAATTCTTGTCGTGCGTCGGGCCGGGCAGCCCGAGCGAGATGGCGTCCTCGAGCCCGAGCAGTCGACGCACAATGGTGGTGCGGTTCGCCCACGGGCAGGCGCGCGCGGCAACGAGCCGGTAGCGCCCCGCCTCGACCGGCCACCCGTCACGGCCGTCGCGCGTGATGCGGTCCTCGATGTAGTTGGTGTCGCGGTCGAAGTCCTGGCCGGGCATCACATAGCTGGGGGAGAGGTCATCGCTCATGCTTCGACGCTACCCCGCGCGGCCTGCGGCGGCCTGTGCGCTTAGCCCAGGCGCGCTTTGACGTCGGCGAGCGACGGGTTCGTCGCGGTGCTGCCGTCCGGAAAGATCAGTGTCGGCACCGTCTGGTTGCCCCCATTGACGGATGCCACGAGCTCAGCCGTGCCCGCAACCTCTTCAATGTTCACCTCGGTGTAGGGGATGCCTTCGCGGTCCAGCTGCCCTTTGAGGTTGCGGCAGTAGCCGCACCAGGTGGTGCTGAACATGGTGACGCCCTCGGCGGGCACGTAACTGGATGAGGCGGTGTCAGGCGTGGTGGTCATTCCTCAAGGGTAGCCCTGTGGGCTTGGGCACTTCCCTGCCGGCCCACGTCTGCAGTGTCCACCCGTCGCGGAACGACCCCTCCAGCACCACAACACCCGCGTTCCCAAGCACGTGTTCCGCCGCGAATCGCGGGCCCACATCGCGGGCATGCCGGGCCACCCACACGCGGATGGCGGCGCCGTGGCTCACGAGGGCGGCGGCCGTGGCATCCGTCGCCAGGATCGACTCGATGTCACTGTCGAACCGGCCGAAGAAGTCGTGGCCGCTCGGCCCGCCCGGCATGCGCGCGTCGAGCTCGCCGAGGCCCCACGCGAAGGTCGTTTCGAGATAGCTGATGACGGCGGCCCGGTCGCTGCGGCCCTCAAGTGAGCCGGCCTCGATCTCGTGCACGCCGTCGAGAATGCCAATCTCAAGCCCGTGCGTCCGTGCGAGCGGTGCCGCCGTGAGCTGCGTGCGCACGAGTGTGGAGGCGAAGACCGCATCAACGGATGCTGCACCAAGCGCCGCAGGAACCCCCTCCGCCTGCTCGTGCCCCAGCTCGGTGAGCCCCGGCCCCGGGTGTGCCGTGTCGAGGAGACCGAGCACGTTCGAGGGGGTCTGGCCGTGCCGAATGAGATGCAGGCGCATGTCAGGCCGCCCCGCGCGCCTTCAGGGTGCCGTCGGCGTCGAGCATGCGCCACACCGTGCCGGTGAGCGCCGGATGCTCGAGCGCGATCTGTCGCATGACCCGATATTCGCGGGTTGCTGAGGGCATGTGGCCGTCGTTTGCGTTGATGGCGTCGGCGCGGAGCAGATACACGACGAGTTCGTCGATCGTCGGCAGCTCCTGCATGAACTCCCACGGGTCTTCACCGGCGAGAAGTCGCTCCTCGATCACGGTGTCGAGCTCCTGGTGGGCTTCCGTGCGGAGCACCTCGAGGCTGGCGCGACCGCGTGGCATCCGTTCTGGGCGTGCACGCTCCGGGTGCGGGTGTCGCTCGGAGCCCTCGGTCATTCCACCACCATACAAAAGGCTGGTTGAGTAACGGCAAACCTCGGCTCAGTCTCGGCGGAGCAGCGCGGCCGAGATTTCGCCGAGCTGGTCGAGCTGTTCCGGCGTGAGTTTCGCGATGACATTGTCGTGCACGTTCTGCACGTGGCCGGGTGCCGTGGCGACAACCTTCTGCCAGCCGGCATCCGTCAGCGTTGCGTTCGTGGCGCGCCGGTCGCCTGGACACGGGGTTCGTTCGACGAAACCGCGCCTCTCAAGCCGTGCCACGACATGGGAGAGCCGCGGCGGGGTCGCATTCGACGAGTCGGCGAGCTGTGACATCCGGAGGGTGCGTGACGGTGTCTCGGAGAGGGCCGCGAGCACGTAGTACTCGAAGTGGCTGAGGTCGGCGTCGCGCTGGAGCTGCGAATCGAGCACACCGGGGAGAAGCTCGACGACGGCGACGAAGTTTCGCCAGGCATGGAGCTGGCGTTCATCGAGCCACGGGGTGGTGTTCACACGGACCATTCTAGCGAATGGTTGACGCTTCAACTAAAGCTGCGCTAGCAGTGCCGCGCAACTCAACCGTTCAGGAGGCGAGCAGCCCTGCGCGCTCCGGATGCTCGTCAAACCATTGCGCGACAAACCAGCACATCGGCACGATGCGACGGCCGCCGCTTGCCTCGACATCATCGACCGCGAATTCGGTGACCCGCGCAGCGAAACCCTGGCCGCGCCGAGCCGGGTTCGTGTACGTGCGCGTGAACGAGACTCGGTCTCCGTTGGTCGCGTAGTCGAGCACGCTCACGATTTCGCCGTCGATGCGGAGCACGTAGCGGTTCGATTCCGGCTCGTGCACGAACTCCTCGTTCGGGTCGCTCATACGGTCTCCTCGGCGGGAAGGTTCGCCTCGATCATCGCAATGATCGCGGGGTCGTCCGGCTTCGTTGTCGGGCGGAAGCGGTGCATCTCACCGTTCGGCAGCACCAGAAACTTCTCGAAGTTCCACACGATGGGCCCGGCAAGTCCCGCCGAGTCTTTTGCCTCGTGCAACTGGGCATAGAGCGGGTGCTTGTTCTTGCCATTCACCTTCGTCTTCTCGAACATCGGGAACGTCACGCCCCACGTCGTCGAGCAGTACTCCTCAATGTCTTCGCTCTTCTTCAGCTCCTGCGCGAACTGGTTGCTTGGGAACCCCAGCACCGTGAACCCGCTCGCACCATAGGTCTTCTGCAGCAGCTCGAGCTGCTCATACTGGGGCGCGAGCCCGCAGCGGGATGCCACGTTGACGACCAGCACAACCTTGTCGGCATAGTCGCCGAACGTCTC
The DNA here is from genome assembly GCF_054969005.1 of Homoserinimonas flava. Taxonomy (NCBI): domain Bacteria; kingdom Bacillati; phylum Actinomycetota; class Actinomycetes; order Micrococcales; family Microbacteriaceae; genus Homoserinimonas; species Homoserinimonas flava. The sequence goes on from NZ_JBUEQS010000002.1 coordinate 77,869, forward strand.
GGTGGTGCCATCGATGCGGGTGAGGGGAATCTCGGCGAGGGTACGTGTGGCGGTCATGCGCTGAGCCTAGAGGCGGATGCCGCGAGAATGCCGAATCGCAGGCGCCAGACCGCGGCATCCGGCTTCTTCGTTCAATGAGAACTCAAAACGGTCATGCAGCCGACAGGAATACCATAGGGGCATGACTGAAGCCTTTCTCATCGGTGGAGCGCGTACCCCTGTTGGCCGCTACGGCGGAGCCCTCTCGGCGGTGCGCCCGGACGACCTGGCCGCGATTGTTGTGAAAGAGGCGGTGCTGCGGGCGGGCCTCGACCCGGCGGATGTCGATGAGATCGTGCTCGGCAACGCCAACGGCGCCGGCGAGGAGAACCGCAACGTGGCGCGCATGGCGTGGTTGCTCGCGGGGTTCCCCGACCATGTGCCCGGCCTCACGGTCAACCGCCTGTGCGCCTCCGGGCTCAGCGCCATCATTATCGCCTCGCAGATGATCAAGTCCGGCTCGGCCGACATTGTCGTCGCCGGGGGCGTGGAATCGATGAGTCGTGCACCCTGGGTCATGGCAAAGCCGACTACCGCCTTCGCGAAGCCCGGTGATGCGTTCGACACGTCGATCGGCTGGCGTTTCGTCAACGACCGCTTCGCGACGGGCGACCTGTCGCGTGGCGGCAAAATGACCTACTCGATGCCGGAGACGGGTGAAGAGGTCGCCGAGGTCTACGGCATCAGCCGCGAGGATGCTGACGCGTTCGCCGTGCGCTCGCACGCGAATGCGCTCGCCGCGATTGAGGCTGGCAAGTTTGCCGACGAGATCGTGCCCGTCACCGTCAAGGGTCGCAAGGGTGACACGGTCGTCGACACCGACGAGGGTCCGCGCGCCGGAACCACCGCCGAGGTGCTCGCAGGCCTACGGCCCGTCGTGAAGCCGGGCGGCGTGGTCACCGCAGGCAATTCCAGCTCGCTCAATGACGGCGCCTCGGCGATCATCGTCGCATCCGAAGCGGCCGTGAAGAAGTACGGCCTCACGCCGCGTGCCCGCATCATCCAGGGCGGTTCCGCGGGCGTCGAGCCGTCCGTGATGGGCATCGGGCCGATCCCGTCGACCCAGAAGGTGCTCGACCGGGCCGGCATGAGCATCGACCAGATCGGCGCCGTCGAGCTCAACGAGGCGTTCGCCACCCAGTCGCTCGCGGTCGTGCGCGGCCTCGGCCTCGACCAGTCGATCGTCAACGCTGACGGCGGCGCGATCGCCCTCGGCCACCCGCTCGGCTCGAGTGGCTCGCGCCTCGTCGTCACCCTCCTCGGCCGCATGGAGCGCGAGGGCGTCACGAACGGGCTCGCAACCATGTGCGTCGGCGTTGGCCAGGGAACCTCGCTCATCATCGAAAAGGCGTAGCGCGCAGCATCCGCCCTGCTCGACGAATGACGGGGTTTCGGCGCAATGACCGCGCCGCGGCGGCAGCATCTCGCCGAAAATGCGTCATTCGTGCGCGCCAGCCCGTCCCGCGCGGCCATTCGTGCAGCGCTCGCTACCCTCGCAGCGCCAGCACGAACGGCAGCACCCCGGATGCTCCGGCTCGCCGCAGTGCGCGCGCGGCGACCGTGAGCGTCCAGCGACTGTCGACGAGATCGTCGATGAGCAGCACGGGAGCACCCGGCTTCAGCTGCGCGAGGCCGACAAGATCTTCGGCCAGTGCCGGCGGCACCTCGAAGCGGTCCCACACCCCGGAGAGCCGGTAGGCACTGTTGCCGCCGGGCTCGCCGCTCGGCCCGCCATTCGCGAGCGCCAGCGTGCCGAGGTGTGGCAGGCGGCCCACCTCAGAGATGCCGGCGGCGACGGATGCCACCAGCTGCGGTCGCGACCGTGACGGCATCGCGATGACGGCGGCTGGCCGCTCCTCCCACCCCCAGTCGGCGAGCACCCGCACGCACGCCTGGATGAGCGCGGGGGTGGCGGGTGCGTCGGGGGCGCCGGCGGCGAAGAGCTCGCGGAGGGTGTTGCCCCAGCCGAGGTCGGTGAGCCTCGCGAGGGCGCGGCCTTCGAGCATCCGTTCGTCTTGTGCGATTTTGCCCTTTACCGGCAGCCCGAGGCGGTCGGCGCCGGTCGGCCACTGGGCACGCGGTTCGAGCGGAACCCCGACGCGATCAAGCGAGGTCGCGGCGGTCGCCGCGGCAGACGCGGCAACGTCGGTGGGGTACCAGGCGCCGGCACAGTTGTCGCAGCGTCCGCACGGGGTGGCCGTGTCGTCGTCGAGGGAGCGCTGCAGGTATTCCATGCGGCATCCGTCAGTCTGTTCATATTCGATCATGTGTTGTTGTTCGGCGATGCGTTCGGCGGCGATGTGCTCGTAGCGTTCCGCGTCGTAGGTCCACGGGGTGCCCGTCGCAACCCATCCGCCCTGCACGCGCCGCACGGCACCGTCGACGTCGAGCACCTTGAGCAGCAGTTCGAGGGGCGTGCGACGGATGTTGACGCGCGCTTCGAGCGCCGGCGTCGAGGTGGGCGCATCCTGGGCAAGGGCGGCGATGACGGTCTCCGCACGCTCCTGCGAGGGCATCGATGCGGTGGCAAAGTAGCGCCAAATGTCGGGGTCTTCGCGGCCCGGCAGCAGCAGCACGTCGGCGTTGTCGGTCGCGCGACCGGCGCGGCCCACCTGCTGGTAGTAGGCGACGGGGGAGGAGGGCGCGCCGAGGTGCAGCACGAAGCCGAGGTCGGGCTTGTCGAAACCCATGCCGAGGGCGCTCGTAGCAACGAGCGCCTTCACGTCGTTGCTCTTGAGTCGTCGCTCAAGCTCTTCGCGTTCGCTCGGGTCGGTCTGCCCGGTGTATGCGCGCACGTCGTGGCCAGCCTCGCGCAGCAGCCGTGCGGTGTCTTCGGCGGCGGACACGGTGAGCGAGTAGATGATGCCAGAACCCGGCAGCTCCGCGAGGTGGCTCAGCAGCCAGCCGAGCCGGGCGCGTGAGTCTGGCAGCCGCAGCACGCCGAGGCGAAGGGAGGCTCGGGCGAGCGGCCCGCGGATCGTGACGACGTCGGCGTTCGATGAGAGTTGCTCCGCGACATCCGCCACCACTCGGCTGTTTGCGGTCGCGGTCGTCGCGAGCACCGGAACACCCGTGGGCATGGCAGCGATGAGGTCGCGCAGACGCCGGTAGTCGGGCCTGAAGTCGTGGCCCCAGTCGCTGATGCAATGCGCTTCGTCAACGACGAGCATGCCGAGTCGCTGCACGAGCGCCGGGAGTTGCTGTTCGCGGAACGCCGGATTGTTGAGGCGCTCGGGCGAGACGAGCAGCACATCGACCTCGTCGCGCTCGAGGCGCTGCACCACGTCGCCCCACTCATGGGCGTTGGTCGAGTTGATGGCGACCGCCCGCACCCCGGCGCGTTCGGCGGCGGCAATCTGGTCGCGCATGAGGGCGAGGAGGGGCGACACGAGCACCGTTGGCCCAGTTCCGCGCTGGCGCAACAGCAGGGTTGCGACAAAGTAGACGGCCGATTTGCCCCACCCGGTTCGCTGCACGACGAGCGCCCGACGTCGCCCATCGACGAGCGTTTCGATCGCCGCGAACTGGCCGTCGTGGAACTCGGCGTCGGGCCGACCGACAAGCGTTCTTAGCACGGTGATGGCGGATGCTCTGGTGTCGTCGGTCATGTCCCCAGCCTGCCAGGTGCGCCCGACAACGCCGTAGACCCCCAATAGCGAGGACAAGAGCGTCTGTCCCCATTTTGGAGGACTACCCTGTGGCTATGTTCCGTATCTCTCGCACCGATATCGCGGGTTCAACTCGTCCGAGCCTGCGCGAGCATATCCGGCCATTCCTTGGCATGTGGCTCGGGCTTGTTGTGGGGTTCACGATTGTCTATGTCGGGGCACTCAGTGTCGGTGCGAACCGCTCCACTACGGAACTCAATGCGAGCCTGAAGACCGCAGTTGAGCAGTCGGCGTACTCGATCGAATTGGCTCTCGGTGCCGCGGCCACCGATCTCGTGGGGCTTGCCCGGGATCCTCTGCTGGGCGCGGTTGCGGTCGATGACACGGAGTCCGTTCGCTCATCTCTCGAGGCCAACTTCGCCCTCCTCGCCGCTGCGAAGCCAGGGGTGCAGCGCATAAGCCTCGTCGATCTCGCTGGTGGTGAACTGCTGGCTGCGTCGGCAGAGGCGGCGCCTGTGACGGGGTCCGATCGAATCGACTGGGCGCAAGATGAGTCATTCCGAGATGTGGAGGGACTTGTCCCCGACGGGGTTTCGATTTCGGTGCTCGATCTTGCACAGTTCGCTCCGAGCGGCACCGCGTCGCAACCGGTCCTCCGGCTCGCGACGCCCGTCGTGAGCGCGACTGGAGAAAGCCTGGCCTACGTCGTGATCGACTTGGAGTCGGCGAAGATTGCTGAAGACTTCTTGCGCAGCATGAACCAGGACCGCGAGGCACTCCTGCTCGATGTCAACGGCAGAGTGCTGGTCGGCGCAGTCGGCGAGCAGCGCTGGGGCGTGTTCTTCAGCGATGAACAGTCGTTTGCTGATGAGAATTCACAAGTGTGGGACGTGATCTCTGCGACTGTCGAGGGTCGTGAAGAGAGGGGAGGCGCGTTCTTCACCTACACGACGGTCGTTCCCTCCGCGTCGGGAGAGCTGTTCGGCACGCACGAATCCGAGAATGCGTCGGAGGGCTGGAAATCCGTCGCCATCGTTTCGCCGGAGGAAGTCGCAACCTTCGTTGTGCGCGACGTGGCGATCTATATCGGGGGCGTTCTCGCGCTGGCCCTGATCGCGGCGATGGTGGCGCACGCGACGGCGGTGCGCAGGCTCCTGCAGCGAACTATCCGCGAGCTGGCGGACAACGACAGCCTCACGGGGCTGCCCAACCGCCGCGTGTTTTCAGATCGGCTCGAACAAGCCGTCGTTGGTGCTGCACGGCACACGGGACTCGTTGCCGTGCTCTTTCTCGATCTCGATCGGTTCAAGGAAGTCAACGACAGCTATGGGCACGATGTTGGTGACAAGCTGCTGTGCGCCGTCGCCGCGCGCTTGACCGCCTCGGTGCGCAAGGGCGACACGGTCGCCCGTCAGGGTGGTGATGAGTTCATCGTGCTCCTGCCTGAGGTTGACCAGCTCGCCGAGGCCGAAGCCATCGCGCAGCGCATCGTCGCAGCGCTTGCCGCGCCGCTCGACCTTGAGGGTGCCCGGGTTGAGGTGAGTGCAAGTGTTGGGCTCGCGGTACGCGCCGCCGACGAGGGCGCCGAGTCGATCATCACGCGTGCCGACGCTGCCATGTATGAGGCGAAGGCGAAGGGCCGCAACCAATACATCGTCTCGGATGCGAAGACTGCCGAGCCCGCCGTGACCAGCGGCAGCGTGTAGGGCTCAGGCCACACCCCCAATAGGGGAGACAAATGAGTCTGTCCTCCTTTTGGAGGACTAACCTGTACCCATGGCCATCACATCAGACGCAGCGATCGCGGATTCCAACCATCCGGCTCTGCGGGAGCATGTGCGGCCGTTCTTCATGGTGTGGCTCGGCCTCGTCCTCGGTTTCACGATCGTCTTTGGTGGCGCGCTCGTCATCTCCGGATCTCGGGCTGCGGTGGAACTCGACGCGAGCCAGACCTTTGCCACCGAGCAGGCACAGCGCTCCGTCGAGTCGCTCATCGACTTCGCTGCGTCTGACCTCCTCGTGTTTGCGGTCGACCCCGCGCTGGCAACGTTGGCGGCCGATGCGAGCGCTGGGCCGGAGCGCTCAGCCTTGGCGGCACAGTTCGAATCGGCAGTGGAGAACAAGCCGGGCATTCAGCGCATCAGTCTTGTCGACGATGCGGGCCGTGACCTGGTGGTGGCGGCCGAGGCCACCGCCCCCGTCACTGGCTCCGACCGCGTCGACTGGGTGGGGGAGAGCTTCGAGCAGACGAACGAGCTCGTGTTCGGGGAGATTTCGGTTTCGGTGCTCGATCTTGCGGACTACACCTCGTCAGACACAGCGGCACAACCCGTGGTGCGCCTCGCCACACCCGTCACCGGCGAGGCAGGCGACGCCCGGTCATACATGGTCATCGATCTCGAAGCAGTCGGCCTCGCTGAGGGCTTTTTGCGCAGCCTGAACCCAGCATTCGAATCACTGTTGCTCGACGGCGAAGGGAACGTGCTGGTCGGTGCCTCGGGAGACGAGCGGTGGGGGGCGTTCTTCGACGAAGGACGTTCGTTCGCCGACGACGACCCGACGGCATGGGCCGCAATCGCGGCGGAGACACAGGGTCAGGTCAGCGTGAGCAACGCAAATATCACCTACGCAACCGTCGAAACCGAGGCGGTGAGTGAGCGGCTCGAGACCGGAACGTTCGGAGAAGAGTCGCTTGAAGTCTCTTCGAGCCAGTGGAAGATCGTCTCCAAATTCGAGCCAACTGGCCTGCCGACCGAGTACCCAGTTCGCGACGGCGCAATCTATATTGGCGGTCTCCTCGTCTTGGCGGTCATCGCTGCGACTGTGGCGCATGCGACGGCGGTGCGACGGATGCTGCAGCGAAGGGTGCGCGAGCTGGCTGATGTCGATAGCCTCACCGGGCTGCCCAACCGCCGGGTATTCTTCGATCGACTCGCGCACGCCATCGATGTCTCCGCACGTCATCAGGGGCCCGTTGCCGTGCTGTTCCTCGACCTTGATCGTTTCAAGCAGGTCAACGACAAGAATGGCCACGACGCTGGCGACCAATTGCTGCGCGCCGTCGCCGCGCGCTTGAACGCCTCCGTGCGCAAGGGCGACACGGTTGCCCGTCAGGGGGGTGACGAGTTCGTCGTGTTGCTGCCGGAGATTGACCAACTCTCCGAGGCCGAAGCTATCGCGCAGCGCATCGTCAGTGCGCTCTCTGAGCCCCTCGACCTCGACGGCACCTGGGTGCAGGTTGGCACCAGCGTCGGCCTTGCGGTGCGCACAGCAGGCGAAGGGGCCGAGTCGATGATCGCGCGCGCCGATGCAGCCATGTATGAGGCTAAGGCGGCGGGGCGCAACCGTTACGTCGTCGCCGTTGCCGACCCTACCGAGCCGAGCCTCGTGGGCTGAGGCCCGAGCCGCTCGTGCGGGACGGGCGACCGAGTGCGCAAGGATGGACTCATGGCCGTGCATCCGATTCTCAATGACCTTGCCGCGCTCCTTGAGACTGAGCAGGTGTTCGTCGGCGAGGATGCCCGGGCCTTCGATCGCGACCTCTCCGATGGAACAGGCCAGGGGGTGCCACTCGCGGCGGTGTTTCCCGTATCGACCGAGCAGACCTCCGCCGTTGTCCGCGCGGCCGCCCGCCACGGCGTGCCAATCGTGCCGCAGGGTGCCCGCACCGGCCTCGCGGGCGGGGCGAACGCGGTCGACGGATGCCTCATCCTCAGCCTCGAGCGCATGAACCAGATCCTCGCAATCGATGTCGCCGATCAGGTTGCGACGGCGCAGGCTGGCGTGCTCACGTTCGATCTTGCGACCGCGGTGGAGGGTGCCGGGTTGTTCTACCCGCCAGATCCCGGCTCGTGGTTGACGTCGACTATCGGGGGCAACGTGGCGACGAATGCTGGCGGCATGCGCTGCGTCAAGTACGGCGTGACCGGCGACTTCGTGCGCGGGCTCACGGTTGTGCTCGCGAGCGGCGACGTGGTGCGCACGGGCCGACGCACAGTGAAGGGCGTGACCGGCCTCGACCTCACCTCGCTCATCGTCGGCTCGGAGGGCACCCTTGCGATCGTCACCGAAGTGACGGTGGCACTCCGCCCTCGCCCGGCAGATCCGGTCGGCGTGCTCGCGGCGTTCGGCTCGCGGCGGGCAGCCCTCGACGCGGCCGACGTGATCATGGCCTCGGAGCGGCGCCCCAGCATCCTCGAACTGCTCGACCGCGGCAGCATCGCCGCGATCGCCGCCTTCGAACCCCTCTCCACGCTGCCTGGTGCTGCCGAGGCGGTGCTGCTCATCCAGTCCGACGAGCCGGGCCGCACCGACGGGGACGCGAACGAGTATGCCGCGATCGCCACATTCTGCGGTGCGACGACGGTCGAGATTGGCCGCGACAAGGCCGCGGTTGATGCCCTCATGGCGGCGCGGCGTGCACTCCACGGGGCGATGCGCGCGGTTGCCGGCGCGAGCCTCAACGAAGACGTCTCGGTGCCGCGCTCCCGGCTCGGTGAACTGCTCGACGGTATCGACGAAATCGCAGACCGCATGGGTATGCCCATCGCGACTGCCGGGCACATCGGCGACGGCAACCTGCACCCCATCGTCGCGTTCGACCCGGCGGATGCTGCATCCGTCGCCCTCGCCAACGTGACGTATCAGCAGGTCATCGCCCTCGCAGTGTCGCTCGGCGGCACCAGTTCTGGCGAGCACGGCATCGGCACGCTGAAGCGGGCGCACCTCGATGCGGAGCTTGGGCCGACCCTGCGGGCGCTGCAACTCGAGGTGAAGCGGGCATTCGATCCGGCGGGGCTGCTCAACCCGGGCAAGAAACTGTAGTGCCCCCTTCGACGCCGGTTGAGTAGCGAGCGCCAGCGAGTGTATCGAAACCCGGAACGAGCGACGGCGGGCCCCCACCCGGCGCGACCTGCTTGGATAGACGGATGACCGCCATCGACACCTACATCGACGACTTCGCACAGTTCATCCGGGCGTCGCCGTCGAGCTATCACGCGGCGGCGGAGGTGGGGCGGCAGCTTGAGGCGGCCGGGTTCACCCGGCTCGACGAGTCGGCGGCGTGGCCGGCGAAGGCGGGCAAGCGTTTCGTCATCCGCGACGGTGCCATTGTGGCGTGGGTGCAGTCGGCGGGTGCGACGGCGACGACACCGTTCCGCATCCTGGGGGCGCACACTGATTCGCCGGGGTTCAAGCTGAAGCCGAACGGCGGCACGTCTGCGCACGGCTGGTTGCAGGCATCCGTCGAGGTGTATGGCGGCCCGCTGCTGAATTCGTGGCTCGACCGCGAGCTCGAGTTCGCCGGTCGCCTCGTCACGAGGGATGGCCGCGAGTATCTCGCCCGCACCGGCCCGTTCGCGCGCATCCCGCAGCTCGCGATCCACCTCGACCGCGCCGTCAACGATGGGCTCAAGCTCGACAAGCAGCAGCATGTGCAGCCGGTGTTTGGGGTGGAGTCGGGCGGCGGCGACATCGTGCAGACGCTGGCGGATGCCGCGGGCGTGAAGTTCCGCGATGTGGCGGGGTTCGACATCCTCACCGCCGACACGCAAGCCCCGGCACGCTTCGGTGCGGGGGAGCGGCTGTTTGCGGCGGGCAGGCTCGACAATCTCAGCTCGGTGTTTGCCGGCCTGCACGCGCTGCTCGCGGCGAAACCGGCGCGCGGCCACATCAGCGTGCTCGCCGCGTTCGACCATGAGGAGTTGGGTTCGGAGTCGCGCTCGGGCGCGGCCGGGCCCCTGCTGAGCGACATCCTCACCCGCATCGGTGTCAGCCTGAAGGGTGGCGAGGATGAGCGCCGCCGCGCGCTCGCCGAGTCGTGGTGTGTTTCGGCAGACGCTGGCCATTCGGTGCATCCGAACTATCCGGAGCGGCACGACCCCGTGACCCGCCCCGTCGCCGGTGGCGGCACCCTACTCAAGCTCAATGCCAATCAGCGCTACGCCTCTGACGCCCACGGCGCCGCCCTGTGGTCACGGCTGTCGGATGCTGCTGGCGCAACCGTGCAGCCGTTCGTGTCGAACAACACGGTGCCGTGTGGGTCGACGATCGGGCCGCTCACGGCGACGCGGCTCGGCATCCGCACGGTCGATGTGGGGGTCCCGTTGCTGTCGATGCATTCGGCACGCGAGCTTGCCCACGTGGATGACCTGTGGGCCCTCGCCCGCACGGTGCGGGAGTTTTTCGCGGGGCGCTGAGGCGGCGCGGTCCGGTCAGCTGTGGACGGCGTCGTGTTCGCCGGTGCGCACGGCGTCGTGCTTGCCGCTGTGCGCGGCGTCGGCCGTGGCCTCTTCAGCATCGGCGATGGCGCTCGCTTCGTCGGCAACCGCGATGAGCTGGTCGATGGGCTCCTCTTTCGGGTCCATCCACATGACTTCCCAGTGGTGACCGTCGGTGTCGTAGAAGCCGCGACGGTAGAGGTACCCGAAGTCTTCGGCTTCCTGTGCCCTGGCACCGCCCGCATCGATTGCACGCTGGATGAGCGTTTCGACTTCGTCGCGACTTTCGACCGTGAGGGTGATCATCACTTCGGAAGCAGTGGCAGTGTCGGCGATCTCTCGACCAGTGATGACCCCGTAGTACTCGTGCTCGACCAGCATGACGTAGATGTGGTCTTCGTCGATGATGAGGCAGGCGGCGTGATCGTCGCTGAGCTGGGGGTTGAACAGGTACCCGAGGTTGTTGAAAAACTCCCGGGCGCGCTCCAGACTGGCGACCGGCAGGTTCACAAAAATCTGGGTTGACATGCCACAAGTAAACGACGAAATCGCCGTTCTTGCCAATCCAAGATTTCGCGGCGACGCGAGAAGTGGTCAGCGCGGGCGATTCAGGCGGCAGAAACGCCGTCCAGTCGCGCCACTTGCTCGCCGCTGAGCTCGAGTCGCGCTCCCGCCACGAGGGCATCGACTTTCGTCGCGATCGTCACACTGTCACGGTTGCCACGCTGTGCCATCCAGCTGGCGATGATCGTCTCCGACTCGCCACCGGTGTGCCCGGGAACCCACGCCGAGTACGCGTCCGCCGTGTCGAGCGGGGCTTGCATCAGAGGGTGGATGCGCCGCAGTCGTCTCACCGACCGAGATCTTCTATTCGCGGCTGCCGCCGCAGGCATAGAATTCGGGCACCCTCAACGAAGTGGAGCCCGATATGGTCCCCGAAATCAACTGGCTGGCCGTCATCATCGCCACCCTGTCCACCCTGGTGATCGGCACGATTTGGTACACCCCGAAGGTGTTCGGCAACTGGTGGTTGAAGGCCGCCCGCGTCGACAACCCGGCGAACAGCGTCTACGCGATCGGCATCACGATCGTGGTGAGTTTCATCAGCGCCTGGGTGTTGGCCGGGGCATCCGCTATCGCCCAAGACTTTTACGGCGGTAGCTTTCTCGTCAACACTCTCGTCACGGCGATCATCCTGTGGGGCGGGTTCACTGCGGCGCGCTTCATCACCCATGACGCCTTTGAGAATCGACCCAAAGCGCTCACCCTGCTGAACATCGCCCACGAGCTCGTCACATTCATCGTGATGGCGCTCATCATCGGGCTGTTCGGGATCAGCGGATGACCCGCGAAACGCAGCCTGCCGCCGGCGGCGACGTTGCGGGGGAGGTGGCCGCGGGTGAGCTGTATCGGCGGATGCCCGAGGGAGGGTCGCTCGGCGGTTCAGCGGCCGAGTTCGTGGCTGAGACGGTGGAGCCGACACCGAGCGCGAGCGACTGGGCGGTCGACGCGGACGGAGAGTAGGCGCGGCGGGGGTTTCGATACGGCCCTAATCTTCCCTCGCAGGCTCGGTCAGCGCGGCTCGCGCAATCGCTGGCGCGATTGCCAACGAGCGATCCGCGCCTACTCAACCGGCCCGACCCAGCTCAGGCGCGGTGACGCGGGCCCTTCGGCTGGCCTTCGTGTGGTGCCGAGTCGGTGTGGGCAGGCTCCGTGAACGACGGGTCGGCGGTCATCACCCCGTCGGAGGATGCGTCGTGTGATGCATCGTGCGCAGCGGGGTGCTCCGCAGTGCTCGCGGCCGCCGCCGAAACGGGGGGCGCAGCATCAGGGTTGGCGTCGCCGTCGGATGCCGCATACCGCTGCATGCGTGACTGCTGAGAATATTCGGCGCCGGCCTCTTCTGCCTCAGCATCGTGGTGGCGCTCCCCTTCAGGGCTCGCCTGCGTCTCCGCGTGCAGCCACTCAGCATCACCAGCGGAATCGGAAGCCGAGCCGATGCCGTAGTACCGGTACAGCTCGGCCTCAGATTCTGGCGTGAGGGCTTCGTCGGCGGCAATGCGCGGGGCGTCTTTCACCCTCTCTTTGTCGTAGGGAAGGTGCAGCTTTTCGCGATCCCACGTCGCCGCGTCGAGCGGCACGAAGTTCTCGTGACGCCCAAAGAGGCCGGTGTGCACGGTTGCCCAGTTGGGGGCACCCGTCGCCGGGTCGACAAAGACTTGACCGACGGTGCCGATCTTCTCCTCATCCGGGCCCACCGCTGGCGCGCCCATGATGCTGCCGAGGCTGATGTTTTCGATCATCGGCCGAGCCCCGCCCGGTCGACACGGCGATGGAAGCGCATGCCGCCCAGACCTCCGAGCACCGCGCCGGCGAGCATGGCGAGCACCATCACAATGGCGCTGACAATGCTGGCGACCGTGACATCCTCAACGCCGAGCGGAATTGTTGGCAGCGACTGCACGCTCGAAAGCAGGTTGAATGCATCCCCGGTGATGGCGGCGATGATGGCAACCACGATCGCGATGATGATGCCCCAGAGCCACACCATGAACCCCTGCTTGGCGCCGTCGAAGCGGGCCATGCGCCCGGCAACGTAGCCGCCAGCGTAGTAGGCGATGAACATCACGACGACAAGCACGATCGCGCTCACAAGCGCGACCGTGTCGGCGTTCTCGGCGGCGGTGTCGGCCACTTCGCCGAATCCGACCTCAAGGCCGATGAGGGTGAGGATGCCTGCGGCGAGGCCGGTGAGGAGCACACCGAGACCAACGGCAGCGAGCCAGCCAAAGAAGGCTGAACCGACTTTGATTCCGCCGAATTCTTCTTCTTCGCGAGAGAAAACCTCTTGACGGAGTGTGCCGCGGCTCTCGACGGGCACCGCAGCTGGGGCGCCCGCGTGCGAAGCGGTGGGAGCGTTCTGGGCGTGAGCGTCACGGGCTGCAGTGTCATGGGCTGCAGTGTCATGGGCTGCAGAATCGCGGGCTGCGGCATCGCGGGCGGCAGCCTCTCGGGCTGCGGCATCGTTTCGTTCTTCCGGCGTGGTCATTGTTCGCCCTCCTCGGGTTCCCGTTGTTGTGCTCGGTTGATTCAGGGTTTACGCCCTTCTCGCTGGAGATTCAAGGGGCTGAGGCCGAATCGGGAGCAGAACTCGACTCCCTTCAGCGCGTGGGCTTGCTGGCAAATGCCCTCACACCGGTGTTGGGGAGGAGCGCCCCGGGATACGGTAAATACCGAGACACCGATCAGGGCAAGCCACTGTCGTCAGGCCGGAACGGAGTACACATGACCACCGAAACACTCTTGAAGAGCCACCCGAGGGCGGGGTTCGACACCGCCAACCTGGCCGCCGTGCTCGACGCGCTCGCCGCCTGCGTGCAGGCCTGCACCAGCTGCGCCGACGCCTGCCTGCACGAGGAGGGTGTCGACCACCTGCGCCGCTGCATCCGCACCAATCAGGACTGTGCGGATGTCTGCACCGCTGCCCTGCGCGTGCTGAGCCGCCAGGGCAGCACCGACACGACCCTCCTCGCCGCCGTGCTCTCCGCCTGCGTTGTCGCGTGCGGTGCGTGCGCGAGCGAGTGCGACTCGCACGCCGAGATGCATGAGCACTGTCGTGCGTGCGCCGAAGCGTGTCGAAAGTGCGAGACAAGCTGTCGCCGGATGCTCGAAGACCTCGGGTGATGCGCCATGACGAGCGTGCATTCTGACGAGCATCGGGTCGTGATCCCGCTCGGTCCGCCGTCGCCACTCGAGCGCGGCTTCATGCCACTCATCGTGTTCGCGATTGTTGCCGGGGTCGTCGGCATCGGATTCGACATCATGCAGGATCTCAGCGGCTTTGGGGTCGGTGTGTTCCCGCTGGGCGCGCTTGGCCCGTTCGTGGGCGCTGTGGCAGCGTGGGTGTTCTTTCGTCCGACATTGCGCGAGATCCTTCCCGCTCCGGTCTCCCGTCGACAGGCGACCGCGCATCTCATTCTCGGCCTCGCCGCCGGGGTGGCCGTTGCATCCGTGTTGTTCGGCGTGCTCGGGCTCGCCGGCGCGCTGTCACCGCTCCCGTCTGACGCCTCCGGGGTGCCTGTCGCAATCACCTTGGCCGGCATCGTTGTTGCCGTCGTGCTGCAGGAGGTCGGCATCCGCGGCCTGGCGCAGCCCATCCTCGAACTCAGCGGAAGTCGGCTGCTCGCGTCGCTCATCGTCGGGGTGGTGTGGGGGTTGTGGGTTGTGCAGCTGTTCCCTATCGATGATTCGCCGGTCGCAATAGGCGCGATGGTGTGCGCCACGATCGCACTGGCACTGCTCCTCGGCTATCTCGGCAACGGTTCGGTGGGGCAGCGGCTTGCGGTGACGATCCCAGTGCACGCGATCACTGCGATCGCGCTCGTACTCGCCTCCGGTGTCCAGCCCCCGAGCGATACGGTCGCGCTCGTGTTCTTTGCCGCGACCGGGACTGCGGCAGCGCTCTTCCTCGCGATGTTCGTCGCCGCCCAGCGCAAGCGGGCGCGTCGCGCGGCCGCCTGATCAGCGCACCCCGACTCGCGCCAGCCGCTCAGGCCGGGCGATCCTCGTCGAGCGGGCTCTCATCGTCCTCAACCTCGATACGCTCATCGGGGTCGAGTGTCGGCGGCGGCGCCAGCTCGGGTTCGTCGGTGAGCTGTTCCTCACGCTCGTCGTCGAGGTTAGGTTCGTATTCCCTCGCCATATCCGTGCGCCTCAGGCAGATCCGACGGGGGCGTCGGGGCTGAGATCCTGATCGGACTTCGACGGGTCGTCGAGGTCTTGGTTCAGGCGACCGGGCGCCGCGGCGAGGAGGTCATCGGCGACCGACTCGTCAGCATCCGACCCGTCGGCATCCGACTCTTCAGTGAACTCCGGCGAATCGGTGCCCTCGGCGGGCTCTTCTGGGTGCTCCGTGCGATCCATCATGTCTCCTCCTCCTACACTGCCGTGGTCGAGTGGGCCGGGCTCCATGTCGCGCGCCGTTGTGACGCGCTGGCCGTTGATGAGCGCGTCAGGGTGGGCGGGCGAGCGGGGCACTTTCGGCGGTCGCACCTTGCCGTATTCGGCGAGATGTTGATGCTCACTGCCGCTCGGGTCGCCGGTCGCAGTCGAGCCCGGCGAGAGGGCGCCGTGCGCGTCGTCTGCCCGATTGCGGCGATATTGCTCTGTGTTGCTCATGCCGCCCACGATAGGCACGAAGTCCTCGGCGGTGCCTGAATACTCAGCGAAGCTTCAGCCCGAAGGTCAGCGACCCAGCCACGCTGCGGCGGTCTCGCGGAGAGGGTCGAGCGCCTCCACCACATAGGCCGGAAGCGCTCCCGGCATCAGCCCGACGGCAGCAATCACCCCGGCGACTACGGCCGCATTGATGCACCACACGAACAGCGGGGGCCAACCGGCGCCGACCTCCCGGCGAACGCGCACGGTGCGAACGATGAGGTATACGGGCGCGGTGAGCATGGCCCATGCGGCCCGAGCCGGACGCTGGTGGCCGGAGTCGCTGAGTTTGGTGGCATCCTGCTGCGCCCACAGCACTCCGATGAGCCAGGGGAGCGCGAGCACGCCGAGGGCGGGAAGCGACCAGGCGGAAAACAGAGCGAGGGCGACGAAGGCGGCGAGGCCCCCAAGCCACGGGGTGATGGTGAGCAGCCACACCGAGATGGTGCCCCAGCGGCGTGGGCTGAAGCGTTCACGTTCGGCCGCCCGAGCGCTCCCGACCGTCGACCAGGCGGGATTGGCGCCTCCGCTGCGACGGTCGTCGGATCCGGCCCAGATGTCTTTGTCGTCGTCCTGCGGGGCGAACGCTGCGGCGGCCGGTGCGGGGCTCGGGCTTGCGTGCGTCTCGGCCTGCGCGCGACGCTGACGCCGCGACATGAGGGTTGACTCGAGCTCGTCAGCGGCGGATGCCGTCGCGGCGGCGTCACCGTGGAACTCGGACCGCGACGCTCCCACACCCTGGGCGCCCTGCGCGGCCTGAGCCTGGGCAAGCTGTTGCAACCGCAGCTCCTCCGCCATCGCCTGCTGCGCCTGGAACTGGCGATCCCACTCGAGCCGTGCCGCCTCCTGGCGGGCGAGCTCTGCGCGGTGCGACTCTTCGGCCGCACGCGCTGCCTCCTCCTGCTGCTGGGGGCTCGCGAATGCCAGATCGGCGTGCACCTCACCGCGCGGAGGGTTCTGTCGCTGCTGGTGGGCGGCCGTGGCATCCGTCGCAGCGTAGGGGTCGGCCCCCATTGCCGCGTAAGCATCGGCCCCGGTGGCGGTCGGCCCTGTCGTCGCGCTGCGACGGTAGGCGGGGGCGGCGTCGGGCCCGCCAGAACCGCTGACGAGGTCCGTGCCCTTGAGCAGGTCGAGCGCGTCGCCATATTGGGGCATGTAGTGGCCGGCAGGTTGTGGAGCGGGTTCGGTGCGGGCGGCGTAGGCGGGCACCTGGGTGACAAACGCCTGCGGCTGGGCGGATGCTTCAGCCGCAGCGTGCTGGTTCGCCGTCGTCTGCGCAGCCTGCGCGGGGGCGAAACGCTCAGCGGCGGCCTGCGTCTGTGTTGCGGCCGCCTGCGTCTGCTCGTCGACGGCACCGAGGGCGAAGCGCTGCTGCACGCGGGGTGCCGGTGCGGGGGCGACGGGCGGCGTTGGCGCTCCGGGCAGGGGTGCGACGCTCTCCGTCCACGCCTGGCCGTTCCACCAGCGCAGGTGCTGGCGCGTCATCGGGTCGACGTACCACCCTGCGGGTGCAGCGTTGTTCAGCGAATCCGTCATGTAATGAGCTCCCGCGTTGCGATCCATCCTGCCGAGGCGATGCAGCGTGTGCAGTCCTCGTGAGGGAGGTGTCGGGTCGCCAAAGCCTAGCGCACCGAGTCCCCGCTTTGGGGGACATCGATTGTCGCCGTTGACTGCCCGCCCCGCGTTCCCCCACCCAATCCAAGCCCATACTGGCCGGTTTAGCCATACCCGATTGGAGGGGTACTTCAGTGCTGGATGTCGTACCGGGCGAGCGCGTCGGCGTCGCGCGCATAGGTGGCTGCGCTGCGTGCCGTGTCGAGCGCAAGTACAGGGTCGGCTTCTGCCTCGGCCACCGTGAGCAGCCGCTCGGCTTCGGCGAGCCTGGTGCGCGCTTCGCGACCGATGCCGCCTCGGCGACCGTCGATAAAGTCACGGGTCGATGACACCTGGCTTTGCGCGGCGACAAGGGCACCGACAAGCGCTTCGCGCGCTTGCGCGAGACGTCGTTCCTGATTTCGCACGCTCGACATTGCCGCGTCGAGTTGTTGGTTCGCCTCCCGCAGGCGGTCGAGGGCCTCGACCGGGTGGCGGCGGTCGAGCGAGGTGAGGGTGGACTCCACGGCGACGATCGCGTCGAGCACGCCGACGCTGGCTGCGGCATCCGTCGCATCGTCGCGCACCGCGCGGGCCTCGCGCAGGCCGGCCTCGGTCGACTCGATGCCGGCCGCGAGGGCCGTGTCGGCGGCGGCGAGCTGGTCCCTGAGCGTTTCGACCGCGTCGAGCAGATGGCCGGCGCGGCGTGCGTGCTCTTCGCCCTCGCGGAGGGCGTCGATTGCGTCGATCGCGGCGCGCGGCCCGGCAGGAGCATCCGTGTGGTCGACCGCGAGCGCGGCGGTGTCGATGGCCTCGCGGGCGGCGTCGAGCTCAGCGGCGGCGCGGTCGACGCTGTCGGCGATGCTCGCGGTCGCCGGTGCGCTGTAGGCGCGCTGCAGTTCGGTCAACAGGGTGGCGGTGGCGGCCTCTCGCGCCGCCGTCTCGGTGACGAGCCGGCGCAGGCCGGCGAGCGTGTCGGGGGCGTTGCGTTCCACTTCGCGGAGCGAATCGATGTGGCGGAGTTGGGTTGCGAGCGCCGCCTGTGCCGTCTCGCACAGGTGCACGATCTTGGCCGTCCAGTCGCGGCGCTGCGCCTCGGTGTCGGCAATGTGGTCGTCGAGTCGTTGCTGCAGGGCGAACGCCGTCATGACATCCCGCCGTGCCGATTCAATCGCGTCGGCGAGCGCGCGGGTGCGGTCTGTGCCGAACTGGGCTGTCGCAAAGTCGAACTCGTCGGCCGCATCACGCACGGCATCGTCGGCACGCACCAGAAGGATGTTCGCACGCTGCGTCGCCGCCCCGACCGGGTCGGCGCTCGCGATGGGAGCGCCAGAGCGTGAGGCGTGGAGTGCGGGCCCCGCCACACTGCCGCGTCGGAACAACACGGCGAACCCCGCCACCAGTCCGACCGCGAAGATGCCGGCGAGGGTGAGGAGGACTGTCCACGCCAGATTCATGGCTCCACTGTAAAGGGGTGAGGATGCTCGACCCTGTGGAGATGCCGATGCCGAAGCCGCAGAAACCGGCCCTGCTTACCGGGATATCGGGGGTTCCGCGCTTAAGGTGGGCGCTGTGTGGCCCGCCAACAGACAACCAGAAGACGACGATCTCGTGGACGAGATCGCCAACAATGCTGCCCGCGCGCAGAAGCAGGTGACCGCCCCGCACGCGCTGAGCCTCGGCGACCCGCGCTACACGGCGGCAAACATCGCTGAGCCGACCTGGCAAGACTGGCGCGAACAGCTCGCCACCGTCGGCGGCCCGTCACCGCTCCTCCACTTCGTTGACACCCCGCGCAGCCGCATCGAGCTGAGCACCACCCACCCTGGGGGCCTCGCCCAGTTCATTACGGGCCAGAAGACGCTGCTCTCCAGCCTCATCCGTGACGACCTGGCACTTCGTTCGGCCCGGGTCGCCGCCGGCGAGATCGCCTCGAAGTCGCTTGAGCTCGCGACATCCCGCGGCATCGACGCCGTGCACCTCGGCATCGGCATCGCCGAGTGGAGCCACGAGGGGGTCGAGTTCCGCGCGCCAGTGCTGCTGCGTCCGCTTGCGATCCGCCGCTACGGCCGCGACTTCGAAATGAAGCTGCTCGGTGCGCCGTTCCTCAACCCCGAGCTCGCCCGCGCGCTTGAAGAACAGCACGGTGTCACGCTCGACGCCGACGCGTTCGTCGCGCTCGCCGAACACGACGGTGCCTTCAAGCCCAACACCGTGATCGACCGCCTGCGCGGACTCACCTCGCATGTGCAGTTCACCGTGCAGCCGCGCCTCGTCGTGTCGGCGTTCGCGTCGGTCGGCGAGCGTCTGGTGGCGGATGCCGCGCAGCTGGAGCATCCCATCCTCGACGCGCTTGCCGGCAACCCCGGCGCCAAGTGGAGTGTCGGCGAAAGCATCGTGGCTGTTGAGCCGCAGCATCCGGATGATCGCGCCCCAGAAACCGACACGCTCCTCCTCGACGCAGACGGCGAGCAGGAGGCGGTAATCGCGCAGGTCGCGGCCGGCAACTCGATCGTGGTCAAGACCCTGCCGGGCACCGGCAGCACACAGACGATCGTGAATTCGATCGGCGCGCTCGTGCACCAAAACAAGCGGGTGCTCGTCGTGAGCCCCCGGCGCTCGAGCCTCACCGGCATCACGCAGCGCCTCTCTGAGATCGGTCTCGGCGGCGTCGCCGTTGCCCCCGCCACACTGCGCCGCGATCTCATTCGCGCGATCTCCCGCAACGAGAAGGCCCGCTCGCCCATGCTCGGCGAGGTGGATGACGCGCTGGTTCGCCTGCGCAAGGTGCTGCTCGACTACCGCGTCGCCATCGCGCGACGTGACTCGGTGGTGGGCATTTCGGTGCTCGACTGCCTCACAGAGCTTTCGCGTCTCGCGCTCCTGCCGACCCCGCCATCGACGACGGCGCGCCTGTCGCGCGCGTCGATCGAGCGCCTCATGGACAATCGCCAGTCGGCTGCACAGGCGATGGTGCAGGCGGCGAAGCTGGGCGAGTTCCGCTACGGCCCTGGCGATTCGCCCTGGTATGGCGCGAACTTTGCGACGAGTGAGCAGGCAACCGCGGCGCACATGTTGGCGAAGCGGCTTTCGGAGGATGAGGTTCCGCGGCTGCTTGAGCGTGCGACCGACCTGATCAGCGCGACGCACATGCGCCCGTTCGAGTCGATCACCGAGCTCGGCACCTATCTGCGGCTCCTCACCGACATCCGCGACACGCTCGACAAGTTCCAGCCGGTGGTCTTCGACCGGTCGCTGAGCGAGCTCATCGCGGCGACGGCGTCGCGCAAAGATTCGCCAGAGATGTCGGGGGCGAACCGCCGCCGGCTCAAGAAGCTCGCGCGCGAATATGTGCGCCCGGGCGTCTCGGTTGGCGACATGCATGAGAGCCTCGTGCGCATACAGCAGCAGCGCCTGCTGTGGCAGCGGTTCGTGCCGGCGGGCATTCCGCCGAAGGTGCCGGCCGGCATCGCTTCGGCCCAGGTGCTGCATCAGCAGATTTCGCAAGACCTCGCGTCGCTCGACCGGCCTCTCGCCACGCCAAGCGGACCGCAAGAGCTCGTGAACCTGCCCATCGCGGAGCTTCTCGCGAAGCTCGCCGGCCTTGCTGCTGAGTCGGATGCGCTCGCCAACCTGCAGGAGCGCGCCGAGTTGCGCACCCTGCTGCAAGACCTGCAGCTTGACCCCCTGCTCGTGGACCTTTCGGAGCGGCATGTTCCCGATTCGCAGGTCGCCGCCGAGCTGGAACTCGCGTGGTGGAAGTCGGCGCTCGAATCCCTCCTCGAGGCGGATCGGGCCCTGCTCGGGGCGAACACGGGCGTGCTCGATCGGCTGGAGGCGGACTTCCGTCTCGTCGATGAGGCGCACGCGGCCGGCAGCGCTCAGCTGCTCGCGTGGCAGCTCGCCGAGAACTGGAGCATCGGTTTGGTCGACTGGCCGGAGGAGGCAGCGCAGCTGAAGCGCATCCTTCGACGTGACTCGGTCACCTCGCAGCAGCTGCATCAGGCGGCGCCCCACCTGTCGCGCACGATCGCGCCGGTGTGGATCGCGTCGCCGTATGAGGTTGACCTGATCACGGATGCGATGCCATTCGACACGGTGATCGTCGTCGATGCTGGCGCGACCACGTTGGCCGAGACGGTCGGGGCGATCCGACGGGCAAAGCAGACGGTCGCGTTCGGCGACCCGGTCACGCAGACCCCGGCACCGTTCCGCATCGGGCTGACGGGGGAGTCGCCGCTCGACACGACCCACGATGACACTGACACGGATCTCGATGAGGTGCACGCGGATTCGACGCTCGCGCGGCTCGGCACCCTGCTGCCGACACTCGCGCTGACGCGGAGCTACCGGGCTGGCGGCGAAGACCTCGCGGAGCTCGTCAACCGTCGCTTCTACGCCGGCAAGATCGAGTCCCTCCCGTGGGCGGGGTCGTTCCTCGGTCACGGCAGCCTCAAGCTGGAGCATGTGAAGAACGGCAGCGGGCTGCCAGACGAAGATTCGGGTGCCGTCGAGAGTGTGGATGCCGAGGTCGACCGGGTGGTTGAGCTTGTGATCGACCACGCAAAGACGCGGCCGCACGAGTCACTCATGGTGATCTCGGCCAGCGAAAAGCATGCGGTGCGGGTGCAGCAGGCGGTGCTCGGGGCGCTGCCGGGGCGCCCAGAGCTCAGCGAGTTTGTCTTGAGCGATCGCGCTGAGGCGTTCACGGTGGCGACGATCGAGCAGGCGGTGGCGCAGAGCCGCGACCGCGTGATTTTCTCGATCGGCTACGGCCGCACCCCGCACGGCCGAGTGTTGAGCGACTTCGGTTCGCTCGGCAGGCCCGGCGGCGAGCGGTTGCTCGCGGTGGCGATGACCCGCGCGCGTCGCGGCATGGTGATCGTGACCTGCTTCAAGCCTGATGACATCGACGACACCCGCATGGAGCGGGGCGCCGTCGCGCTCGCTGAAATCATCGCGGATGCTTCGGCACGCACCGCGGCGTCGTTCGTGCCAGACGACAGTGACCCCATGCTCGTCGACCTCGCGAAGCGCCTCGAGAAGCGCGGCCTTCGGGTGGCGCTCGGACATCGTGGCAAGCTCGGCCTGGTGACCTCGCACCAGGGCAAGTGCCTCACGATCGAGTCGGATGCTGTGCTGCAGGGGGCGAGCCTGCGCGAGTCGCTGCGCCTGCGCCCCGAACTGCTGCGCCGCCTCGGCTGGCACTACATGCGCGTGCACTCGTTCGAGTTGTTCAACAACCCAGACGCCGTCGCCGACCGCGTGATCGCCCTGCTCGGCGCGGGTGTCGGCCCCATCACGGAGCCGATCCCCATCATCAAGTCGGCGTAACCGTGGGGGAGCACGATGACCCCCAGCCAGATGTGGTCGAGCCGGATGCTGTCGAGCCGGATACTGTCGAGCCGGATGTCACGCCGCCGCGCCGCCCGCGGGTGCGCCGTCGGGTGACCACCGCCCCGGTGCCGGGTTCTGACCCGACCCCGCTGCCGGAACCAGCGCGTCACGCCTCCGGCGAGAACGACGAGCAGCTCAAGCGGGACAAGCCGCCTCACTGGGGCTAACGCGCCCGAGCCCTCGACCCCTCGCGCGCCCTCGACCCCTCGCGCGCCCGAGCCCTCGCGCGAATGACGTGTTTTCGGCAAGATGAGCGTGCCGCGGCGCCGTCATTCTGCCGAAAGCACCTCATTCGCCGACCCGTCATTCGCCAACCCCTCATTCGCGAGGAAAGGGAAGCTACTCCGGCTTGGGGGAGGTGGAGTTCGCCGCATCCTTCGCGAGCAGGTCGCGGATCTGCTGCAGCAGCTCGATTTCGGTCGGTGGCTCTGCCGTCTCGGGGGCACCGGCCGCCTTGCGGGCTTCGGCGCGCTCCCTGAACTTGTTCATCGGGAACACGAACACCAGGTACACGACCGCGGCCACCAGCAGAAACTGGATGAGGGCGGCGAGCACGGCGCCGAACATCAACTTCGCATCGCCGTTCATTCCGGGAATCGTCACGATCATGACCGTCGACAGACTCTCGGCGTTGAAGAGCGCACCGATGAGAGGGTTAAACAGGTTCTCGACGAGCGAGTTGACGATCGCCGTGAACGCCGTGCCGATAACCACCGCAACGGCAAGGTCGATGACGTTGCCGCGCATGATGAACTCTTTGAAACCTGTGAGCATGCCGCTCTCCTACTCTCGACGAAACGGGGGCAGTCAGGCTGTCGCTGAGGCCGCGGGGGACGACTTGGCCGTGCCTGACGAGGTTGAGCTTGCCGCATTCGACGTCGTGGCGCCAGAGGCTTCGGACTTCGCGGCTGGCTTGGCCGCGGCATCCGGCTTCGAGCCTGAAGGGTTCGAGCCTGAGCCCTCAGACGTGGAGGAGGCGCTGCGCGAGTCGGTGCGGTAGAAGCCCGAACCGTTGAAGGTCACGCCAATCGAGTTGAACACTTTGCGCAGCTCGGCCTTGCCGCATGCCGGGCATTCGGTGAGCGAGTCGTCGGTGAACGACTGGTACTGCTCGAAGCTGTGCTCGCACGAGGCACAGCGGTAGGCGTAGGTGGGCATGCGGATGCTCCGGTCGTGATGGCGCAGGCGCCGTATGGTCAGGCGTTCGAGTCGAACTCGACGATGCCGGTCGGGGTGACGACACCGTTGACCGGCTTGTCGTGCACTTCGGTTGGCACCTCATCGACGAGCTCATTGTCGAACACCACAGCATAAACCGGCGGGCACTGCTCCATTGACCCGAGCATCCGGTCGTAATAGCCACGACCCCAGCCCATGCGCATACCTGCGCGGTCGACGGATGCCGCTGGCACCACAATGAGGTCGACCTCGTTGATCGCGATCGGGCCGAGCACTTCGCCGATCGCCTCTGGCACGCCGAACTCTCCAGGCTGCTCGCTCTCCCCGTCGCCGACAACCCAGTCGAGGAGTCCGTCGATGCGGGAGATCGGCAGCAGCACGCGGATGCCCTGCTCGTGCGCCCAGTTGAGCCAGGGGCGGATGTTCGGCTCATCCGGGTTCGGCAGATACGCCGCCACATACCGGGCGCCGAGGCCCTCTGTCAGCGTCGTGAGGTGGAGCGTGAACTGCTCGGTGGCGTGCTCTAGCTCGCTGCTCGTCAGGTTTCGCCGCCGTTCCCGAAGCTCGGCGCGAAGTGCGCGTTTGCGGTTCGGTAACTCATCTGACATAGAAGCCATCCTAGGGAAAGGTACTGTATGCCGTATGGCGTTCACCATCACGAAAGCGGTCATTCCAGCAGCGGGCCTGGGCACGAGGTTCCTCCCCGCAACGAAAGCGATGCCGAAGGAGATGCTCCCGGTTGTGGACAAGCCGGCGATTCAATACGTCGTGGAGGAGGCGGTTGGTGCCGGCCTCACTGACGTGCTCATGATCACGGGTCGCAACAAGAACGCCCTCGAGAACCATTTCGACCACAACAGTGAGCTCGAAGCGACACTCGAGAAGAAGGGCGACCGCGAGCGTCTCGCCAAAGTGAACTTCTCGACCGAACTCGCCGACATGCACTACGTGCGGCAGGGCAACCCCCTCGGCCTCGGTCACGCCGTGCTCCGCGCCAAAATGCATGTGGGCAATGAGCCTTTCGCGGTGCTGCTCGGTGACGACATCATCGACGACCGTGACGTGCTGCTCACTCGCATGATCGAGGAGCAGGGCAAGCGCCAAGCATCCGTCGTCGCCCTCCTCGAGGTCGACCCGTCGCAGACCCACATGTATGGCATCGCCACGGTCGAGAAGACCGACACCGACGACGTCGTGCGCATCACCGGCATGGTGGAGAAGCCAGCGCCGGGCGAGGCACCATCGAACTACGCCATCATCGGCCGCTACGTGCTCATGCCGGAGGTGTTCCGCATCCTGGAGCGCACCAAGCCTGGCAAGGGCGGCGAAATTCAGTTGACGGATGCCCTCCAGACGATGGCCGAAGCCCCGGAAGCCACCGGTGGCGTTTACGGCGTGGTGTTCCGCGGTCGCCGCTACGACACGGGTGACCGGGCGGACTACATCAAAGCCATCGTGCAGCTTGCGATGGACCGTGATGACCTCGGCGAGGAGCTTCGGCCCTGGCTGAAGGATTTCGTGGCGACGCTGGACTGAGTCATGACGGCCCCCCTGCCGACGCTCAGTGAGGGCGCGGTGACGATACGACCAATCCGGGTGCGCGATGCACGCCAACTTGAGCGCGAACTGCTCGACAACCGTTCGTGGCTGCACCGTTGGGAGGCGACGAGCCCATACGGTCCGACCGAGTTCGACGTCAAGTACAGCATCCGCAACCTGCTGAGTCATGCGCGAACTGGGCAGGGGCTGCCGTTCGCGATCGAGGTCGATGGGGAATTCGCGGGCCAGCTCAACGTGTCAGGCATTACCTACGGCTCGCTCGCCTCGGCGACGCTCGGCTACTGGGTGTCGGAACGCTTCGCGGGTCGCAATGTGACGCCGGCCGCCGTGGCGCTCGCCACCGACCACTGCTTCTTCACCCTCGGTTTGCACCGTATGGAGATTTGTATCAGGCCGGAGAACACCGCATCGCTGCGGGTGGTTGAAAAGCTCGGGTTCCGTTATGAGGGGCTCCGGCGCCGCTACATCCACATTGACGGTGATTGGCGCGACCACTTCTGTTTTGCCCTCGTGGTCGAAGAGGTGCGACAGGGTGTGCTGCGCCGGTGGCGAGACGACCGTGTGCCGGCGCTCAACGCCGAAATCCCCGAGGCAGACTGGCGGGCATCTGGAGTGCAGCGCCCCTAGCCCTGCAGCAGTTCGGTCTGCACGAAACGGATGCTGCGGAATAAGGCAACGCAGCGCCGACCCATCATCGAGGCGACGGGCCGGCACTCACCTCCACGCGTGACGCGGGGAACGCCCTGGTGAGGGGGAAACACCGTGCGCAGAGGCGACTTCAGCCTAGGTTTGTGCGCTGCGCTGCGGCACCCCCGCAAGGTGGGGGTGGCGGGGGTCGTGGCGAGACACACCCCGCCGCTTGAGGGCCGATGCGAGCGCCCGCTCGTACCGTTGACGACATGGGATTCGAGGGGTTCAGTTCGAGCATTGTCATCGCGCTCGCCGCGGTGCTCTGGCTCGCCTACCTCGTGCCGACCTGGTTTCGTCGACGGGAATACCTTTCGACCGAACGCAACACCGTGCGACTGCAGCAGACGCTCCGCATCCTCGCCGAGACAGCCGAAATGCCGGAGCAGGTCCGGGTAGAGAATTCGGCCCGCAGCGTTGCCGAACAGGAGAAAGTCATGCACCGCGAAATGCAGCGGACCCGCGCCATCGAACGCGCCCAGCAGGCCGCCGACGCGCGCGCCGCCGTGCGCAAACTTGCCGAGACACAGCCGGCCATTGCCGCCCATGTCGCCCGCAGCTCCACGTCGTCACGTCGCCTCCGTCGCTCGCGACTGGTGACCACACTCGTGCTCATCGCTGCGATCGTTGGCATCGTGACGGGAATCACACAGGCCGTCGCCGGCATTGGGGTCGTGCTGCTCGTCGCCTCCGCAGTGATCGGGGCCGGTGCCGTCGTGCTGCTCGGCCAGCTCGCTGCCGTCTCGACTGCCCGCCGCCAACTCGCCGCCGAGGTGCAGCACACCGCACCCGTCGCGTCGCCCGTCCAAGATCTCTGGCAGGGCGAGCAGGCTACGCCCCGCACGACCACCAGCTGGACGCCGAATGCCATCCCCAAGCCGCTCTACCTCTCGCGCACCGAGGCCCCAGCGGCCCCGCATGTGAGCTTCGCGGATGCCGCCGCTCGCCTCGCACGCGCGACCGCAGCGCCGCAATCCGTGACCGCGCAGCCTGCCGCAGCACAGGCACGCCCGGCGGCCACCGTCGT
Organism: Homoserinimonas flava; assembly: GCF_054969005.1. Lineage (NCBI taxonomy): Bacteria > Bacillati > Actinomycetota > Actinomycetes > Micrococcales > Microbacteriaceae > Homoserinimonas > Homoserinimonas flava. Next base: position 104,394 of record NZ_JBUEQS010000002.1, read on the forward strand.
CGCCGAACTGCGCGAGGCATCCGATCGTTCAGAAGAGAGCCTGCGGCAGGCCCAAGCGGCCACCCCACGCATCGAGTCGGCGGTGTCGGCACCCGCCGTCGAAGCCCAGCCAAGCCGCTTTGCGAGCATGGGTGTCATCGATGATGTGGAGCTGGCGCCGGCCGATATCAACGAGGCTCTGCGCCGCCGTCGCGCCGTCTGACACCCTCGCGCGAGGTGGTAACGTAGACACCGCTCACGGGCCCTTGGCGCAGTTGGTAGCGCGCCTCGTTCGCATCGAGGAGGTCAGGAGTTCGAATCTCCTAGGGTCCACCGAGTGAAGGCCCCGTCGTTACGACGGGGCCTTCGTCATGTCGCGCGGGTGTCCGCATCGGTAGGGCGGAGCGCGTCGGGCCTGTTCAGGCCGTCGACGCGTCCAGCAGCCGTGAGAGAGCGCCTCGGTAGGTCAGGTGAAGCTCGTGCATTGCGCGGGTGCACGCGATGTAGAGCATGCTCCGGTCGATCGCGTTCGAGTAGTTGTCTTCGTCCACCCCCGGCACGACCACCATGTCAAACTCCAGCCCCTTAGCGATGTGGGCTGAGGTGATGACCACACCGTCGGCGAACGCCGTGCTGCCGTAGTCGAGGAAGGTGAGTTCGATGTCGGCTGCGGCGAGGCCCACATAGAGCGATTCGGCCTGCTTCACTGTCTTGCAGATGATTCCGAGTGTTCGGTGTTCACTTGCCGTGAACGTGTCGATCAGCGCGGCGATATGGTCGCGCTCGATTGTGGTGTCTGCGCACTCCACCACCTGTGGTGGCAGTCCATGACGATCAATCGGCACTAGCTTGTCGTTCCGCGAGATGCGTTGAGCGAACTCGGTGATCTCCGTCGTGGATCGGTAGCTTTTGGTGAGTTCGAGGGTGTCCGCCTCTGGGAACATTTCGCGGATTCTCGCGAGTGACGACGAGCTGAACGGGTTCACCGATTGGTTGGCATCGCCAAGGATGGTCATCTTGCACGAGAAGAGGGCCCGGAGCACCGCATACTGCACCGGCGTGTAGTCCTGCATTTCGTCGACGAGCAAATGGCGGATGTCGTTGAAACTCGACTCGTGCCGTGACGTCGAGAGCATTGTATAGATGAGCGGGAAAACATCGGCGTACTCGATTCGTTTACGGCCGAGTGGCATGAACAGCCCACGGCGTTCGGAGCTTTCGTCGTAGAACGCACGGTAAATGGAGATGGCGTCCTTGTAGCTGAACATTGCCGCGACCTGTCGACGCACCGAGGTTGTGTCTGCGGCGGTCCACTTGCGCCGACGGGTTACTTCCAGCCTGAGGTGGTGCACGGCCGTTTCGGTGAGTCGGTCCAGTCTTGTGAAGATGGGCAGCATCCGGAGCGCGTCGAACGTCGTGTCGACCCATTCGGCGGAGAGGCGCTCATGCTGTTGGACTATCGGTGCCGGCACGAAGCCCGCGGCGGCGCGGGAGTCGATCCATGCCGTGAGTTCGCGCACGAACTCGGGCGTTGCCTTTGCGGACATCCGTTGCGACGCAGCCTGGTCAGTGCCTTCCAGGAGTTTCGTGACCTGTTCACTGAAGGTTTCAAAGTCAGTGATTTTGTGAAGGAAACGGTGTGCGATCGCGTCGAAGTCGATCTCAGCGACTTGCTCCTCGCCAAGTTCGGGGAGGACGCTGCTGATGTAGTCGCCAAACACCTTGTTCGGCGAAAGGATCATCACGTCGTCGGAGGTGATGGTGTCTTTGAACCGATACAGCAGAAATGCGACGCGGTGAAGGGCGATCGAGGTCTTGCCCGAGCCTGCCACCCCCTGGAGGATCAGCACATCGGCTGTCTCGTTTCGGATGACCGCGTTCTGCTCCCGCTGGATGGTCGCCACGATGTTCTTCATCTTGTCGTCGGCAGACCGGCTTAGCTCCTGCTTGAGGATGTCGTCACCGATGTTCAGCGTGCTCTCAAGCATGTACTCGAGTCGGCCATCCTCGATTTTGTACTGCCGCTTGCCGGTGATCTCCCCGTGGACAGTCCCCTCCGGTGCGGTGAAGAAGGCGTCGCCGGACTCGAAGTCGTAGTAGAGGCTCGATACCGGGGCGCGCCAGTCGTGGACCAGCATCTCCATCGAGTCGGTGTTGCGGAAGCTGTGGAGGCCCACGTAGTGCGGCTTCGGCGCTGGAGTGCCGTCGGCGCGGAAGTCGACTCGGCCAAAGTAGGGCGACTTCACCATTCGTTCGATGCGTCGCTTTGTCTCGGCCGCGTGCTCGGTGACGCCGATCGAGACATCAACAACCGTGCGGATGTTGGCCTTCTCGGCGTGATCCATGTCGCGCTGATTCGCCCAGATCAGCTCCTTGTTCGCCTGAATCTCGGCCGCGGAGGTGTCGATGGCGCGCTCGACGCGCTCACGGGCGGCTTCGAGCGACCGCAGTACACCGGCCAGATGGAGGCGCTCAGCGGTCTCTTCTCGGTCGATAACATCAGTCACGGGGCACTCCAGCGTCGTGGGCTTGGGCAAGGCAGATCGCCGTGCGATTCACGCAGACAACCCTACCCTCACGTGAGGGTAGGGTTGCGACAAGGACGGTGCGTACCCCGCTGAGCCGCGACCGCGTGCTCGACGCGGCGATGGACATCGCCGACGCCGAAGGCCTGCCCGCCGTCAGCATGCGCCGGGTCGGCGCCGCCCTCGGGTCGAGGCGATGTAGCTCTACCACCACCTTCCGGGCAAGAATGGGCTGCTCGACGGTCTCGACCGGGCGGCAGGCGACACCGGCTGATCGGTGAATTGCGCTGGCGGCGTTCATCGTCCATGATTGGAGGGCGTCCCTATTTTGGAGTGTGTGAAGCCTCACAATGCACCGAGCACTCGTTGTGCCCGCATCTGACGACCCCAGCCATAGTCCGGCGACTCCGCCCGACCCCAGCTGCCTGACCCTTGAGGGCCGCCATACTGTGGCTGGTGCCCTGTGACCGAGGCAATTCTCACCCTGCTTCTCGGGCTTGTGGTGATCGGGGCGATCATCGTCGCGAACGGCTACTTTGTCGCCCAAGAGTTCGCCTACATGTCGGTCGACCGCGTGCGTCTCGGCGCCAGCGCGGAGGCTGGGGATAAGGCGGCGCAGCGCGCGCTCAAGGTCACGAAGCGCACCTCGTTCATGCTTTCGGGCGCACAACTCGGCATCACCATCACCGGTCTGCTGGTTGGGTATGTCGCCGAACCGCTGGTCGGTGAATCGCTCGGTGTGCTCTTCGAGGATGCGGGCATTCCGGCGGCCGTCAGCATCACCGTCGGCACCGTGCTCGCCCTCGTCATCGCGACGGTCGTGCAGATGGTGTTCGGTGAGCTCTACCCGAAGAACTTGGCGATCGCGAACCCGGAGCCGCTCGCTCGGGCGCTCGCACGTTCGACCACCATCTACCTTGCCGCCTTCGGGTGGCTCATCATGGTCTTCGACGTCGCATCCAACGCGCTGCTGCGACTTTTCCGCATCGAGCCGGTGCATGACGTCGACACGACGGCAACGCCAGAAGACCTTGAGCGCATCGTCGCCGACTCACGCGCAACCGGTGACCTGCCGGAGGAGCTTTCGATGCTGATCGACCGCATCCTCGATTTTCCTGATCGCGACGTCGAGCACGCCATGATCCCGCGGTCGCGGGTCGGCACCGTCTCGCCCGACACAACCCTCGGCGAGATTCGTGCCCTCATGGCGCATGCTCACACCCGCTACCCGGTCATCTCCGCGAGCGACGAACCGGTCGGCTTCGTGCAGCTCACCGACCTGCTGCTCAACACGGCAGGCGACGATGTGCCCGCTTCGAGCATCATGCGGCCACCGCTTGTCATCCCCACACTCATGTCGCTCCCTGACGCACTCGCCCGGCTCTCGGAGTCGCGCAACGAACTCGCGTGCGTTGTCGACGAGTACGGCGGCTTCGCCGGTGTGGTGACGGTCGAAGACCTCGCCGAAGAGCTTGTCGGTGAGCTCAGCGACGAGCACGACGGCGCCGTCGGCGAGATCATCGAAGAGACCGAGGATGGTGTCTGGCGCATGATCGGCGACGTGCACATCGACGAGGTCGAGCGCGAGCTCGGGCATGCGCTGCCCGAGGGCGACTACGAGACCGTGGCAGGTCTCGTGATTGCGCACCTCGGAGCCCTGCCGACGGTCGGCCAACGCGTGACAATCGCGCTGCCAGACAACCCCCGCGACATGGCATTCGACAACATCGTGCGGCGCGAACTCGAGATCGACGTGCTCCGGGTGTCGCGCCACGTGCCGAGCGAGCTCGTTGTGCGTCTGCTTGAGTCGAGCGACGAGGATGCCGCCACCGATGCGGATGCTTCGACCGAGGGGAGCAAAGAATGAGTCCCCTCGTCGTCACCCTCGTGACCGCGCTGCTGATCGTGCTCAGCGCCTTCTTCGTCATCATCGAGTTTGCGCTCATGAGCGCGCGTTCGCACCGGCTTGAGGCCGAGGCGCACACGAGCCGGTCCGCCCGCGCGGCGCTTCGCGGCATCAACGAACTCACCATGATGCTCGCCGGCGCGCAGCTCGGCATCACGGCGTGCACCTTCGCGCTCGGTGCCGTCACCAAACCTGCCGTCGATGCGTGGCTCGGCCCCGTCTTCGCCTCATGGGGAATCCCGACGCAAATCTCCGATGTCACCGCCTTCGTGCTGTCGCTGTTCTTCGTCACCTTCCTCCACCTCGTCGTGGGCGAGATGGCCCCGAAGTCGTGGGCGATCGCGCACCCGGAGGTCTCGGCGAAGCTCATCGGCATCCCGTCGCGCGGGTTCGTGTGGCTGGTTCGCCCCCTCCTGACGTGGGTCAACCACCTCGCCAACCGGCTTGTCGCCGCGAGCGGTGTGACCCCGGTCGAACGGGCGGCGGTGCGCGGACAAGACGCCGAAACCATCCGCTTTCTTGTCGAGCACTCTGCGACGGCGGGCACGCTCGATGATTCGTTTCGCAGCCAGCTTTCCGGTGTGCTCGAACTCGAAAGCCTCACCGTCGCCTCGCTCATCCCTGACGATGCATCGCCGACCTCCGTGGCGGCCGACGCCACGATCGGTGATGTGCAGCGGGCGGCGTCGCGCTCCGGCCATCTCCGCATCCTCGTCCACGACGACGTCGGCTCGATGTGGGGTGTGGTCCATGTGCGAGACACCCTGCTCGAAGACGCCGATCGCCCCATCACCGATGTTGCACGCCCCGTCTTCACGCTGCCGGCCGACATGCCGGTCTATGAAGCGTTGTCGCGCATCCGCGGTGCCGGCGAACAGCTGGCGGCGGTGAACGACGGCGGCCGCTTCATCGGTGTGGTGACGGTCGCCGATGTGCTGCGCCGGGTATTGCCGTTCACGCAGCAGCCGTTGCAGGGGTAGCAGCTGGCTAGTCGACCTTCGTCGGTGGTACGCAACGCTCCGTATGCAGTTGCCGGGATATGAACTCTTTGTCTAGTTCGATGACGTCGAGGTCGCCGTAGTATTTGGGCTCGAGGGGTGCTCCGTCGACGCACTTGACCCACACCGCCACGATGCCGGCTCCGCCGTAGTTCAGCATCGTGTAGGTGCTGGTTTCGTCGAGAGCTCCCGACGCGAGATTGTAGTTGCTCCCGAGCGGAGGAGCCTCGATCTCGCGCCCGGTTGGAAAGATGAGGATGCGGCCTTCGTGGTCGCAGTTTTCGCTCGCCGCGGCGGCTAAGTCTTCGACCCTAATGGGGTCCAGATTTGCGCACGGTTCGCGCCTGGTGAGCTCGACCTGGCCCTCAGCTGGAGCGGTGCACCCGCTCGGGATCGCGGCGAACGCCACAAGCAGCACCGCCAACGCTTGCCGGTGCACCGAACGAATCATTACCACCCTCGCACCTAGAGACGTACCCCGCTTCGGCACCTAGTCGACCTTCGTCGGTCGCACACAGGAGTCGTCGTGCAGCTGCCCTTCCAGGAACGCTTTGTCGAGTTTTATGATGTCGGAATCGCCATAAAAGGTGGTCTCGACCGGTGCGTCGTCGGAGCACTGGACCCACACCGCCACAATGCCTGCCCCACCGTAGTTCAGCGTCGTGTACGAACTATCTTCATCGGATGCGCCCGATGACTTGTTGTGGATCTCGCCAGATCCGGGCGCCTCGATTTCGCGCCCGGTTGGAAAGATGAGGATGCGCCCTTCGTGGTCGCAGTCTTCTTTCGCAGCGTCGGCGAGGTCTTCGACCCTAATAGGGTCCAGATTTGCGCACGGCTCCCGCATGGTGATCTCGACTTGGCTCTCGGGGGAAGAGGTGCATCCGCTCGGGATCGCGGCGAACGCGACAAGCAGCAGCGCCAACGCTTGCCGAAGCATCGAGCGATTCATCACACTCCTTCAACTGGAGGATGTGCCCGCGTCAACACCTAGTCGACCTTCTTCGGCAGTATGCAGTCTTCGGGATGCAGCTGTCCGGATAAGAATGCTTTGTCACGTTCGATGACGTCTGGGTCGCCATAGTATTTGGGCTCGAGTGGCGCTTCATCGACGCACTTGACCCATACCGCCACGATGCCGCCACCGCCGTAGTTAAACATCGTGTAGCTACTGGTTTCGTCGAGTGCTCCCGACGTGAAGTTGTAAATGTGTCCGAGCGCGGGGGCCTCGATTTCGCGCCCGGTGGGAAAGATAAGGATGCGGCCTTGGTGGTCGCAGTCTTCGCTCGCAACGTCGGCTAAGTCTTCGACTTTGATAGGTACCAGAGTCGCGCACGGTTCGCGCGGGGTGAGCTCGACTTGGCTCTCTGCAGGCGAGGTGCATCCGCTCGGGATCGCGGCGAACGCGACAAGCAGCACCGTCAATGCATGCCGGTATGCCGAGCGTTTCATTGGATCCCCCATGGCGGACGATGTCCGCGTGTCTCGGACGCTAACGCATCGCCTCGAAGCAGCGCAAGGCCACCGCACAAGGCCGCCCACCCCGGTATCGGGGCGGGCGGCCTTCGCTCTCAGCTTCGCGAGACTGAGCTTTGGTGCCTGGGGTCAGATCAGGCGGGGATGCGCGGTGTGCTCGCGACGATGGCGCGCTGCGCCTTGGTGCGGGCGTGGGTGAAGTAGAGCGGGAGGGCGGTGAAGAGCAGCCCGCCGACGAGGTTGCCGAGCACGGTCGGGATTTCGTTCCACACGAGGTAGTCCATGATCGTGAAGTCGGCGCCGAGCAGCAGGCCAGAAGGGAAGAGGAACATGTTCACGATCGAGTGCTCGAAGCCCATGTAGAAGAAGAGCATGATGGGCATCCACATCGCGAGCGCTTTGCCCGGGACATCCTTTGCGATCATGGCTCCTGCGACGCCCACCGACACCATCCAGTTGCAGAGCACCCCGCGCACGAAGAGGGTGAGCATGCCAGCGGCCCCGTGGTCGGCATAGCCCACCGTGCGACCTTCGCCGATGTGGCCGATGGCCTCACCGACCTCGTTCGGTGCCGTGTCGAAGCCGTAGGTGACGACGATGGCCATGAGCACCGCCACCGTGAAAGCCCCGATGAAGTTGCCGACGAACACGAGCCCCCAGTTGCGCAGCACACCCCGCACCGTCACGCCGGGGCGTTTGTCGAGCCATGCCAACGGTGCGAGCACGAAGACACCCGTGAGGAGGTCGTAGCCCATGAGATAGAGCATGATGAAGCCGACCGGGAAGAGGAGGGCCCCCAGCAGGGTCGACCCGGTCGTAACCGAAACGGTGATGGCGAAGGCGGCGGCGAGAGCGAGGAGTGCCCCGCCCATGGTGGCACGCACGAGCGTGTCTCGAGTGGACATGAGGACTTTGGCTTCGCCGGCGTCGATCATCGAGGTGACGAGGTCGGCGGGTTTCACATACGACATGGGACACGCTCCGTGGGGTGCAGGGGTGGTTGCCGGCCGGAACCGCGGGCCACTCACGAGGCTAGGCAGCGGAGGTTTCCGTTCCGTGTCCGTCGCGACCGGGTTTCATTACGTTCCCCGCGCACCGCCGCTGAGGGCTTGTGAGGCTGTTGCGGTGGTCGCTGTGTCGAGCGCCGCCCGCGGCCCTGTCAACGCCCGGAGCGCATAGAGAATCGTCGCCAGGTCGACAAGCTCCTGTGTCAGCGCCCCCGCGACCGCGGGGATCACGCCAGTGGTGGCAACGAGCATCAGCCCAACGCTCAGCGCGATGCCCATCCAGATGGCGGCATACGCAACACGCAGTGTGTGCCGCCCGATTGCTACAACGTCGGCAACACCAACGAGCGAATCGGTGAGGGCGACAGCGTCGGCGGCCTCGCCTGCGGCGGTTGCGCCGCGGGCCCCCATCGCGATACCGATGTCGGCTGCCGCGAGCACGGGAGCATCATTCACCCCATCACCGACCATGAGCAGGGGGCGCGGAGCGAGGCCGGCGGCGAGGCTGACCTTCTGCGCCGGGAGAAGTTCCGCGTGCACTTCGGTGATGCCCGCCTGCGCGGCCATCCCCTCCGCCGTGCTCGTGACGTCGCCGGTGAGCATGACGATGCGCTCCACGCCGTTCTGGCTGAGCCATTCGATGACCGCTCGGGATTCTGGTCTGATGTCGTCGGCGAGCACCAGGGTTCCGGCAAACCGCCCATCGATGGCGACGTAGGCGGCGGCCTGCCCTGCCGGCAGCGGCACGATGCTGGTCTCGGGGGCGATCTCGGCCACGTGCGCGGGCTTGCCGACCACGACAACTCTGCCGCCGATGACCGCGGTGACGCCGGCGGTCGCGATTTCGCTTGCCTCGCTCGCCGGCAGCAGCGTCAGCCCTCGTTCGGTCGCGGCACGGCACACACTGTCGGCGAGCACATGGCTCGAATACTGCTCGGCGGATGCCGCGAGCAGCAGCAGCTCGTCGGCATCAACCCCATCAACCGGAGCAACGGCGACGAGTTCTGGCCTGCCCTGCGTGAGCGTTCCGGTCTTGTCGAATGCGGCGGAGCGCACCCGCGCGAGCTGTTCGAGCACTGCGCCGCCCTTCACGATGACGCCCGCCTTTGCCGCCCGGGAGAGACCGCCGAGAAACGCGACGGGCGCGGCGATAAGGAGGGGACACGGGGTGGCGAGCACCAACACTTCGGCGAACCGCGAGGCGTCGCCCGACACCGCCCAGGCGACACCAGCGATCGCGAGCGACACGGCGGTGAAGGGGATCGCGAAGCGGTCTGCGAGACGCACGACCGGTGCCTGCGACGCCTGAGCTTCGCGCACAAGAGCGACGATCTGTTGGTACTGGCTGTCGGCGCTGCTGCGCACCGCGCGCATCCGCACCGCCCGCGAGCCGTTGATCGCGCCGGAGAGCACCTCCTCCCCAGCGTCCCTGCTCACCGGCAGGCTCTCGCCCGTGAGCGACGATTCATCGAACGTGCCACCGCTGAGGAGTTCACCATCGACGGGAACAATCTCAGACGGTCGCACCAGCAGCACGTCGCCAACCTGCACGGCGTCGGCGGCGACATCCCGCACACGCTCAATGTCGTGATCTGAACCGGCGAGCACGTGAGCGAGCTGGGGCGAACGGTCGAGCAGCGCCGTGAGCTCGCGGGCGGCACGCCGCTGCGCGAAATCTTCGAGCGCTTCGCCACCCGAGAGCATGAGCACGATGATGAGTGACGCGATGTATTCGCCCACCGCGAGGGTCGCCCCCATCGCGATGACGGCGAGGATGTCGAGCCCGAAGTGTCCGCGCACAACATCGCTCACCATGCCAAATGCCGTGCGCGCAATCACCAGCGCGACGAAAACGCTCGCAGTCCAGCGCGCGACGACGGGCAGACCCCCGAGCTCGAGCGCGAGCACGACGATCGCAACGGCAAGCGTCGCCGTGATGACGGGGTACCGCGTGAGGAGACGAACAAGACGATGCATAGTCTCAGTCTGACCCTGCCTCCACGCCGCTGCGCGTATCGATGCTGGCGTTACGGACGCTTCATCGCCGACTTCGCCGAATACATGGCGTGGTCGGCTCGGTCGAGCAGGCTCGGGGCATCGAGGCCCAACTCGAGATCGGCGACACCGATGGCGACGCCCACCTCAAACTCGCGGCCGTTTACCACGAACGGTGTGGCGAAGCTCTCGCGGATGCGCTCGGCGACGATCGGTTCTTCGCCGGGCTTGGTGTTTTCACAGAGGACAACAAACTCATCACCCGCGAGTCTCGCCACGGTGTCGCCGTCGCGCACAGACGCTTCGAGTCGCCTCGCTGTTTCGATGAGAACCTCGTCACCAGCCAGGTGGCCGTAGCGGTCGTTGACGGCCTTGAAATCGTTGAGGTCGAGAAAGAGCAGCGTGAAGTGGTGGCCGCGGTCGGCGCGTCCGATGGCCTTGTCGACACGGTCGAGCACGAGCCTGCGGTTGGGCAGGCCTGTCAGCGCATCGACGAGCGCGAGCTGGGCGAGTTCAGCCTGTGCACGTCGCAGCATGGTGTCTTCCAGCTCGCGCGCGAGCGACTCTGCGGAGAGGCGGTTGCGCGTATTCCATACCTTTGAGCGGTCGGTAATCTGCTCCGTCCACGGCGCCGGGGTTTCGCCAGGTTCGGTCACAGAGCCCATGGGAAGCCAGCGCACCGTGCGTTCGACCGGCCGCCGCACCCAGCACAGATAGTCGCCGACCGACCCGACCGACGCGGCGAGCAGCCCGGCGACATTCGGCGCAGCGAGAGCGAGGCGAGGATGCAGTTGCCGGGCGTGGTCGGTCATGAGGGCGCCGTGCCGGCTCAACGTCTTGAGCCACACACGCACGGTTTCGTCGACCGCCGCAAGCTCGTCGTCCTTGAGGTTGCCGAGCACACGGCGGTCATCGCCGATCGAGATGATCGCGGCATCCGCGGCAACGAGACGAAGCAGATCTGACAGTGCATCGCGGTGTTCGGCGTCGTGCGACGCCGCGCTCAAGTCGACGCTTCTGACGATGCGGCGCTGCAGCTCTGCGATCTCGGCTCGGCGTTGAGCGTCGGCCGAACGCTGGATCGTGTCGACCCGCGCGTGAAGTGCGCGCGCATAGAGTTCAGCGGCCGATCGAACCAGCGGCGTCACAGAGCGTGGTGTCACAGAATGCGAGACGATCGCATACGACGTGTCGTCGAGCCCAGCGAGGTGAAGGATGAAGCTCGCGGCCGCGCCGAGCGACCGCGTGATCTCGAAGCGGGCGGCGAATGGCCGACGAAGTGGCGAAAGCGAGAGATCCCACGGCCGACCGTGTGGGTCGACCCTTGGCACGATCAGCGACGGCACTTCGTCAACGTTGTGCGCACTGACGGAGCGCACCGACATGAGCTGCACGCGCTCGGTCACCGGGCCGGCCGTCGGCGGAAAGTGAAAGCCGCGGCACGACGACATCTCACCGCTGAGTGACTCTGCAATGACCTCGCCGTGACTGTCATTGTGAATGCGCACCGCCATGGTGCGGTCGAACCGCAGAAGATCGCGGATGTTCTCGCACCCCTCCTCCCAGAGCTCATCGATGTTCTCGATGTACTCGATGCGCTCGATGGAGGTCGCGAGCCAGAGGGTCGTATCGGTATCGGCATCGTCGGTCACCGGTTCGAGGTGCACCATTGGCTGCCTGAACGCGGAGGTCAGGGTGACGAACCACTCGGTGCCCGCGAAGTCCTGAGCGCGGATTGGCCCGAGGCGCTCGACCCCCGGTGACACTTTGCGCTGTTTCGGCCACCGAATGAAGTCGACGACGGGGCGCCCGAGTATCTCCTCAGGTCGCACCCCCCACAGCGTTTCGCACGAATCGGAGATAGAAACGACGACAGCATCCGGGAGCCTCGAGCTCGCGCCGATGACAATTCCATAGCGGTGTATGAGCCCGGAGGAGTCTGGCACAAAGGGGTGGGGATCGGGAATCGTCGAGGGCCTGGGGGTCATCTGGCCGGCACTACGGTGAACGCCGTCTGAAGCGCTGGGCTCGTTGGGGCGCTGCACCGGGCTCCCCCCGTGGATGCGATCGTCCATTCGCCCGCTCCGCCTTCGGTACGCCATCAAACCGTTCCGTTGTAGGGTCAGAGTAGCAGGACGGCGACACCCGCGAGTGGTGACGAGTCTGTGCCGAAGAGGGAGTTTTGCTGTGAAACACGAGGTGGTGTTCCAGCCAATCGTCCGCCTTGCCGACTGGCAAATCCTCGGCTATGAGGCTCTCGCGCGATTTGAAGACGGACGCTCGCCGATCGAGCACCTCTACGATTCCCGCAAGCTCGGTGACCTGGTCGAGCTTGAGTTGGCACTCATCGCGACGGCGCTCGACGAGAGCAGGGAGCTGCCCGCCGAGCACTTTGTTGCGTTCAACGCGAGCGCCGAAACGCTCGTAGATTCACGTCTGGCGACCATGATTCACGAGAATCACTCCCGAGAGTGGGGTATCGAACTCTCGGAGATGTCGGCCGTGAGCTTCTATGACCGGCTTCAGGAGGTCATTCGTGATCTCGGCGTCGTGCTGCTCATCGACGACGCGGGTGCCCGGTTCTCTGACTTGGAACGGGTGGCAAAGTCAGCACCGTCGATTGTGAAGGTCGACAAGAGCGTGCTGAGCGCGGCCACGGATGCTGTGCCCGACACGACCGGGTTGGCGAAGTACTGTGCGGCGGCACATGAGGTGGGCGCGCTCGCGCTCGCAGAGGGTGTCGAGACTCCCGATCAGGTGCGGTTGCTCGTCAAGCACGGCTACGAGCTCGGGCAGGGGTACCTCTTCGGTCATCCCGCCCCGGCCGCGACGTGGGGCGACCGCGCACGCTAGGACAAGTTGCACTCTGATAGTGAGAGTGCAAGAATGCACTCTGTGACCGAAAGTGCAATTGAGACACCTGCGGTACTGCGTCGTGCCCGCACGCGGCGCGAAATTTCGGCCTACGCCCGCCAACTCACCGCCCAGTCGGGCCTGCAAGGCTTCACGGTCGAGGACCTCTGCGAGCACGTGGGCATTTCGCGCCGCACCTTCTTCAACTACTTTCCGGGCAAAGAGCAGGCGGTGCTCGGTCACCACAACGACGAGTTCGACCCCGCCGTTGTCGCAGCGTTTCTCGATGGCCGCCTCGACGGCACTGTAGGGATCTCGCCGACCCTCGTCGAAGACCTTGTCGCCTTCGCCGTCACCAACTTCGACACCATCGGGCTCACGCCAGACGGCGCCTACGGTTTCGTCGAAGCGGTGCGCACCGAGCCGAAACTCTTCACGCAACTCCTGCGTCGCATCGAAGAAAACGACCGCTACCTCGCGCTGATGGTCGCCGCCCGCGAGGGTCTCGACTCAGAGCATCCGGTGCCAAAGGCGGCCGTGACCATCGTCAGCGGCCTCATGCGCTCGAGCATGCAGCAGTTCATCGCCCCCGGCAACACCAAAATGCTTTCAGACATCCTCGACGAGCAGGTGCAGGCGGCAAAGACCATCTTCGCAGCCGCCTGCGGCGCGCCCCCGAACCGCACCACCACCATCGCCACCGGTGCCGATGATCTCCCCACAACAAGGCAAGGAACTCCATGACGTCAATGACCGCGCACGCGCCTGTGGCGCTCACTCAGCGCCGAATCTGGATCATCTTCTCCGCGCTCATGGCCGGCATGATGCTCGCGAGCATCGACCAGACGATTGTCTCGACCGCCATGCCGACCATCGTCGGCCAACTCGGCGGCGTCGAGCACCAAGCCTGGATCACGACGGCCTATCTGCTCGCCACCACGATCGTCATGCCCATCTACGGCAAGTTCGGCGACGTGCTTGGCCGGCGCAACCTGTTTCTCCTCGCGATCGGCATCTTCACGATCGCCTCAATCGGGTGCGCATTCGCCGGCGACTTCTGGAGCCTTGTCGCGTTCCGCGCGATGCAGGGGCTCGGCGGCGGTGGGCTCATGATCCTCTCGCAGGCGATCATCGCCGACATCGTGCCGGCGAGCCAGCGCGGCAAATACCTCGGCCCCATCGGCGCCGTCTTCGGCATTTCGGCCGTCGCTGGCCCGCTCTTGGGCGGCTTCTTCGTCGACCACCTCACCTGGCAGTGGGCCTTCTACATCAACATCCCGATCGGTGTCGCCGCGTTCCTCGTCGCGTGGTTCGCTCTGCGACTGCCGAGCAAGAAGGCGACAAAAAAGATCGACATCCTCGGGGTGATGTTCCTCTCGAGTGCCACAGCCTGCCTCATCTTCTTCAGCGAATTCGGCGGCAGCAGCACCTACGGCTGGACTGCGCCCCAGACCTGGGCATGGGGCGCCGGCATGCTCGTCGCCGCAGTGCTCTTCGTGTGGGTTGAGTCGCGAGCGCAGGATCCGATCATCCCGCTCGGCTTCTTCAAAAACCCCATCTTTGTCAACGCGACTGCGATCAGCTTCACGCTGGGCCTCGCCATGTTCGCAGCAATCGCGTTTGTGCCGACATTCCTTCAAATGTCATCCGGCACCTCGGCTGCCGTGTCTGGTCTATTGATGGTCCCCATGATGATTGGCCTGATGGGCACCTCAATCTGGTCTGGCCTCGCCATCTCGAAGTCCGGAAACTACAAGCGCTACCCGATCGTCGGCACGCTGCTGACCGCCTTCGCAATGCTGGCGCTCACCGGACTCAGTGTCGAAACTCCCCTCTGGCTCATCTGCGTGTACCTGTTCTTCTTCGGCGCAGGCCTCGGCCTCGTCATGCAGGTCATCGTGCTCGTGACGCAGAACGCGGTCGACCCGAAAGACGTCGGCACGGCGACAAGCACCAACAACTACTTCCGCGAGGTGGGGGCGTCACTCGGCGTCGCGATTTTCGGCGCACTCTTCACCAACCGCCTCGCCGAAAGCCTCTACGGCGTCTTCACCGACGCTGGCGCCAGCGCAGAAGAGGCCGCCACGGCGACCGCGACCCTCGACCCGCAAACCCTCGACCAGCTCTCGGGCGAGGTGCGCGAGGGCGTCGTTTCAGCGTATGCAGATTCGCTCGCACCCGTCTTCTGGTACCTCATTCCGTTCATGCTGCTGGCATTCGTGCTCGCCCTCTTCCTCAAGCAGATCCCGCTCTCCAACAAAGCCGGCATGGTGGCACGCGGAGAAGCCGTCGATGGGGTAGACGCTGACCGGCTCGACGCTGAGCAGCGGGCTGCGCGGATCGGCGCCGGGCGTGCTGGTGCCGGGCGTGCGAGCGGTGCGGGTGCGGGCAGTGCGCTGGATGCCTCGAGCACAGCGGATGCCACGGAGACGAGCGATGCCGGGGGCGACGAGCGGCGACGCGAGTAACCACGCGACGGTGTGCGTGGGCGAGGATGGTCGGATGACTGCAGCCCCAACGCGATGCCCGTGCCTCAGTGGAGAGCCGTATGACGGATGCTGCGGCCGCTACCACCAGGGCGAAGCATCCGCCCCCACTGCCGAACGCCTCATGCGTGCACGCTTCTCCGCCTTCGCGGTGGATCATGCGGCCTACCTGCTGGCGACGTGGCATCCATCGACGCGGCCGGCGTCGCTCAAGCTCGACGAACACCTTCGGTGGTACCGGCTCGACATCGTGGGCACGGAGGCCGGCGGGATCGGCGACGCGGCGGGCATCGTCGAATTCACGGCGTACCACCGGCCGAAGCCTGGCATCGATGGCGAGGCGGGGCAGCTGCACGAGGTGAGCCGCTTCGTGCGGGTCGGCGGTGAGTGGAGGTACCTCGACGGGAGCTGACGTTGTGGGGGTTTGTCTACCGGCGAATGTAGACGGCCCGCGCGGCGAGATACAGCCCGTGGATCATGAACCCGCCGGCGACCGCGAAGAGTGGCCACGGCCCGGTCGGCAGCCCGGCGAGGTAGCGGATGGCACCGTCGAGGCCCGACGTCCAGCTCGAGTCGGTGAAAAACGCGCCGCCCGCGAACAGCGCCCCGACCATGAGCAGGGAAAGACCCTTCATGACGTGGCCGATGATGCCGATGACGATGACCGCAGTGCCGACCCAGTTGTGCGGTGGCGACGTGTCCTCGAGAAAGTTGCGCGTGACGCCCCGGAACACATACGCCACCCCGACTCCGCCGACGATGCCGCCGATCGCGGCGAGCACAAACACGCCGCCGGGCAGGTCGATAAGCACACTGCTCACGGTTTGCGTCGACTCCGCCGCATTCGGCCGGCCGCCGACCGCGAACGCGAGTGCCGCGAAACCGACCGCCGTGAACGCGATCGCCTTCACATGGTTGCGGAGCCACCGCGGAAACACTTTCGATTCATCGGGGCGCACCGTGAGCGACCCCGTCCACTGCCACACGCCGAGTCCGACCAGCGCTGCCGCCGACACCCAGAGCAACACGACGCCACCGGGGGTGTCGGCGATCGCCTCAAGCGCCCCAGTCTGATCGGCGTGGCCCTCATAGCCTTCTGCGACCGAGAACGCGAGCACGCCGATAAGGATGTGCACGATCGCGCTCGCGATAAGCCCGGCACGCGCGAGAGAGCGCACCAGGCGGCTGTGGCTCGCCCGCCGCATCCGGCTTCGCGCGCGGGCCCTGCGGCTGAGAATCGTCACACTCCTATCTACCATGGCGCGCAGCATCCGTATCGACCTGAGAGTCATGTGGGAGTCAGCGCACCTTCTGCGAAGCGGGACTACCGTCGCAAGCACCTGAACGTCAATCGAGAAAGGGCGGTGACCCCCATGGGTGCATCTGAAAAGTTTGAGAACACGACGCAGGACCTCGGCGGCAAGGCGAAAGAGGCGGCCGGCAAGGCCACCGACAACGAGAACCTCGAGGCGGAAGGCAAAGCCGACCAGGCCGGAGCCAACCTCAAGAAGGCCGGCGAGAACGTGAAGGACGCGTTCAAGAACTAGTTCGGCCCCTGTCGACGCAGGGCGGCGGCGCTACGGCGTTGCCGCCTTCGCCATGTCCGCCGCGTCGACCCATCCGCCGGTTGAGTAGGCGCGCCAGCGCCGGATCGAAACCCGCCCGTCGCTCGCCGGTTGAGTAGGCGCGCCAGCGCCGTATCGAAACCCACCCGCCCCCAACCTTTAGGCTCCTACCCATGCCATTCGTCGCTGTTGCCGTCCGCCTCGTGCTGCTCGGGGCGAGTGGCTACGGTCTCTTCCTCAACACTGGTCTCTCCGACGGCGCCCTCAGCCTCGAAACCTTCAACTACTTCACGATCCTCAGCAACGCGCTCGTGTTCGGCGTGTTCGCCGTGCTGACCGCACGCACCGTCGCGCAGGTCGTTCGCCCGCATCCCGTCACACCGGTGCTCCCACCCGTGCTCGCCGGGCTTGTCCTCGTTGCAATCTCTATCACCGGCATCGTCTACAACTTCGTGCTGGTGCCGCGCGACGTCGCCCTCGGCACCTATGAGGGCGGCGACCTCGCCGACACCCTCGTGCACACGGTCGTGCCGCTGCTGGTGCTCGCCGACTGGGTGCTGTTCGCGCGCAAAGGTCGATTCCGCTGGTGGTTCGCGTTCGTCTGGCTTGTGGTGCCGGCCGCCTATGCGGTGTTCGCGCTCATCCGCGCCGAGGTTGGCCCCCTGCTCAGCAGCGTCAACAGCCGCTACCCCTACTTCTTCCTCGACATCGACGAATTCGGCTGGAACGCCGTGCTGCTCAACATCGGCGGTCTCTTCATCGCCTTCCTCGCGATCGGCTTCATCTTTTTCGGGCTCGATTGGGCGCTCGGCCGGCTGCAGCGCGCGCTCGGCGAGCGGAGCGAACGCGCGCAGGGTGCCTTGCGCGAGTGATGTGGGCGGATGCTGCGCTCGCGAGTTGGGCGCGGGTTGGGGTTGGGCCGGGCGTGTGCCGGGCGTGGGTCGAAGCATCCGTGAGAGGTCAAATGTTGCGCCAAGAGCGCGCCGGAAGCGCGAAAAGTGACCTCTCACGGGGTCATCGCTCGAGGGAGATCGCCAGGGCATGATGCGCGCGGACAGCGCGCGACGGCGCGCCTCCCCGGAGGCCTCAGCGGATTGTGAAGCCGGTCCCGTCGATCGGCGGGATGTCCTCATGTTCGACGCGGTCGACCCGCGCAAACTGTGAGCCCCGGTGCAGAAACTCGAGCATCGCGGCGACCTGCGCCGGCGTGCCCTGCACTTCGGTGAGCACGGTGCCGTCGCTCTGATTTTTCACCCAGCCGCTCGCACCAATCTCGGTGCCGTGCCCGGCGGTTGCCCAGCGGAACCCGACCCCCTGCACCCCACCGTGCACCACGGCGCGGATGCGGCGGTCGCCTGTGGGGGAGGGTGGGGCATCCATTCTTCTATTGTGCGATGCGCGCGCTGCGGCGGGAAGATGCAGCGCGGTGCCATGCTGGGCGCATGACGCGACGGGTGTGCATGGTGCGGGCGGTGAACGTGGGCGGCACGGCACGCCTGCCGATGGCGGAGTGGCGGGCCATCGCCGAGGAGCTGGGGGCGACGGATGTCGCGACCTACATCCAATCGGGCAACCTGGTGTGCACGCCGCCGAGTGACGCCGACAGGTTTGATCGTGCGCTGGAGCAGGCTGTGGAGGAGCGCTTCGGGTTCTTTCGCGAGGTGATCTCGCGCGACCGGTCTGACCTCGTGGAGGCGCTCGAGGCATACCCGTTCGGCGACGAGGAGCCAAAGTTCGCGCACATCGTGTTCCTCGTCGGGGAGCCGACACCAGAAGCCGTCACGGCCGCCCGGGAGGTGCCGACCGGCGACGATGTGTGGTCGGTGCGGGGACGCGAATTGTTTGTGCGGTACGCGAATGGGGCAGGCCAGGCGAACCCGGGAATGACGAAGGTGGGCCGGCTGCTCGGGGTCGCCGGCACGTCGCGCAACCTGACGACAGTGCGCAAACTCGTGGCGCTCGCCGAATGAGTGGCGCTCAGCGAACGAATCATGGTGTGATCGACTCCTACGAGGGTGGGAGAACGATGCGACCTCTGTTCGCGGTGTTGCGTGCGGTGATGGCGTTGGCGATTGTCGCGGCGGTGATCGGCCAGCTGCTCACGAGTCTCGACTTCTGGACTGCCCGCGGCGATGAGAACATCCCCGGTGATGTCGTGAACTTTTTGAGTTTCTTCACCATCCAGTCGAACGTGTTCGCGGCGGTCGTGCTGGCGATCGGTGCGGTCACGCTGCTGCGGCGCGGGGTGACGGATGCCCCGTGGTTCGCGACCCTTCGCGCGGCCGCAACCACCTACATGGTGACGACCGGCGTCGTCTACAACCTGCTGCTGCGCGGCATCGAATTGCCGCAGGGCTCGACCCTCGCGTGGTCGAACGAGGTGCTGCACCTGGTGGCGCCCGTGTATCTGCTGCTCGACTGGCTGTTCGCGCCCGGTCGGCGTCCGCTGCCGGTGCGCAAAGCGGGGCTCATCGTGATCTATCCGATCGTGTGGGTTGTGTACACGCTCGTGCGTGGGCCGTTGCTGTTCGATGAGGGGACTGGCGCGTCGTTCTGGTATCCATACCCCTTCTTGAACCCGAACCTGTCGGAGAACGGATACCTGTCTGTCGCGTTCTATACCGTGCTCATCGCGCTGGTGATTTGCGCGGTCGCGGTGGGGGTGCTGTGGGTGTCGCGGCGGTGGGACGCGTCGTCCCGAGCCGAACCGGCTTTCTAGACAGCGCTCACCCCGGCGCAGCCACAAAGGCTCCTGCGCCGTTCACCCGCGGTTCACCCCCGCTTCGGTCGGCGTCGCCATGCTCGGCAGCATCCGAACCGAAAGGCCTGCCATGCCCAAATTTCAGCGTCGCGCCGGCATTGCCGCCGTCGCATCCGCTCTGCTGCTCGTGCCACTGTTCGTTGTCGCCCCGCAGGCGAGCCTCGCTGTGGCGGCGCCGCTCTCGCCGGTGGTGATCAATGAGGTTGAGTCTGACGGTGGCACGCCGGGTGACTGGGTCGAACTGGCGAACACTGGCACCGAGGCGGCGGATGTGTCGGGCTGGATGATTCGCGACGACAACGACACGCGGCAGTACGTGCTGCCGGCCGACACCATCATTCCGGCCGGCGGGTACCTCGCGGTCGATGTCGACACCGAGACGGCGGAGAATGCGGGCTTCGGCCTGGGCAGGGCCGACATCGCGCGCCTCTTCACGGCGGACGGCACCACCCTGGTCGACTCGTTCGCGTGGGACGGCCATGCGGCCACGACCTACGGGCGGTGCGCCGACGGTGTCGGTGAGCTCCGCGAAACGAACGCCGCGACGAAGGCGGCTGCGAACGACTGTGAGGTGCGGGCATCCGATGCCGTGCGCATCAATGAGGTCGAGTCGAGCGGCGGCACCCCCGGCGACTGGATCGAGCTCACCAACATCGGCCTCGGCGAGGCGGATGTTTCGGGGCTGATCGTGAGCGACAGCGACGACACGCACACCTACGTGGTTCCTGAGGGCACCACCATCCCGGTTGGCGGGTTCTTGGTGCTCGACGAGAGCACGTTTGGTTTCGGGCTCGGCGGTGCCGACTCGGTGCGGGTGTTCGAGGACGCGACCCTGATCGACTCCTATAGCTGGACGGCGCACGCGGCGACGACCTACGGCCGCAACCCCGACGGCATCGGCCCGTTCGAGGCAACCTCGGAGCCAACGAAGGGCGCCGCGAATGCGTTCGCGCCGGCCGCAGCATCCCCAGTGCGCATCAATGAGGTTGAATCGAACGGTGGGGTTCCCGGTGACTGGATTGAGCTCATCAACACCGGCGCAGAGCCCGTCGATGCGAGCGATTGGCTCGTAAAAGACAACGACGACACCCGCACTACCCGCATTCCGGCTGGCACGATCATCCCCGCTGGCGGATACTACGTGATCGAGGAGTCGCTGCTCGGCTTCGGGCTTGGTGCTGCAGATTCGGCGCGCGTGTATGCGGCGGATGGCTTCACGGTGATCGACGAGTACTCGTGGACCTCGCACGCGACGACCACGTTCGGCCGCTGCCCGGATGGCACGGGCGAGTTCATCCTCACCGGCGGCGGCACGAAGGCGGCTCCCAATGCGTGCGACGGCCCCATCGACGAACCCACCGACCCCACCGTCACGGAACCGTGGCCTGGCGGCTCGGCAGTGTCGGTGGTCGACAGCGCCGACACGTTCGAGGGTGACCTCAGTGGGCTCGTGCACGAGGCAGACGGCACAGAGTCCGGTGCACTGTGGGCGGTGCAGAACGGCGACGGGCTGCTCTATGAGCTCGCGTGGGACGGTTCGGTCTGGGCCGACGCCGGCATGCGCACCCTGGCCTATGCCGACGGGACGGGCACGCCAGATGCTGAAGGTGTGACGGTGACCTCGGCCGGTTCATCGGGCGGGGTCTACGTCGCGACCGAGCGAAACAACGATGCGAGCGGGGTGAGCCGACCGTCGATCCTGCGCTACGACGTCGATGGTGCGCTTGCGGCGCCGGGGGCGACCCTGTCGGCGACAACCGAGTGGAATCTCGCATCCGATCTTCCCGTGCTCGGCGGCAACGGCGGGCTTGAGGGCATCGCGTGGATTCCGGATGCTGCGCTCACCGAGGCCGGCTTCATCGACCAGTCCACGGGCCTGGCCTATGTGCCCACCGACTACCCGGGCCACGGAGATGGACTCTTCTTCGTCGGGGTGGAGCAGAACGGGCTCATCTACGCGTATGCGCTCGCCGATGACGGCACGTTCGATCGGGTTGCATCATTCTCGAGCGGATTCGCCGGGGTCATGGAGCTGGCGTATGACACGGCATCCGGCTCGCTGTGGGCCGTCTGCGATGAGGTGTGTGAGGGCCGGATCGCCGTGCTCGACGTGGTCGACGGTGCGTTCGCGGTCGAGACGGTGTATGAGCGCCCGACCGGCATGGAAAACATCGCGAACGAAGGCTTCGCGTTTGCGGCGACCTGTCTCGACGGGGAGCGCGCGGCGTACTGGGCCGACGACGCCGACACCGACGGGCACTCGCTGCGCGCTGGGACGCTCGACTGTGGTGCTGCGCCGGGTGACGGTGACGGTGGCGGCGATGGCGGTGGCGACGGTGATGGTGGCTCCGGTGGTGACGGCGGCTCGGGCGATGGCACGACGCCGCCTGCGGCCGGTGAACCGCGCAACCCCGCGGCATCCGATGACCAGCTGACCGACGCGACCCGCGGTGGTGTGTCGGCCCCAGCATCCGCGATGCCTGGCCAGACCGTGACGGTCACGGTGGGTGTGCTGTATGCGGGCCAGTCGGTCGATGTGTGGCTGCACTCGACGCCGACGTTTTTGGGCACGCGCACCGTGAGTGCGGCGGGCACCGTGTCGGTGGTCATCCCGGCAGGCACGCCGGCGGGCGCACACCGACTGGTGGTGCTCGCGGCCGACGGTTCGGTGATCGGGTGGACCGACATCCGCATCGGCGCCCTGCAGGCGACCGGCGCAACGGATGCTTCGGGTCTCGGCGTCGCGGGCCTCAGCCTGCTCGGGCTGGGCTTGGGGCTGCTGGCGGTGCGGCGACGGTTCGCGCGGGCGGGCGTGCTCGCGCGCTGACAAATGGGGGTGGCGACACTGTCGCCACCCCCACGTTCAGCGCGGTGTGCCTACTGGACGGCGACGAAGAACGGGTTGCCGCCCCACAGGTCGGAGACCGTCCAGGCGCCGGTCTCGATGCTGTCTGACGGCACCGCGATGACGACGTTGGCTGTGCCGCTGGCGCCCGGGTACAGGTCGTTGTTGTCCATCATGGTCGGGGCCGGCGCGACGACCAGGGTGTCGCTCTCCGTGTGGGTTGTCCCCGCTGCCGTGACAAACTCGATCGAAAGGTCGAGCCAGGGAGTTCCGGTTTCTGTGCCCGCGTAGGTGAACGAGACCGGCACCATGATGTACTGGTGGCCTGCTGGTGCCGCATCGTTGAACATGTTCGCCTCGGCAACAGCAGCATTCGCATCCAGCACCGTGGTGCCGAGCGTGATCTCATAGGTGGGGGCGCCGTTCGACGACATTTCGATGACCGTGCCGACGGGTGCCGGGTTTTCGCGTGTACCGATGTCACTCTCCGCGGGTGCCTCATCACCCTCCGCGGCGGCTTGGTCTGTGGCCGACTCCTGCACGGAGGTCTGTGGCAGCGCGTCGTCGACGGCCGAGATGAACCCTGCCGTGTAGGCCACGGCGAGCACGATTGACAGGATGAGGGCGACGCCCGAGACGATCGTGCCGGCGAGTGCCTGACCCTTCGGCTTCGCCTTGCGGGTGAGGCCGATGATGGCGAGGACGAGCCCGACCACCGCGATGAACCCCGTCACGTAGTTCAAGAAGGGGATGATGGAGCCGACCAGGGCGACGATACCGACGATGAGCCCGGCGAGGCCAAGGCCGTTCTTCGCCTTGGGCGTTGCGGGTGGTGCGGGAGCTGCTGCCGGCGTCGGCGCCGGCTCGGTGAGCTGTGAATCGGACATAGTTCTCCTTGTGATGTGGTGCGGATGCTCACGCGCCTACGGCGCATGGCAGGGAAGTTCGCCCTCTCGTGAAGGCAGCGTGCAGGAGCGGTTCCCCTTAGCTCACTGCATTAGCCAGTATTCCGGATGCCACTGACATTCCTTCAACTCCCGGCCGAACTGGGGGTCCGGTGCGCGGTGCGGCGCCCCTGCAGCCCGGCTAGAGCTGCCGCGGCTGCGCCCGCACCCTCTGCCTCAGCCGAGGTACCAGAGGTATGCCCAGATGGCGAGCGCCCAGCATCCGGCGATCACGACCGCGAAGAGCAGCAGCCAGACGGGCGACGGCACGCCCGTGTGCTTGAAGAGCAGGTAGGCGTCGGAGGTGGCGAGCTGGTCGCGGCGGCGCGTGTGCACGGCGATGACGGCGCCGAGGCCGCGCACCGAACCGACGAGGAGGGCGATGCCGAGGACGAGCAGCGCGTAGGCCTGCACGTCGGCGGGGGCGGTGAACCACAGGGCGGCGCTGACCGCGATGGAGGCGAGCACGACGAGGACGCCGAAGAGGTTCCGGATGACGAGCAGCGTCAACACCAGCACGACCCCGCCCGCGAAGAGGGCGATCGACGGGTAGCCGGCGAACACGGCCCACAGCTGGCCGGCGCCGACGATTGCCGGTGCCGGGTAGCCCATGAGGCCGCTGACGATGGCGCGGCCCGAACCGATGCTGAGCGCTTCGCCGGAGTGGTTGCGGCGAATGCGGATGCCGCGCACCACCCGCCCGGTGAGGATCGCCGCGATCGCGTGCCCAAGCTCGTGCACGAGGGTGGTGAAGAGGCCGAAAATGTTCCAGGTCGCGCGCGGGATGCTGATGAGGGCGGCGGCCGCCACGATCGCGAGCATCACCCAGGGGGAGAGGTCGATGGGCGCGGCGCGGGTGAAGAGGGTCTGCCAGTCGAAGTCCATCTTGTGAGTGTGGCACGGTGCCGGTCCCGCGTTGTTCAGGGGGGCGTTGCAGCTCTGCGCTTCAGCACCCGCGGCTCAGCATCCGGGGCCGGTGGGGTCTTGCGTGCAGTCTTTGTCGACGAGCACCGTGTTGATCGTGACGACCTGCAGCGATAGGGGGGCGGATGCGACGGCGAGCGTGCCCGGGACGCTCCACCACTGCCCGTCCGAGGCGTAGGCGGCACGCACCACGTAGTGGGTGACGAGCGTCACCGAGTAGGTGCCCTTCTCGCTGTAGCGGTGGCTGCTCGGCGTGGGGTCAAACTCGCTGAGGCCGAGTTCAGCCCAGGTTGCACCGGGGGTGGTGACCATGCGGGAGGTGCCGTCGCCGTAGTGCCACTCGTAGGCGACCGGTGTGAACTCGGCGGATGCTGGTTGACCGAGAAGTTGCCCGGTGCGGGTGTGGGTGGTGGCGGCAGCGATGAAGTTGGTGTGCAGATTGCGGAGGGCAACCGCGCCGGGCTCGGCAGCGGGAGCGGCAGGCGCGGGTGCGAACGAGACGAAGTCGGAGATCGTGACCGGCGCAGCCGGGTCACGCTCCCCGTCTGGAACGACCCAGCACGCGCCGTCGACCCAGACGTTGCCGGGGCACGGGTCGTGGGGGAGCCAAGCCACTGGTTCTGGTGCGAGGGTCTGAATCGGTGTCCCGGTGCCCGGTGGCGACACGCCGCCCTGCCGAGTCTCCGTCGCCTCGAGCTGCAGCACCCCGCCTTCGAGCGAACTGTTTACAAGCACTCGAGCCGCGGGAGATTCGGATGGTGCGGGCGGCGGCGGGGGAGGAGGTGTTGGGGTGGGCGACGGCATAGCAGCGCCGTGCAGCGTCGCTGAAAGGACCCCTGCCCAGAGAACCGTCTTGACGGCGCTACGCACTAACAGACCTGGTCGACCCATGGCTCCGTCTTGTCCAGAAGCAGGGTCGCCTCGGTGTCGAGACTGCGTGTGAGAGATACCTGATGAGGTATTCGTGCCGCCGTGGCTTGATCGACATATGTTGCACCGGACGGATCAACGATCTGAACTACCGAATGGTCGATGCAACTTGTCACGATGAGATGGACGCCGTCAGTCGATGTGTACATCTGCTGGAAGGAAGTCGAGACGACGGAGTAGTCGCCTATCTGGGTCAGCTCTTGCCGCTGGAACGCGTCTGCCAGCTCGATCTCGACTTCCAACTGCTCGTCGGTGACGAGAGATTCAAAGATCTCGACTCCGTCGCCCCCGGACTGGAACACCTCGTTGGTCGCGGCCCAGTACTCCTTGATGAGAGCGTCGGCTGCAGCGAGCGCCTCCTCTTCGGAGTCGAAGGGCGCCGACGACGCGGCGGGGGAGGGTGAGGTCCGCTCGGCCGGGGAGGCTGTGCACCCGCCGAGGAGGAGCGCCAGCACGGCGAGCGGTGCGAGGGCGGTGGGGCGCAGCATCCGGTCAGCGTATTGCGGTGCCGAGGGGGTCGACCGGAACTTTCCACAGGAGCGGCCGGGCCTTGCCCCGCGCCCGGCGGCGAGGTCCGACTCGTGCACCCTGCCGCGCCGCGGGAAGGTGCACAACCCAGATCTCAGGGCGTCGGTCAGCCGATGAGCGTCAGCATCAGCCGCGAGTCGGCGACCGCCTCGACCTCGTGTCGCACCCCGCTGTCGAAGCGCACGATTGTGCCCGGAACGAGCGTGTGCGTCGTGCCTTCACTCGTCACCCGCAGCATCCCGTCGAGCGCCTGCATAATGAGCGTCTTCGGCGCAGCGTGATCCTTCAACACGTACCCCGCCTCAAACGCGAGCACGACCACCCGCACATTCTCGGACTTCAGCACAGTGTGATGCCCCAGCTTGCCCGGTTCGATGGGGGCGTTCGCGAGCAGGTCGGATACGACGGTGACTGCGGATGTTTCGCTCATCACGCCAGCGTAGGCGGCATGGTGCCCGGCAGCGCCCCTCAGCAACTCCCGATCCACAGGCGGTCACGGGCGCGGGTGGCGGCGACGTACCGCTCACGGTAGGCCCGCAGCATCCGCTCATCGTTGGGGTCGGGGGTGTCGGGCAGCGGGGGTGTCCACGGCAGCAGCACCGCCTTGAACTCGAGGCCCTTCGCGCGTTTGATGGTGCCCACCTTGACGCGGTCCACCGGGTTGCCGTCGTAGTCGTGCAGGTTGATTGACTCCAGGCCAGCCGCGCCGAGCATCTTCATCACTCGACCGGCCTGGTAGTTCGTGTCGCACAGCACCGCGATGTCGCCCAGGGACGTGTCGTCGTTGGCGGCCGCCTGGCGCACCCGCCGCACGATGGCGGCGTCGTGTTCGGCAGGCGTGGGGAAGTGGTCGAAGACCGGCGGATGCCCGTGGCGGCGCAGGGCTTCGAGCGACGAGGTGTCGTCGGCTGTGGCATCCGCTGTTCCGGTGCTGTCGTCGATGTCGACGTAGCCGGTGGCGGCGATGGTCTTGTTGGCGAACTCGAGGATCTCGACCGTGTTGCGGTAGTTGACGTTGAGCACGACGCCGCGGCCGGCAAGCGAGATGCCCGCCTCGCTGAGCACGTAACCGCCCGGGTAGATGCTCTGCTGGCCGTCGCCGATGAGGGTGAACGCGTCGGTGCCGTCGCCGACGAGGTGGTGCAGCATCCGGATCATGGCGAGCGAAAGGTCTTGCGCCTCGTCCACGATGACGGCGCTGTAGCCCTCGAGGGGCTGGAGTTGCAGGGACTGTTCCGCGAGCAGCACCACATCGTTGAAGTCGTGGATGCCGGCCTTGCGCAGCCCGTCTTCGTAGGCGCGGTGCAGCGCCCAGACGGCGCGACGGTCATCCATGTTGAGGCGGATGCTGCGGCCGGGGCGGGCACATTCGGCGTAGGCCTCGAACGTACCGAGGCCGCGGCCCTTGAGCACCGAGTCGACCTCTTCGCGCCAGTAGTCGTCGTCGCGGGTGCCAGCGCGGGCGACGAGGCGGTCCTTGTGCTCGACGGGAAGGGTCTGCCAAGCAGCGTTCCATTGCTTCGTGGCGCCGCGGCCGTCCAGGGTGCAGCGGATGCCGCGGTCCTTGAGTAGATTCAGCGCCCACTTGTGCACGTTGACGAACTCGACCCGCTCGGCGACGCTCGGGTCGAGGCGTTTGAGCAGGTTCGACATGACGGCGGGGAGGGTGCTGACGAAAGTCGTGAACAGCACCTTGCCCTTGGGCTGCATGCGGGCGAGGTAGGCGGCGCGGTGCAGGCCGACGACGGTCTTGCCGGTGCCGGCGGAACCACGGATTCGCGCCGGCCCGTTGAATGTGCGCCGCACGAGTTTCGCCTGGCTGGGGTGGAGGAACGTCATCCACTGCTCGACTGGTGCCGCAAGTTCGGCGAGGGTGAGCGCTTCGAGTACCTCGGCCTCCGTGAGGAGGCCGGGGTTGTACGTCTCCTGGTTGAAGAGCTCCTCAGGGATCTCGTCGACGAGTTCTGTGATGGCTGGCTCGGCAATGATCGTCGGGATCGACTCGATCTGCGGGCCGACGTAGGCGGGGAAGTACTGCAGCGCGACCGTGAGCACCCGCTCGACCTCACCGATGCTGAGCCGAGTGCCGCGCTTCGCGAAGTGTCGGTGGATGTCGTCGGCGCCGACCACCTCGACGGGCCCGACTTCGCCGATGCTCTTGCTGCGTCCCTGCATGGCGAGCACTGATCGGACTTCACCGGGCGCGAGGCCCACATCGGCGAAGGCGGCTTCGGCGTCGTAGGCGACGTCGGCGAGGCGCAGGACCTCGTCCGTGACATCCGCCTGCCCGCGGAAGATGCTGCCGCCGGCGATAGAGAAGTCGTTCCAGTGTTTGGAGTCGACAATCCACACGCCCGACGGGCCGACGACGATGAGGTCGAGCTGGGCGCTGCGCGAACCGGGCCACTTGCGGTCGGCGAGCAGGTGATAGCCGTGGGCGAGAAGCGGCGCGAGCCGATGGGCGAGCTTGCGCTCGGCGATCGCAGCGGCGGCATAGCGGCCGGCCTCGGCTCTGGCGTTGGCCGCCTCGCGCTCAAAGCTGGCGCTGAGCGCGCTCAAGCGCTGTGCCTGCTGTGCTGCAGAACCCCCGGCCGCCATGTGATCCCCCGATCGACGTCTGAACCATATTGTTGCAGGTCGTGAGTCGGCACGAGTTCAAGGAGACGTCGAGACGGACCCGCCTCTGCCCGTCGCGTAGAGGGAAAGCGCCACCCGAAGAGGGAGAAGCGTCCGTCGCAGGCTGCCGATAGCCTGAGGGAGACCGTTGTGGAAAACCAACCGAACCACTTCCGGTGAAGGAGAACGTGCCCGACATGACCCACTCGACGTCCGATCAATCGCGCGTGATGTGCGCAACGACATGGACGGAGGGATAGCGAGTGGCTCTTAAGAAGTCAGACCTTTACAGCTCTCTCTGGAGCAGTGCTGACGAGCTTCGTGGCTCGATGGACGCCAGCCAGTACAAGGACTACGTCCTGACGCTGCTGTTCGTGAAGTACGTTTCGGACAAGGCAAAGGCTGACCGCTACTCCCTGATTCAGGTACCCGAGGATGGCTCCTTCGACTACCTCATCACCCTCAAAGGCAAGCCGGATGTCGGCGAGAAGGTCAACATTGCGATCCGCAAGCTGGCCGAAGCCAACAGTCTGCAGGGCGTCATTAACAACGCTGACTTCGACGACCCGACCAAGCTTGGCTCTGGCAAGGATCTTCAGGACCGAGTTTCGAACCTGATTGGCATCTTCCAGGACATCGACTTCACCGGCTCTCGGGCCGAGGGCGACGACCTGTTGGGGGACGCCTACGAGTACTTGATGCGTCACTTCGCGACGCAGTCCGGCAAGAGTAAGGGACAGTTCTACACGCCTGCAGAGGTCTCTCGGGTGATCGCCCAGTTGCTCCAGATCCCTGCTGGAACACCGAAATCTGCGACAGTCTACGATCCCACGTGCGGCTCGGGCTCGCTGCTTATCAAAGTGGCCGATGCCGCACCGAACGGCCTGACCATCTACGGCCAGGAGAACGACAACGCCACCTGGGCTCTGGCTCGTATGAACATGATCCTCCACGGCAACGAGACCCACGAGATTGTCCAGGGCAACACGCTTGCCGACCCGAAATTCCGCGAGGGTGACAAGCTCACGACCTTCGACTATCTGGTTGCTAATCCGCCGTTCTCAGTCAAGACGTGGAAGAACGGCTTTGAGAAGGAGTACGGCCGGTTCGACGGCTTCGCAACGCCGCCTGACAAGAACGGCGATTACGCCTTTTTGCTACACATGGTCAAGTCGCTCAAATCGACGGGACGCGGTGCCGTCATCTTGCCGCACGGTGTGCTCTTCCGCGGCAACGCCGAGTCGCAGATCCGCAAGGAACTTGTCAAGCGGGGCTATATTAAGGCCATTATCGGTCTGCCGGCGAACCTCTTCTATGGAACCGGAATCCCGGCCTGCATCCTTGTGCTCGATAAGAAGGACGCGGCAAACCGCACCGACATCCTCATGATCGATGCTTCCAAGGGTCTAGAGAAGGACGGCCCGAAGAACCGCTTGCGCCCGCGTGACATGCACAAGATCGTCGATGCTTACCTGCGTCAGGAGGACACTGAACGGTTCTCCCGCATGGTGCCGGTTAGCGAGATTGCCGACCCAAAGAACGACTGCAACCTCAACATCCCTCGATACATCGACTCGTCTGAGCCGGAAGACATTCAAGATCTCCGTGCCCATCTACAGGGCGGTATCCCGAACCGTGACCTCGACGACTTGCATCTGTACTGGGACGCTTTCCCTGGCCTTCGCGACCGACTATTCAAGCCACTACGAGAGGGCTATTCAGAGCTGACCATCGGCAAGGCCGAAATCGAGGCGACCGTACTCAGCTTCAACCAGTACCCGATCATCAGCTCAAGCGCGACCGAGCTAGTGAGAACATGGTGGCAGGGCAACCGTGCCGCTTTGGAGAGCATCGACGCTTCTACCCGCCCGACTGATATAGCAGACGATCTCGGGGAGTCGCTCCTTGAGCGATTCCGCTCACACCGTCTTCTCAATGAGTACGCCGTGTACGAGCAGCTGATGAGCTACTGGAACGCCTCGATGCACGACGACGTTACGCTGATCGTCGGCGAAGGCTGGGACATTGCTGTCAAGCCTCGACCTGCCCGCACCTGGAAAGACAAGAACAACAAGACCAAGTACGAGGACGCTCATCTGATCTTCGGCACCGGGGCCAAAGCCAAACGATGGGTTATGGATCTGATCCCACCGAGCTACATAATCAGACGGTTCTTCGCGGATGAGCGGGCCAAGCTCGACCAAATGAAGGTGGACCTTGAAGCAGTGAGCCAGGCGATAGAGGAATACACCGAAGAGCACGCAATCGAAGAGGGCTTGCTGTGGGAAGCCGTCGAGGACGACAAGATAACCGCGACCACGGTCAAGAACCGGCTGAGTGCTGCCCAGGCCGAGGGTGCGGACGAGGACGAGATCCAAACTCTGAACTACGTCGCCAGCCTTTTCGCTGCAGAGAATGCTGCCAAGAAGGCGGTCAAGGAAGCCACCCTAAAACTCGAGGAGAAGGCTCTGGCTCAGTACAGCAAACTCCCCGCCGGGGACATCAAAAAGCTAGTTATCGATGACAAGTGGGGCGCCACTGTCGAGGCTGGCATCGAGGGTGAGCTCGTCGCGTCGGTGCAGCGCTTCACCGCACGCTTGCATGTGCTGGCAAAACGCTATGAGGCGACTGTGGGTCAGCTCGGCTACGAGGCTGATGTCTTGAGTGCCAAAGTCTCGGAGAATCTCACAGCCATGGGGGTGACTAAATGACGACTTGGAACGAAAGGAAGGTCGGCGATCTTGTCGACGGGTTTGCGGCTGGAGTGAGCGTCCGGTCCCGCGACGGAGATCTCACCCGCCCCGCTGTCCTAAAGACCTCAGCCGTTGCAGACGGCAAGGTCAACTTCCGGGAAGTAAAAGCGATCGTCACCGCGGACGTCGCCAGGGCGAAGTGCCCGCCAGTTCGTGACTCCATTATCATCAGCCGCATGAACACGCCAGCCTTGGTTGGGGCCGTCGGATACGTTGAGACTGATGAGCCCGGAGTGTATTTGCCAGACCGCCTATGGCTGGCACGCAACAAGCGGAGTGTTTCCACTGATATGCGGTGGCTTAGCTACATGCTCGGCTTTGGAGATGTTGCTGCCAGGGTGCGAGAACTTGCCACTGGCACGAGCAACAGCATGAAGAATATCCCGAAGACGAGGCTGCTTGATCTGCCTTTGCCGGTGCCACCAGCCGAAGAGCAGCGAGCAATTTCGGCCGCATTGAGATCTGTCGACGACTTGATCGCTTCTCTTGAACGTCTCATCGCCAAGAAGCGAGACGTCAAGTTCGGCATGATGCAGGAGCTGCTGACAGCCTCGAATCGGCTCCCTGGATTCGATACCAAGTGGACTACCAAACGAATCGGAGACTTCGCACAAGTCAAGGCCGGCGGCACCCCTTCCACGCTGGTAGCTCGCTATTGGGGTGGCCCGATTCGATGGATGAGTTCTGGCGAGATTCACAAAAAGCGGGTGGTTGAAGTTGACGGTCGGATCACTCACGACGGACTCCGATACTCCGCTGCTCAGCTCTTTCCGGTTGGAACTGTGCTCATGGCCCTTGCCGGACAAGGAAAGACCCGTGGCACCGTTGCGGTGTCGCTAGTCAAGCTATCGACGAACCAGTCGATCGCAGGCATCCTGCCTGACGGCGGGCATGATCCTGATTTCCTGTACTACAACCTCGATACCCGGTACGACGAGTTGAGAGGCGAGTCGACAGGTGATGGTGGCCGAGGTGGACTGAACCTGACGATTATCAAGAACCTCGAGGTTCTGATGCCACCGATCGAAGAGCAGAGGGCAATCTCTCGTGTGCTTGGTGATGCCGACAACGAAATTGCCGCCCTCGAAGTCCGTCTAGATTCTGCTCGTGCGATCAAGCAGGGCATGATGCAGGAGTTGCTGACCGGTCGCACTCGCCTGCTTGCGAATTTTGCAGCATGAGCACGGTAGGTCAGGTCGAACGCAAGACCCAGAATCGCGTCGTGGACCTGTTCCGTGAGCGGCTCGGTTACGAGTACGGCGGCAACCTCGAAGATCGCGACAATCGCAACATCGATGAGGGCCTCCTGATCGAGAACCTCCTGGCTCGCGGCTACGACGAGGCACTGATCAAGCGAGCACTGGGACAGTTGCTTGCCGCTGCATCGCTTGCGGGCGGGCAGAAACTCTACGATTCGAACCGCAAGTTCTACGAGCTGCTTCGTTACGGCGTCAAAGTGAAGCGTGACATTGGCGAGACGACCGAGACGGTGTGGCCGATCGACTGGTCAACACCGGAGGCCAACCACTTCGTGGTGGCTGAGGAAGTCGCGATCAAGGGCGAGCATCATAAACGGCCCGACATCGTACTTTACGTCAACGGCATTGCTTTGGGTGTCATCGAGTTGAAGCGTTCGTGGGTCAGCGTCAGTGAGGGCATCCGCCAGAACATTGGTAACCAGAAGCAGCACTTCGTGCGACCGTTCTTCACGACGGTGCAGTTGCTCTTCGCTGGCAACGACGTCGAGGGTCTGCGGCACGGCGTAATCGATACGCCGGAGAAGTACTGGCTCGAATGGAAGGAGCCGGGAGAGGAGCCGAACCCGCTCGATCGTTCCTTGCTTCAGATGTGTTCCAAGGATCGCTTCCTGGAACTCATACATGACTTCATCGTTTTCGATTCCGGAGTAAAGAAGACGGCCCGGCACAACCAGTTCTTCGGCGTCAAGGCGGCCCAGGAGCGGGTTCGTTCACGGGAGGGCGGCATCATCTGGCACACCCAGGGATCGGGTAAGAGCCTGACGATGGTGTGGCTGGCGAAGTGGATTCGCGAGCACCAGACCGATGCTCGCGTCCTGATCATCACTGACCGCACCGAACTGGACGAGCAGATCGAGAAGGTCTTTGGCGGTGTCAACGAGTCTATCTACCGCACGACCTCCGGCACTGACCTGATCGGCAAGCTCGACCAGAGCCAGCCGTGGCTGATCAGCTCCCTCATTCACAAGTTCCGCACGACAGAGCAGACCGACGACTTGGACGAGACCAACAGCGACGAGTTCATCGCCGAACTCAACTCCCGCATCCCGGCAGGCTTCAAGGCCAAGGGCAACATGTTTGTCTTCGTCGATGAGGCTCACCGCACCCAGAGCGGCAAGCTGCATAAGGCGATGACGGCTCTTCTGCCGAATGCGATGTTCATCGGCTTCACCGGTACACCGCTATTGAAGGCCGACAAGATGACTAGCATCGAGACCTTCGGCTCGTTCATCCACACCTATAAGTTCGACGAGGCCGTCCGCGACGGCGTGGTGCTTGATCTGCGGTACACTGCCCGCAACATCGAGCAGGAATTGATCGGCCCCGACCACGTCGACAAGTGGTTCGACATCAAGACCAAGGGTCTGACAGACCTCAGCAAGGCGCGCCTCAAGAAGAAGTGGGGCACGATGCAGAAAGTCGTGTCGGCGCGTTCCCGTGCCGCCATGATCGTGCAGGACATCCTGATGGACTTCGAGCGTGAGCCTCGTCTGATTTCTGGCCGAGGCAACGCGATGCTGGTCAGTGACAGCGTCTATCAGGCGTGCAAGTCCTACGAGATGTTTGTACAGGCCGGCTTCAAGGACAAGGTCGCCATCGTGTCGAGCTATGTCCCGAACGCGTCCGCTATCTCGAAAGAGGACGCAGGCGACGGCGACAACGAGGAGTTGCTCAAGTACGACATCTATCGCCAAATGCTGGCCGTTTACTTCAACGAGTCGGCAGACCAAGCCGTGTCGCGGATCGCGGAGTTCGAGAAGGACGTCAAGCGTCGCTTCATCGAAGAACCCGGCCAGATGCGGCTGCTGATCGTGGTCGACAAGCTCCTTACCGGCTTCGACGCCCCAAGTGCGACCTACCTCTACATCGACAAGTCGATGCGGGATCACGGACTGTTCCAAGCCATCTGCCGAGTCAACCGCCTCGACGGTGACGACAAGACCTACGGCTACGTAATCGACTACCGCGACCTGTTCAAGTCGCTCGACAAGGCGATCTCCGACTACACCTCTGGTGCTCTAGACGGCTACGCCAAGGAAGACATCGAGGGTCTGCTCAAGGATCGAACCGACCAGGACCGTCAGGATCTCGACGACGCACTCGAGCGAGTTCGAGCACTGTGTGAGCCGGTGGCCCCGCCGAATGGCACGTTGGAGTACCAGCACTACTTCGTCTCGTCCGAGCCGGGGGATGCCGAGCAGATCAAGGTCAACGAGCCCAAGCGTGTCGAGCTGTACAAGTCGGTCGCTTCGCTGGTGCGTGCCTACGGCACCCTTGCCAACGACATGGAATCGGCCGGCTACAGCACAGCTGAGGCTGCGGCAATCAAGAACGAGGTAA
The DNA here is from genome assembly GCF_054969005.1 of Homoserinimonas flava. Lineage (NCBI taxonomy): Bacteria > Bacillati > Actinomycetota > Actinomycetes > Micrococcales > Microbacteriaceae > Homoserinimonas > Homoserinimonas flava. Next base: position 139,084 of record NZ_JBUEQS010000002.1, read on the forward strand.
CCCACTACGTCGCCGTCCGCAACGAGGTTGAGCGTGGTGCCGGCGAGAACATCGACATGAAGCAGTTCGAGGCAGGCATGCGTTCCCTGCTTGACACCTACATTCTGGCCGAGCCATCCGAAACGGTTGCCACGCTAGACCAGGGTCTAGTCCAGCTGATTGTTGAGCGTGGGGCCGGTGCTCTCGACAGCTTGCCGGATGGCATCCGTAAAAACCGGGATGCTGTGGCTGAGACGATCATCAACAACGTTCGCAAGACCATCGTCGACGAGCGGGCACTGAACCCGAAGTACTACGACCGTATGTCTGCCCTCCTAGACGCCATTATTGAGCGACGTCGCAAGGACGCTGAGGAGTACGCCGACTACCTGAACGACTTGCTTACCTTGACCGCTCAGGTCGGCAAGAAAGAATCTGACGTCACCTATCCGGACTGGGCTTCGACCCCGGCCCGTCGGGCATTGGTTGATTTCAGCTGGCCGAGCGACATCATCATCGATATTGAGTACCTGAGCAAGGTCATCCAGAACGACAAGGAGCACGGCTGGGTCGGCAACCCGATCAAGGAGCGTGCTCTTGCCAGAACGCTTCGCCGCGAACTGCCGGACGGCTTCGAACCGGAGATGCTGGATGCACTCGTCACGTTGCTAAAGGGGCATGATGAGTACCGCTAACGCCTACCTCACCGTCGCTGGTCTTGGGATCGATGTCGTCTTCAAAGACATTAAGAACCTGCACATCTCGGTCTACCCGCCAATTGGACGAGTTCGCGTGGCCGCTCCAGATACCACCGATGAGGAAACCATCCGCCTTGCCATCGTGCAGCGGCTGCCGTGGATCAAACGGCAGCGAGAGCAGCTCCTTCAAGCGGATCGCCAACCTGAGCGCGAAATGAAGTCCGGCGAAACCCACTATGTCTGGGGTCAGCGATACCGGCTGGATGTGTCACGTACTTCCGGCAACTTTCATGTAGAGGCCAAGGGGCGAACGCTGTGGGTGATCACTCCGCCCGACTCAGATAGTAACGCCAAGCGGGCGGCCCTCGATCGTTGGTATCGGCGCGAACTGAAAGCAGCCCTGCCTGATCTGTTGAGCAAGTGGCAGGCGATCATCGGAGTCCAGGCCGACAAGATCGTCGTGCGTCGCATGAAAACGAAGTGGGGCACTTGCATGCCGCGCTCCCGCACGATCTGGATCAACCCTGAGCTGGCGAAGAAGAACCCTCGGAGTCTCGAGTACATCATCGTCCACGAACTCATGCACCTACACGAACGCGGTCACAACCAACGCTTCGTTGAGCTGATGGATCAGTTCCTTCCTGATTGGAGGGCCCGGCGCGACGAATTGAACGGTGCTCCTTTGGCCGACGAGCAGTGGGGCTCATAGATGGTTTACACATGGTGGTAAGCAACAACCGACTGCGTCCGTCCGGAGCCGCAGTGACAAACGTGGGCGTAGCGACGCGTGGAGAACTCTGTCTGGTGGTCGGAAGATGAGCAAAGTGACTGTCTTCTTAGACGAGTCGATCCGGCCGGCGGGAACGCCATACATACTGGTGGCTGCGGTGGTAAGTATGGGCGTGAAGAGCGCAGAGAAATCAGTCGTTGAGCTGTACCGGTCCCTGATCGGACGCCCCGGGCTGTGGGAGCTTCCGGAGAAGCACTCGCGGTTTGTCCGGGAAGGGTTCCATTTCACGAAAGACTCGGATGACATACGTAAGGAGTTGCTAGACCTCTACGGCAGCCTGAATGTTAGGGCACATGTCGGATTTTCGGCGAAGCCCTGGGGTGACAAGGTCAGCGACACAGATCTGCTTCTGAATCTGTATTCTGTCCTTCTCAAGGGACTTATCGCGCGATATAGAGCCGATCACCTTCGGCTCGTTTTCGAGCAGAACAACTCGCTCAATCCATGGTTTCGTGCCGTCGCCGAGAAGGCGCGCCAAGCTGTCATGGACGAGTCGGGCCAAGCGCCGCGTGTAGACGTCCTCATCGGGGACAAGACGGCTCCCCTCCTGTCGCTGGCGGACTATGTAATGGGATCGACCGCCGGCATCCTCGCTGCAGACAGCCCCGACTTTCGAAAGCGTCGGTTTGCTGAGCTCTCCCGCAGTGTCGCCCACGTGTTCGACTTTGACAATTTGCGCCATTCAAGGCGAGGAACGCTAGTCTTGTGACGCTGGGGGCTTCGCTATCCGGGGTCTGGTTAGGATCCGATGAGTTCTAGAACTTCGTTAATCACCATAGAGAAGCCCCCAGCTCCCGCGTATCAGCTAGTGTCTTCCGTTCGGTCGTTGGCGCCCTTCTTGGGGTTAAGGCCGAAGGAGCTGAGGAAGCAGGTCGCCCGCATTCGTGCGGGGCATGACTACGTTGATTTCCCAGTGCGTCGCAAGGGCAAACTACGCCTGATTGAGAGCCCGGTTCCTGAACTAGCGAGCGTGCAACGCCGGATCGCCGACTTCCTTGCGTACGCTTCCCGTGAGCTTCCCCGGGAGGTGAATGGTTACGTCCCAGGCCGGTCGATTGTCTCGAATGCTGATCCGCATGTCGGAGCGACTGTTGTTCTACGTATCGATCTTGAAGACTATTTCGGTTCGATTACCGAAAGCATGGTAATCGCTAGTCTTAAGGACATCGGCATTGGCAGTAGGGCTGCGATCGCCATTTCAGGACTTGTCACGCGGAACGGCAAGCTGCCCATGGGGCCTCCCTCAAGTCCCACGATCTCGAACTTCGTTGCCGCCTCCCTCGATGCTCGTTGCCTCAAGCTGGCTAGAGAGTCTGGATTGGTATATACGCGCTACGCCGATGATCTTGTTTTTTCTGGTCGGGCGATCGACAAGACCTTCCTTGATCGCGTCGAGCAATGCGTTGCCTCCAGCGGTTTTCGGGTGAATCGTAGCAAGACGGCTCTACGCAGATACGGCCAACCCCTATTTGTAACCGGACTGAGCGTTTCTGGTGTCGATCGACCACGTCTTCGACGCTCTTTCAAAGCCGATCTGCGGACGGACATGTACTTCGCTTCGAAGAACGGACTAGAGCATCAGGCCGACTTCCGCGAGCAGCCCGTGGAGTACTTCGCGCGGAGGATGCGAGGGCGTATTCTATTCGCACGCTCAGTGGACCCAGGCTTTGCGAAGTCCTTGCATGTCGAGTTCGAAAAGGTGTGGAACCTGGTGATGCCGCCGGCCCGTAGACGAAAGCGCGCTGCCGGGCCAATTCTGTCATTTGCGAGAGAGATTACGGCGGGGAAAGGGCAGACCCCGCCCAGATATGTGCCTAAGCACCCTCTGCGGCAGTAGCCGCACGGGTCTGCTGAACGGATAGGTGACACAACTTGACCTGCCCTACTCGTTCAGCAGACCCGAGCCTAGAGTCGTTCGCGTCTTGTCCTCTATCATTTCGGCAACAGGAGGAGAGCACATGAGCGGCACCGGTACGCGAACATGCAGCAATTGCGGCGAGCAGGGGCACGACATTCGCACCTGCACGGTCCGCGTGAACGCGGGACAATGCAGCAACTGCGGCTACCGAGGGCACGACCGCCGAAATTGCCCTAACTGACGCTTTAGCCCTCGACTAGGGCGCCGATGCCAGAAAGAGCCCGTCGCGCTCATGCCCTAGGCAAGCAGATCGTCGACCAGTAGAACAGTGGGATGCCGCGGCATCCTCACATCAGCGTCGCCAGCGTCGGACCCTGCCGCTACCGTGACCTCATGACATTCGCGAACGTGGGAACCCTCGGTACCAAGCCTGGCAGGCGTGACAAGGTCGTCGCGATCCTCACGCGCCGCAGCCCCGAACTCAGCGACGCCGGCTGCCTGCTCTACGAAGTCGGAGTAAACGATGACGAACCCGACACGGTCTTCGTCGCCGAGCTCTGGACCTCTGCCGAAGCGCACCGTGCGTCACTACAGCTCGACAGCGTGCGCGCCGCCATTGCCGAAGCGATGCCGCTGCTGTCAGGCGAGATGGGCGGCAGCCAGTTTTCCGTGGTCGGATCGCCGCTGCGAGACTGAGAGCTGCGAGGCTGAGCCGCTCAGCGCTCCGCCCACACCGCCAACTCATTCCCGCTCGGGTCGGCGAAGTGCAGCCGGCGCCCGCCCGGGAACTCGTACGGCCCCTCCACGACACGACCCCCGGCGGCGGTGATCGCCTGCTCCGTGGCATCCAGATCGTCGGAGAACAGGATCACGAGCGGCCCACCAGCCGGGCGCGGATCAGACGCGAGCGCAAGCCCGCCCGCCTCGCCCTCGCCGTCGGCGGCCACGATGCCCGAATACTCGGGCCCGTAGTCGTTGAACGACCACCCGAGCGCCTTCGAGTAGAAGGCCTTCGCGGCATCCAGATCGGTGACGGTCAGCTCGACATAGTTGATCGAATGGTGCAGTGGCTTCGGCGACATGCGCACACGGTAGCAGCGGCATCTGAGACCCGCGCACCGCCCATGCCTCTGTGGCTGCTACTCCTGCGCCTTCGCTTCAGCAAAGCACTCTCCACAAGATTGGATAGCTCACAGCGGGACCGCTTCAGCGAGGATTGCTGCGTCCCGACCTGCGTCGAGTGAGCCCCTCGAGACAACCTGCACTTTGCGCCCGGTGAGCTGCTCCATATCGATCTCGAACTGTGCGAGGTCGAAGAGGCTTGCATCATCCGCCGGTGTCACCAGGAGGTCAATGTCGCTGTCTGCGCTCTCGGACTGTCGGCCCACCGAGCCGAACACCGCGACATCCGCAATTCTGTTCAGCGCTGCGATGCGGCGGATGAGGTCCGCACGCCCCCGAAGGTCGTCGAGTACGGTGCTTGGCGGGTTCGGCTGCGCACTCGTCAATGCGCGGAAGCGATCGAACGGCACAAGGACAGCCGCGCCCTCCGCCCCTCGCTTGGGGCCTAGCGAAGCAGGCCCTCCCCGCTGCCATACGGGTCTGCTGCACGGGTAGGTGAAGATGTCACCTATCCGTGCAGCAGACCCCCCACATCGAGGCTCGCGGTTTCAAGACGTGGAGTGCGGTGACGAAGAAGGTGCGGCTGGCGCCGCCTCATCGACTCGACCGGAGGAAGCGCAGCGACTCGCCGCGCTCATCGCCGAGCGCCGGACGGCGGGCCTCACCCCGGCACGCGAGAGTGTTCTGCTCACAGACCTGGCGCGATTGACGCACTCCTTCTACAAGGACGAAGTCGACGGCGAAGAGCGATACGACATCTCGTGGTGCCGGTTCACGCCGCAGAGAGGTCGGTCGCGATGCTGCTCCGGCTAACGCAACTCCAGCAAGACGTTCCCGGCACAGTCGTTTCGGAGTGGATCCGGAAGCTGCGCACTGCGGCTTCCACCGTCAGCGCTCAGATCGGCTGAGCGCTGACGGTGCCACCCGAGGGTTACCAGGCGTCGTTGATCTGCTCTGCATCCCAATGCTCGACGATCAAGCCGTCCTTGAGCCGCCACATGTCAAAGACGTGGGAGACGTAGGTGGTGTCGGCCTTGTTCGGGTGAGGTCGCCTTACCGGGAACGTCACCATGACCAGGTCTCCTTCGCCGAGCCAGATCGGCTCACCGGCCCGTTCGGGCAGTGTGACATCGCCCGCCACGGTTCGCTGGGAAAGCTCGATCAGCGCGTCGCGGCCAGAAGCGACGTTGGGATTGTGCTGGACGTAGTCGGGTGAAATGTACTGCAGCGCCTCGTCGATCGTGCTGGCGTCGAGCATCAGCGCAAACGTCTTCTGAACGATCGACTTGTTGATTTCGACCTGGTTCGCTGAGTTGTCGGTCTCTTCGGTGGTCATTTCTCTCCTTCGGCTTTGAGGGTGGCGGCGGATTTGGTGACGGCATCCCAGTGCTCGGCCAACCGACCGTCTTCGACACGCCACATGTCGAACCAGTAGGCGCGATACGTCTCTCCAGGGTTTTCCGGGTCCGGAAGATCGCGGGAAATCATCATGACGACCTTGTCGCCCTCCGCGACGAACACGGGCGGTTCCGGTGCCGTATGCATGTTCCGCCTCGCGGCACGCGCCTTCTCGCTCTGGGTGAACGCGATGATGCCGTCGGCGCCGGACTCGATCTCCGGGTTGTGCTGGACGTACTCCTCCGTAAGGTATTCGCGTGCCTGCTCGGCGGTATCCGGGTTGATGAGCAGTTTCATCACGCGCTGTGCCACCGCCTTATTGGCGTCGAGCGAATTCTCCATGAGTCTCTCTTCCTTCTTCATTGGTTGGCTCTGGCCCGCACGTTGTGCTCAGCCGTCGACGAGTTGGCGACGGGCGGCTCGACGCTCTGCCTGCTTGTCCGGGTCCGCGACCGGGGCAGCAAGTAGCAGCCCCTGCGTGTAGGGATGGTTCGGCTGAGACGTCACCTGGTCGCCATCCCCGGTCTCCACGAGTTCGCCCCGGTACATCACGGCGACTCTGTGGCTGATGTGGCGGACCACGGCGATGTCGTGCGAGATGAACAGGTAGGCGACCCCTGTTCTTTCCTGAATCTCAACGAGCAGATCGAGGACCCTTGCCTGTGTGGTGAGATCGAGCGCCGAGACCGGTTCGTCGCACACGATGACGTTGGGGTCGAGCGCGAGCGCACGCGCGATGGCGACGCGCTGACGCTGTCCTCCCGAGAACTCACGAGGAACGCGGCGTGCTGCGTCGGGCGACAGCCCCACACGCTCGAGCAGGTGTGCGATGCGCGCTTTCGCCTCCGTCTTGCTGACGCCTTGAGCCGTCAGAGGCTCGATGAGGATCTGCTCGACTGTGAAAGACGGGTTGAGGGATGAGTACGGATCCTGGAACACGACTTGGATCTCCCTCGCGAGTTTGCGGCGCTCACGTCTGTGAAGATGTGCGATCTCTTGGCCCTTGTAGGTGATGCTGCCCTTCGTTGCCGGAGCAAGGCCGAGAATCGCTCGGCCGAGGGTCGACTTGCCCGATCCGGACTCGCCGACGAGACCCACCGTCTCGCCCGCCCGAAGGTCGAGAGAGACGCCCTTGAGCGCTTCGAAGGGCTTTGCGCGGAGCCCCTTTCCGGGGTAGTGGACCACCAGGTCGGTGACCTGAAGCAACGTGTTCACTCTCGACCTCCTTGGTCTGCGGATGTCAGTGCCTTACGCGGGGGAAGGTCCTCGAGATTGGCGCTGAGGAGCGACTGCGTATACGGGTGTTCCGGATGCCGGAGAATCGCGCGCACCGGGCCAGTCTCCATCACCTGGCCATGTCGCATCACCGTCGCGCGATCGCAGATGTCGGCGACAGCCCCGACGTTGTGTGAGACGAAGAGCATTGTCATGCCGCGTTCGCGCTGGAGTCCTCGCAAGAGGTCGAGCACTTCAGCCTGAATCGTGACGTCGAGCGCCGTCGTCGGCTCGTCGGCGATGATGAGGTCCGGATCCAAGGACACGGCGCCGGCGATGAGCACGCGTTGCGCCATGCCGCCGGAGATCTCGAACGGGTAGGCGGCCATTGTGCGCGCAGGGTCGGGGATACCGACGCGCTCCAGCAGGGCGAGCGACCTCTCCGTCGCTTCTCGCTTGGACAATCCCATCAGACGTAGCGGCTCGATGAGCTGGCTTCCGATGCGAAACGACGGGTCGAGGTTGGACATCGGCTCCTGGGGAATGTAGCCGATACGCACACCGCGAAGGCGTTCCAGCGACCTCTTGTCCGCGTCCGCAAACTCCATTCCGTCGAACTCGATGGATCCGCGCAGTACTCGGCCCCCGGACGGCAGCAGTCCCAGAACCGCAAGCGCAGTCTGTGTCTTCCCCGAGCCGGACTCACCCAGCAACCCGTGGATCTCGCCCCGGCGAACCGTGAGGTTGACACCGTGGACCACCTCGACCTCGTGGCCACCTGGCTTGTCGTATCCCACGAACAAGTCCCGCAAGGTAAGGAGGGCGTCGTGGCTCGATCCGCTGGTGTGCTCGTCATCGGGATGCGTGACGTGCTCCGAGGGAAGCAGGTCGGGGAGCAGGTCCCCGTCACCGCCTTGCATCGAGATCGACGTGGTGACAGTCAGGACCGAACCCGTGCGCGAGGTCACGGCGCGGTTCCTCACCCTGCGGACGGGAACGACGCGTTCCAATTCGTCGCGCATCACGTTGGCCAACAGTGTGAGCGATACGCACGTCAAACCGATGGCGAGTGCCGGCCAGAGCATCAGGACCGGCTGGACATATATCTGTCGAAAGCCGTCGCTGAGCATCGAGCCCCACGTGGGCGATGAGCCGCCGGCAACGCCCAAGAACTCCAGCCCCGCCTGCACGCCGATGGCGATTCCTGCGACCATCGACGCCTGGATGATCACGGGCGCCCGCACGGCCGAGAGAACGTGCCGGCCGATGATGCGGATGTCGCTCAGACCTGAGACGCGGGCTGCGTCGATATAGAGCTCCGCGCGAACCGCCACGGCCATCGTGTAGACCAGCAGATAGAACGCCGGCCAGAAGAGGATGCCGAAGACCCCCATCGAAAGCCAAATCGACGAGCCGAGGGCCGAGATGACGGCGAGCAGCACGACCATTCCGGGAAGGGCCATGACCAGGTTGGTCGCCCAGCCGAAGACAGTGCCGACTCGGCCCTGGTAGTACCCCGCGATGAGGCCCAACGTCACGCCGAGCAGCAGCGAGACGACGAGCGCGAGGAGTGCGGCGCCGATGCTCGTCTGTGCGCCGGCGAGCAGACGTGACAGGACATCCCTCCCCGCGATGTCCGTGCCCAGCCAGTGCTCAGCGCTCGGAGGCGCAGAGATCGAATAGGGATCCGTCCTGCTCGGGTCTTGCGGTGCGACCATCGGTCCGAAGATCGCGGTCAACGCGACGAGGACGAGGAAGATCGATGACGCCAAGCCGAGAGGGCGGCGGAGGACGAGCTTCACGAGCGATCGGCGGGGTTCCACCTGGAACGCGGGAATGGGGGGAGGCGCAGTTGTTGTCATGACAGTCGGATTTTCGGGTTCAGGATTGATTGCGCGATCTCGCTGGCGAGGTTGACCACGATGACGATGACGACGAAGACCATGACGACACCCATCACAACGGGTATGTCGTTTTCGATGGTCGCCGTGACAGCGAGCTGTCCGACTCCGGGAAGAGCAAAGATCTGCTCGACGAACACAGTGCCTCCAAGGAGACCGACGAACTGGAGCGAAAGCACAGCGAGAGCGGGCCCACCAGCGTTCCTGAGCACATGCCGGTAGACGACGCGACGCGTCGGCACGCCCCGAGCCCGGAGGGTTCTTACGTAGTCACGGCGAAGACCGTCCAGGACGGATCCCCGGACCTGTTGCGCCACCGCGACCATGGCCGATATCGACAGCGCGATGATTGGCAAGGTGATGGACGATAGCCAGCCGACGAACGACGTGGAGAAGTCCGTGTAACCGGTCGCCCTGAACCACCCCAGATTGACCGCGAACACGAGCACCAAGAAGAGGGCGACAAGGAAACCGGGGATGGCGAACCCTAGCAGAGTGACGATCTGGACACCGCCGTCGACCCAGCCGCCGCGCCGCGCGGCCCACACTCCGAGAAGCACCGCGACGACGGCGGACACGATCGTGGTGCCGATGACCAGGCTGAGAGTCACAGGAAGGCGTGTAGCGATGCTGGCGGTGATCAACTGGCTGTTGGCCCAACTCCGTCCGAAGTCGCCCCCGAGCGCAGATGTGACCCACGCCCAGTATTGTTCGACGACGGGCCGGTCCAACCCGAGCTGCTCCATCTTGAGCGCGACAGCTTCCTCCGACGCACCCGGACCGATGAGGTTTCGAGCAATGTCATCACCGTTGTTGTGCAGGAGAAAGAACGCCAGTGCCGAGATCGCTACGAGCAACACGAGTCCGCTGAGAACTCGTTTCGCGAGGAATGTAAACATGATTTCTTTCTCGGTTCGATGCCGCCAGACGCGGCACTGCGGCCCAGCCAACCACGCAAAGGTGGGTGGCTGGGGCGCTTCGACATCAGCCGCGCGGGCTGATGTCGAATAGTGACGGGAAGGTGTTGTAGGACGACATGGTCACCGAGGTGCTCGGGTCGGAGGCCACGAAGGCTGTCTCGCGATAGAGCGGTGCGAACCACGCCTCTTCGACGAGGTACTCGTTCAACTGCTGCGCCGACGCTCCGGCGTCGTCGCCGCCTGCGCGAACCTCGCTGATCAGACTTTCGGTTTCGGTGGTCGTCGAACCGAAAGGGTTGAACGGAGCGTCAGGCGAGATGAAGGTCTCAATGAGCGCCATGTCGTTGGTGCTCGCTGCAGGCGACAGGATGAAGGCCGGGAAGTTCCTGCTGTAGAGATCCGCGATCACGGTGTTGAAGTCCCATGTCACATCGATCCCGACATCTGCCAGGTACTGTCCGACCAGGTCGAATTGCGTCTGTGCGAACGCCGAGGCGGGAAGCGTGACGGCGAAGCCATCCGGGTAGCCGGCTTCGGCCAGCAGCTCAATGGCCTTTTCGGGGTTGTAGGTGTAGTAGTTGTCGAGATCCTCGACATACCCCTCCGCCGCCGGCAGGAACAGCTGACTCGTCACCTCGCCGTATCCGCCGCCGATCGCGGACAGCATTGCGTCGCGGTCGATCGCGTAGTTCAACGCTTGGCGCACGAGCGCATCCCCGAACGGCTCGCTGACGGTTCCATCACGGTCCAGAAGCATCATCAGGAGAATGCTGACCTCGGTGGTGTTCAGAGTCCACCCGGCGCCCTCGATCTCCGCATTGGTTGTCGTGTCGATGTATCGGACGACGCTCGCTTCGTTGGACTTGATCATGTTCAACATGGTTGTCGGATTCGTTATCGCCGTGATCGTCACGCCGCTGTAGTCGACCGCCTCGGCGTTCCAGTAGTCCTCGTTGGCGGTGTACGCGTACGTCGTGCCGATGACGGTGTTTTCGGCGTCGAGAGTGTAGGGGCCGGAGCCGATCGGTTCCGTGCCGGCGTTCTCATCGCTCCACATCGCCGGCGCCCCGACCCACCCGGAGTCGCCCGCAAGGTAGAGCAAGAATGCCGGGTTCGGGGCTTCCAGTGTGATGACGAGAGTGGTCTCGTCGACCGCCTCATACGAGGTTCCCGCCAGGTGCCCGGCGTTCGGCGATGTACCGTCGCGGAACTGCTCCAGACTCTGTTTCACCGCGTCGGCGTTGAGCTCCTCGCCGTTGCTGAAGACGACGTCGTCACGCAGCGTGAGCGTGAGTTCGGTGGCGTCATCGTTGTATGCCCATTCAGTTGCCAGCCACGGCTCGATTGTGCCGTCGGCACTCTGGCTGAGCACGCTGTCATAGATGGTTTGGAAGTACGGCCGCAGCTCGCCCCATCCGTCGTCTGCGGCAGGGTTCAGGCTTGACGGCGGTATGAACGTCACAATCTTGAGTTCGCCCGCGGTGGCGGCCTCGTCGGTCTGCTCTTGTCCTGATGTGGCACATCCGGACAGGAACAATGCAACGGCAACTGCTGCAGCTGCGGTCGCGGTTATTCTTCGGAACATCGTTGGCCCTTCATTTCAACACGGTGAGACTTCACTGAATCGCCGTGAGAGCGGATGCTGGAGACTCGGGTGAGTCCAGTCCAGTTCAGTTCACTCTATGGGCAAGGATCACGAAACACAACAGTGTTCTGCCGAGTCTCAGATGGATTCCCGTCAGCAATGGACAGATCGAATCCTCTGAGGTACAGTTCAGTACAGTGCACTTCGACCAGAGTGCCACTTCCCAATGCAGCGAGGAGCTCAGACGATGACAGAGCCGGTATATTTTGAGTCCATTTCGGTCGAAGACCGTCTGAAGATCCAGGAGTTGTTCGCGCGGTATGCGTGGGCGCTGGACACGGGCGATATCGAAGGCTTCCTCGGTTGCTTCACCGAGGACGGCTGGCTCTCCTCGGTCGGCGGCGAGCGTCGTGTCGGACACGAGGCGATTACCAACGAGGTCTACCACCTGTGGTACGGACGCAAGAACGCGTTCTTCGGGCGCCTCCACCTGCTGAGCCACCTCGTGCTTACGCCCGAGGGTGACGACGTACGAGCGAAGGCGTTCTTTCACATCCCCCAGTTCGCGGTCGACTACATGGCGACGTTCGTATTCGGCATCGGCTACTGGGACAACCTCCTCACCAAGATCGACGGGCGCTGGTACTTCAAGGAGGTCCACCCCGTGCCGTTCGTCTCCCCGGATCACATTCCGTGGGTGGGAGAGAAGCCTCAGGGTGATGTCGACGTCCTGCCTATGGACCACACCTTCGAGAAGCACACCTTCACCGGCACCAACAACTGACGTCGACGACTAGCGAGAGGGGATGTGCGGGCGGTGACTGTTGTGAACGGCATCCACGAGACCTCGTCTCGGCTCGCCGAGATGGGTGAAACGTTTCTGCGTGGTCTCGGCGAGCCATCTCGCCCGGTGAACGGGACTTTCCGGTTCACCGAGAACGGCGTGGACACAGTGGACAACGACGGTCGGCTCGCCCGCGCACACGGCTATGTGGGGTTGCAGACGTACGTCGATGCATCTCAAGGACATGTGGTCCTTATCGGGCTTGCCGTGTTCGCGGACGGTCAGGATGCCTTCGCGCTGCGATTGCGCTTCGAGGGGGACTGCGTAAGCGAAGCCGAGGCGATCGTCAGCTCCGGACGTACCGGATTCTTCAACGCCGTCGATCAGCTCGTCAAGCCGGACATCCTCTACCGGGCGCCGGTGCCGACCGAGCGCCGAAGCGGCTCCCAGGAGCTGGTGCGCATTGCGGACAGCTATTGGAAGGCGCTGGAGCAGGGTGACGGAAGTATGGTCCCCGTAGGGTACCGATGCGATTCGTTCCACAACGGCAAGAAGGTCACCAACAACCTGGAACTGCTGTTGTCGCCTGACAAAGCCGTGCACTCCGTCGAGTCGATGATCGCGGGCGCCCGTCCAGCTCGCCCGACGGTCGCCGACCGGCGCTATCCGATCATCGACGAGGAACTCGGCCTCGTCGTGAGCATGGTCGTGGCTGATTTCCATCCAATTCCGAATGGCCGTCCCGACAGCGGTTCGTTCTATATGGCGGTCGTTTTCAAGATCGTCGACCACGAGATCCGGATCTTCGATGAGATCCGGGAGATCCTCCCACTCGGAACCACGAGTGGCTGGCAAGGCGCTTAAGGAGCTCCGATGACCACCTCTTCTATTCACGAGTCGCCGCTGTCGACGACAGCCGGCCGCCGCATCAGGGACGATGTCCTCGCGCTCGTTCCCCAAATCCGGAGGGACGCGCGTGAGGGAGAGAAGCTCGGATGCCTGCCCCCAACGACCCTGACCGCGCTGGCAGGGCTTGGCGCCTTCCGGCTGTCCCTTCCCGAGAAGTTCGGCGGCTACTCTCTCGGTGCCCGCGATCTCGCCGAGATCATCCTCGCCATCGCTCGCGCCGACGGCTCGGCTGCGTGGCATGCGATGATCGCCAGCGGCTTCACTCGGATCGTCCTGACCTTCCCGGACGACGCGGTCGAGGAGATTTACTCGAGCACGCAGGACTGGGATGGCCCGGTGGTCGCAAGCGCGTCGCTGTTCTCCGACCGCATCCAGCACGCGACGAAGGTGGACGGCGGCTATGTCGTCAAAGCCGGCGGCAAGTGGGGGTTCGGCAGCGGCAGCAAGCATGCGGCCTTCATGGTCGTGGGTGTCGGGGTCGAGCAGCCGGACGGCGAGTTCGACCGGATCGCCGTCCTTCTGGAAAGAGGCCAGTACGAGATCGTCGACGACTGGCACGTCATGGGTCTCTCCGGCTCGTCCAGCAACAGCGTCACGGTGCCTGAGGAGATCTTCATCCCTGACGAACGTGTCCTGCCGCTCGCCGAGCTCACCGATCGGCTCGACGCCATTCGCAGCAAATACGACGGCCTCGGCCTCTCGATGGATGCCCGTGGGCTGATGATCATCGTCTCCCTCGAGACGATGGGCATCGCCGTCGGGATGGCCGAGGGCGCCTTCGATTGCTTCCTGGAGCAGACCAGGAACAAGAAGCCGTTCAACCTCGACTACCCCTCACTGCAGGAGACGCCGGCGACACAGATCGTCGCCGGGAAGGTGCGTTCCACGATCAATGCTGCCCGTGCGCTGCTGCTCGCGGGAGCCGACATCATCGACCGGAAGGCCCTCGCCGGAGAGTCCTTCAGTGCGGCTGAAGAAACCGCGTTGCAGATGGACTTCGTCTACGCCGGCAACCTCGCGGCAGAGGCGATCGAGCAGATCCAGTTCGCGATCGGCTCTGCGACCGTTTCGCTCAACAACCCGATCCAACGCTATGCACGCGACGTGCGGGTAGCGCTCACCCACGGATCGAACCGTCTAGACCCCTCGGCGGAACTCGCCGGACGGGAGATCTTCGGTACTTCGCCGTCGGCGGCGGGAATGGCAGGAGTGCCCGGCGTGGGCAAGGCGAAGGAGCGTGGGTTTGCCCCACAGGAAGCAGGGAAGCACTGATGGATCTGGAACTCACGGGAAAACGCGCACTCGTCACGGGTAGCAGTTCCGGAATCGGTCGCGGTATCGCGCTCCGGCTGGCGGGCGAGGGCGCAACGGTCATCGTTCACGGCCGCAATGTCACCCGCACCAGACAAGTTGCGGACGAGATCGAGGCGGCGGGAGGGAAGGCCGAGGTCGCGACGGGAGATCTGACCTCGATCGACGAGACCGACGCTCTGCTCGACGGCGTTCTCGCGGCGGGCGGCGCAGACATACTCGTGAACAATGCGGGAGGGCGCGCGGGCGGGTTCACCCCGGAACCCGTCTGGGAGACGAGCGCCGATCAGTGGCTCGCGACCTATCGACTCAATGTGCTCAGCGCGGTATCGACAACTCAGCGACTCGTCCCCGGCATGATCGAGCGTGGCTGGGGCCGCGTCATCCACGTCGCGAGCGCCGTCGCCTTGCACCAGCCGCCGGCCTTTGCCGACTACCAGGCGGCCAAGGCGGCCGAGATCAACTACGCACGGAGTCTCGCTCGCGGACTCGGCGGCTCGGGCGTGACCGCGAACGCCATCAGCGTCGGAATCATCGCCACGCCCGACTCCGAAGCCGAACTGCTCAAAGCAGCGGCCGTGCTCGGCGCGGAAGATTGGCGCAGCGTGGAGAAAGAAGTGGCGACCAAGGTCTTCGGACAGCAGGTGCCGCGAGTCGGTCGCCCTGACGACATCGCGTGGGCTGTGGCTTACCTCACGAGCCCCCGCGCCGACTTCATCACGGGAACGAACCTCGTTATCGACGCCGGCATTTGATAGCCCGATCGCCGTTATGCGGTCATCTCTGCGTGTGGTCCCCGAACGGAATGCGTTCGGCAAGCCAGAGATAGTTGGGAGCGGGCGGCACCGTGCCGAAGTCTTCGTCGATCTGAGTGACGGATGACGGCCGGAGACCCTTCAGGAACATGAAGGCGACCCAGGCTGCCTGTGTTGCGATGAGATCGGGGCTAGGCCGGAAATCTTTGTCGAGTAGCGCATCTATCTCGAAGCCCGCTGCCGCGGTGCGCGCGAATAAGGCAGCATGACCTCGGACATCGCTGATCTCGTACTTGTGGTGCCGTGCATCCTCGCTGAGCACTTCCGCAACGACATCGACCACATGTGGGGCACCCTGGACCAAGCGACTCGTCAGGTCAGGTCGGGCGCTGGCCTCCAGGATCATGACCCGATGAAATGCAAGGAAGGTTTCCGACGTGAGCGATTCCACGAGCAGCTTCCCGAGCGAGGTGAGCTTTTCGAGTGCTGTGAGTGACTCGTCACTCTTCAACCGGTCGAAGTCAACGTCCGAGAGGGTGACGGCACGCTCGGCCATTGCACGATAGAGAGCGAGCTTGTTCTCGAAGTGAGCGTAGACCGTCGTCTTAGACACTCCGGCCCGCGCGGCGATCTCGTCCATCGAGGTCGTGTCGTAACCCTGTGTATTGAACAGATGGACCGAAGCTGCCAGGATCGCCTCTCGTTTCGAGGCGCGCCCTCGGCGGCGCGGCTGTTCTTCCAACTGCTCTGCGGTCACAGCATGCCTCCGATCAATTGCCAATGGTGGCTCGCCCCAGCGTGGGGTGTTTGGGCTCAACGCTCCGATCGAGCAACACCTGACTTACAGAGACTACTGGACTTCGAGTGCAGTATGGCAGTTCGAGCGCACGGACATCGACCTGACGATCACCGGCGCGGCATCCGGCTGGATGCCGCGACCGCGGAACTGTTCGCAGCGGAGCGCGCGGAAGTCGTGCTCACCGACTCGAACGAGTCGGCGGGAGAGGAGACCGCGCCGAAGATACGCGCAGCCGGCGGAGTGGCAGCCTTCATCCAGATGACGGTGAGCCGCCTCCGGATGCGGAGTCGGCTCTCGACATCCGGCTCGATGGAACGCACGTCCTGGCGCTCGCGTGGGTGAGCCCGGTCGCCCTCGTGCCGGATCGGGATGCCGAAATGCATCGGCTTCTGTCCTCCCTCTCGAGCGCGACCTGGGCGGCAGGATCGATGCTGATCGCCGCCGGAGAAGTCGCCGTGCTGGTGCAGAGCATCTTCGACCAGGGAAGGGTGTAGGGGGCGGCGGTCACCGGCGAGCTAACCTCATTGCGCCGGCGGTTGTCACCGACTTGGTGCATCTGAACGGCCAGCCGATCAATGACAACTCGTGGTCCCCCTGGGCGGTGTGGGGCGTAGGGGAGCGGCGGTCGCTTCGGCGGCCCCGGCGAACGTCGAGATGCTCACGTCCTGGCGGTGGCGCACGGCGCGGGAGGTTCCGCAGCGCGGATCCTTCGCCGAGCCGTCCTGACTGTTGACTGATTGGGTCAAGAAACGCTAATGTCTCGTATAACAGTAGTGATGCCCTGCAAAACAGGACAAATCAGGACGAGCAAAGATGCCCCAAGATCCGGTACTCACCACGAGCGCCCTCACCCGTCATTTCGGGCGCATCTTGCGCGGAATCATCGAGGGCGACAGCGACGTACGGACTCGACCAGATCGAGCGGGCGCTCGCCGTCTCCGAATCGGGCCCGGTCGTCAAGCCCGTCATCCACTTTCCCCGACCCCCGCACGATCGCAAGGAGATCTAATATGTTGCTGCCCGAAGACGGACTGTGGAACGCCAAGGTGTTCTCCGACGGCTGGATTGATGGACAGGACGGCCGCCGCGATGTGGTGGAACCCGCTACCGGCACGGTGCTCGGCCAGGTGGGGCGCGCCGGCCCCGCCGATGTGACGCGGGCGGCCGAGTCGGCTGCGCGCGCACAGGTCGCGTGGGCGGCCAAGACCCCCGAGGAGCGCGCCACGGTCATGCGGCGCGCGGGCGCGCTCTGGGAGCAGCACGCCGCCGAGGTGGACGAGTGGATCGTCCGCGAAGGAGGATCGACGGGACCGAAAGCGGCGCTCGAGTCGCATCGCGCCGCGAGTGACTGCTTCGAGGCCGCAGGTCTTGCCACCCACCCCCAGGGAACGGTCCTCGCGACGAACGAGCAGCGATGGAGCTTCGCGCGCCGTCGCCCGGCGGGGGTCGTGGCCGTCATCTCACCCTTCAACTTCCCTCTCATCCTGTCGATCCGCTCGATCGCGCCCGCGCTCGCCCTCGGCAATGCGGTCATCCTCAAGCCCGACCCCCGCACCGCGGTCAGCGGCGGGGTGCTGATCGCCCGCATCTTCGAAGAGGCGGGTCTTCCCTCAGGAGTCCTCCACGTCCTGCCGGGAGGCGCGGAGGTGGGTGAAGCGCTCATCACGGCCCCAGAGACGTCGGTGGTGGCCTTCACCGGATCGACGGCGGCCGGACGGAAGGTCGGCGAGCTCGCCTCGCGGCACCTCAAGCGCGTGCACCTGGAGCTCGGAGGCAACAACGCTCTGATCGTTCTCCCCGGCGCCGATCTGCGCCGCGCAGCCTCGGCGGGGGCCTTCGGGTCGTTCCTGCACCAAGGGCAGATCTGCATGGCATCCGGTCGTCATCTTGTTCATCGCAGCCTGCACGACGCGTACGTCGATTCGCTCTCCGAGATCGCGCGGCACCTCCCGGTGGGTGACCCCTTCACCGGTCAGGTCGCGCTCGGCCCCATCATCGACCAGGGGCAGCTGGCGAGGGTCGATGCGATCGTGAAGGACACGGTGAATGCCGGTGCATCGGTCGCTGCCGGAGGCGAGTACGACCGTCTCTTTTACCGCCCGACGGTATTGGCCGACGTGTCGACCTCGATGCGCGCCTGGACGGACGAGATCTTCGGACCGGTCGCGCCAGTCGTCCCGTTCGACAGCATCGAGGAGGCGATTGCCCTGGCATCGGCATCCGACTACGGTCTCTCGCTCGGCATCCTTGGTGACGTGGGCACTGCGATGCGCGTTGCCGATGCCGTTCCGAGCGGCATCATTCACATCAATGAGCAGACCGTCTCCGACGAACCCTTCGTGCCGTTCGGCGGGGTCGGGGCATCGGGCAACGGGTCACGTTTCGGGGGCCCCGACGCGAACATCGACGCCTACACGTCGACGCAGTGGCTCACGGTGCGCGCGGAGATCGCGCCCTACCCGTTCTGATCCCCCCACCACCGTTCCCGCGCGCCGTTGCTTGTTCTGAAAAATACCATCGGAGCAGATGTCGTCCAGGAGCATCCGGCGGCAAATGCGGAGTGATCGGCGAGCGGGTTGGTAGCTGTCACCGAAGGCGGTGAGCAGCAGTGGGGAAGAAGAGCCGTTCGGAAGCATCAGCTACCGCTCCGCCCACACCGCCAACTCGTTCCCGCTCGGGTCGGCAAAGTGCAGCCGCCGCCCACCCGGGAACACATACGGCCCCTCCACGACGCGACCGCCGGCGGCGGTAATCGCCTGCTCCGTGGCATCCAGATCGTCGGAGAACAGGATCACGAGCGGACCGCCGGCCGGGCGCGGCTCAGACGCGAGCGCAAGCCCGCCCGCCTGGCCCTTACCGTCGGCGGCCACGATGCCCGAATACTCGGGGCCGTAGTCGTTGAACGACCACCCGAATGCCTTCGAAGCGGCCGCCATGAGCCGCCTGCACAGCTTGCCAACGCGATTCGCGAGCGCCTCGAACGCGAGCGGAAGTGCCGGGTCGGCGCGGAACTCCTCACCACGAGCAGCCAGCTCCGCTGCCGAGTCGAGGGTCGCTGCCAGGTCTGTCATCCAACGACTGACGCGGTCTTCCACAGGCATGCTCACAGCGGGACCGCTTCAGCGAGGATTGCTGCGTCCCGACCCGCGTCGAGTGAGCCCCTCGAGACAACCTGCACTTTGCGCCCGGTGAGCTGCTCCATGTCGATCTCGAACTGTGCGAGGTCGAAGAGGCTTGCATCATCCGCCGGTGTCACCAGGAGGTCAATGTCGCTGTCTGCGCTCTCGGACTGCCGGCCCACCGAGCCGAACACCGCGACATCCGCAATTCTGTTCAGCGCTGCGATGCGGCGGATGAGGTCCGCACGCCCCCGAAGGTCGTCGAGCACGGTGCTTGGCAGAGCCGCATTCGCGCTCATTAGTGCGCGGTAGCGATCGAACGGCATAAGGACTGCCTCGGGCTTGCGATGCGAGCCGATCGTCACCGGTTCGGCGTTCGGGTCCGTGCGGAATGTGCGCAAGAGCTTCGACAGTCCAGCGCGGGTGTCAGCGACGGCAGTTACTGCTTCCATGGTTCAAACCTATTCGGCCAGAGAAGAAATGTACATAAATATGTACATTATCTAGCGCCGTGACATCCGCCCCTCGCTTGGGGCCTAGCGCAGCGGGCCCTCACCGCTGCCATACTTCGGACGTGAGTTATGTGCCGCAACCCCAACAACAGGTCATCTACCAGCAGGTGGTGCGCCCGCCGTCGAATGGCATGGCTGTCACCGCGCTCGTGTTGGGGATCGTTGCGATCGTCACCGGCATCTGGACGCCGATCCCATTCATCGGCCTCGTTTCGGCATTCTTCGCCTTCGTGCCAGCGCTGCTTGCCGTAATCTTCGGCATCGTGGGACTGCGCAAAGCGAAAGCTGTCGGCGTAGGGCGAGGCAACTCGGTCGCCGGGATCATCACCGGCGGGGTGACGCTCGGCATCATCATCCTCACAACCGCCGCGTGGATCGTGGCTGGTGTCGCCACCTCGACGACGAGCTACACGGTGGCGTAACGTCTCGTTCGAATGTGGGTGGCGCACGCTACCGTTCCCGCGTGGCAGGCACCGTAGTCGGCCAGACCGCATTCACAATCGTTGTCGATGCGGCGATGTCAAGTTCGCAGGCATCAGCATCTTCGCGTCTGCTCGGCTTGACCGCGATGGTGCATCACTGTTAGGCAGCGTCAGCGGTTACCCCTAGATTCGGTACACGACTCGACATCCCGACGACACAACACCAAGGAATTGCCGATGAGCATCGACGAGCAAGCCTCCCGCGGGCTCGAGCTCTACCAATCGCCCGATGGCTCAATCTCGCTTGAGGTTCGAACTGATGCTGAAACCGTCTGGTTGACGCGCCAGCAGATGTCTCTGTTGTTCGGTCGCGACGTGAAAACGATCGGCAAGCATATTGCCAATGCGCGGCGGGAAGAGCTGATGGAAACGGCAACTGTCGCAAAATTTGCGACAGTTCAACGTGAGGGTGATCGGCTTGTCGAGCGGCAGGTCGAACACTACGACCTCGACATGGTGCTCTCCGTCGGATACCGGGTGAAGTCTGCCGAGGGCGTACGGTTCCGCCGCTGGACGAACGACGTCCTCAAGAGATACCTCCTCGAAGGCGTCGCGCTTAACGATAAGCGCCTTGATGATCTCGGATCGATTGTGCGCATCCTGTCACGTTCCGCAGACGAACTCGTCGCGGGGGTGGCAGGCGTGCTCGCCGAATACCTGCCGGGACTCCAGTTGCTCCGCGACTACGACGAAGGGCAGATCGATGCCTCGCCTGGAGCGAGACCGGGCTGGGTGCTCACGGTAGAGGAGACGCGAAAAGTCATCGCGCGCGTGGGCGCGGAATTCCCCCAGGACACACTCTTCGGCAAAGAGCGTGGCGAGACGCTCGATGGTGTAATCGCAGCCATCTACCAGGGCTTTGCCGGTCAGGAACTGTATCCGTCGGTGCAGGAAAAGGCGGCAAACCTCCTGTACCTGATCGTGAAAGACCATCCGCTGTCCGACGGCAACAAGCGCAGCGCGGCGGCACTCTTCGTGACCTTCCTGAGCCACAACGGAATTCTGCACGACCGGAATGGCAGCCCGCTGATCACCAACAACGCGCTCGCTGCCGTCACGTTGATGGTCGCCATGAGTGACCCGAAAGAGAAAGACCTCATGGTTGCGCTCCTCATCCGAATGCTGTCAGACGGAGAAGCATGAACCTCGGCGCTGGCCCGAGCACGGACTACGTGAGGCGACCCCTGAACTCATCATCTGGGAGTCGTGGATGTTCCTGAACACAGCACCTGACGGCCACACCGTCGTCTACACGAGCGCCAGCGACCTCACCACCGCGTCCAAGTGCGAGTTCGCATTCGTGCGTGCGCTCGACGTGAAGCTCGGTAGGGCCGAGGGCCTCGACATGCCGCCCGACGCCATGCTCGAACGCACCAGCACCCTCGGCGACCAGCACGAAGCCCGGGTCCTCGACGAATACAAGAAGACACGAAACGTCGTCGAGATCCCCCGCGTCAACGCCCGCGACGCCGAAGAGCTCGACGCGGCGGCGCGCGCCACCGAGCAGGCGTTCCGCGACGGAAGCGACGTCGTCTTCCAGGCCACCTTCCATGAGCGCGGCACCCCCGAAAGCGGCCTGGAGATCGCCTTCCTCGGCTTCGCCGACTTCATCATCCGCGGCGACGACGGCCGCTACATCGTGCAAGACACCAAGCTCGCTCGCAGCGCCCGCGTCACCGCCCTTCTCCAACTCGCCGCCTACGCCGAACAGCTCCACCGCCTCGGCATCCCCACCAGCGACACGGTCGAACTCATCCTCGGCGACGGCAGCATCAGCCCCCACCACGTCGCCGACATCGCGCCCGTGTATCGGCGGCGACGGGAGCGGCTGCACCGGATGATCCGCGACCGGATGGCCGCAGCATCCGCCGTCGAATGGGGCGACCCCCACTACGCCATCTGCGGACGCTGCGACACCTGCGACGCCGAAATCCACGCCACCCGCGACGTGCTGCTCGTCGCCAACCTCCGAGTCACCCAGCACGCCCGCCTCGCCGACGCCGGCATCCACACCATCGACCAACTCGCCTCCTCCACCGGACCCATCGACGGCATCGCCGACAGCACCATCGCCGGCCTCCGCGCCCAAGCGCAGCTGCAACTCCAGGCGATGGACGGCACCGGAACCTCGGATGCGCCGCCCTACGCCGTCGTCGACCCGGCCGCCCTCGCCGCCATCCCCACCCCAGACCCCGGCGACATCTTCTTCGACTTCGAAGGCGACCCCCTGTATACAGAGGGCCATTACACGGACGGCGCTGGCAGCCGCTGGGGCCTCGACTACCTCTTCGGCTACGTCGACACCGCCGGCCGCTTCACCGCCTACTGGGCGCACGACTTCGCCGAAGAGAAGGTCGCGCTGCGGGAGTTTCTCGACGACGTGGCCGAACGCCGCCGCCGCAACCCCGGCATGCACATCCACCACTACGCCTCCTACGAACGCACCCACCTCGCCACCCTCGCCGCCCGCCACGGCGAAGGCGAAACGCAAGTTGACCAGCTCCTCCGCGACCACGTGCTCGTCGACCTCTACCCGATCGTCACCCGCGCCCTCCGCGTCGGCAGCCGCTCCTACTCGATCAAAAAACTCGAACCCCTCTACATGGGCGACGAACTCCGCGACGCCGACGGGGTCACCAACGCCGCCGACTCCATCGTCGAATACGCCAACGCCGTCGAGCTCCGCGACGCCGGCGACCATGCCGGATTCGCTCAGAAGCTCCACGACATCGCCGACTACAACCGCTACGACTGCGTCTCCACCCTCCGACTCCGCGACTGGCTCCTCAGCCTCGCCAGCGCTGCGGATGTCACACCGCTCGCCTCGGACAACGCCGAGCTCCTCGAACTCGAGCCGTCGCCCCTCCACGACGCACTCATCGCCCTCGCAGGGTCCTCGCCCGACCGCACCGCGGATGAAACGGCCGCCGCCTTCGCCGCCGCCGCGATCGACTACCACCGCCGCGAACACAAAACCTTCTGGTGGGGCCACTTCTCTAGGCTCATCTCACCCCTGCAGGAATGGTCCGACACCCGCGATGCGTTCATCGTGTCGCGCGGCGCTGTGGAGGAGGCGTGGTTCCGCGAGGGGAGGCAGCGCACCGACCGCCGCCACGTGCGTCTTTACGGCACCTGGGGTCCCGGATCCACCGTGAAGCCCAGCGCGCGGTCCGGCCCGTTCGCGCTCTATGAGCAACCCGCCCCCTTCGCGAACCCGCGCGCAGAACCCGGCGCACGCAGCACGCGCCAGATCACCATCCTCGACGTCGATGACGACAGCATCCTCATCCAGGAGACACTCGGCGCCGACACCGAACGCTACGACACCCTCCCGGTCGCGCTCAGCCCCGCACCCCCGCCCGACCCTGGCCAACAGAAACCCGCTATCGCCGAATGGGCCAAGGCCATCGTCGACGCGCGAGGCCCCGACGGCACCGGACCCTGGCCCACGGATGCTGCAGTCGACCTCCTTCGACGCACACCGCCGCGCACCCTTTCAGGCACCCTCCCGCCCGCCGTCGATGAGGACTACATCCCGGCCGTCACCGCGGCCGTGCTCGACCTCGACGACTCCTACCTTGCCGTCCAGGGCCCACCCGGCACCGGCAAGACCTACCTCGCCTCGCGCGTCATCGCCGCCCTTGTGCAGCAGCACGGGTGGAAGGTCGGGGTCGTCGCCCAATCCCACGCCGTCGTCGAGAACGTGCTCAGCGCCATCGTCGGCGCCGGGCTCGACCCCTCGCGTGTCGGCAAGGTCACCGACGCGGACGTCAGCTTCACCGCCCTCCCCAGCGACGGGCAGCTCCTCTTCGCCGCCACCAACCCACGCGGCTACGTCATGGGCGGCACCGCGTGGGATCTCGCGCATCCGGGCCGGTTCCCACGCCGCTCCCTCGACCTCCTCGTCATCGACGAAGCCGGCCAGTTCTCCCTCGCCGCCACCATCGCCGCGAGTGTCGCCGCACGCAACCTGCTGCTCCTCGGCGACCCGCAGCAGCTCCCGCAGGTCAGCCAGGGCACGCATCCGGAACCCATCGACGGCTCCGCCCTCGGCTGGATCAGCGACGGCCACGACGTGCTCCCGCCCGAACTCGGCTACTTCCTCGCCGCCAGCCGCCGCATGCACCCCGCCGTCACCGCCCCCGTCTCCACGCTCTCCTACGCCGGAGCGTTGCACTCGCATCCGGATGCTGCGGCTCGCCACCTCGACGGCGTCGCGCCCGGCCTCCACCCCACCCCCGTCGCCCACACGGGCAACGCCGTCGAGTCGGTGGAAGAAGCATCCGAAGTGGTGCGCATTGTGGAGAGTGTGCTCGGCTGTGCCTGGACGGCGGAACGCCGCCGCGGCGACCCGCTCACCGAGCGCGACGTGATCGTGGTGTCGCCGTACAACGCGCAGGTCGCGCTCGTGCACGCCGCCCTCGCCGCCGCCGGGCATGGGGGAGTGCGGGTCGGCACGGTCGACAAGTTCCAGGGCCAGGAGGCGGTCATCGCGATCGTCACCCTCGCCGCGTCATCCCCGGTCGAGGCGCCGCGCGGTATGGCCTTTCTGCTCATGCGCAACCGGCTCAACGTCGCCATCTCGCGCGCCCAATGGGCCGCCTACCTTGTGCACTCGCCGCACCTCACCGAGCACCTGCCGGCCACGCCCGCGGGGGTCGCGGAGTTGAGTGCGTTCATCACGCTGGTGGAGACAGGGTGACCGCCTCTCATCCACGGTCGTGTATTGCGCGCCGCTCTGCCAGCCGCTCAGCGCGCTGAGTGCAGGCGGGGCACGCGCATTCGAAGTCATGGGGTCCCGGAAACGCGGCAACGCGGGGGAGATGCTCAAGCCCGAGGTAGTCCCGAAAGCTGTATCGCGGAGCGCTGGAGCAGACAAGGCCATTCGCGCCGAAGACTAGCCTGCCAAGCAGGTGATACTCCGCCAGTTCTGCTGCAGAACGCAAGACGCTGTCCTCCTCGGAGAGGTCGTGCGTGCACTCACGCGACATGGCGGGGCCGACGTGTGCCAGGGCGTAGTAGCGCACCACCCCATAGTCGCAGTCGAAGGAGGCGAGCAGGTCGGGAATAGCCTCAGCCAGGTCGCGCGGCACTTCGTTGCAGACTTTCGTGATGAACAGGTTTCGAAGGTCCTGATCCATCGCAAGCACCCAAAGGCCGCCACCATCGTCGTCTTCGCGGCACACGGGGGGCTCGAGCACCTCAAAAAGGTCGTATCCAGCTTCAATGATCATGGTGGAAATGTAGGGTTCTGCGTCTCTCATATCGGGGCCGAACACCCGACCTGTGGTGTGTTCCAGCCGGACACTGCGGTGGAGGACACAGCAAGCTCCTCCACCGTGCGGCGAGCCACGTCTTCTCCACTGATCTGCGCCCAGGTCTTTCGAACGTGTGTTCGAGTTGGAATGATTGCCGTATGACCCCGACCGCCGTTCTGAACGCCGAAGAGTGCCTCCTGGGTGCCCTGTCGGTGCAGTCGTCCGCGGGGCATGAAATCCCGCTGCCATCAGCCTCCAGAGTGAATCTCGCGTTTGCAGCGGCGACTGCTGCGCTCCGCCAGATCCCGGATGCGCTCGAGGTCTACGACTCGCTCGATGACAATGAGGTCGTCGCGTTGCAGCGCGAACTCGCGGCCCAGCGGCGCACGCTCGACTCCCGTGCTGCCTTGGTGGCCGGTCAGATCGCGCGACGTTCGGCTCGCGAGCTTGGCTCAGAAGGCCTCGCCCAGCGCAGCGGACACCGTACCCCCGAAGAGATGGTGCGAGTCGCAACCGGTGCGACCGCGAGTGACGCCCGGCGAACCGTTCGCATGGGGATGGACATCGACGAAGCGCGTCGCGGGGGCAGAGTCGACCAGGTGACCGGCGAACTTCACGAACCCACCCGCCCCTGGCTTTCGGCAGTCTCCCGCGCGGTAGCTGATGGCGAACTCTCCCTCGACTCTGCAGGCTCCATCGCCAACGGCCTCGGAACCCCCACCGACACCATCACTCCGGCCATGCTCGCGGATGCTGCGGCCACCCTCCTCGCCGAAGCTGGTGCCCTCCTCGGGTGGGCGGCCGTCCGGAAGCGCCCTCGGTGCCGCACCCCTCGACGCTGATCGCCTCTACCGCCGCGCGCGCGACCTCCGCGACGAGATGGATGCTGCGGGCATCGCCGTGCGCGAAGAACAGCGTCGGGCGGAGCGCGCCATCCGCATCTATCAGCGACCGGGCGGCATGAGCCGACTCGTCTGGGACATGGATCCGGAAACCGCCGTCATCGTCCGCGAAAGCTACGACCAGCTGACCTCGCCCCGCCGCGGCGGGCCCCGCTTCGTCGCGGCATCACCCGACGCCGATCGCGCCGAACGCATCCTCCGCGACGACCGCACGACCGAGCAGCTCGCGTCCGACGGCTTCCTCGAGCTCATCCGCATCGCCGCCGACGCCGCGCCCACCAGTCTCATCGGTCTCCACCGGCCGTCGGTTCGCGTGCTCGTTCCCGCCGGCTCACTGGCATCGCGCGAGGGGAGCGGCCGCATCGAAGGCGCCGCCGACCCGATCTCGATCGCCACCGTCGAGCGCCACGTCTGCAGCGACGGCGTGCAAGCGATCACGTTCGATGCGCACGGCCAACCACTCGACGTCGGCCGAGAACAGCGGCTCTACACCCGCCGCCAACGGGTCGCCCTCGCCGCCCGA
Source organism: Homoserinimonas flava (assembly GCF_054969005.1). Taxonomy (NCBI): domain Bacteria; kingdom Bacillati; phylum Actinomycetota; class Actinomycetes; order Micrococcales; family Microbacteriaceae; genus Homoserinimonas; species Homoserinimonas flava. The sequence continues at coordinate 165,904 of NZ_JBUEQS010000002.1, forward strand.
GACGGCGGATGCCGCTGGACCGGATGCGACAGGCCGCCCTCCTGGACCGAAGCACACCACATCAAACACTGGGTGCGAGACCGAGGCAGCACCGACGTTGCCGACGGGATCCTTCTCTGCCGACACCACCACCTGCTCCTCCACAACAACCACTGGGAGGTCACACGGCGCGACGGCGACTACTGGCTCGTGCCGCCACCGACGGTCGACCCCCAACAGCGGCCCATCTCGATGCCCAGCAAGAGTCCCGCGGTGCGCGAAATGCTGCGTGCCAGGTGAACCGCGCGCGAGACCACACTGTCGGTGGCACACCATGTTCCCGGCCGGATGCACCACACTGGAACAACCATGACAACCATCCTCAACGTGATCTGGCTCGTACTCTCCGGCATCTGGCTGTTCCTCGGCTACGCCGCCGCCGCCATCATCATGTGCGTGCTCATCATCACCATCCCGTGGGGCATCGCATCCTGGCGCATCGGCGTCTACTCGCTGTGGCCCTTCGGCAAAACCGTCATCGACAAGCCGACCGCCGGGCTTGGCTCACTCCTCGGCAACATCGTGTGGGTCATCCTCGCCGGCATCTGGATCGCCATCGGGCACATCCTCAGCGGCATCGCCCTCTGCTTCACCATCATCGGCATCCCGTTCGGCATCGCCAACTTCAAGATGGTGCCCGTCGCCCTCATGCCCCTCGGCAAAGTCATCGTCGACAAGTAGCTAGCGGACAGGCCCCGGAGAATAGCTACCCCTCGACCAACCACCGGATGTCATCGACGGTGAGTTCCGCGCTGAACAGGTCGCCGTCATCCAACACCGAGGTGAAGAGCCCCGCCTTGCGCCGCGACAACTCCAGCACTTTCTCCTCGATGGTGTCGGCAGCGATCATCCGGTAGACCATCACGTTGCGGGTCTGGCCGATGCGATGCGTTCGGTCGATCGCCTGATTCTCGGCCGCCGGATTCCACCACGGGTCCAGCAGGAACACATAGTCCGCCTCCGTCAGCGTCAGCCCGAACCCGCCAGCCTTCAGGCTGATGAGAAACACGGGCGCCTCACCCTCCTTGAACTCGCTGATGGTGCGCCCACGTTGCCGCGTCGACCCATCCAGGTAGGAATACGCGATGCCCGCAGCATCCAGCCGCGCCGCGACCAGGCCGAGATACGAGGTGAACTGGCTGAACACGAGCGCCCGATGCCCCTCCGACACGACCTCGCCGAGCTGTTCGACCAGCACCTCCAGCTTGCTCGACGGCACCCCGGCATGCTCGGCGTCATCGATGAGTGAGGCGTCGAGGCTCAGCATCCGCAGCAGGGTGAGCGAGCGGAAGATGATCATCCGGTTGCGGTCGACATCGTCGATGAGGCCGAACAGTTTCTGCCGCTCCCGCTGCAGCACGGTGTCGTAGAGGCGCCGGTGTTCCGGTTGCAGCTCGATCGATAACACTTGCTCCTGCCGTTCCGGCAGCTCGGGCGCGACGAGCGCTTTCGAGCGCCGCAGCATGAGGGGCCGGATGCGGCGGCGCAAGCGCTCCAAGCGTTCACCCTCGCCGCGCTCGATGGGGCGCACATACTCTTCGGTGAAGCGTCGCGCCGACGGGAACAGGCCCGGTGCGACGATCGCGAACAGCGCCCACAGTTCGGTGAGGTTGTTCTCCAGCGGGGTGCCCGTGATGGCGAGCGTGAACGGTGCCGCGAGATCGCGCGCGCAGCGGTGCACCCGTGCCGTGTGGTTCTTCACGAACTGGGCTTCGTCGAGGATGAGCCCCGCCCACTCGACCGCGCGGTACGCCTCGAAGTCGAGCCGGAAGAGCGCGTACGACGTCACCACCACGTCGGCGTCGGCCGCGACATCCGCAATGCTGGCCCGCGTCGAGCTGACCGCCGCAACCCGCAGGTCGGGTGCGAACTTCGCCGCCTCCGATACCCATGTCGACACGACCGAGGTCGGCGCGACCACCAGGAACGGCGGACCCGACTGGGTGCGCCGTACATGCTCCATGAGGGCGAGCGTCTGCAGCGTTTTGCCGAGCCCCATGTCGTCGGCGAGAATGCCGCCGAGTTTATGCCCGAAGAGGAATGTAAGCCATTCGAAGCCCTGCTGCTGGTACGGCCGCAGGGTCGCCGCGAGCCCGTGCTTCACAGCGGGGATCTCGGATGCATCGAGCAGCCCCCGCGCGGAGGCCCGCCACGTCGCGGCCTCCTCCGTCTCATCCGCAAGATCTTCGAAGTCGGCCCACAGGCTCGCCTGCGCCCGGCAGATGCGCGGCCCCGTCTCCCACTCGGCGAGCTCCTTTGCCTCCGAGATGAGCTCGAAGAGCCGCTCGAAGACCGGCTGCCGCAGCGGCAGGTAGGTGCCGTCGATGAGTTTGTAGCGGGTGAGCCCCTTCGCGAGGGCCGTGAAGAGCGGACCGAACGGGATGTCATAGTCGCCGACCGTGACAATGATGCCGAGGTCGAACCAGTCGGCCTGCTCGGTCGGCACCGTCCGCACTGCGAGGTGCGGGGTGTCGGTGAGTTCGCGTTCGACGGGCGGCGCGGGCGGGGGAGCGGGGGTGGCAGGTGCGGGCAGTTCAACCGATCCGTCGGCGCTCGTCAGCCCGGTCGTGCGGCTGAGCTCAGGCGCGAAGTCGGCGAGGAACTCCGCGACCCCCTCGGCTGGGATGGTGATCGCGTCGCGGCCCGCGAGCAGGTCCCGCCGCTGGGGCGTGAGCGGCCGGTCGAGCGGTGCGAGCACAATGCGCGGTGCCGGCTCCAGCACAAACCGGTACACGCCGTGCGCGCCCACCGGTCCAGCGGATGCCTCGGGGTCAGCCTCCCCGTCGATCGTGACGAGTGGCCGCAGGGTGAGGTCGCCGTGCTGGGCTTGCACATCCAAGCTCACGCGCGCCTGCCGGGCCACGACAACCTCTGCCCCGCGGCTTCCGCCGGCGCCGCCGACGAACGCGATGCCGAGCTCCCGGGCCTCCTCGAACAGTCGCCACAGCAGCGGGCTCTGATAGTCGTCGAGGGTGATCCAGTCGGGTTCCCGATTTACCTGCAGGTCGCGCAGCGGGCGGTGCAGGGCCGCGAACTGAGAGAACCACAGTTGGTGTTCGGGCAGCAGGTTGGCGCTGCTCGCCTGATACGGCAGGTTGCTCCAGGTGAGCCCGGCGCGCGACCAGTTGCCGCTCGCACTCTGCGCGACGGGGCGCACCGCGAGCCGCACCTCATTGAGCAGCCCCGTCGTGGGCGCCGCCGTCCGCGCGGTCGGCCCGCCCCAGCGCCGCACCCCCGCCGGGATTTGTTCGCGCAGCTCGAACTGGAGTGCCATCACACGACCGGGGCGGGCATCGGATGCTGCGGCTCGCGGGTCGCTCGGGCTCGTGACTGAGGCATCCGCTGCCGGCGCCGTTGCCTGCGCCAGCGACTGGAGTTTCGCGCGCCACCGCTCGCCGCCCGTCTGATCGCGGAACGTCTGGTCGCGGGCCGCCTGATCGCCGCCCGAGCGATCGCCAGCCGACTGCTCCCCGCCCGCCTGATCGCCAGCCGACTGCTCCCCGCCCGCCTGCTCGCCGGCCGACTGCTCGCCGGCCGACTGCTCGCCAGCCGACTGCTCGCCGGCCGCCTGGGGGTTGGGGGCGGTCGAGTCTGGCACCCGAGAAGTCTGTCACGCGCGTGCGACAGGAGCCGCGCTGGGCCCTGCGTGCGCGATCAGCTCGCGGCGCCCGGGGCGCGCGATCAGCTCGCGGCGCCCACCTTGTCGAATAGGCCGATCACGTTGCCCTCCCTGTCGCGGAAGTAGCAGTAGCGCCCCATGTCGCCCAACACCTCGACGTCGCCGACCGCCTCGCCGCCTTGCTCGATCACGACCTTCATGGACGCTTCGACATCGTCGACTGACACCACGACGGTCGGGTGGGGCACCTCGCTGCGCTGATGGATGTCGCCGCCGATGCCGTCCTCCCCAGTCGGGTTGATCATGGTGTTCTCCTCGTCCCAGTCCTCCATCGACCAGCCGAACACGGTTGCGTAGAAGGATTTAGCCCTGGCCAGGTCGTCGGCCGGAATCTCGAAATGGTTCACCGAAGCTGTCATGCGCCCAGCCTGAACCCGCCGCCAAAGGGAGGTCAAGACCTACGATGATGAGAATTTCGGTGCGGTCGCCCGGGCTAGAGTTTTGGAATGAAACGCATCGACTATTACGGCCGCTCCTTCACCGTGAGCGACCGCTACGCGGACGCCTTCATCGGGTACGTGGACCACCTCGTCGAGAGCGGGCGGGCGTTTGGTGAGTTCTTTCCTATGCGCTGCTACACGAGCGACCCGACTACACCAGTGGATGTCACGGTGCAGATCGTCTCCGGCGTGCCAGTGCTCGTCTACCCGGCCGACGTCGACTTCGAGGGTGCTGCCGAGCTCGACGATGACCCTGCCGTGATCGCGCGCCTCCAGCGTCGACTGCGGTGAGCCTCGTCGCCGACGGGGTGACGGATGTCGCGATGTGGGTGCTCGCGGCGTACTTCGCCCTCGGCATCATCATGAACGGCATCTCGCGCTCGGTGCCGGAACGCGCCGTCATGACGCCCGTGTGTGTCGTGTTGGCTGCGGCATCCGTGGTGTTGGCGCTGTCGTAGTCCCGCACGCTCGCGCGGAGTTCTGCACGCACTCTCGCAGTCCCACACGCTCGCGCCGGGGAGTGCTGATCGCGCGTGCCTAGGGTTTCAGCGACTCCGGGTGCAGGCCGCGCACCTCGCGCACTTCGACGGCCGAACCCATCACTTCGGCCATCCGGGTGGCGATTTCGAGCGCCCGCGACTCATCGTCGACTTTGACGACGATGAAGCGGAGCAGCGGGGAGCTCCCGGCGAGCGAGCCAGAGTGGATGCCACCGTGGCGGTCGACGAGGTGCGCGTCGGCACCGTCTTCGAGCACCTCCGAGTAGACCAGTTCGCCTCGGTGGGCGAGCTCGTCGTCGAGTTCCACCATGAAGGCACTCATCGTCTCGGCCCAGCCTTCTGGCCGCGACCGCACGTCCTTCTCCCCGCCGAACACCATGAGCATGAACTTCATCGTCGCTCCCATCGTCGGCCGCACTGCTGGGGCGAACCAGCTCGCGGGTGTCGTGGCTTCATCCTGCGGTACGGCGGGCCAGATGTCACTCCCGCTTGAGCTCACTACGCGGCGTGCGACTCCTGCCCCGCAGCATCCGCCCCACGCTTCGACCACCAGCGTGTCGCGAAATACAGCACGGCGCCGATCGCGATGAGGATGCCGCCCCGCAGCCACACCTCGCCGGCCTGCTGGGTCATGAGCCCGATGCAGGAGAGTGCACCGAGCACGGGGATGGCCGTCCAGACGCGGAAGTGCTCGTGCTCGACCGTGTCGCGGCGCAGCACGAGCACCGCGATGTTGGTGCTGAGGAACACGAACAACAACAGCAGCACGACCGTGTTGGCAAGGGTGGTGAGGTCGCCCGTGAAGGTGAGGCCCATCGCCGCGATTGTGGTGACGATGATGGAGACCCAGGGGGTTCCGCGCTTGGGCAGCACCTTGCCGAGGGCGGCGGGCAGCAGGTGCTGCTTCGCCATGCCGTAGGTGAGGCGGCTCGCCATGATCATGGTGAGGAGGCATCCGTTGGCGACCGCGATGAGGGCGATCGCGCTGAACAGCCACGGCGGCACCCCCACACCGGTCTCTTCTACGACGGCGAGCAGTGGCCCGGTGGAGTCGGCGAGTTCATCGACCGGGAGGGTGATGGTGGCGGCCGCCGCAACCAACATGTAGAGCACGCCAGCCGTAATGAGGGCGGCGAACAGGGTGCGTGGGTAGACGCGGGCGGGGTCGCGGATCTCCTCCACAATGTTTGCCGAGGTCTCGAAGCCCACAAACGAGTAGTAGGCGAGCAGCGCCCCTGCCATGACCGCGAAGAATGGTGCCGTGTCGGGGTTGAACTCGGTCACGCGGGAGAAGTCGCCACCGCCACCGCCAACGAACACTGAGACGCAGATGATGACGATGAGCAGCCCGGTGAGTTCGATCGCGGTCATGACGAAGTTCGCCTGCATCGACTCTTTGATGCCGCGGAGGTTGATGAGGGCGACGAGCACGAGAAAGAGGGTGGCGCCAACGATGGGAGGAATATCGATGAAGACGCTGAGGTAGTCGCCCGCGAACGCGAGAGCCAGCGCGGCGGCGCTCACAACGCCCGCGGCGAGCATGCAGAATCCGACCAGGAACGACACGATCGGCGTGCGATACGCGCGTTCGGCGAAGACGGCCGAACCGCCCGCCTTCGGGTACTTCGTGACGAGTTCTGCATACGAGCCCGCGGTGAGGAGTGCGAGCAGGAGGGCCACGCCGAGCGGAATCCAGACCGCCCCACCGGTCTCGCCCGCGATCACCCCGACGAGCGCATAAATGCCGGCGCCGAGCACATCGCCGAGGATGAAGAGAAAGAGGAAGAGGCCGGAGATGTTCCGCTTCAACCCCGTGCTCTCAGGGGGTGTGGGCAAGGCTGCGGGCATACCTGTCGCGGTGGTCATGCGGCAGACGGTAGGCCTGAAGAGCCGCGCTGGCAATGCCTCAACCGAATCCAGTGACGGCAACACACCCCGCCGGTTGAGTAGGCCGCCGGTTGAGTAGGCCGCTCGCGGCCGTATCGAAACCAGGTTTCGAGCGACCCTAGATCAGGCCGCGGAGCAGCTCCTCCGGTGTCACACCGCGGTCGCGTGCGCGGCGCAGCAGACGCTCGTGCTCATCCTCCGTGAGGGTGACGGTGAGCGGATGCCACGTGGGCTGGTCGAGCGTAAAGAGCGCGTCATCCTCGACCACGAGGTCGTCGGCGTAGGGATTCTCGGTCTCGGTCTCGGTCTCGGTCTGTGTCGTGTCGAGCGGCTGGTCGGCCCTCACGTCGTCGCCCAGGACTGCCGCCCGGTCGCCGCCGCCTGCCGTATACCCGGGCCCGCTCGGGATGGCGGTGCCGCGCTGGTAGGCCTCCGCGACGGCGCGAGCCCTGACATCCGCCGCCTCGTTGAGCACGTGGCCGACGTGGCCGCGCACCCACTCGAACTCGTAGCGGCGTCCGCTGAGGGCGTCGTCGAGCTCCCTCAGCAGCTCGAGATTCATGACGGGGGAGCCGTCGGCTTTGCGCCAGCCTTTCCGCTTCCACCCCGGCATCCATTTGGTGACGGAGTTGATGACGTATTGGCTGTCGCAGAGCACATGGAGGTCGTCATCGATGTGGGCGGTCGCGCGGAAGAGTTCAAGCACCGCTTTGAGTTCGCCCTGATTGTTGGTGGCGTGCTTCCAGCCGCCAGCGTCCCAGTTCGCGTCGTCGACGTACCAGGCCCATCCGGCCGGTCCGGGGTTCCCGAGTGCGGACCCGTCGGCGGCGGCAGTGATCGTCATCCGGCAATCGTAACGGCGGGCTGTGTTCTCGAGCGGCACCGCGGGGCGGCTTGTCAGTCCTTCGGGATGACGGTGAGCGCCCGCGTGATGAACTCGTAAAACGACTGCATATATTCGCGCAGGAACTTCTCCGTCGACTCGTCCGTGACCTCGCCGTCGTCGGTCACGAGCCCCGGCGTCAGCTGGATGTAGGCCTCCGGCGCATTCATTTGCGGCGAGTTGCAGTAGCTGAGGATGCTCCGAAGGTCTTGCTGCGCGACGGCCGTGCCGATCGCGCCGACCGATGCGCCGATGACGGCGGAGGGCTTGCGGGCGAAGGAGTTCTCGCCGTAGGGGCGGCTCGCCCAGTCGATCGCGTTCTTCAGCACGCCCGGGATCGCCCTGTTGTATTCGGGTGTGATGAAGAGCACGGCGTCGACAGACGCGATGGTCTCCTTCAGTTTCTGGGCCACCGGCGGGTAGTCGTCGTCGAGGTCGTAGTTGTAGTGCGGGAGGTCGCCGATGGGGATTTCGGTGAATTCGAGTTGCTTCGGTGCGAGCCGGATGAGCGCCTTCGAGAGGGTGCAGTTGATCGACGCGGTGGAGAGGCTGCCGACGAAGTAGCCGACCCGGTACGGCGGCTCGTGATGGTTGATCTCCGGCATGCTGGTCATGAGGGCTCCTCGGTCTCGTGGCGGGTTCGTGTTGTGCCTGCCACGGTAGGTCGGGTTCCTGCACGCGGGCCGAGCATGGGCGCTGGTCGAGCATGTCGGATGCTGCTGCCAGACTGGCCGCGTGAAGCATCCGTTCGAGCGCGTCGTGCAGCAGCATGGGGCGACCGTGCTGCGGGTGTGCCGCGCCGTGCTCGGTGTGCACGATGCGGATGACGCGTGGTCTGAGACGTTTCTCGCCGCCCTGCAGGCTTATCCCGCGCTGCCGGCGGGGGCCAACGTCGAGGCGTGGCTGGTGACGATCGCCCACCGCAAAGCGATCGATGTGATCCGGGCGCGGGAGCGGGCGCCGCTGCCGGTTGAGCAGGTGCCAGAGCCGGTGCCAGAGCAGTCGTCCTCCACAGGCGGCGTGGGCTCCGAACATCCGGAACTCTGGTCGCTCGTCGCCACCCTCCCCGACAAGCAGCGGCAGGCTGTCGCGTACCACTTCTTCGTGGGGCTCCCGCACGCTGAGGTCGCCGCCATCATGGGCGTGAGCCCGGATGCCGCACGCAGGGCATCCTCCGATGGCGTCGCAGCGCTCCGCACGAAGTGGCGCACCTGACCTCACATTTTCGCGGTTCCCGCCGTCTACAGGGTGAACGCCCACTGAAGGAGACCCCATGACCGACACCCAACCCTCCCTCGCCGAGGTGCTGCCTGCCGAGGTGCTGCCCGCCGATGCTCGGGTAGACGCACCCGATGAGGCAGCCACCCTCTCTCGCCTCCACGACCGCCTTGAGTCGGATGCCGCATCCGCCGGCCTGCTCGACGTCGCCTATCGAACGGTCGACACCCCGATTGGTGCGCTGCTGCTCGCCGCCACCGCGGAGGGTCTTGTGCGCCTCGCCTTCGAGCGCGAAAACTTCGACACCGTGCTCGACGCCCTCGCGGCGAAGGTGAGCCCGCGCTTGCTCGAGTCGCCGTCCCGCCTCGACGCGGCCGCGCGCCAGGTCGACGAATACTTCGAGGGTTGCCGCCGGGTGTTCGATGTGCCGCTCGACTGGCGGCTGTCGCGCGGGTTCCGGCGCACGGTGCTTGAGCATCTCGCCCAGATCGGCTACGGCGACACCGAGAGCTACACGGAGGTCGCGGCGGCGGCCGGCAGTCCACTTGCCGTGCGCGCTGTCGGCACCGCCTGCGCCACGAACCCGCTGCCGATCGTCGTGCCGTGCCACCGGGTGCTCCGCTCCGACGGCTCGCTCGGCGGATACCTCGGCGGGCTCGACGCCAAGCGCACACTTCTCAGCCTGGAGATGGCGGCGTGAGCGCGGCCGAGGCGGCGCCCAGCCTTCCGGTCGCCGATGTGACACCGAGCGAGACCGTCACCGATCCGGCGCCGCCCGCCCACCTCGTCACGGGCGACGACGGGCTCACCCGGCCGGTGTGGGCGGCGAGCGACCCGCTCATGCGCGAGTACTACGACACCGAGTGGGGTGTGCCGGTGCGCGATGAGCGGGGTGTCTTCGAGCGCTTGAGTCTCGAGGCGTTCCAGTCGGGGCTGTCGTGGGCGATCATCCTGCGCAAACGCCCGGGCTTTCGCGCGGCGTTCGCCGACTTCGACCCCGACGCGGTCGCCGCATTTGGCGATGCGGATGTCGCGCGCCTCCTCGACGATGCTGGCATCGTGCGCAACCGGCTCAAGATCGCCGCCACCATCACCAACGCGAAGGCCACCGTGCGGCTGCGGGAGGAGGGCGGACTCTCTGAGTTCGTGTGGTCGTTCCAGCCGGAGGAGACACCGAAGCCGGTGACCTTCGCGGATGTCCCGAGCACCTCGCCCGAATCGCTCGCCCTCTCGAAGGCGCTGAAGACGAAGGGCTTCACCTTCGTCGGCCCCACCACGATGTTCGCCCTCATGGAGGCCATCGGCATCGTCGACACCCACCTGGTCGGCAGCCACCGTCGCGGCAGCTCCGGGGTGTGGCCGGCGTAGGCGCCGCCCCCGCTCACCCACCCCGGCTCACCCTCTGTACGGCGCCCGCATCCCGAAGTGGTCCCGCAGCGCGAGGTCGGCGGCGAACCAGCCGTTCATTCCGTGCACGGCGGGGCCCGGTGCGGTCGACGCCGAGCACAGGTACAACCCATCGACGGGCGTGCGCCACGGCGTCCGCGACACGACCGGACGCTTCACCAGCTGCACAAGGTCGAGCGCCCCCGCGAAAATGTCCCCGCCGACATAGTTCGCATTGTGTGCCTCAAAGTCTCCCGTAGACATGGTGTTCGACGCGACAATGAGATCCCGGAACCCCGGCGCAAACCGCTCCACCTGCCGCGTCACCGCCTCCGTCACATCCACGTCACTGCCGTTGGGGACATGCGTGTACGTCCACAAGACGTGGTGGCCTTCCGGTGCCCGCGACGGGTCCACGACCGAGGGCTGCACCGCGAGCACATACGGCCGCTCATGCACCCGTCCGTGCGACACCTCGCGTTCCGCCGCCACAATCTCTTCCCGTGAGCCGCCGATGTGCACGGTCGGCGACAGCGCCACCTCCGCGTTCGCCCACGGCACCGGCCCCGACAGCGCGAAGTCGACCTTCGCCGCCGCCTGCCCAAACCGGAACCTCGACAGGGCCCGCGCATACCGTGCAGGCAGTTCCGTGAACCCCGCCAGCATCCGCGGTGACGTGTCGAGCAGGGTGATCGTCGACGGCTCGAGGTCCGCCGCGGTCGTCACCCTCGACCCGAGCCGGATGCGACCCCCCAGCGCCACAAAGTCGGCGGCCATAGCATCCGCAATCGCCTGCGAACCACCGATCGGCACCGCCCAACCGCCCGCATGGGCGTGGGCGGCGAGCAGGATGCCGGCGCCCGAGGTCGGCAGCGACGGCTGCGAATGGTTGGTGTGGGCGGCGACGCCCGTGATCATGGCGCGGGCTGCGTCGCCGGTGAAGCGGCGGTTCCAGGCGAGCGACGTGCCCTGCTCAAGGACCCGCAGGCCGTAGAGCACCGCGCTGGGGATAGACCGCGGGACCCGCAGCAGTTGCGAGCCAGTGAAGTCGACGACATCGTCGATGCGGCGCACGATCGGTTCGAAAAAGCGGCGCCACTCGCGCCCGTCAGAGCCAAGCTCGTCGACCGTCCGCTCAAGGGAGTGCCACGCGATGCCAGCGCGACCGCCATCGAGCGGATGCGCGTATGAGGCCTCAGGGATGACAAAGTCGACCCGGTTTTCCAGCCCCCACGCGCGAAAGAACGGCGACGCGAGCGCCGCCGGGTGCACAGCCGAACACACATCGTGCAGGTAGTCGGGCCCCGTCAGCTCGCGGGTCTGCAGGCCACCGCCCACCACATCGGACGCTTCGGTGAGCACCACCTCAAGGCCAGCCTTCGCGAGGGTCAGCGCCGCGGCGAGGCCATTCGGCCCGGCCCCGACCACGTTCGCATCAACCACGCACACCATCCTGCCCGGTCTGGGCGGGCCCCGCCGCATCTGGCCCGCTCTCATTCGAGCCCGCAGCGTTCGGCCCCGCCGCATCCGGCAGGTTCTCGTCGGGGTCGCCCGCCTCGTTGCCGACGTCGACGGCGTTGGCTTCGTCTGGGTCGACATCCGGCTGTTCGGCGGGTGCCGCCGAATGGTCGGAATCGGTGGCGCTCCCGTCACCAAGCCGGATCGGTTCGCCCAACTCGTCTGCGAAGGTGCGCATCCACCACTGGCCGTGCTCGCGGCGATCCTCACGCGACGCGAAGCGGTAGACGTACACCCGCGCGCGGACCCAGGTGGGTGGCGCGTCGGGGAAGGGGTTGGCGTGCAGCATGCGCAGTGTCGCCCGGTCGCCTTCGAGGAGGCGCTGCAGCAGCACATCGAACCAGCGTTCCTCGCGCCCGAGCGCGAGAAACCACATCAGCCAGTCGAGCCGCAAATGGTAAGGCGCCACCTGGCGCGGTCGCCGCCGCACATCGCCGGGCTTGCCCTTGAATTCGTAGGCGCGCCACCCGGTGGTCGGCGGCAAGGAGTCGGCAGCCGGGCCCGAGCCCGAACCCGCACCCGAACCCGAGCCCGCGCCCGCACCCGCACCTGAGTCCGAGCCGGCACCATCCGGTCCTGCCGCTCCCTCGATGACGATCTCATAGCGTTTCTTCGTCACGGTGCCGAACGCCCCATACGCGTTGACGAGGTGCACCGGGTTGAAGCTCGCGTTCATAAGTTGCTCGCTCGAGAACAGGTTGCGCAGCGGTCGCCAGCTCAGCACCACCAGCAGGGCGGATGCCGCGAGCACAACGACGGCGAACCAGGCGGGCCCGGCATCCGCAACGGGCCCAACTCCAAGCGCACCGACCGCCCACGCGACCCCCGGCACCTCGGCGAGCCAGTCGAACAGCCAGTCCGGGTCGGCGATGGCGGAGAAGGCGAGCACAATGCTGAGCCAGTTGAGCCACGCAAAGTTGCCGGTCGCGACAAGCCACAGTTGCGTGCCGATGATCACGACGGCGGCGACGCCGGCGATGACCTGCACGACGGGCACCGGCACGAAGAGGAGGGCAAGCACTGGCGCGAAGAGCAGCCACGGCACCACCAGCTGCGCGGTGTGCGACGCGATGGCTTCGCCGCGGTGGAACCACGACGGCATGAGGTGGGCGAAGCGGCTCAGCGGCCCCGGCATCGGCTGGGTCTCGTGGTGGTATTCGAGCGCGGTGAGGTTGCGCCATTCCGCGCCGCCACGCATTTTGATCATGCCGGCGCCGAACTCGAGCCGGAACACGAGCCACCAGCACAGCACGATGATCGGCAGGGGCGGCGGCACCGAATTCGAGCCGAGGAACGCCACAATGAACCCGGCCTCGAGCAGCAGGCTCTCCCACCCGAAGCCATAAAACGTCTGCCCGATGTTCACGATCGACAGGTACAGCGCCCACATGAGCAAAAACACGAGCAGCGGCACCCAGGGCGGCCCCAACTGCGGCAGACCGATGACGCCGGATGCCGCGGCGACCGCACCGACGAAGCACACGAGCCGCAGCATCCGGTCGCTGTAGTGCCAGTGGAACAGGCTCGGCGCCTGCCTGAAGCCGACCCGGCGCAGGTAGGCGGGGGCGGGGAGGAGCCCGCGCTCACCGAGGAGCGCCGGGAACTGGTTGAGGCTGGAGATAAACGCGATGAGGAAGATGGCGGCGACACCGCGCTGCAGCACTTGGCGCGCGAACTCGTAGTCGTGCGCCCAGAGCCAGTCAGCAGCAAGCCAGTCCATGTGCCCGACGCTAGAGGGAAATGCGGTCGCGCGCTCCCATCAAGCACTCAGCCCGGAGACCCGCCGACGTCCCGGGTTTCGATACGGCCCTAACGGGCCTACTCAACCAGCGACCCGCACCGCCGGTTGAGTAGCGAGCGCAGCGAGCGTATCGAAACCCTTACGGCGTCGGTTCGAGCGCGTCGTAGGCGCGGAACGAGGGCGAGAGCCGCAGGCACAGCGCGACGAGCGCGATGATGAGGATGCCGCCGAGGAGGGGTGGGAACCAGAGCCCGGCGAAGAGCGCGAGCATTCCGACATAGAAGTCGCCGACGCGGGGCCCACCCGTCACGACCACAATGAAGATGCCCTGCAGGCGACCCCGCATGTTGTCGGGCACGGCCGTCTGCAGCATGGTCGACCGGAAGATGGCGCTCACATTGTCGGCCGCACCGGTGCCGGCCATCATGATGGCCGCGAGCACGAGGGCGAGCAGGTTCGCTCCGGCAATGTCATCGGTCTCCGCGGCGAAGCCCCCGAACTGCACAACGGCGATGACGATGCCGAAGCCCGCCACGAACATCCCGTAGGCGGCAATCGACCAGCCGATCGCGACGCCGTGGCGGCGCACCGTGCCGAGCTGCCCCGAGAGCAGACTGCAGAGGAGTGTGCCGAAGGCGCTCGCCGCCGTGAGGATGCCGACGGTGACGGCGCCGCCCCCGATGAGCAGCGCGCCGATGGCAGGGAAGAGGGCGTGGGGCCGCCCGAAGGTCATCGCGATGACGTCGACGATGAACGACATGCGGATGTTCGGCGCCCGTTTGAGGAACGCGACCCCGTGGCGCACCGACTCCAGGCCCGGCCGATGGCGCGCACCCTCTGGGCGCACGGCGGGGAGCGTGACGAGGCCGAGGAACGCGGCCGTGAAGAGCACCACGTCGATCGTGTACGTCCAGCCGAACCCAAACGCGGCGACGAGCACGCCGGCAATGGCAGGCCCGACCGTGACGGCGATGCCGAACCCCATTCCGTTGAGCGCGACGGCCGCCGGCAGCAGCTCGCGCGGCAGAAGACGCGGTTGGATGGCGCTGCGGGTCGCCCCGAGGATGGTCGCGGCGACCGAGTTGAGGGTGGTGAGCGCGTAGAGGTGCCACAGCTCGTGCGTGTCGAGCCAGGTGACGGTGGCGAGCAGTGCGGTCGAACCCCACGCGATGGTCGCGGCGATGAGGGCGATGCGCCGCCGATCGAACGCGTCGGCGAGCATCCCACCATAGAGACCGGCGAGCACCATCGGCACGAGGGCGATCGCGCCGACCATCGCGACCGCGAAGGTCGAGGTGGTGAGGGCATACACGTGGAGTCCGACGGCGACGATCGTCATCTGGCTGCCGATGTTCGCGATCGCGCCGCCGACCCACATCCGTGCGTAGGCGGGGCTGTGGCGGAGCGGTGTCAGGTCGATGAGATGGTCGCGCCGCCGTGGCTTCGGCGGGGTCTCTGGGGCTGGCACCAGAGAAGCCTACGTCGCCCCCGCCGGTTGGGGAGACCCGCTACTCAACCGGCGCTGTAGTCAGCCGACGGCGTCGCCGCACCAGCACCCACACGATGAGCAGCGCGATGGCGGGCAGTATGAGCCACGGCAGCACGACCCCGAGGGCGACGAGCAAGAACGACATGAACGCGACGAGCGCCTCCCACCCCGTCGTGAGCCCCGACAGGAACGTGTCCGGTTCTTCAACCGGCGCGTCGGCCTCAGAGCCCAGGTAGACGGTCACGGTCGAGTAGTCGACCTGGTCGGCAATCGACCGGCGCTGCGACTGCAGCGACTCGAGCTCCGACTGCCGCTCTGAAAGCGCCGACTCGATGGTGATGAGGTCGGCGGTCGTGGTGGCGCTCGCCATGAGGGCGAGCAGACGGTCGACGGATGCTTGGAGCGCCGTGATGCGCGCGTCGAGGTCTCTCGCGGTGGTCGTGACATCCTGCCGTTGCGTGTTCGTGTCTTCGACCGTGCCGAGCGCTTTGATGGCGTCGAGGGTGGCGGTGAGTTTGTCGGCGGGGATGCGCACCGTGAGTTCGGCCCGTCCGCGGTCGTCGTCGCGTGGGGCGCTTTCGATGCGACTGTCGATGTGCCCACCGGCACTCTCGACGATGCGGGTGGCGTCGTCGGCGGCATCGCTGGGTTCTTCGACCGTGAGCGAGATTGTGCCGGTGACGATGACGTCGCGGCCCTCCTCGACAGATTCGACCGCGGCGTCGCCGTCGAGCTGTTCCTCGGTGGCGAAATCTTCGACGAGGCGCTCTTCGGAGAGCTCCGGCGCGGTTCCGCCGCTGTCGTACCCGGTCTCGACGAGAGAGTCGGAGCTGCCGCTCGAGCATCCGGCCAGAGCGAGCATGGTCACGAGCGCAGCAGTGGGAATCGCGAGACGTCGGTTCATGGGCTCAGGCTATTGGCGCAGCGAACCCGAAGGCCACCCAACGTTTGCAACGATTCGAACGTCAGGCTGGTCCGCTTTGGCTTCAGGCGGCCCTGCCATAATCGCCCCATGGGGTTCCTGGGCACGATCGCGAGCACGCTCGGTCTTGCGCCGCGCCCGCGACTGCACGTCGCTGGTGATGTCGGCGAGGGGCCTGCCGTCATCCTCGTGCATGGCATCGCGTCGTCGTCGGTGACGTTTCAAAACCTGGTGCCGCTGCTTGAGGGCGCCCACCGTGTCATCTCGATCGACATTCTCGGCCACGGGGGCTCGCCCGCCCCGGCGAAGGCCGAGTATTCGATTGAGGAACACGTGAAGTGGTTGGAGCGCACCATCCGTTCTCTCCACGTCCGCGGTGAATACACGATCGTGGGGCATTCGCTCGGCGCCCTCATCGTGTCGCGTTACGCCCGCACAAACCCGAACGAGATCGCGAAGGTTGTGCTCGTGAGCCCGCCCATCTACATCACCCCTGGTGCGATCGGTGACCCGGTGGAGCGCGCCGCGGTGGGCGCCTACCTCAAGGCCTACGAATATCTGCGCACTCACAAAGAGTTCACGCTGAAGCGGGCGTCGATGATCGCCAGGCTCGTGCCCATCCGCAATGTGTTTGAGATCACGGAGAAGAACTGGCGTGCATTCGTGTTGTCGCTTGAGCGGTGCATCGAGTCGCAGACGACCGTCACCGACATCGCCGGCATCCCCGCGCCGGTCGACATTGTGTACGGTTCGCTCGACCAGTTCATCGTGCCTGGCAGCATGCGCTTCATCAAAAACCTGCGCAACGTGACGGTGCGCCGCGTCGACCTGAACGACCACATTGTGCGGCGCCGACTCGCCCGCGAGGTTGCGGCGGCCATCGACGGCGAGACCTCGGATGCTGAGATTGAGTCGGTCGGCGACCGCGCGGATGCACCGAGCAAACCTGACCGCTCGCCCCGAGTCGAGGCAGGCAAGAGCGACTAACGTCGAAGGCATGCACACTCGAACCCTTGGCCGCACTGGCCGCACAGTTTCTGTCATCGGCCTCGGCACCTGGCAGCTGGGCGCCGACTGGGGCGACGTCAGTGAGGTGGATGCTACGGCTGTCCTCGACGCGGCAGCACAGTCCGGCGTCACCTTCTTCGACACGGCCGATGTCTATGGCGACGGCCGCAGCGAGACCATCATCGGCCGCTACCTCGCCGACAACCCTGCGCTCACGTCCGGGCCGTCGCGGATCACTGTCGGCACAAAGATGGGCCGCCGTGAGGCGCAGGACCCGGCGAACTTCACGCTCGAAAAGTTCCGCGAGTGGACCGACCGCTCACGCAAGAACCTCGGCGTCGACACCCTCGACCTCGTGCAGTTGCACTGCCCGCCAACGCCGGTCTTCTCCAGCGACGCCGTCTACGACGCGCTCGACACCCTCGTCGCCGACGGTGCCATCGCGAACTACGGCGTCAGCGTTGAGACGACCGAGGAGGCGCTCGCCGCGATTGCGCGACCCGGCACGGCGTCGGTGCAGATCATCCTCAATGCGTTCCGGCTCAAGCCGCTCGACGAGGTGCTGCCTGCCGCGATCGAGGCCGGCGTCGGCATCATCGCGCGCGTGCCACTCGCCTCCGGCCTGCTCAGCGGCAAGTACACGACCGAGACGACGTTCGCCAAAAACGACCACCGCACCTTCAACCGCGGCGGTGAAGCGTTCGACGTTGGCGAGACGTTCTCGGGCGTCGACTTTGAGGCCGGGGTTGCGGCAGCGCAAGAGTTCGCTGCGCTGATTGCTGGTGAGCCCGCGGCATCCGGATTCTCGACCGCACAGGTCGCGCTCGCCTGGGTTGCCCAGCTCGACGGTGTGAGCTCGGTCATCCCCGGTGCTCGCAACATCGAGCAGGCGCAGTCGAATGCCGCGGCCGGTGAGCTGCCGCAGCTCAGCGACGGCTTCACGGATGGGGTGCGCGACATTTACGACCGCTACTTCCGTGCGGCGGTGCACCCCCGCTGGTAGCAGTTTCGCTCCTCAACCGGCGAGGGTGTGCGCGCTCACCCGCGCAGCATCGTGATGGGCTCGGTGTCGGGGATGGGGCTCGAGTCGCGGCCGCGCAGGTCGGGGCTCGCCCGGTGAAAAATCGCGGCGACGAGCGCACCCGCGACGGCGAAGGCTGCGGCGATCCAGTACGCACCGGGGGCGTCGAAGGCGTCGATCATGAAGCCGGCGACGGCTGAGCCGAGCGCGGCGCCGATGAGCTGGCCGGTGCCGATCCATCCGTAGGCCTCGGCGGTCTCAGAGAATTTGACGCTCGCGGAGACGATCGAGAACATGACGGCGAGGGCCGGCGCGATGCCGATGCCGGCGATGAAGAGTGTCGCGCCGAGCCACCAGAAGTCGAGCATGATGCAGGCGAGGCCCATACCGACGACGACGACCGCCATGCGCCGCGCGAGCGACCACGGGCTGATCGGGGCGTGGCCAAAGCTGAGGCCGCCGGCGAGCGAGCCGATCGCGAAGATCGCGAGCACGAGCCCGGCCTCCGGACCGCCGTGGCCGAAGGTCGCCACGACGGCCGCTTCGATGGCCGCGCACGCGCCGACGAGGAGAAACCCGACGGCGGTCGACAGCAGGACGGGTTTGCGGGTGAGCACGGCGCCGATCTTGCGGCGGGAGCGGGGGATGCGCACCCGGCCGAGCTCGGGGGAGGTGAAGAACCATGCCCCGCCGCCGACGAGGAAGGCGAGGGCGAGCACGATCGCCTCGACCGTGCCGATCTGTGTTGCGACGAACGTGGTGACGACGGGGCCGACGACCCAGATGATTTCTTGCAGGGAGGCGTCGAGGGAGAACAGCGGGGTGAGCTGTTTTGAGTTCACCATTTTTGGATAGATGGTGCGCACGGCCGGCTGCACGGGAGGCGTGCTGAGCCCGGCGACGAATCCGACGATCATGTAGAGCCCGACGGGCATGATGACGAACGCGAGGGTGCCGAGGGCGAGCGTCGCTGAGACGGTCGTGAGCAGCAGCACGGGGCGCATGCCCCACACCCCCATCCAGCGGCTGGTGAGTGGCCCGGCGATCGCCTGCCCGATGCTCGTGGCGGCGAGCACGAGACCCGCCGCGCCGTAGCTGTCGTGCACCTGCTCGACGTGCAGAAGGAGGGCGAGCGAGAGCATCCCATTGGGGAATCGCGCCGTCAGCTGGGCCGCCATGATGCGCCCGACACCGCGGGTCTTGAGGAGGTCCAGATAGCGCTTCACGAGAGCAAGAGTCTAGCCCCACGGAATGTCGGTGGGTGGCCGGAGAATAAGTGCACAGGGTGTGAAGAACTCGTGCAACTTATGCACAACTGTGGATGACACGCCCACTAGATATGGGATGTCGCTTCCGCATCGACCCCGCTATATAGTGGTCGAACCGCAGTCGCCGTCGCACAGGCCCGAATCGCACGAAGGGCCGAGCGGCGCGAAGAATGCGGAGAATTCAGGCATCAATTGAGGCATCGGGGAGCCGGCCCTGACCGTCCAACGGCGGCCGGGCGGGGCGGACTACCGCACTGCAGGCAGTAACGAACAAATGCAGGCAGCAACGAACAATCGGGACGCGTCATCGACGCGAAGAGGGAGCAACGTGGGAATCACGGTAGTCAAGCGCAACGGCACGCGGGAGCCATACGACGCCAACAAGATCAACCTGGCGATCGAAGAGGCGAGCACGGGGCTCGACGAGAACATCACGTGGGTCACCCAGATCGCGAGTGAACTCGAGCTGACGCTCTTCGACGGCATCACGACGCAGCAGCTTGACGAGGCGGTCATCCAGGTCGCGCTCCAGAACGTCAAAGACGACCCGGCGTTCGACACGGTCGCCGCCCGCCTCCTGCTCAAGACCATCTACAAGCGCGTGCTCGGCGACTACGAGTCCGACGCCGACCTGCGCCGCCTGCACCTCGAGCACTTCGGCCCCAACGTGCGCCGCGGCGTCGAAGAGGGCCTCCTCGACCCGCGCCTCGTCGAGCTCTTCGACCTCGACCGTCTCGCCGCCGCGCTCGACCCCACGCACGACGCGCTCCTCAAGTACATCGGCGTCGTCACGCTGAACAACCGCTACGGCATCAAGGGCCGCAACGGCGACGCACTTGAGGTGCCCCAGTACTTCTGGATGCGCATCGCCATGGGCCTCTCCCTCAACGAGGCAGACCCCAACGGCACGGCAATCGCGTTCTACAACAAGATGTCGACCCTTGAGTACCTCGCCGCGGGTTCGACCCTCGTCAACGCCGGCACCATCTACCCGCAGCTCGCGAACTGCTTCGTCATGGAGATGCAAGACGACATGGAGCACATCGCGAAGACCACGCGCGATGTCATGTGGCTCACGAAGGGCACGGGCGGCATCGGCCTTTCGGTCACGAAGCTCCGTGCGCAGGGTTCGCCCATCCGCTCCAACAACACGAGCTCGACGGGCCCGATCCCGTTCATGCACACGATCGACTCGATCCTGCGTGCCGTCAGCCGCGGCGGCAAAAAGTTCGGTGCCCTCTGCTTCTACATGGAGAACTGGCACATGGACTTCCCCGAGTTCTTGGACCTGCGCCAAAACTCCGGTGACCCCTACCGCCGCACCCGCACGGCCAACACGGCGGTGTGGATCAGCGACGAGTTCATGAAGCGCGTGCAGCTCGACGACGACTGGTACCTGTTCGACCCGCTCGAGGTCGCCGACCTCAACGAGCTCTACGGTGCCGCCTTCTCGGCGCGCTACGCGGAGTACGTGGAGATGGCAAAAAACGGCGAACTGCGGATGCACAAAGTCATCAAGGCGCGCGAGCAGTTCAAGGCGATCCTTATCTCCCTCCAGGGCACGAGCCACCCGTGGCTCACCTGGAAAGACACGATCAACAACCGTGCCCTCAACAACAACACCGGCACGATCCACCTCTCCAACCTCTGCACCGAGATCACGCTGCCGCAAGACGAAGACAACGTGTCGGTCTGCAACCTCGCGTCGATCAACCTCAGCCGTCACCTGCTTGTCGATGAGGCGACCGGCAAGGTCAGCATGGACTTCGTGAAGATCGCCGAGAGCGCCCGCATCGCGGTGCGCCAACTCGACAACCTCATCGACATCACCCGCTCCTCGGTGAAGGAGGCGGACTTCTCCAACCAGCAGAACCGCGCCGTCGGTCTCGGCGTCATGGGCTTCACCGACATCGTCGAGAAGCACGGTTTCAGCTACGAGAGCGAAGAGGCCTACGACCTCATCGACGAAATCATGGAGCACGTCTCCTACGCGGCGATCGACGAAAGTGCCGACCTCGCCCAGGAGCGTGGCGCCTACGAGAACTTCGCCGGTTCGCGCTGGGCGCAGGGCCTCGTGCCGCTCGACAGCATCGCGCTCACCGAGCAGGATCGCGGCATCGAGATCAAGGTCAACCGCACGACCCGCCTCGACTGGGATGCGATGCGCGAGAAGGTCAAGGGCGGCATGCGCAACGCGACCCTCATGGCCATCGCGCCGACCGCATCCATCGGTCTTGTCGCCGGCACCACCCCCGGCCTCGACCCGCAGTTCTCGCAGATTTTCAGCCGCTCCACCTCGAACGGCAAGTTCCTTGAGGTCAACCGCAACCTCGTCGCAGACCTGCAGAAGCTCGGCCTGTGGGAGTCGGTGCGCGAGGACATCCTCCGCAGCCAGGGCGACATTTCGCGGGTTTCGACCATCCCCACACACCTGCAGGAGGTCTACAAGACGAGCTTCCAGCTCTCGCCCTACGCCTTCATCGAGGTTGCGGCGCGCGCGCAGAAGTGGATCGACCAGGCCATCAGCCGCAACATGTACCTCGAAACGCGTGACCTCGGCGAGATGATGGACATCTACTACGCGGCCTGGGAGCGTGGCGTCAAGACCACGTACTACCTGCACATGAAGCCGCGGCACCAAGCCGAACAGTCCACCGTCAAGGTGAACAAGTCGGAGGAGATCTCCGGCGGTGGCCCCAAGCGCGGCTTCGGCTCGGCGTCGACCACCGCACCCGCGGTCAACCCCGTCGTCGCGGCGGCTCCGGCCGGGGCGACCCCAGCGGTGGCCCCGAGCGCGGCGCCGGGCGTTGCTGCTCCGGGCGTTGCTGCTCCGGTGAGCGCCGAGCCCTCCGCCGCACCAGCGGTCTCAGCGCCCGCGCGCCGTGGCTTCGGCAGCGTCGCCCCGAAGGAAGGCGCCTGATGAACGAGCACAGCACGGGCGTCGCCACCGACGAATACTACGTTCCGGTCGACCCCATGGACGACCTGCAGTGCGACAGCTGCCAGTAGCAGCAGCGCACACGCATCTTCACGGGGCATCATGGCCCACAGGCATCCGATCAGCATCAGAAAGCAGATGAAGTAGACATGGGAATTCTCGGCACCGGCATCCAAGAGGGCCTCCTGCTCAAGCCGATCAAGTACCAGTGGGCCATGGACCTCTACGACCAGGCCGTCGCGAACACCTGGTTCCCCAACGAGATCCAGCTCGGCGAAGACATCGCCGACTTCAAGAAGATGACCGATGAAGAGCGCCACGCGGTGACCTTCCTCATGAGCTACTTCAACCCGAACGAGCTGCTCGTCAACAAGGCACTCGCGTTCGGTGTCTACCCGTACATCAACTCGGCCGAGGCGCACCTCTACCTCGCCAAGCAGATGTGGGAAGAAGCGAACCACTGCATGTCGTTCGAATACGTGCTCGAGACCTTTCCCATCAACCGCGAAGAGGCCTACGCGGCCCACGTCGACATCCCGTCGATGGCGCGCAAGGAGGAATTCGAGGTCAAGTTCATCAAGCGGATGAGCGAGCAAACCCTCGACATCACCACCCTCGAAGGCAAACAAGACTTCGTGCGCAACCTTGTCGCCTACAACGTCATCCTCGAGGGCATCTGGTTCTATTCGGGCTTCATGGTCGCCCTCTCGTTCCGCCAGCGGAACCTGCTCCGCAACTTCGGTTCGCTCATGGACTGGGTGGTGCGCGACGAAAGCCTGCACCTCAAGTTCGGTATCAACCTCATCCTCACGGTGCTCGAAGAGAACCCTGAGCTGCAGACGGCCGAATTTGCCGACGAGATCCGCCAGATGATCCTCGACGCCGTCGAAATGGAGGAGGCGTATAACCACGACCTGCTCCCCGGCGGCATCCTCGGCCTCAACGCCAACTACATCAACCAGTACGTCAAGTACCTCGCTGACCGCCGTCTTGAAGAGCTCGGTTTCGAAGCGCACTACAAGGTCACGAACCCGGCGAAGTGGATGGCGACCGCGAACGACACCCTCGAGCTCGTCAACTTCTTCGAGTCGACCAACACCTCATACGAGGTCAACGCGAAGCAGGCGGCGTCGACGAAGTAGGCGCTACTCAATCAGCGATGCCCTTGAGCGCCAGCTCGTGCGAGCGGCGAAGGATCTGGTCGAGCACATCGAGGTCGACCTTTTCGAGGTCTCGCATGTAGAGGCACACCCTCTGACCGAGGGTGTGCGGGCCGAGCTTCTCCAAAAGGTCCGAGTACAGCGCCGTGTCCTCGGTTAGGTAGACCGTCGATGCGGCCTTGCGTGGCGCGAAGGCCGCGATGGGGGCGTCGCCTTCGCGCCCGCTCTCGTAGCGGTAGTGGTGGGTGCCGAAGCCGATGATGGTCTTGTAGCAGAGGTAGGGCTGCTCGCCCGTGAGTTCCGCCATCATGGCGAGGAGCGTGTGGGCGTCGCGCTTGCGCTTCTCGGGCGTGACCTGCTCGATGAACTCGCTGACTGTGGCATCCATGAGGCTATTGTCTCGCTCGATGGTTCAGCGCGCGAGAGCCTTCTGGATGCGCTGCAGCGACACCGGGCCGGTCGTGCCGAGGTGCTGCGCGAAGAGGCTGACGCGCAACTCCTCGAGCATCCAGCGCACGCGGACAAGCTCCGCGCCGGCCGGGTCGTCGGCGAGCTCGCGGGTGAGCGGCAGGGTTCCGCCGGCCTTCACATACAGCGCGGTGGCCGCCTGCACGTCGGCCATCCAGGCGCGGTCGCGGCCCAGGTTGTCGGCAAGACGGTCGACCCGGTGGGTGATGCCGGCGAGGTAGAGCGGGATGCGGCGGAGTCGCTCCACCCCGGCGAGCCCCACAAACCCGGGGTGAACAAGCGCCTCAAGCTGCTCGCGGGCGTCGGCGAGCGGTGCGATCAGGGCCATGCTTGCGGCGCCCTTGATCGCCTTCTCGGCCTCCCGGGCAGCCGCAAGGGACTTCGCGGTGAGTGAGACCGCGGAGAAGACTCCATCGACGATGCCGGCCGATGCGCGGTCGCGGAGGGCGTCGAACTCGGCGCGGGCCCAGGGGAGGGGCGTGGCATCCGGCGTTTCGGTCGCGGGCGTGGCGTCGATGACGGCGTCGAGGGTTGCTGCCATCGCGTCATCGAACAGCGCCTGCGTCGACCGGTACGGGCTCGCGGCGAGGCTCAGCTTTTCGGCGGCCGTGAGGTGCTGCTGCACGTAGGCGGCGGGCGTGGGAATGCTGAGCTGGAGCAGCCGGCGCACGCCGCGGCGGTGCTCCCGCGCCTGGTCGAGTTGCGTCGCCATGAGCCGGACGGCGACCGTGGCACCCTCATCGACGAGGGCCGGGTAGGCGCGGACCACATTGCCGGCGACGCGGGTGTCGAGCACGGCGGGGAGCGCGTCGAAATCCCACGAGGTGAGGCCAGAGCGTTCGATCGTCGCGGCATGGGCGGCGCCGGGTCGCGCCGCGCCGACCGCTGCCGGGCCACCGGCTGGTGCATCGCCGGGACCGGTTGCGGTGCGGGGCGGCTCGGCGCGCGCATGCACCCTGGCAACGCTCTCTCTGGCGCGCTCCCGCAGTTTCGCCTGCAGCGCGAGGAGGTCTTTCGATCTGGCCAGCTCGCGACCGTGCTCGCCGACGACGGCGAACGTCACGAGCAGGTGTCCAGGCACCCGCTCAAGCTCGAAATCCTCGACCACCACGGGTGTGTAGGTGCGGCGCTGGATCTCTCGCGCGAGATATTCCGTGAGCGGCATCTCGGTCGGGTCAAGCTCATCCGGCAGGTCGGCGATGAGCTTGCGGGCCCAGTCGCCGGCCGGAACCACGTTGCGCCTGATCGCCTTCGGCAGCGCTTTGATGAGGGCGGCAACGAGATCGGCGCGAAGGCCGGGCACCTGCCAGTCGAAGCCGGCGGGGGAGAGGCGAGCGAGGAGGGCGAGCGGCACCTGCACCGTCACACCGTCATCATTCGCGCCGGGCTCGAAGCGGTAGCTGAGCCTGAGACGCTGGTCGCCCTGATGCCACCATTTCGGGTAGTCGCTTTCGAGCAGTTCTGGCGCAGCATCCGAGCCCTCGAGCAGGTCGTCACGCGTCATCGTAAGGAGCTCAGGGGTGTCGGCGAGGGTGCGCTTCCACCAGGATTCGAAATCCCGCTGCGTGCATACCTCGGCGGGAATGTGTCGGTCGTAGAACTCGAAGACCACTTCATCGTCGAGCAGGATGTCCCGCCGTCGGGTGCGCTCCTCGACGTCGGACAGCTGCCGGCGCAGCGCCCGGTTGGCCCGATCGAAGGATGTGAGCCGCTTGTCGAGGCGGTCGATCTCCCACTCGCCCTCGACGAGGGCGTGGCGGAGAAAGAACTCGCGCGCCTGCTCGCGGTCAATCCGGGCGAGCTGCACCCGGCGACGTGCGACGATCGGCACGCCGTACAGGGTGACGCGTTCGTAGGCGACCGCCGCCCCCTGCTTCTTCTCCCAGTGGGGCTCACCGTACTGACGCTTCACAAGATCGCTCGCGAGCGGTTCGGCCCACGCGAGATCGACGGCGGCGTTCATCCGGGCGAAGAGC
Source organism: Homoserinimonas flava (assembly GCF_054969005.1). Taxonomy (NCBI): domain Bacteria; kingdom Bacillati; phylum Actinomycetota; class Actinomycetes; order Micrococcales; family Microbacteriaceae; genus Homoserinimonas; species Homoserinimonas flava. The sequence goes on from NZ_JBUEQS010000002.1 coordinate 191,445, forward strand.
CGACTGGTCTCAACAAGCTCGGCCGACATGATTTCGGCCGGCTGCTTCTTCGCGAGCGCCGAGCCTGGAAACACCGAGAAGCGCACCTGCCGCGCCCCGATGTAGTCGCCCTTCTTGTTGCGGGGCCGATCGCGGTCGTTGCTCCCTTTGCCACTCGCGGCCGCGACGGTGTCGTCGCGAACCCCGAGCTGGCTCAGCAGCCCCGCCATGATCGATTTGTGGATGCCCACCCCGTCGTTACCCGGCTCGCCCATCGTCAGCCCGAGGGGCTTCGCCATGCGTTCGAGTTGGCGGAAGACATCCGCCCACTCCCGCACCCGCAAATAGTTGAGGTATTCGGCCTTGCAGAGGCGCCGAAACTGGTTGCCGCTGAGGGCCTTCTCCTGCTCTTTGAGGTGGTTCCAGAGGTTGAGCATGGTGAGAAAGTCGCTCGTCTTGTCGACGAAGCGCGCGTGCAGCTGATCGGCCTGCGGGCGCTTCTCGAGCGGGCGTTCGCGCGGGTCCTGGATGCTGAGGCCCGCGACGATCGCCATGACCTCGCGTGTGACGCCGTGGCGACCAGACTCGATCACCATGCGGGCGAGGCGCGGGTCGATCGGCAGCTGCGAGAGCTGGCGGCCGATCTTCGTGATGCGCGGGGTCGAGTCGCCAGCCTTGCCTGCCTCGACTGCGCCGAGCTCCCGCAGCAGGTCGAGGCCGTCGCGGATGCCGCGGGCATCCGGTGGCTGCAAAAACGGGAAGTCTTCGATCGCCCCGAGGCCGAGTGAGATCATCTGCAGGATGACGGCGGCAAGGTTGGTGCGGAGGATTTCGGGGTCGGTGAACTCGGGGCGCTTTTCGAAGTCCTGCTCCGAGTACAGGCGGATGGCGATGCCGTCGCTCGTGCGGCCGGAGCGACCCGAACGCTGGTTCGCTGAGGCCTGCGAGATCGCCTCGATCGGCAGGCGCTGGATCTTCGCCCGCACGCTGTAGCGGCTGATGCGGGCGGTGCCGGCGTCGATCACATACTTGATGCCGGGCACCGTGAGGGAGGTTTCGGCAACGTTCGTCGCGAGCACAATGCGGCGACGGATGCCCGGGGTTGACCCCCGCTGGAACACGCGGTGCTGATCGGCCGCACTGAGCCGCCCATACAGAGGGAGCACTTCGGTGCCGGGAAGGTTCCGCGCCCGGATCGCATCCTCGGCGTCGCGGATCTCGTTCTCCCCGCTGAGGAACACGAGGATGTCGCCGCTGCCCTCCCGCGCGAGCTCGTCGATGCCGGCGTTGATGCCGTCGAAGAGGTCGAGCGGCTCGGCCGCGGACGGCACACCACGAGAATTCAGGAGATTCGTCCCCGAGCCACCCGAATGCCGGGTGTTGCGGGCCGCCGGGGGCGCCGTTTCCTGAATTTCCGAAGGTTCATCGGGGTCGTCGGTTTCGGCATCCGGGGCCAATGGCCGGTAGCGGATCTCGACGGGATAGGTGCGCCCGCTCACCTCGATGATCGGGGCGGGCGAGCCGTCGGCGGCGGCGAAGTGGGTGGCGAAGCTTTCCGGGTCGATCGTTGCTGAGGTAATGACGATCTTGAGTTCGGGCCGCCGGGGGAGGAGCTGCTTGAGGTAGCCGAGCAAGAAGTCGATCGTGAGGCTGCGCTCGTGCGCCTCGTCGATGATGATGGCGTCGTATTTGCGCAGCAGGCGGTCGCGGTGGATCTCGTTGAGCAGGATGCCGTCCGTCATCAGCTTGATGCGGGTGCCCTTGGCGGTGCGGTCGGTGAAGCGCACCTGGTAGCCGACGGTGCCGCCGACCTCTTCGCCGAGTTCTTCGGCGATGCGCTCGGCGATGGTGCGGGCCGCGATGCGGCGCGGCTGCGTGTGGCCGATGCTCGTGTAGCCAAGCTGAAGCAGCATCTTTGGCAGCTGCGTTGTCTTGCCGGAGCCGGTCGCCCCCGCCACGATGACCACCTGGTGGTCGCGGATGGCCGCCGAGATGTCGTCACGCCGCTGACTGACCGGCAGGTCCTCCGGGTAGGTGACCCGCACCGGTGTGGCGTCGGCGGGAGGGATGGCGGCAGTCATGAGCCTTCCATCCTATGCCGCGGGCTTCTCCTGCATGGGCGCGAGGTGGAAGGTGTGTGCGAAGCGGTCGAGCAGCGCAGGGTCGCCGTGGGCCACCTGCACGATGGCAGCCGCGAGCGCTTCTGCCGGGGTGAGCTCGCCGGAGATGAGCAGGCGGATGCGCGGCCCGGCAACGATCACGAGGTCCGGTTCGTCGAGTACCCGGTGCGATGCCGGGACGGGCACGGCGGTGGTGCCGGGAGCCGGGGCGATGTGGAGTCCTTCGGGGCCGACGCGGAGCCTGAGCTGCACGGCGCCGAGGTGGACTTCGTAGACGGTGCGGGGAAGGTGTGCCGCGGCATCCGACCTGAAGGCGGTGCGAAACGCCATCGTCATGGAGTCGTTCGTCACGACGTCGCCGTCGGCCGGGTCGCCCATCGCTTGGAACCCCCACCGGCCGAGGGCGAGCACGACCTCTTCAAGCCCGCGGCCGTAGTCGGTGAGTTCGTAGATGAGGCCGCGGTGGGTGAGTGGCACGCGGCGGATGACGCCGGCGTCTTGCAGTTCTTTGAGGCGGGTGCTGAGGATATTGGTGGGGATGCGCGGCAGCCCGGCTTTCAGGTCCGTGTAGCGCCGCGGGCCGACGAGGAGGTCGCGAACGATGAGGAGTGCCCACCGTTCGCCGACAATCTCGAGGGCGGTGACGACGCCGCAGTACTGGCCGTAGTTCCGGGCTGCCATGCGGTTTAGGCGTCCTGGGTCTGCTGCGCCATGTACGCCTCTGGGCCTTGTGCGGCGGCGACGGGGTCCATGTAGAGCACGCCGAATGAGTTGCCGTCTGGGTCGTCGAAGTCGCGCGAGTACATGAAGCCGTAGTCCTGTGGTTCCCTGGGTTCGGTGGCCCCGGCCGCGAGCGCTTTCTCCATGAAGGCGTCGACGGCTTCGCGCGATTCGCGGCTCAGTGCAACCGAGACCTGAAGGCTCGTGTGCGGGTCGGAGATCGGCTTGTCGGTGAAGGTGGCGAAGAACGTGGGCGTGAGCATCATGAGGTAGAGGTGCTCGTCGATGACAACGCAGGTTGCGTTCTCATCGGTGAACATGGGGTTGATGCTCCACCCGACCCCTTCGAAGAATGCCTTCGAGCGTTCGAGGTCGGTCGTGGGGAGGTTGACGAAAATGTCGGTGCTCATGATTTTCTCCTGCTGGTTCCGGTGGTGGTGGATGGTGTGCTGCCCGGTGCCCCCACAAGCACCATTAGCTTGCAAAAAACAAGTAACTTTGTCAAGGGGTTTCTTGCGTCGCCGCTGGTCGCCGACACGGCACCCGCGCCGGCCCGAGTTCGCTGGTCGGGGTGCCCGTTTTTCGTATGCCACTTGCGCCTTACGTAAGGCGCAAGTGGCATACGGGAAAGAGACCCACCTCACCTGGGTGTTAGCTCCTCCACCGGTTGGCCGAGAATTCAAAGTGCTCGGTCGGCAGGGGCTCGCGACGGCGGGGGCCCTCCGCATGATGGGGTGCTGCGATGCATCCGTTCCAGCTCATGTCCGAACCGATCCGCCGACGGATCGTCGAAATACTCGCAAGCGGAGAGCATCCCTCGGGGATGATTTCCTCCATGATCGAGAGCGAGTTTGGCGTCACACGGCCTGCCGTTGCCCGCCATCTGCGGATGCTGCTCGAGCATGGATGGCTTGAGCGCAGACCCGACTTCACTGAGCGGTACTACCGCCTCGAAGCAGACGCGCTCAACGCCATTGAGACCGAACTGGCATGGCTTCAACACCTGTGGGAGCGACGCAGCGGAACCATCCACCGCAACCGACCCGAACGTCACCACGCCATGCCGTTCGAGCCGCGCCGACGCGACCGAGTCGGCGACCGGAAAGGTCTCCGCGGTGCCAAAGACAAACACGACATCTGGCGGCAGCGTCGCCCCAGTATGTATACATCCGAATCAGTTCTGGCCCCGATTCAGCGGCAAGAATGCGCAGATCAGCACATTGTGTATACAGTGGAAGTGTCCCCGAAGCCGAACGGAGTTGCAATGCGAGCCTCAGACCGCGCATACCGTGCCCTCCGCAGCGACATCATCGACTGGGCGCTCCCGCCCGGCACCGTGCTCGGCGAAGTCGAGCAGGCGGAGCGGCTCGGCGTCAGCCGCACCCCCCTTCGCGAGGCCCTCTCCCGCCTCGCCGCCGACGGGCTCGTCGCGCCACAGGCGGGGAGAGGTCTCGTCGTCACCGACGTCTCGGTCGCGAACATCCGCGAACTCTTTGAAGTGCGTCGCGCCCTCGAAGAACAAGCCGCACGTCTCGCCGCCGGGCGAGCGGATGCCGCGACCTTCGCCGCGCTCGAAGCCGAGTTCATCGCCGCCCCGCAGCTCCTCGCCGCCGACGATCCCGCCCGCCACGACTACTACGACCTCGTTGCCCGCTTCGACGCCGCTCTCGACGACGCGGTGCAGAACCCGTACCTCGTTGCCGCGCTGAGATCGCTCCGCACCCACCTCGTGCGCGTGCGCCGGCTTGCGAAAGACGACAGCGCCCGCCTGCAGCGGGCCGCCGCCGAACACCTCCTCATCGTGCAGGCCATCATCGCCGGCGACCAAGACCTTGCCGCCCACGCCACCCACGTCCACCTCCACAACGCCCTCGTGAACGCGCTCGCGGCGGCAGAAACCAAAGAACCTGCCCCCCTCGAAAGGACCGCCTCGTGAAGCTCCACCCCGTCCGCACCTACCGCAGTGACGAGAACCTCGCCCGCGAAGACCAGCTCGCCCACAAGATCGCCGAGGTCGCCGCTGAGCGCGTCGAGGTGACCTCCGAGGTCACCGACATGGTCATCAACCGCGTGATCGACAACGCTGCCGTCGCCGCCGCCAGCCTCACCCGCGCCCCCGTCGTCTCAGCCCGCGAACAGGCCGAACGGCACGGCGGATTCGAACCGGGATCGACCGTCTTCGGCACGACGACTCGGGTGAGCCCCGAGTGGGCCGCCTGGGCCAACGGCGTCGCCGTGCGCGAACTCGACTACCACGACACGTTCCTCGCCGCCGAATACTCGCACCCCGGCGACAACATCCCGCCCATCCTCGCGGTGGCCCAGCACACCCGCCGCACGGGGGACGACCTGCTCCGCGGCATCGTCACGGGCTACGAAATTCAGGTTGACCTGGTCAAAGCCATCAGCCTGCACAAGCACAAGATCGACCACGTCGCCCACCTCGGCCCGAGCGCCGCCGCCGGCATCGGCACCCTTCTCGGCCTCGACACCGAAACCATCTTCCAGGCGGTCGGCCAGGCCCTCCACACCACGACCGCGACCCGCCAGTCGCGCAAGGGCGAAATTTCCACCTGGAAGGCCCACGCCCCCGCCTTCGCCGGCAAGATGGCGGTCGAAGCCGTCGACCGTGCGATGCGCGGCCAGACCAGCCCCACCCCCATCTACGAGGGCGAAGACGGCGTCATCTCATGGCTGCTCGACGGCCCGGAAGGGCGCTACGAGGTGCCCCTGCCCGAGCGAGGAGAGGTGCGTCGCGCCATCCTCGACACCTACACAAAAGAGCATTCGGCCGAATATCAGGCGCAGGCCTGGATCGACCTCGCCCGCAAGCTCGGCACCGAGCGCCCCGAATTGCGCGACCCCGCGAACATCCGCAGCGTCGTGCTCCACACTTCCCACCACACGCACTACGTCATCGGTTCGGGCGCGAACGACCCGCAGAAGTACGACCCGACCGCAAGCCGCGAGACGCTCGACCATTCGATCCCGTACATCTTTGCGGTCGCCCTGCAAGACGGCAGCTGGCACCACGTCGACTCCTACGCCCCCGCGCGCGCCGGCCGGCCCGACACGGTGGCGCTGTGGCACAAGGTCACAACCCTCGAAGACGCCGAGTGGACGCGCCGCTACCACTCCGCCGACATCAGCGAGAAGGCGTTTGGCGGCCGCGTCGAGATCGAACTCACCGACGGCAGCCGCGTCGTTGACGAGATCGCCGTCGCTGACGCGCATCCGCTCGGCGCGAAGCCGTTCGCGCGCGAGCAGTACGTGCAGAAGTTCCGCAGCCTCGCCGCCGACGTGCTCGAGCCGGAGGAGATCGAGCGCTTCCTCGACACCGCCCAGCGCCTGCCCGACCTCACCGCCGACGAGCTTTTCGGTCTCACCATCAACGCCGAACTGCCGCGCAACACCACCCGAGGGATTTTCTGATGCTGTACTCCACCAAGACCCCCGCCGAAAAGCGCGCCGGCCTGCGGGAGCGTCTCGCAAGCGGCGAACTCCAACGGTTCCCCGGCTCATTCACCCCGCTGAGCACGAGGCTCATCGAGGAGAAGGGCTTCGAGGGCGTCTACATTTCGGGCGCCGTGCTGAGCAATGAGCTCGGCCTGCCCGACATCGGCCTCACGACCCTCACCGAGGTCGCCCAGCGGGCGGGCCAGATCAGCCGGATGACCGACCTCCCGTCACTCGTCGACATCGACACGGGCTTCGGCGAACCCATGAACGTCGCCCGCACCATTCACGAGCTTGAGGATGCCGGCGTCGCCGGGGTGCACATTGAAGACCAGGTGAACCCGAAGCGGTGCGGCCACCTCGACGGCAAGGCTGTGGTCGACGACAGCACCGCGATCAAACGTGTGCGGGCGGCGGCCGAGACGCGACGCGACCCGAACCTGCTCATCATGGCGCGCACCGACATCCGGGGCACCATTCCGGGCCCTGGTGGTCTCGCGGCCGCGATCGACCGCGCAAAAGCCCTCGTTGATGCCGGGGCCGACGCCATCTTTCCCGAAGCGATGGCCGACCTCGCCGAGTTTGAGGCTGTGCGCGCGGGGATCGACGTGCCGATCCTCGCCAATATGACCGAGTTCGGCAAGAGCGCACTCTTCACCACAACGCAGCTGCGGGATGTCGGCGTGAACATCGTCATCTATCCGGTGACGCTCCTCCGCGCCGCGATGGGGGCCGCCGAGCGGGTGCTCGACACTCTCGTCGCCGACGGAACGCAGGAGGCCGCCGTGCCCGACATGCTCACGAGGGCTCGACTCTACGAACTTGTCGACTATGCGGGGTATAACTCCTTTGACGAGGGAGTGTTCAACTTCACCGTTCCCGGTCGGCACTGAGCCGGGCATCCGCCACGCTTCATGAACCACCACCACGAAGGAGTGTCATGACTGAGAACGCAGCCCAAGAGATCCGCAAGGGTCTCGCCGGCGTCATCGCCGACAGCACCGCCATCTCCAAGGTCAACCCAGAAACCAACTCGCTGCTCTACCGCGGCTACCCCGTGCAGGAGCTCGCCGCGCAGTGCATCTTCGAGGAGGTCGCCTACCTGCTGTGGCATGGCGAACTGCCGACGCCCGTGCAGCTGGAGGAGTTCCAGGCGCTCGAACGTGCTCAGCGCCACCTCGACCCCGTCATCAAACGCATCATCGACGAGTTGCCAGAGACGGCGCATCCGATGGACGTCGTGCGCACGGCCGTCAGCGTGATTGGGGCCCAGGATGACACGGTGCCCAGTATGGCGTCGGCCGCCGACGCCGAGGCAAACCTGCGCCGCGCTGCAGGGCTATTCGCCCGCATTCCGGCGATCATCGCGTACGACCAGCGTCGCCGCCGCGGCGAGGACCTCGTCGAGCCGCGCGATGACCTCTCGTATTCGGCCAACTTTCTCCACATGACGTTCGGCGAGGTGCCAGAGGCGGTCGTTGTCGAGGCGTTCGACGTGTCGATGATTCTCTACGCGGAGCATTCGTTCAACGCCTCCACCTTCACCGCCCGCGTGGTCACCTCAACACTCAGCGACATCTACAGCGCGGTCGTTGCGGCGATCGGCGCGCTGAAGGGCCCGCTGCACGGTGGCGCCAACGAAGCGGTCATGCAGGTCTTTGAGGAGATCGTGATCCCTGAGCGCACCGAAGAGTGGCTTGACGCGGCGCTCGCCGAGAAGCGCAAAATCATGGGCTTCGGTCACCGTGTCTACAAGAGCGGCGATTCGCGCGTGCCGACCATGAAGGCGGCACTTGACACCCTCGTCGCGCACTATGAGCGACCGGAGGTCGCAGAACTCTACGATCGCCTCGAAGCGGCGATGAATGAGCGTAAGAACATTAAGCCAAACCTCGATTACCCGAGCGGCCCCGCCTACAACCTCATGGGCTTCGACACCGAAATGTTCACTCCGCTGTTTGTCGCGGCGCGCGTCACCGGGTGGACGGCACACGTTATGGAGCAGCTCGAGGCGAACTCCCTCATCCGTCCGCTCAGCGCGTATAACGGCCCGGATGAACGTCACGTGTGAGGTGCGCGAGGCGCCGCGTGGCACGATAGAACGATGACTGTTCCCACCATCACGCTCAACTCCGGCCATCAAATCCCCCAGCTCGGCTTCGGGGTGTTTCAGGTTGACCCGGCCGAGACCGAACGCATCGTCAGCGAGGCGCTTGAGGCCGGCTACCGCCACATTGACACCGCCGCGATTTATGGCAATGAGGAGGGTGTCGGCCGTGCGCTCGCCGCCTCCGGCATCCCGCGTGACGAGCTGTTCATCACGACGAAGCAGTGGATCACCGAGCAGGCCACCGACCGTTCGCGCGCGGCAATCGAGTCGAGCCTCTCGAAGCTTGGCCTCGATGCCGTCGACCTGTACCTCATCCACTGGCCAGCGCCGGCGAACAACCTTTACGTCGATGCGTGGCGCTCACTCGAGCAGTTCCAGGAGGACGGGCTCACCAAGTCGATCGGTGTCTCCAACTTTCTCGTGCCGCACCTTGAGAAGCTGCTCGAGGCGACGGATGTTGTTCCCGCCGTCAACCAGATCGAGTTGCACCCCGCATACCAACAGCCCGGTGTGGCCGCATTCTGCCGCGACAAGGGCATCGCGATTGAGGCGTGGGGCCCGCTTGGGCAGGGCAAGTACCCGCTCTTCGATGAGCCCGCCGTCGCCGATGCCGCCGCCGCGCACGGTGTGACGCCGGCGCAGGCGGTCATCCGCTGGCACCTGCAGCGGGGCAACATCGTCTTTCCCAAGTCGAACCGCAGTGAGCGCATGGCCGAGAACTTCGATGTCTTCGGCTTCGAGCTCACGTCGGGCGAGGTTTCGGCCATCACGGCTCTCGATCGGGATGGCCGCGTGAGCGCCCACCCCGACGAGGTCAACTGATCACTCACCCGTGTCCCGGCCGCGCACTGCGCGGCCGG